>JAHQWK010000019.1 GCA_029856145.1 Promethearchaeia archaeon
GATCAGTTGAGCTCCTCAAAAAAATTGAAGAAACTAATGATGAGAAATATATAGAAGAATACAAACCACTATTCGAAAATATGAAAAAGGAAAGTTCATAAAAGATCTTTGAAATTAACTTTATTTCATTATAAAAATTAAAACTAGATTTCTTATACTTTTGTTAGATTGATATTTGGCATCAATTTTCATTAACTTCGAGAGAATTCTGACTATAATGTTCCAAATTTTACGAAATGTAATATTGTTTTCATATTTATTTCTCAAGTTTATAAGATTCTCTTCTATTTTTTTAGGATTCGCGGACTGAATATCTGCTATTATCATCAATCTACCATATACACCAAAAGTTCTTAGGTTTCTTAGATTAAATTTATTGAATATGGAAATTATTTGATTTATTTCATACCGTCTATAATGTCCGATTATTCTATCTTGGTTTGTGTAGTATTTCATTCTGTGAGGTACTGTTATTACAACTATCCCATTTTTCTTCAGAATCCTGCTTATTTCTGACACTGCTAACTCATCATCTTTGATATGCTCTAAAACATCGAGAGCACTCACAAAATCAAAAGACTTTTCTCTATAAGGTAATCTTACAAGATCACCACATAAAGGATGCCACGTATCTTCACTTTTATATTGCTTTAATGGAAGGTTTGCTATATCGAAGAAAGATTTATGTTTAATATTATCTAAGAAATTGAGAATAGAATTTCCAGATGAACCAAGATCAATCCCACGTAAAAATATTCTTTTAGTGTTAATATTGTCCTTCAATAAATTAAACTTACATCTTATTCCAGGAGAAATATAGTATTCTGATAATGTTCTAAAAGAAAAATTTCTATGTTTTTCGTAAAAATCCTTGAGCATCAATTTATATTAAAATCGTTTATTCATAATGATTTTCTTACTAAGTTTAAAAAAAAGGGAATATTAAAATTTAACATCGAGTTAATTAATAAAAAAGATTTGTTATAAATGATTCAACTTAGCGTATATTTGGAAGATAAACCCGGTGAACTTGCCAATTTTATAAAACTTCTAATGGATAATAAAATTTTTATACGAGCCTTAACAGTAGCTAAAACAAGTGAATATGGGTTAATATTGGCTTTAGTAGATAATCCTGAGAAATGCATTAATCTATTAGAAGAAAAAGATTTTCTCATTTCTACGACAGATGTAATTGCTTTAAGATTAAATGATCACCCTAATGGTTTATATGAGATTCCTAAAACATTAGGTGAAAATGAGATAAATATTGATTATTTTTATTCTACTTTAGTAAAAGATGAATCTATGCTTATTTTACGAGTTGAAGATGCGATCATAGAAGTAGCGGTCAATATTTTAGAAAAAACAGGTTTTACAATAGTGGAATAGTAGAATTAAATATTACATTTTAATCATTTCATCCCATTATATTCCCAGTTAATTTTGAGTTTTAATAAAACTTAAGAATTTTACGTAATTTAAAGGTATACAGTTAAATTATTATCAAAGAGGTAAGAAATATGAGTATTAAGTTTACAGAAGAACAAGAGATGATACGTGAATCCGTAAGAGAATTTGCTCAGAACAAAATTACGCCAATAGCACTTCAAATGGAAGAAACTAAGGAAATTCCTAGAGATGTTATCAAAGGAATGGCAGAATTAGGACTTATGACATGTACTGCAGATGAAAAGTATGGTGGTCCGGGTTTAGATGCTGTGAGTGCTGGTGTCATTGCAGAAGAATTAGCAAAAGCAGATTGCACTGGTTCTACATGTGTATATTATTTGGTTCCGGCATCCTGGGGTTTTCTTTTGAATAAATATGGAACAGAAGAAGCAAAGCAAGAAATTTTTCCAAAAAATGTCTCAGGAGAATGGTTCCTTGGAATAGCTACAACTGAAAGTGATGCTGGTTCTGATGTAGGAGGTACTAAGACAACAATAAAACCAGATGGTGATGGTTTTGTTGTGAATGGTGAAAAAATGTATATTAGTGGAGTAAGGGAGGCAGCAACACATGGGGGCGGACATATCACAATTGCCCATCAAACACCTGAGCGTGGGACAAGAGGTATGACTACATTTTATTTACCATTAACAGCTGAAGGAATTACCCCTACTTATATAAACGATTTAGGTAGAGAGGGGATTTCATGTGGTGGTTTCGCTATAGATAATGTAAAAATCCCTAAACATTATATATTAGGAGAAGAAAACAAAGGATTTTATATACTTCATGAAGGATATGAATATGCAAGGGCATTAATTTCTGTTATTTGTGCATCCGCCGGCTTGAAATCGCTGGAAAACGGAATTAATTATATTAAAGAAAGAAAATCATTTGGAAAACCTTTAGCACAATATCAAGAAATAAACTTTAGACTATCTGAACATTATACAAAATTGAATATGCTTAGGGATTTGGGTTATAAAGCTTTAAAAACTATTGATTTAGAACAAGAAGGCAAGGTAAGTAGATTCGAGACAAGCAATATTGTGGCTCAAGCAAAAATGTTCTGCTCAGATTGGGCTTGTGAGGCTATAAATGATGTCATGCAATGGCAAGGTGCTTTTGGATATTCACGAGAATGCCCTGATCAAGCTGCATGGAGAGCTGTTAGATCATTCTCACTTGCAGAAGGAACTAAAGAAGTAATGAAAATGATTGTAGCAAGAGAACTACTTGGTAAGAAACAATATTAAAATTTTTTTATATTTTTTATTTTTCCATTCTTAATAAGTTTCATAAAGAAATTGAGTCACTCGGAAATAACCTTAATCATAAAATAAAAAAAGGATTTAGTTAATGAGCTTCTATTTCAATTTTCTCAGTTAAAAAATCATTTATCATAATACTTACTCTTTCTGGATATGGTTGGAAGAGAAAATGAGCTGTTTTATCCAACATTATCATTTTTGCACCAGGGATTCTTTTTGCTAATATTTCAGCATTTTTTGGCGGGACTAAAACATCCTCTGTCCCATGAAGTATTAAAGTAGGAGCCTCAATCTTTTTAAGTCTCATGGCTGTGCTAAATCCCATTTCTGCGCTTACTTGGCGTTGATATGAATCTAGCGAGATTGGAATTTTAAGTATTCGCTGTTTATATGACTCTATGAAATCTGGATTATTTTTAAAGAAATCATCTGTAAAGCAGAGGGACAATATTTCATTAACTAATTCTTCTGGTGTCATTTTTCTAGGGGTCATCATCATTTGTATGATTTCATTAGAAGGATATACTTGTTTAGATCCTCCGCAATGAGTACAACAAAGTACTAGCTTTTCAACTCTCTCAGGATAATTAAGCGCTATTTCCTGAGCAATCATTCCACCCATTGAAACTCCAAGTACATGAGCTTTTTCTATATTTAAAGCATTCATTAGCCCTACAGTATCATCAGCAAACATTTTTATCGAATAATCCATTACAGATTTATCAGTCCGCCCGGATCCTCTATTATCAAAAATAATAGTTTTAAAATATTTTGATGGTGCTTCTATTTGTTCTGGAATCCACCAGTTAACATCACAGGGAGATCCTGATATCATGACATACGGAAAACCCTCTCCATGAATTTCATAATATATATTAATATCATTTACTTTTATTGTAGGCAAGTAAAAACCACTTCAATTTGGAATTATTTTTATGCAAATTTCGGATTAATAGTATATTTCTAAGATTATTTATTATTTAATTTTTCGGGATTTGGTATTTCATATTGGAATTATGAAAAAACAATAATAATTAACTTTTTTTTTGATTTTTAATATCCTTATTTAACTCTTAAAAGATTAATTGTGAAACTATGAAATTTATAGTGTGTGTAAAACAGGTACCAGATACAACTGAGGTTAAAATCGATCCTGAAACGAACACCTTGATAAGAGAGGGTGTCCCTAGCATTCTGAATCCATTCGATCAGTTTGCGCTTGAAGAAGCTATTAAGATCAGACAAGAAGGAGATGAAATTATTGTTGTTTCAATGGGACCACCTCAAGCTAAAAAAGCCTTATTGAAATGTCTTGCATTAGGAGCAGATAGAGCTGTTTTGCTTAGTGACAGAGCTTTTGCTGGTGCTGATACATGGGCAACATCGTTTACTTTAACTCAGTGTATCAAGAAAATTGGTGATTTCAATATTATTTTTTGTGGTTTACAAGCCATTGATGGAGACACTGCTCAAGTAGGACCTGAAATTGCTGCTCAACTAGGGATCCCTCAGATAACTTATGTTGAAAGTGTTGAAAAATTAGAAGGAAAAAAATTGATCGCAAAAGTTCAAACCGATGATGGATACAAAATTGTAGAAACAAGACTCCCAGTACTCATAACTGGAATAACTCCGTCCTCATTTGAGCCAACAAATCCTCCTATGATGAGTATAATGAAAGCAAATAAAAAACCATTTTCTACATGGGATGCTGACGAACTTGGGGGTAGTAAAGATAATTATGGATTGAATGGGTCATTAACAGAAGTTATTAAAGTTTACTCGCCTCCGGCAAGGGAGCAAGGAGTCATTATTGATGAGGAAACAGCTGAAGCTGCGGTCCAAAAATTAATCGATTTATTATCAAAAGATAAGGTGATTTAAACTGATAAACGTAGATAAAGAAAAATGTACTGGATGTGGACTGTGCGAAAAAGCATGCCCATTTGGAGCAATAACAATCGTGGATAAAATCGCAGTAATAGGAGATGAATGTACTCTTTGTGGTGCTTGTGTTGATATATGCAATGTGGAAGCAATAACTATCCAACGGAAAAAAATTGAAGATGTTGATTTATCACAATATCAAGATGTCTGGATTGTTGCGGAAATAAAAGATAATAAAGTAAGAAATGTATCTTTTGAATTGCTAGGTAAGGCTAAAGAGCTTGCTAATGAATTAAAGCAAAAACCATGTGTCTTACTTTTAGGAGATAATGTAAAAAGATTCTCTCAAGATTTTTCAAACCGCGGTGCCAATAGAATATATGTTGCAGAACATGAAGCTCTTAAAGATTATTACACTGAAACTTATTCTTCTGTTATCACGGGTATAATCTCAAAATACAAACCAAATATTGTATTATATCCCGCAACAATAAATGGAAGGGATCTAGCACCAAGGGTGGCTGCTACTCTTGAATTAGGACTTACTGCTGATTGTACTGGCTTATCTATACGAGAGGGATTATTATTACAAACAAGACCTGCATTTGGCGGAAATATTATGGCAGATATTATATGTCCTGCAACACGCCCACAAATGGCAACAGTTAGACCTAATGTTATGGAAATGGCGCCAATCCAAGGCAATAATAATGCAGAAATCATAGAAGTACCTGTAAAAGTAGATCTCCAAAGTTTGAAGGTAAAAACTAAAGAAATTATCAGTGGAGCTGCTTTTGAATGTGGTATTCCAGTTTGCGAAGCAGATGCAATTGTATCTGGAGGAAGAGGTGTTGGGAGTAAGGAGAATTTTAAATTAATTGAAGATTTAGCTGTTGTTTTAAATGCTGCAGTAGGAGCAAGCAGAGCAGCAGTAGATTTAGGTTGGATTCCAAAATCACAACAAGTTGGACAAAGTGGAAATACCGTTTCTCCGAAGATTTATATCGCATGTGGAATCTCAGGAACGATCCAACATTTAGTTGGAATGAAAACTAGTGATATAATTATTGCGATAAATAAAGATCCTGAAGCTTCGATATTTAGCGTAGCTAATTATGGTATTATTGGAGATCTTTGTGAAGTTTTGCCTCTATTAACTAAGGCTTTAGAGAAAAAGTTAAGTGAAAATTAAATTTACAAAAGATTCTTCAAGAAAAATATTTATTAGACCAAAAAGAATTTTAAGTTACATATAGAAAAAGAGTTTCTAGTCAGCATATATTTTGGAGGTGGTTTAGATGGCATATACACAAGCTCCTCATCTAACTGATAAAGAAATAGATGATTTTCTGAAAAAAGCTCCGACGGCAAGAATATGCAGTATCAATGAAGAAGGTACCATACATGCAGTTCCTGTTTGGTTTAAGTATGAAAATAGACAATTTATTATATGGACACCAGAAAAAAGTCGTAAAATTAGAAATATTGTGAGAAACAACAATGTAACATTATCAATTGATGAAGGGAGTCCATCCACTAGGGGGGTTATAGTTTATGGTAAAGCTGAAGTAGATTACAGAGAATGGAATACAGAAGCTATTAATAAACTTGAAAAATACATGTCTAGAGAAGAAGCCGAAAAGGCTTGGCAAATTATGAATGAGTGGGCGAAATGGGTGAAAATTACTGTTAATCCAGAACGAATGGCATCGTTTGATTATGATAAAGATGATAAATGGCAAGAACTGCTAACTAAAATGGGATGGAAGTAAAAAGTACTATAATTTTAAATATTTTGAAATAATTAAAATGCTTAATTGCACTCATTTAAAACCTAAGTGTTGAACATGTCTATTCCCTATCACAAGTTCGGTCAGATAACCATTGCGAAAGTAAGCAACTCTGATGAATTAAAGCAGTTATTGATTGACCCGTGGCTCGAATCTGAGACCATCATTATCAAACCGAACTGGGTGTCAGCCGAACCGGCCGCTTTCATCGACTCCAAAACTTTGAGAATGATATTGGAGACACTTGACTCCCACATCGTGGTCACGGAGTCACATACACACTCATTTAACCTTCTTGAGGAAGGGATGAGCTTCACCATCGGAGATAAGGATATCAATTGGAAGTGGTTCACAAAGGATGACGGTTGGAACTGGCTCATCGAAAACCCAGACTGGGACTGGTTCAAGAAAAGCGGGTACTGGGACAAGCTCAAGAAAGTGGACAAAGTCTTTTTAGATGAATATGGTTTCACTGATCTCTTCAAGGAGTTTGACGTCAGTTACATTAATGTAACCGATGAAGTCTGGAATGGAAGGATAGCAGAACCAACTGAAGTAAAGAGGTTAGTTGAGTCACGTTTTAGCCCGGTCCAAGTAGATAAGCTCTATGGTATTGTACCAAAAAAACTTTACGACCTGTGTGGATCAACGTTCATCAGTTTTGCCAAGCTGAAGCACTACGCCTCCTTTACTATAAAGAACATTTTTGGAATGATACCTGATCCAATGAGGCCTTGGTGGCATGGTCTAAATAATTCGAGAATTGCTACAAGCATAATCGATATCAACAAGATATACCATTCTCTCTTCAATGTTTACGGGATATGTGAAGCATTGAACGCCACAGCTTTCCCTCACCCAGAAGGTAAGTTCGAAGATTTATTCATGGGTAAGTATAACATTATAGAGGAATTGGGGGTTGTGACCTTTGGTAGACATCTTGTATCCCTTGACGCTATCATCCTTAACCTTACTGATCAATGGATAAAGCAGGTTACAGAGATAAATAAGGTACCGATTGACATGGCCCAGGAGGAGTTCGGAGCCTACGATAGGGGGTTACTCAAAGAATCAAAATTGAAGGTGGGGAACTGGTTATCACCCTAATTATCCTTATAACGACCTGTAGTACTTTTAATTTTATATGATTGATAAGTCTTATATTGTTGTTTCTCAAAATTTTAAAAAAGATCATCATCAAGATCTTCATTCCCTTCGGGGAATCTTCCGAATTCTTGTATAAATTGTTGGAGTAATTCACTCTCTCTCTTTGTGTACATCGGATCTTCATCATAATTAAAATAACAAGCTTTTGAATTTGTTGACAACTGTTCTTCCAATGCTAAACGCAAATTAGCAGTTCCTTGTATAAAGATTATCTCTTGATTTTCATTTAAGACTTGAATCGCACCTTCAGTATTAGGGACATTTTGAATATTCTCATTATTTAATTCTAACCATTTTTGAGGTGGAAGCACTACTGGTGAGATTTCAAAACGTAAATCGCATCTTAAGCATCGATTTGCCTCTTCTAAGGCTAATGCTTCACTAAAACCTAATTCAATTTCATTAAAACTGCTCTGACGATCTTCTAATGTTAAAAGTGGCATTTGAATACGTTGTTTATCATAAAAAGCTTCATCACGTCCTAGGTCTGGATTAGGAACATCTGACTCGATAAGTACATCTTCAATTTCACCATTCCCTCCCAAGTATTTATCAATTGAAGAAGCGGCTCTTCGTCCCATTTCAATTGCATCAACTACAGAGCTGGGACTATTTATAACTTCTCCACCCGCAAAAATCCCAGAAACATTTGTCTCCAAAGTTCCTTCTTTTGCTTGAATTAGCCCTGATTTAGAGATATTAATTTTACTCTCACTTCCTAAAAGAGACAAATCTGGAATTTGACCTATAGCCATTATTATTATATCGGTCTTAATGGATTTTGTATTCTTTTCATCAAATATTGGATTAAATATATTATTATCGTCGAACACAGAGTCACAGTGGATAATCTCTAATTCAGACACTTTACCATCAGTACCAATTATAGTTTTTGGTCCCCATGAGCAGTTAATTGTTATGCCTTCATCTATCGCTTTTTGAATTTCCCATTCATGAGCAGGCATCTCTTCTCTGCATTCTAAACATGTTAATTGAACATCTTTAGCCCCTAATCGTCGAGCTGTTAATGCTACATCTATAGCTACATTACCTCCACCAATAACGATAACATTATCTGTTATTTTAACTTCTTCACCAAGATTAACCCTTTTAAGAAAGTCAAGACCCCAGAGAATATTTGGCAAATTTGAACCTTCTAGATCAAGTTTTTTAGTATTTTGAGCGCCAATGGCTAAAAAAGTTGCACTGAATCCCTGTTTTTCCAAATCATCAAGCGATAAATGTTCCCCTACAACTTTTTCAGTTTGAATCTCAATTCCCAAACTCATAATATGGTCAAGGTCTTTTTGAAGGATTGTTCTTGGCAATCGATATTCAGGAATTCCAACTCTTAACATGCCTCCCACATATGAATTTGCTTCAAATACTGTAACAGAATGCCCGAGTCTTCTCAAATAATATGCCGCTGTAAGACCCGTTGGACCAGAACCTACAACAGCTACATTTTTACCTGTTGAAGGACTGATTTTTATTTTTGTTTTCCAAAATTCACTATCATTATCCATAGCAAAACGTTTCAAGGCACAAATAGCGATAGACTCATTAATTTGGCTTCGACGGCATTCAATTTCGCAATCATGAAAGCAAACTCTTCCAAGAACTGAAGGAAAAGGTGTTTTTTCGCGGACGACTGCTGCTGCTTCAGCATATTTCTTCTCTGAAATTAAACGAACATATCGTGGCACATCTATCCCTAATGGACAAGTGTCTCTACAAGGGACAAGTAATTTTTCGCGCTCAGCCCAAAAGATATCTTTATCTGTGAGTGCTCCTGTAGGACAAACTTCAACACAGGATCCACAAAATTTACAACCGGATTCTTTAAGAGAAGGTGCAAGGCTTCCTACTATAGTTTCTCCATTAGAATAGACAAACCCTAAGGCTTCAACACCACGAACATCTCGACAAACTCTAACACATCTAGTACATCCAATACATAACTCATAATTTCGAATGAAAAGTGGTTCATCTTCGATAATTGCTCGCCCTTGAGGTCTATAACGTGGAGTGTCTTCTCGAATTCCAATATACTCTGCAACTTTTTGTAATTCACATCGTCCTAAGATTGGACAACATCGTTCCTCCACCGGTACATTAGGTGAGCATGGCTCGCGAGGGCAACCTTCACGTTGCGCACACATTAAGCATGCATGAGGATGCTTTGAAAGTATATTCATCAACTTTTCACGCCGTAAGATTTGAATTTCTGGTGAATCAGTCGAGATTATCATACCTTCTTCTACAATAGTACTACAAGATGTTGCCAATCCTTCTGTCTCTTCTATTTTTACCACACAAAGTTTACATCCTTGATGCTCTTGAGAATCAGTATTTTTAAATTTAGAATCTCCCTGGAAAATTTCTTCATTTGGCTTTAGACCTACTAAAGGTGGCAAATCAGGATGTGCACAAAGACTAGGAATATATATTCCAGCATTTTGAGACGCTTCTAAAATAGTAGTTCCTTTCTCAGCTTCAACTTTAGTCCCATTGATAATTATTGATATCGTTTCCATTTTATACACTCTCTAAAATTAATTAATTCTAGAAGTAATCAAAAAAAAAAATTATGGTATAGATCGATAATAATAACTGAAAATAATAAATAAAGATGTGTTTATGGATTACCAAGAATGAGTTATTGCTCCAGGTTCACAGGCTTTTACACAAGGTAATTCTTTTGCTTCACCACTGGGCTTACAAGGAGCACATGAGTATTTAATCTTCTTACGGTGTTCTTCAGAAACAATTGCGATAATTTCATCACCTAAAGGATCTAACTCATCTTCTGCCATTTCGAGAACACCAGCAGGACATACTTCTACACATTTTCCACATGAAGTACATAAATCCGTATCTATAGTAATAAAATACTCTCCCGAACCATCCTTGTAACCATAATTAGCTTTTGTCATTTACTTCCTCCAATTTTGGATTATTAATTAAATAATTTAAGCTTTCTTGCGTTCTTTTTCGACAAGGGCTTTAGCAAATAAGGCAGCACCAATTGCTCCTGCAAGTTGTGGGTCGATACTTGGCTCAGGAGCTTTGAGTTTTAACTCATCTTCAATTCTTTTGACTACTCCAACATTTTTAGCAATCCCACCAGTTATAGCAAATTTCTCTTCTATTCCAAGTCGTAATAAAAGAGTCACTACACGATGCGCCATGGCTGAACAATATGCTGCCAAAACTTTTTCTTTTGGCCACCCCTTTCTCAGTAATCCAACTGCTTCTGACTTTGCAAATACTACACAAGTACTACTAACTGGTTCAGGTTCTTCATCCACCTCTAAGGACATTTTTCCTACATCATTAATATGTACTTGAAGTAAATCAGCAAATACTTCCATTCCTCTGCCTGTTCCTGCCGCACACTTGTCATTCATAAGAAACGCTGTTACTTTACCGCGTTGATCACAGCGTATTGCTTTACAATCTTGACCACCCATGTCCAAAACTGTTCTTATCTCAGGACCATAAATAAAGTTAGCACCTCGCGCATGACATGCAATTTCTGTAATTGCTCTCTTTGCGAATGGAACATTGACTCGTCCATATCCTGTTCCTACAACATATTGAATTTTATCTAGAGGTAAACTAGTACCCTCAAGCGCCCAATCCATAGCATTATTCGCACTATCTGGACTATTACTTCCAGTTCGCATACTTGAATAACAGTATAATTCTCCATCTACCATTATTACAGCTTGAGTACTAACTGATCCAACATCCACTCCAGCTGAAATGATATCACCATCTTCCCAACTTAAGTCGGGATTGGTATAACGAGATTCGGTCCATCTCCAATATTCCTTTTCTGATTCTGCATTTGACATTTTTATTAACCTCCACTTTTTTCTTGGGCTATAAGTGCTGCTCCTAAAGCACTCACATATTCTGGGGCAATTCTGTCCTTGGGTACCAAGAGATCAAACCCTAGATTTTTATTCATGGCATCCACAAATCCTATATTATTCGCAACACCACCTATCAACGCTACATCTTTCTCAATACCTATTTGACGAACCATGCTTGTATTTCTATCCGCAATTGCATCATGAACAGCACGAATTATATCTTCTTTAAGAGTTTTTTGGTGAATTAATGATACTACCTCAGATTCAGCAAAAATCGTACATTGTGCATTCATAGGGATTTTTTTTGTTGATTTTAAAGATAACTCTCCCATAGTTTCAATATCTACTTCTAATGCTCTCGACATAGCTTCTATAAACGCACCTGCTCCTGCAGCACATTTTTCATTTATTCCAAAATCCTTAACTTTTCCTTGATCATCGATTTTTACAACTAATCCTTCCTCAGCTCCAATATCAATGATTGTACGGGTTGAAGGGAAGAGAAGATAAGTACCACGAGCATCTGCCGTTATCGTAGTGATTGTATCATTGGAAAACTTAATTGCTTCCATTCCAGCTCCAGTAGCCGTAATATGTTTAACCTCGTCACGTTTAATTCCAGCTTTTTCAAGAGCACTGTTTAATGCTTGTTCTGCTGATTCTTCTTGATCAAATCCACTTAATACAGAAGCTGTCGACAAAATATTCCCTTCCTTCATAAGAACAACTTTAGTATTTTTAGATCCGCAATCAATTCCAGCTGTTATCATATTAAATCATTTTATCTTTTCAATTTAATTCTTATTGAATAACTTTTTCTTGATTTTAATCCTAATTTTTAAAAAAATATCTGTAATTTGATTATTGTTTAAGTTTATCTAATCCTAATGATTCCATAAAAGCGTCTACACGCTTCATAGTTCGTGCGAGATCAAATTCTCTCTCATCACCCATGTTACCTTCAAAAGGCATGGTTGGAATCCCTGCTTTTTGAATAGCTAAACGGTTTTCTGCAATTCCGAGGCTTAGACCCTCACAACCTCTGTTATAATGTAGGAAAACCCCATCCAATTTCCATTCCTTAGCAATCCTAATCATCATATCAGATTTGAGTTTTGGATGATAAAAATGCTGCCATTCTGGCTTGCTCAAATTCCAATCAGTAAGAGCTCTTAGAGCTTCATCTCTATTAGTTATCTCAATATCCGGAATAGATTTAGGACCCCATGTTCCATCTTCTTTTACTTCCCACAATCCTATAAGACCAAAAGTGTAAAGACTTCCAACAGAAACGCAACCAAATTGTTCCAAATAGCGAAATATTCTTAAAAATGCCCAAGGGGGTTGAGTATCTGTCATAATTCGACATCTTTCATTTCCTATAGCAGCAATTCCTCTCTCAACTCGATCTTTTACCTCAGGGTATAGCTCTTTTTCATAAAAATCTGCAGCCCATTGAGCTGATTTTCTTAAAGTACCTAGAACGTATAAAGAATACATTGATTTTTCATCTAAAGGAGCGGGAATTGCTTTATTAAGCTCGCAAATTGCCGACCAATAATGACATGAACGAAACTCATTCTTAACTGCTTGAATTAATAGTTCATCATCATAATCTCTTCCAGTAACTTTTTCAAGCCAATTGATTCCATCATGCATCTGTCCAACAATATAATTGATCTTGTGTTCTGTTCGTTTTTCATAAGGCCCTACTGACACATCAATTGAAAACATTGGAATCCCTCCTTCGAGATCGCTTGCTACTTGATACCATTTAGCATGAGAACAACAAATATGATCTTGCCAAATAAAGTCCGGTTTGGGGAATTCCTCAGAAAATTGTGGCCAAGCATATTTATTTATGAGGATAGATCCCCAATAATTACGCATATATGAACATAGATCTCGCGCAAATCCCTTAGCTTCAGTAGCCTCCTGACATTCTAAAGCTAATTTATCATTAAATGCAACAGTTGCACCATATGGTTCCCCCGTTAAGGAATATACATCATCTCCTAAGCCAGCAGGAATTGCATCAAAAGACCAAGCTCCTCCTGCCCATCGAAGGCCCCCTTTTTCATGAGCCTCAGCAAAATCTTTATAATAATTCTCTCTAAGAATTTTAGCTTTATTCCAACACTTTAATGGTTCTGTTGGATATTTATTTTCTACCATTTTAAATCCTCCTAAAAAAGATCTTCCTCTCTTATTATTTCAAGAAACGCTTCTACCCGCGTTTTAAATTGCCCTATTGGAACAGTAACATCGAATTCAAGGAATATCGTAGGAATTCCAACATCATTTTCTAATGCTTCCTTAATTGCAGGAGTATCTAATTCGTGAGGGTCACAGAATTTCATCTGCATCACGATCACTCCTTGAACATCATATTCCTTTGCTAATTTTATTATATGGTCAAGTCTTGTTCGTTCAGGCCAGTCTTTGCTTGGACATGGCACACGATTAACATATCTTTCTGCTATTGAAGCTAGAGCATCTCCATTTGTATTTACTTCCTCATAAAAATATCGAGTACCAGTACAATGTTCATCAATAACGATTCTTGCACCTAAATCTTCAACCATTGCTACAAATTCAGTATCATCATCTTCAGACCCCAATATCATTAGACGTTCACCTGACTCATCTAAACTTCTTGAGGGAAGTTTTTGTAAAAGTTCTTCTAAAGCTTTATTATGTTCTCGTTTATCAGTCATTTGGGAAGATACAACCATAAGCATTGCTTCAAGCCCCGTCAATGGCGGATTTGGCTTTTTTCTAAGCTCATATACTTGTTGCAAAAGACGCCTGTTCTTATTCATTATCTCAATTCCTCGATTTAGATCATCATTAGATATTTCCTTACCTGTCCATTCTTCTATAGCTTTCTTGAACACTTTTAGTTCCTCTGTTAAATAAGGAATGGCTTGAGGGCTTTGAACGTGCATAGGATGTGGTAGATAATATCTAAAATCCACAGGAATATGGAGATCCCAACTCGTAAAAGTCTGTCTAATATGAAGACAACTTTGAGCAATTGTAATTCCATCAAGATAGTCATATCTACCTTTTAGCCCTTGAGCTAAACAATCACGACAGAAAGGGCAAAACATAGCAAAAATATGAGGTTCAGAGACATCTTGCGGCTCATGACTACCTAATATTCTTACGGGTAGAATATCTGCCGCATAGAGAATTTCTTCAGGTACGTATGTACAGAACGTTCCTAATACTTTTCCACCGGTACGCTCTTTCCACTTTTTCGCATATTCATGTCGGTTATCATACCATTCTTTAAATTGTTCAAACAATCTTTATATCCCCTTGATTCATTCTATTTTGGAAAGTTAAAAATAAATTAAAAATTTTATTAAACCTCTATTTTTGACATAACATAATTATTCTAATTCCTTCTCCGCGACGCATCACATCAAAAGCTTCATTAATTTCTGAAAGTGGGAATTTGTGGGTAATTAATGGTTTAAGCTGAAGTGAACCATTCTTAACTAAGTCAATAATGTGAGGATAATCTACAGGACGGCATCCAAGGCTTCCCATTATTTCCATTTCTCGAAACATTACACGACCTATATCGAATCCATCCCATCGTTTAGGTGAATATCCCACAACAACTAAACGACCTCCAGTTCTTAAACTATTGAATGCTTGTTTCATTGTTGCTGGGTGGCCAATTGCCTCAAAAGCTATATCTACTCCACCTCCTGTTATTTTTCGAATAGCTCCAACGATTTCTCTATCATCCATATCTTTTGCTAAAATAGTTTCTACAGCACCAATTTGTTTAGCAATCTCAAGCTTTTTTGGGACAATATCAACAGCTATAGGTAAGCCACCCGCCGCTTTTATATTTTGAACGACATTTAAACCAATTCCACCACAACCAATCACCACCGCCCAATCACCAGGTCTTACTTGACCTCGATTTTTTACAGCGTGGTATGGTGTTGAAACAGCATCCGAAATGATACAACTTTCTTCTAAAGACATTTCAGTGGGCAGATGGACTACATCTTTTATAGGAACCTTAATTTGTTCTGCAAATCCCCCATCAATATGGTTTCCAAGCATTATTTGATTAAGGCAAATATTTTCTCTACCTGTTCTACAATTAACGCAGTACCCACAGGAAAGCACAGCAGGAATAATAACATGATCTCCTTCTTTAAAATTTGTTATATCTCCACTTACCTCTTTAATACGTCCTGAGATTTCATGACCTAATATAAGAGGTGGCTGTTTAACTGTTGGTACACCATGCTCTAAATAACCAAAATCAGTATGACAGACTCCACATGCTTCGATCTCTATTATAGCTTGACCCATCTCTTCCGAAATATTTGGGTCAGGATAATTATCATCTAATTTTAAAGGTTCCTTAACTTTTTCAAAAACGGCTGCTTTCATTTCAATTTCCTACAATTTGTTTTAATATTATTATAATTTAAACCTAATTCTTATTAAATTTAAGAAAATTAACGGTTCTGCCAATTGGGTGATCTTTTCTCTAAAAATGCTTGTAAACCTTCATTTGCGTCATGCGTAGACATTAGTTCTTTAAGATAAAATTCTTCGATTTCATCTAATTGTCTTTCAAATTCGATTCCTAATGCTTTATTGAATGCCTTTTTTGTGTATTGTAAAATAATAGTACTTATATCATTAAAAGATTCAATAAATTTAGCAAAATCCTGCTCATATGATTCAAGTGGGAAAATGTGATTGGAAATTCCAAGTCTATGTGCTTCGTTAGCATCGATTATTTCACCTAACATAATAAGTTCAAAAGCTTTTTTATGTCCGATAATTTGAGGAAAAGCCAATACAGCAATGGGTGGCAATACTCCTACTTTTATTTCTGGTTGCCCGAATTTTGCTTTATCTGAGGTAAGTACAATATCACAGAATATAGCTATTTCACAACCTCCACCAAGAGCGGCTCCTTTAATGCTTGCAATTGTTGGACATTTTAACTTGTTAAGCTTTCTGAAAATTCCATGAAATTCTTTAATCATTTTGGGAGCCTTATCACCCATATGGTCACTTATGTCAACCCCCGCTGAAAAAGCTTTTCCGTTATGGTCGAAAATAACTGCTTTTAATGATTGATCTTCGAGAAAACCATCAAGGGCTCTATTGATTTGCTCCATCATAGCTATAGTTAATATATTCAATGGACCATTGTTTAATATTATTTTCCCAATATTATTGGCTTTTTCGACTATAATTAAATCATTTGTCAATTTAAATCATCCAATATGGCTATTAACTTCTTTTAAACTAATCTTATTTTTTTCTAATAAAAAAAATTTTTATATTTTATTATTATTATTCGAGTTTAGCTCCACAATTACCGCAAAACTTGAAATCAGAAGGTATACTTTTAACTTGACATGAAGGGCATGTTTTAGAAGGTGGTCCCCATAAAAATTCTGGATGAGGGCTTTCTCGTACACCTCTATAATTTGGAGGGCGTTTTTCTACAAATGCCGACATTCCTTCAAGTGGTTCCCAAGAAGTATAGTGAATTGATAACCAATCTTTTGCGTGTCCAATTGTTTGATGCCAAACAAAATCCTTCCAAAAATTAACCTGCTGTTTTGTATATCTCATGCATTCTGGAAATTTGTCAATAAGCTTCTGACACATTTTATCCACTGCAGCATCTATTTCTGCATATGGTACTACTTCATTAACTAAACCCCATTCCATCGCTTTTTTAGCTGAGATTGGCTCACATAGAAATAGAATTTCTCTAGCACGACGGTCACCAACTATGATGGGTAACCATTGAGTAGCACCTCCACATGCCACGGAACCTACTCTCGTCCCTACTTGTTGGATTGTTGCGTGTTCTGCTGCTATTGCTAAATCACATGCCATTTGCCATTCATTCCCTCCACCTGCGACGATTCCGTTAATTCTCGCGATCGTAGGTTTGCCAATATTGCGGAATACATCGTGAGCTTCTTGAAAGATGGACATCCATTTCCAATATTCAGCAGGTTGAATGGTAAATCTTTCTCTATACTCTTTTACATCTCCGCCAGTACAAAAAGCTTTATCACCTGCTCCTGTTAAGATAATAACGGCAACTTTATTATCCCAGGCGGCATCATGAAAAGCTTCAATCATTTCCATTAATGTAAGGGTCGAATAAGCATTATATACTTCTGGACGGTTAATTGTAACTTTTGCTTTCCAGTCTTTCTTTTCATAAATTATTTCTTTAAAATCAAATTCTTTTGGGTCCTTAGGAGTAAAATTCGGTTCTTTGGTATAGCTCATAAAATCACATCTATTATTGATTTTTTTGATTTCTTTTATTTTTATTATTATTCTTAGATAATTTTACAAATTCATTTAAAATTTGTTAATAGAAAACGTTTGGTGGGAATAAAATTCCACTATAAGAGCAATTAGGATGGAATATAAAAAAGAGTAATATTTAAACTGAACATTATCATAATATCTAATGTAGATTCGGAAAAGAAAATAAAAAATTGGACAGAATAACTGTGGTATCAGATAAAGAAAAAAGACAAGAAGAAAAAGACTTAGAGATTCCACCTAGAGGAAAAGACTGGGAGAGGGGATTCACAGTTGAAGAAAATAGAGTTGCTGAGTACGTAGAATTGTATGAATCAATTGGATATGAAATACGTGTTGAACCTGCTACTCCTGATGAGATGGAAGATTGTCAAGTATGCTTTAAAGATGATTTTGATAATTTGCGAACAATCTACATTAAACGAAATAAAAATAAAGATAATGAAATGAATTTAGAAGACTTATTATAATTTATTTCAAATCACACCTCAAAAGCCCATTCTCCACTCCGCATAATCGGTTCCGATGTTCCATTTTCTAATATTCCATCAACATCCATTTCTCCCGAACCAATCATGAAATCTACATGTATAAGACTCATATTACCACCAATATTCATAAATTCTTCATCAGACATCTTCTCACCATTTTCCAAACATGGACTATAAGCCCTACCTAGAGCAATATGACAAGAAGCATTTTCATCAATTAAGCTATTATAAAATAATAAACCGGATTGTGATATGGGTGAACTATGTGGAACTAATGCGATTTCACCCAAACGGCTTGCTCCTTCATCAGTTTTTATAAATTGATCTAAGAATTTTTGGCCTTTTCCTGCAGTTGCTTCTATAACTTTCCCTTCTGAAAATTTCAGTTTGAAATCCTCAATACGAGATCCAGCATAATTTAGTGGTTTAGTTGCGGTTACAACTCCTTCTATTTTATCTTTATGAGGTAATGTAAAAATTTCCTCAGTAGGGAGATTTGCAGTAAAAACAATCCCATTTTGACTTTTTTCACTTCCACCAATCCAAATATGTTTCTTTGGTAGTCCAATCACTAAATCTGTTCCAGGAGCTTTTAATTTTAAGGTTGAATATTGCTTATTGTTCAAAAATCTTCTCCTTGCATGGAGTTTGTTATTATGATCGTTCCAAGCTGAAACTGGGTCTTTTTGTTTCACACGGCAGATATCAAAGATTGTATCCCATAATTTGGTTTTTCGTTTATCAGGTGCTATATTGGGGAAGATTTTATTGGCCCAACCATCAACAGGAGCAGCAATCACTGTCCAATTCGTAGCATTTTTACTAATTAACTTATTAAAAGGTTTATTGTGCTTTAAAGAAGTTCTTCTTCTAATATCCATAAGGTCAGGATCTTGTTCAATGAATAAATCAGGGTTAGAAGCTAAAATTCCTAATATCGCATCACCTTTTTCTGCAAACTCAAGCTTTACATCCCGTCTCCACGTTGGGAATTCTTCAAAAGAATCTCGGGGAGCATGCTGGAATCTAATCAAATGAATCTGGGGATGATCCCATAGTACTTCAACAAATCTAGCACCCAATTGATATGCCTTCCTCACAAGTATCTCGACAAAGGGGGCTAGTTCAAGGGGAAATGAAGCAAATGTAGTCTGAAAAATCAAAAGACGTTGTCCTTTTTGTAGATTAAGACCTACTTTCAATATTACTTCAGTATACTTTTCTAAATTTTGGTCAAATTCTAATGACATTGAATTTTCATTTTAATTTTTGAATTTAATTAATTATATTGGATTATATTTACTATAAAAAAGTTATACATTTTTGAAATGTTTTAAAGATGTTAATTTAAAGAAGGATTTTGTAAATTCTGTTTTGACTCTGAAATTTTTAGTCAATATTTTTATCTATTTTTTCATTAGATTTATTTATGTCGAAAACAGATATCGTTAAATTTGACGATTATAATGAGGGTGATTCTGCTTCTTGCAGTAAAACTATTACTGAAGCGGATGTAACCCTATTTGCGGGAATCAGTGGAGATTTTAATCCTCTTCACGTGAATGAAGAGTTTGCAAAAACCCAAATGTTCGGTACACGGGTAGTTCATGGTGCTTTTAGTTCAGCATTAATTTCAGCAGTACTTGGTGTTCATTTATTTGGTCCAGGAGCTCTCTATGCTTCGCAAAAAGTAGTATTTAAGAAACCAGTGTTTATTGGGGATACATTAACAGCAGTAGCAACTGTAATAAAGAAATATACTAAAGAAGGAAAAAGTGGAGTATTACAATTTCTAGATATAGAAACCAAAGTCTTGAATCAAAAAAAGGAAGTTGTTACAGACGGCGAAGCCCAAGTATTAGTTATGTAAACTCTTTTTTTTCTATTTTGATTTTTTTTTGTTATTTCACTTTTATAATAGCTCTTTGAGCAAAAGGTTTTCGAAAAATTTTTTGTATTTGCTTTATTTATTTTAAATAGAGTATCTTAGAATAGCACGTTATAAGAGATACTTAAATAGAAGCACACTAATTACCGTAGAATAGGATCAAGAAATGTCTGAAAAAGTCGAAGATCGAATAAAAGAACTAGAAGAACGATTGGCTTCCACTAAAGTAAACAAAGCTACACAAAAAAGTATAAATTTCCTTAAAGCACAATTAGCTAAACTCCGCAATGACTTGATTCGTATCGCAAGTTCTAAGAAAGGCGGTGGTGGTGGCTTCGGTATTAAAAGAACAGGAGATGCCCAAGTGGCATTCATTGGATTTCCCTCAGTTGGGAAATCTTCTTTATTAAATTTGCTAACTGAAGGTAATACTCACTCTAAAGTTGCATCATATGATTTTACTACTGTTAAAGCCATACCTGGTATGATGAATATCGAAGAAGCGAAAATTCAGCTTATTGATTTACCTGGAATAATTTTGGGTGCTGCTGCTGGTAAAGGGCGAGGAAAAGAAGTATTAGCAGCAGTCCGCTCGGCAGAGTTAGTGTTAATTATAATATGTTTTCGTTCTGATGGAACGATTAATCTTTCTGATTTGCAAACTATTAGAATGGAGTTGAATAACGCAGGAATCCGGTTAAATACAAGACCACCTAAGATTGTAATTAAAGAACGCACACGTGGAGGAATTCATTTTACTTACAAAGGTCGCCAACTCATGGATGCTGATGAAGTTAAATCTCTAATGAATGAACTTAAAGTCCGGAACGCAGGGGTTTATTTCTCTGAACCAGATATTACGCCCGATGAATTAATAGATTTCATATTTGGAAATCGTATCTACACAAGAGAATACGTGGTAATTAATAAATCAGATTTGATGAAAGAAAAAATACCAAATAAAGTCATTACAGAGGCAATTGGTCACGAACATTGGGTTATGATCTCAGTTAAAAATCATAAAAAAATTAAGACGCTCCGTCATAAAATTTTCGAGGAATTGAATTTAATTAGAATATATTTAAAACCTCCAAGACAAGAAGCGGATTTGGATGAACCTATTATTCTTCATCATGGAGATACTATTGAAACACTCTGTCGTAAAATTCACAAACGATTCATAAGCGATTATCGCTACTCGTTAATATGGGGTAAATCTGCTAAGCACCCAGGTCAAAAATTTGATAACCTAGATCACGTAGTTGAGGATGGTGACATAATTTCAATTTATCTGAAGCGATAGTAGGAATTCTCATGGCTTGTATATATATCTATAATTCTATTAATAAAATAAATATCTCTAAGATGGATGAATTAGCTAAAAAACTTTATAAAATCAATTTTGCAGGAAAAACAAAACTGTTGGAATTAACTGCCCTTTAAGCGATAATCTTTCGTTTTTTGGTAAATTCACTAAATTTGCCGCCATGTTATTTATTGACTGTTCAGCAGAATCGAGGTCAAATAACCTCCTGTATTTAGGATTGTCTGGATATGATACGATTGATTTTTCCCACCGCAAACCTAAAGCGTTGGCTTGGAGTTGTAATCCTGTCAGTGCCATTCCTGCTTCAATCTCAGCCCAGTATTTTGGATCCATGAAGGCCTTTCCAATTTTGCTATGCATGAACCCTGAACACGGTTTTTTTCTATCTATACACAGTAAAATTATATAGTTTGAGTAATTAATGCCAAATTCCTTTTCTATTTCGCCTTTAATATTGTTAGAGGTAAATTTGTGAATTGCATGATCGTAGGTTACCTTTTCATCAACGCGAATCCATCTATTTAACGCGGAAAATCCCACGGGGTTGTAAAAATAAGCTCCTTTTGGCAAGTTAGCGAGTTGATCAACTAAGACTATTGGATATACAGCGTATCCCGCACATCCAGAAGCATGGACTCTACCATAACCATTTTTCTCTAAAGCATCTCTGTTTCCATGAGTAGCATGATCATTTTCGCCTTGGCAAGCCCATAATAATTGAGAAATCTCATGTAAGGTTGAATGATTTGGAGCTTCTTTTTCCATCTGATTAAAAATGGCTTTATCTAATGGTATACCCTGATATTGATTTTTATAGATTGCGCGATCTTTGTAACATCCTGGCGTTTCGAGTAGTACAGTACCGCTCTCCAGTTCTTTTTGAAGAGGCTTTGATGTATCTTCTACTAAAGCCCCTCGATCTCTTTCTCGAACTGCTACTGAATACAAAAAGACATAATTTTGATTAAATTCGTTGTTAATGATTTTATTATATTTTTTCGGAGCTTTAGCTCGTTGTGATACTCCAAGCCCCATGCTTTCCACTTTTAATGAGAGATATTGCCAAATAAGCCCTAAGTCGATTAATTCATCTAATTCGATTGATTCTTTCCAAATTAATTCTGGATAGATCTCCATTGAATATTGAGTTTTTTCTTTATTTGCAATTAACGTTAACTTGTTATCTTTATACAAATATATTCCACCCGAATAATCCTCTCCATTGGGCAGTACTATAAATAAAGACTTTGAGGGTGCAGCTTGGTTGGCAGACTTACAAATATCCAAGATATCCGTTAGTGATAAAGTTCGACCCTCCCCTGAACAGTCTTTACGACTTGCTAAACATTCTTGTAGACTCATTTTCAATTCATTTTTATTACTCATTAACTCTGATTAGACATTTATTTCAAATTAATTTTATGCAAAGTGATTTTCAAAGAAATTTCCCATAAATATGGGAAAAGATAAAATTTTTTATATAATTTAGATGTTTAAAATAAGATTAAAATATTTTTGAAATCGTTCTGAGTCATTAAAACAGAGAAATTATTTATTTAAATGAATGTATGCATGAAAGGAGGATAAATATATGACATGGCTTAATATTGGTGAAATAATTAATGTTAATGCGAATAAATATCCAGACAAACTTGCTTTAAAAGATGCAAGACGACAATTAACATTCAAACAGTTTAATGAAAGAACTAATAAACTTGCCAATGGAATTCTAAAAAGTGGAATAAAAAAAGGCGATAAATTAGCTGTTTTATCAAATAATTCCATTGAATTTATGGAAATTTATGTAGCTGCTGCTAAAGGAGGATTTATAATCGTTCCCTTGAATTTTCGCTTACACCCAGATGATATCTCATTTATAATCAATAATTCAGATGCAAAATGGTTATTTGTAGAATCTCGATTCTATGAGGCTACAGAAAAAATTTGGGAACGAGCTGAAGAATTAGGATTTGAAGATGTAGAACGTGTACTAATAGCTGATCAACCGGCAGAGGGTTGGAGATATTTTGAAGATATTGTAGAAATAGGAGAAATTACTTATCCATCTGTAAAAGTCAATCCAGAAGATACATGGGTTATTCTCTATACATCCGGGACTACAGGGAAACCAAAGGGTGTTATTCGATCACATCGCTCTTATATTGCCTTTTTCTTAATTAATGAGGCAGAATTTTCCTTTACCCCTCAAGATTATGGAATGATTTTGATGCCATTATCTCATGTAAATTCCACGTTCTATTCATTTGTCTTTACTTACCTAGGGGCTTCAGTTTATATCCATATTGAATATAAATTTGAACCTGAGGAAGTATTAAAAATAATAGATCGAGAGCAAATAACGTTTACATCAATGATACCTACTCATTATAATTTAATATTAAGCCTTCCAGATGAAATAAAACAAAAATATGATCTTAGCAGTGTAAAAGCATTATTAACTTCTTCAGCACCTGCGACTAAGCAAATGAAGTTAGATGTAATGAACCTCTTTAATAAAACAAAACTTTTTGAAGCTTACGGATCAACAGAAGCAGGTCTTGTAACACTCCTCAGACCTGAAGACCAGATGAATAAATTAGGCTCGATTGGAAAAGAATGTATAGGATCTGATATCATTAAATTATTGGATGAAGAGGGAAATCCAGTACCTCTAGGAGAAATTGGTGAATTATATTCCCGGGGTCCACAAATGTTTGATGAGTACTATAAACTACCAGAAAAAACTAAGCAAGCTTTTAAAGGAGAATATTTTAGCGCTGGGGATATGGGTAAAAAAGATAAAGATGGATTTTATACACTTGTAGACAGAAAGCAGAATATGATAATTACTGGAGGAGAACATGTTTTTCCTTCGGAAGTTGAAAAAGTTGTTGTTTCGCATCCTTTAGTCGTAGAATGTGCAGTAATTGGATTACAAGATTACAAATGGGGCGAAAGTGTGACAGCTGTGTGTATATTAAATAAAGAAATACCAACTCCAGACGCTTTTAATAAAGAAATGCATCAATATTGTGAAGATAAATTAGCCAGATTTAAGATCCCAAAACGTTTTTTATGTATAAATTCCGAAGAAATGCCTAAGACAGGTTCTGGAAAAGTAGTTCACCGAAGATTACGAGAACGATTTAATAAGCAAATTAATAATAAATAAGAAATTATCAAAATAACAATTAAGAAATAAATTAGGTTGTTAAAAAAATGTCTTTTAAAAAAGCTTACATACCTTATGGCCAATACTGGAGTACTCCTTTTTCAAGGTGGCAAATGAGTTTTCAAAATCTCCATGCTATAAAGTTTGCAGCAGATATAACAACACGCTTTTTAAATGAAAGGGAAATTTCTCCTAATGACTTTGATGAACTAATATTTGGTATCACAATTCCGCAACTCTATTGTTTCTATGGAGGCCCTTGGTTAGCAAGTATGATTGGAGCTGAACATGTTACCGGACCTATGATTAGTCAAGCATGTGCTACAGGAACTAATACTATTTCTATCGCTGCTCAGAATATTGAGACAGGAATAAATAAAAATGTACTTGTAGTAACAGCTGATCGCTGCTCAAATGGGCCTCATCTTGTTTATCCGAATCCACAGGCTCCAGGTAGCACGGTGGATGCAGAAAGTTGGGTATGGGATAATTTTGGAAGAGATCCTTTTGCTAAAAACTCAATGATTCAAACAGCTGAGAATGTAGCTAAAGAAGTAGGGATTACTAAAAAGGAACAAGACGAAGTCACTTTGATGCGTTATAATCAATATCAAGATTCTATGAAAGATAATAGAGCTTTTCAAAAGAAATATATGATTGAGCCAATCGAGGTTAAAGATCGCTCTGGTCGAAAGGTGCTTGCAACAGTAGAAGGAGATGAGGGGATATTTCCAACAACTATAGAAGGATTATCAAAGCTTAGACCCGTACTTCCAGAAGGGACAGTTACATATGGAACTCAAACGCATCCAGGAGATGCTAATTGCGGGGTTATAGTTGCTACAAAAGAAAAAGCAGATCAATTAAGGAAAAGAGGCGATGTTGAGATTAGGATTGTATCTTATGGAGAACATAAAACAAAGAAAGGATATATGGCAATGGCGATAGTTCCAGCCGCAAAAAAAGCTTTGGACAATGCTGAGATTACAATAAAAGATGTATCAGTTATTAAAACACATAACCCTTTTGCAGTTAATGATGTATATTTCTGTAGAGAGATGGATATCGAATGGAAAGATATGAACAATTATGGAAGCTCACTTATATATGGTCATCCTCAAGCACCTACAATGATGAGAATTATTATC
Organism: Promethearchaeia archaeon; assembly: GCA_029856145.1. GTDB lineage: Archaea > Asgardarchaeota > Lokiarchaeia > Sigyniarchaeales > SOKP01 > Loki-b32. Next base: position 25,823 of record JAHQWK010000019.1, read on the forward strand.
GAATTAATAGAAGAATTGGTGGAGAAAGGTGGAGGAATCGGTTTAGCCGACGGTTGTGCTGCGGGGGATACTGGTGCAGCTCTGGTCTTAGAAGTTAAAGTAGAATGACTTAAAATCTTATTATTTATTTTTTTAAAAATATAAAAATAACAATAGGAAAGTATGTTTAATGCTTAGAAAGAAAATAGAAGCATCAAAAGAGTTAAACCAACTCATGTCTGATTATTATCATGAGTTAGATCATGCCTCCAAAGTAAGTGATAAAAAGGTTGCATGGTGTTCTAGTGTTGGTCCAGCTGAAATCTTAAGGAGCTTAGATTTTGAGGTTTATTTCCCAGAAAATCATAGTGCTATGTTAGGTTCTTCTAGAATGGCCACAGATTTAATTCCATACGCTAACGCAATAGGTTATTCTCCTGAAATATGTTCTTATCTTACTGCTGATATAGGTGCTTATTTAAAACAAGTAACTCCATTATCAAAAGCTTATCCCGATATTAAAAGTGTCCCAAGACCTGATGTGTTGGTGTTTAATACAAACCAATGTAGAGAGGTCCAAGATTGGTTTGGTTGGTACGCAAATAAATTTAAAGTGCCATTAGTAGGTATTTCTACACCCAGAACTGTGAATAAAGTTACAAATGCACATGTTACCTTTGTAGCACAACAGATGGAAGAGCTTATTGAACAATTAGAACATATTTCAATCACTAAATTTGATCTTAATAAACTTAAAGAGATTTTATCACTCTCACGTGAATGCTCTGAACTTTGGAAAAAAGTTTTAGAAACAGCAGCTACTATACCTTCACCTTTTACCTTCTTTGATGGAACTATTCATATGGGACCTGCTGTAGTTATGAGAGGGACTCAACAAGCTGTAGATTATTATAAGATTCTATTAGTAGAATTACAAGATAGAGTAAAAAATCACATTGGAGCAGTAGATGGTGAGCGTTTTAGACTTTATTGGGAAGGAATGCCTATTTGGGGAAGACTGAGACACTATTCTGAAATATTTGCAAGCCTTAAAGCATGTGTTGTTGCATCAACTTATTGTAATAGTTGGATTTTTTCAGCTTTTAATGAAAATGATCCTTTTAGAAGTATGGCAAAAGCATATACTGAACTATTCATCGTACGTTCTGATGAATATAAAGAAGAATATCTAAAAAAAATGATAGAATTCTTTAAAATTGATGGAGTTATTTTCCACGATGCAAAGACATGTCCACATAATACTAACTCCCGGTATGGTATGCCCCAAAGACTCGAAAAAGAAATAAAAGTGCCGAATTTGGTAATAAATGGAGACTTAAATGACTTAAGATGCCTTTCGGATGAACAATCACGAACAAGTATCGAAGCTTTTATTGAACAATTGGAAGAGAGTTAAATATAGTATAATTTTTAAAGAATTGTGAATAAGAAATTTTGAAAATACCTTAAATGAGAGTTGCTAGAAATGGTTGATAAAATAAAAGCTATTGAAATTAAAAATTATATTGGTAAGGAATTTAAAACTCCTTGGATCCAAGTTACTCAAGAAGCTATAGATAAATTTGCTGATCTTACGAAAGACCATCAATTTATCCATGTTAATCCTGAAATGGCTAAGAGATCGATTTATGGAGAGACTGTTGCACATGGTTTTTATGTTTTATCTATGCTTGGATTTTTCACTTTACAAGATGGAGAGCGAGAATCCATGCAATTCTACGTAACTGATGCGAAGGCGGTAATTAATTATGGATTTGATAAGATAAGATTTATATCCGCTGTTCCTGTTGGTGGATTAATTCGAGACGTAACTTATATTTCTAAAGTTGAATTAGTTAAAAGAGGATTGAAATTCACGTCTCATCATACAATCGAAGTTCGAGGACAATCTAAACCAGCACTTATTTGTGACTGGATTAATTTGCTAATTTTGTAAAGTTTGTTTTTTTTAACCCCCAATTAAAGGAGGGGATATAACTATTTGATCTCCATCTTTCAATTTTGTGGTTAACTCATCTAAAAATAGATAATTCCTCCCATTTATCAAAATTACTACGTGGCTCTCTAATTTTCCTTTTGAGTTTATAAAAATTTTACGTATTTTGTTTCCATGTTCACTCATGAATAGATCGATGACATCACCTAATGTCTCAACACCGGAATAATCGATCTGAGATAATCCGACATCAGTAGAAAATATTGCCATTAACTTTAATATGACATTTGCCATTAAATCTTTAATATTCTATTGGTGTTAAAAATTTTATTCAATAGAATTATAAAGATTAATCATAAGGTTAAAAATTATATATTAATATTTTCAAATAAAGTATTATAAATCTCTCAATTCAAGTGAAGTGAATGAATTTCAAAAATGAAATCATCAAAGAATTAAATCAGATACTAAAAAAAGGTCAAGTGTTAACAGATTTAGAAGACCTTTATGTGTATTCTTTTGAAAAAATCTTTTTGGATCAGCTTAACATAAAACCTGATATTGTGGTTAGAGTTTCCTCTTTGGTCGAAGAGAATGAGCTAAAAAAATTAGCCAAAAAAGAGGATTTCATCTTAATTGAGAGGGGAAAAAGCATTGTACCAATTTTAAACAAATCTTCAAAACCTATAGTTTTATTAGATAATGTGGAAATTCCTAAACTCGAAAGTTGCCTTGATGAAACGAATCAAAAAGATGATTTAATCACAAGTTTAAACAAATTCCCTATAAGTGGGTATGGAACTTATAGAAATCTTGCTTCAGCGGTCCAGAATTTACTTATAGGAAAAACATTAAATAAATGTCAAAAATGTACGACGTGTAGTGGTTATTGCACAGTAAGTCCTTCTTTTAATGGAGTTGAGACGTTGTCATCGAAAGGAAGAATGCTTATTACTAAGGGTATTATGAAAGGCGATTTAACTTTTTCAGAGAAGATTGTTGATATTTTATATAACTGTACAGAATGTGGTCTTTGTTTTGCCCAATGTTTTCAAGATCTAGAGTTTCACGAGGCAATACTTTATTTAAGACATAAAATAGCCGAAAATAATTTGGTCCCACAAATTTTTCATACAGCAGCCAGTAACATTTTTGAACATGGAGATCCTAGTGCTATACCAGTTAACCGTCGACTTTCAAGGGTAAAAAATTATTCCAAATTGAATTTGCCAGAAAAAGCAGAAAACCTTTGTTGGTTAGGGTGTACAGTTGCAACTCGAACTCCAAAAACAGCTGAATCATTTATCAATATTTTAAACCATGTTGACATTGATTTCACGATGCTAGGAGAAGAAGAGGGATGCTGTGGTTATGTTTTAATTTCATCAGGGTTATGGGAAGAAGCAAAAAAAGTTGCGAAGAGAGTTATTGAAAGAGTTGAAAAAACCAAGGCTAAATCTTTAATAACATCTTGTTCTGGTTGTTATTACACTTTCACAAGACTCTATCCTGAAATTCTAGATGTTCAAATGCCGTGTGAGATCCTCCATACGTCTCAATTTTTTGAGAAAATGATAAAAAATGAAAAAATTAAGCTTAAACCTTTAGACATAAGTGTTACTTATCATGATCCTTGTTCACTTGGAAGGCATAGTAATGTCTACGATGCACCACGTAATATATTGAAAGCAATTCCCCGTTTAAAACTTATTGAAATGTCAATGAATAGAAATTGCGCGAGATGTTGTGGAGGTGGGGGGGGATTATGGTCGTTTAATAACAAGGTTAGTTTAGAATCAACAAAAACAAGACTTAAGGAAGATTTAGCTCCTACAAATGTTAATATTTTAACGACTGCTTGTCCTCAATGTCAATTAAACTTCCGGTTTGCTTCTCGTACTAAAGCTCTTGCTAATAAATCATTAAAAATCTATGATATTACAGAATTATTTGAATTAGCAATGAATTTTGAATGATTTGATCTTATTTTGCCAAACCTCGAACCTTTGGTTGGCCTGGCCATGGCCAAGAAATTCTATATTTGATATTACAGTGAGGACAAGTTGCTTCTTTGGCATTTGGTTGAACTGGAAAACGTTCAAGACAATTCAGACATCTACACTTAAGATTTTCACTCATATATTCATCACTTCTTTATATAAAATTTCAAGTAAATCTAATAGTTTTTAAGGCTTTTATAGTAATTAATTTGTTTTCTTAATTCTTAAATTGTTGTTAAATGGGTTCTATTATATTAATTTAAAGTAAATTACTAATTATTAGTTTTCGTTGAAATATTTAAATCTGATGGATAATTTAAATAAAAAGTAAAAATTTTTAATTTTTCAAGTGAATACTAATATTAAAATTGATTCTGAGTTTAATTCTGTAATATATGTGGGTACATATTCCCATCGCACTGAAAAGAATAGTGATTTACGATAAAACGAAATCAAGAGGTAAGGGTGAAAAATTATAGTTTGGAATAAAGAGATTGCTTATATTGATTTATCTACTGGTGAAATAATAAAAAAACAGATTCCAAAATCAATTCGAGAGCAATTTTTAGGGGGTAGAGGTATAAATATGTATCTTCTATACAATCACCTCTCACCTGGAACTGATCCTTTAAGCCCTGAAAATATATTACTTATAGGTGCAGGTTTACTTACTGGAATCCCCGCAATGGGGAGCGGAAGATGTGATATCGCGGCAAAATCACCTATAACTGGTGCTATTGGCGATTCAAATGTAGGAGGATTTTTTGCACCCGAAATGAGAATGGCTGGATTAGATCATTTGGTTATAACAGGAAAAGCTGAAAAACCGAGCTATCTTTGGATACATGATGGAGATATAGAAATATTAGATGCAAGCCATCTATGGGGAAAGGACACATTTGAAACGCAAAGCTTAATCCGCTCGGATCACGGAGATGAAGAAATCAAATCTTTAGTAATAGGTAGAGCAGGAGAAAATCTTGTACGTTTTGCTAATATAAGAACTGGGATGAAAAACTCTGCTGGACGAACTGGTATGGGTTGTGTTATGGGCTCAAAGAATTTAAAGGCAATAGCCGCTCGTGGAACTATGGATATTGAATTTGCTTATCCAGAGGAATTATTAGCTTATTGTAAAGAAATGATCGATATGGTTATGAAGAATCGATATTCTAGAGCCGCATCAAAGTGGGGTACTCTTATTATATATAGTACTACAAATACTACAGGATTGATTCGAACTAGAAACTTTCAGTTAAATCAGTTGGAGCAAGGTTGGGATATTGAACCTGAAGAAATGGATAAATATACAGTTGGAATGTCGGGCTGTTATGGATGTCCTGTGAGCTGTCGCCATCGTTATACTTTGAAAGAAGGTTCTTTTGCTCCTATTTTTGCAGAAGGGCCAGAATACACTTCTTTAGGAGCATTTGGTACAATGGTTGATTGTAAAAAAATGGAAACTATTCTTGTGGCAAACCATCTAGTTAACAAGTATGGCTTGGATACATTAGAAACTGGGGGACTCATCGCTTGGGCAATGGAACTGTATGAGAAGGGAATACTCACTGAAAAAAAGACAGATGGACTAAAACTTGAATGGGGTAATGAAGAAGTTCTTTATGAGCTAATCCGAAAAATTGCCTATCGTGAAGGTTTTGGGGATGTACTTGCTGATGGATTCAAGATAGCAATCCCTAAGATAGGCGAAGAATCTAGATATTATGCTATTGAAGTAAAAGGTATGAGTAATTTACATTCAGATGAACGTCCTACGCCTAGCTTGGCATTGGGTATTACCACATCAACGAGAGGTGCTGATCATTTGAGAGGGCGTCCAGCTATAGATCTGTATGGATTACCAGAAGATTATCTAGAGGAGATATATGGAGGAAAAATATCTTCAGATTATCGATCTTATGAAGGAAAGAGTCGCATGGTATGGTGGCAAGAACTCTTGTATGCAGTTACAGATTCAATTGGTACATGCAAGTTTCAAACAGTTTTTTTAGCTGTTCATGCTCCAAAATGGGAGGAGTACTCAAAACTAATCTATTTAGTTTCAGGGATGCAGTATTCACGCTCTCAACTCATGGATATTGGTGAAAGAATTTACACTCTTGAAAGAATGTTCAATAATAGAGAAGGTTTTTCAAGAAAAGATGATACTCTACCAGAAAGATACTTCGAAGAACCAACTCCTATAGGATTACCACGAGTGAAAGGACTAAAAATCGATAGAGAAAAATTTGAAAAAATGCTCGATGAACATTATAACCTTCATGGTTGGGATAATAAAGGAGTTCCTACTGAAAAAACTCTCCGAAGACTAGGGATTGAAAAAGAACCAACTCATATTATTTAAAATTGAGGGATATCAAATGCAAAAAATATTATTTGTCGATCCGGAAAAATGTACTGGATGTAGGCTATGTGAAAATGCATGTTCTCTCTTTCATGAAAAAGTTAGTAATCCCTCTCGAGCAAGAATTCATATTGTAAAATGGGAAAATGCTGGTTTATATGTGCCAATGATTTGTCAGCAATGTGAAACACCTATTTGCGAAATTGTGTGTCCTATGGGAGCTATAAGTAGAAATGAAAAGACAGGGGCAGTGATTATCAATGAAGATTTATGTGTAGGATGTAACCTTTGCGTAACTTTTTGTCCACTTGGTGGAGTAGGAATTAATAAGAATAGAAAGATTATAAAATGCGATCTTTGTGAGGGTGACCCTATATGCGTAAAATTTTGCCAACCTGGTGCCCTTCAATTTATAGATGCTAATACTATTAATCTAAAAAAAAGAAGAATTGCAGCAGAAAAATTATCAGAATTAATGAAAAAATTGTTAGATGTATCAATATAAAGATTTTTTATGAATATTTAAAGAGGATTCAATATGCAGGAAAAATTTAAAATTGGAATAATTGGTATTGGACCAACTGGGGGGATTTTAGCAGCACAACTTGTTAAAGCAGGACACAACGTGGTTCTTGTTGATATCAATAAAAGCCATATGGATAAGATAAAAAAGAATGGATTAACTTTAACGAACCTCAATGATTTCAATGTGAAATTCCCAAAAGAAAACATATGCTATTCGATAGATGAGCTGGAAAATAAAGAACTAGATACTTTATTCATCGCTGTAAAAGCATCTCATCTTGAGGAGATTTTACCACAAATAAAAAAAATAATGGAACCCAACACAACCATAATTAGCTTACAGAACGGTTTTGATACTGAGGAACTTATTGCAGAGTATGTAGGAGAAGAAAATACGATTCGTATTGTTGTTAACTATGCTGGAAATATTTTAGAGGATGGAGTCATAAGGATGTCATTTTTTAATCCACCAAACTACTTAGGTGTATTAGTTACTGAAGCTGAAGACAAAGCCAAAAAACTAGCAGAAATCATCAATTCAGCAGGATTAGAAACTGTATATACTCCAGATATCAAAAAATATGAATGGACAAAATGTATACTTAACACAATAAGCCCTGTTTGCGTTGTCACCCGTACGACTATGAAGCAAACAATGGGATTTGAAGACACAAGAAAGATTTGCCGAGAAATATTACGCGAAGGAATTGAAGTTGCACGTGCGCGAGGTCTTAATTTTGAACCAGATTTTTTAGATAAATGTATGAGCTACTTGGATAAAGCAGGACACCATAGAGTTTCAATGGAAGCTGATATTAATGCTGGAAATCCATCAGAAATAGGATATCTTAATGGAAAAATAGTAGAATATGGAGAACTCGAAGGAATACCGACACTTTATAACAAAATATTCGTTTCGTTAATTAAAGGATGCGAATTACCTCCTGTAAATCGTGATTAAATAAATTCGATTAATGCTAAACTATGAGCAATGAAATATACTTTGTTGGTATTGATGTTGGAACTAGCTATGTAAAATCAGTTCTTATCAATAATACAAAAGAAATTCTAAGTTCTTTTTTTAAACGTACTGGTACTTCCATTGAGAATTCCAGTAAAACTGCTTTTCAAAAAGTTATTTCAGATGGAACTCTATCCGAAACTACTATATCATCTATTATGGCAACAGGATATGGAAAAAATAAAGTTTCCTTTGCTAATAATTATAAAACTGAAATAAGTTGTCATGCAAAAGGAGCATATCACTATTTTCCTAAAAAAATTACAGTTATTGATATAGGAGGCCAGGATACTAAAGTTATTAAACTTGATGAGAAAGGAAAAATAGTAAGGTTTAAAATGAATAGAAAGTGTGCTGCTGGAACAGGCGCATTTATAGAGGAGATAGCTTATCGTCTTGATATTCCCTTAAAAGACTTAAATAATTTGGCTGCTAAATCTACTTTAAATGTTCCTCTTGCTAGCTTTTGTACTGTTTTTGCGAAAACAGAAATTCTTACTCGTATTAAAGACGGAGAAAAAGTAGAAGATATGATAAAGAGTGCGTTTGGCTCTGTTATAAAGAGAATAATTGAAATGACTGAGATTGAAGGTACAGTTGTTCTTACCGGTGGAGTGATAGCTCATAATAATATCGTGGGGGAAATCTTGAAAACAGAATTAAAAGCAGATATCTTAATTCCACCTCACCCACAATTTATAGGGGCAATAGGAGCAGCTCTATTTGCGTTGGAAACCTATAATCTAGAGTGAAAACGATAAATTTTAAAAAAAAGAATAAATTAAGATAGATTTAACCTTTTTAACTTATTACTCTACCAAGTTCTTTTCTTGATTTCTTTGTATTCTCATTAGTAATATAGAAACCGATAAAATAAGCGATTAGAGCTAGAAGGAAAAGACACAATGCTGATACGTAAAACCAGCGCCCTCTTTCTCCCAAAACCTCTATGATTACCCATTTAAGTAACCAGGTCGCAACCCCACCTACGAGAACAAAAACAATATCGAAAAATGCATTGATAAAAGTATCCTTTCTATTTTCATATTTTAGTCCTAGTCTCCACAGAATTGTGTTTTCTATGATTTCCCATATAACACCTACGATAAGAACTAATAATAAGATGAAAAACCATGGTATAAGAGCTGGACCTATAAATAGTTCCCATAAAGTTATAATTAATGAAAATAATGAAAATGCACCAATTCCAAAGGCAATATGACCCCAACTATAATAATCCCATGGAGAACGGCCCACGTAATCTTCTAGAAGGCCTACAAAAGGTAAATAATGTTTATTTTCTGATTCTGTATCTGACATATTTAATCCTTTTTTTTTGATATTTCAAATTAAAGTATGAATAATAAAGAAATAAATAAATTTATAATTAATCCTACAAATGTTTCGGTTAATCCTATTATAAGTAAACTAATATTTTTTTTTAAGTAATTTATCTATTTATAATATGATTTAAGAATCTATGAGGGATTTTTAATAAAAATTTGAAAGATTGTTGTGTAACCAATAGTGGAGTAAGTTATTAAATTATTTTGTCGGTAGCATTCTAAAATTTAAAACATAAACACTTTTGATTATTTAAAATGAACTTCATGCTTATTAAGAACTTAATAAAATGTAAAATTATTTTTATTAGAATGAAGAGGAACAAAAATTTATAAAAAATTTCGGAATACCTTTTTCAAAAAAATCTGGTTAATGCGTTTTTTAGAGAAGCAAATTTTTTTTTTTCAATTAAAATTATGAGCTCTTTTAACTTTTATTTCTAAAATAAGGATGTAATAAAGAAAGCTAATAAAATTAATCTCATAATGTTATCATACCAATTATATTTACAGAAAAATGGAACAGAACGTTCATAAAATTCACGAAACATTTATTAATATAGTTGACTAGATACATAATAGAAAAAAATTAATTTTTTTTCTAGTAGTGGAATGTTTAAGCCATATTTATTCCTCCACGAATAATAAAAATTCATTCCATTACTCTCTTTTTTTTTATAAATAATAAATTACTGAAAGTTTTAGTTTTGTAAATTTAGTCTAATTGACAGTTAACTTAAATTTAAGAAAATTTTCTTTTAATTAACTATTTAAGTTAATCTACAGATTTACTTTTCATAAATTCTTTAATAAGTGTAGGTAGGACTTCATATAAATCACCCACGATTCCATAGTGAGCGATACTATAAATAGGGGCATTTGGATCTTTATTGATTGCTACAATAATTTCAGAATTTTGCATCCCTACTAAATTATTGAATTCCTTTTCGTAATAGGTGATTAGCTATTACTAATCTTTGGATTTCTGAGGTTCCCTCATATATCTCCCCCATCTTAGCATCGCGAAAATATCTTTCAACAGGATAAGCTTTCATTAGCCCATATCCACCATGTATTTGAACTGCATCATGTGCCGCTTGCATTGCTGCTTCAGATGCAACTAACTTTTCCATCGAACTTGTATATCCATATTCTTTTCCTTGATCACACAAATATGCAGCCTTATAAGTTAACAAACGGCCAGATTCAATAGCACATGCCATATTGGATATCATCCACTGGATTCCTTGAAACCTTCCTATTGGTTGTCCAAATTGAACTCTTTCATTTGCATATTTAATAGAAGCTTCTAATGCCGCCTGACCTAATCCTACACATTGAGCTGCTATGGAAATTCTCCCAAAATCCAATGTCTGCATAGCCAATTTAAATCCATCTCCTTGTTTTCCCAAAATATTATCCTCTGGGACACGAACATCTTGAAAAACAAGCTCTGAAGTATTTGAACCTCGAACTCCCAATTTATCCTCTTTTACACCAACAGAATAACCATGTGTATCAGTGTCAACAATAAAAATAGTTAATTCTTTTCGAGAACCTTTTTCTCCTGTTGCAGCAACTACTAATAAAGTTTCTGCTATACCCCCATTTGTAGCAAAAATTTTACTACCATTTAAAATCCATTCATCACCATCTTTCTCAGCTTTTAATTGCACTCCTGCAGCATCAGAACCCGCATTTGCTTCAGTTAAACAGAAAGCACCAATTTTATTACCTTTTGCAAGGTCAATTAGAAATTGTTGTTTTTGATCTTCTGTACCAAACCTATAAAGGGGTTTTGCGACAACAGAACAATGAACTCCCGTTGTAACCGACCATGATGCATCCACTCGTCCAATTTCTTCAGTAACAACACAAAAACTTACTGTATCATTATGAAGTCCTGCTCCACCATATTCTTCTGGAATACAAGTCCCAAAGTAATTCATTTCTTTCATCTTTTCCATTACTGTCTCGTCTAATTTTTGAATATCATCGCTTTCTTGTGCGACCGGAGCAATATATTTCTCAGCAAATTCTCGTGTAACTTCTTTTAGTAGCTTTTGCTCATCATTTAAGGCAAAATCCATAATAAATCAACAAATTCTTTACTCTTTTATTAAAATCTTACTAATGAAATATTCTATTTTAAAAAACTAGTTAATAATCATAATTATATTTTATTAAATTTTTAACGCAGTAAGAAAAAGGATAATAGACAGTCAATATTTGCCTTTTAAAAAAAGCATCTTTTATACACAATTTTTATATAGTTTCGAGATCAAATTTTATATTAAATTAGTTAATTAAATAAATAAGTTTTTAAGCAAAATTAAAAACAAAAAAAATATTGTTCATTCTAGTTTTTAAAATTGTTTAATTACAAATTATAATATAAAAGGAAAGAAATTTCAATGGAAGTTGAACAAGTTTTTTTAAAACTCTTTGGGAGAAATCTCATAAGTTATAAAAAGCTTGAAAATGGTCAAGTTGCAGGTTCAGGGATTCTCAATCCAATTCTTGATAGGTTAAGTATTTACCGACTAATTTTCATGATTCTCTTACAAGCTAATTTTTATAAAAATATGGAAGTTGGAAGATGGAAAGGAAAAATAGTTTCAAATACTTTTGCTCCGCCAGTCGGAAGTCGACCTATGTTACGTGCTTTAAAGGGTTTAATAAGATCCCAATTATTGCCGTATCCATTCCCAATTGCAATGACTTTTGCGATAACTTATAATTGTCAATGCAAATGTGTTCATTGTAGTGCTGGGAGGCATCTTAGAAAAGATAGAAAAGAATTATCTACAGAAGAGGCAAAAAAGTTAATAGACGATGCTCAAAAACTAGGAGTAACTATTATTGCCTTCACTGGAGGGGAACCCTTACTACGAGAAGATCTTTTCGAGCTTATTTCTCATGTAGATAAGAGAAAAGCAATGCCTGTTATGTTTACAAATGGTCAATTTCTTACTGATGAAAATGTTGACAAACTGGCTGAGGCGGGGCTTTATTCGATATTCTTGAGTATAGATTCACCTGATGCTGAAGAACATAACAACTTAAGAGGAATGCCAGGTCTTTTTGAGACTGCTATAGAAGGAATTAAGAGAGTTCAATCAAAAGGGATCTTTGCAGGATTTTCCGGTTATGCAACTCGTTCTGGAACAGAAAAAGGAACATACAAGAAACTACATAAATTAGCTATAGATCTTGGTCTAAAAAATATAATTTATTTCGATTGTGTACCTACCGGAAATATGTTGCATGATACGAGTGAAATGTTGACATTTGATTTACGAGAAGAACTTCATAATTATTCTGCTGAGGTTTTTAGGAAAAAGATTATACCTCCTCTGTCATCTCAATCGTGGCAGAATTCTGTGGAAGCCTACCTCTCAGGAATAGGATGTCTTGCCGCAAATATTCAATTATATGCTTCTGCTTATGGAGATATTGCTCCCTGCGATTTCACACCTCTCTCGTTTGGAAATGTCCGAAAGGAATCCTTAAAGAAGATTTGGATGCGGATGGTAAAACATCCTGCTTATAATCATCGAAGTCCTTTCTGTAGAATGCAAAATAAAGAATTTAGGCATTTCTACATTGATCCTATCCCTAATGATGCTTATTTACCCTATAAAATAAGCAAACTTCCCAGGGTTGATTATAGAAAATAAAATAAATCAAATCTTCCTTTCCTTTATCTTCTTATTTTAATTTTATTTTTTTATAGTTTTCTTGAAACTTTAGTCTTTATTATTAGCAAATAAAATTAAATCTATTACAATCATTACTTGATGTATGAGTGTTGATAACCAACATTTTGAAATTTCAAAACAAAAGGAATATTTGTATGTAATAAAAGAAAACATCTCGTTGGTTCATCCTGCTTATACAAATGATCCTCTTAATATGTATTTACTTTTAGGATCTCATACGGCTCTTTTACTTGATACGGGATGTGGGCTTTCCCCTCTAAAACCAATAGTAGATCATGTGATAGGGGAAAGAAAACTCATAGTCTTCAATACTCATTATCATTGGGATCATCCTTTGGGTAATGTAGAATTTGGAGAGGTTTACATTCATGAAAATGAAGTTGATAATGTTTCAAAACCTTATGATGTTTCATTTTTAAAAGACTCTCCCAACGAGATTGTAAAGATATATGCAAAACAAAATTTTCAAATCCCTCCAGCAAAAACAATTAAAACTTTAAAAGATGGAGATGTTTTTGATTTAGGTGAAATAGAGATAAAAATCATTCACTGTCCAGGACATTCTCCTGGTTCAATTTGCTTATTGACATCCACAGGTGAACTTTTTACAACTGATGTAGCTTATTATGGAGATCAATTCTTGCCTAAAAAAGAAAATTTTCCTGAGGTTCTTAATACTCTTTCTAAATTGATAACTTTAAGTGAAAAACAAAAAAATCTTGAACTTTATCCTTCGCATAGAAATTATCCATGTGATAAGACACTATTAACAGATCTTTACAAGGGAATTGAAAATCTAGAGAATCTATGGGATACTAAGATAATGTTTGATTTTTTTGAGATGTGGCAGATCGATGATGATAAATTTAGATACTATATATCTCAAACATAAGGATATTTCAACATCAAACTTTTATATTCTTTTACTGAATAAAAACTTTAAAACTGTCATTGAGTATTTTATAATAATTAGAGGCGACAAGTGCTGAATAATCTATTGGAATTTCAAATAAATCAGAATACGGTCTTCAAGGAATGATATTTACAGAAGATATTGATCTTGAATTCAATATAGCTCAGGAAGTAGAGGTTGGAACAGATCAAATTAACAGGAAGAGTGCTCGTGGACCAGATCATTTTCCTTTTTTAGGGACAAAATCATCTGATTTGGGTACCCAAGGTAAAAAATATTCTATTGAAGCTATGAGCCGCCCTAAAATCGTTATTATAAATTTATCTGAAAGGGGAAAATTAGTAAAACAGTGTTTTGCTCCAGAGAAATAAATTTCAAATGTAATAGGAATTAGGTCTGTTATATCTTCCTGCTAAACTAATTTTCGAATATCAAACTTAATTTCAATAGTATTTCTCCACATATTACAAAATTGTAGTCCAATTAAATTTATATATGATCAAATTTTAATCATTAAACAAGAAATCTAATTTACAAATTTGTAGTTTTGATTAAAAATGAGATTAAAAAAATATTTAATTTCAGGTATAATTGCTGTAGGTCTAGTTACAGGAACGATATTTTTAGCTGTATTTTATCTTTTTCCACCACCTCCTCAACAAGAAGAACCTAAGGAATTATTTAACTTTGATTTGTCTATTACATCACATGAAAATGATTCAGTAGTAAAATCTTGTGCAGTCGTTTTAAGAGGAAATACCTCTGGATCGCCAGATATTAATGAAATTGTTGTGAATGGTAAAAATGCTATTAGCTTGGAATCTAATTTTAAAAAGTGGGGAGTAATTTTGAATTTAATACATGGTTCAAATCAAATTCTAATAGATATCATATATAATATAACATATAAAATTGAAAATGCCTCAGACTTCTGTATTAACGCTGACACAAATCCTTTTCCAAAAGATTTAGATCGTCCTGATTCGAGTTATCAAGATATGAACAACGATGGAATTGATGGTATGTGTGATAATGCAATTTTTGTATCTAAAGGTGGATCCGATCTAAATTCAGGTGATATAGCTCATCCCATGTTAACAATTATTGCAGGAGTCGCTAAAGCAAATGAAAGTGGAAAAAAAGATGTATACATTTCAGAGGGAACTTACAATGGAAGTGTCGTAATGGTAGATGGAATTAGTATATATGGAGGGTATAGAGAATCAGATTTATGGTCAAGGGATGTATCAACCTATCCAATAATAAATTCAACAAAGGAAGTAGATAATCATATTATTGGAGTCAAAGCTCATAATATTCATTCACCAACATATTTGGATACTATGGAAATAATTACTGGAAATTCTACTAGTGGTACTTCTTGTGGGATCTGGTGCTATAATATCTCTGATTTTATGCTTAGCATAAATAATTGTATCATTCATTCAGGAAATGGTGGAGATGGTGTTAATGGCCCTAATGGAGTTAATGGTGCGTCAGGTAGCGCTGGAAGCGCTGGGGTAGGAGTAAATGGTGGGTCAGGAGGCTCTGGAGTTTATAATGGCGGTTCTGGCGGAGCAGGGGGTATATTCGTGTTAATTCCTTTACCAGGAAACCCTGGACTCGGTGGGGCGGGACCAAGCGGTGGTTCTGGGGGTATTCTTGGCCCTCCTCTCCTTCCAGGGCTTGCTGGAGGTAATGGTGGTAATGGTGGAAATGGTGGTCATGGTGCTGTTGGAGATGGAAATGGTACGATTGTAAATAATTTTTGGTATGGAAATGATGGACATAATGGTGGAAATGGTGGTCATGGAAGTGGTGGCGGCGGAGGCGGAGGCGGAGGCTCTGGTCTAATTTTGCCTTCTTGGGGCGGTGGCGGCGGAGGTGGAGGCGGTGGTGGCCAACTTGGAATTGGAGGTATCGGAGGTACTAGCGGCGGTGGTTCAATTGGTATTTTGCTCGTCGAGGCTAATATCACCAGTACTTATAATACGATCTTTACTGGTAACGGTGGTGCTGGTGGTGCTGGTGGTAGTGGTGGTATAGGAGGTTCTGGTGGTTCTGGTGGTGCTGGGGGAATACCACTTCTAGGAGGTCTAGGAGGAAAAGGTGGTAATGGAGGAAAAGGTGGTGATGGTGGCGCAGGAGGCGGAGGAGCTGGGGGTGTATCTTACGGTATATATTGTTATAACTCAAATTCCGTAATAATCGGTAATTTGTATACCATAGGTTCTGGAGGCTCAGGTGGTTCAAGCACTGGCAATAATGGAGTACAAGGAGAATCAGGAGACGTTTACATTTAAGAAATAGAATTTTTAAGAAATTTTAACAAATTTTTTTTTTATTATTATTCAATATTTAGTAGGTGAAACATATAAAGTTCTTTTTGGTACATTAGTACGAAATTGTGTTAAAAAAACTTAAGAAAATAATTATTAATTTCAATATTAAAAAATCTTCTAAGAAAAATTGTTGAGGGTTTGGTAGACAATCACATATATATCTATATAAAAAATTAGGTAAAGAATTTGCTGGGAAAATTAATTCTATAATGGATTCGGATACAATCATTTTAGAAGATAAAAATGAGAACCTTTCTTCAATACCCCTTTCAGAAATAAGTGTAATCACTGAAAGAAGATAAAGTATCTCAGTTTTTATAAAGAAACCAATGAGTTAAGATAGATTTGTTTAGGTAAACAGCAAGAAAATGATAGACTTAATAAATTTTTATAACTATTTAAAAATTATTTTTAATAAATAAAACTACAAGATAATATGATAATTAGTATAATCATAATTTTGGCATGTTTTATCGCAGTTATTTTATTAATTATAACCAATAAATTAAATCGAGCGATCTCTTCTCTACTAGGAGCAATAATTACATATTTCGTGCTTATATTTATTGAAGGTTTAGATTTTTCAATAATAGTTGAATTACTATTTGGGTCTCCTTCTGAAGGATTTGTTAACTTGCATTCTTTAATTATGATAATTGGAACAATGATGATTGTACAAATTGCTCATGAAGCGGGATCATTCCAATTTATTGCGGGGAAATTAATAAAACTATCAGGAGGAAAGCCTGTTAATTTAATGATAATCTTTTGTGTTGTGACTGTTTTTATATCCGCTATTTTAAATAACATTTTAACAGTTATTATTATTATTCCGCTCACTATTACAGTTTCAAGAATTTTAAACATAAATCCCTCACCATACATATTAACTCAAGCGGTATTAGTAAATGTTGGAGGAACAGTTTTTTCAATTTCCTCAATTCCAAACATTTTAATTACAACATACGCGGGGATAGAGTTTTTAGAATTCTTTATTAATGTAGGGCTAATATCTTTTATTGTTTTTATTTTTACTCTCTTTTTTTTCATTTTGATATATAAAAAAGAGTTAATAATACCAGAAGAAGGTCAAAAAGCATTAGAAGAATTTGATGTTTGGAATGTCGTTCAAAATAAAAGATTATTATATCAATCGTTAATATCATTAGTCGGTTTATTAATTTTACTTATACTTATTCCTTCTTCATTAATTTCTCCAGATATTATTGCTTTAACTACTGCTATCATCTTAATCATTATAACAAGATTAGATCCAAAAGAAATTATTAAAAAAATAGATTTTGAATTGATCTTTTATCTACTGGGTATCTTTATAATTGTGGGAGGACTTGAGGTAACAGGAGCAACAGGAGCTCTAGGAATTTTTATCCAAAATATTGGTGGAAGTAATCTTTTTTTCCAACTTCTTTTGGTACTATGGTTTTCAGCCTATTTAAGCAGTTGTATTGATAATATACCAATCACAAAAGTATTGATTCCGGTTGCAGATACTATGACTGAAACAGCTTCAATATTTAATAGAAAGCAAGTTTTTTACAGTCTTGCATTTGGGGCAAATTGGGGGGATAATTTAACACCATTAGGAGATAATATTCTTGTGGTTAATATTGCGGAACAAAATAAGCGTCCTATTACTTTCAAATCATTTTTCAAATTAGGTTTTATTACAGCAAATTATCAATTAATAATTATTTCAATCTATTATTGTCTAATTTTTTATATCCAAATAGGAATTATTATTTTAGGGATTGTGGGCTTATTTCTAATAGTAATCTACTGTTTGAATAAATTTGGAAGTAAAACTATTAAATCTCGTATGAATACACTTAGCAATAAATTAAGAGAAATTATAATAAGGTGATAATGATATGGTATTTAAAAATATTCTAAGAATAAAAGCAGCCTTACCTGAAGTTAAACATGTTGTAATGTTCTATAACAATGGTACAATTTTTCAAACTACATTTGAGCAAGAAATTAATATTCCAAAATTAGGTGAAAATTTAGCAGAAATATTAGATCATGCTAAACGACTCTATGATATCTCTAATTATAATTTTGATAATTATAAAAAAATTATTCTTGAAACTAATGATATGTCTATTATTATTTTAAAGCTTGGTGAAGATAGTAATATTGCTCTTTTTTTTAGGAAAGAAGAAGAAAAAGAATTAAAATTGACGGCAATAAAAAGGTATATAACTAGAATTGAAGAATTAATTGATATGGATGAAAGAGAACTTGTAATACAAAATATACTGGTAAAAGAGGAAGAAATTAAACACTTAAAGGAACTACTAAGTGAAAAAGAGAAAATTGGTGAAGAATTAAAAACAGAATTAATTAATATGGAGAAAGGAAATATAGAAGGAGATAAAAGAAAAATAACTAGTGAAATAAATAGCCTTGATTTTGAATGTGAAAATTTGAGAAAGCATTTAGAAAAATCCAATAATGAAATCAAACATTTAAAAGAAAAAATAGAAAAGAGTCACAAAAAAGAATGAAAAAAAAGATTTACAAATTTAAGTCTTGAATGACACCTAGTAATACCGGTATTAAAAGAATTATCGCAATACTTATAACAATAAGAAGTATAAGGGATTCATTAGATTCTTTTTTCATTTGTTCAAAAAAGATGTAGACCAATATTATCAAGGATACTGCTAAGACTCCGAATAACAGTAAAATTAAAATTATTTCATTTAATGACATGATATTCCTAAATTATTATCATTATTTTTTAATTCAAATTTAGATTTCTTTTAAAATTAAGTCTCTCCAAACTTAATTAATCCATACCTTTTCAATTTTTCACTTTGCATAAACTGTCTAATCATATCTTCCTTCAAATCTACCTTCTGTTTTACACGACGTCGAGTTCGATGGATGGATAATCCATAAACATCTTCTGCAGCTTCTAAGACCATTTCTGATAATGTAGGATGACTATGTACAGTATTGGTGATATCATGAATAGTTAACCCATTTTTCATAGCAAGAGCAATCTCAGCAATTAATTCTGAGGCCGCAACACCTATACAAGAAGCACCTAATATATCATCAGTATCTTCATCAGTAATGATCATTAAAAAACCTTCATCTTCACCCATACATTTAGCTTTTCCTAATGAGGCATATCCAAATCGACCAGTTCTTATTTTTATTCCCCTATCTTCAAGAAATTTCGATTTATAACCAACAGAACCAATTTCAAGTGCTGTAAATATTGATGCGGGAATAACAGTATAATCTGCTACCACAGGAAAAGTATCAAAATTCCCAATACTACTAAGAGCATTGAAGACAGCAATATCTCCTTCATAACTAGCAACATGAGCTAACATGACACCCCCTGTAACATCACCAATCGCATAAATTCCTCTCTCATTGGATTCTAAAGTAGATGGATTTACTTTTATTTTACCCCGATAAATTTCTATTTTAGTATTTTCTAATCCAAGTTCTTCAATATTTGCTTTTCGTCCTACAGACACTAAACAAAGATCTGCTTCATAAATAAACTTCTCAGTTGCGGCAGTTTCATCCTGTTGTATGGTTGAATCACAGCTATTTGCTCTTACTTTTGAATCAACAATTTCAATGTTTAATATTTTTCGATTCTCATAAATTTCAATTCCCATAACTTTAAATTTTTTTTTTAGTTCACGGACAACTAGTGGTTCTTCAATGGCTAGAATTGATGGTAAGTATTCCAAAATTGTTACTTTTGAACCAAAACTATTAAATATATTGGCAAATTCGCATCCGATTACTCCACCACCCACAATTAGAAGACTTCTTGGAATTACATGAAAATCCTGAGCAAGAATATCATCACTTGTTAAAATATGTTTATGATCAATATTAAACGCTGGGATCAGTATTGGTCTGGATCCAGTAGCAATAATAATTCGCTTACCTATAATTTGTTTAGAATCTTCTCCTACTATTTCAATGGTAAATCCATCTTCTACCGAACCTGATGTAATTCTTCCCACGCCATAGATCAAATCAATCTTTCTTTGTCTAATTAAAACTTCTATACCTGAAATCAATTCATTAACCACTTTATTTTTTCGAACAACCGCACTTTTGAAATTCGGTTTAACTTCTCCCTCAATATCTACTCCAAAATCCTTTGCATTACGTTTGATATTCTCGATTAATTTTGCTGAACTATGGAGAGCTTTTGTTGGAATACAACCTCGGTTTAAACAAGTCCCACCAACATTTTCTTTTTCTATTAAGGCAACTTTAGCATCATATTGAGCTGCACGAATTGCAGCATGATAACCTCCTGGTCCCGCACCAATTATAACAATATCATACATAATTTCTTCCCTAATATATTCTTTTGCTTAATTTTATAAAATAAAAAAAAAATTAGTTAATTACTTAAGCATTTAGTCCTAACGGTCTAATTTTTTCTCGTTCAGATAGTTTATCTGAGTGTTGTTTCTTAAGATCAGCTAATTTATTCTGCTTTTCAACTATATTTTTATTCAAATCTAGCGCATCAATTTCAAGTTTAGTTAATAACTTCTGAATACTAAGATATGCTTCCTCTGCTTTAGAAATTTTATCGCTAGGAGCATTACTATTTACTAACTTTACATAGATCATTATTTTTTTTGCTAAATTATCTCGTTCTTTAGCCTCATCAAGCTTCCTATTAGCAATCTTTACTTTTATTTGGGTTATATCAGTTTCAACAATCGCAATCTTTTTTTGAATTTCAGCAATTTTAGTCTGAATTTCAGCAATTTCCCGGTTGTATCTTGCCTGTGCTTTCTCCGCTTTTAAGATTTCATCACCAATTTTTACAAGATCTCTTACTTTTTCTTTCCTCTCGACTAATTTTTTACTCTTATCTGCTAATCTATGTCTTAATTTTGCTACCTCTATTTCATTCCTAGCTAGCATTTCTCGAGCTTTGGCTCTTTTTACTGATTGCTTAGCTAAAACTTTCATTTCACTTGCTGTTTCTTTTTCAATTCTTGCTAAATTTGAATTCTCTTCTGCTATTTTTTCAATATTTTTAGTTTCTTCCATAATTACATCTCCTTAATTTTTATTGATTTTACTATAATTTTATTAAATTAACTATATTGTTCATCCGAATCCTCTAAATCGTCTTCTCCTTCATCCTCTTCCTGATCTTCATCACTTTCCTCATTAGAATCATCATCTTCGAAATAATCATCATATTCATAATCATATCTCTTCTTCTTTTTTTTAGAGTCTTCCTTCATTTTAAATTAAATTTCTCTTATATTTTGTTGTTTTATGTTTAATTTATCTTAATGATTGCAAGTTATTTAAATGTTTTCATTTGAAAACGAAATCATATATCGACAACTTTATATACTCTGATATCATATATTGATATATAAAAGAAGGAAAAATGAACGGAAAAGATATTTAAAATGACCAAAAAACAAATAAAAAAAAAAAGTAATTTTTTGGGATTTAGACTTTCAGAAGAAATTATTGATAAATTAGAGTTAATAGCAAAACAGGAAAATAAGTCACGTGGTCTGGTTGCAAAAGATGCTATCGAACAATGGCTCAATTTAGAACTTTTCAATCAAACAAATGAAATGATTATGATCTCTAAATCTATATTCTCTAAAATCCTTTCTAAATTAGATGAAATAACATTAGATATCATTGCTAAAGATTTTGCTGATTTATTTTCAGATATAATGAAATTCTCAACTGCAAAACCAATGAATGAAGATACTTTGAAGTCATATACCATTTTTTTAATTAATTTTTTCGGCAAAAATGGATTGAAATGGTTTAATACTCTTGATATTCAGACACATGATAATTCTTTTATTTTTAGAGGTTTGCATGATATGGATGAAATCTATTCAAATTTCTTCACAAAATTCTATAAATATCTCTTATCTGAATATTTTGACTTAGAATTTACTACAAAAGTAGAAGAAAAAACATCTAATTTAATTCATCTGGAATTTAAAATTAAATAAGGTTTATTCTGATAAAAAGATGAAAACT
Source organism: Promethearchaeia archaeon (assembly GCA_029856145.1). Taxonomy (GTDB): domain Archaea; phylum Asgardarchaeota; class Lokiarchaeia; order Sigyniarchaeales; family SOKP01; genus Loki-b32. The sequence goes on from JAHQWK010000019.1 coordinate 48,038, forward strand.
AAAATACGTACTAAAGTAAAGATTAGAGATTATTTTCTAACTTTTTTAATGTATAGGATTTGAAGGCAATACGCATCCAAAAACCAAAGCAAATATTATAAACAAATTAAATTTAAATATTATTCATACTAGCTAAAATATGTTTATTAATTCATTTTTTATATCATCATTTAAAGGTAAAGAGATATGGAAAATTTAACTATTATTGAGAAAGAAGCTCAACAAAATTTTAAAATAGCTCAATTTGAAAAAGAACTTGCCCAAAAATTAAAAATTAATGCTATAACTGAAATTAAAAAATCAAAAGCTAGAGTAAACTTACTGAAAATTGAATATGAATTAGCAGAAATAAAAAAAGATTTAGCAGAAAAGAGAAGGGTTTTAGCCAAGGAAAAATTAGAGATTAAAAAAAATCAAATTCTGGATTTTTCAGAAGAGGAATTAAAAATTGAGAATGATTATGCAATTTATAACGAGAAGATTGCAAAAAACCAAAAAGGAATCGCTGAGATTAACAAGAAAATTGCCTTAGTTGAGAAGCAAATAGCTGAGCAAAAATTAAAGCTATCTGGAGAAAAATTAGATGTGGCGAAAGCACGAGGAAAATTATCCAAAAAACAAATAAATTATCTAAAAGTAGCTAGAGGAAGTGCCCCAGAAAATAAAATTCTGAAAGCTAAAAATAATTTAGAGAGCCAAAAAGAATCACTATTAAAACAGAAAAACGATGTATTTGATAAGGAAAGAGATGTAAAGAAAAAAGAAAATAAACTTGCCGAATTAAAGAAGGAACTATCCTTGAAATTTTCAGAAAGAGAAAAAATAAGACATCCTGGTGTCGTTCTAGCAGAATAAATTAAATAGAGTTATTACCTAAAAGAAAATAGGTCGATATAATTGATTTTTCAAAATTTTTTCGAAATCTTTTTAGACTGGTTATCTCTATATTTTTTTCCTATTCTCATTTCAATATTAGCAATAATTATCGGTTATATTATTTATGTCTTGATTAGAAGACAATTTTTAAAACTTGCTAAACATGAGAAATTAGAACTGAGTACGGCAAAAAATATCACAAAAGTAATTAAATATCTCATTATTTTGATCATTTTAACTGCTATTCTTATACAATTTGCAGAAAGTTTAGGTTTAATTACAGCATTATTCACTCTTGTTGGTGGGACTATAATTGGTTTTGCAGCTATGAATACTTTAGGAAATATGATTGCTGGCATTATTATAATGGTTAGTAGACCGTTTTCTGTAGGTGATAGAATATTATATGATGGTAAAATCACTGATATTGTCGAAATAAAATTGATCTACACAATTATGGTTGATCTTGATAATGTTAAGATTTCTGTTCCAAATCAAAAGTTGTTATCACAAGAGATTAATGACTTCGGGAAAAAAGAGATTATTAGAAGACATGTGACTATAACACCTGGATTTGAAGAAGATAGGAGAAAAGTTGAAGAGGTTTTATTAGAGGCTGCGGGTAAATCATATCAAGTATTAAAAGACCCTAAACCATATGTTTGGATAAATTCCTTCCAGAATTATGCAGTTGAATATAGATTATATGTTTTCATAAAAGATATTAAAAATTTACCACTAATTGAATCTGAATTACATAAAGCTGTATTGGATACTTGTAAAGAAAATAATATAGATATCAGAACTCCTCTTCTGCACAAGAAAATAGAATAAAAAATTTGTATTAATTTAACTTTCTTAAATCCATTTTTTTCTTCTAAAAAAATATAACATAATAACGGCAATTATAGCCATTGTGCCTATTAAGAATGGATATGCGATTGGGTTTGACAGTTCGGGCATATAAAGAAAGTTCATTCCATAAAAACCTGCTAAAAATGATATTGGAATAAAAATTGTTGAAATAATTGTTAATACTTTCATGATATCATTCATCCTATTACTAACACTTGATAAATACATATCTAACATTCCAAAAATTATATCTCGATAATTTTCTAAAAGATCACTAATTCTAAAAATGTGTTCGTATATATCTCTTAGATATATCTGCAATTCATCACTGATTAGCTTTGATGGTTCACGCTGCAATTTATTGATTAATTCTCTTATTGGCCATATTGATTTTCTCAACTCAATAGAAGATCTTTTCAATCGATAAATATTTTGTAGTGTTTCTGGATCAGGATTCTTTATTAAAATGTCTTCAATGTTATCTATATCCTCGCCTACCTTTTCTATAACAACAAAATAATCGTCAATTATAATGTCAATTAAAACATAAAATAGGTAATCTGCACCCATTACCCGAACCTTTCCTCTTGGAACTTTAATCCTCTCGTAAATGGGATTAAAAAGGTTAGTATCCCGCTCTTGGAATGATATTACATAATTCTCTCCTAATATTAAACTAATTTGTTCATATTTAAATTCCTCTTCTTCTTCATTCCAACTCAATTTTTTTAATACTGCAAAAATATAATTCCCAAAATCCTCTAATTTAGGTCTTTGATTTGGGCTTAAAATGTCTTCCAGAACAAGAGGATGTAAATTGAATTGATGGCCAACCTCTTCAATAACTTTTACTTGTGCTAGACCATAAATATCAATCCATCTAATAAATGGCTTTTCAATTTTTGTGAGATCAATCTGAATATCCTGAAATTCTTGAAAATTAAATTGGTCTTTATTATAATCCGTTACTTTAATTTTAGTTTTTTCATTTACTTTATCTCCTGTGTAAATTAAAGTTCCTGGAGGAAGACCAACTTTTTTCTTCTTTTTAGTTGAAGAATGTTTATTCCTTTGAGGTCTAGAAAATTTCCTCAAATTGTCTCACTTAAACTATAGAGTAAATATTATCTAATAATTTAATAAACCAACCTTTAAAATATAAGTTTTCTTATATTTTTTCTATATAAAATTTGTATTCTCAAAATAATAAAAACTTTGGAGATATGGTTTCTTGTGAAGAGAATTTATAAAATAGTCACATGGATATCAATTATAGGAATTATTGTATTAGTTTATTTTTACTTTGGATTTGAGCAATTATTATTAAATATAGTAATTGTAAATTTGGTTGCTTATGTCTTAAGGTCAATATTAATTGATATATTTCATAGCTTGATTAAAAACTTATTAGTTCGTTATATTACCATGATAATTATAAATATAATATGGTTATTATTTCCATTTTGGTTGATTTTTATTATTTCACCAACTTTTTTTGTAGCAATTATTTCTTTTCTGGTTGTAGCAATAGCACTAACGTTTCAAAATATAATTAATAATATTGCCTCAGGAGTAATGCTTTTATCCTCAGGAGGTTTTGAGGCTGGCGATTTAGTCGAAACCAACGGAATTGAAGGTATTGTTAAAGAGATAACATTAAATAGTTTGAAGCTAGAAGATTTTGATGGTTCTATCACCTATATTCCCAACAAAAATGCTTTTAATTCATCAGTAGTTCGCTTTACTCACAAATCTATTAAAAAAGAAAAAAAGATAGAAATTTCGGAACTAGTTAGAAAATTCGGCAAGTTAGTAACTGGTGAAAAAAAACTCACTCGTTATATTAAAGTAGTTGAGCTTTTAGGTACCGTAGATTTAGAGAAACTTGATGAATTATTAACGCCAATATTTGAGAAATATGAACCCATTTTTGGGATAAGACCTTACTTTTATGCAAATAATACTGTTAGTGGGATTGTAAATCGTTTAAGTATCACTATTCAAATTATTACAGAGGATCCAAAATTAATCTTAACATATACAGACCCATTGCTCAAAGAAATTCTTTTTAAAATATATAATAAAGAAATTAATTATGGATGGAAGAATAGCGAAAACGAATATCCAGGAAATAGCCTAGAGGTGGATTGAAAACGGCATTATTTAGTTCAGATTTGGAAGCATTAATATATCTCTTAATTATTGGGATAGGGTTTTACCTTTTAAATAAAGTAATTTCTGCGACAATTGGGAAAAGTAAAAAAGTATCTTTAAAGCAAAAAATCATCGTTAATTTTGCATTAAAAATTGTTACTGTTCTCGTAATAGTGTTCTTTATTATTGAGGGTTTTCCACTCGTTTCTTCAATTGATCCAACTGGAACTTACACAGCTGTACTTACTGGAGCAATTAGCACTGCGATTGCATTTGCATCTAGCGGTATATTCGCAAACTTTATTTCAGGGATTGTTATAATGTTAATAAGACCTTTTGAAGTTGACGATTTGGTCAAAATTGAAGGAGATAAAGGAATTGTACGAGAAATTAATTTAACAAAGATGAAAATAGAGACATTTGATAATATAATAATTGAAAAATCAAATGGTCAAGTTATTTCATCAAAGATAGTAAATTATACTATCAAATTAGGTAAAAAGAAGTCTTTTAAAGATTTTAAAAGTAAGATCTTAGCCCCTCAGGATACTGGATTTAAAGGTATTTATGAAGATATTTTGAATTCTAAAAGGGAATTTGAAAGTACTTTAAAAAAGGCTTATGATTCCTTTTCAACTAAGTTCTATCCAAAATTATACAATTATACTTTCAGAATGGCTTTTCCTTATAATGGATATCGAGTAATGATGAATAAAGTTGCAGAACTTTGTAATTATTATAATGAGAAAAATATTTTCAGGATAAAACCACAATTTGATGTAGTCGATTTAAATATAAGTATTATTGTGAAATTTCGATTATTAACATTTGATGCACAAAAAATATTTGATTTTCAACCTAAATTTGCTGAAGATGTATATAAAATAATTTATAAATATAAAATTTAAGAATTTGACTCTATTTAATTATAATTAACACAGATTAAATAAAAAGGATTTTTTTAGAGATGTCTAAATTTTTAAATAATTTTATACTGAAATACACTATAAAAAATTTTTTTAATATTATGGAGGTAAAAAAATGAAGGAAGATGTAAAACAAAAAATTTTAACATCATCAAATATCATATTTGGCGCATTGATTATTATTTTTTCTATAATTGTAATGACATTTACTGTTGCGGCTGTAATAACTCTACTATTTATACTTTCCATCGCGATAATTATTATTGGATTAGCAAGGCTGGTAAATGCGTATGCAAATGATGAACTTGATACAAGTGGGAAAATTGCCAAATTTATAACAGCCATTATTGCTCTAATTTTTGGGGTTATTGTTATTGTAAATACAGCAACATCTCCTACACTTACAGTTGAAATTTTAATAATTTTAGTTAATTCTTTATTATTAATCATTGGATTTGTGAGGATTTATATAGGATTGGCAACAAAAGAGTATTATAAAGGATATCGAGGTTTTTTAGTACTTTTTGGAATCGTTATGATCATATTATCGCTTTTAGTGTTCTTAAGTCCTACATTTGATAACACAACTTCTATCATAATAGTTGCAACAACAATGTTGCTAAGTGGAATTGCTCGTTTTGTACTGGGAATAATAGGAATTAAAAAATAACTTTCTTTTTTTTTTAAAAACTTATTAGATAATATTCTAGTAAATGCTTGTTAGCTTACTCAGTTGTTAATCCTTGAGAGCTTTTTTAGTTTTTTTTTTAGTTATTTTTACACCTAAACTTAATTGACCCGACTTCTCCTCAGGACCCTTCCAAAAAGGATAATTTTTTTCCAAAATTTTTATTTTTTTAAGTTTAAATATCAAAATTGCCATAAAATTAATGGCAAGAATATTTGATCCTAAAAGGACAAAACTTCCAAATGATAAAAGTAAATTTCCATAAATTAGAGTTACTCCAATATTAACGGCAGGAGGCATCAACGATACAGCAATAGCGATCCCTACTAAAGAAGATTGTATTGTTCCCGTTATGGCAAATCCTATAGCTAAACCTGCACCGATAGAAACGATCAAATCAAAAATCGTTGGAAAATTTCTACTCATCATTTCATTTGTTATAGAGGGTGAAACATAAATAAGGATGGCTAAGCTAGCTAGTAAAACTCCAATTCCTATTGAGATAAGAACACTAAATAATTGTCCAAGTATTCCCTTTTCAACTAAGAGATAATTTTTGCTTATTATTCCATATGAAACGCCCAGAATAGGACCCATTAATGGAGATATGATCATTGACCCGATAATGATCGCAGTAGAATTTAAAATAAGCCCTGCCCCTGCGATAAAAGCAGCTATCATAATAAAGAGATAAAAATTAATATTCAATTCCATTCCTTCTTTTATTGAGGATTCGATTTCTTCTACGGATACTCTGCTTGATAGCTCTTCGGAAACCTCTATTTGATCCTCTTTTAACTCTGGAATCGTAGCTTGTAATTTTAATATATCTACTATCCCAAATTCAATTCCTACTCCAACTTCATTAAGGACCTCAAGTACTCTAGGAACCATGTTCCTTTGACAACGAATAATGACCAATGAATTGTTAACTCCTTCTAATAAAATTATACTTTTAATATTAAGCTTCTCATTTATAGCAGTAATTAAGTTTTCAGTATGCCCTTTTGGTTCATTAGGAAGACTTATCTGAATTTGACTCATATAACACACATCTATTTTTTTTGAAGGATTTTTTTATCAGATATTTTCATATAATTTTTTTTAAAAGTTGTATTAAATCTAGCAAAAGCCATTTAAATTCTTTTTCTAGATTTTATAAAAAAACTAAAAGACTCAAAAAATTAAAGACTATCCCTCTCTTATAAGAGATTTCGATAGAAGTTTTAGATTGTCTAATTATTAGCAGTTATTCTCGGAGGAGGTATAAAGACTCTTCTCATTTCTGTTCGGGCCAAATTAATGGCATTCTCGGGACATAAATGAGCACAAACACCACAACCTATACATCTTTCTTCATTAACTTCTGCTATTGTGTCTATAAGTTCAACAGCCTCAGCTGCACAACTCTCTACACATGTTCCACATCCAGCACATAGATCTTTATCGATATGTGCTAGGTGAGAAGTATAATCCATTAAAGGAACTGCTCCTGTATAATGGAGTAAAAAAGTACCACAACAGCACTTGCAACAATTGCAAATACCATCAAGCTCTTTTTCTATATCCAAGTTAGTATGGAAAGCCTTATGAACCAAACCCTCATCTTCAGCTTTTTTCATTATATCCAATGCTTCTTCTTTTGAAACTTTTTCAGAAAAACCGTGTGAGATAAGAAATTCTGCAGTTCTACCGAACGCAAAGCAATTCCTTCTTTCTTTTGTTGTTTCACAGGGTTCATCAAGAAGATCTTTTTTATGTCTACAATAACAAGGCGATACTCCTATTGGATCATATTTATCAATGATTTTTGAGATTTCTTCTAATTGCAGAACTACTTCTTCCCTTACTTTAACTTCTTCTTCAACAGGAATAACTCTATCTAGAGATGGACCATTCCTATATTCTTGGACCATTTGATCGTAATTAGTTTGAGTGTCTTGAACTACTTGTTTATATAATCTTGAATATAATTTTGCTAAGTTTTTTGCTCTTTCATTCGTTTCACCACGCATTAATGTAAATTCAATAATTCCTGGAAGTAAGGGTGTTTTCCGATAAACCATAACTCCTGTGCTTCTACTGGGTATACCAGTAATCACACCAATATTCATTAGGTCACTTAACATATTATTAAGTGCCTCCTCATCCATATCAGTTAAAGGTTTAATCTCGTCAATGTTATATGAACGTTTTCTAAGTAAAGTGATAAATTTCGCTTGTTCTTCTGTTAATAAAGTTTGCATTATTTCGATAATAATATCACTTACCCGTATTGGCAACCTTCCTGCTTTTATAAAATTTCTTGCTACTTTATACCATAATTTTTCAGCCATTATTAATCAATTTCTGGATTTTGATAATTAATATAAAATTTTACTTTCTATAGTTAATTATTATAACTATATTTTACTAAATTACATAAATATAATTTGCTAATTAGCGTGATTTAAGATTGTTTGATAAAAATTATTTGGAAGAAGTCAGAGAAGAAAAAGAAAAATGGGATAAACTCTATGAAAGTTTGAAAGAGCGCGATGTAAAATTTGTTTCTGATTCTGAAATCCCTATTAAAAACCTTTATACACCTTTAGATATAAAAGATAAAGATTATGTGAGTGATATCAGTTTTCCTGGAGTACCACCATATACGCGTGGTGTTTACCCCTCTATGTATAGAGGAAGATTATGGACTATGCGATTATTTTCAGGTCATGGGACTCCTGAAGAAACTAATAAAAGATGGAAATTTCTCTATGAGAATGGTGAAACTGGGTTTAGTGCTGCGGTTGATGCTTTAACCTTTAATGGGATTGATCCGACTAACAAAGATGGAGCAGCAGAAGTAGGAACGTCTGGAGTTCCTCTCTATTGTATTGATAGTCTTTTTGCTCTGACTGAAGATATTCCGATCGATAAAATTAGCGTAGCTTTAGTAGTAGAACCTTTCACAACCGCTCCTGTGTGTTCTATGTATTTTAATATGGCGCAAATGCGGGGGTATGATTTAAAACAATTGATGGGAACAACTCAAAATGATATCTTAACTATGACGGTAGGATATATTCCATATAAAAATAGTCCTCCTAACCATATACTTCGCTTAGCATGTGATTTCATTGAATGGACAGTAGCTATGAAAAATGTACCCAAATGGCATCCAATAAATTTCACAGGATATAATTATAGAGAAGGAGGAATTGATGCCGTACAGGAATTAGGTTTTGTATTTGCGAGTGCATGTTCTCATATTGATAATTTAATTGAAAGAGGATGGAAAGCGGATGATTTTGTTGGTCGTTTAGCATTTCACTTGTCGGCACATAAAGATTTTTTTGAAGAAATTGCAAAATTTAGAGCAGCAAGGAGAATTTGGTATAAATTAATGAAAGATAAGTATGAAGTCAAAGATCCAAGGAATCTGGGTTTTCGATTTCACGTTCAAACTGCAGGATCTTCTTTAACAGCACAATCACCTAAAGTAAATATTGTAAGAACAGCAATCCAAGCATTAGAAGCGAATTTAGGTGGCTGTCAATCATTACACACTAATTCTTATGATGAAGCTATTTGTTTACCCTCAGAAGAAGCAGTATTGATCGCCTTGAGAACCCAACAGGTGATCTCAGATGAAACTAAAATCCATAATACTATAGACCCTTTTGCTGGGTCCTATTTTATTGAATGGTTAACAGATGAAGTTGAAGATAGAGTATGGAAATATATAGATAAAATTCAAAAAGCAGGCACTATTGATAAGACTCTATCATCAGGATTCTTATATAAAGAAATGAGAGATGCTTTTCATAAAAGAAGAATGCGTATGGAATCTGGCGATGAAATTATGTTAGGGGTTAATAAATATCCCGTGCCATATGATACGGTGACTGATGTATTTAGAACTAATGAAGAAGCAATAAATATTGAAATTAGTCGAATTGAGAAATTAAAAGCTCGAAGAGATAATGCAAAATTAGAGAAAATTTTAGATAAACTACGAAATGTTTGTGAAAAAGAAGAAAATGTAATGCCAATAATTATGGAAGCTACAAAAGAAGGAGCTACTGTTGGGGAAGTATGTAATATCTATAGAGAAATATGGGGAACTTGGGATCCTCCATTAGCAATCTAAATATTGAGGTGATAAATATGAGTGAGAAAAAAATTAGAGTTTTGATGTCCAAGCCCGGCATAGATTTATTCTAAACTTATTAGGATATAATGCATACGGGCATTGGCGTGGTGGAATCGTAGTTTCAAGAGCTATTAGGGATGCTGGGATGGAGCTTATTTTCGGAGGATTTCAAAATGTAGAACAAATTGTTGAATCTGCAATTCAAGAAGACGTTGACGTTATAGGACTAAGTATTCATTCTGGTGCTCATTTTGCTTACACGCAGCAGGTTATTGATCTATTGAAAGAACGTGGAGTACTTGACGATGTTATGATACTTGTTGGCGGAATAGTTCCTGCAAAGGACTTTCCTAAATTAAAAGAGATGGGGGTTGCAAACATCTATGGACCTGGAAGTATGACCTCAGATATCGTAGAGTTTATTAAAACACATGTCAAAAAATAAAGGAGATAACTCGCATCGGATATTGTCGATTTTATTAAACCTTATGTTAAAAAAATAAAAAAGACATGTAATATTTTTTTTTTCAAATTATAATTTTACTTCAATTTCTCATCGAGGAATGTATTTCATTGAATATCGCATATAATATTGATACTTTAGTTAGTAAATTTAAACAAAAAAACAAAGTAGCGTTAGCAAAATTAATAACGATTATTGAAAATGAGCCAGAAAGAGCACATGAGATATTTAAACATTTTGAAGGTATCTCTCATGATTCCTATATTATAGGTATAACAGGATCTCCTGGTGTTGGAAAGAGTACTTTAACTGGTGAAATATCTAAAAAATTATTAGAAGATGGAAAATCTGTTGGCATTATATGTGTCGATCCTACATCTCCTTTTAGTGGAGGTGCATTCTTAGGAGACAGGGTTCGTATGACAGATATATCACTGCATCCAAATATATTCTTACGAAGCCTCGCATCAAGAGGGTATAAAGGCGGAATTTCAAGAGCAGTTTTTGATATTAGTTTATTATATGAAGCATACGGAATGGATGTAATCATTATTGAGACTGTTGGCGTTGGACAAGCTGAATTCGACATTTATAATCTTGCTTATTCTGTTGTAGTAGTTTTAGTTCCAGGATATGGTGATGCAATTCAAATGCAAAAAGCGGGGATAATTGAGATTGGAGATATATACAATATAAATAAAAAAGATTTAGGTGGAGAAGATATTGCCGTTCAAATTGAAATGATGCTTGATGATACTGTTTTTAAAAGTGGGTGGAGACCACCAGTTTCTATGACTGATGCAATTTCAGGAGAAGGTGTAGAAGAACTTATCCAAAATATAAGGGATCATAAGGAACATATTGAATTATCAGAAGCAATTAATGACAAAAAGAAAAATAGATTCACATATAAGATCAAGGAACTTATTTATTCAAAGATTGAAAAACTAATTTCAGAGAGTTTCATTGATGAGAAAGAGATTAATGAAATTGTTAACCATGCGGTAGATGATGGTAAATTTAAAATTTATCGTACAATCCATAATAAATTCGAAGATGTGAATTTTGAAATAAAAAAGAAAAATTAAAGAATTTTATTTTAGCACTCAACTAATATCTTTTAATGAGTTTTGAGTGATAACAGAGAGTTCAATTGTAATTATAAAATTAGAGACTTTTTAATTAATTATAACCTATTATACACATTTAAAGGTGATATAAGAATAGTGGTTGAATTCTGTCCTGAATGTGGAAATATGCTAAGGAAAAAATCTTGTAAGTGTGGATATAACAACCAAAATATTCATTCTAAGAATGTATCTAACATGTCCTTGAACGAAATATGGGATCCTCCCCCTCCTAAGATCATTTATTGTAAACTAACGGCGACATCACACAATAAACTTGAAACCATGTTAAGTAAAAGAAAATATCCTGAAAAATTAAAGGATATAACTAAAAAACTAAAAAATCATCTCTTCTCTTGTTGCAATTGTGTCTACTATAATGAGGCGATATTTCATTGTCAAATTAAGAATAAATATTTAACAAAGGAATCTATTTGTAGAAGTTTTGAACCTTATGAGTAACTTTAATTCCCGTATTAGAATAACAATTTGATAATAAAATCTTTAAATACTTGAAAATTCAAATTATATTAACTGCAATCTCACATAATTGGTGGCAGCTATAAATCAAATCGACCCCATAAAAAAGAACGATTTAAACATAAGAGCTGAGAATTTAATTAAAGATACAAAGATTCTCAACATTGCTAGATTGGCTAAAATGTTAGTTGATTTATATGGGCAAGTTGAGCCCTTTAAAAAGATAGGAAAACTTGAGGGTAAAGAAATTGAATTATATTTAAAAGAATTAGATGGATATATAACATTTATCCTAACATCTGATAAGAACAATTTTACCTGTCATGCAGAGAAAGCTATAGATCCTGTCGCAAGAATTATTATAAATGTTAAAGAAGAGAAAATCCTTAATGTGATAAGTAATATAATTCGTTCTAAGAGCAATATTTTTGGGTTAGCAAAACTTTTAAAATATATCATTCCAGGAAAAGCTAAAATAAAAGGATCTTATGTTGCCGCTATTAAATTGATAAGATGTTTAATGATAGGTAAACATGAAATGTATAAAAAGAGTAAATGAGGTGTTATTTTATAAGTTTAAATAGTGATCCTTTTTTATCAATCTCCAATTCTATAAAAAATTCCTCTATTGATGAGTGGCAAAAAGAAGGCAGAAAAGTAGTAGGTTTTTATTGCACATATATCCCAGAAGAACTGCTTCATGCTGCAGATTTATTACCTTTCAGAATCAGAGCAACTGGTAATAAAGATACTGATCTGGGCGATATATATATGGTTAGATTCACTTGCTCCTTTGTTAGAGCGACTTTAGACATGGCTCTAAAGGGAGTATACGATTTTCTAGACGGATTTTTAGTTTGTAATAGCTGTGATCACAGTCGTAGAATGTATGAACTGTTTGATCTTAAAGTATTTAATCGTGAAAACTTTCACAAGAAAGTTCATAGATTTTATTTGGCGATACCTCATGTTATAACTAACGAGGGATTTGAATGGTATAAAACAGAAATCGAAGAACTTAAAGAAGAGTTAGAGCTTAAATTTAACATAAAAGAGATAACAAAGGAGAAATTAAAGAAAGCAATTGAAGTATATAATGAAAATAGAAGACTTCTGCGAGAGATACATGAATTAAGGATCCAAAATAATCCTAAACTTACGGGTACTGAAGCGTTACAAATAAATATGGCAAATTCTTCAATTCCGAAAGATCTTGCTAATGAAGAATTAAAAAGACTTAAGAATATCCTAATTCAACGCGAAGGTATTCATATAAAAGATAAAAAACGGATTCTTTTAGTAGGTAGTGTTGTGGATAACATTGAATTTACAGAATTGATAGAAAATTCAGGAGCTTTTATAGCTTCAGACATTTTATGTTTTGGAACTCGGAATTTCATGGATGATGTACAACTAGAAAATAATAAAAGCCCTATAGAAAACATCTCTAAACGTTTATATTATAGACTATCATGTCCACGGATGATGGATGATCATGAAAGGCGATTAGATTTTCTCAAAAAAGAGATTAAAAGAGCAAATATTGAGGGAGTCATTTTACAAAGAATAAACAATTGCGATCTACATGGGTGCGATAATATGCTCTTTACGCATGAATTAAAGGATTTAGAAATCCCTGTTCTAAACATGGACAGAGAATTCTATCAAGCAGATACATCTCGCTTACAAACACGAATAGAAGCATTCTTAGAAATGATATAAAATCAAAATATAATAGGTAATAGAATAGTGAATAAACTAGAAATGCTAAATAGAATAATTCCATATAGAATGTTGTATGAAGCGGTTACATCTACTTATGGATTAGTTGAAGGCATACTCCCAGATAGTGGAATACCTTCATTAAGAATTGGATTAAAACATTTAAAATCAGTGATGGAAGAATATATCCAAAAAGCTAGAGAAGGATTACCTATAATTGGACACCATTTTTCTTTTCCTACAGAGTATCTTTCTTGTTTCGAATGTGTCCCCGTTTGCATTGAAGCTGTTTCATATTTATTAGCAGCATTGTTACCACACGGTTCCGAACCATATTATGATTTAATCACTAATTGGGGTCATCCCTTTCATACATGTACCTCACAAAAAGGTACAATGGGAATGACTTTAGATGATTTATTTAAATTTGATGCTATAATAACTCCAACAGCTCCGTGTGATAATACTTATGCATCATATCCGTTTTTCTCTTATTATAAAAAAATCCCACTGATCGCACCTGACTTACCTTTTTTGAAAGAGGAAAAGAGTTATCATTATCATGGTGAACAAATTCATCTGGGATTAGAAGCGTTAGGTAAAGTTATTAATCAAAAACCTAATTATAATAAATTAAGAAAATCAATTGAAATAGAAAACCAAGTTTCTAAGATACAATTGGAAATTTTCGATTTAAAAAAGGCAAAACCATGTCCAGTAGAGAATATGTTTAATGTAATGTCGGCTGCCGCATCAATTTACTTCTCTGGGCGTAATGAAAAATTAAGTTTTTATAATGATATGCTAGAAATTGCACAAAATCGGTATAAGAATAGTAAACATCATGCTGGAGAAGAAAAAATTAGGAGTATTTGGCCATATATGGTTATATTTTTTGATTTAGAACTTGGAGAATGGTTAGATCGCCATCTAGGAATGTCCATTCTATTTGATATTTTTAATTATAATTTTGCTGAACCAATTAATACGAAATCAGATTTAGATACTATGCTTTATGGAATGGCAAAAAAATCAATGGAAGCTCCTATGGTTAAGCAATCTGCAGAGTTTTACTATTCATTTATAGATGATTGTGTTCAATTTGCAAAAGATTATTCCGCTGATTGTTTTATCTTTACATCACATATAGGTTGCAAGCAATTTGGAAGTGTTCCTCAGATTTTAAGAGAAGCTTTAAGAGATGAAGTTGGCATACCAATGCTCCTAATTGATGTGGATGTAGGCGATGCCCGATTTGCTTCTGAGAAAATTATAAGAGAAAAAATTAAAATGTTTGCTCAAACTCTAATGTAAAATTTATTAAAATTTCTCTGTAATTTTAAACTATTATACGAAAACGCTTTAATATCATTAAGTCAATATTTTTAAATATTATCTTATAATTAAAATACTTAAAAGGGCAAATTTAAAATGAATAATAGCAGTATTGTAGCAGAATTAGGAAAAATTGTTGGAGATCGATATGTATCTGAAGAACCAGAAATACAATTTTTATACCATTATGATTTTATAACCGCAGAACCAGAAGGCAAATGTGATATTGCTATAATGCCTGAAACTGCTGAAGAAGTCCAAGAAATTGTAAAAATTGCGAATAAATATAAGATTCCAATCGTTCCATGGGTTTCAGGGATTAATTTTGGCTCGATTGCTACACCTCGAAAAGGAGGTATTGTTGTAGATTTACGGCGCATGAATCGGGTGCTTGAAGTAAATGAGGATGATATGTATGCTTTGATTGAAGGTGGGACAACATGGGCAGATTTCAAAGGATACCTAGATAAACATCATCCCAACTTTAGGGCAGGAGTAACTTTTTCCCCTCCTGGTACCGGTGTAATTCCCTCATGTTTATGTTATGGAATGTTTGATCTAGGGATGCTCGGAGGTACTGGAGCAGAATTCCTTAATGGATTAGAGGTAATTCTACCAACAGGGGAATTAATAAGAGCTGGCTCATGTAGCCTTACTGATTATTGGTACGGTAGACAGCCTTTACCAGATATTTCAGGATTATTTATTGGATGGGAGGGCACAACTGGAATTGTAACAAAAGCAGCAATAAAAATATGGCCAAAACTCCCATATCGAACTGATTTTCTTCCTTTTGCAGCAAGAGTTGAAGATGGTGTTCCTATGTTGCTTAAATTATCAAAAGCTGGGTTAGGAATTGTAGACCTCTTAATGACAAATATGGGATGGGCTCAATCTCTTCAATGTTTTGATCAGAAAAGTGTAGCAATAGACCCTGTATCACTTGGGCTACCTGATTTTATTGGCTTAATTACAACTGAAGCATATACAGAAGAACAGCATAAAGCACAATGTGATGCTATAAAAAAGATATGTAGGGAGTATGGCATTGAACCCTTGACTGCTGATGTACAAGTAAGAAATTTTCCAAAAAGTATGAGGGGTGTATTGGGTCATATTTTTCCAATAACAGGAGGTCAAATGCCAATACAATTTTGGGGTTGTTGGAATTTTACTAGAGGTGGTGGAGGAGAATGGATTGGATGTTATAATTCAACACGTAATATCATAAAATATTATGATCTATCAAGAGAGATTTGTCTTAAACATGGAAAATCACCTCAATACTATTGTAGAATTATGTTTGGGGGGCATTATTGTGTGACTAGGACAAATGTGAATTTCAATAAAAATGATCCAGAGGATATAAAAAAAACAAGGCAAATTCTAAAGGAAATTCATGATGCTGTTCAAAAACTTGAAGGAACAATAATGTATAAACCTCCAAAATGGGTAGTTCAACACCATAAAGATAAAACCCTTCCAGAAACAAGGAATCTAATTGAGAGAATAAAAAAATTTCTTGATCCAAATAATATTATGAATCCAGGACAGGGTATTGGAGATGATTAAAATGGTGAAAGAAGAAAAAATAAAATTTGTAGATGGTAAAGGCATAACTCGTATTGAAACCGTCCCAGATCAACAAAAACTTGATAGACATAAAAATTTAGAATATTATAAAGACATCTTATATCAATGTGGAAAATGTGGTACATGCCGAACTGGATATCAGGAAGAGGGTTGGTTTCGAGTTTGTCCCTCTGGAGAATTTGGAAAGTTTGAGGCTTATTATTTAGGAGGAAAAAATCTCATTTCTTGGGGAATTACTTCGGGGCGTTTAGATTGGACAGAAAATTTAGCAAATATATTTTACCAATGTTCCGTTTGCTTAGCGTGTATTCAGCAATGTCAAATCCCAGAGATTCATAATTATGCTGGCGAATGGCTAATGGCATTTAGAGAGGAAGCAGTTAAAAAAGGTTTTGGTCCAATGCCTGAACAAAAAAAGTATACTGATCATATTAGTAAAGAACATAATCCCTATATGGAAAAGCATAAAGATAGAACAAACTGGATTACCTCGAACATTAAACAAAGCCCTAACGCAAAATTGATATATTTTGTCGGTTGCACTACGAGTTATCGAGAAAAAAGTGTAGCTATAGCTACAGCTGAAATATTAAATTCGTTACAAATTGATTTTAGAATATTTAAGGATGAACAATGTTGTGGATCTCCTGTATATATGACTGGACAAACTGAAAAAGCAAAAAAAATTGCTGAGACTAATGTAGATTTCTTTAAAAATGAAGGAATTGAAAAAATAATAACATCTTGCGCTGGTTGTTATCGAACATTAAAAGAGACGTACCCTAAGAAATTTGGGCTTGACCATGGTATTGAGATACTTCATTTACCTGAGTTTATTCAGGAAAAACTGAAAAATAATGAGATAAAATTCAATAACAATTTAAACATGAAAACAACATATCACGATCCTTGTCATATTGGTCGTCACATGGGAATCTATGAACCTCCTAGAGAAGTACTGAATAGTATTCCTGGTATTGAATTAATAGAAATGCCAAGAAATAAACAAAATGCTTGGTGTTGTGGTTCTGGAGGAGGTGTGAGGTCAGCATTTAAAGATTTATCGAGTTTTGCTGCGAATGAAAGAATTGAGGAAGCAAAAGAAACCACTGCCGAAGCAATTGTATCCTGCTGCCCATTCTGTTTAAACCAATTCAAGACAAATATTAAAAATGATGAAATTAAAACATTCGATCTATCAGAATTAATAAATAAAGCAATTAAGAGTTAAACCTATTAATCCTTTTTTTATATTATCTTTATAGAAATATAAATGCGATTAAATGAAAATCGAATTACTAGAAGAAATTCTTGATAATTTAAGGAATTATTTAAACTCTGAATCTCAAAAAGGGAAAAACATATTAATCTATGAAAAAAAACCTAATTCCTCTAAATTATTTAAAAAGTTAGATATCAAAGTTGAATTAGATAAACACAAAGAGATAATTCTTCAAGAAGAAACTAAGCTTGAACTGGGGGGTATCAACAAAAAGTCCTTTTCTTTAATCTATCCCTTTTCTAATTTAGATTTTATTAAATATATAAACAACGAGAAGATTACTCTAATTGGACTTGAAAGCAAGGACATATCAGATTTATCAATCGACTTTGGAATGATAATCCTAATTGGGGGAAACGCTATTACTGAAAAGGATTGGGATTCTTTTAGACAATATACTCTAATATCTAATGGAATAGAAGGATTCTTAATAAGAACAATTCCTAGGAAATTTTGGTGCAGAATTAGTGAGAAAATTATTAAGAATTTTACATTTGAATTTCTAGGAAATGCTATTTTTTACTTATATAAGCAACGGTTCAAAGATTTAATCGAATCAATGGAGATTTTTTTTGTTAATACTTATCCAAATGTAATTGATGATTTCATCAAAATCATATCTAAAATTAATACTTATATAAATGAAAAATGGTTAAAGAAAATAGAAAACTGGAAAAAAAGGATTGATTGTGAATATGATTGGGGATGTGAGATATGTCCTTATCAAGAAGAATGTTATGAGATTAAACAAGTATTAGTTGAAAGAGAAAGAATTGAGAAGTAATGTTGTAGAATTTTAGATATTATGAATGAAAAAAATCATTATGAAAAACCATTAACAATTTCGGTTGTCGGAAAGGGAGGTTCTGGTAAGACCATTATAACAACTCTCTTAGCGAAGAGTATTTCAAAAAAGCATAATTTTAAAATGCTTTTAATTGATGCGGATCCAACACACCCACATTTAAGTCATATGGTAAATTTAGTTCCAGAAAAAAGTCTTGAGAAATTAAGAACTGATGTTATAGATGAAATTTTAACAAAAGCAAAAGATTTCGAAAAAGTAGCAGAAAATATTGACTTTGAAGTATATAATGCTATCGCTGAAAGTAAGGCTTTTAGTCTATTTTCTATAGGACAACCAGAGGGACCAGGGTGTTTTTGTCCTTCAAATACTCTTTTACGAAAGGTTATAGGATCGATTTCTAAGGATTTTGATATAGTACTAATTGATTGTGAAGCAGGGCTTGAACAAATCAATCGAATGGTAATAGAATCAGTAGATATTCTTTTAATTGTTTCAGATATCTCAATAAGGAGTATTGAAACTGCTGCAGCAATACGAGAAAGTGCTAAAAAATTCACTAAATATAAAAAATTAGGTCTTATTCTAAATAGAGTTAAAGGAAATACTGATTATATTGAAAAAAAACTTAAAAAATTAAATCTACCTCTTTTGATGGAAATTCCAGAAGATGATGCTATAACTGAATTTGAGCTAGAGGGTAAACCAATAATAGATATTCCTGAAAGCTCAAAAAGTTACTTAAAGATTAAAAAGTTAGCAGAAAGGATTTTAAATCCTAAGTTTTTTGAGAATTAATATATTTTTTATCTTTTATCGTTTTAACAACAATTTAAGATTGTTCTAAGAGAAATTTCATAACTATTTCATTAAATTCTTTAGGTTTCTCTACTGGAACAGCATGTCTCGCATCCTGAATTTCTATAAACTTAGCATTTGAGAGTAATGCTGTATATTCTTCTTTTACTGAAGAAGGTGCATAATCTTCGTCTGAACCAATTACCAGTGTTGGACATTTAATCTTATTGATTTGATCTCGAACGCTCCAACCAATTAATGCGCGCATGGCTGATAGATAAGCTTTTTTATCATTTTCTGCCCATCTTTCTACTAATTTTTCACGTAGATCCTCTTGTTCAGGTTTTATGAATAATCTCGGGGCAAGAACTTTCCCCATTTTTTTCATTCCAACTAATTTTACTATAAATATACGTTTAAATGCTTCTAATTTCATTTTGAATGAATCCATTGGTATTTCAATCCCTGCATTTACAATCATTAAGCTTTTTACTAGATTAGGATAATCTAAGGCGAATTGAAAAGCAATACCTCCTCCTAAAGAGATCCCCAAAACATGAGTTGACTTAATTCCTAATTTTTTTAGTAATTCTGCAATATCTCCCGCAAACATTTGCATGCTATATGGACCTTTAGGTTTATCTGACTTTCCATGACCCCTAAGATCAATAGTGATAACTTGGTATTTTTGAGAAAAAACTGGAACTTGGAATTCCCAATCACGTGTACTTGATCCTAACCCATGGATAAGAAGTAAACTTTCACCCTCTCCAGTTACCTCATAATACATCTCAATTTCTTTAACCTTCTCCTTTGACATAATAACACCACTCAATTTACTTTTAACTAATATTGATACAATCATATAATTTTTAAATTGTTCGAAAAGTGCACCTTAAATCTTTATAATCATATTGTTAAAAATTATATTAAACCTTTAAAAAATATTTGATAAAAAATGAATTCAAAAAAAGTGCTTTCTAAACATTATCTCCTTGTTATTCTATTCTTTTTTATGGTCTTATCAAAAAGTAATATTGTCTCTGCCGATATAAATTTATATCCACAAAAGATCGGGCAATTCGACACGTTGTTTGCTTGGGATGTTGTTGTAATTGATGATGTAGCCTATATCGGGGGAACTGAAGAAGGGTTGCAAATTATTGATGTTTCTGACCCTCGCAATCCAACCGAGTTGGGGCACCTCGACCTCGGAGTAACTCACAGTATCGATGTTCTTAATGAGGTTGCTTATTTAGCGAATTATTTTAGTGGTTTGCAAATAGTCAATGTATCAAATCCATTAAATCCTATTAAGATAAGTGATTTCTATGATGGAGGACATGTTTCTGATGTTTTCACTGTAGGAGATCTTGTCTATTTATTGAGTGGAGAGAATGGACTTGAAATTATTAACTGCAGCGATATTAGACATCCAACTAAAATTGGTGAATATAATGATGGTGGATTACCTAACGGGTTTTTTATTAAAGGAGACTTAGCTTATATAGCAGAATACTATGCAGGTCTTAAAATAGTCAACATCTCAGATCCATTTAATCCTTCCAAAATCGGTGGATGGTTTAATGGTGAAGGTGCTTACAGTGTTAAGGTTATAGATAATATTGCTTACTTGTGTTATAGTTCAAACGGTTTAGAGATCTTGAATGTTAGTGATCCTAACCTTCCGACTACTTTAGGATCATTCAACAACGGAGGTATTGTATACTTTGGTTTCATTTTAGATGATATAGCTTTTCTATCAGATGATAATGATGGGCTTGAAATCGTTAATATAAGCGATCCTACTAATCCTTGGAAGATGGGCGGATTTAATGACGGAGGGCACACAAGAAATTTATTTGTTGATAATGATTTAGTATTTTTAACTGACTTTGATGATGGTTTGGAAATCCTCATCCTTTCAAATGGGCTTTCTCCTCAGAATCCAAATTTAATAATCCCAGTTATTATCATTGTTATTATGACAGGTTTAGTAACAATCATCATTGTTAAATATAGACATAAAAAATAGAATCTTATAAAAACTATCTTTTAAATAGTATTATGGTTGAGATTAGGAAATATCTATGGTTTTTTCCCTTTATTGGAGGGCTTATAGCAATTATCTCCTTCTTAGCTCCAGCAGCATCATTTATTTATCAATCACCTTCCTATAATACTGAATTTTATCGTTGGATGTTAGATTTCTATTTTTCTCATGTTTATGAATTTGGTATTCATACTACTACGATGGGATTGAATACTAGTCTAACAGGTTATATCTCATTTACAATTTCATTTTTAATTATTGGTTTTAGCATTTTCATTATAATAAGTGCTAATAAATATAGGAAAGGTATTTTAATCCATAAAATTAATTGGTTGATCTATGCTCTATTAACAGTGATTTTATCAATAATCTGGATGGTCATGAAGGAAATATCAACAATGATTTCTTTTAATCATAGTTTTTGGGGACTTTTAAGTCCAGGGTTTGGGATAATTGGACTATTTTTAGGTGCTGGTTTAGAAATTGTAGGATATATATTCTTGAAGAAAAGATTGAGAAAGGGATAAGCAATCTTTATTATAGCCTTGAAATTGTTCCATAAGTGCACCTTAAACCTTTAAAAATAGAATTTTTTCTTATTCAATAAATAGAATTAAAAATTTAAAGTGAAAAAGAATGAAAATTAATAATGATAAGATTAAAGGTAAAGTAAGTTCAATTTCTACAAGCATTTCTTCTTTTTTAATTCCAATTTTTCAATATGTACCGTGTACTGCAGTTTGGATGGGGATAATGAGTGTTCCATTCTTTGCTTATTTATCTTTATATTTTCAAAATCCTGGAATTTTTATATACGATCTCAATTTCTTATTTAGAACTCATGAAATCTATATAGTGTTATTTGGACTCACGCTCTTTATTTTTTCTCTAATATATCAATTGACTCATAGAAAACAATTAATCCGAACAGGACCATATAAATACTTAAGACATCCTCAATATATTGCCTTTATTATTATGACTTTTGGTATGACTTTAATAGCTTTTCAGACAAGTCCTATTTTCAATTTTAACTTAGGTTATCTCAATGGTTATACGGTATTACTATATATATGGATTGGTGAAGTATTAGCATATATTGTTTTAGCTAAGATTGAAGAAATTGCCTTAAAAGCTAAATATGGAGATAAGTTCTTGGAATATGCTAATGATGTAGCTTTTATGATTCCATTCTTAAAATTAAAAAGAAATAAAACAGAAAATGCATAAATCATATTAGTTATAAAAAGAGTAAAAAGTGATATGAAAGATAAAACATTTAATCGCTTCGTATTAATGAAATTAGGCTTACTTATTTTTTCTCTTATTTTATTATCAATTGTCTTAATTCAGCTAGTTCTATCATATGAAGAAATTCTTGGGCCTGACGATCTAATCAATCTAACAATTATCGTAATATCTGTTTTGATAGCAGCAGTTTTATCAATAACCATTTTTGAAGTGCTTACGTTAAAAGAATATAGAGGGTACTTTATAAAAAGAATACATATCAAAAAAGGAAAATCTTATTTAACTCTTACAGATATATTTGAAAATGAAAATCGTATAAATATATTAACTCAAATCCTCAATAATCCTGGGATACATCAAAATGAATTACTAAGAAGCTGTGATTTGCAAAAAGGTCAATTACAATGGCATTTAGACGTTTTATTAAAGTATCATATTATAAAAAAAGAAAAATATGGGCAATATACTATTTATTTTCCAATTACATCTTCAATTGAATCAATTGAAAATTTTAAAAATCTACCAACAAAATCGGAAACTACTTCAAAAATTTTAGACTTAATTCAGAAAAATCCGGGAATTTCATCATCTGAGATTTCTAAAAAGATCAATCTTGCTCGAAACACTGTTAAATATCATATAGATAAACTATCAGAGAATAATTTAATTTTTTTTAAGGAAAAGGGTCGAAAAATAGAACTTTATCCAAAAGTAGGGAGTTTTGATAATTAAAAATTAAGCAATTTTGGAAATTTATTTTTCATATTTAGTTCCTTCTGTATTATCTCATCTAATAATTCCTCTCTCTCACGCCCAGAAAGAACTTCTAATTTCCTAATTCTTAACGGGTCAACTTTTTCTCGCAGTAATTTAAGTTCTTTTTCTGTGGGAGGCTTGGTTTCTTTTAAATTCTCTGGAATAACTAGCTCAAAGCCGGTTGAGTCTTTTACTCTATCAATATCAATTCCTGGATGAATTGTAGAAATTCTCATACGCTTACTCTTATCTTCAAAGTTCAAATATCCAAGATTGGTAATAACACATTGGGGACCTGAACCTCCACATATAGAAGGCTTTCCATCTGGAAATCCTACACCGGAGATGAAAAAAATATCTTCTGTTGGTACAAAAGTTCTTTTATCATGACGAGGAGTATAAAGAAAAGAACCACGAGAATAAAACATACTGAAATCAAGGATGCCTGCAGCTCCAGGAAGTCTTATTTTAGGTTTTTCCCAATCCCCTATACAAATATTATTTGTATTTCCATAATGATCGATTTGAGCGGGTCTAAAGAATTCAATTGTAGTAAGCTTATCAGAAGGAAGAGACTCCAGTGTGCATTCTACACTATCTTGAAAACGATATGCTCTTGCTGTATTCATTTCAAGATAAAGCAAACTAACTTGACGAGGTTCTAATACAAATGTGTTTCCCATAATATAATGGTATATTGCATTTGGAGCATTAGTTACTTTTGCTAATGTAAACGCAGCCCATACCATAGGTGTTGCAACACCAACAATCATCACATCATCGTTTCTGACTTCTCTTGCCATTAAAACAGTCATCATTTCATCGATTGTATAATCTTTTGAATATTCACTCATCAATTTTCCCTCCTATAATAAAATATTTAAAATTGTTTGTATTCCACCTGTTTCTTCCAAGTACTGAGTAGGTGTTTTACTCACTATGAATTTTTTCTTATACTCTTCAAAATCCATTTTTAGATAGCATTGAATGTGAAGTGGATCAAATGTATAAATAGGATAACATGAGGTAGGATGGGCACCAAAAGGCATTTTAATAACTGCAGTGGTTGTTTGGATAGGTAATTGTGCTTTTCCTGGCAAATAGCGGATATCCTCTGTTTCTACTAATTTTTCGCATATAATAATTGTCTTCTTTGCCGTTTTTGCCATGTCTGCATCCATCCATATTGCTCCCGCAATATTACCGTTCCCAAATTCGTCAGCATAAGGTACATGAATTATTGCCACATCTAAATCTATCTTAGGTACTGCCATAACCTGAGTTCCTGAACCAAGAGGGTCAGCGATTTGTTTAATATCATTTCTTACTTTTGGCATATCAGTTCCGATAATGCCTTTTAAAGGCATGAAAGGTACCTTCAAGTAGGATGCTCTTAATCCTAAAGCAATAGTAGCCTCACTTTCTTCAGAAATCTTCACTGAACCGAATTCAACTGCTTTTCTATAATGAGGGGCCATACCAAATATTTCCATTCCTACAAAACAACTTCTTACTTCAGAAACACAACCTCCCGCTATAAGCATATCAACATCAATTCCTCCGACAAAAGTGCAAATTGATAAATTTTTCTTATTTTGGCGAATTATCTCTCGACAAGCACTAGTAGGTTTTCTCCAAAAAGAAAGCCCTCCAATTCCAACAAGATCTCCATCTTGTATGTAAGTAGAAATCGCTTCTTCTAAAGATATTAACTTGCTCTTCCTCATTTATTAACACCTACTCAATTTTATTTTAGTAAAATTAGTGAAAAATTAATTTTACAAAATATAATTGTTTATTAAATTAAAGAATTGAGAATGAGAGAGCTATTTTCAAATTTTTATCTGAAATCAAACGTAATTAAGAATTTAAAATTAATTTTTCTTTACTTTGCTTAATTGATTTTTTAAGTTTTGAAAAAATTCTGGTGTGGATAATTGAAAAGGTATTGGATATCTTGTACCTGCTTTATGAGTTTTTTCCATTCCTTCTAAAATTTCATTAATAATTCTAAAGGGTATCGATGCTATTAAATCTGTATCTATTGCCATTCCAAAACGACGATCACCGAGACATGGAAAAGCAATTTGTAAATCTTCTGTTAGTATTGCTTTTGAAATGGTATCAGCACAAACGCCATCGCAAAAAGTTGACATTGAAACTTTACCTCCTTTTTTCCATAAATACCCTTGTATAATTCTCATTATTTGTGCGGAATTTCCCCAGATTAATATTAAATCAGGTTCAAAGTCTATACGACCTAAAGCTCCTGAAACTATAGCAGAATATTCTCCATATGAGATTTTTGGCATTGTGGCTGTTGTTTTTTTCGCGGCTTCCTTGGTTTCATTATATCTACCAATAAAAAATGCTCCTTCTTCAAAGAGTTTATGTGATTCTTCAAAACCTATAGAAATTCCAGCAAGTGGACACAAATTATCTTCTTTTGTACATCCCATTGTCCAACCATAATATCTAGCATAACTAAATATTTGACAAAGAGCAATCTTGTGTTCGGGTTTCTTTAAAAATTTGATATTTTCTAAACTTTCAGAGTCTTTAAGTAGTTTTACTCCAACAGGAAAAGAAGCTAATCTAAGAAATTTATTCAATTGATTATCTAATTTCTCATATTTACCCATAAAATCACATTTCTTACGTATAAAAAATAATTAAATGATAGAGTATTTCAAAATATAATAAATTAATAGAACGAATATCGATGAATGCTAATAGAAAAAGATTGAAGCAAGGATTAGTTCAAGTTTATTTTGGACGAGGGAAAGGTAAGACAACAGCTGCAATAGGGCAAGGCATACGTGCTACGGGGCATGGCTTCAGAGTATTTATGATTCAATTTATGAAAGGTAATTACAAATACGGTGAAATTGAAGCTATCAGTAATATACCCAACTTTGAATTAAAACAATTTGGTAGTCCTGATCTTATAGCTGAACCGGGAGAATTTGATTTAGAACAAGGTAAGAAGGCCCTAGATTATGCTAAAGATATTATTATGAGTGATGAATATGATATCATTATACTTGATGAAGTTGGAGTTGCAATATCAATGAATGTTATTCTTGTTGAACCTGTATTAGAACTCATAAAAAATAAACCAGAAAAAGTTGAGTTAATCTTAACAGGTGGACCAAAAATGCATCCTAAATTAAAGGAAGTAGCTGATTTAGTAACCGAAATGAGAATGATTAAGCATTATTACTCTTCAAAAGGTATTACAGCTAGATATGGAATAGAATATTAAAGAAACCAGTAAATTAATTTACGATAACCTTTACTCTATTTGAAATTAAAAGTAAAAGAACGAAAATAGATCTTAAAATTCAAACTTATAAAATAGATTAGGTTCTTTATTTCTTTCTTAAAATTCTCGTTTTAAAAAAAAAGATTCAAATTAAGACTCTAATCTAGACACTTAAGTAAGAAAGCGATTAAGTTTTTATTAAAGGAAAGAAATATCAAAATCATGAATGAAGTGAAAACTTTTCATATAAAAAAATTGATTTCTGTTTGTGGTTTAGATTGTAGCATGTGCAAGATTTATCAAGCACCCTATAATCCGGGAGTTGCTGATAAACTAGTCAGAATGTTTAATAATATGTGGGATAATGTAAAACCAGAAGATTTTCATTGTAGTACGTGTAGGGGTGAAATTTCAGATTGTTGGACCAAAGAATGTTGGATTAGATACTGTTGTATAAATGATAAAAAATTAGAATACTGTTATCAATGCCAAGATTTTCCTTGTAAAAGACTAGAAGAAACAGCAAAAAAAAGTAAGAGACATATTGTGGCGTTAAATAATCTGAAAAGAATGAAAAGGAAAGAAAAGTAAGTATCAGAATATCTAATTTCTCCAAAATGTCGAATTAAATCTTTCTAATCATATAAAATCAAAATATTCTTGTTCAATAACATATTTCTCATTTATTATATGTAAAAATTATCTCAATTAGAAAAATAATGGAACTTGATAGTCTAAATAAAATTAAACGTAGGAATCTAATAGCCTTAGCTATTACCAAATTAATTCATGGATTTGGGACGGGGATGTTTGGTATAGTTTATCAACCATTTCTATTAGAGCTTACAAATTCAATAGTATTAACGGGTTTATTTATTTCAATAGGATCAATAATGCAATTTATGCCTATGCCTTTAATTGGAAAATTTTCCGATAAATTTAACCGAAAATACATTCTTATTTCTAGTATTCCGATCTATATCATAGGACTCTTATTTTTAATATTAGCAAGTCCGACCAGCTTATATTTTATTATATTTGGGATAATGTTTTACTTTTTAGGGTTTATTATTAACAATCTAAACGCTCAATTTTTAGTTGCTGAAAATAGTAATAAATCTAAAGGGTTGATATTTGGATTTATGCTTTTTTCTTATTTTGGTGGAACTATTGCAGGATCTTTATTCATAATTCTTGGACAAGGGCTTAACTCTAGATTTTATTTAATAATTTTCATTCTATTATTACTTGTTGAAGAGATAATCTTCACAATTTTTCTATCTGCTCAAACCCACCATATTCAAAATCAAAAACTTCAGGTAAATAATACTCGTAAAGAAAAAAAAAATATGTGGATGAAGATTTTGAAAACAAAAACATTAAGATCAGTATTAATTTTCTTTACATTGGATATTTTCGTATATAGTATATCTCTTTCAATCTATTCTGGTGGATTGGTCAAGTATTATAATCTTACCAAAGAAGATATTGCATTCATAGTATTATGGTTTAATATAGGAAATGTAATTTTTCAAATCCCTGCTGGACGTATTACTGATAAAATTGGGAATAAAAAAACATTAATTTTAAGTCAATTCTTTGGTTTCGGCTTTTTTTTTATGAATATATTGTCTGTTATTCTTTGGATGAATTTTATTACACATACCTTAATTATTACATTAAGTATTGGATATGTCTTTTTTGCTTTATCCATCTGCACATTTATACCTGCTGAACAAATTATTTTAACCAATTTAGGGGAGGACCAAAAAGCTGAATCTTATGGAATAATTTCATTTTTTAGAGGTATTGGATTGATTCCTACAGGACTTTTAGGAGCACTAATTGTAGAAAACGTTCATTATATTGCCCCATTTATATTTAGTATTATTGGGCTTCTAGTTGAGTTATTATTTCTTCTAAAATTCTTTCATGATTAATAAAATATTTTTAAAGAAAATAATAAGAAATTTAATTTTTCAAAAATTCAATTTTTTAAATTTAAAAAATAATTTAAATAAAATTAAAGAATGGTGAAAAAATGGGAAAGTTAGCACGACGTGTAGCCATGATTGGAGCAGGAATGAGTAAATTTGGAGCACATTTTCCTCATAAAAGAAATCCAGATTTATGGATTGATGCTTGGTTAGATGCAGTAAGTAGAGTCGATAATGGTATCAATCCCAAAGATATTGATGCTTGTTATGTAGGGAATTATTCTTCAGATCTATTTAATCATCAAGGACATCTAGGACCACAAATGGCAGATTTAGTAGGATTAGTTCCAAAACCAGCAGGACGTTTTGAAGGAGCGTGTGCGAGTAGTGGAATTGCGCTTAGACAAGCAATTTTGGCGATTGCATCAGGAGTTCATGATGTTATTGCTGTTAGTGGAGTTGAATGTATGACAGAACAACCTACTGTGAATGTGACTGATATATTAGCTACCGCATCAGACAGTTTATTTGAATATCCTGCGGGAGCAACATTTCCAGGATTGTATGGAACTCTAGCTTCAGCACATTTCCATAAATATGGAACTACAGTAGAAGATTTAATGAGAGTTGGAATCAAAAATCATGAGAATGGGAAGGAAAATCCCTATGCTCAAATGCAAAGCTCTATTGCTGATATGATGGAAAGTAAAATAGCAAAAATTGAAAAATCAGGAGGAGAAGTTCCAGATTGGAAAGATGAGTTTGATTTTCTTAAAAGTAGATCAAATCCAATAATTGCCTACCCTTTAAGATTGTTTGATTGTAGTTTAATTACTGATGGAGCTGCTTGTGTATTTTTAGGAGCTGAAGATGTGGTGAAAAATTTCACTGATGATCCAATTTGGATTACGGGTACTGGACAAGGGAGTGCAGCATTATCTTTACATGATAGAAATGAATTAACCAGTTTTATTGCTACTAAAGAGGCAGCAAGACAAGCTTATGAAATGTCGGGATTAAAACCTAAAGATATTCAAGTAGCTGAAGTTCATGATTGCTTCACTATAGCTGAAATTATCGCTTTAGAAGACTTAGGTTTTTATGAAAAAGGTAAAGCAGCTGAAGCAATTAAAAATGGAGAAACAAAACGAGATGGATCAATGCCAATAAATACAAGTGGAGGACTAAAGAGTAAGGGCCATCCTGTAGGCGCTACTGGTGCAGCATTTTGTGTGGAAGCATTTAAACAAATGAGAGGTATTGCAGAGAGAAATAGACAAGTGAAATTTGATGTAGAGAGGATGTTGACTCATAATCTAGGAGGATCAGGAGCAACATGTGTAGTAACAATTTTTGAAAAAGAGAGGTGAAACAAAAGTGTCTGAAAGTGAAAGAGATTTTACTATAAAAAGCTATATAGATTATTTATCTGAAAAGAAATTAATGGGATCAAAATGTAAAGATTGTAGTGCTATGTATGTTCCAGTCAGAAAACTATGCCCTAAATGTAATACTGCAAATATGGAATGGGTTGAAATGTCAGGGAATGGTAAACTTGCTGCCTTTACAAGTATCACAGTAGGAACGCCTTTCTTTGTAGAAAAGGGGTATGGTAGAAAAAAACCTTATTGCTTTTCAGTAATAAAACTAGACGAAGGTCCCATGATAAGTGGGCAATTAATAGGTGTAGATGAGAGTAAACCTGACACAATTAATATTGGAATACCTGTTAAAGCAACTTTTATAGAAACTGAAATCAAGGGTGAAACAAGGGTCGATTTAGGTTTTGAGCCTATTTAAAATCATATTTTTTATTTTTTTTGTTTATAATGATTTATAGAGGCATATTCAAATTAATTTTTTTATAAATTGGTGATTATGAATAAAGAGATTATACAAAATCTTAATTTCTGTTGGTTTTGTTTCAATTGCTGTCTTTTCTCTTGTTTATTTGTATTTTCCTACTAGTAATCTAAATATTCAAAACTATGAAATAGATTTGCAATTTAGTGCCGATAACGCTTATAATTATACAGAAGATCAATTAGATATTGGTTTTCGGATACCTGGAACACAAGAACGTGTGGATTGCGCTAATTATTTCATAACTAAATTTTTAGAAATAGATAGTAATTTCACATATGCTCTTCATAATTTTACAGTCTATTCAACTGATTGTCAGAATGTGTTATTCAAATTAAACGAGAATAAATCTAATATTGTAATTTTAGGAGCACATTATGATTCTAGAGCTAGAGCAACGAAAGATTTAACAAATACATCTGCTCCAGTTCCAGGTGCTAATGATGGTGCTAGTGGAAGTGCTATTTTAATTGAATTAGCAAGAAATTTCTATATAATGAGTGAGAATCTAAGTTGTCAAATATGGTTTGTCTTTTTTGATGCCGAAGATCAAGGATATGATCTGGGACCTGGTATAACTGGATGGGGATGGTGTGAAGGTTCTCAGAAATTTGTTTCCGAAATTAATAATTTTTATGATTCAGAAACAGAAAATTTTGAGTGTATGATTTTATTGGATATGGTGGGTGGAGAAAATCTAAAATTTATTAATGAACAACATTCTACCTCTTCATTATTGGATGAATTATTTGCTATTGGAAGGAGTTTAGGTTATACTGACGAATTTCCAATAAACCCAATCTCTGGAGAAATTGTAGATGATCACGTAGCTTTTGTAAATTTTGGTATTCCTTCTGCAGATTTAATTATCAAATTTTGGAATAGAAATCCAGATTGGCCTTACCACCATACTACTAAAGATAACCTTACCTATATCGCTAAAGAAAGTCTTGAAACTACGGGCAAAACTGTTGAGCAATTTATCTATAATAACTACATTGATGATCAAAATAACATTTATCAGGGAAATTATCCTTGGAATCAAGATAAAAGTCTACTGAACCTAGACGTAGTAATAATCATTACTATAATTATTGTTATTGCAGGAATTTCAATTATAATATTAATTCCGACAACAGAAGTTACAAAAAAAAACGAATTGCTTGATTATAATATAATATAATTATTTATGTTTTATTATCGTTCCACACTGCTGACAGAATTTTTCTAACTGAGCTAATTTCATACCACAAAATTTACAGAAATAAAAAATTTCTTTTAGTTTTTCTTCTTTTTTATCTGGAATTGAAGGTATTGATTTTTGTTTCGATGCTTCCAAAATTGGTGGAGTTATCTGTTTTTGAGCCGTAGAAATTACTTCTATCTTCTCTTCCTCCTTAATTAATGTTGGTGGGATTGGTTGTAGTTCTTCAGTTTTTATTTGTGATAGCTCAGAAACAGTTTCTTCAGATGGTTTTGGGTGGGTTATTTCTGAAATTTTTGGAATCATTTCTGGTTTAGGGGTAGGAACCTCTTTAATTTTTTCTTTCCATTTATCCGGAATCGATGGGTCTGTTTGTATTTTTAAAAATTCTGATGGAGAAATATCAGCCAACGGTTTTGAAGTAGTTTTTTGTTTTATTGCTTGTTTTTTAACATATTTTTCTCTCCGTTCATTATAAAATGCGAAATATTTTTTCTTAGCTTTTCTTAAACTATTTCTACTTCCACATTTTTCACAATATCTTCGATTTCTAATTGAAAATTCCCAACAATAAACGCAAATAAAAGGATGTCCTTTTAAAAAAGTCTCTACATCTGAGATATCCGACCCTAATGGAATTGGCTTTATATCTTCAGTTTTTTCTTTTTTGAGTATAAAAAAATTAAAGTCCTTTTTGTTAGCTTTTCTTAAACTATATCTAGCGCCACAACCTTCACAATATTCTCTATATGTATCGGTAAACTTCCCACATCTATGACAGATTAAAGGCTGTGTCTTTAGGAATGCTTTCCTATTTTGTATTAATGGTATATTATCTTTTGTTAAATATTTTTCATCATCAGAAATATTATTTTCACCTTAAAAAATTCAATTTTGCAGTAAAAATGATCTAATGGTTTGTTGTATAATTTTGAATTTAAACATTTCTATGAATTGTAATTAAGGAAATTGAAAAATCCTTTATTTTTTGATGCCTAAAATTGCTCGATGTCTCTTTCTATCATTATAAATTTCTAATAAGTTGAAAGAACTATATACATCATGTATTTCCTCCATAGTAAAAAAATGATGTGGAAGTCCTTTTTCTTGCCCTGCTTGAGGGATGTACGTGCCTCTCTCAACCTCCTTTAACTTCCAATCATCTAATCCGCCTCTACCTTCTAATCTTGGGAAGGTTATAAAAATTACACCACCTTTTCTTAAAACTCTTTCAATTTCTCTTACTGTCATTAATATATCTTTCATTTTATTGTGGTGGATAACCTGAATCGAGATAACAGCATCAAAAAAATTATCGGCGTAAGGAAATTTTGCCTCCATTCTATTTAGTTTTATCTTCACATTTAGATTTTCTTCTGCAAGCCATTCTTTAGCAATGGAAATCGCTTTAGGAGATGCGTCAAAACCATATATCTCAAAACCCTTTTTAGAAAAGAAAATAAGATGACGTCCGGTTCCAGACCCAACATCTAATATCTTCTGCACTCCCCTTTCTTCAAAGATTTTAACAATTTTCTCCATATCAGTATGGGGTTCAGTGAAGACTTTACCCTTTTCAGAAAAAATGTCATCCCAATCAGGCATAATAAAAGAAGAAATTTATTTTTAACAATGATATCATTAATGATCACATTCATAAAAATAGTGACCATATTTCTCTTTAAACTCTTCTGCAACTTCATTAGTTTTTGGACGTATAAGTTCATATCCATCTTTAATAGTTTCATAGGTAACCGGTAACGGACCCAAAACTTCCCCATCAACTTGACATATATATGGATCATCATCAAGATTTTTCATTTCAATCCTAACTTTCTTACTTTGATATTCATGAATATTAGGATGAGGTAAAAGAGATGCGCTATACATCTTTTTAAATTGAACTAAAAGCTTAAATTTTCCAATATCAGCTATACTAATGTCAAACAACCCATCATTAATTCTAGCTTTCTGACATATATACATTCCGCCTCCATAAGCACCACTATTTCCTACTGCAACTAAATTTGCATAGCCTTCGTAAATCTCATTATCCATTTTTACAACTAATTCTCGAGATTTCCAACCAAAGAGTGTTTGGAATATGATTAAATTATAATTTTTTCCTCCTTTCACATTTGATCTCCTTGCTACTTCAGCATCAAAGCCTTGTGATCCAATCCCTAAGAAGTAACGCTCAACACCTTCATCTGTCTTAGCAAAACCAATATCACATTTACTGGAGTTTCCTTCTGCGATAATTTCACACGCACGTCTTATATCAGCTCTAATTCCCACCGCGGCAGGAATGTCATTACCTGAGCCCATTGGTATGAATCCACATAAGGCACCTGTATTAGATGTTATGACTCCATGAAACACTTGATTCGCAGTACCATCTCCTCCGGCAGCTATAACTTTATATCCATCTTTTGCCAGTTGCCTAGCTAATTCAATAGCATGACCATCGTACTCTGTTTCTACTGATTTATATGATATATTGAAGTCCTCTAAACATTTGAACGCATATTCAAGATCTTCCTTAGCTTTTCCCTTTTTAGCAATAGGATTATAAATAATCGCGTAATCTTCTATAATTTTCAACTCAAATTATATAGATTATAATAAAAATATGACTATGATATCCTTTTAAATATCAAACTATTTAAAACTATTTTTGAGTGTCTTTTAGAAAAAGTAATTAAATCTCATTATTTCCATTCAAATCCGCATTTACCACAATATTTCTTTTTTCCATAAATACGAGGATAATCCATTAAAATTAAGTTCTTATCCGTTACTTCATGAATTGACCCTTCATCTCCACAACTCGGACATTTCCTACGCCCAACGGATTTCTCAACTACTATGACACTATTATTAAATGAATCTGAAAGCGGTTTATCTTCGATAATATCTAAGACTGACTCTCTAATTTCTGTTGATGGTTCACTTTTAATTGAAGTTTCCGCTTTTTCTACCAAATAATCTTCATTGATCATTATGATATATCCTTTAACTATTGAATGAAATTCATTTTCCTTTGGTAACCTATCAAATTTTTCTATGAAATTCTCTATAAACGTTTGAATATCGTTATTTTTGACAATAAATCCTTTTAATTCAATTGAACGTTTAATTTCTTGAATAATCTCCTCTTTTGAGGGCGTAGTTTTCTCAATTTTCTCAATATATGTTGAGTTGGTTAATCTTTTTTCAAATTCTTTCCACAATTGTCTAACTTGAGCATCTGTTAGTTTCCCTTTAATTTGAATATAAACTCGTTTTTCTTGTTCTTGTAAAATAGTAATGCGATTGTCTTTCTGTTGTTCTTGATCAGTCTCGTTATCGAAAAAAGTTATTCTGAGCAAAGATCTTCCCAACCTTTTTGTATTAATTGAAAGAGATAAACTTTTTTCTAATATATTTTCCATAATTGTTTGAATTTCATTATAACTTTTGTCCCGTACGTCAAATGATTGACTTCTCTCTAACATTTTAAAGTTCTTAACCCTATTTACAATGCATTTATTCAATCAAATTGGATAATTTTATTCTAGACATTTTACTTTAAAATGTTAATCTTTTGATGCAATTCAATATCATATTTAATGAATCGAAACTATCAATATCCTATCTGTGATTCATTATTTTAAGAAAATTTATATTGATATTTTGATTAAATTTGACCATAGAACAACTGATTTTTTTGTTATGGAAAAAGAGATTCTAAAAACGGGTTCTAATAAGAAAAAATCGAAGGAAACGCAATCAACTTCAAAAAGAAAAATCATTATCGCGGTTATATTGATAGTTTTTGCGTTTTCAGGATCATTTTTGATTTATTTTATCCTACAAATCTCTTTAAATACAAACACTCCTATGGTGGTAGTAGTTTCAGGCTCAATGGAACCAACCTTATTAAAAGGTGATTTATTATTCGTTCAAGGCAAAGACCCTGCCCAAATAAAAAATGGTACAATTGAAGGAAAGGAGGGTGATATAATTGTTTTTGATGCTTGGAACTTAGATGGTTGGATAGATCCCCCTCGTGATCCAATTGTCCATCGTGTTGTTGATAAATGGTATGATGGTGGTTGGTTTTTCCTCACTAAAGGTGATGCCAATCCAGTAGGTGATAATGTGCCTGTACCAGAGAATAGAGTCCTTGGAGTAGTAGTAGGAAGAATCCCCTTTATCGGATGGGTAAAAATTATTCTTGCAGATTCGGGATTATTAATTCCACTTTTAGTTATTGTATCCGCTTTACTTATTATAAGTATTATTTGGGATATTGTGAAAAAGGATGATAATGGTAGAGATAAAAAGAAGGGAGAAAAAAAGCTAATCTATGATCCAAAAACGAAAGATGATGAATCAGTAAGAGAAATTGAATTTGATTATACCAAAAATAATTAATTCAATTGATATTATTGCTAAGTAATTTTCTCCTTTATTCTAAAAGTAGAATATTTATAAAACTCTAAATCAAATAAATAAATACTAAATTTTATTTTAATAAAAAAACAAAAAAAAATTGGTGAATATAATATTTCGTGGACTCCTCCAACTAAAGTTACTGTTAT
This sequence comes from Promethearchaeia archaeon, assembly GCA_029856145.1. Taxonomy (GTDB): domain Archaea; phylum Asgardarchaeota; class Lokiarchaeia; order Sigyniarchaeales; family SOKP01; genus Loki-b32. Next base: position 84,192 of record JAHQWK010000019.1, read on the forward strand.
TCTAACATTCTTGTTGATGGCTTTTGGGATATTTATCTTGCTTGATTTAACTAGCTTGATATGGCCTGGGTTTTTACCTTATTTTGAAATTGGAACATTACACGGGTGGCATATTATTTCACTGGTAGTACTTTTTCTCTCTTGGTTTCTCTTCTTTCTAGGTGTAAAATTAAAAGGTTTATAATTATAGTTTAATTAAAAATAAAAAGTTGATTAATTTATGGCATGGACTCCTCCATCTAGAGTGACTGTGTCATTAACATTCCTGTTAATGGCTTTTGGGATATTTATCTTACTCGACCAATTTACTATATTTTGGACTGGTACTCTCCTACCGATAATTCATCCTTTTAATTTAAGCTCTTACGTATCATGGTTGCTGATTGCCATGATAGTATTCTTTTTCTCTTGGTTGCTATTTTACCTCGCTATAAAATTGAAAGGTTTATGAAATAATAAATTTAAATCTCTTTTTTTTCTTAATTTTATTTGGAAATGTCCCTCTTTAGTTAACTTCTGTTAGAAAATCAAAAATTCTTATTAATCTGACAATAAAATTTAAAACATTTCTAAAATTTCAAGAAAATGTTATTACGTAATTTAAAATCAAAAATACGATAAAACTACAAAACGTAATACGCAAACGCAAATTAACTAGAAAGTAAAGAAATACAATTAAAAATTAAATACAAAAGAGGAAATTAAAATGTCAAAAGAAAAAGAAACAAATTCTGTTTTCGTTGGCCGCCGTCCAACAATGAACTATGTGATGGCCACTATGATGATCCTTAATAAAGGTGAGGATTGTACTGTAAAAGCTAGAGGTAGAGCTATCTCCCATGCTGTCGATGTTTGTGAGATTTTGAGAAATAGATTCTTAAAGGGTACAGAATATAAAGACATCTTATTAAGCACAGAACAATTAGAAGGAGAAGACGGACAGAGTAACAACGTTTCAAGCATTGAAATTATACTTGCGCCTCCAAAATAAACAGTGAAATTAACTATAATTCGCTGAAACAAATAATGTAATCTTTATTTTTTTTTATTATTCTATTTATATGATAGAAAATTTCGGTTTTACCTTTGATTTAAATAAAGCATTAAAATTACTAAAAGCAACAAATGATTTTTTGTTTGTGAAAGAAGAAAAGAAAGATATATATTAATACGTTATTATATTGAAAGATATTCTCTTGTTAATAAATCTCATTATAATTAGTAGTAGTTAGATTTTAGTCAATTTTGTTGAACTATAAAGGAAATTACTAATTTTTTGGTAAAATCACAAAGTTTTATTAATACAGTTAGAAAATTAATAATTAACAAAAAATAAATTGTTTTAATTTTAAATCCAATTTTAAATAAACTATTAAAAAATTCAAAAAGAGGAAGATAAAAATGGCTAAAAAGGGAGTAGAACCTTTGTATGTAAAATCTAAAGTAAGGGAATATATTAAGGGTAAAGATTGTAATACTAGCAGTGGCGTTCTTGATGGGGAAACTTTAAATAAACTCATAATGGAAATGCTTGATAATGCTGTAAGACGAGCAAAAGGTAATAATAGAAAAACAGTAAAGGCAAGAGATTTATAAATCCACTTGCTCAAAAATATTCTTTTTTTTTATATTCTATTTCATAATGAGAGCATTATTTTTTAAATAATAACTGAAGGTTTTTCATACTTAGCTCGGCTGATTCCAGTAGATAAATCCTTCTCGACAATTATTTTAGACGTAGATATATCTGGTAGATACTACTAATATTTCATTATTTTTTATAAGTACTCGAAATAAAATAAGAACAGGAGATATTTAAATCTCAAGTAATTGATATTTTTTCATCCTTAACTCAAATCCCTCTCTCCCTCCTTCCAAGTTTAAGATAGCATTATGAATATGCTCATTTTCAAAAAAATTTTCATCTTCTGAGATTTTATACTGTTTCTCTCTTTACTTTTGTGACATGGTTTTCTTTTTTAAAATTAAAAATATCTGTTACAAATGAATCGAGATTTCTATCGTGAGAAATGATAATCATCTGAGCTGTATTGAGTTTTTCAAAAATATCTTGCATTCTATTTATTTGTTCTTGACTAAAACCGTCTGTGGGTTCATCTAAAATTAATAAATCTTTGGTTTTTATTTCCTGATGTCTTTCATTGATAATTTTATTCAAAGCAAGTCTATAAGCTAATGATAAAGCACTTTTTTCTCCACCAGATAAATCGTTGAATGGTGTATCATATCCATTGACTATAATTTCAGGTTCAAAATCATCCATTCTAATATTTACTTCAATGTTTTCCTCCTCAACTAATGTTCTAAACCATTCTTTAAAATATTTATTGAAATGTTGAGCGCTGGTTGAGATTATTTCTCTTTCAATATCTCTGATAAGAATTTGAAATTCTTCAGTAATCCATTTTTTTAGGCTAGTTACATATTCACTTTTTTTTTCTAAAATTTTTTTTTTTCTAAGATTATTCTCTAACTTATTTAATTCTCTTTCTATTAAATTCAAATTAGCTTGTTTAGTATTAAGTTCCTTTTCAAAACCTGATTTTTCTTCTTTTAACTTTTTTATTAAATTCTTTTGATTAGTTAATTTTAACTTTAATTTATTTTCAAATTCCTTGAAACTTTTAAAATCTTTAATTTCATAATTTTTTAGAATAAACATAATTTGATTTTGATTATTCTTTATTTTTTCATTTAATTGAGTAATCAAATCCTTTAATTCAATTCCTCTCTTTTTCTTTTCTTCAACTAACTTATTTAAAGCATCTTTTTTTGTTTGGATCATATTATAATCCCTTAAATTCTTTAGATCTGCTTCAGCTTTAGAAATTGCTGAAATTAATTTTTTAATTTCTTTTGATAATTGTTCTATTTCATCATTTGTGTTTTTAAGTTCAGAATTAAACCGCTTTTTTTCATGCAATTCTTGCCCGCATAAGGAACACTTCCCTTCTTTTAAAAGCTTATTTATATTTTCAATTTTATCATCTAATACAGCTTTGAGCTTAACTTTCTTTAATTTAATCTTTCGATTTTTATCTATTTGTTCTTCAAGTTGTTTTTCCGTTAAATCACTTTTAAGTTCGGTTTTAGGTAAATCTTTGATTTTCTTTAATGAATTTGAAATATCTATTACTAAAGACTCCAAAGATGTTTCATTCTTCTTTTTAGATACATTTGACTCATCTACAATTGTTAGAGAATTTTCAATTTTAACTAATTTTTTTGAATATTCACTTAATTCAGACTGAATTCTGTCAACTTTTATTTCTTCTTTTTCTATTTCTTTTTCCTTTTCTCGTTTATTTTTTTCTATTATTTCAATAATTTCATTTTGTTCCTCTATTTCTTTTTCCTTTTTAGGGATGAATTCTTCGGGTTTTCCAATAGTATTAAGCTGGATTTTAATTTTTTTTTTCTTATTTTTTAAAAATTCATTTAAGACTCCAACATTCTTTAGAGCAATCTCATATTTTTCTATACCAAAAACTTCTTTTAAAATTTCAAATCGCTCATCTGGTTTTGCTTGTAATATCTCTTTCACTTGTTCTTGCGGAGTATATACAGTATATCGAAATAGAGGAATTTTTTGTGCCTTTTCATATCGAGTTATTGAATAATTTAAAATTTCTAGGATTTTTTTTCTTAAATCTGTAGGAGCATATGATGTCTCTACTGATTCATTTCCTAAATGCTCTATAAATGATCCAGTTTCTTGTGAAACAATAACTCTCTTTTTTCCTGCTTCTTTTCTCCTAGTTCTTTTCAATCCACGCTTGATTGTATATCTCTTTCCATTAATTGAGAATGTTAATTCAACAAACCCTTTATTTTCACCTCTTCTTAAAAGTGAATCTCCACTTAAATCTGCTGCAGTTAAAGTACCAAATAAGCAGAATTCTATTGCCTTTAAGACTGAGGACTTACCGCTTCCAATATCTCCAAAAAAGAGAATTATTGAGGGAGGGAACTTAATTTCTAAATCTATAATGCTTCTAATATTTTTTATTTTCACAGATTCAATAATCATTTTATAATGCTCATTCTTCTTCTAATTGAAAGATTTTTTTGAAATTATTAACTAATTCTTTATCATATTCTTTTACTTTTGTTCCCTCTTCTCTTTCTTTACCTATGACTGATAATAAATCGTGAATCTTATTCTCAACGTTTTTTTTATCGATATTATTAATTTTTATTTTCTGTGCATGTTCATAAATAAGAGTGTTTTCAATTTCTTCATTTGTTTTTCCAACCACAACACTAATAGGAGTATATTCTTTTGAAGTAAGACTCGATTTATTTACTAATACTTCATAAGCCCCTTTTTCTTGTATTTTTTGAATAATTTCATTCGTTTTTAATTCATAAGTTCTCCCAGAAGATAAAGTCCCATATATTCTGATAGTGACTGTTTTATCATCAAAATTAGTTTCATTAATTTTTTCTTTTAATAAATCTTGAACTTGGGTTATTGATTTATTATTGCAATCAATAAGTAATGAAATAACTTCCTTTACTTTAATTGGAATATATCTAACATTTAAATTCGATATTTGAGATTCTTTATCAATATCACCAGATATTATGCAAAATCCACCAAACTTATATTGTTCAAGTTCACGAAAATTTACTGGTGCAAGAGAACCAGGATATACTATCTTAGTCTTGTCATCAATCTTAAAAGATCTTTCATCTTTTCTTAATTTTTCAGGAACTGTTTTATGAAGATGCCCACCAGCATAATATTCAAATCCTTGGGGTAATAGGGATTTAGGAGTAGATTCCATATCTTTAAATTCTTTAGGTTTCAATTCATATAACATAGTATGAAATATGAATATCTTTGGACCTTTTTCATCTTCTAGAGATTTTCTATCTAAAATATGATATTCCTCAATTTCTAAACCACGTTTTCTAGCTCTTAAACCTGTTAATTTAATTTTGGTTTTTGGATCTATGTAAAAATTTAATTTTATTTTATTTTCTTCTGTTAACTCCGCGTTCCATACATCTTTAAATAATCCTGCTGAAATAAGTGGTCTAATCATTGATTTTTCTGAAGGGGAAAAGTCATGAGAACCCATTATTCCATACACAGGGATTTCATGATCCTTCAACTTCTTTAATTCTCTTGTCGCTAAATCTATGACTTCTACTTTTGGATTACTGACATCGTATAAGTCGCCACTTATTATAACAAAATCAACTTCTTCATTAACAATAGTATTCACTGCTATTTTGAAAGCTTTATACCCTAACTCATTTAAACGTTCATTACGCCAGGCTCCTAAGTGAACATCAGAAATATGGGCAAATTTAACTTTCATTTTTGAAATCTTTCTAACATTTTTTATTTTATTCCTGGAAAGGCTTTTCTAATTTTTATATTGGATTTAGTTTCATCGTTTTTTCCTTCTAATAAATCCTCAAACTTTGGTATCTTAATTGGAATAGCAAATTTTGTAAAATTAGATGTGACTATAGCTTCACCAATATCTAAACTTGCAATTGTTTGACTATCATCTGATAGATCTTGAGCTGAACTTTCAATTAGGGTCCTTCTTTCTGGACCCATTTCATTTCCAAGGATAATTTTGGTATTCATATTTGCTAAAATTTCTCTCTCTATTAAACTTGGTAATTGTGTTATTCCTATTAATCCTATATTGAATTTCCTCCCCTCTCTTGCGATTTTTCCAAATACATTATCTCTTGTTTCGAGTACTTTTTTTCCTATAACTCTAGGCGCCTCTTCTAAAACAATAGCAATAACAGGCTTATCTTCTAATTCATCTCTGAATTTAAGGTATTTATATTGATCAAATATATTGTCTACTATAATTGTTGCAACAAATATTTCTTCTGCTCCCTCAAATAAAGAAGTATCAACAATAACAGTTCTCCCTTCCATTAATGAGTTCTTAATATTATTTATTATTGATTCATATCCATTTAATGTATAGATACCATTTTCAATTATATTATTCTCATCATCAAAACCAAAATGTAATAAAATTGATAATCTTCTTCTCAGAACATCTAAAGTACTCTCATGAAGTCCCTGAGGGCGTGGATAAGCAATTATATCATCGCTAAAAATTGCTTGAATCCAATTTTGTCTATGTAATCGATAAAAACCTATTAAAGCATCTAATTGAGGTGGTGTGAAGCTAAGAGTTCCTATAGCATGCATTGGTTCTATTAACTTCACATTTAATTTTAAGTCAAGTTTCCCAGGAATGGATCTTATAGAATAATATTCAATATATTTGGAACTTTCAGGATGTTCCTTTAATCCTTTTTGCGTCGCAGTACCGTAATATTCATTGTGAGGATCAAACACTAATTTTCCACAATTATCGTTTTCCATTAAATTATACAGAATTGTTTTAACTAAATTTGATTTACCTCTACCTGTAGTTGCTGGAATTAGAATATGGTGTCTAATTACCTTTGTTGCTTCAAGAATCACTTCTGTTCTTAAAACTTTAGACCCCGAGCGAATATTACCTAAATTTAAAGGATTTTGGATTTTTTCTTCTTTAAAAAATTCTAAATGAGTATCATCAATATCAAATATATCTGAGAAAAATGTAGGTAATTTCTTTGGCAAGAAAAGTTTATTATCCTTGACGAATATTAAAGGTCTCGCTAGAGCTAACACATAGTTACGTAATTCAGATTCATATATTTTTAAATCAGACTTTTCTCTTTCTAAACCATACCCTGCCATTAATTCAAGAACCTTATCTGGAATCTGACTTCCATAAAATAGATCCTTTATTTGAAAAATGCTATACTCATTTCTATCTTTACCAGCAATAAAAAGCTGTCCTAACTCAAATTCCTGATCTGATTTCTGCCTTAATATTAATTTAACCAAAGAACTACCGGTAACAAAACTGCCAATTTTTTTTCCTAAATCTACCATACTTTTCCACTTATCTTCTTATTATATTTAATAAATCATGTGCGTTCACGGAACGTAAACGAGGTAAGATATATTTTTTATAATCCTCTTCATCAAATTCTGCAATTAATTGAATTTTTTGAGGTTCTAATTCTTTAATACTCACTGCTGCAAGTTGATCTGCTTTTATAAGACCATAGGGATATCCTGGATATGATAAATCATTAGAATTATTTGCTATATTAGAAATAACTATTTCACACTGATCTTCAGACATCTCTTTTGCTTGATCCAGTAAAATATCGAATCTAAATGAATATACTGAATTTTTATTTAGTTTTACGAAATATAAATCTGCTTTTTCTTGAGCTTTTGTAATTCTATAGATAGGATGATAATACCACGCGCTACTTGGAAATTTTTTATTTCCTACATAGTTTATTAAAGAATTTAATGAATTTCCATTTTGTGTAATTAATCGACAAGTTTTAGAAAGTCCAGATACGACTACTCCTTTTTTAATTGCTGTATTATACAATTTTTCTGCTAATATCGTTTCTCCAGTATACCCTGTTTGAAGTGAACCATCTCTGACAAAAATACTCCCTTCATCTAATTCATTTAAAATAAATTTATTTGCGTAAGTCCATTCAGCAAATCTCATTGCGATGCCTCCAAAAACTTCAATATTTGGCAGGCTGAACCATCTCTCTCTAATAGTAGGATCATTAATTGAAAATTTTAAATCATCTTTAGGGAGATATTCTCTAAATTCTGATTCTAAAGGAAAGAAGCGTGTAATATAACCTAAAGTATCATCATCAAAAATATCTAATACTGTTACGCTATAAAACTCAATTTTAACTGGTGTTTTTTTTAATTGAGTCCACTTATTAGTAGTAAATAAAACCCCTGAAACCCTATTTAAACTTACATTGAAATCTGCACTTCTGATTATCGGACCATTTCCTCCATCAACAAACCCAATACTCTTAACAAAATTACATTTTGGAATTTCAAAAATTTTATCTTCATAAATCTCAAATGCTTCTTCTTCTGAACTAGAAATGAATGGTTTGTCTTCTTTAGGATATCCCAATTTATGATTCTCTATGAATTTTACACATTCCTTCAATGGATTTTTTCTTTTTTCAGCACTCATCTTATTAAAAAGATGCTTATTTTTCATTAAATATTTTTATAAATAATAAATCAATTAGAGTCAACAGATTTAACAGTTTTTATATTAATATTAAACTTTTTATTAATAGTATATTGAAATAATCAACGGAATTTCTTATTATTTCTTACTACTACTCTTTTTTCTTAATGGTTTGTCTTCTTCTAATAATTCACTTGCAGTTTTAAAAAGAGTCTCTTTATTGGAAAGAATTTTATCTACATTAATTTTAGATTTGAATTGAACTGAAGACTTCCTATAGACATCAGGGTTCAATTCAGAAACAAATTGAGAGACTCTTACTATTTGAGGCCCTCGATATGTATTTTTAATCGAAGGAGATATAAGATATAGCTGGTCTTTTGCTCTTGTTATTGCGACATAAAATACTCTACGTTCTTCCTCGAAAGCATCCAGGTCACCTACGCTTCTGCTGGAAGGGAATGAATCTTCACATAACATAGGGATAAATACCACACGCCATTCAAGTCCTTTTGCTCTATGTACAGTAGACAAAATTAATGGTTTCTCTTCCTCTGTTTCGTTACCAGCATGAACCGTTCTGGATTCTAAATTAGATAGATTTAGACTCAAATTTTCTAAGAATTTCCGAATAGTAGGAAAATTCTGCGCATAAACACTTAGTTGCTTTAAATCATCCATACGTTCTTGCCAATTATCAAATTTTGATTTTAAATGATCTTCAAGAACGGTTATTAAATTTTGGATAACTTCTGATGGATTATCCTCAGGTGTAAAATCAATTAATTTTTTTACATAAGAGATTAAGTTTTTTATTCCCTCCTTAGATATACGAGATCCTTTTAATTTTTCAGCATAAAACATCTTATTAATTAAAGCATCAATTGGATGTTCTATTATAGAAATCGCTTCAAAAATTTTTGAACCAGATGATGTTCCAATGCCTTGGATGATTGAAAAAATTCTAGACCATGAAACTTCGTCATAGGGATTCTCGATTATTCTTAAATGAGCTAAAATATCCTTAATATGTGCTCTTTCAAAAAAAGCAACACCTGCTCGAACTTCATATGGTATGTTTTTTGCTCTTAATTCAAGTTCTATTCTTAGTGAATGAGAACCTGCTCTAATTAATATTGCTATTTCATCTAAATCAAATCCATCTGAACGTAATTTTAGAATTTGGTTCGTGATAAATCTTGCTTGATCCATATCATCTCCTAAATTTACTTGGAATGGGATAGTTCCTTTAGGGCGTGTGGTGTGCATAGATTTTTTAAATTGTTTTTCATTATGCTCTATGGAGTTATTTGCTAGTTTTAAAATCTCAGGTACACTTCTATAATTATAAGTTATTGTATATCTCTTACAATTTTTATATCTCTTTTCAAAATTGATAATGTTTTGAAAATTAGCACCTCTAAATGCATAAATACTTTGAGCATCGTCACCCACAGCTATAACATTCTGTTCTGGATTCTGTTTAACTATTTTATATATAATCTCATCTTGGATGTAATTGGTATCTTGGTATTCGTCAACAAGGACATATTTTATATTCTTCGCAATTAGTTGAGCAACTGCTCTTTCATCCAATAACTGATTCCAATAAATCAATAAATCATCAAAATCTACTAAATTATCTTGAGCTTTCTTCTCTCGATAAATCTTGAAAACTTCTTCTAATTTTTTAATGACATCCTTACTATCAAATTGAGAATATTTCCAAAGGATAACATCTCGAATTGATTTATTGCAATTAATGGAAAATGACAATATAGCTTTTGCCATCCTAGAATTTGGAAATCTTTCTTGGATTTCTTTAATATTTCCTTTCTCAATTGAAAGTTTCATCAAACTTCTTGCGTCAGTTTCATCCATTATGGTATAATTTGCTTTTAAACCTAGTATTTTTGCATATCTTCGAATAAAACGATTTGCTATAGAGTGAAATGTACCCCCCCAGATCCCTTTTGGTCGTTTTCCTAAAAGGATTTCTACACGTTTAATCATTTCATTAGCTGCCTTATTCGTGAATGTTACAAGCATGATTTCATTTGGCTTTACTCCTGATAATAATAATTTCGCAACTGAATAAGTAATTGTCCTTGTTTTACCACTTCCTGCACCAGCGATAACTAAAATTGGTCCTTTAATATTATTAATGATTTTCAATTGTTCCTCGTTTAAATCTTCTTCAAACGATATTTCATTATAATCCTCTATAACAACTGGTAATTCTTCTAAAGATTCAGCATAGGCCTCATCGTAAAACTCAAATATATACTCCTCTTCGGAATTGTCTTTCTTCTGATTCAATTTTACATACTACTCTTATTTTAATCTTTCAGGAAAATTTCCTTTTTTCTACTAAATAAATTTTTTACTGTTGAAGGAAATAAATTTCTTTCGATCTTTTATAATAATAAATTAAATAATTATATTTTAATTAAAAAGATTAAATTAAAAACCAGAAAAGTGGTATTTTTTAATTTTCTTTTAATTATTTTGCACAAATATTAAATAATATTTATTTATTTCACGATAGTATAAGACCCATTTGCTTAAAACTTCAAAGACTTGAATGCTGGATGATTGAACATTTATTAAAAATACAATTTTCAATTAAATTGATGTAGTAAAAAAAAAATAAAGTAAATTAAAAAAAAATTTGATTTTATTATATAGATATACCTAATTCTTTTGACACCCTTTCGCCCCAAGTTGAGTCCGCTTTAAAAAAGTGTTTAGCCATTCGTTCTTGAATGAACTTAGGTACAGTTTTTAGACTATTAACTAGATTCTGAATTAGGCGATCTTGCTCATCTGGAGGCATTAATCTATAGAGATTACCTGGTTGAATGAAATCAGCATCAACTCTTGGTTGATTATATCTATCGGCATCTCCAGAAATTTTTAGAGGTGGTTCTTTAAAAGCGGGGTTTTCTTTGGGTCCACCAAAACTGTTTGGTTCATAAACCACAGAGTTTCCAAAATTACCATCAAACCGCATAAAACCATCACGATGATATGTGTTTACTTTTGCAGCTTTTGGTTGATTAACAGGCAGTGATTGATAATTAACTCCGAGCCGATATCGATGCGCATCAGCATAAGAGAAGAGTCTACCTTGGAGCATTTTGTCGGGTGAATAAGAAACACCTGGAACGCGATTTGATGGATCAAAAGCCGCTTGTTCAACTTCTGCAAAATAATTTGATGGATTCCGATTTAGTTCCATTATCCCCACTTTAATTAATGGATAGTCTCCATGAGGCCAAACTTTAGTTAAATCAAACGGATTCCACTCATAAGTTTCAGCTTCAAGCTCTGGCATTATTTGTACGAATAACTCCCATTTTGGAAAATCTCCCCTCTCAATTCTCTCGTATAGATCACGAGTTGCCCAATCTGGATCGGTACCAGCAAGTTTATCCGCTTCTTCTTGCATGAAGTTTTTAATGCCTTGCATAGTTTTAAAATGAAATTTTACCCAGAAACGTTCATTATTTGCATTAATAAAACTATAAGTGTGACTTCCATAACCATTCATGTGTGGATGACCTCTAGGTATACCTCGATCGGAAAAAAGTATGGTTACTTGATGCAACGATTCAGGAACTAAAGACCAGAAATCCCACCACATGGTTTGTGATTTGAGGTTTGTTTGAGGCATGCGCTTTTGAGTGTGAATGAAATCACTGAATTTTAATGGATCTCTTACAAAAAATACTGGAGTATTATTGCCAACTAAATCCCAATTACCCTCTTCTGTATAAAATTTTATTGCGAACCCTCTGACATCTCTTACTGTATCTGCGGAGCCTCTTTCACCTGCCACTGTTGAAAATCGAATAATAAGCTCGGTCTTTTTTCCTACTTCAGAAAAAATTTTGGCTTTGGTATATTTTGTTATATTATTTGTTACAGTGAAAGTACCATATGCTCCTGCTCCTTTAGCATGTACTACACGCTCAGGTATTCTTTCTCTAGCAAAGGTTGCCAATTTCTCTAGCAAATGTACGTCCTGCATGAGAACTGGTCCTTTTTCACCAGCAGTTATTGAATTTTGATTATCTGCTACTGGTGCACCTCCAGCTGTTGTTAGTAATTTCTCTTCTTTTTTTTCTTTTTTTTCCATTTAAGTTCTCTCTTTCAATTATTAATTACAAATGTGTTAAATAATGATGTTAAATTCACATTTAAGAATTCTTTTTATATCTTATATAATTAAGAATCATTCTTATATAAGAACAAATATTAGACAGTAACAGTTATTAAAATACCTTATGTTTTTATTTTAAAAGTACTTTAAATTTTTTTAAATATTTATAGAACCAGTGATTTTGAATGAATACTAAAGAATTAATCACAATTTTTCGAGAAAAAGGGTATAAACTAACCTCTCAACGTTTAACAATATGTAAATTTATACTTTCACGTAAAGATCATCCTACAGCTAATCAAATATATCAAGCACTAAAGGAAGAATATCCCACATTAAGTTTGGGAACGATTTATAAAACTTTACATCTTCTAAAAGAATTAGGTTTATTACAAGAACTAGGTTTCAATGAAGGAAGTATCAGATATGATCCAGATATGGAACTCCATGTGAATATGGTTTGTTCCAAATGTGGAAAAATTTATGATTACAAGACTGAAAATGTAAAGAATTTATGGGATGCAATTCTATCTGAGTTGAATATTAAACCTGAGGGTCAACTTATTGATATTTACTATGAATGTGATGATTGTAAAAATATTAATTCTAATTAAATTCTTAAGCCTAAATGGAATATAAACAATACGATATTTTCAGAACATTTTATTTATTAGGTTGTATAATATAAAACGATTCAAAAACTGACAAAACAGAGAAACAAATTAAAAGAAAATTAAAAAAATATAATTAAATTTTTAGAAACTATGATTCTTATGATATAAATATCTAATGATTACTCGAGAATATAAAACTAACTTATACAAGACCAACTAATATTTTAAAGGCAGCAGTTTCTTCACCATCATCTACGGATGTAATCGTAAAAGATATATCATGTTTATCCCTTATATTAGGTGCTGCTTGTACCGAAATAAATTTCATTCTAGGATTTGTATTTGCTCCTTGCCAAATCCAGACCTTACTATCGCGGCGATCTACAAAAAGCAGAATTTTATTTAAATCTAATAATTCAAACAAAGGAACATTTTCCTTAACTTCTACTTCTTCAAAATCTTCTAATTCTTTGCTAAATTGATATACAACTATCAAATTATACTCGCTTGAATTTCTTCCTTATATTATAATATTTCATCTTATTGACTTATAAACTTTTAACATTTCAATCAAATTTGTCTTAAAACCGTAAATTAATTTGAGAATTGTAACCTATGAAGATGTAAAAGGATTAGTAATCTTAATAATCGTTTTGGAATCTTCTTCTTCTTAATGTTGAAATAAGGTGTCCTCTTGAGAGTAATTGAAGTCCAAATTGTGAGCTATACTCTCGGGAAAAATCAGTAATAACATTACAAACCATAATTCCGCCTTCAATATTTGTGTCAATACATGCTTTATGTAATTGCCTCAATTGAGTAATTGAGATTTCTCTTTTCCAATCTCGAACAAAAACTCCAAATGTATTAAGTTTATTTTTTACAACAGCATCAAAAGTCCAAGACTTACCCGATTTACCTTTAAATTTTACTGGACCTTCAGCAAAATCATATTTTTCAGAAAAAACATTTTTGGCTAATTCAATTAAATTTTTATCTCCTAATGACATGAATACACACAATTTATGTAATATATATATATTATTTCTATATGGATCTGAATATTATTTAAGCTGATATATTACCAACGTAATATGGCTCTATCTTTTTTAGAGAAATTAGTGATAAATTTGACGACAAAAAAGACATCAAAGTCACTTTAAATTAAAAGATTTTACTTTTTACTAAATTCAGTTAATTTAAGAAATGAATATTCTCCATCAGTATCAGGACCATTTTTTTGTATGTACTTAAACATATTTTGTTGTAAAAAGTCTAACAAACCTTCAAGTACTTTATCACAAATGGACTTACATTCCAAATAGTTTGAATCACAATTGTTCTTAAATTGTCTACAAAATTTTTTCATCTGTAATGATAATCCTTGAGCAGATAAAGTTGTTAAACTATCCCAAGTATCTTTAAATCCAGCTAAATGACTGGGAGGAGTTTGTTTTAATAAATCTATTAAATTATTCTTAGAAGAACTATTATTTAATCGATTTTTGAACACTTTAGCTTCTTTTTTAGCTTCAAGTTGACATAGAAAAACGTAATATTTAAGTAATTTTTCTGCTTCCTTTGTTTTTTCAGAATCAACAATCCTCCAACCATTAGCTCTTTTACAGCTTATGTCTTTATCTGATGAGCTAGAAAAGTTCGTAGGATAAATCCAGCATTGTGGAGGTTTAATTCCTGAGTTGTGGACTGAGCACCCTTTTATCTTATCATCGAATAAAAAACATTTTCCTTTTTTTTCGTCAAATCTTAATTTAAAACTGAATACATCACTTCTAATAAAATCTCTTCTATCAGCATAGCCTCGTTTAATATATTCCTCAGCTAATACTTTTGGAACATTAATCTTGATCGAACAACAATCACCATTACATATATTTAAGCAATTTGGGCCCTCAATTGCTGATTTCATAAGGAAGTTAAATCTTCTGACAACTTTCCAAAATATGTCGTTAACCACAGTATTTTTTCTTAATTTAATTATGACTTTAAATTAATAAGAGTGATTAAAATTTAAAAATGATATTTAAAATATCTTTTCATCTACTAAAGTATAAAAAGATCAACTTTATTTTTTTATTATTACAAATTTTGTATAAAATTATTTCTAAATCTTAATAATACAAATATGAGAAGAGTATCGAATGTCGCAAAATCTTATAGTTATAGATATTACCGATGAGGAACACATAATTCTTGATGGTTCGCAGAATCTAAAGGAAATTAAGGGAAATGGAACGCTTACTGTAAAAAATCCAACCCAAAGAAGTAGATTATGGAATTTATTATGTGATGTTAAAGAATATGTTAATACATCTATCGATTCAAAAGAATTAACAGTAGGAACATTGAATCCCACCCAGGAATTTGTTAGAGAATATGAAATAAGAGAGCTAAAAGACTCCTCTTTAAAAGTTGAGGAAATCTTTGATACAGATAAATCCGATTCTGGTAAGGTAAATAATATATTTCTATATAATACAGATAACAAATGCAGTTTAAAACTCATACTTACAAATCCTTTGAATTTACCTATCCTAGATATTAAAGTTAAAAGGAACATGCCAGCGTTTATTCAAGAAATCGAAATGAGGAATCCAAGTCACGGCGATGCAAATTTGAAAGAAGAAGAAGGTAATCGAGTCCTCTCTTGGGAGTTAACATCTTTAGATCCAGAAAGTAAAGCCGAGCTTGAAATATTCTTTACAGTAAATATAAAAGAATTGGCTACTCAAGAGCTTGGAGTGTTAAATGTTAGTTATTTAATTAATAACTACAAATTAACAATGATGACCCCTGTTGTAAGAGGGTTAACAGATTCTATGAGTGGAATTGATAGAGATGAGGGTTCTCAACCTGGTATGTGGGATTGTAATGTTGAATTTATTAATGAATCTGAATTCCAAGTAAAACTCGAAGATGCAAAGGTAACTCAAAAGATTGCTACAGGTAGTGAAGTTGTTGTATCTCAAACACCGGATAGAGTTTTGAATCCTGATGAGTCTTGGGATTATGATTTTCAGGTAGAAGCAAAAGATGTCCCTGAACTAAGCTCGGAAATTGGCTCTACACCAATGTTTGTAGTGATTCCAAGAGTTGTTGGTGAAATTATAAAAGAATCCACTATATACAATGTTTTATGTGCAACTATTGATAAAGAGATAAATCCGCCTGAAGTAGACGCATACGCTAATACTAATATGACAATTCAAAATGTGATAATAAATAATGGTTCTTCAACAATTGAGAAATTTTTCTTATCAGATGAGATTCCTACCGATTTTATTCCCCCCTTAGTTAAGGAAATTAAGATCCTATTAGGAGATATAGATATAAGCTCAAGAGAAGAATTTGTTCAAAAAATACTAATTGATCCAAGTGATCAAGATTTTTCTAAAAAACATCAAATTTATGTTGAATTATTTAATCTTTCAAATGAATTTCTACCAGAGAAAAAGATGGTAATTTCATATCCTCTTTTAGCAAGAAATCCACGACCACCTACTGAAACAAACTATATGACCCCAGTAAAAATTGATATTAATAGTCCAGTGGAAGGTAAATCTTTCATTAAAATGCCAGATGAAGAGCCAGAACTAAAAGTTAGATACGTAAAACGTAAATTAAAGACACTTAAAAGCATTAAACCTGGATTATCCGAAGGAGAGTTCAGTATTGGAGTACGAGTTCAAAACAAAGGAGATGTTGAATTAGAAAATGTACTAGTTAAAGATATTATCCCTACTGGATTTAGTTTAACTGAATTTACACCTCCTGTTGGTGCCACTCATGAAGTCGTGCAAGTAGGTGATCTATCAGAATTACATGTAAAGGTTACTGAGATAAGTGGGGGTGCTTCTGTAAGTATTAACTATAATTGCTCTGGATCGGGTGATTATCCTAGGTCAGAACCTGTTATAATTGTTTTAGGGAGAGGTGGAGGAGAATCATCGAGTTCATCATCAGCTCCTCCAGCAGGCACAGAAACCCCAAAAGCTCATGTAGCAGATTCTCAAGCGGGAAAAATACATGATCTATTCATTGAGTTTTATAAAGCTGTTGATCGCGCACCAACTGCTCAATCTTTTGGAGATATACTTGAAAGAAGAAGGGATGAATTACCCCCTGGACCAGTTCTTCATCAAATTCTAGCCTATTCTAAGGAATTAAAAACTCTTGGCGATAAAATTATTGTTGGTTCATTATATGATGAAGTAATGAATAAGTTAAAGGAATTTAAAAGCAAATATGCCTAATTTTTTTTAATTTCAATTTAAAGATTTTTTTATTTTTTTCTCTTTTTTTAGTACTCCTAATAATAAAAATATAAAAAAATATCAAAAATAGGTTGAGAGTTATAAATACATATTTAGCTTATCGATATCCTCCTGAATTCGTGATATACGCTTCTTTTTTCCACCTTCTTCATCAAATCCTTGTATATCTTCTTCTAAATTCAACTGTTCTTCTTCATATGCTTTTTCAACTTCCATTCCGTACCTCATGGCAAATGCTACTAATTCCGGAATTAGAGAAACCATAGCTCTAAAACTAAAAATCCCTGCTAATACTGACAGTCTATTTATCATTTCACCAAAAGGTTCTAAATTCATTTTGGGGTTTCTCATGATATCCATTATCCTTTTAAATAACACTTCGTAGAATAATTCCTGTTCTTCTTTACTTAAATTTTCTTCTTCCTCTTCCATTATAATTACCTTGAGTTTTATATAATATTATTAAATTAAGAAATAAATTTAATTGATTTTAATCAGCATTATCCTATATAAAAATTATCTTAATTTTTTTTGAATTATAAAATAGAATCGATATTCATTAAAAGTAGTTTAACCTTGTATTAATTAACATTATGCTTTTAATAACGATTATTCTACTAGTAATTTTCTTATTTAATCTTGTAGTTTATTGGGTAATCTTTCTTAAAGTAAAGAAAAAAGAAAAAAAAATAGTTAAATTATTTTATAAAATTTTTCCTCTGATTTGGACATTATCTTTAGTACCAGTACCTATTATCAATTCAAGCTTTTTAAAATTGTATTTCCCTAATAATTATAGTTATTTTGATCAATATTGGCTTTTATTTGCTTTATTTGGTATTGCACTAATTATTATTGGTATAATTTTTGCTAGAAGAGCAAATAAAGTATATAAGGTTAAATCAATGGATAAAAATAGCTCTAACTTAATTACTAAAGGAATTTTTAAATTAATAAGACATCCTGTATATTCAGCATGGGGAATTATCTTTTTAGGAATTGCTATCATCTCAGATTCACTTATTTCTTTGATAATTAGTTCTTTAATTTTTATTATTTTAGAAATAAACGCTATAATAGAAGAAAAACTAATCCTAATCCCAAAATATGGTAAAACCTATGAAAACTACAAAACAAAAACACCAAATCGGATAATACCAACACCTCTAAATCTTTTTTTAATAATTATCACAATTATAATTGTGTATGTAGGCTTTCTAAATTTTAATTAGAACTCATGATTAGTATAATAAATATTCTATAACATATAATATGAAAAAGGAAATACCCTATAGTATATTAGGTTATTTAATATAAGGTTTTAATCTGACTTATATCCTCTTTAAGGATTTCTAAGAATAAGTTTATCTGGTCTATTTGTTTATTAATTATCTCTATTTTTTTATCTATAATCTCTGAATCTAATAAATTCTTTTTATCTAATTCTTTTCTTACAATAGTATACGATCTTATTTGATTTAATATATTTTGCATTCTTTTTATCTTAATTTGAAATAATTTCTTATATTTTTTCAGATCTTCGAGCTTTATTTCAATACTTTCAATATAATTGAAGCATTTTTCAATATTTTCTTCTTTCTTTAAATTTTTAATAATTAATTTAATACTCATTAAATATGTTAACACTAACTCTTTTTGTTTTTTATCAATTGATTCAATTTCAATATCGGATCCTGGACCTACTTCATCTAGTATGTCTGAAGTATATTTAATGTTAATTTTATTTGGAAATTTATTTAAAGCCTCGGATGATTTATTTGATTCTTTTAATATTTCAGTTTCATCAAAATCAGTTAATAGTTCTAATTCATCCACTTCTACTTTTGTAATTAATGGCGAAAATTTTACTTGAAGCTGTTTTTTACCAAAATATTCATCCTTTTGTCTTAAAATTTGAGTATATATTTGGATAAATTCTTGCCCAATCGGAGCGAATAAAACTCCTCCGGTTTCATCAAGTTGATTTAATAGAGGGTTAATTTTCGATTGCTCAATTGCTCCAGTTATTAAAATTTTCTGCCAAGGACTTAATTCTGGCATCCCTTGTAAAGGGTTTTTAACAACAATAGAGATGCTATCATTTAATTTTAACTTTTTAAGATTTTTAGAAGTAATTTTAGCAATTTCAGAATTTGCCTCAAGAATAATAATTTCTCCCTTAGGGGCTAATTTATGCGCTAATGCTGCGATATACCCACTTTTCGCGCCTAGTATTAATAAATCATCATTATCAGTTAAAGAAAGTCCTTGAAGCATAATTGATATCATATGAGGCGCAGAGATAGTCCTATAATTATTAGGATTTTGCTCATCATAATAAAATAGGTTTGGTACATCTTCATAAAGTTTGACGATGCTGAAGAATTTATCAGGGATAAACTTTTCTAAAGGAACTTCCATAAAAGCCTTTATTAATCGCTTATCTTTTAAAATGTCATTTAAAACTAAAGAATCTACGAGACGTTTCTTCTTTAATTTTAATTTTTCATAGAGTCTTTCGTTTCTGTCCAAAATTATATCAACTTTTTATGCTAAAAAAATAATATAAAAACAAATTATTATATTTTGTTATAATTTTTTTTAACTATTTTAATAGGTCTCTTTCAATATGATGGTACTAGATGCTGAGAATTTGAAAGATGCAAAATTAACACTTACTTTAATCTTCATTAATGTTATTCTTTTTTTCTTCATTAATTTTGCTCCGCCAGAAATTTTCCTAGCTCTTGTACAAGATAATAGAAATATCATTGAAAACTTTGAAGTCTGGAGGTTAATCACCTCAGTTTTTGTTCATGCTGATCCGATGCATCTTTTTTCTAATATGATTGCTCTCCTATTGTTTGGTGCTACTGTTGAAACTAATACTAATATAACTAAAATATACTACTTAATTATTTATTTTGTCTCAGGGTTAATTGGTAGTATATTTTCATTATTGCTGCTTCCAATAAATTCAATTAGCTTAGGTGCTTCAGGGGCTATTTTTGGATTAATCGGAGTTGCATTTATAATTGTAGCAACCGATTATCGCCCTCTCTTAATTTTTGCTCTATTTTATGTTGGGTTTTTCATTATAACCTCTTTTTCACCAGGTATTAATTATTGGGCTCATATATTTGGTTTATTAGGGGGACTTCTATTTGGTTATTTATTCTATACACGTAAAAGAAAAATCAAATTCGATTATTGACTATATTTAGATAAGATTTTCTTCTAAAGAATTCGTTTTAGTTCAATATCATTTATTCTTTTTTCTTTTTCTTTTTCTTTGCTAATTCCATACTAAAATCTTTTGGACAAATATCTTTGATTACACATATCTCACATTTTGGGCGGATCGATACACATATTTGTTGTCCAAACCTTACAAATAATCTGTTTAATTTTAACCAAAGTTCCTTTGGAACTGTTTTCTTTAATGCTACTTCTGTTTGTAAAGGATTTTTTGTTTTTACCCAACCTAATCTGTTGCTTATACGGTTTACGTGAACATCCACTGGAATTGCTGGTATTTTAAAAGCGTAAACCAAAACACAATTTGCTGTTTTGCTTCCTACACCAGGTAAATCGATTAAGTTCTCATAATTTTCAGGCACTTTACTGTTGTATTTTTTAATTAAAACATTCGAGACTTCTTTTATTCGAGCAGCTTTAACCTTATAAAAACCTGAGCTTTTTACAAGCGGTTCAATATCTTCAATATCTGCTTCAGAGAGTGATTTTGGATTGTTATATTTAGCAAATAATTTTTCAGTCGCTATTCTTGTATTTGCATCTCTAGTGCGTGCTGATAATATAGTTGAGATTAAGATTTTAAAAGGATCTTGCTTCTTATTAGCTAACTCATCTAAATGAGCTTCTCCTTCCAGTTGTGTCTCAATTTTATCTAAAATCTCTTTATAACTCATTTTTCTTCAATTTTTTCTAAGACATATAGTTTCCTTTTTATTATTTGTCCTTTTTTAGCATCAATAATACTTTTGATATGTTGTTTGCGAAACTTAAGTTTCTGATTAAATTTATTAGGAATCCTATTGAGGTCTAATATTGGTACGAGTCTAAAGTTATTTTTATTAGCAATTTTTTCAATATTAACTTGCAAGTTATTTCCATCCAAAGTGCTAATAATGGGAGAAATAAAACATATTCTAGAATTAGTTTTTATTATTTTATACGCTTCTCTGAAAAACTCATCATATAGAGGAGTCAATTCTGTATCTATTAATTCTTTAACTTGTGAATAATATGGTTTTTCGGTGTAAAAAGGTGCGAATTCTGGTTCAGTGCATATACCATCAAAAAAATAAGGTTCAAAAATACTAGATATCTTTCTCGCATTCTGTTTTAAAATTCTTTGATGAGTAAACGGAGGTATTTCTTCTTCTAAAAACTCTAATAACCAATGAATATTGCGAATGGTATTATTCACTTTCTGAATGTCTTTATCCGAGCCATATATTTGAAAATCTTGTATTATAGCGAATAAAGTAATTGTTCCATTTCCAACAAAGGGATCAAGAATCTTCTTGCTTTGTCTATTTTCAAATAAATTCAAAAAATTTAACATAATTAAAGAAAGTTTAGGAGAAATTGCACTTTTAAATTCTTTATGGGGTTTTTCCTCATCAATTTGCTTTTTAAAATTAGGGTCATCTGTAGTAAATGTTCTTGCAATGTATAAACCTTCTTCTGTAAAGCCAAAAATTATTTCTGCTCTATTTTCTTTAAGAAGCTCAAATCTAATTACATGATGTGGAAATATTGGATTCAAATTGCCTGATTTGATGTATTTTTCTGGATACTGATAATATAAGGCTTTTACGGCTCCCTTTTGTTTAAGTATTTCCATTATTTCTTTATTTAGAAATGGTAAAAGATGCTTAACTAGAACTTCCGAATAATATTCATCATCATAAAGATTAGGATAAATTGATACAGCAAAAAACATACTTTCATAAACTTTCGGAAATATTCCCTTTTTCCCAATAATGATGTTATCAATAATAGCTAGGATCTTCTTTCTTATTTTTTCAACATATCTAAATTCACTAATTTGAACTGGAAAAGCATCTTGAATTGTATTAATGTCAATGAAATCATAAATTTGTGCAATCTTTTGGCATCCTCCCAAAATAAATTGGATTTCCATGAGTTTATTAATGTAATGTTTGTCTTGATGTAATTTTTCGAACTCTACTATTGCTATATTAGCAGAATAATCTATAATCTTCCCTTGATTTGAGGAATATTTGAGATAATTATCTAATTCTGCAATTGAGAGTTGCCAATTTGAACCTAAAACAAAAATAAATCTTTCCATAATTAGAAAAAAAATTAATTAAATAGTAAAAGAACAGATTAAATTTCTATTTTATTGTTAACTTTTATACTTCTTTTCTATCCATTCTTTAAAAGCTATTGTAGCTTTTCCGTGCCATATGGCTTTCTTCGGGAAGCCTTTTTCAAAATCAATAATGTCCTGATTCGTGTAGTCTAACGAATCTATTTCATTACCCTCCTCAATCTCTTCTTTGTCTAAATCTATAGAAATCTCATACTTCTCTCCAGTAATATCCTCTAAAGCACTCATAATATCTTCAAGATCTTCTCTCTTTCTGACATCAACAGGTACTTTTTCCAATACTTTATCTTCAACAATTTCTTCTTTTTCTGCTTCTTTAATAGTTTTTTCATATGCTTTTCGTTTTTCTAATCGCTCTAATCTTAATTTTTTTATTTCCTCAATAATCCCATTATAATTATCCTTGAAGTATTTTAAACTTACATTAATGAGATCTGAAACATTGTCCCATTTTTCCTTTTTAACAATATCTTCCACCCAATAATATAAATCCATATTTAATTCGACTGTTACGGGTTTACCTTCAGAATCTAAGCTCCCTATCAAAAAACTCAGAATACTAGCTATTAAAATATCATTATCAAGAGCAGAAAAACCATACTCACGAGCAAGAGACGAGAATATACTAAAATTTCCAAACCCAACGACTTTACCTTTATAATATTCTACAACAACCATTAATGGAATTTTAGGACTATCTTCTTCAATCCAATATTCTCCATTATACCGTTTACGCCAACAGTTTAATCCAGACTGTAATAACCAATCTATTTTTATATTCTTCTCATCTTCAACAAAATCTAAGATTTGAGTTGAACAAGAACTTGAAAACACTACTTTTTTTAAATTTTCTGTTATTACATGAGGTTTAAATGCATTTATTAATGGTCTTTTTTGAAGATTTATATAATTCACAGAGTCTTGTATCTCGTCTGAAACAAACTCGAATCCGAATTTTCTCGTTAGCTCATTTAAATTAGTGCTATTCGTATAATCTCCTCCCGTTGAGCTAACAACTAAAAGACTTCCTCCATTTTTTACATAATTTTCAAGAATTTTAATCTCATTTGGCTGTAATTTTGTGTTTTTTGGTGTTGAAAGAATTATCATATTATATTTCTTCAGCTCATTTATAGAATTAAATCCTGATTCTATTTTCCCTAATTTATATCCAGAAGTGAATAAAAACTGTGTAAATTCACCGAAACTGGGTGATTCTAAGGTTAAAATATTATTATGAGAATAATCAAAGGCAATACTAGTCTTTCCATTCAATTTTGTTCATACTCATTAATTATATATTTAAATAAAAATTAGTGCACTCTTCTTATTTCTATATATGATATATTTCTTCTATTCTATAAATAAAATTATCTAAATTTTAAACACAAAATATCTAGAACAACATGAAATAAATGAGGGCCATAACTTTTTACCGTCCTATGTGATTTTAATTCACAATTATAACCTTCCTTAAAAGCGATTTCGTTAAATCCTTTAAATAGAACACTAAAATTATCTTTCTCTACCACCCCTTCATAATGAAACATCGTTCCTTTATCTTTCACTAAAATTAAAGCTTTTTTTATGTAATCTTTAGGTGCAGGAAAAACACCCATGATTACCCTGTCAGCTCTAATTCCAGATTCACTAAGTTTTTCAACCTCAATCTTACAATTTCCTTTTATTGGTATAATTTTATCAATTAAATGATTTATTCTTATATTTTCAACTAAGCATTTATATGATTCAGGGTTAAGCTCAATACTATAGATTTTTTTTACTGAAGAATGTTTCGCTATTGGTAGTGAAAAATATCCCATACCTGCAAACATATCTATGATAACTTCTCCACTTTTTACAAGTGTTGCGAGATATCTTCTTTCATTAATATTACCTTTACTAAACATAAGTTTAGTTATATCGAACTTATATATCACATTATGCTCTTTATGCTCGACAATAGGATTATCTTTTCCTCCTATTAATTCAATTTTTTCTGGTTCTCTAAAGGCCCCCACTATTTTACCTCTGTTTACATAAACCGATCTTACTCTTGGCAACAATTCTAGGTATGCCTTAGCAATACAGCTTTCCTTATTAAATAATTTCTGATTCAACTTTAAGATTATAATATTTCCCAAAGTCTGGAAGCCACGTGGAAGAAGCGAGAGTTCTTCTTCCTTTAAAAAATCTTTTAAACTTTCTTTCAGCTTCTTTTTAAAGTTCATGATAATTATGTCTAAAAAAGTATATAATAATTTAAAATTTGAAATATTAAATTCATTATTACTTCTTATGAATAAATCAAGTTAAGTTATTATAATAACAACAAACCAATCATAATTGAAATAAAAAAAGTGAATTAATATGCCGAGTTTAAATGATCCAGAATTTTTAGTTGATGAGAATAAAGTATGGTTTACAGGGGGATATTGGCCCGAAGGTATGCCCAAACAATTAAGAGATATTGAAGATGTTGATATTTTACCAATGTGGGAATATTTTCTGATGGCTGCTGATTTATATGGGACTTGGGATAATGATATTTGTGTCTTTGTATATGGTCCATATATGGAGCGCGTAAAACTAAGAACTTTATTTGATTATGCAAAACGATTTGGAACGTTTCTCTATGAAAAACTGGGAATAAGAAAGGGTGATGTTGTTGCTATTGATTTACCGAATTCTATTAATTTTGTAGTTGCTTATATGGGCTGTCAATATATAGGTGCAATTATGCAAGGTATTAATCCAACTTACCGACCAATGGAGCTTTTACATTCTTTAAATATGACAAAAGCGAAAGTCTTTGTTATGATGGATATGCTATACATTGCAGGCCCGAAAGATATACTACCAAAAACTGATGTAAAGTTTGTAATACCTACTAATTTTGTAGATTTTCTGACTGCTGATGAGGCTATGCTTGAAAAATTGGGCATTCCAAGTGCCAGAGACAAGATACCAGAAGAAACAGAACACTATAAAATATATTGGATGGACAAAATTATAAAGGAAACACAACCAGAAGATATCAAAACTCAGATTGATCCTTGGGCGGATCCAGCAATATATCTTATGACTGGAGGGACTACAGGGTTACCTAAAGTTGCAATGCTTTCACATGCAAACTTAAGTACCAATCTTAATATGGCTAAACCTTGGACGCAGCTTGAACCAGGAATGTTAACTATTGGCTCTCTTCCCTTTTTCCATAGCTTTGGTATGACTTGTGTCATGAATGCTGCTCTTGGCCTAGGAATGGTTATGCTACTTTTCCCCAAGCCACCTTCTGATGATATTCTATGTGAAACAATAAACAAGATTGATACTCCTAAAGGAATAATGTATACAGGAGTAGAAATGTTGTTCAAAAGACTAACAGATTTTGTAAATGATATGGGCGTAGAAGAATTCAAGAAAAAATATGACTTTTGGAAGAAATTAAAATATGCTACTCAAGGTGCAGGCCCATTACACGATTATGTGAGAATCCCATTTGAAGAGATCTTTTGTCCAATACGTTCTGGTTATGGATTGACTGAAACCTCTCCTATTCAGAGTATTGCACCCTTTTGGGGGCCAACGAAAACTGGAAAATTAGGATTACCCATTCCTGGAGCTGATTGGGCCATTTTTAATTCAGAAGATTTCGACGCAGGACCTATTTGTGATGGAACTAAAGAAAGAGGAGGTTTTGGGATAGAAAATACAGGAGAAATTTGTTGTGCTGGGCCACATATCATGTTAGGATATTTAGGAAAACAAAAAGAACAAGAAGATAATTTGAAACATTGGGGTGGGAAACGTTGGTTGCTAACTGGTGATATAGGTTTTATGGATGAGCATGGATGGGTTGAGATACGAGATCGTAAAAAATCTTTGGTTAAGGTTTCAGGGCATTCAGTTTTTCCAAAAGAAGTTGAGGAGTTATTAGGAAAGCATACGGCAATTGATGAAGTTGCTGTTGCGGGTATACCCGACAAAATGACGGGTGAAGCGGTAAAAGCGTGGGTTACTCTTAAAAAAGGATATAAAATCGATAAGAATATAACAATTGAAGAAATAAAAAAATGGGCTATTGAGAATATGGCAAAGTGGAAGTCGCCACGATTTATAGAGGTTGTACGAAAAATGCCAGTTAGCATGACTGGTAAAGTTCAGAGACGTGAATTACAAGAAAAAGATTTAGCTAAACTTGAACAAGGAAAATCCATTAAAGGTTAGGCACATAAGGTTATATCAACTTGATTTTTTTTAACTTATTAATTCTTTTTTTAAAAACTTTTTAAAATACCCCCATTTATTAATTCAGTTAATTCTATACTTTTCGTTTTACCTGAATTCTTATAATCTGCCATTGTTATAGAAAATAAATAGGCATCTGTGGTTTCAACTTCTACAACAAAAATTTTTCCTTTTTTTATTTGTGACACTTTATTAATTTTTAATAAGGGAATCTTAAATCCTTCATTGAATTTATCAACGGAGGTGCCTATTTCTGTTAAACTTATATTAGTTTTTTTTATAAGTAATAATTGATGATTTGTTAATATTATTCTTCCTAATTTCATATCAAACTGCCAATTCTTACCCACTTCTCCTTCACAGAAATACCCTTCTGAATTAAAAAGCAATGACATGATTATTACATTTTCTTCTTTTTGTATTGAATTAATATAATCAGTTTTTTTATTTTTAATTTATTTTCTTTTACGGGTATATTACATGAAAAGTTTTTTAGATGACATCATCAATTAAATTTATAAGAATAAATTAGTACTAAAATTATTATACATATCAAATAAATTACAATTCAGAAAAAAAATGTCGTTACAAAAAACTCGAGAATTTATGCTTCAAGAAAAGATGATCTCTTTAAGGGATAAAGGTAAGATAATGAACTTAAATAAAGAAGTTATTGGCACTTTCGCTGGTAAAATAATAAAAATTGGTAATACTTACCGTATAAGAGATCTTGATGAGAATCCTGTATTAACTGTTCATGAAAAAGTAATTTCAATGCGTTCCTCTTATAAATTCTATAAAGGTGGGGAAGAGGATGAAGACAAATACATCGGGAAACTGAAAAGAAAACTTGTGTCTATTAAACCAAGTTACTGGTTTGAGGATCCAAATGAAAATAGAGTTTTTACAATGAAGGGAAATATCTGGACTCTGAAATTTAAGATATTAAAAGACAACAAGGTTGTTGCTGAAATTCATAAAAAACTATTTAAGAGTCTAATCAAAGGAACATATGGAATAAAAATGCCTCCTGACTTAGATGATGATTCAGCTATGCTCGTATTAGGTATAGTTTTGATGCTTCATCATGAAAAGGAAGAAAATAGATAAAAACCAGTCTCTCTATCTTTTTTTTTATTTTTTTAAAGAAAGTAATACAATTTTATTTTGATTTTTTTCTTATATCTTACGGATATCACACTCATCTATTAATTTGGGATAAATTTATATTTATAAAATTTTATGTGTTGCATACAACTTTTTTATTATTTTTATCCTTTGTGGGGTATAAATTATGCAAGTACAATGTAGATTGATTAATATTGCTTGTCCAACCTGTGGTATAGAAAAAACTGTATCTATTCCAGAAACTCTATTTACAGAAAAAAAATTTGGTCATGTAAAAATCCAAGTTCCGCAGGGAGCAGTATGTCAAGATCATGTATTTGTTGTATTATTAGATGTTAAGGGAAGAATTCTTGGATACCAAACTGTCGATTTATCAGTATCATCCACAGTTGATGCAAAACCAAAAGAAGAAGTTCGTTTAGAAGAAGATGAGACATTAGGTTTAATGAGATTTATTAAGATGTTTGGATTTAGATGTTTCGCGGGATTAATTCATGCAAAATTATTTAATTACCAACTATATGTTATTATAAAAAAAGATTTCCAAATGAATATGGATGAAATAAACAATGTTCTTGATGATTTTGTTCCCGAGAAGTATAAAAATAAAAGAATTTTAAAACAC
This sequence comes from Promethearchaeia archaeon, assembly GCA_029856145.1. Classification (GTDB taxonomy): domain Archaea; phylum Asgardarchaeota; class Lokiarchaeia; order Sigyniarchaeales; family SOKP01; genus Loki-b32. Next base: position 112,752 of record JAHQWK010000019.1, read on the forward strand.
GTTGAATATAATGACTATGTTTTTCCTACTGCTACCTATTTCTATGCATTGGTTAAGAACCAAAGAAAAACCGCTTTCCTTATGAATCTCCATAAACATATCATTCAAATGCCTTGGCAAACCGGTTTAGATCTTGAAAAAGGTTTTATTACTTCTGCATTAAAGAATGAGGATCCAACTGAGCAGATGAGATATATATCATTTTATATTTCCAAGTTTTTAGAAGATATTGATAAAACGAAGATAATCTTAGAACCTAAAAGGAAGATCTCTAAAAAGGATTTAATCAAAAAACTAAAAGAAATTGCAATTACATCGACTGTGACGAGGGAATATGTTACCTGTATAAAAGAATTTGTTCATAGACGAGTTTCTCCCCAAATAGCAAAGAAAATCCACGATTAAAAGAGAGATAATAAGGTTAATTAAAAAAAATACTTTATTCATTCAAACGTTTAAAGGTTTTTCCCATTATTTTATAGATATTTAAATACTCTTTAAAGAGGTTATCATAGATCTCTCTATTTTCTGGATTAGGTGTAAAAATGTTAGATATCTCACAACATCTCTGGATCTCATCCCACTTAAGGTATCCCAATCCTACTGAAGCAATAAACGCAGCTCCTCGAGCATTTGCCTGAATTGGATCTTTTACTTGTTTTATATTTCTATCTAGAACGTCTGCGAATATTTGACACCAAATATTACTCTGAGCCCCGCCACCGATAATATTAAGTTCTGGAATAACAATATCTTTTTTTGTCATACCAGGAGTCTCTTTTATCTTCCATTTTTGAATGAACTTTTCAATGTAGGTGAATAACCATTTGATATTATATGCTACCCCCTCAAAAATCGCTCGGATGATATGTTCACGAGACATTTCTAAAGAAATATTATATAAACCCCCTCTAATAGTATGATCATCAATAGGTGCTCTTTCTCCAATTAACCAAGGAGTAAAAATTAAATTATTTGAACCTGCTGGTACATTCTCAACTATTCTATCAAATATTTTATATACATCAGGTACAGCTTCTTCTTTTAGCAATTCATCTTTATGATATAAGATTTTGTCTCTAAGAAAAGTTAAAGCGCCTCCTGCCATTTCTTGCTCATTAGCAATAATATATCTGCCTGGTATTGCTGAGGGTACACTTGCCATATTATGAGCAATATCCGTTTTTTTATAAGGTACGTGGCATGTTAACCAATCAGAAGTACCAATATAAATATAACTTTCATAATTCCCTACAGCACCAGAACCTACTGTAGCACATGGTACATCTGGAGCACCAACAACAACTTTTGTATCTCTATTTAGTCCTATTTCATCAGCTACGTCATTTTTTAATGTTCCGAGTATATCAACTGACGTCTTTAATTCTGGTAATTTATCTGAATCAATCTTTAAACCCTTAATTAGTTTTTTAGAATATTTTACATTTTCAATATCTCTAATATCTGTAACCCAATGGAGGTGAATAGAACTATATGAAGCAGCATATTTCCCCGTGAGTTTTAAATTTATAAAATCTTGAGGTTCTAAAAATTTAAATGTTCTATTATAAATCTCAGGAAGTTCATTCTTGATCCATAATATATGTGCAATAGGATCCTTACCATTATGAGATGGTCCTCCTCCAGTTCTTTTTATCCATTTTAAAATTTTACTTAAAGCATATCCTGAAACTTGGAATAAACTCTTATAGAATTTTTTAATATACTTAGCACCCCTTGTATCCATCCATATTATAGAATTCATTAGATGATTCCCATCCCTGTCAGTTGCAACGGTTCCACTCCATTGACTAGTATTACATACTCCTACTATATCATCAATCGATACCCGTCCACTATCAATTACTTTTTGAGATGTTTTAATAATAGCATTCCACCAGTCATCTGGATCTTGCTCTACAGCCCCTCCTTTAAACACATGTAAAGGAACTTCTTGAAAAGCCCATTCAAGAACTTCTCCTTCTGTAGACACTATAGCTGATTTTGGACCACCAGTCCCGTGATCTATTGCTAAAATGTATTTTTTTTGTGAATTAGACATATTTTATATAAATGATGTTAATGCAAATAAAGATTTATTTGACGTAAATTCATCAAAATTTTTACAGATTATTTGATTCTTGAAAAAATAAACTTAATTTTTGATGGAATAATTTAGTAATTAATTTAGTTACCAATATAACGTAAGTTACCAATATAACGCTAATTTTGATTTATCATGAGTAGTATGAAATATGAAGAAATGAAAGCCAAGATAGAAAATATCGTAAATCAACCAATTAGAAAATTTAAGCCAGAGGAATTGAAAGGGATTATTGATAGGTATCATAAAAATCACCCAAAATCTAAAAAAGCATATGAAAGAGCACGCAAAATCATTCCTGGGGGTGTTGAGCATAACCTTGCTTTTAATCACCCCTTTCCATTAGCAAGTAAGAGAGTGTATGACTGCTATATGGAGACTGTTGATGATGTCATTTTAACAGATTATTTAATGTGTGGTGGTCCTATCATTTTAGGTCATCAATATAAACCATTAATCGATAAAGTTGTTGAAGTTGTCCAGGAATCCGGACCGAGTCATGGAATAACTAGTGAATATGAATATTTAGCAGCTGAAGAGCTACAAAAATATTTTCCTTCATGTGAAATTATAAGATGGCTACAATCTGGGACTGAAGCAGATATGCTTGCCATAAGAATTGCCAGAACTTTTACAAATCGTAAGTGGGTAATCAAGATTGGCGGCTCTTATCATGGTTGGTCAGATCAACTTGTGTATGATATGCATGTTCCCGGTACTAAACTATTAGAATCTCATGGAATTCCAAAGACAGTTTTTAAATGGATTGATTCATGCCCTCCAAACGATATTGACACTTTGAAACAAATGTTTAAAGAAAAACGTAAAATAGCTGCTGTTATCGTTGAACCTATGGGTGGAGAATCAGGAGCAAATCCTGTAAGGCCAGGTTTTAACAAAGAAGTTGAAGAATTGTGCCATAAAAATAAAGCTTTAATGATTTCAGATGAAGTTGTCTGTGCCTTCAGGCTACACATGGGAGGAGGTCAAGCCTATTTTGGATATAAGCCTGATTTATCCGTATTTGGGAAGATTGTCGGTCACGGATTTCCTTCTGCTGCAGCTATCGGAGGAAGAGCTGATGTAATGAGTGTGTGTGCCGCTGGACATGGTGGAGGTAAAAAGGCTTATTCTGGTGGAACTTTAGCGGCTAACCCATTAACATGCGCAGCTGCTTATTATGCTATTAAATTTGTTAAAGAAACAAATGCAACAGAAAAAGTTACAAGGGCAGGTATGAAATTATCTAATGGATTAAATAAAGTTTTTGAAAGCTATAATCTACCATGGTTCTCTTACAATTACGGAGGAACAGTTCATTTCCATACAAGTTGCTTATTTGGAATTAATTTAAATGATCCAAAACAAGCAGGACAAATACCAATAAGGAAAGACTTTATGGGTGAAATGGGGGCGGCATTAGTAGATCAAGAGATCATTTCTGTTGCAGGCAGCAGGTTCTATACATGTATACTTCATTCTGATGAAATTGTTGATGAAACTATAAAGAAAATTGATAATATATGCCAAAAAATCGAATGAGCTTTATATCTTAAAAGCCCATTCCCCATTTCTCATAATAGACTCGCTTTTTCCATTTTTTGTTATCCCATCAACATTCATTTTTTCTGAGCCAATCATAAAGTCAATATGTGTTTTGCTAATATTACCCCCTGCATTAGAAAACTCCTCGTTAGACATATTTTTACCATTTTTCAAAGCAAATTGAAACCCTCGACCTATAGCAATATGTGACGAGGCATTTTCATCTATAAGAGTATTATAATAAAGCATTCCTGATTGTGAAATAGGTGAACTGTGTGGAACAAGTGCAACTTCACCTAATCTTCTTGCTCCTTCATCTGTTTCAAGTACTTTATGCAACATTTCTTCTCCTTTTTTAGCAGTTGCTTCTATAACCCTCCCATTGGAAAAAGTTAGACTAATCTCATCAATTATAACATCTGTATGGCGAGGTTTTGTAGAAGCTACCACTCCTTCTGTCTCATCCTTATGGGTTGTTGTGAAAACTTCTTCAGTAGGTATATTTCCTACAAAATCAATTCCACTGTGAGTTTTAAATCGTGCACTCCCCCAAATATGACCCTTAGGTAACCCTATTGCGAGATCTGTCCCAGGGCCCTCTAATTTTAATGATACAAATTGTTTTTGATTTAAATATTTACTCCTAACTGCGAGTTGCCTGATATGTTCTTCCCAAGCAGCAATAGGGTTTTCATTTTTAACCCTGCAAATTTCAAAGATCGCATCCCAAAATTTACTTTTTTGATTTTCTTTAGGAACATCAGGAAATACTTTTTCTGTCCAACCATCAACAGGAGCACTAATCGCAGTCCAATTTACAGCACTTTTTGATATTAAATCACTAAAAGGTTTTCTATGTTTAGCATAAGTGTTAAAAGCAGTTGCCATTAATTCTGGATCTTGACCATCGAGTAAATCAGGATTATAAGCAACAAAGAGAAGAACAGCATCTCCTCCTGTTCCAAATTCGAATTGGCAATCCATTCGCCAAGTGGGGTATTCTTCAAAAGAATCTCTTGGAGCGTGTTCAAATCGAGTTTTCCGTAATTGATCATCTTCCCAGAAAACTTCTACATATCTTGCTCCAATTTGATATGCTTTTTTAGTAATTAGCCGTACTAAAGGAGCCAATTCTATAGGTGTTCCATAAGAATATGCAGTAGGTCCCCCTATCAGTAGACGTTGTCCAGGTTGCAGATTAAGACCAATTCTTACAATAACTTCTGCGTATTTTTCTAAATTTTTTCCAAATTCCGAAGACATTCAATTCACAATGACATTTTATATTTTATACTATATATTTTATTTTGTTCTATCTCTTTTAATAGCTATCGATTTAAAACATTTAATTATAACTTTAGCATATTTTTCTAAAATTATTTCAAATTCATGAGACATTGGATTCATCTTTAATTTTTAATTGTACCCAAATACAATTAAGATCTTGTATTGGATAATGGTGAAAAAATAGTTATTAAAGATATGTTAGGGCACGCTGAGGATATTTACTGGCGCTGGTGAATCTATGATTCTATGGTGAAATTATTGTTTATAGTGTTGTGAAATTTATTTAAGGAGATCCAAAGCTTTTTTAACTGCTAAAGGAGCTGTGAGAGCCCATCCATCAGCACCTTGTTGAAATGCTATATTCTCTGTAACAGGTCCACCACCTGCCATAATTTTTACTCCTTTTGCTTGCAAGTTTCTCCCTTTAGCTAATTTAACGATTTTTCCGATTTCAGGGAACATAGAGCTTAACATTACTGAAACTAGAATAAGGTTTGCATTATTTTTTTCTGCCTCTTCGATAAATTTTTCAGCGGGAACATCAAATCCCAGATCAATAATTTCGAAACCTTCTGCTTCGAATAAGTATTTAACCATATTCTTGCCAAGATCATGGATATCTCCTTTAGCAACACCAAGAACAGCAATACCTTTACTAATTGCTTTAATTTTCTCTGGGGCTATTTTAGATTTTAAAATATTTGTGCCAGCGTAAAAAGCATCTGAGGCTAAGATCATATCTGTTAAATAGACAGTTTGCTCATATTGATCTGCAATTTCTTTTAAGCCTGGATATAAACCGTTTTTTATTGCTTCGAGCGGGTCAATCCCCGCATCTAATGCTTCCTTAGCAGCTTTTATGGCGGTTTCTTCATCAAAATTTAAAACACTTTGCTTTAGTTTATATAAAATTTCTTTTTCTGACATGGTTGTTAACCTCCTCCTTCATCTGCATAATTTGCACCCATACCAGTTTGAAAATTTTTACCATATGTTCTGGCGGCTTTCACAACTGCCATTGCATTATACAGAGGTGCATAGGGGGGATATTCACATGATGCCCCAAGAATATACCCAGCTGGTGACTTTCCAAAGACTTCGAGTTGTCTTTTACATTCTTTTATAACTTCATGAGGATTTGCCCACGCAAGTAATGAAACGCTTAAAAATCCTAAGAAAATTAATTTTTTACCATATTTTTCAACCATTTCCTGTTCAGTTTTTACACCATCGGGCAAGAATGCGTTCTGAATTAAGACTGGTCGAAGATGCTCGATTAAAAGATCAAAGTAGGGACCTCGACCACAAGTATGAACCATGTAAAATGCTCGTTTTTTCCGCACAAAATCAGCAATCTTCTTTTGATAGGGCATATCTAATTCTAACCACATTTCTTTACTCATAAGCTCTCTCTCGGCTAAAACAACGGGAACCATAATTGTTTGAGCCCCCGACTCAATCTGTTTTTCGATATATTCTATTTGAATATCAGTTATAATTTCTAGTGCATCATGAAGCTTATCTTTATGATGTACGAAATCTCTCACGAACTCATTAACATTGCGAAGACGACTTAATAATCCTAATGGGCCAATTGTCATCCCTCCAATCATTAAATCAGGTAGTTCTTCTTTAATAGTTTTAACAACTTTTATTTGGTTATTCATCCTGTCAGCATGGGACCAATCAAATAATCTCTCTATGTTTTTGTAATCATTAGGCGTTTTGATTATTGGATTATATGGATCTGGATAAGCAGCGTTGTCTGGCGGATATATAATTTTAGCTCCAAAACCTTGCGCCTCAACGCAAAGATCTGGCATTGCTGTAATACCATCATATCCAAAAAGCTGTTGTGCTTCTATTTGACATCTTAAAAATAAATCTGGTTTAGTAGCATATTCTCCATAGTTTAACCTTCTTATTTGAGCCGCTGCTGCTGAAACAAAGGGAAAGCACGGAACTCTATCAAGTTTCTTTCGCGTTAAAAGACCTGTTATTCTTTCCATTGGAGTCATATATTCTTCGCATTCTTTTGGCATTTTTTCTATTTTTGACATATATTTCACTTCTTTTCTGAAAAAGGTTTTAAAAACAATATGAATTTTGAAATATTTATAATTAAAATAAGGGAATCCCAAGGTTTTAAAACTTTCACCCAAAAGCACGATCTTGTTATAAAATTTTGTTATAAAAATATAGTATATTAACTATTTTCAAGAGAAAAAATTTAATTTATTGTCTTCACGTTAAAATTTTTATTTATGTAAAATATTTATAGGATATTGATATTTAGATTTTCAGATTTTATTTAAAAATGTTATTGCACCCTAATTTAATGCGACGCAACAAGTAAAATGCATGAAGTAAATTTAGAATTAAAAAAATTGCTAACAGACGACCAAAAGTATATTTTCATCGCTGGGGCTGGTTGTTCTATTAATTCACCTTCTAATCTTCCAAGTAGTAATGAAATAATGGAAGAAATAATTAAATTTACATGTGCAAAATCAGAAATTGAAAATATTTCTATATTGGAAGGATTAAGATTTGAAACATTATTAGAAATTATTAGAAATCAATTAGATAATGATTTGAAAATAGTAGAATATTTTGAACAATGCAATAGACCTAATATTATTCATTTTTTTCTGGCAGAAATGGTAAACAAGGGTCATGCTGTTATTACAACAAATTTTGATTTTTTGATTGAGCATGCCCTAATTCAATCTAACATTGGTAAGGATCATATCTTTTCAGTAATAACTGAAAAAGACTATAGAGAATTTAAAAATATTTTAGAAGAATTAGACACTGGGAAAAAATTTTTATTTAAAATTCATGGATCGATGAAAGATATATTGACTGAAAGGAATACTAAAGAATACTTTCTTTCATTAATTAAAAAAATTGGTTCTTTTAAATCCGAATTTGATTTGTTTTTTGTTGAACCATATAAAGGAGTTTTACTTAATAAGCTGTTAAATAATGCCATTTTAATTCTGATAGGTTATTCTGGACAAAATGATTATGATATAATTCCCATCTTAAAGAAATATCATAAATTAAAAAGAATCCTGTGGGTTAATCATATTACAAACGATCAAGGGAATAATAACATTCTTGAGATTGGAAAAAAAAGTAAAAAACCTCCCAAAGATATGGACGACTTAGATAAAATCCTTTTTCAGATCAAGAACCAGAATCCCAATGTTGAATTATTTAGAATAAATACAAATTCAATAAAATTTATAAAAAAGATTACAGATATTGAATATGATCTTAATACTAATGACTTTTCTATAGAATTTAGAGATTGGTTACACCAAAATGTTGAAATTCCTAATATGATGATGAAATATTTGATTCCCCATGTACTGTACTTTAATTTTGATAGATTTGATGATTCTTTCAGATGTGGTATAAGAGCACTAGAATATATTAATGAGAATGATGATCAAAATCATAAACTCTTAATTTTAAATAATATTGCATGGTTTTACTTTAGAATGGGAAATTATTCTGAAGCAATTTTAAATTTTGAAGAAGCACTTAAAATTTCTCAGAAATTAGGTTATAAAGATCGAGAAATTATTTATTTAAGTAATTTAGGAGAAATTGATGAGAGAATAAAGAATTTTCCTAAGGCGCTGCAAAGATACAAGGAAGCAATGAAAATACTGGAAGAAATTGGTAATCTCAGTGAAGAACTTAGAATTATTAATAGCATTATTGAAATATATGAAACAATACAAATTTATTCTGAAGCATTATTATACTCTGATAAGGCAATTAAAATTTCTGAAAAATTGGGTGATTTAAAAAAGAAAGCAATTATATCAAACAATATCGCATCAATTCATCATAAACTTGAAAATCTTAATTTATCTTTAGAATATTTCCAACAATCAGAAAAAATTTTCAGAAGATTAAATGATATTAGAAACTTAGCGATATGCTTGAACAATATTGGAACAATTTATCAAAATTTTGGAGATTTTTCGATTGCTTTAGAAAAATTCGAAGAGGCTTTGGAATATGATGAAAAATTGAAAAATAAAGAAGGAAAAGCTTGGCACTTATCTAAGGTAGGAGAAGTATATTTTAATCAAAAAAACTATATAGAATCCTTAAAATATTTTATAGATGCTATTAAAATATCCCAAGAGTTAAAAGATTTTAGAAGTGAAATGAAATTTCACAATTTGCTCGGAAAATCATATTATTATTTAAGGGATTATACAAATGCTATGAATTCATTTAATAAAGGGATAAAAATTGCAGAAATGTTTAAAGATTTACCAACAAAGGCAGATTTTCTTAACAATATTGCTGGATGTTATTTTATGCAGTTAAATTATGAAAAGTCTTTAAAATCTGCTGAAGAGTCACTTTTAATTCTTAAATTAATTGGATTGGGAAAATCTATAAAAGCAATAACTTTAGAAAAGAAAATAATGAATATGAAAAATCAAATTAAACTATAGCTCTTTCATTGTTATATCTCGCTCAATTTTTACCTTTATATTATGTGGGTCATCGATATGTATTATATTTATTGGAGTCATTTCTCTTTTACCAAGTAAATATGCAGGTTCTTCAGTTAGCTGTTTTTCTTCTTTAGAAATAATTTTTCTCACAAATACATCTGGAAAAACAGGTGTTGAATAGCAATAATGGCAAAAGGTCCTTTTTTTCGCGAGTTCGAGAATTTCTATGAGTTCTTCATCTGGAACATTACTCTCAACCTTTAATTCAATTTCGAAATTATCAATCATAGAGACACCATCTTCAATACCAAATCCCGTGGTTAAATCTATACACATTTTTGAATGAGTTTCTAATTTCTTAAGTTCAATACCGTGTAAACCCGCTAAAGTTGCAAAGTGTGTAGCAAAATCACCACTAAAACCTGCAATACAGAGCGCTACGGGATGAAAAGATGTTCCACCACCACCTAATATTATGGTTTCATCAGTTTGAACTGTTATTTCTCCTGCTGTTTCTGTGGGTAACTTAATTTCGAATTGGGGGCCATATTCTACATTTAATCTCCAGCGGCCTTCCGCTTCAATAAATCTTTTACATAACGAGCGATTTTGTTTGAATACCTCAACAGTATCTTTATATGTTTCTAAATTTATTCTATTGAGTATTTTTTTACCTTTTATATTTGAATTATTATGATAAAGGGATGGTTTTCCATCATTTTTTAAAATAATTTTAGGGATGGTTGAGGTTGCTATACAATAATAACAAAAACAACGCCTTTTTGTAATATCTGAAATTCTATATAATTCTTCATAACTGGCATCACTTTCAATAAATAATTCAATTTGGTAATGATCAACTATGGGTATGTTTTCTTCAATATTTAATACTGAAGAGAAATCTAAATCACCCTTAACTCTTATCATTAACTTTTTTAATTCAATCCCTTCCATTGCTGCCCATTTTGCATATGCTGCACAATAACATCCACAAAATCCTGCCATACATAAAGATATTGGATGGAGTGCTGTACCTCCTCCTCCAAAAAGAGTTAACTCATCCATTTGCACTGTGATTTCTCCTGCTCTTTCAGTTTTTAACCTTGTTTCAAATTGTGGCCCATATTCCAAATCTAATCGCCATATGCCTTTTACTTCCAAAGTTTTTTTGCAAAGACTGCGATCTTTCATATATTGATCCACAACCTCTCTAAATCCTTTTAAATCAATGCGATTTAATAATATATGCTTTGGTACAGCGAGATCATTTACCTTTTCTTCTATTCTATCAGCAAGTTTCTTCAGAACATCTGTAAAATTTCCAAATCCCATGATAGCTTTTATGAAATAGTTAAGTTTTTAAAAATATAATAATATAATCTTATTTGATACCTTAAATATGAAAGAACAATTATTTCAATCTTTTGTATCAAAAATGTAAAGATAAAAAATATCTAAGAATAAATAAAAAAAAATAAATTGAATTTTAATTGAAGGTTTTTATATATCGCTCATCCTAAAATATAAATCTATTTTATGCTGGAAATCTTCAAAAAAAGATATATCTCCATTCCACTTTATAATATCTTCAATTGAAAACATTTTTTCAAACATAGTACCAATCACCGAGCAAATTTTTTGAATTTTTTTCTTATTCGCATCTAATGGTGATCTACATACTAATACAAGTTGGTTTTCCAGGCAATGAATACAAGAATATTTATTGTTACCAATATTGAATCCTTTCAATTCTCTTCCTGAAACTTTTTGACTGAATGTTTTTATCGCAGAAATAAAGAATCCTAAGAAAGTTTTCTCAACATTCTTTTCTCTTGAAAAATCAACTATAGGAACACCTGCCTTAGAAAAAACCCAAAGCTCATCAAGTAATGGAGACATATTTTAATTATAATTTTTTTCGATTTATATTTTATTTTTTAGAACTGGAGCCCATAAGAATTTCTTTATAGGTCTTATAGCTAAGATTAACAATTATTAAAACAAATAATCCGCCGAAGATGTAAACAATTGCAACCATAATGTTGGTAATTGCCGTCATTTCAAGAGCTAAAAATATGATGTTAAAAATATATCCACCTAAAAACAAAACAATCAATATTTGTATCATTACCCATTTTTTAACTAATTTTGTTGCAGGAAATAACTCTTTTATTCTAATGACAATCAGTAGACTAAAAATGAAAAATATTATTCCTCCAATCGAACAGAACAAACTAAAATAGAAATTCAAATCTAAAACCATAATAATACCCTCATTTGTATAATTATTTATTTATTAATTTTGAATATTTTCTAATTGTTTTTATCTGTATATAACTTTTTTCTTATAGTAATCTTCAAAATGGTAAGTATATTTTTAATATTAATGATTTAATCAATTAAATACTTAATTTCTGAAAGGAATCTCTGTTCACTATTTGAAAACACGCTTCTATTTCCCTCAAAATCTTCTATCAGGATTTTAGGATAAATCTCAAAAAATCTCTTAGATACAATATCTAATTCTTCATTTACTTTATCCTCTTTAACATTACTATCACAACATGCTAAAAATATAATTTCTTCTTTTTTCTTTATTGTTATTAATTTGTCCCCCCATTCTATATTTGATAATTCTCCATCTGCTATGTGTTTAGTTAGCGCATTAAAAGCAACTAAAACTTGTCCAAAGAATTCAGAACAAAACTCTTGATCATTTATACGGTCAAACAAAATATTGTTCTTTTTATCTAAAATAGCAAAATTTTCAAATAATTTTCCCAGTGAAATCGCCTACTAAATATTTTCTTTAAAATGCAATTTTTGTTAAATAAATATTGATAATTCTTATTAAAATACTTATTAAAATCGTATTAATGAAATTATTTATTTGTATGTTCTCTCTAATCAATAATCATAAATTTAGATTATTTTTAATTTCCAGTCAAAATTGTCAATTTATTGAAAGACAAATAATTTGATATTTATTCTTTTATTTTTTATTATATTTTCCATTGAAAGAAGGTAAATTAATAAATACTAATTAAATTTATTTATTCAAATATAAATTGATTAAAATTGAATAAAATTAACTAAAATAAAAAATAATAGTTAAATCTTAAGAATATTTTTATAATAAAACTCAAAAAGCTTTATCAATTTTTAAAATTCTAAAACTCACGGATAATTAAATAATTTTGAGGTGAAATTCTATTAGTATTGATTGGCTTAAAGTAGAAGAAGAACCAGAAAGAACTTTTAAAGTAGAAGGTAGGTTTCTCTTAGATCTCTATGCAAAGACTAATGATTTAGAAAAAAGTATAATGAATTATAGGGAAACAGCGAGAAAAGCCATTGAAGATTTTGAAGAAGCCAAAACAGAATTAACAGAATTAGATAAATTAAAAGAGGAATTACCCGTTGTTAACAAGAATCTTGATGAATTAAAGGGAAAAAATAGAAAATTAGAAGATGATTTAAATAATAATCAGCAAATTATCAATGAATTAGAAGCAAAGTTGAAAGAATCAGAAACTAAAATAAAAAGTTTAGAAATTGAATTTAAAAATCAAAAAAACCATAGTGTTAATAAGGAAAAGGAGTTAGAATCATTGAAAAATGATTTAGAAGCTAAAATTGCGAAAAATCAAGAAAAACTTGATTTAGCTGAAAACAATTTAGCTAAGAAGGCTAAGGAAAATGAAAGTATTAAGGCGGAATATGAGGAAAAAATTGAAGATACTAAAAAAAAACTTGTAGATTTAGAATCCAGAAATCGAACATTGGAAGCTCAGATTTTAGATGCTGTTAGATTACCTAAAATATTAAAAGATATTAGAAATATATTGGTACATAAAGGTTTTATCTCAGAAAAAGAATTTGAAGATATTATGAAACAAAAATAATAAAATTAAAGAAAAAAATTATTGGTATTTCAATACGATTTAATAATTTTTCTGATAGGCTTATAAAATCCTATTTTTCTAGTTTTTTTAAAAAAGATATGATTAGGTATTTTGAAATATTGATTTTATCTCTATTAATCCCCTCAACCTATTATTCATTTTGGTATTTAAAAAGATATATATAAAACTTCTAATACTACTGATTTAAGAGAGATAAAAAAGTATTTTAGCCCTCGAAAGAGGTTTAATTTTTATTTAGATTTTTTTCAGATCTTTAAATTTGAAGAAGGGATGGGTATTAAAATAAATAACTCTAAGAATATTAAAGAAGATGATGATAACGACATCGTAAATTTAAAGGAAGAAACCAAGTTCCTGTTAAAAAAATTAAAGTTAGCATTATTTCTTTCAATTATAATAATTCTAATGATCTATACTTTAATTGATGTTTATGTTCATCATGGGGGGGATTTACAGAAAACAATTTTTACATTAAATTTTCACGAATTTTGGACATATCTAATTATATTGACTTTCTTGGTCTTTATTTACATTTTTGGTTATTTTATTATTAAGAAACTAGTTTCTCTTGATCATATAATTAAAGAATCCGAAGAACGATATTTAAGGTTAATAACTGGAGCATACGATTTATTTACAAGTATTCAAGATGGAATTGTCGTACTTGATAAGCATTTCAATATTATTCACGTGAATCCTACTATTGAAAAATGGTATTCTCATAAAAATCAAATTATTGGGAAAAAATGTTATGAAATCTATGAAAATCGATGTGAAATATGTGAAGACTGTCCAAATTTAAGCTTAATCGAAGATAATATCATTAAGAGTAAAATTCATCTTACTTATGATAAAAATAATAATCAAAATGGTTGGTTAGAAGTATACTCTTTTCCTCTATTTTATCAGAATACTTCTAAACTGGTTGGATTCATTAATTATTGTAAAGATAAAACTGAATATATTAAAGCACAACAATTGATTATTGAGGAAAATAAAAAATTATTAGAACTTAATCAATCCAGAAAAAATATGATTACAAGGGTTTCCCATGAATTCAAAACACCATTAAACTCTATTCAAAGTGCAACCCAACACATTCTCACTAATTATAGTGATCTAATAGATCCTAAAATCTCTCAATTTTTTGATATAATTCACAAAGGAGGATTAAGACTAACAGCATTAGTTGAAAATATTTTAGATATCTCAATGATAGAATCGGGAAAATTTATATTGAATAAAGAAAAAATAAATATTTGCGAAACTGTTCACAAGTGCATTGATGAGATTATCCTTTTAGCCATTAAACGTAATTTAACTTTTAAATCAAATTTATCTAATACATTTTTTTTAGAAATTGATCCTATTAGAATAGAACAAGTAATTTTAAACTTATTATCAAATGCTATTAAAAATACTCCTCCAGAAGGGGAGATCTACATCAATATTTTTGATAAAAATAATCATGTTGATTTAGAAATTAAAGATACTGGTATAGGCCTAAAAAAAGAAGAAATAAATCAATTATTCCTTCCGTTTGGCAAGATTGAACGGTATGGAAAAAATTTAAATGTAGATATTGAAGGCACAGGGATTGGACTCTACTTATCGAAAGAAATTGTTGAGTTACATGGTGGAAAGATTTTAGTAGAATCTCAAGGGAGGGATCAAGGCTCCACTTTCACTATAAGACTTTATAGAAATTGACTTATAATAGATTAAACAATTTTTCAAATTCTAAAAAATTAAAAGGTTTTAAAAAATATCCATCTGCCATTGTTTCCTTAATTTTTGCTCTAACTTCATTTCCAGGAACAGCAGTTATATAAAATACATAAATATCTTTATATCTATCGTCTAACTTTATTTTCCTACAAATCTCATAACCATTAACGTCGGGGAGAAGAATATCTAGTAGAATTAATTTAGGGCGATATACTTCTAATTCTTTAAATGTTTCTGAACCTGATACAACATCTTTACAAGTAAATCCTTTTATCTGAAAAAAATCAAGTAAAACCTTATTTGTAGAAACATCATCATCAACTAATAATATATCATACTCAACGCTCTCTTGTTGATAATCACCTAGAGTATTTGCTATAATTCCTTCAAGAATTAAGCTTTGATCATACACTTCTTTTATTTTAGATAAAATACCCCAATCTAATTTACTCTTATAATTTTCAATTAACAAATGTGAGAATCCCTTAATAGCAGTTAAAGGTTGTTTTAAATTATGCGATAATTTTGAAATTGTTGTCACCGGACTTGGTCTTAAACTAGACTCAATATACGATTCAACAGATTTTCTGATTAATTTCGATAAAGTGGAATAATTTTTATTTTTACTAAAATCCAACCATCTGTTCTTTGTATCCTCAGATACTAAAATTGTAATCCGTTCTTTTTCTTGTTTATCTTTATTATTTTTTTTTGCCATTCCTTTACTTCCCCTTTACAATTTAGAATTTATGTATTATATTTCTAGTTTTTCTAATTTTTTAGGAATTTTAGAATAAAAATTTGAAGATTATTATAATTTTAAGAAACCTTAATTTACAAAATTATTAAACCTATATTTAAATTTATTTTAAACCATACAAAAAAAGACATATTGCATATAACCAGTAATTATTTTGAAGATTTTAAGGATATAAACTTCAAATACCAGATTGTAAGAAAAAGTACAATACTTTTATTAAAAAATAGGGGGTTTATCTTTAAGATAAGTTCCCCCTATTTTTGGAAGGGATTTTTAGGATTTGCTTTATTATTATTTACATAAAATTTTATTTATTCTATATCCATTCTGATAATATTTAAAAAATATAAAAAAAAATTGATTTTTTTACCACCTAATTATTCCATATTAATTTCGGTTTCTTTAGATTTTTTGAATGCATTTGTTACTTTTAGAATTCTACTCTTTGATTCTTTTTCAGGTTTCTGAGGTTTCTTTTTTGATACTGTACCATTTCCACCATGTTCAGCGAGTTGATTTTTTAAATCTTCTGATAGTGTTCCTAATCTATTAGCAGTAGCAGTTATTTCTTCCATCGAAGCTGTTTGTTGTTCTGAAGATGCACTAATTCCTTCCAATGCTCGAGAGTTCTCTTCCCCTGCGGCTGTTGTGGATTCAATATCTTGTGTTATAGCTCCTATTAACTCAACTGTAGATTGGATACGATTTGTTATCTCCCGGATTTCTAATCCCGTCTGATCAACCGCACTTTTAGATTCCTCAGCAAGTTTCCGAACCTCATCTGCTACTACCGCAAAACCTCGCCCATGTTCACCTGCTCTTCCTGCTTCTATACTTGCGTTGAGCGCTAAAAGATTTGTTTGATCTGAAATACTTGTTATCATATCCATAATTCTATTAATATCCGTTGTTGATTTCATGGTTTGATGAGAAAGATCA
This sequence comes from Promethearchaeia archaeon, assembly GCA_029856145.1. GTDB lineage: Archaea > Asgardarchaeota > Lokiarchaeia > Sigyniarchaeales > SOKP01 > Loki-b32. The sequence goes on from JAHQWK010000019.1 coordinate 129,531, forward strand.
TTGATATTACTTGACATCTTACTGATATCTACAAGAGAATTTACTTGACTTTGAACATTCATAGATACTTCCTGAGTGGTTGAGGCAATTTCTTCAGATGCAGCATTTACTTCACTTGCACTCGCAGCTAATTCAGTGGCCATATTAGATACATTAATACTTGCATTAGAACCAGTAGCTAAAACTCTCTCCATATTTTTGGTAACTCTTATAATCCCTCTAACTGTAGGGACTGCTATAACTATTCCTAATCCAATTGCTATCGCCAATGTTATTATCGTAATAGTTAATGCTGTAAGGACTGTGACATTAGCATTATTTACCGATTGTGCAACGCTAGCATCAAGTTGAACTACAAGATCCTCAAGATGTCCCGCCATTTCATCATAATTTGCTTCAAGATCTTCACTCTCAATCCATGCTAGTTGATAATGAGTTATAAGCTCTAATATTCTGTCAACAGCGCCCTCACCGTCAATTCTCTCGTGCCAATATAATAAAGTATCGATCTCTGCTACTAATGAAGCATTTGTGTCACTTTTTAATGTTGGGATTAAAGCACTGAATTCGGATTCAGCATCCGTTATAGGAGATGTACTAGCAGTACCATTTCTATTTAAAACATATTCATGCATATAATGTTCTTCTACATCCCTCCAATATAACATTAAATTCGCAGTTTCTCTAGATAGACTATCTTGAGCATTATTAATTATGTAGAAAAGACTATTTTCCCATGTTTCTACATTTTCATGAACCCAATGTATATCTTCAAATGCTTCTTCAAAAAGATCAAACATTCCCGTATCAACAGTTTTACAGTCGTTTACCATCAAACTAAAATGTTGTCGTACTTCCTCCAATTCCAATGTATACTCTGGAAGTACTGCTTCAAGTTCCGTCAAATGTTCGTTCAATTCTGCAACTTCATCATCAAATGCAAGTTCTGTTCCTACAGTTTCTCCTAATTCAAATTCATGCATTAGATGAGACATCTGATTTCCATGATATTTGATTTCTCGAGAATCTTCTACTGCAACTAAATATTTATTAGTTATAATCTGAATATTAGCATTAACAGCAGTGATTTGGAAGATCCCAATAATTCCGATGATTGTACATAATATAATCAAAACAGAGAATCCAAAGACCATTCTTCTTCTAATATTCATATTTTCACCTTATTTGATTTAATTATGATTTTTGTATAAAATTATCATTTTTGTGTAATTTCTTTTTTTTTTATTAGATTCTTATAATTTATACTATGCGATCTTTTAAAAATCATAATTATTTGATAAAACAAATATTATTTAAGTGTTAACTATTATAAGAAATTACTATAGATCATCACAATTATGATAACAAAAAATAATTAACCTAAGAAAAAGTATAATTAATCACTGATATGATAGAATTCATTATAATGAATAATGGATCTAAAACATTTTTAAGAATATAAAGAATTCAAACACATAATTCAATATATTTCTAAGATGGATTATACAAATGGTTGATGAAGATAAGTTATTAAAGGCAGCACAGATTATAAAAGATTCTAACTATATTGTGGTATTTTCTGGAGCTGGAATTTCTACAGAATCGGGAATAGATGATTTTCGTAGTCCTGGTGGTCTTTGGGAGCAATATGATCCTAATATTTACGCAAGCTATCAGTATTTTTTGCAGGATCCTTCTCTTTTCTGGAAAATGCATAAAGAAGTTGAAGAATTAGTTGGTGAAGCAGATCCTAATCAAGCACATTTAGCTATTGCCGAATTAGAAAGAATGGGTAAAGTAAAAGCTGTTATAACTCAAAATATTGATATGTTGCATCAAAAAGCAGGAAGTGGGCAAAAGGGAGCGAAAATTTACCAACTACATGGAGAGTATGGAAAACTTCATTGTATTAAATGTGGAAATGAATACAATTTCGATGAGATAGACACTAATAGTGTAGATTACCCTGTATGTGAGTGTTCAGGATATATCAAACCTAAAGTTGTATTGTTTGGTGAATCTCTCCCTCATGGTGTTTTGGAAAGTGCAATGAATGAGTGTAGCAATGCAGATTGTCTAATAGTTATAGGAAGTTCTCTATTGATATCACCTGCCAATTTTATACCATCAATTGCTAAGCAATATGGTGCGAAGCTCGTATTTATAAATCGTGAAAATACTATAATGGATGATCTTGCGGATGTTTTTTTAAAAGGAAGTGCTGGTGAGACTTTCACAAAATTACTGAAAATGGTAAAATCTAATATTTAAAATTTAAGATTTTCAATAATCATATGAATTCATTTAGATTTTTTGATTTCTCTACATTCTTTAGTTATCAAAAATCTAATGATTTCGGTTACGTTTTTTATTCCATAATAATCTTTGATGGATTCTAATTTGTCAAAGATTTCTTTTTCAATAGAGATATGGAATTCATGTTTTTCATTTTCCATTAGTTATTTTTAATATTTTTCGTTAATAAGTTTTTTTTATTTTTGGACAGTCTATGGATCTCTTTGGATTGAAATTGGATAATTATTTATATATCCTTACCATTATAGAATGTGGAAGGTTATAACAAAAATTTTCTATGATACTATAATTTATACATTGGAGATACTGAGGGCTTCAATCATTCGCCTTAATTATAAATTATAGAGACAGAAGTAAAATTCAAAAGTAAGAAAAGAATTATGTTTGAAATCATTATAGCAATTTACGTTCTTGTTGGTGGAATCGCTCTTATTATATATGCTAGTATAAAGGCCGTAAAACACTCTGCGATTTTAGCATTTGCTTTAGGAGTATCACCATTAATAATTGGTTTAACATTGGTTTCCATTGGAACAGATATTTCAGAAATTTTTAATTCTCTTGTTTCATGTGCGTTAGGACATGGTGATATTGATGTTGGAGATTCTGTGGGTTCAGATTTAACACAACTTACCTTAGTGTTTGGGATATTACCATTAGTTACAGGAATAATTTATATTCACAGAAAAGATATAATAACTTTAGGAGCTGCGGAAATTTTGTCATTACTTGTAATTTTTACAATAGTGGAGAAAGGATATATTACACGATTAAATGCGCTTCTTATGGTTGGGAGCTTAGGTATTTATTTTTGGTTAATTTACAATGCTAATAAGGGGAGTATTTTAAGTAGAGTAGAAATGATTGAAAAGATAGAAACTCCTAAAAGTAAAAGATATCACCTCCTAATAGCTATTTTGGGATTTGGCGGGGTAACAATAGGAAGTTTTATGATTGTTGAATCTGTTATAGTTATTTCAAGTGTCTTAAACGTTCATGAATATATCATAAGTTTTTTCATTGTTGCGTTAGGCACCTCGCTCCCAGAACTGGCTGTCGATATCAATGCATTAAGATTAGGGCACCACCAAATCGCTATAGGAGATATTGTCGGTTCATGTATAGTAGATTCTACACTTTCAATTGGGATAGGGCAACTTATATTTAATCAAAATCCTAATCCTGTTACAGCGTCTCTCGCCGTTCCCACAGTTTTGTATACACTAATAGCAAGTTTTATAGTTTTTAGTCTAATCGCTATAAGAAAGAAAGTAGATAAAAAAGCAGGAGTTTTATTTATTGGGCTATATTTTCTCTCTTATATCTTTCTATTTTCCTTTTGGATATAATTCTGATATTAATTCTCAAAAGTCTCATTAAATTGGCATATAGAATTTACATAATGCACATTGATTAGCCCGCAATCTCCTTTCTGGTCCTAAGATTATAAATTTTTCGGTTAGCTCTCCACCACATTTTGGGCAACTTTTAGCAAAATTTTCTTTGATTGAATTTAATACTTTTTGTATTCCCTTCTCTAAATTAATTAATTCATTGGCATTCTGAATAATTTTATCGGCTGATATCATCCCAATACCTTTAATCCATGCTAACTGTTCTGGATTAGATTTAGCAATCTCTTCTACTGTTTTTACTCCCGCATTTATTAGCCTTTCAGCTGCCGTTGGACCAATGCCCCGAACTCGTATTAATTCTTCAATCAAAAAAATCTTATTATAATGCTAATTTTGAATCTAATTATATATTATAATGTTAACTAGTCAAAATAAAATTTAAGTTGAAAAAATAAAAATAAAAAAATTAGATATTTATTTCTCTAGTTGTCGTCCTACCCCACTGTACATCATATATCCACTGATGGCAGCTAAGATTATACCGATTGGGCCAATTAACATCCTAACTGTTGGATCGTTTAGGTAATTTGCAAAGAATATTGAATACATAAATATAATTAAAGCGATAACACCGACTATAAAGGATTTCCATTTCTTTTTTAATTGTTCATCTTCAAATTTCTTATATATTTGAAATGATAAATACAATAAAGGTACAATTGTAAAGATCGTTACACCTAAGAATACATAGAGAAAGAAAGGTAGATGCCAAACAGGTGACCATTCTGTAGTAGCATTAAGTTCAACGCCCCATCCTGGTCCGGCTATCACAAAAAAGATCATGCAAAACATATAAATGCCATATCCAATAAAGATCATCAATTGTTTTGTATGAGTTATTATTTTTTCTGATTTCAGTAAGATTAAATTAAACACTACGAAAAATATCGGAGCATAAAAAGCACCAAAATTAGTAAAATAGTTTAAGATTAGTACGACTTGCTCATCCGCAATAGGTCCATATATAAAATTAAAAATAGTCCCTACTACCACAGATAAATAAAACCCAGAGAATATTAAATTCAACCTCTTTCTATCTCGCTTAAGAATTCGATAGGCTAAATAAACAAAAAAAATAAAAATGAGTCCTTGTGCACCATAAATTGTTATTACTCGAATTGGATTTTCTAATGGATACAAAAACATAAAAATTCACGTTAAAATAGTTATTTTTATTTGTTATAAAAATGTGTTATACTATCTATTTATCATTTCATATTTATTATTGTTTTTTTTTCTTATAAAAAAAAGACCGTATCTCTAGTCTTAATTTGATAAAAACTAGAAAATACAAAATTTACTCAAGTTGGCGTCCTACGCCATAATACATTAAGCATAAAATATATTTTGGTTCTAAGAATATCTTATTTTTCTCGCCACTCCTGGCCACAGCGTCCGCAGCGGTATTTTTTCCCGTAAACGCGGGGATAATCACTAATTATATTTGTTTTATCTGTAGATTCATGGATCATATTCTTATTTTCTTCTCCGCAACTTGGACACTTTCTACGACCTGAAATCCTCTCAATTGTTAATAAACCGTTTGATTCTTCTCCCATTTTTCTTAATTCAACTCCAACTTTATAAAATATACACAATAGCATTTTTAATAATTATATTTTAATTTGTAAATTATTATTTTTATAACTTTTCGATTTTCTATCTTTTTTTTGTACAAATAAGGTATTATTTATAAACCAAAAGTTTTAAACTAGCTTATTAGCCATTTTCCATATTCTTTTGCCTTTTCAAATAATTCTGGGCTCGAATATTGAAATCTTAAAATATAATCATTAAATAAAGTGTTATAAATCTCATTTATATCTCTCCCTCTGTTAAATACTTCAAAACAATATATCAAATTTAGATCTTTTGTAGTTTTTTCTAATTTAAATCTACTTATCTTAAAACTTTTAGAATGAGAATTGTTGATCAATTGTTCAATATCCATACCAACTAAAACAGATAATCCTTGGAATAAAAATGTCTCATTAAATTCTTCTACTAAATATTTATTTATGGTATTTAATGAATTTTTATCGTATAAATTAAGTGTGAGAATTATTATATCAAGTTTCTGTATATTTTCAAAATTCTTTATTATAGCTTCAAGGGTTTCTGTTATAAACACCTTAATCATAATGGGTATTTGTTTAAAAATAATTAAACATTCATAAAAGCCATCAGAAAAATTAGAATTTATAGCTATTTTATTTAGATTATCTAAGAAAATTTCTTTTATATATTCTAAATTACCAATGATTCCAATCCTTAGGCTATAGCTAACTTTCTTCACTAAATTCCATTCCAAAAATAATTATTATTGTACTTAATTTTCTATTATTAAATTATTTTAATATATCATTTTTATAGCATATTTTATTTAAATAATGAATATGACTTTATCACGATTAGGTTTAAAATGCTTCGAGTTTATTTAGAATTAATTTTTATGGTTATTATTTGGAGCTTTTCATTTGTAATTGTAGATATTGCTGTAGAATTCATCCCTCCTTTATCCATCGCATTATATCGATTTATAATTGCGTCGTGTACTTTTCTACTAATTGATATTTATTTTAAAATCAGAAAAAAAAGGGAAATAAACTCAACTAATAACATTAAGAAAAAATTTTCAAAAAATGATTGGATGTTGCTGATACTTGCAAGCTTCACAGGAATATCATTTTTTTTCCTTTTTCAATATTCCTCAATTGAACTAATTGGTCCTTCGCTTCCTGCTTTATTTGTATGTTTAATAACACCTGTAATTATCACAATTCTTGCATTATTCTTTTTCAAAGAAAGACTAAATATTTTTAAAATATTGGGTTTTATCATTGCTACAATCGGAGGTTTTTTATTAGTAACAGGGGGGGACATTACCAACCTTGCTCCAGGTTCTATCAATTTTTTAGGATACTTATTTGCATTATTGACTCCAATTTTATGGGCAGTCTATTCTACAGCTACAAAAAAAATTTCGAAAACTAGTTCAAGCGCCACCATGAATAAATATATTGCATATATTGGTACTGCTGAACTTATCATTTTCGTGTTAATTAATGGAGAGTTTACTATTTTTATTCAAAACTTTTTAAATATTTCATTATTCCTCTGTGCCGTATATTTAGGATTGGGGTGTTATGTATTAGGCTATTATATTTGGCAGAATTCCCAAAAGGCTTTAAAATCATCAAAAGCCGCCTCCTTCTTATATGTTGAGCCCTTCTTTACACTACTCTTTTCTTTATTACTTCAACGGAGTGAAACAATTGTCTTATGGAATATAATTGGTGGAATAATAGTATTAGTAGCTGTTCTGATTATTAATTATGAAAAAAAAAATGAGACTTTCTCTTTTGTCTTGACGTCTTTATAGACAAGTTATTGCGACAGCCAAAAACCCAAAAATTCCAGATAATTGGGTTAAATCATCTAACACTACTTGAAATATTAATAAATATAGTTAATATGACGATTATAATTTATTTACTAATATACTAATAACCATCTATTTAACAAAAAAACATATATAGAGATTATTTATACTAGAGTTAAAATAATCAAATATAATCAAAATTATGAGGTGAAAATGAACTGCCAAGGCGCTACTATGCAAAATCTAAGAAAACTTACGCGAAAGATCAAAGCTTTGACCAAGATCAAGAAGGAGAAGAAAAGGAGAGATTTCTGATTAGTATAGAATTAATGAGTTTGAAAACTCTAAAAGATTATGATATTATGGGTTGGCGTGGAGAATTTTATTTTAAGATAGACGGTCCCAAAACCTTCAAGGCGAGATGGCCAAACAAGGGTTTCATGAAATTACAGAGGAATCAGGAATTCACCAGTAAAGCGGATATGTCTCTTTGGAGTCAATTTAAAACCGTTCGAGTAGGAAAACCTGCCATAGAAAAGATAAGAGTCATTTTAAGAGAACAGGATCACATGAAAAGGAATGAAACTATTGCTGAACAAGAATTTGAAATAAAATTACCCTCAAAAACGGAATATGTAGTTCTTCAAGACGAAAAAGAGAATACAAAAGCTAAACTTCGAATTCAAGCAACAAGAACAAGATATTAAATTAATTTGTAACTTTTTTCTTTTATTTAAAATAAAAAATTTGTATTATTTAATGGAGTTTGTATTTACACATATTACAGAATTTCCATGATGGATCTACCTTAATCCCACAATTAGGACACGTTTTTCCTTCTTCAGAAGAAATTGTTGAACTCCCAACAATTTCAGCAAATTTAATTGAAAATTCACGTATTCGCTCCCAGTCACGAAAATCATTAAACCCTTTCATATCAAATTCAAGTCCGGTCTTTTTCATAATTGGTTTAACAATCTTTTTCAATTCTTTCTTTGGATCCACTTTAAGCTTTGACTTACGAGAGAAGTCTACTACTGGACCGAATTGAGCACAAATTGATGGTTTAAATCCATATTTCGTGATTATTTTTTCCTCAAGAGAATCACTTGCAGGTTCGGGGGTAAGAATTGCTTCTAAATTGAAAGGATCACTTCTAAATACGCCTAAGATCTTCTTATTCTTAATTATTTCCTCTAATTTTAAAGTAAAGAAGTTTTTTAATTCTTTCCTTAAAACGGCGCCTTGCCATCGAACTCCCAAAACTGTCACATCTCCAGCAGAAGAACCTGTTAAAATTGCATCATATCCATCTAAAGATGGCCATTTACTACTTCTGATTTTTTTAAGATCAATAAGATGAGTAATCAATCCATTTTCTTCTAAAATTTTTGAAATTTCAAGTGAAATTTCTGTTACATATCCATAAGGCGCTGAATAACAGATTAAAGCTTTTTTATCTGTCATAATTCTTTTTTTTCACCTACTTTTTGAATTTTAATATTTGAAGAATTATATTACTTTATGAAAATTTATGAATTTTATATATCTAACCTTTTATTTAATCATTTTGAAAAAAACTCTATATATTTATAGATTGTATGATTCTACAATACTTAAGTTTTCTAAAAAATTATACTAAAATGAGTAAAATGTCGTTTGTAACATTAAGAGATAAGCAATATAAAGTAAAAAAAAATACATTATCTTTAATTAACCGAGGAATAGAAAGCATTGATGAGATTGTAGGTCTTGAGAATTTACCAAATTTAGTTAACTTAAATCTTTCAAATAATAATATAAGTGAAATTAAAGGTCTTGAAAATCTCTCAAATTTATTTGATCTAGATTTATCAGGAAACGCAATAACTGAAATAAAGGGACTTGATAATCAGGGGAAATTAAGATTTTTAAAATTAAATAAGAATAAAATATCAGAGATAAAAGGTCTAGATTCTTTGACAGATCTAATGGTTTTAAATCTTGAAAGTAATCTGATTGGAGAAATTAAAGGGTTAGATAATTTGAGCAAAATTAACGCTCTATATCTTGCGAATAATAATATTACTGAAGTTAAGAATATAGAACATCTTCGAAATCTTAAGAGATTTGATTTAGGTACAACAACAAAAATTTCTCGCGAACAAGTTAAACAAGTTCAAAAAGCAGGGATACATACAGAAGATCAACGTTATTGGCAAAAAAAGACAATGTGGAAAATAATTGGATTTTTTATTGCAGTTGCCATAGGTGATTTAATTTTGTCAGTTTCAATTGTTGTTGGTGCTCAATGGGATGCTGGTGCTTTTTTACCATTGTATGGTGGCTTATTTTTCCCTTGTATGATTCTAGGACCGTTTCTATATTGTGCTGCTAGAGCTTATTCAGGTTATTAACTGTTGCTTTTAGGTTTAAATAACTTTTTAATTATTTTTTTTATATCTAAAATTTTTGCAAGATACAGACTTGTTAAGAACATGGTCAAATTTAGAAATAGTAATGTATTTATAACAAAAAAGATACCCCCAAAATGAGTAAACACTAAAGCTATAAATCCACCAAAGCTAAAAAAACAAATATCCATTAAACAATTAATAAAACTATCTCTTCGTTGGGCAAACTTAATACCATAATGATGAAAAATTGAGTTTTCTATAGATTCCCAAATTATTGCAGAAAAAGAAGTATACATCAAACTAAAGATACCTAGAGGAACATTATACCAAGCTAATAATATTGCATTTAATACCAAAAAAATTAAAAATCCAATAATCATATGACTAAAACTAAAAAAATCTATAGCAGAAATTCCGATATCTTCCTTACATTTTGCTATTATAATTATGATGCCTCACATTGCTGATTGATGAAAAAAATCTAAATTTATTTAATCAAAATTGGACTATAGAGAATTTTATAGTCTAAATTTCTCGTATTTCGAAGTGCAAGGATGGTCATCGGTAACCCAAAACTCCCTTTTATTCGGAAGAACAATTATGGAACCTAAGGTTCCCGCTGCGGGGCCATGTGTACAGACAGTGAAATCATCTGGGTCCCTATTGTCATGATCACTTAAAATCCTTTTCATTGTATCCATAGTAATTTGGCTTTTGTATTTTTCTAATAACTCAATTTCTCTCTCATAACGTCTTATTGGCGATTCAAGAGGATAAATATCCATATCATCCATTTTGAACCGTACATAATCAGGTAAATTTGCATCTTTAAGTTCTTCTGTCTGGTAATGGTTAGTGTGAGCTAAAATCCCATCTTCAGGTCGACGAATTGCATACCGAGTACTTGTAGTTTCAACTACACATGTATCTCCATAAGCGTCCATAAGCCCACAATGGAACCCATTTGAGCGACCAGTGAAAGTAGTAATAAAATCAATAACTTCTTGAGTTGTAGCACAAGTTTCTAAAGCTTCTTGTATGATGAAAGTGGCTGGAACACCTTTTAACCTAAAATCTAGAGGCTTTTTTTTCCAAGAACGGCCATAATTATACCCAATTGCTAATCCTTTTTCATTCAATCCCATATGACAACCTATTAGAGAATATTGTGTAAGGTTTAAATTTTTATAACCATTATCCGGTATTTCTTCACGAACTATTTGGAATGGTTGGAGAACATTGGGGAAATCATAATTCCGTCCAAATATCATCGAATTATCCGAAGTAGCTCCTGGAAGTGCGAATATCATTGAACACTCTTGAACTGGAGGATTTTTATAAAGAGATTTTGGGTCTCCTGACATTACTTCTATAAAATGACTTCCATAAATTAATCTTCCGTTTATTTCAGCTGCTTTGCTCAGAGCAATCATTTTATTATACTGGTTTGGAAGAAGTAATTGTAAAGATTTCTTAATATTTTTTTTACCCATAATACCTAAAGCAAGCTTAATTATTGAAAGTGGAATTAATTTCGATGTGACTTCTGAAAACATTTTTGAGTGGAAGACAACATCAAACATATTATGAATTTTATCTTTCAACTGTTCCCCTTGTTGGAAACCTCTCTCCGCAGGACTTCCCTCTATTCTTATAAAATCAACCATATTTAACCATTATTTTTGTTATTTTAAATTTTTAATAAATTTCTAAAAAAATAAGAATTCAGATTATAACTTCTTCTCTTGGATTCTCAATAATATAATTGCTATTACTACTATAGATAATGCTACAACAATCTGAATGATACCAATATACGGAATATGTTCTGCGAAAATATCACCTAAAGCCAGTGAAATTACTAAAGTAGCTAATTCGAATAGGGCTAAGTAATTAAGTATCGCTAGAAATTTATTCTCTATTGCTGAAGATTTAGTATTGAGTGTATTTCTCTGTCTATTTAGAGTCTTTCTAATCCTCGCAATAACATCATCAGTAGCTTTTGAGAAAGTAAATCCATCTAATTTATCGATTTGCTCATTAAACATGCTTGTCTTGAAGGTACTAGTAAACAATAGTCTGGTGATTTTTGATATTATTATATCTTTATTTAATTCGAGAATAATTCTATTTAATTCTGTCTCCAATTCTTCAAGCCTATCAATTTTCTCCTTTAATGTTAAATCTTCTTCCATTGCCCGAGTTTCTGAGATAACTCTATCAAATTTTTCAGCAACAACTAAAATATTTTCCATGTGCATTAATATAAGAAATCTTTGTACGTTTCCAACTTCAGGAGCAAATAAAGTGTCAATGAACAAATTTTTCATAGAATCAGGATCCAATAAACCTGGACCTGGGATTACTACATTTCCAGCATGAGTTATCATTACGAATTCATCTTTATAGGGACTTAGGTTTTTGAGATTAATTTGATCTCTATATGCTATTGGGTCCAATTCACGATATTTATCCGTTCTTAAAGTGAGACCAATCGAATAATGAGCATTTTTTCCTATTTCATTTCCAATAAAGCGATAATCAGCCCTATTAAAATCAGGTTTAGCATCCCATATTATCCATGTATGATGCCAAGGTTCCAATACAGACTCCAATTTCGGCTTATCGGGAAAATCTCCTTTAGCAAGGAGATTGATTACATCGTCTCTTATTTCGATGAATTTTTCAGTAATGGGTCTATTAATACTTCCAAGAATGATATTTGCTGGTTGTGAAATCTCTATAAAATCTTCGATAGTATGATAATTATCGAATACTAATTCACAGTGAATCACAAGTACAGATCCATAGTGAATATGTCCCTCCAATCGAATCTTTCCTGTAATATTAGGATTAGAAGCGCAAGAAAATCTATCAGACTTTCCTATTTTAAAACATACTGGAGCATAGTTATGAGATTGACTTGAAATCCATTTCAACGGTTGGTGGCATTTTTGTCCTGTTATAGGATGGCTTAATTGGCAATGATATTTGTCGTATATTTTGTATGGACCTTCCTTTTGGAGGAATTCTCTCAGTTGAGTTTGCGTAAAGTATTCACCAACTTCGAAAAATTTCCAAAATACCAGAGTTACCTTAAATGTATATTCCTCTTCTGATGTCGAATATGTCATAAATGTCCCTTAAAAAGTTATATTATATACTAGTTTTTCAAAAATTTAAAATAATCTCATTTTATTTAAAACTAAAATCATTATTTCATTATAGAAAAACTTTGAACTAATTTTATCTATGGAGTAATAGATGACCCAGAAATTAACTATTAATGTTGTAAATGCTAGTTTGGAAGATGCATCTGGAATTCATAATGCACTAAAGCAAAATCTAGTAGAAATAAGAGATATTGATGAAATTAAAAAAAAAGAAAGAAAAGAATTAGAAGATAAGGGCTTTCTACGTAAAGAAGTAGGAATAGAATATTATGAAAACCTAATTAAAGATTTTGATACTCAAATTTATATTGCCAAAGACAGTAGTGGAAATATCATTGGTTTTGCTAGCATTCATAGAAAAAAATATGATATAATAAAAGTACGGGATGTCATCGGTAATCTCTCTTTTGAAGATGATAGAACAAAAGAATTACTCCTTAATAAAGATACAGAATTCGCCTATTTAGACCAAATAAGCATATTGCCAGAGTTTAAACGTAAAGGAGTAGCTACTGCCATTTTTGAAAAAGCTTTAATAGAAGTAGATACCCCCATCGTTGCTTTTATTGTAGAAAAGCCTTTATTTAATAAAGCATCAATTTATTGGCATGAGAACAATGGATTTGAATTCTCTGCAATAAGTGATGGTGAATACAAAGGAAAAACATTTAAATTCCAGATCTTTGTACATTGGAATAAAAAATAAAAAATTATAAATACAAAGCAAAAAAATAACTCAAATCTGTTACTTTATTCTGTTTCCTCAATTTCAGGCCTTTCTTTAAGGGATTCAATAATATTTATTATATCTTCAGCAAGTTCGTAGCGTTCATCTCGATGCTTCTCTCGATTTAATCTTTTTTCGATGCGTAAAGGTGATCCAATCTTTACTTTAATACCATCTCCTGTAAACATATTTAGAATCTTAGTCTTATGCGTAGAAATGGCAATTGGAATAATTGGAGCATCTCCAGCAATTGCAAATTTTATAATTGCTGCCATCGATTTCACCTGTACTTCATGATCATGTCTTGATTCGGGGGTCATGCCTACGAGATCGCCTTTTTCATTCAAAATCTCAAAAATCTTTTCGATTGGTTCGGTGTCTTCTTTGCTTTCAGTTCCCCGAATCATTCCAAGACTTTTTAAAACAGGACCAGCTATCTGATGTTTCATTAACTTTGGATCCAGCATGAAATGAATCTTTCGACCTGATACTTGAGCTATTATTAACATATCTCGGATTATATTTGGTGTGATTGTAGTTAAAATAGCTTTTCCTCTCAAGGGAATATTTTCTTCCCCTTCAATTTTTAAATCCATAAAAGCCTTAAAAAATAAACCACTAAGTCCTTTTACCGCAGCATATAAGGCATCAAAAGCTATTATTTTTGGATTTAATTTATCTCCTTCTTCCTTTATTTCCGGACTTGTACTTTCACTCATTTTTTTATTACCTCTTATTATAATTTATCTATAAAATCATTAACTTCTTCCATTCTTTTTTCATAATATTCTTTTAAATCTTTTTCTGAAACAAATGAGGGGATAACTTTTTCTGTATAAAGGTCAAAAATTGTACTTAACTTAATTTTATGTCTAACAGTTTCAAGGAACTCTTCTCCTAATTCCCTTAATTGTTTTAAAAATTCTGTCATTTTATTAGAAAACCTCCCATTTTCCGCATCTACTGCCCCAACGAGCAATAACCTTATTTTCATCCTGTGGCATTTTAACTTGAACAATAGTACAATTGTTAGGGCAATCCCCACAGAGGAATGCTGATGTTGTAAATTCGATGTCTCCAACATCTAATCCTCGAAATGACGTTTCTGTTGGATGTTCTAAGTAATAATCTCTAATTAAAATTGCCATCCCCAAAGCACCCATTAAAACATTATATTTTGGAACAATAATTTTTCGCACTAAGTGTCTTTCAAAGGCCTCAATTATACCCTTATTATAAGATACTCCCCCTTGAAAAACTATAGGTTCGTCAAGTTCTTTGCCTTTTGTTAGATTGTTCATATAGTTACGTACTAAACTATCACAAAGCCCGGCGACAATATCTTCTCTAGAGTACCCAGCATTTTGCTTATGAATCATATCAGATTCCGCAAACACGGTACATCTACCAGCAATGCTTACAGGATTAGTTGATTTTACAGCATAATCACCAAATTCTTCAATAGGTATTCCAAGTCTTGAAGCTTGATGGTCAAGAAAAGAACCTGTGCCTGCTGCGCAAACGGAGTTCATCGCAAAATCAACAATGATGCCATCTCGAAGGATTATTATTTTTGAATCTTGTCCTCCAATCTCTAAGATTGTCCTAACATCAGGATATAAAGATTGGGTTGCTACTGCGTGAGCTATAATTTCCGTTTTAGCGAGATCTCCACCTACAATAGCCTTTGTTAGATACCTTGCTGAGCCTGTTGTACCACAACTACGAATGGTATATCCTAACAATTCTTCATTTTGTTCAATTTTGGACTTTAATTCCTCCATACCTGCTTTAGCAGATTCAATTGGAGATCCTCGGTTACGTAGAAAAACGCTTGTAAGTACTTTTCCATCAATATCCATTAGTACAAATTTGCATGTAACCGAACCAATGTCAATTCCTAGGAAAGCATCCTGTTTTCCATCATTATTTATAATTTTATCTGAAACTTGGACCATGATATTCACTATTTCTATGTGTGTAATAATTGAGTACATTCATTATAAAAATTATCTCCATAATGCGGATAAATCTTTTTATTATCATTTGCTTGAAATTTAGCATTTTTCATAATTTCTTGCTTCCGTCTATCAGTGATCAAATCTACAAATGCTTCGATCCGGGTTCTAAATCCACCTTCCGCATCTGCGTGCTCATCAAACGAAAAATAGATAATCGGTAAATCATAAATTTTCTTTAATTTATTAGTTATGATCGTTCGGGCTGTTACTTCTGGCATGCAGGTAAATGGATACTCATGGACAAATCCATCGAATCCCGCTTTTGCCTTATCTATGTATTCACCCAATACCCACACACATTCCCCTCCAATATCCATTGGAAGGTATGGATGGGATAAGTGTTCCAACCATTTTCGATGATAATTCAAATGAAATTTATGAACAACCCAGTCATATAAGCTTAAAGATTGGTGGATTTCTACTCCCATCTCACCCAGTTTACGCCTTATATCAAGGTTTACATATGGTTCCAAACTTATATGAATCTCTCCAGATAACCCTACTCGTAATGGACTTCGAGATTTATCAATGTCAAGATTATTGAAGTCTTCTTTTATTACTTTTTTAAAATTTCTAAGCTCTGAGAGCGTATTAGCTTCGTCAAGTTTAAGTAGCATATCATTAAAAATCCTAGTTGTATCTCCTTGATTTCGCTCGTATGCTCGAAAAACACCCTCAGCTGTTTGAATATCGTTTAAGAGTTTAGCCTTTTTTAAGAAAAAGATAACTGCTTTTACAAATTTTGAATAAATGAACAAATCTCTTCGACCACTTAAATCTTGGAGAGTTTTTACCCATTTAAATTCAAGTAAATCTGCTTGATCCAAAGGGATTACACTCACATTTTTGTATCCCATATCGTGTAAGAGCCTTTCCTGAACTGCGTGATAAAACCCGAAACGACAAGGACCACAATCTATTGCCATTACGAGTGTGTCAGCTCCCTTCTTAATAGCGCTCACAAAATCTCCGAGAGTAGCTTTAAATGGGAAACAAACAAATTCTGGGCTATATTTTACTCCAATTTTAATAGCCTCACGATTTGTTGGATCAGGAACGACCACATCTAAATCAAGGCTTGTAAAGAGTGTTTTAAAAGCGACCCAATTGGGGCCCATATTAGGGAAGGAAATTAACATTTTAATTCTAAGAAATTTTACCTAGTTAAGTATTTGATCAAAACTATGAAATCAAATAACTCACTCTAAAATAAAAATTTACCGATTATAAACAGATTATCAATCGTATGATACTTTTAATAAAAATTTCAACAATATTTAATAATCTCCTCCAAAGAGATTTCACTAGATAACAGATCTAAGGTATGCCTTCTCATATTAACATCTCAAAGGTTAAAAAGAGATCCGATATCAAAAAACGAATTTCTTGAAAAAAACTCGAGTCCATTCTTAACGGCGAATCCTACATCTAATTTCTTTGATGGATTCAGCATTGTTAAAACCTTTGACATTGGTGTTTCAATACTAGACATAAAATATTCAAAATCGGATTTCGGCTTATTAAAATATATATTTTTTACTTCATCCGGGACCACATACTTGACATCTCTAAACAAGGGATTAGTTTTCTTGTTGCCAACCATTAAATCCTGAAATGCTTCGATTCTTGTTCTAAGTCCTTCAAAACCAGAACTTCCATCAAGACTAATATGAATGTGGGGCATATAAAACTTGTCCATGTTTTTCTCAGCTTCTAACATTCCCATGAAGGATATTTCGGGGAGGCAGGTAAACGGGAATACATGTACAAAACCATCAAAACCTTTTTCTTGCGATTCGAGATAACTTCCCATGTTCCATACTGCTTCTCCACCGATATCCATCGGTATATACTCTCTTGCGCTATGTTCAAGCCTTCTTCTTCGTTTGCTGGCGTCAAGTTTGTACATTACCCAATCAAAGACATCGTACTGTTTATGTACTTCTATTCCCATGACACCTAATTCTCCCATTAGATCATAATTAACCCATTTCTCCAACATGACTTGGATCTCCCCAGTATAACATACCCTCAAAGGTTCCATTTCCTTGTCAATAGGAATCTTGCGAAAATTTTCATCTATCGTTCTATCAAAATTAGATAATTTCATCAAATTATTTTCGTTATCAAGTAAATTCATCAAAGTATGAACTACTTTGGTAGTCATTGCTTTGTTTTTTTCTCGACATCTAACAAGTCCTTCAATATGGCTTATTCTTTCAACATAGTATGCTTTGACCAAGAACAAGAGTGTGTTTCTTAAAACTTTATAGTCATCAATTTTTCTTCCTGTTCTTTTTTCTAAATCACGAAATACCCTTAGCCATTCAAGATTTCGAAAATCATCTTGACGCAGATAAAACATTCTAACATCCTTGAATCCCATGTTTTTCATGATTCTTTTCTGGACAACAGCATAGATTCCTGCTCGACAAGGGCCGTAGTCAGCAATCATCGCAAAATCTTTAACATCATAATTACGATACAGGTTTATCATTTCACCAAGAATGACTTTAAATGGAAAACAAACGAATTCAGGAGAAACTTTGACTCCTTCACTAACGATTTCAGTGTTTACTAGAGGGGGTCAACAACTTCGATACCAGGAAGATCATGGAATAAACCTTTGAAAAAAATATAGCTCCAACCCATTCGTGAAAATGAAACTCTAACATTTACCATTTACCGCACCTACTATTCCATCGTGCAAATATCGCATCATCCTTTTCTCTTCCATTTACTCTACTTTTATCTTCTTGCCTGACAAGGTATTTAACTGTACATCTATTTGCACAATCAAGACAGCCAAATGAACCTTGAGCCAAGTTCATTTCACTAACTTTTAGGCCATGAAAAGAAGATATCTGTCCATTTACATGTTCCTTTGCCAAAACGGCTGAACCAAATGCTCCCATCACGTAAAAGTTTTCATGAATAATGACTTCATACCCCAATTCTTCTTCAAAAGCATTTTTTATTCCGGAATTTGCTGCAACTCCTCCCTGGAATACGAAGGGAGGATACATTTTTTTACCCTTGCAAACATTATTCAAGTAGTTTCTAACAAGAGCTTTACACAATCCCTTGATAATTGATTCTTTAGAATATCCTTCTTGTTGTTTACTGATCATATCAGATTCGGCAAAAACTGTGCATCGTCCTGCAATTGAAACCTCCTCTTCTGCCCGAAGAGCATAATCCCCAAATTCTTCAATTGGAACCTTGATCCGAATTGCTTGGTGATCTAGAAAAGAACCAGTTCCGGCAGCACAAACACTGTTCATGTTAAAATCTGTTACGATGCCATTTTTCATCAATATAACTTTGCTGTCCTGTCCCCCGATTTCAAGAATTGTTCTCACGTCAGGGGTATAAGTTGAAGCTCCAATTGCATGAGCAATTATTTCAGGTTTTGCTATATCTGCACCGATAAGAGCTTTTATTAAATACCTAGCAGAACCTGTTGTCCCAACGCCACAAATACTTTTTTCTATGTTATCGGGAAGGACTTCTTCCATGTATTTTAGATTTTCTTGTGTAGAAACAATGGGAGAACCGTCATTTCTGGTCCAGGTAGCAAATAATAATTCATTTCTCTCATTAATTATTGCCATTTTCGTGGAGACACTTCCGACATCGATTCCTAGATATAACTTGTCATCCACATGATCTGAAAGAATATTCTTGATAAATTCTGGTTCATTCAATTGTATTTCTTCCTCCTTATCATTTCGATAAAAGATTCTACTCTTGTAGTTATTTGAGACTCTCCAGTGTGTTCATCTAATGTGAGATCAATATAAGGCTTATCTTTCTTGTCAAAATCCTGCATTACCAATTCTTGAATTAAAGAATCAGGACCACATGCAAAAGAAATCAAGAAAATACCCCCATCAATCTCTTCATTATTGATAACGTAATCAGATAATTGCAACAATTCATCCTCATTATCCCAGAAATTGACAAGATTATCATCAATTTCAACCCTGTTTGAGAAGATTGCCTTTGGAGCATTTTCAACAGTAATAACATCAACAAAATTGGATTTGAGGATGTCCATTAATCCATGATTAATAATTGATTCATAAGTATTGTATGGATGACCAAGAACCATTAATTTAAGTGGATAATTTTCATAATCTTTGTTAAGTTTAGGTCGAAATCTTTTCTTAAACTTATAATTTGGATATTTTTCAAAAGGATACATTTTTAAAAGTGCATCAGGAACAATAATTCCATCCCCAATCAACTCATGGAATTCTTCAAGCTTTTTTTTTCCATTCTCATACGCAAGTTTTACTTGTTCTTTTGATTTATCTAATTTTTTTCCAAAATCTATTGCTGATTTCAGAACAGATTTTTCCCTGGCATTAAAAATCCATTCAATAACGGGAATATTAGAAACTGCTGAGTGTTGAGTGACATCAGGAAGGATCAGGAATTTCGGACAATAATAATGATCATTACTATTACTAATGAGTCTTGGAACAAATATAAAATCTAGATCGGGGTGATTTCTCGATAAATAATTCACATGACCATAATGAATCTTGACTGGAATGCATAAATCGGTTGCAGATTGATTAGATCCGTTGGTAAGAATTTCTTTGTTTGTTTCTGGACTCACAATAACTTCGCAACCAAGACTTGTAAGCATTCCTTCCCATAATGGAAAATACTTGTAGAAATACAGGGAACGTGGTATACCTACCTTCAATCTTCTCGTCTTTTCAGTCTTTTTCTTATAATTCGTCTTTTCGTACAAGTTTCGAAATAGGTTCTTGGGATCCGTTCGTTCTTTCACTTTATCGTATAATTTCTTGTTATATATCTTCCAGAACAAGTCTTCCTCGTAGAAATTGTGAGTTATCAGGGTTTTCATTCCCTTGAGTTCATGAACCTTTTCTTCTAGCGCTTTATAGAAGTTAAATCCCTTTCTTTTTTGCTCGAACCCGTAGATGGCAAAATCTATGAATAGCTCATCCTCGATGGACGCGAACATGTCTTGATTGAGCCATGGGTAGAACTTGTACCCATCTAGTTTGTTTTTTTGCATGCGGTAAGGGACAATCCAAACCGGGAAGTAATCAAATACCTCCAGGTACCAATTGAAAAATTCTTCCGCGTGAGTGATTGGTATGAATACATCAACAATCACATCTGGTTCTCCCCCCTTCTTAGTTAAAAATGGCAATCGTTCGCTGATCTTAAGAATATTTGTCGATCCAAGTATAAAAGGCCCTACTAACCACCGGGCTACTTTATTTTCAAAAATTCCTCCAGCAACATTCCGTATCGACCAGTGGCAATCTGCGTCATACCTGAAAAAATAATCTATGGTGGAGAGGTAGTCTTGCTTTCTTTTCATCGCACTTTTGTAATAAATATCGTAGAAATATTTACTCTTGTAAGGAGCTTCCTCCTCATTAACGAAGCTGGCAACGCAGAGTACGTTCATATTCTCGGAGAAGATAAGCCCGTCCATCATTTCAATATCCTGCTTTTCGTAGTGTTGCTTGATAGCTTCCATGTATTCACTAAAAGTATCGTAACGG
>JAHQWK010000020.1 GCA_029856145.1 Promethearchaeia archaeon
CATGGGCTTCTAACAACGCATAAACAGGATCTCCAGGCATTAATTTAGAGAGGATAAAGGTCAATGTTAACACTCCAAATACGACTGGTATAGCTGCTAATAATCTCCTTAAAAGATACTTAAGCATACTCATATTTTTTCAATCTCTTTACTTTGATTAATTATTTATTTTATTTTTTTCTTAGACTATAATTTTCATTCCTTTCTGTAAGCGTTGATTATACTTTTCTTTAGCAATAGAAGCTAAGATTGCGGCTAATAAATTTATCGTTAGTAATGTTGCAATAGTTAAATAACCTTCATAATTAATAAAAAATTGGCCTATAGCGATAAACACACTAGCAAGGGTGCCAAAAATATCTGAAGGTAATGAGAATACAATAAAATAATACCAAACCCAGGATTCAACCATTATAATAAGAATGAGCCATATACTATTCCGAATTCCATATTCAAAAAAATTTTCTCGAAATACCATTAAAAACACTATTAAAAAAAGAATAATAAATGATAAAAATGAATAAGGACTAAACAATACTCTGTACAAATATAAAACATTATCTCCTAATGTTTTATAATATACATTACTTAAATATCCAAAAAAGACAAAATGAATTAATAAAAATGTTAATATAAAATTTGTTTGTCTACCAAAATCAATTTTCGAAAATTTCATATATTTCTCTCCACATTAAAAATGGTTTACTTTTCAAATAATTTGCTTTTCAAATGGTTTATAATGACTTAAAGAAAAGTATAATCATTTAATAAGTATTTTGTTATTATTCATTTATTGATTAAATAATCAAACACATCATTATTTTTAATATTTTCTTCTTAATGCAATTTTAAGTGGGAGGTTACTTCTAGCACATTAATATAAATAATAAAAAAATATATGGCTTGAATATATACACCCAAAAATAATTTTTATTCTTTTGTTTACTAAGAATTTTTTTTAAGAGCTAGAACTAGATAAATATTGACCTTTTAATCATTTTTATTTTAATAAGCAAATATACATCTGATTCTAAAACTTATTACCTTTGAAAATTTATCATTCATTGGTGTCATTATGCTAAAAAAGGCACAACATATTGAAAAATCCAATTAAAATTAAAATTATTTACAGTTTCAATTTCTTAAGTAATTTATTAAAATGTTTAAATTAAATTCAATTAAAGAGAAATGCAAAAAAGAGAGGGGTGATCAGCAATTAAAAAATATCATAAAATCACTAATTTATTGATATTAAAAGACATTAAAAATTAAAAAAAAAAAAATTAATTTGTAGTTTTTTATATTTCTTTATATTTCATTTATGCGGTTTCGCGATAAGTTGGATACCAGTATAAGTTCCTCATAGTATTATATGGGACGCCTTTCAAAGTGGCAGCGTGAACATGATAAAGCTTATCAAATTGTATGCCCATATGGTAAGCGTATTTATCCATAATTAAATACTGAAGTTTCCTATAGTATCCATATCTCGTAGCAGTATCGGTTTCACCAGCAGCAAGAATTAAGTAAGTGTTTATTTCAGCATTATCAATTCGAGCAAAGTTTGATGAAGATGCGGGATTTACTAATGGATCAATCATGTTGAAGGTTTCAAAGTAATCAGGACCCCAACCTACTTGATAGATATGGAGTCTGCCAGGTTCATCTTCGCCTATTCTTATAAATTGATCCCATGTCAATGTTTGGCGGTTAATTTCAATTCCAATCCTGTCCATATCGTCTCCAAATCGTTGAATTAGGAGTTCCATCCAATGACTTCCTTGTCTAAACCGGAAATTAAACTGATTTGCAGTAAAGTTACCTACATCTGGAACCCATGCGGCCGCTTTCCATGAAGCTTCATCAGCACCAGGAGTAAAGATATCTCCAACCTGAGAGCCAATTTCCCATCCTACACCATACCCCATGCTCTGCATTTTTTGTCTAGCATAAGGTATATTAAAAACACCACCTTTACATGAAGCATTATGAGCAGGAAAACCGGGAGGAACTAAGGAATTAGCTTTCACAGTAGTGCCTTCATCTATTTCTTCGTTAAGATATGAATAGTTAAAGGCAGATGATATAGCTTTTCTCCATGTAATATTTATAAAAGGGGAGTTAAAAGCAATATACCAATAGATAGAACCATTGATAAAATCAGCAACTCCATCTCCAGTTACGGTGATATAAGGACTCGCATTAAAGTATTCTTTTAGTGCTGCAATACCCTGACCTAAGTAGTCAATATCTCCAGCCAACATAGCATTATTAGCGGTGACAGCATCTCTATAATAGACATAGACAAGTTCATCCCAATAAGCAGGAGCATCCCAATAGTCCTCCCAACGCTCAAATCGAGTCTCTGAATTTGGCACATAAGAAACTAATTTGAATGGACCAGTCCCAATGGCTAGATCCGTGCCAAGTTCTAACATCGCATCTGCAGGAGTAGTTAGAGGCACAATTGAACTTGCTACATAGGCTAATAATCCTTCAGCAGGAGCAAATGGACCATTCATTACAATAGTAACTTCTAAGTTATCAGTTGGATTAACAAAGCTTAAGGTATGATTGAAGATTGGTGTTAAACCTGGAGGCTTAGCAGGAAATTTATAGAGAGAGTGTGGAAAAGCCATTTTATCAGGAGCTGTTAAGGTACCAGTTGCGTTACCAAAGTAATTAATTCTTGCGAAAGAATGTAGAACATCGTCTCCAGTAAGTAATGAACCATCATGGAAATATACATTTGGTCTTAGTGTAAAAGTTATATTATGCCCAAGAGGGGTGCTCTGAAAATCCCAATCTGATGCAAGCCTTCCTACAAGTGGAAATTCAGGGTCAGATAAATTATATGCAATTAAGGTTTCCATTACCTGATCAAGTATATCATTTGATACACTATCCCATGAATCGCATGGATCCATGGTAACAGGATTGGACGTTCTTACAAGTTTAAATACTTCAAAAGTGGGAATTGGTTTAATTAATCCAAGCATCACAGCCATCATGACGTTTCCAACACCAGAGGCAGCTAATACTACTGCTAAGATAATTATCGCTAAATTTTTCTTTTCCATTTCCATATTAAAATCACTTAAAAATTTTTTTACTTTTTTTTTAGATTTGTTGTTAAATATCTTCTTAAATTCGTAAACTTATAAGGTTTATCCTTTTTTTTTTATTGTTTTTAGATTTCATAATAGATCTATTGGGATGTGTTTCATTGATTTTAATTTCAAACATTTTCAATCTATAAGAAGTATATTGATAATCTGAATTAATTACCATTAAAATATAAAAATTTTCGGAACTACAGATTCTGTTTTAATTAAAATTCCAATAATAAGACATCAAAGTATTAAGAATGGGAAAAAAATGGGAAATGTATCTTAAGAACCAAATATTTCAGCGATATTTTATAAATAAAAAGCACAAAATAAAATAATTAACAAAATTAAACCTGCAATTATAATTCCTTTGTCTAAAAAGGCTTTTTCGGTACTACGGGCAATTTCGGGTTTAGCTGAAGTCAAATACATATATCTCATAAGAATATATAGCGAAATGGGTATTGTAAGTATTGATAAATATTCGAAAATGCTAGGAAATCCTGGTTCATCTAATCTAAATCGATTGATAAGATAAAGAGAATATGTCATAAATAAAGAACCTGCTACTATTATATGAAACTGATCTAATAATTTTTGGGAGTATTGATCATAAACTTTTTTATGTTCAATAGCTGTATCTCTACCGAGGATCTTTAAGTCACCTTTTCTTTTTGCAATGCTTAAGAACATTGCAATCTCAATAATTGCTAAAAATAACCAAGGAGAAACATACTCCCCAATTATTACACAACCTGCTAATGCTCTCCATAAATATCCTGTGGATAGGATGAGTATATCAATAAAAACGTAATTTTTGAATAGGTAATTATAGAGTTGGCCGGTGACGATTATTAAGAGTATCATAAAACCAAAAAAGTTGTTTGGAATTATAAAAATTGGGAAAAAAATCATAACACCAACCAATACAATTAATAAAAAGTAAGCAAAACCTGATGAAAGCGCTCCGGATGCCAAAGGTTTCTTGTTAAGCTTTTCTGGGTGTAATTTATCACGTTCAATATCTCTTATATCGTTGATAATATAATTAAATGATGAGGCGCAGCATAAAAGTATAAATCCAATAAATAAGTTAAAATATAGGGAAATATCCAATAAATTTTGACTAAAGAAAATGCCAACAAATACTAATACATTTTTATAATATTGGCGAACTCGTAATAGATGAAAAAAACTTTTAATTTTACTAGGCATTATTAACTTTTTTGAAAGACACATTTATATTAAATTTTATTAAGCATAATGATTCTTTCTGGTTTGAACTTCTTCAAAATTCTAAATCCTAAGCGACTTGATAAACTTGTTTCTGCTTTTAACTGAATCACCCCGGTATTATACTCAAAATGTATCATTTCAATTTCTTTATAGGGAATTTCTATTTCCTTTCCAAAAATATTATTAAATAGAATAGTAATTCTATCAATATTTTTATCTTTAGATAAATCGCTCTTAGTATTCTGTATATCAACATCAATTTTTTGAATATATCCTATTTCTAAATTATTCACAGGCTTTTTAAGATATAAAAATACTTGAAGATGTCTTTTTGATAACCAATTCATAAGATTTATTTCAGATTCTCTAAAATTATGACTTTTACTAATAGATAAATAAATATTTTTAGGTCTAATTATCAATTCATCAAGGGGATATTTTATATTAATTTCTTGACTTTGAATATCCGATATTTCTAGTTGAAAATTAGGTAATTTAGGTGTTGGAATGATATTTATACATTTAAAAATTTTTATGGCTCCTTTAGTTTTTAAAAAAATTTCAAGACCTTTAAGGTTTTTAATGAACGAGACGGAATTTGGCAGTTTAGTTTTATGAATAGGTTTTTGAATTTGTTTTTCATTTTTATCTAAGAAAATGTAGAATCCCTCTTTATTTTCATTGCGTAATTCAATATTAATTAAGGTTAATGGATCATTTTTTTGAAAGAAGTATTGATCATTCATATTAAATAGAGTATGCGAATATTCTGAAGAATTTAATAAAATTCTTTGATTTGTTTTTGAATTTATTATAACAAATTTTTCAGGATCAGTAATATCATCGGTAAAATCGACATCAATTAGTCTACCAATAATAATTTCATCTTCAATTAAATTTCTAAAGATATATTCTTTATGAAGATCAAATTGATAAAGTTCTTTTCTTCTAATTTCTTCCATTAATAAGGCGATATCATTAATTTTAAAAGATTCTTTAAATTTTTCTGTAGCTATGATTTTAAAATTTTCTCTAGCTTTTTCAAATTTCTTGGCATATTTTTTTTGTTTAGATCTTTTCAAACAAATAAGAGGAAGAATTGCTTCTTTACCAGGTTTTAGTTTGTTGTCTAATATAGCAGCAATTCTATAGTAACTTGGAGGATGAGAATGAATGAAATTAGCTAAAAGTGAGGCTCGTGACGGCTTAATCATTGAATGGTTCAGATACTTTGCTGTACTGATATAATTTAAAAGTCGATTATCATTTGTTATTTCTTCTTCAGATAACAACATCGTATTTAATCCAATTTCCCTCCCAGTTGCATAAAAGCTTTCTAAATTATATAGTGCTTTAGTAAGTTCATTTGCATATCCTACTTCCTTTGTTTTTAAATCGGCTTTTCCTTCTAAAATTCTCACAAATATAAACAGAAAGAAATATATAACCAGATTCAAAAGGATAAAAACTATAAATGGGATCTGAGGATTCCCAAAGGTATAATCATAGTAAGTAGCTGGAATACCAAGGAACATTCTTACAATTAAATCTATAGATGTAATTAATGTTAAAATAAGTGTGTGTTTACCTTTTGTATGTGCTAATTCATGAGCTAAGATGCCTTTTAATTCATCTTTAGGAATTTTATTTATGTCATCTGCGATAATCGCAATTCTTTTATCAATTACAGAGCCATACGCCATCGCATTTAAAATTGGATATTTACCAAATCCCACTTTAACTTTCCCTTTAATTCCAATATCATTTTTTATTTTATTTACGATATCTAATATTTTTTCTTCTCTTACTCTATGAATTCCAAGTAGTTTATCCAAAATGAAACCAGATATAAAATAAATTCCCCAATTAACGACAATTAATAGAAAATAAATGTTTAAAAAGAAGTCAAGGATATTAAATTCTCTAAAATTGATAGGTTGATTTACGATAAAATTCAATGGCGTATATTGGTTAATAAAAACGACGGCAAGCCATGCTATAATATAAAGAAATAAAGTTAAATATGCAGGACTCATGAATCGCCAGACAATTATATATTTTCTTCCAAATAGCAGAAATCCTAAAATAAGAATTATCCAAAAAGAAAATGCAAAACTGGTGTTAATGTATATCGGGTCATTTAAATAGTAAGAGAATAATCCCGCGATAAAAATAATATTATATGTTACTAGAGAAATAATCAAAATTTTATTTATTACAGGGTAATCCTTTAATTCATAAATCCCTATCCACAAATAAATTGAGAATGCTCCCATTATAGAAGTTAGAAAATCTTTAGAAAAGAAAAAGATGAGGAAAAAGAAGAAAAAAATTGCAACAATATCACTCATTTCACTTCTTTTACCATTTTTAGCCCACTGATAAAATTCTTCAATAGTTAATAAATATAAAATACAAGTAATTAAAAATGTCCAATCAATTAGAAGTTCTGAAAAAATGAATTTGAAAATAAATGAATTTGCAAGTAAAAAAATGCCTATTGAATAAATGGGATAAGAAATTAAGAGAAAAAATCTGACGTTTTTTTTCAAAGAAAATACCTTTATTATTTAATAAATTTTTTGTTTAAATCTCAATTAAGAAGAAATTATTTATTCTGAGTTCTTTTTTTTCATTTTATCAATTTCAGACCAAAAATATTTTATTGTTATCATATACCAAAACAGTAGTATAGGGATCATTAGCAGAAAGGAAATTAACACATTAATTGGAATACTTATTATTCCAAGGTCTAGATCTTCAATAGGAAGTGCCATAATTACCGCTTCAATAAATATTAGGAATAATAAAATAGAAATCAAGAGAATTATCATTAAAACTATTATCCCTCGAATTCTGGAGAATTTGTATAATATAAAAATGGTTGGAGCTAATAGAGCGAATAAAGCAATAATAAAGAGGTATATATTGAAATTCCCTAAAGTATATTGCATGAGTAAGATAGAGAGTATAGAAAAAAAACCACATATTAATGAAATAGCATAAAAATTTTTTACCAATTCTGGCTCTGTTAATGTCCCCTTTGCTAAAATTAGTCTAGGTAATGTTAATACTGCACTTTTTTGATCTGAAGCCTTAATTCGATCATTTTCAAGTAAAATTATATCATCTTTACTCTCTCTAATATCACTGCTCTCAAAAAAACCCCGTACAGAATAAATATAATAAAAACTATTAAATATATGAATAAGAAGAGCACAAAATGTAGCAACTTCTAATGAACCAAATAACATAATACACGCAATCATTGCACCCATAGCTAATGTGCCTACATCTCCGGGAAAGATTTTAGCTGGATACTTATTAAATATGAAAAAAGGAAATATTACAGCAATAACTGGAATTGTAAATATCACTCCTTCAGCAGAATTCCATATTATACTACAAATAAATAAGAAGCAAGTAGCGATCAAACAAGTTCCTGAACCTTCACCGTTATAACCTTCTAACATATTTACAGTATTAGTAAAAACAGCAACAATCAGAGGAACTAAGAACGGATATATTATTGTTAATCTCGTTCTATCAATAAAAGGAATAGTTGGTGAAGCTATAGTTATAAGACCAAAAAGGTTTGCAAAAAAGATAATACTTCCAGAAAATATTGATAAAATTATTTTATAACGCGATCTCAATTTTTTTCTATCATCAATAAAACCTATAACTCCAGCTAATAAAACGGTCAAAAGAAAAGTTAAAGTTTCACGAAAAAAGCTAGGAAAGAATATAATTAAAAAAATCAAGCTAACACTAAAACCAATTATCATACTAATCCCTCCAGATTCAGCAACTTCTGGTCTAGCATTTTTATGTATATCAATACCAACATAGCCTTTTCTTTTCATGAATTTTATTAAATATGGGAGGACTAAATAGGTTACTAAAAATCCAACTATAAATATGATTATTAAAAAGAAGATCTCCATAAAACTCCAGTTCAAATCAGTTAAAAGATTCATTTACTACCAAGTACTTCTATTTTAAATTAAAATACTGATAAATAACTCAATGTAAAGTTTAAAATATTTTATAAATTAAATCTTTTATTTTTTAATATTAATGTTTAGAAATATATAGCCCGGCACGGATTCGAACCGTGTTCGCGATACACCTCATAACGGGATGTATAGTCGCGGGGTTCAAAGCCCCAAATGCTTGGCCGTTTTGCTTAATACAAAAAGGATGTATTAATCTACACCACCGGGCTATTGTATTAAATTAACGACAATATTATGAAAACTTCATTAATTAATTTTTAAATCTTAAATGGCTTAAGATCTTGATTAAAAAATTTTTCATCTAATAAATTTTTATGGTTTTCAAGGAAGTCAATTTCTTTTTTTTCATCACGATATTTATCTGGTAGCATCTGAGGTATTGTATCAATAATGGGATACCATCGTTTACATTTATCACAAAATATTATGCCCGTTTTTATTTCAAAGTCAAGTTTTAACTTATTAATAAAATATAATTCAGGCAAGATACTGTCAATTTGATTGAAATTAGGATTTTTAGAAAATTCTATAATTCTTGATTTGACATCAGAATTCATAATTTCAATACATTTTTTACTTAGTTTATTAGTTGTATTATCAAAAATATTTTCAAATTCAATTAAACTTGAGGAAGTTAAGTTAAGATAAGTTTTGAGTTTAGTTTTTTCAATAATAATATTGTCCTTTAAGAATAATTCATTATCCTCATAAGATATCTCAATTATTTTCTCATTTTTAATAAAATTAATATCTCGATTTACATAAGTGCTAATAATTGATTGAAATTCTTCTGGTTCATTTTCAAAAGAAAAAATATATAGCTTTAAAGGGAAATATTTATCTAAAGGACATGCTAAGATGTCAAACAGCCATATTTTCATAAACTCTTCCACATAAAAGAAATTTTATAATAATAAATAACTCCTAAATTGTTGAATTAATTTATCTATCGTTCTATCAATCTTCTTTTGTCTTTTTTTGAAGTCATCTGAAAATTTTAAATATGCTGATCTTGATGGTAATTTTCCTCTTTTATACCTAGATTCTATGAGAGATAAGCTATCTTTAACGCTAATTCTTTCAACTTCTAGAAGATCTAACTTTTTTATAATGTTCTCAAATATGTCACTTGTTTCCATTAACAACTTCTTGAATGGAATTATTTCCTTCTGTACTTCTTCTATTTTTGTGTTGTTTTTAGTTAATATATTTTTATATTTCTTTTTTGCGATTTTCTTGCGTTTAGCATCTTCTTCTGTTTGCCTAATCTCTAAGATTAAAGCATTTTTTTCTTCAAATAAAGAACAGAATTCTCGAATTTCATTAACAGGGATGTATTCCTTTTTCAATGCTGTGATATCTTTTTCTCTTTTTCTTGTCTTAACTAGAATAACATAAATAGAGGCTATTGAAAGAATAAATATCATAAATACAAAAGGTCTTAAAAGTAGATTAAAGAGATCTATAGTAAACGTAAACTGTATCACTTTGTCCACTCCTGGAGCTACATAATCTAAGGTATATATTATTGAGACCATCCCTTGAGATTTTTTAATAGCCTCTGGAGGATCAGTAATATCATCAATTTTTAAACATCCATCAATAATGATCTTGATAGTTTGCTCTTTTCCTAAATAATCATAGGTAGTTGTAAGTAAATCAATTTCAATAGATTCTTGTAACCAATTTGTAGAAAAATAATTCTCAAATGGTAATTGGTATTCTAGATCAAATCTAAAAAAAGAATTAGGTAGCATTCTTATACGATTGGCGGTTAAATCAATTCTAATCCTTTTTTCATTTGTCCCGGGAATTTCAGTGGCAAACACACCTAAGATTTTTCCAAGATCATCAGATATATATAAACCGTATGCGGAAGCAGGTATATATAATAAAATATAGGTTGATGGTTGAAGTCCTAAATTTTTTATTAATATATTCTCTCGAACTCTAATTATTCCCCATGGTGAAATGAATATTTCACGAATATTTTCTTGTATTTCTAATTTATTACTTTCTTTATGTTTGAACCATAAATTTAAATCTTTTAAATCATCTAAATTTGCTAATAAAGGTTCAATGTAATCAGCTCCTATAATATCAGTGATCTCCTCAAATTTATACTCCCTAGCATTGAGGGCTGGATTGTATGTTCCCCAATCATCTGTTATATCCTCATCAGTTGGATCATTTAGATCAAATTCTGGGAAAAAATAGTATGCTACTAATTCACCTTCCATCTTGTATGGTAATATTGGCAAAATGATGCCTTGATAGTTAATATATTGTTCATCCGATATAATATATGGATTTGCTAGATCTTTTAAGCTATATCTAAATATAATCGAACTCGATTGATGTGGCAATAATGGAGAATCTAAATATATAACAAACATTTCAAATTCATCCATTACCATGTTTAAACGGTCAATTAACAATGTGTTCTCATCTAATAATGTGTTTTCATTTGCACCCTTACTTTCAAAATGAATTAGATTACTTGAGTGATCAAGTGGAATTCCAACCAAGATCGAACTGATGGGGTTGTTATTAAGATTTTTAATAGTTAAGATATCGCGAACTTTTACTATACCATATAAATTTATATCTACTCGTCTATTAATGTATGTTACGATTATATTTTCTGCTCCTTCTTGACTAGCTGAATATTTTGGATTTTGTGTATCATCCTGATTTAAATAATTCAACTCAGAAATTTGAGGAATAATTAATATACTCGTAAAAATCATTAAAAATACTGTGAGTATAACAAGAATTCTTATTCTTTTCAACATAATTTTAAAACTTATCCTTGAAATTATCTAAAAGTAATGAAAATAATTAATAAAAACTTATTAAAATTTTTTTTATATGTCGAATAAAATTTTATATGTTTTCAGTTATTTATATAATAAGTTATTTTAAATTTTTATTTATTTTTAACAATGTCAACTAAAGGAACTCAATCAAGACGTAAAAAACGGAGAAGTGGATCTGCTCCTATGCCAATGGGAGGAGCAGGGTTAATGAGATTCTTCCAAGACAGTTCAGTTGGGATAAAAGTAGGACCAATCATTCCAGTAATCTTATCTGTCGCTCTGATTCTTATTGTAATATTAGCACGCGTTGGTGTATTTAATTGGTTATTCACTCCTGCTGGTGGATAATATCTCTTACGTTAATTTTATGATAATTATTTATTGATTGCTGGAGATCTATGAAAATTTCAGAATTTCAGAATTTAATTAAAGATCTTTATTTTAAGCAAGACCAAAAGAGAGGTGTTAACACTACTTTCATTTGGTTGGTAGAGGAAATTGGTGAATTTGCTCGTATTCTAAGAAGTAAAGAAATTAACGTTAAAAATGCTTCAGAAGAATTAGCAGATATTATCGCCTGGACAAACTCATTAGCAAATTTATTAGATGTCGATCTTGAATCAGCAATTTTAAAGAAATATCCTGATATGTGCTTTAGGTGTAAATCAAATCCTTGCATTTGTGGAAAGTAGGTTTTTTTACTTCTAATAACAAAGATTTTTAATTATTTTAAATCCTATAACTGTCAAATTTTATGATAAAAATAATACGATTTCAAAAAAAAATAAAACCTTATTATCATTTTTGTGTTTACGATGAACTTTTCTGGAAAAAGAGTTTGGATTGACATTGAACAACCAAAAACCGCAATAATGTTCAATTCACTCTGGAAAATGTTTCAAAATGAAAAGGCAGATTTACTAATTACTGCTCGAGATTATGATTCAACTTATCAGATTCTAGATGATTCTGATATAAAATATATAAAAATTGGAAGGCATGGTGGTGAAAAATTAGAAAATAAGTTAGAAACTTATATAGATCGTTTGAAACAACTTGTTCCAATAATAAAAAAATTTTCACCAGATTATTTTGTGACCTTTTTATCTGTCGAAGGGACAAGAATTGCATATGGATTGAAAATTCCTTCTATAGGCATGAATGATGAACCTCGAAATAAACCTGTGTGCAAATTAATTCATCCATTCATAGATAATATCATCACTCCCAAATGCATACCGAAAGATTTGTATATAAAACTTTATGCTGATCCAGAAAAGATTATCAGGTATAATGGGCTTGATGAAATTGCCTGGATTTCAGAATATACCCCCAATCCTGGTATTCTAAAAAATTTTGATATAAAAAGGGGAAAATATATAATAATTAGAACTGAACCTACTCATGCTTCCTATCTAATTCATAAAGTTAGACCAGAAGAAACTCAAATAAATAAGTTTTTACTCCCTATTTTCAAAGAATTCCCAAATTACAAATATTTCCTTATAGTTCGCTCAAAAAAACAAGAACAATTTCTTTCTAAAGGACTTAAAACTCTTAGTAAAGAGAATAATATTATAATAACTCAATATTTACCAAATTTAGTAGATTTTTGCTTCTATGGAGCATTAGTAATTAGTGGAGGTGGAACAATTGTGAGAGAATCAAGTTTAATGAATGTTCCAAGCATAGAATTCTTTCCAGGAGAATCTGCCCCTCAAGAGAAATTTTTAATAGAAAACGGATTTCCTCTAGAGCATATTCGAGATTCAAATAAATTATCTGAAAGGGCTATAGACATTCTCAATCAAGGCTCTACACCAGAAAGATTTAAGATAAGCTCATTTAAAGAAAAGATCGACCAATTTGAAAATCCTAATAAGATTTGTTTTAATTTCGTAAAAGAAAAGTTAAATGGGAATTAAATATACTTAAATTTGGTTTAAAAATTTCTTATAAACAATTTCAAGTTTTTTCCCAACTGCATTCCAAGTATATTTTTTTATAAAATTCTGAGCATTTTTTATAAGCGTTTTTCTTCTAAGATCATCTTTCAACAACATGACTATTTCTTTTGCTAATTGTGGTGGATTTTTAGGAGGTACAAAAATAACATGTTCTTGTAATACTTCTTTGTAGGCACCAATTGAAGAACAAATAACCGGAGTCCCGCAAGCAATTGCTTCGATTGGAGTCAATCCGAAGCCTTCAGAAGCATAAGAATATGTTACAAAAATGTCACCCATTGTATAATAGATTGGAATTTCCTTTTCTGATACAAAACCTATAAAATGAATATCTTTATATTTTTGTTGCCAATCTTTATAATTTTTCTCCATAGTAAAATCTGGTTTACCACCCATCACTAAATTAAGATCCGGGATTTCTTTTTTTGCTATTTGATATGCTTTTATGATATCATGTACTCCTTTATATTTTGCTATACGTCCTATGTACAAAAGAACTGGACCTTCAATATTAAGTTTATCTTTTAATTCCTGGGCTTGCTTTGGAAGAGGTCTGTACTTATCTTCAATTGCGGAGTAAAGATTAAATATATGATTAATATTTGCGTTAGGCATATAATATTTAATCTGTCTTCTAATTGATTCAGCACATGTAGTAATAAATGTTGATTTGTTAACTGTGTATTTTATTAATAATTTCTCCAAGGGAATTTTAGTAAATTTTGTCTCGAATGGGCCTAAATCATGAATTGTTGATACGAATCGCTTTTGATTGGATAAAATTATAGGTATAACACCTTTAGGACCATTACCGTGAATAATATCAAATTTATGACTCCTAAGGTAATTTCTAGCATGTAGTGTGAATTGAGGGAACCATAAAAAACGTTTTCTTATTATATCGATTTGAAAGATATTAGGATCTGAAAACTTAAGATTCCATTTACCTGTTATTAATTTTACATTGTGACCCTGATTTTTCATATAATTATAAATTCCAGTAAAGAATTTAGCTGCTCCATCTTGACTATCAGGAGCAAACGTTAAGGAAACAAGGCAAATATTTAGTTTATCCATTTCAGCAACTATGATTTTGTTTTGATAATTTTCATCAGTAAAACTACGTTAATTGTTCAAAGCCTTCTTCAGTTATCAGGATTGTCTCTTCTATTTGTGCTACATAAACACCCTTTTTTTCTGCTAAAACATTGTGAGCTTGTAATTTACCCTGTTGTACTAATTCTTGTAACCCAAAAGCTACTCCTAATCTGAATTCTTTTGCTACCCATCTTTCTGCAAATGGTAATGTTTTATAATTTTTGTTAACAAAACCTAAAATTTGCTTGGAAGTTTTTCTACGTAAAGGTACCCTGCCCGAATAAGGATTAATTTCATAAATGTATGAATATTGGGTGTTATGAACTGATCCTTCACCAGTACTAGCAAAGATTTCAATTGAAAAAACCTCGCCAGCTTCCATTACATCGCCTCCCTGAGACCCTAATTCGGGTAGTCGTTTTTTCCCATGAACTGTCCATCTTTCAATCTGATGACCCCCTAATTCTCTTATTGGATTATACTTAAAACCCTTAACTATATCCTCAATCTTTTTACCAATATCTTGAGTGTTTGTTTTTGGTTTAACCATCATTTTTGCAGCATCTAGAGCAATCTCAGTAGCTTGTATAATATTTTGAAGGGGCTCATCTTCATTAAAATTCACACTAAAAGCAGTATCTACAATATATCCATCAATATGAACTCCTAAATCGATTTTAACAAGATCTTCTTCTTTGATTTCGGTTCCATCATCCTTAATAGGAGATGTATAATGTGCGGCAATATTATTTATACATAAATTAACTGGAAAAGCACATATCCCTTCTAATTCATTAATTCTTGTTTCAGTTTCAGCGATCAAATCATATACATTTACCCCTACTTTGATTTTTGGCTTAATGTACTTCTTTACATCTTGAGCAATCTTTCCCGCTTTTCTAAGAGATTCAATTTTATGTTTTTCTTCTTCTTCTTTCTCTAACTCTTCCTTGCTTTTTTCTTCTTGAGTTTCACTTTTTAAATTTTGATTCTCATTCATTAAAATTACTAATACGGATTTTGATAAAAATATTTTTTAAATAAGTATTAACTTTATTAATAAAGTTAATATTAAAATTAGATCAAAAATAAAAATAAAAATACTATTATTATATTATTATCTTAATAGATCATTAACCTACTATTTGTTTAAGTTGAAAAACCTTTGAGCGAAAACATCAGCGAACTCATCGATCTTTTAAGGCGGATGGAAGCCGTTAACGCAGACATTCAAGGTTCAGCAATAGTAAGTGTTCAAGGCCTTCCTATCTGTTCTGTTCTTGCTAGAGATGTAAATGATGGGATTGTGAGTGCAATGAGTGCTGCTATCCTTAGTGTTTCTGAACGTGCTGTAGAAGAACTTGCTCGTGGAGATCTAAAACGGATTCTTATAGAAGGTGTTGATGGAATAATCATTTTATCAAAAGCTGGAGAGAATGCCATCCTCTGTACTCTTGCGAAAAGTGATGCTTCGCTTGGGATGGTCTTTTTAAATATCCAAAGTGTCTCTAAAAAAATAGCTGAATTATTGGATTAAAAAAATATAATAATTTTGGGTTTTTGATACAAAATTTTAATTTCTAATGTTTCTTTTGACTTGTTAGTTATATTATGATATCAAATCAGCTTTTTATCGAATTTAAATCAGAATTATTAAAGATAAAAGATAAAAAGAAACTTGAGAAGACATACTATGAGAAACTCTCAAAGTGCCTTAAAGCTGGACAATTTAAAGCTTTTGAACTTTTGATTGATGCGTCTATTGAATTTAATATTTTCATTGATGTAAATATAATTTCTAATCGATTTGAGATTATTTCAAAATTACTAATTAATTGCATTAATAAGATATCAACGGGATACCAAACATCGGCATTAGGAGAGATAATAGATATTTTAAGATTAGGCAATAAATACGGCTTATTAGAGAAAGAAATTAATGAGTCGGAAAAGAAATTTCTTAATCATTTTAGGGAAAGAAATAAACTATTTTTCGAAAATTTAAATGATTTATTTGACAGAGCATCGGATTCATTTATTTTATATGTTTGTAGAGTAATGCCTCGAGATCTTTATAACTATTTTATAAGCAGTCCTATTTCTTTTTTTCCAGATTACGATGGATTAATGGATTATATTAAAAATAGTTTTTTCAACCATTATACGGTTTACGGCCTTAATGTTAGAAATCTAAGTCCAGAAGAGAATTCAAACAATAGAGAGAAATTAAACCCTATCGAGAAATTTTTTTATGATCTTCAAAAAAAGCAAATAGAAAATCAAGATACAAGTAATGATTTTATTGAGATCAAGATTGCATATAAATATCAAATATATTATTATGATACAGAAGAAGAACACGAACAACTAGTGGAAAAGATACATCTTGTATCTCCTAAGAATATTTTAAAAAATAAGGATAAAATTTTAGATAAAAATAATTATAATTTTTATAGCTTATCAATGGTTCTTCTTGGAGGTTTGGGACCACAAGGTTTAGGCTTTACTTATTCTACACCCAGAGGAGAAGTTATTGAAATATGTTCAGACCAAAGTGAATCTGAAGCGATTATCATAAAATATAAGCAATATTTAAAAAGAAAGTTTTTGATAAAGTTAGAAAAAGAGCTGAAGAATTATGGAATTGATGAGAAACTTAAAAATAAAATTGTAAAGTTTTTATCAGACGTTCTTAATCAAAAAGAATTAGTAAATTATTATAAAAAAGAACCAATAATAAAAAAAATCAAAGTATTTCTGGAACAAATAGATGATTTTCAGAATGATCTTAAATCTGAACTTCAAGAGTTAATAAATAAAATTTCAGCTGCTATTTCTATTATCCTTAGAAAGATAGAACTTAGAGATCAATTTATAACGCGAATAAATTTAGTAGCTGAAGATAAAATAAAACCTGAAGATATCGCTAAATTAACAAGCTTGAAAGGCAAATCTCATTATGATGTGCTTCGTGAACGGTTTTTCTTCCAATACATAGTTGATTGGTTTTATGAACTTTATAGCAAAGATAGATTAAAGAATGAAAAATAATAATTGAAATAAGTTGTTAAAATTTTTATAACAAAGATTAAAAGTTTAAATACTATTTTCTTATTTCTTGTATTTGGTCAAAGATATTATCAAATCGTTCTCTTATTGAACCATATAAACCTTCTTCTTCTGATATAACTGAGTTGATAGCTGTTTTTAATCCGTAATGGCTTTCTGATATTAAAACCCTAATTGGTAATGTAAGTATATCATTAAATATCATTAAAAATTGTTGAATGATGTTAATGATTTGAGGTACTTTCTCACGAGTTCTGTCTATAGTAGAAGTTTCTGATGATATTAATCCATTTTCCCTTTCTGCTTTTAATTCCTCCCAAACATTTTCCCTTAATTCAGAAAAATCAATACCTAGATTTTCCAAAGCCATTTGGGCTCCTTCAAAAATATATGTTATAGTATCTTTACCTGTAAATTGTTTAACATTATCAACCATTTCTATGGGAGCTATACCATCTAAAAAACTAACCAATAATTCATTGTAGTCTCGAATAACATCTAGTGGAATAAATAATAATGTCATTTCTTTTAATTGTTTAAAGATATATCCAAAAATCTTTGCTAACCATTCATTCTTGAGGAATTTTTCTAATAGTCCACCATATTCATTTAAAAGATGAGTTCCTAAATATCCAATTATTCTAATCATGTCATCTTCATAATTCCTAAAGTAATCAAAGAAATGTTCAGGTTCCATGTTTAATTTATCTTTAATAATATCAGAAACTCTATCTTTTAGTGATTCTAACGGTTCATCGAGATATTCCTCTAATTTATCAATTGATATGACTTCTTGAAGTTTATCAATAATATCAAGTTTAGTTTCTAGTAAAATTTCTTCTTCTTCAACTGTCTCTTTAAAATAAGTACTTATTATATTTTTTTGTTGACGGTTAGAATCTAAAAGTTCTTTCCATTCTTTATAATCATGGATTTTACAAGTAAACTGTAGGCAATCTCCTCCTTTAGTAATACATGCTTGTTCAATTATTTGAATCCTGTATTCATTTCTTTTTATTTTTAAAATATAATTTGCAACACTTTCCAACATTCCACAAAGGCCACATGCTAATCCTTCTGTTTCCTTGTTTTTTAACCTATCAAATTTGAAAGTATCTTCAAGATCTTGACCATAACCAGCGCAAATTGGACATTTACTGATTTTTAGAACATAATCATTATACTTTGAACCTTCTTTAGGTATTTCTTCATAAGTATATTCATCTAACTCAGTTCCAAAAACTACAACCCAAAGAATTTCGAAATAATCTAAAATTTTTTTAGGATTTCCGGGCATAAATTTAAATATACTTGAATGACGCTCACAAGATTCAAATGCAGCTCTTTTTCCAATTTCCCTAAGAATAATCAGGCTTTCTTCTTCATTATTAGTAATCTCATTAACTTCTTTGAGAATTTCTCTATAAAGAAGTGTATAAAATAACGCATTAGTGGATCGTCCAAATACCTTAGTAATTTTTTTCATTAACCATTGAAATGCTCCCAAGTTTACTCCTCCTTTTTCATTTTATATTTAAAAACTTGAATACATGACTTATTTCCATAAGATCGGGATTCAATTACTTCATATGGCTTTAATAAAAGTTGTGTACTTCCTTGGGACTCTTTACTGATAAGAGTTATTAATTCAGATACTAACCCCAATAATATTTCACAACCTGCTATTTTAACATCTTCATAGTGATACTTACATAATGCACAACTATAATCTCGAACTTTAATTACTTTTTCTATTTCATTGATTTCAATGGAAACTGCACTATGTAATACTTTTTGATAGATAGTGGTTATAACATCTTTCAAATTTGCTAATGTAATAACATCTGTAGGTTTCCAATAATTTATATAAGTCTTAGCAATATTTTGTCCCATCTTTCTTAATCTTTCTTTTGAATTTTCAATTCCATTTTTCTCCATTAATCGAGCTAGATGAAAAACCGCATTCCTAACTTGGTTCATCGTTGCTTCTGTCTGTACTAGCTCCTTTCTTGAAAAATTCATAGTACTATTTTGTAATCTGAAATTAAATTAAATATGAAAAAAATTTCATTAAATAAAAAATTTTTAGTATAATTAATAGATTATTAGTATGATTTTTGAAATTCTCAATATCAAGCTATTTAAAAATCATATAATTAATTTCTATAATATAAATCTTTAAACTCATATGTTTATTTATAGAATTTTACTTTTTTTATGACTCTGCTGTAGATTTTAATATAAATATGTTAATTAGAAATAAATAAATAAAATCTTGCAGTTATAAAAATAGAAAATCAAGAAAATTTACATATTATCAACAATTTCTCTAAGAA
The DNA here is from genome assembly GCA_029856145.1 of Promethearchaeia archaeon. Lineage (GTDB taxonomy): Archaea > Asgardarchaeota > Lokiarchaeia > Sigyniarchaeales > SOKP01 > Loki-b32. The sequence goes on from JAHQWK010000020.1 coordinate 19,655, forward strand.
CTTGTTCTCCAGCAGCACCCACCATGATACCGTTTCGAACAAGTAATTGACCTTGAACCTCTATTGGATGATTTAAAAGTTCACCATTGTTGAAAAATACAAGCGTAGGTATAGCTGTAATACCAAATTTTTCACCAAGAGGTCTGTTTTGATCAAGATCTTCTTTCAATAATTTAATTAATCCTTCCTCTTTTAATTTTTCCAGTAGAGGGCTTAAAAATCGGCAGGGTCCACACCACGTTGTATATATATCTAAGATAACCTTTCCTTGTTTCATATCTTCTGTGATATCAAGTCCAAATTTTTTTAATTCTTCAATATTCGTCATATCATCTCAGTTTTTAAATTATTTGCTTTATAGTATGTTTTTAAATATTATTATAGGAATAAATATTTAATTGCTTTTATTAATTTCATTTGCGATTCAAAATCAATTTCTTTTAAAGCCCGACAGAATAAAAATAGATTAATAAGTGAAATTCTAATTTAAAAATATAATTTTAAAAGAAATAATTTTAAAATTAACAATAAGTTATACTACATAATATCAAGATAAAACGTAATTTCAAATGGCAACTATAGATTTTGATTTCAGAAACCAAATTCTTAGTAATGATATTGGTACTACATTAGCATATTGTTACCAATGTGCAACGTGTAGTGGTGCGTGTCCTGTAGCACAGGTTACAGAAGGTAGATATAACCCAAGACGCTTAATTTTAGATGCTTTATTAGGGTTAAAAGAGAAAATATTTGGACCAAACAATGTGTTTAATATTTGGGGTTGTACCGTGTGTGATACATGTGATGAAGTTTGTCCTCAGAAAGTTGAATTAACAGAAATTTTCGTAATTCTTAAAAACATGAGCGTGGAGCGTGGTGAAGCACCAAATTATTACACTGGTCAAGCATCAACAGTTTTGGAACATGGTAAAGCAATTCCTATGCAACCAGCTATAGAAAGGCGACGTACGCAATTAGGATTACCAGCTATAATGGCTCCTGACGTTAATGAAGTAAAGAAATTGTTAGAAGCCACAAAGTTACATGAGAAACTTCCTAAAACAGAATAATTTCTTCTTATTTCTTTTTAAGATAAATTTTTTTGAATTTTCGTTAGAAATTTATAGATTTATTACATAATTGAATTATAGCGAGAATTTAATGAATTCAAAATTTAATAAATATCTAAGGTAAAACAAGTTGAGAAAACCTATAATAGGGGGGAATTGGAAAATGAATCGAGGAACCCCAAAAGAATCAAAAAAAATGTTAGAGAGTTTAATTCTGCTAGTAAAGGGAATTAAATCTGTGGATATAGTAATTTGCGCTCCTTTTACTGTCCTAACGACTATATATGAGATTTTAAAGAATACAAATATCAAAATAGGAGCACAAAATATGCATTTTGAAGAGAAGGGAGCATATACTGGCGAAATTTCACCTACTTTTTTAAAAGATATTGGAGTTGAATATGTTATTCTTGGTCATAGTGAAAGAAGAGATATTTTTAATGAATCTGATGCTTTGATTAATAAGAAGCTCAAAAAAGCTTTATCTATGGATTTAAAACCTATCGTTTGCATCGGCGAGCATCTAGAAGAAAAAGAAGCAGGAAAAACAAATGATATTATTAAATATCAAATCAACGAAACATTTAAAAATCTCACAAAAGAGGAGATTTTAAAGACTGTAATAGCATATGAACCAATCTGGGCAATCGGAACAGGAAAAACTGCTACTCCAGAGCAAGCAGAAGAAATTCATATTTTTATAAGGGAACTTTTAATTCGAAAATTCGATAAGGAGACTGCTAATTCTATAAGAATACAATATGGGGGATCTATTAAACCAGATAATGCTGAAGATTTGTTTAATAAAAGAAATATTGATGGTGGGTTAGTTGGAGGTGCTTCTCTTGAATCAGATTCTTTATTTCAAATAATTAAAGCTGCGGACAAAACATATAAATAAATATACTTTTAAATTTAATAATTATTTATCTTCTGTTCTTAAATCAATTATTGAAATTCTTTTTTTTATTTTTTTAACAAGAAGGTTTTAACCAAGAACTTTGTTAAAAACAGAGGTAAGTTTTCCTGGGAACTCACCAAAATAACTCTGAGGATCTGCAAAAAGTAAATAGAAGTAAGGTTCAAACAAAATATTCTCAACTGTAGTGCCAATATCTGATTTTATGATACAAACTTGAATTGATTCATCAGAAAAAAAAGATTGTCTATAAATCCAATCCAATGGAGCAATTTCAGGTATATATCCAATATGTCTTAGAATATCATATACACTTTCCAATGAATACTTCTTCCCGTAGGTAACAATTGGAGAAAGATCAAATGAGGTTATACATATTCCCCATAGACCATAATCTCTCATTTCACTCAAGAAATCAGTTGCTAAGCGTTTGATTTCGTTTCGATGTTTTGATATCTTTTGTCTCGCTTTTGAATCTGTTAAGATCTCTCTAATTTTTTTTTCTTCATTTTCATAGATATGATCAGCAGAATCAAGAGGAATTTTAGAATTTATATAATTGTTATAGATGAGTTTAACCTTTTCTCGGACCGATTTGTGTAATAAAAAGGTTTCTGTTTGTGCTGTAATTAAGACATCTCCATGATATTTGAACTTTTTTTCATCGATTTTATTTGGATCTTTATCTTCTTTAGACTTAAATTCAAGTACTTCTATTTTTTTATTTATATTTCTAGCAAATTCAAATAAAGCAGAAATTAAACCGGCAGTTAAATCAAATTTTGAAGTAATATCTAATTGATCTTGAATTATAGATTTATCTTTAGAAAAGTCAAAAAATCTTAGAAAGATTTTTACTCCTTCTGGAACAGGGTTAATTAATGAATTAAAATAAGGAAATCCGGTAGTAGAGATAATACTGAGTTCGTATATCGTCATATATTTTAAAAACAATATTCTTATAATTTGAATTAATTTACTGCTTTTTTACCAAATTTTAATATAATTAAATTTATAATAATTTATTTAATTTTGAGTTGATAAAATAGTGATGAAATTTAGTCTATTAAATAATTAGATTTGAGTATATCAATAATTAATTTTAAAAAATTACAATCGCTGGTTTACTAGGGAGGGCTTGAGTTGCTTTTTGTTCATTTGAGTCTTTTTCAAGTTTGATTTCTACTTCCGAGTGGAATTTTTTCTCAATTACAGGTTTTATTTCATTAAAAAAATGAAATTCATCTTTTGAAGATAGTGTAAATTTTGGATATTTTCCTACATTTTTCAGTATTTTACCAACATTTTGACTGATCATTTTCCCGTGAATTTTTAATTCACTATCCTCCATTAAAATGCTCATAATTTCTCCTTGATTCTTAGTTTCTTCTAATAAAGACATGAATTTATTGTAAAACTTTAATTTCCACTTATCTGCTATAATGATAGAGATCTTTTCTAAAGATTCTTTTTTCATTGCAATCTTAATTTTGTTGATATCATCTAAGATATTATTCATCAGCTTCCATTTATAATCAGATTCCTGTGTAAGTAATTCTTTTTGGTAAGAAGGCCATGAAGTTAAGCTTACATAACCCTTTCTCCCAATCATTTCCCAAACTTCTTCTGTTATGTGAGGTGCGATCGGGTGGAGTAATAATATTAATTTTTCCCTACAATCTTCGAAAATCTGTTTAATAATCCCTTCATTTTTGTATTTTCCGAATTCTGACGTAAATTGTATCAAATTATTAATAGCATTTCGAATTGCGAGTTTCTTCATGTTTTCTGTGAATTCTTTAATAATTTTATTTAAATAGTATTGGATTAATGTATCTCTTATTGTTAGGTTCTCACGTATATTATTAGGAGGTTCAGTTACCAATGTAAATATATTTCTAATAAATTTATTAGCATAATCAACACCCTCTTCAGACCATTCTAATCCCGATGAAGGGCTTGCTCCAAATAATATGAAAAATCTCGCTGCATCTGCTCCATATTTCTCAATTATTTCTCCAGGATTTACTGTATTTCCATAACTCTTGCTCATCTTTACTGACTTTTTAATAAGATCTATACTTCCACATTTTCTACATCTCATTTGATCTAAATCAGCTTTCATAAGGAAGGTATTGCAGTTAATACAGAATGGATGAGCTTTATTAATCATTCCTTGGGTTAGTAATGATTGAAAAGGCTCATCAAATTTGTGAAGCCCTAGATCTCGAGCTACTTTTGTAAAAAATCTAGCATAAATTAAGTGCATAACCGCATGTTCTATACCTCCAATATACTGGTCAACATTACCCCAATAATTTACTTTAGCTTTGGTATAAGGTATATTTGATTTTACAGATGGAGGATCACAATAGGCAAAGAAATACCAGGAACTATCTATAAAAGTATCCATTGTATCTGTTTCTCGCTTTGCGTTATTACCACATTTAGGACATTGAGTGTTAACAAAACTTTCGCTTGATTCTAATGGATTACCAGTCCCAGTAAATTTAACATCTTTTGGTAAATAAACAGGTAAGTCTTCATATGGTACCGGGAGCATACCACATTCCTCACAATATAGTATTGGAATTGGGCAGCCCCAATAACGTTGACGTGAAATTCCCCAATCTCTTAACTTATAATTTATAGTAGCATATCCCATATCAAGTTCTTCTAATTTTTCAGTTATTTCATTAGTAGCAAATAAATTCTCCAAACCATTGAATTCTTCTGAGTTTACAAGAACACCATCACTCTCATAGGCTCGAGTCATTTTAGCTACATTTAATTCATAGTCATGTGGTTGAATTACTATTTTAATGGGAATATCATATTCTTTAGCGAATTCAAAATCTCTCTGGTCATGCGCAGGTACTGCCATAACAGCTCCCGCTCCGTATTCATAAATAACGAAATTACCTATGTATATAGGTATTTCCTCATTGTTAACTGGATTTATAGCTTTTTTGCCAATGTCCATACCTTTTTTATCGATTTCAATATTGGTTCTTTCAAACTTATCTTGATGCATTACTTCATCATATAATATATTGAAATCATGCTCGTATTCAGTGCCATCCACCCATTTATGAACCAAAGGATGCTCAGGAGCGAAAACCATAAATGTTACACCATAAAGTGTATCAGGTCTTGTTGTAAATATATCTATTGTTCTATCTTCTCCTTTAATTGGAAATTTTATAATTGTACCCTCCGATTTTCCAATCCAATTTCGTTGCATTACCTTAACTTTATCAGGCCAATCAACGAGATTTAACCCCTCGAGCAGCTCTTTGGCGTAATCTCTTATCTTAAGGAACCATTGTGTTAAAAACTTTTGATCAACTTTGGAGTTGCATCTCCAGCATTTTCCTCCTTGAGCTTGTTCGTTTGCTAGAACTGTTGAGCATTTAGGGCACCAATTAACGTAACTTTCTTGTTTATATGCTAATCCCTTTTCTAGCATCTGCAAGAAAAACCATTGATCCCATTTATAAAAGTTAGGATTATGACTATATATTTCTCTTGTCCAATCATATGAAAGTCCAATCCTTTTTTGTTGAATTTTCATTGTATTTATATTTTTGTTAGTCCATTCTTCTGGATTAGCACCATGATCTATTGCTGCATTTTCTGCGGGCATTCCAAACGAATCATAACCCATGGGGTAAAGTATATTGAAACCATTCATCCTCTTAAATCTGGCATAACAATCTCCGATAGTGTAATTCCTAAGGTGTCCCATATGGAGTTTACCAGAAGGATAAGGATACATCTCCAACACATAATATTTTTTCTTCTTTCGATCTACTTCGACTTCAAAAATTTTGTCTTTTTCCCATTTTTGTTGCCATTTCTTTTCTATCTTCTGTGGGTCATAATCAACCATAAAATTATAACACTTTTCTAAAATTAGGGAATATACTTAATATTTAATATTTTAATAATTGATTTAATAAATTTTTTACGTAGTTACTTAAAAATGGTAAATCTTGATATTTCTTAAAATAGCAATAATTAAAATGACTATAAAATTTATAAACGGAAGCAATAAAACTTAATTTTATCAATTTACTAGTAAGATTAGTGACAATCGAAAAAATAAGATTATCTGTTGGAAGCGCTTCTGTTTTAGACTTAGGAGCATTACCCCAATTTAAAAATCCCTCAACTACATGTTATGTTATGACATTCACGGAGGGGCATTGTATTGCGAATTGTGGTTTTTGTCCTCAAGCTCGATCATCAAGAAGCTCTATAGAAAAACTTTCTAGAGTTACTTGGCCAATATTTTTCTTTAAGGATTTTCTGACAAAACTAAAATATATGCCATTTTCAAAAAAATTTAAACGAATTTGCATTCAAACACTAAATTATCCAGAAAATTTTGATGATTTAATAGAGATTATAACTCAGATTAGAATACATACTAATATTCCAATATCTGTTGCCATTCCTCCTTTCTTAAAAGAACAATTGAAGGAACTAAAAATTAAAGGGGTTGAAAGAGTAGGAATTGCATTAGATGGTGCCACATCTGAAGTTTTTGAAAAAATTAAGGGCAGTAAAATCGGAGGCCCTTACACATGGGAAGAACATTTTCAGAAGTTGAATGAAGCTTTAGAAATTTTTTCTCCTGGATTTGTTAGTACGCATATAATAATCGGTTTAGAAGAAACAGAAAAACAGGTCATTGAGCTTATCGAAGAATTATATAACCTTGGGATTATTGTCTCAATGTTTGCATTTACACCAATAAAAGGCACAAAATTTGAAAATATACCGCAACCTGCAATTTTAAGTTTTAGAAAACTACAGTTAGGAAGATTTCTTATCTTTAATAATAAGAGAAAGTTAAAAGACTTTACATTTAATACGAGGGGACAAATAATAAATATCAATATTAGTAAAAAAGATCTAAATATGATTATCAATGATACAAATGCTTTTTTGACTTCTGGATGTCCTGGATGTAACCGTCCTTATTATACATCTAAACCATCGGGTCCTATTTACAACTATCCAAGAACATTAACAGAAAAGGAAAAAATGGAAATTTTTGAATTAATACATACCTTTATAAATTAAAACTTAGTAGAAAAAATGAATGTGTGGAGATTTTTACCTCTAGAGGTTAAAAATGGTTTTTGGAATATGGCTTTAGATGAATCAATTTTAAAAATGGCAATAGAAAAAAAATCTCCAAACACGTTAAGATTTTATAAATGGAAACCCTCCACAGCTAGTATAGGAAGAAATCAGAGTTTATCGAATGAGATTAATGTTCCATTCACAAAAGAAAAAGGATTCAAAATTGTAAGACGTATCACTGGAGGTGGTGCTGTTTTTCACGATGAATATAGAGAAATTACATATTCAATTGTGTGTCCTATAAAATTTCTTGAGAATTTAGATGCTAATAAGGTAATAGAACAATTTGAGATTATTACCCAGGGAATAATTATGGGATTAACTATTTTTGGATTAAAAACAGAAAAAGATATTATTCATTGCCCTGCTATCTTACTAGATGGAAAAAAATTCTCTGGGAATGCACAAGTTAGAAAGAAGGGATATCTTCTTCAACATGGTACCATTTTATTAGATCTTGATCCTGAATTAATGTATTCTGTATTGAAAGCTCCTGAAAATGTAGGAAAATCAAGGATGGTGAGGTCTGTTCGTGCTAAGTGCATAGGTATTAAAAATTATTGTTTGAATTTTCAAGAAGGTAAGTTAATTGTTTCATTGAAAAAGGGATTTGAAAATGCATTAGGGATTAAATTAGAAGATGGAATTATTTCTGAAAATGAGAAAGAGTTAGCAGAGCAATTAGCAAAAGAGAAATATTCAAATTTGAGTTGGTTAAAGAAATATGAATAGTACTCAATTATTAATAGAGAAATTAAAAACAGATTCAATATCATGGGAAGATTTTTCAACATTTTTAGAACTTAAATCTGAAGATTTGGATGAACTTTTTACTCTAACTCAAGAGATTACCTGCAGAAATTTTAGCAACGTTTTAAAAATTTATATTCCTACCATGAGATTTCCTGCGATCAGTATTACGGGAAGTGAATGTGCCTTAGAATGTGAACATTGTAATAAGAAGTATTTGAAAGGGATGAAACAAATACTAACCAATAAAGAGCTAGAACAATTTTTGATGAAACTTTCTAAAAAAAGGGGAGTAGGAGCTTTAATATCAGGAGGGAGCATGATTGATGGTTCAGTACCGTTATTAAAATTTTTAGACACTATTAAAAAAGTGAAGATCGAGACAAATTTAATTATAAATACCCATACGGGATTATTAAATGAAGAAACGGCAAAGAAACTTACTGATGCAAATGTTGATATAGTATCGTTTGATATAAATATGGATGAAGAAGTCGTACGGAATATTTATCATTTGGATATTGAATTAAGTGAATATAAAAGAGCAATAGATCTATTAAAAAAATACCAATTAAATATTGTACCTCATATATGTATTGGTTTACATTATGGAAAACTCAATAAAGAATTAATGTCGATTAAATTTATTAAAGAAACTAAAATTGATCCCTCTCTAATAGTAATTATTGTGTTAATTCCTCCTAAAGATTCTAAGATCAAATTTGAGTTACCAAAACCAGAAGATATTGCGAAAGTTATAGCAGTCATAAGAGTTGCTTTTCCTAAGACAGAGATATCATTAGGATGCATGAGACCTCGAGGAAAAATTAAGACTGAAATTGAAAAAGCTGCTATTAAGGCCGGTATAACAAGAATTGAAATTCCATCTAAAGAAACTTTAACGTGGCTAAAAAACTATAATCCTAAAATCCAATTTAAATTTTTTTCTGCTTGTTGTGCAATTCCTAATAAATTTGAAGAGTTAGCTGAAAGTAAAAAATCAGATATTAAAAGATACAGTAATATCTAAAATTGATTTATCATGAATTTTAAAGATGAAATTAAAATTATTGGGTTAAAAGAAATTCCATTAATTAAAAAGGGAGACAATATCCCTGAAATCTTAATGTATGCTTTAAACAGAAATGGATTAACTTTACAAGATGGAGATATCATAGTTATTGCTCAAACAATCATTTCTAAATGCAATGGAAGAACGAGGAATTTAACTGAGATCATACCAAGTGAGAAAGCTCTTGAAATATACAAATCTTTAACGCAAAAAGCAAAAATTCATGGATTACCAGAAAAAAAACCCGAATTAATACAAGCCATTTTAGATGAAGCAAAAAAAATTGTAAAATATGAACATGTGTTGATAACTGAGACTAACCACGGGTTTATTTGTGCTGATGCGGGAATAGATAAATCTAATATTGAGGGTGAAGAAATAATAACCCTATTACCAGAAAATCCAGATAAAGACGCTGAAAAAATAAGAAAAATATTGAAAAACAAAACCAAAAAGGAAATCGCAATAATTATATCTGATTCATTTGGTAGACCTTTTAGAGTAGGAGCTATAGGAACTGCTATTGGAGTTTCAGGAATAAATCCAATTTTAGATATGCGAGGTAAGAAAGACTTATTTGGATATGAACTTCAGACAACTATTATTGGACAAGTTGATAGTCTTTCAGCAGCAGCACAATTAGTTATGGGGGAATCAGATGAAGGTATTCCAATAGTTTTAATAAGAGGGTATAATTTTGAATTTAATGAGAAGACAACAATTAAATCTATTCTAAGAAAGAAGGAAGATGATTTGTTTCTGGATAATGAAGAAATTAATATGAATAAATTGCTTAAAAATCGTAGGAGCTACAAATTAATGTTTGCAGCGAGAAGTATAAGAAAAAATATTATTGAAGAATGCATTGAGCTTGCTCAATGGGCTCCAAGTGCTCATAATGGGCAATTTTGGAGGTATATAATATTGGAGAGAGATAAGCTACGTGAAAGTTTAATAGAGAAAATGAATGAAAAATTAAGAATTGATTTAGAGAAAGATGGAAAATCTAAAGGTTTCATTAAATCTAAAGTGGAAAAGACCAGAATGAATTTCTTTAATGCCCCAACTTTAATTTTATTATGCCTAGATACTTTAGATTTAGAGAAATATGCCGATCCAGAAAGGGCACAAAATGAATTCATTCTAGGGATCCAAAGTATTAGTAGTTCAGCAACATATTTACTCCTTGCCTTAGAGATGAAAAAATTAGCTGCATGCTGGTATTGTGCTCCACTCTTTGCCAAAGATATAATAAAGGAAAGTTTAAACCTCCCTGAAACATATATCCCCATGGCGTTTTTTACGGTTGGATACCCTCTGAAACCGATACAAACCCCAAAACGTAAAAAGTTGAAAGAAATAATATTTGAACTTAATAATTAACGGTAATAAGCTATGAGTGAAAATTATTATGTGCTTTTAGCAGGAGGAGTTGGAGCAGCAAAATTTATCGAAGGATTGGCTCAAATAATTAAACCAGAATTACTTAAAATCATTGTAAATACTGGTGATGATATTGAGTTATTTGGCCTTAAAATTTGCCCTGATTTAGATATTATTACTTATACATTAGCAAATTTAGTCGATAAAGAAAAAGGATGGGGTTTTGTCGATGAAACTTTTAATTGTTTAAGTGTTTTAAAGAATTATTATGACACAGGATGGTTTAACGCAGGTGATAAAGATTTAGCTACTCACATTTATCGCACCGATTTATTCAAGCAAGGTTTTAAAAAAGCAGAGATAACTAATTTGATATGTCAAAATTTAGGTGTTAAGTCTCATCTTATTCCTATGTCTAATGAAACTGTTGAGACTTTTATTACAACACCCTTGCAATCTATGCATTTCGAAGAATATTTCATTAAACATCAGTGCAAACCTGAAATTCTTAAAATTGAATTTAAAGGGATTGAAAAAGCAATGCCTGTCAATAATGTATTAAAATATATAAAAAGAGCTAGAAAAGTAATAATTTGTCCTTCAAATCCAATTGTATCAATAGGAACTATCCTTCAAGTGGAAGGTATAAAGGATGCACTTTCTAAAGCCAAAGATAAAGTTTTTGCAATAAGTCCAATTATAGAGGGTGCCACCGTTAAAGGACCCGCAGATAAAATGATGAAGTGTTATGGTTTAGAAGTCTCTTGTATAGGTATTGCAAGTTTTTATAAGGAATTTTTAGGAAACTTTATTATTGATAATAATGATTGCGAATTTAAACCTAAAATTGAAGAATTAGGAATTAAGACTTATTGCTATGATACTCTAATGATAAATCCAAAAAAAAAGATAGATTTAGCTAAGTATATCATAAACTTATAATTAGAAAAAGAAAGATACTTAAGCAGATTCAGTTGCTACTTCCTCAGCTTCTTCTTCCAAAGGTGTTTTAACTTCTTCCTTTATAACGTAATCCCCAACTGAAGTTAGAAGTTCCTTTATACGTCCTTCTTGTTGCAATCGAATTATCAAGTTTCTATGTTTGATAAATGCAATTAATTTTGAAATTACTGGAAAAATTAACATAATTGGAAGGAGTAAGATAATAATGACTTCAGGAGAATACATTGCTACACTTTCAGTAATTGCATCAGGTAATTGTATAACTGTGTCTAAAAACCAATGTGGGTGAATAATGATAAAACTTATAATCATAAGTAAGCCTACACGATAAATAAAGTTGAATAATGTAGAGGTTGCTAAATTTCGAGCTCTAGGTGCTGAGGAGCTTGCAGTTAACGTATCTCTTGCTTCAGGATCTTCTCGAAAAAGACGATCTATATACCTCCCAAGTCTTCTAGTTTTAGAGGCAGCAGTTACTAATTTTTTTTCCTCTTCTTCTAATTTTCTCCTTTCTATCATTTCTTTTACATAGGAAAATCGCCTACCTGTTTTTGCAAAGAATCTTCCAACAACTAATCCTTCTTTTTGCTTTGCTTCAATTTCTTTCATTCTTTCTTTGGCTTCTGCTTTTATTTTGTCAATATTAGCAGTTACAAAATGTGATTCTCTGGCTAGAATATTCAATTGAGCTTCTAATCTGTCATTTCTCTCTAATGAGGGTTTAGTAACAGTATCTGCATAATTAATTTGAAATGCCAGTTCTAGATAAATATATGATATAATAGCAAATAAGATAACTGGACTCACTATAAATTGAAAGAAGTTATCAATAGGAATTTGAGTTAGACTGTCATCAAGAGGATTCGTAGAGGCCATTTGATATATATATTGCACGAACTCTGGTCTACTTTCTGGAGAGACATTTCCTAGGAATAAATGCAGCATATCTCTTAAACCAACCACCATTAGAGGGACAATAATCATAAGGACTATTGAGCCAATTGCTACAAAAGAATGTTTTGGATCACTTTTGAAAAAACCTCTTATTGCATATATAACTGAAATAACAAATAAAATTTGAAAAATGAATAAATAGAGATCATTAAAAAGTACTCCTAATTCGCTCAATATTAAATTGGGAATGTTTTGTAATTCTGGCTGAGGGATTGAAAACCATTTGCTCAAGTATCCCTGAAAAAAACCTTCAATAAAGTTAAACATATAACTGTTAAATCCACCTCCAAAAATAAAGGCTAAACCATAAGCAATAAGGAAAAAAAATCCATAGATTATGTATGAGAAAACGTTTTTTAATGCTCCTAAAAAGGCAAATAACACGAATTCATTGTCTGCTGTTACAACTACTGTATTAAAATCAAAAATTGAAGTTAGAAAAATAATATATAGCCAGGCGAATATAGCTAGATTGATTATTTTTAATGATAATAAATATCCGCGAGCCATTTCTTAATACGCCTTCCCTTTTTTTTTTGCTTCCATATAATTACTTAGAACTTGATTCATCATATCATCAGGTCCACAGGTTATTATATTAATTCCCAGATTTCGAAGATTTTGTCTAATAGATAAAATATGTTCCATCATTTCTTCACTAATTGCTTCTGCTAAAGCTTTATCAGTTGAAGATAAATCTATTTCATGAATCTCGAACCAAGGACTGAATGGATTAATAATTATAATAGTATGATTAAATGGGACTAATTTTTTAATAGCTTGAGAAATATCCTTAGGATTTGCTTCTAAATCAGATATGACAAAAACTAAACTGCGTTTTTGAAAACGTTTTGTAAAATGAGCCATGGCTTCATTGAATTTGCACTTTCCTTGTGGTTTTATCCTTGCGACAAAATCTAAAACTTGATAAAAGTGGTCTTCTCCACTATTTGGTTTTAAAAATTTCAAATTCTTTTTGTCTGAGAAGGTAAAAACTCCTACATTATCTCTTCGTGTTAATGCTACTTTTGTTAAAAGCATACAGGCTCTTATTGCATATTCAAATTTTGTATTTTCAATTGCTCCACCCGCCATTGTATCAGATGAATCTACAACAATCATTATGGTTACATCTCTTTCACTTTCATGCTCTTTAACGATTAGTGTTTGAGTTCGAGCACTTGCTTTCCAATCTATCAATCTAAATTGATCTCCAAAAACATATTTCCTCATCCCATAAAATTCCGATCCAAGTCCTTTTTGTTTCGATCTTTGTAATCCATAATTTAATTGTAAAGATCGTTTTGAACCTAAAATTTCAATTCTTTTAATATCTTCATAAGGTGGATATATAAGAATATCTGTAACACTATCTGGTACAATCCTTTCAACTGAATTAAATCCTAATCTATCTTTCACTATTATTGATAAGGGTCCGAGAGCATATTCTCCTCTTACTTTTGGTTCAAGAACGTAAGTGAATTTAATTAGATCTTTTGGTCCAATTCTAGTAGATATAAAATTTTCACCTAAAATTAATCTAAATAGCTGTGGGTTGTAGTTATCTCTTATTTCAATAAAATCAAAGCTGTTACGACCAATATTTTCAATTACCACTTTTACATGAACAAAATCATCTTTGAATACTTTTTCTTTCTCAAGTTCTCTATGCACATGCAATTCTTCTATATTCATTTTATAGTAGAAAATTGGTAAACTAATTATTGTACTAAATAATAATAAAATTGCGAAGTAAATTAAGAAATAATTTACGAATGCAAATCCAGCTGTAAGAAAAAATACAGCAAATAAAATTAAACTTCTACCTTTACCTCCTAGTATAAAAATACACCTTATTTAATATTTTTTCTTCCAATTCTGATTAAATACTACACCATAAAAAAAACGGTTTAGATAGGGATTGATATATCTTCGACAATTGATTTAATAACAGCCTTTGCATCAAGACCTTCTAATTCTGCTTCTGGTTTTAAAAGAATTCTGTGGTTTAATGCTGGGATGATTAATGCTCGCACATCATCAGGGGTCACATATGATCGGCCTAGTATCGCAGCACGAGCTTTTGCACATTTCATAAGAGTTAAGCTGGCTCTTGGTCCACATCCGAGGGCAATCTGTGGATGATTTCTAGTTTTTAATATGATATCACGAACATATTTTAGAATTCGATCATCAATATAGACTAAATTCATAATTTTCTGTGCTGCGAGGATTTCTTCACCAGTTGTGATTACTTCAACTGAGGGTGATTCACCTGAAATTTGTCGACGCATAATTTCTACTTCTTCATCTTTCTCAGGATAATCTAGCCAGAGTTTAAATAAGAATCTATCAATTTGAGCTTCTGGCAGTGGATAAGTTCCTTCCATTTCTACAGGGTTTTCTGTTGCAACAACGATGAAGGGTTTTTCAAGCTGTAAAGTTTGACCCTCAATAGTTATTTGACGTTCAGCCATAGCTTCAAGTAGAGCTGCTTGTGTTTTAGGAGCAGCTCTGTTAATCTCATCAGCTAGTACCAAGTTAGCAAAAAGCGGTCCTTTTTGAAGTACAAATGCACCTTCATTCTGATTAAATATTTTTGTACCTGTAATATCTGCTGGTAACAAATCAGGAGTGAATTGAACTCTTCGAAATGATATACCGAGTGTTTTAGCAAAAGTTTTAGCCATTACCGTTTTGCCAAGACCTGGGACTCCTTCTAGTAGTACATGCCCATTCACAAGTAGAGCTATAAAAAGTTGCTGTAGAATTTCACCATACCCTACGATCACTCGACTTACTTCACTTAATACTTCCTGTGCTATCTCTCTTATAGGTACTACATCAATTTCCTCATGGTCATAATATTTTGCTTTGTCCGGAGCTTCCATTTATTTATAACCTCTATATTTTTTAATTTTTATATTATTTTTTTTAATTTTTTATTTGATATTTTAAAATTGATTAAATAATGTTAACTGCCCAGTCCATTTCGAAAAATAGTTCTTCGAAATCTTGTTCAGTTTTAACTTTTTCTTTTCCTTCTTTAATTGATAAAATTTTATCCATAAACTTACTTAATCTTCTTGTTTTTAATTTGGTGGTTGAGGGATCTTTTGCAATAACTAGATCTACCACATTTTGTGTTGTTATTTTTGCTCCTCCCAATTGCCTATGTAATTTCCTTTCTAGCCTTCTGTAAAGCAGTTTTAAAGCATCTCCATATTTCATTTTATCTCTATATTCCTCAATCTTTTGGGCAAAAAAGGAAGATGTTCTAAATCTAGCAATTTCTTCTTTCTTTTCTTCTTCTGCTGCTATTTTTTGTTCTTCCTGCTTTTTATCCTTTTTTGGGAGGTATTTCCTTAATGTATAAAATGCTAGAAGAGGGTAAATCCAGGCTGTGATTGGATTTGTTGATAAGTGTACAATATACTGCATTACGAAACCAAATATCCCTGCGGATGAAAGATCTCTTGAATATTCTGGTCTTATATGAGCTTCATCGAAAACTACAATCCATTCCTCCTTACTCCTTCCTTCATTTACTTGTGTCAACCATTCAATGATATTTATTCCAAATTGCATATTATCATAAGTAGGCTCATTAATTAGTTCATTATTAAATAAGCTTGCATCAGCAGAGACAAATAATCGTTGTCTCCCCATATCATTTGCTAAAAATACATGTTGTTCATATACTCCAAGGGGAAATGTGGTAGGAAGTGGGAATCCTAAATCTATTAAACTCATAAAACCCAAATTAAGTGCATCCTCAGGTTCATTATAATACCCATTATTATCTTTATCTATAAATGAATGAGGTTGTGAGGTGCCTACAGAAGTCCAACCAAATGCACTTATAAAAGGTCCTCCTACAGCACAAGAAGCTACTGAAAGTATAACTTCGTCAATATAATATGGAGTATTTCTGGTTGGATGAGTAGCAAAATTTGTAATCACAGGAAATTCAGGTGTCGGATTATAAGATTCATTATCCCGTAAAATGCCATTAGGAAATATTGTTAATGGTATATTGATACTAGGATCAAACAAACTCGCAATTAGGATTTCCCATAATAACGTACTTGTAGAACCATGATCGTGACATATTAATAGTGAATTAGTTCCTTTTAAAAATTCTATAAAATAAGGTACTTCAAAAATAGGATCATAAAATTGATTTGGGCCTAGTAAAATCAATAATATAGATTCTTTTCTATTATTATTAATCGTTGTATTTATTAACCGGTTAGTAGCACTCAAACTTGATTGTACCGTCATGACATCGTATCCATCATTTTCAATAGCTTTTTTAAAGTCTGTAGCACCATTCCAGTCTGGATTATAAACTGAAAAATTCTGATTATTTTCCCCTCTGTCAATTATGGGAGAAAATAAAGGAATGAACACAAAGATAAATATAATGACAAATAGTGCTTGTTTATATATTGAACCAGATTTAATTTTCTTTCGGGATTGTGTTTGACGTATTTTTACAGTTGTGGCATTTCTTAGAAATATAATAAGAAAAACCACACTAAAAATTGCTCCAAAATAACATAAAAGAGGGATATAGGTTAAAATACCCCACCAAACGGGTAATTCACCTGGATTTTCTTGCTGAATATGAACAACAAAATCGCTAATTATAATTCCAAAAATGATTAAATATATCGTTAAGAATGTAAAAACTATTCCTTTTGAAATATTTATACTCTTTTGAGATGCTTTTCCTTGTTTCACCATTGTGATTACTTTTTAGTATTTTGAAATTATAACAAATAATAATTGTTCTTAAACCTACAATTTAAAGGTGAATGTCTTCCCCGTTATTTTGTTATATAAATTAGTAAACAAATCAATTGTAAAGTTAAGTTCGTTAGTTGTAGGTTCAACCCCACCATAGATTATATCTTCGATTTTTTTTATAAATGGATATATAAATTCTGGTTTCAGATTCATATCTAATTCATTCACACAGGCAATAGCATATTCACGAATAGTTTGATGAGCTAATCTAGGTTTCTTAAATTTAATATTAATAAGATCATCGTACACAAGATAAATATAAGCTATTGCCTCCTTGGGTCTGTTAGTTTCAACTAGAATCTTAACATTATCAAATTTCTGCTTAATATTAATCTCTGGTTCTGGTTGTTTTTTTTTCTTTTTTGCCATTATTTTCTACCTATTTCTATATTTTTTCGAATAATTTATTTATTAATTTTTTTTGAATTTATAATTCTTTGTACTTATTTTTGATTTTTATTTTTGATTTTTTTATTATATTTGAATTTAAAAATTTAAAACAAAATTATATCCAGTTAATTGGAAATATATTGGTGAAAATAATTCACATGTATTATAGAAGTCTTTTTCTGTTATTTTAAAGGGTTTTGCATATATTATTTCCTCGACTTTTTGAATAAAAGGGTAAATTGATGAGGGAGTTAATTTTAATTCTTTTACAGAAATAATCGCAAAGTCTCTAATTGTCTCATTTTCTTTTCTTATTATATTATATTTAGCATTAATTAAATCCATATAAATACCATTAAATAAATATGATATAGATTCTTCTAATCTTCCCGAATCTTTAAGAATCTTAAGATTTATAATTTTTGATTCGAGTGGTAGACTAACTACCCGAGATTCTTTTTCTTGTTTTTTATAAAATTTAATTCCATATACAACTAAGCCCGTAACAACACCTGCCAAAATTGGAAAAAAGATTAAAGAAAAAATTAAGAATGGGGGTAAATCACCTGCTCCAGGACCTGACGGAAGTGCTGATTCCACGAGTATGTATTGTATGGGTGAACTAATATCTTTTCCTGCAAAATCAACTAATTGAACTTGAATTGATGCAGTTCCATTACCGTCAGGAACTTGAAACTCAGAAGTAAAGCTACCATCTACTATCGTTGTTGCTGTATCAACATAGGTTCCATTGAAATAAATTTCAACATCCCTGTTACTAATTTTTAGAGAGGGATCTGTACTAGATGTAAGTGTTCCAGTTAAGGTATATCTAGCTCCTTCTCTAGTAGTATAGTCAATATCCAAATTCCATGCAACATCTGAAAATACTTTAATATTGGGTATGGACATTTCTGAGTAATCAACATACGGAGGATCTGTGTAGTTGAATTTCAGAGTTAATCGACTTGCAGATGTAATTGGAATTTGTAAGTTTGGTAGAGAACCTGAAGCATCAGTGAAAAATGAACCTTGTGAGATGATTAAAGACCCGTCTAACCAATAATAGTTGACACTCTCAAAGGGGATTCCATTTCCATTATCATAATTTAAATGCCCATTTATATTGAAATCTTCTTCAGTCAATTTAGGCGTTGAGGTGTCATCATGAGAGATAATATCGAAATAGGAGGTTGCATTTACATATATTATATAGAAATGGTGATATTCAATTTCACTATCAGGACCCCCTGGCTCTGTATCTGTTACAATAACTTCTAGTTTATGGTTTGAATATACATCAAGATCTGGGTTAATCGTATAACGAATAGTAAAATATCCGTTTATTCCGGTTGTGTTTGTATATCCCCAATCAATAATATCATCAACTTCAATTGCAACATTAACTCCCGAAGTATCAATTGATTCATTAAATACATTATAAAGCCGTCCTTTAACAGAGATGGAGGTATAGTGAGTGAACCTTGAATTATTTACTTCACTAGGATTTGTAAGGTCTAATGTTGCCCAAAACCAAGACATTTTTGGATTTAAATTAGTTTTTTGGGTGTTATTATTTAAAAATATGTTAGTAAATAAAGTAAAATTAACTATAATAGCTAAAAAGATAATTAAGATCCCGATTGTTTTAGATTTTTTTTTAAGACTTTTAGGAATCTTAAGTTTTTTCATTTTATTTAATTTTCACCCTTTTTAATTTCATTAAACTTGTCTAAATACTTCTTGTTCTGTTGAAATTATATAAAGACCATCAGGAATACCAAAATTATCAGGATCATCGGGGTAAAAATTGACCGAAACTTCGGTATTGTCTGGCCAATTTCCAACTGTAAATGTTAGATTGAAGAAACCAGTACCATCCGTGATCCATATTTGAGTTGCTAATATACCACCTGATCCATCTCTAATAGTTACATTAATTTCCATGAACGCCATTGCGGTTCCATTATCCCAATAAAGATATCCATATACATAGCAATCATCACCATAATACCAAACATCTTTAAAAACGTTAGTCTCATAATTTCCCGTAATATAGGTACCTGCTGTAATATCAATTGGGATTAATAAGCTACTATTGTGAAGCATATAATCGCTCATTGATATACCTGGAGCATTTAAGCCACCTGTAAACGTAATATTTATATAATAAGCTCCTTGTGGGCAAGATAAGTCGATTGAGTTCAAAAATTGATACGATCCATCAGCGTTAATAGTTATTGTTTGAGCACCATTTAAATATAGAACAGAAACGTCAGAATAAGAGCTATCTAATAAAACAATATTTAAATTTAACCCTCTTAAAAATTCTCCACTTTGTCTAACTGTTCCAAAAACAATAAAATTATCAACATCTCTTAAAATTGAACTTTGATCTATATTACTAAAAATGTTAACATACTCATTTATTATTACATATGTCAAATTTATAGTACCGGAGCCAGACCACTGAGCTCTTATTCGATGAAGTCCCGCGTGCCAATTGGTAGTATCAACTAATACAGAAGCTTCTCCATTAATTACAGATTGAGTTCCCAGTGGATTACCCGTATAAATATCCGTAAATGAAACAGTACCAGAACTAACTGGAACTCCACTTTGAAGAATGTATACACTGAAATTAATATTATTTCCGGGATTATATCTTTCAGGAGGATTTCCATCCCAGTAGAATGTTTGAGTTGGGTTTCCATCAATAAAGAAAGAAATATCAACATCATCAGGATCAATAACTCTTAAATCGTTTAAGCCAGGAACTGAGTCCGTAAAATTAGCTATATACCATAAATTGAAAAAATGTGGATAACTAGGATTTGTATAAATAAATATACCATTAAAATCAACTTGTAAGGTGTAGTTTTTAGCTGGAGTCGCGCTTGAAACGGAATATATAAGATTTATTTCTCCAGACGCTCCAAGTTGTAAAGATCCCGATTCTAAATTTAAATAGAATGATACATCAATTAATCCATCATACATAAAAACATTTATTTCTCCATATTTGATAGGATTTCCATTAAGAGAATCATTTATATAGCCATGGATTAAGAAATTCCTTCCATCTGTCCCACTACGATTAACTTCTCTAGGTTGGGGGCAAATATCAAGATTCACATCAATAGGTGCATCCAAAATAAAATATGAATAATTATACTTGTTATTCCATGTAGCGTAAATCAAATGTGGACCTGCTGTTGTACTGAAGCCAGTTGAATAAATTACCTGAGCATAACCTGAACTTGTTTGAGCTGACCCTATAGGAATATCTTCAGTTACATCATAGAAATTAACCCATTGTCCATCATCTATAGGAATCCCCCCATATTGAATAAATGCAGTGAGATTAAGCTTATTCCCTCGATTAATAGTAGGATTATAAGTATCATCAGCTGTAGTTCCATTTATCCAAAAGTTAAATTGTAGAATAGCTGGGGCATCTATTTGTAAATCATTACTAAAGTAAGTAGAAGTATTTATAAAAGGTAAATTAAAAAAATATCTATAAGGATGAGACGGAGGAAAATCATTAAAATTCAATGTCCCGTTAAAATCTAATCTTAATGTATAATTTCCTGGTGAAATGTTTGGAATGACTCCAAAATCTAAATCAAAATAACCATTAATATCTGTTTGGAATGTTTCACTTGGAGTCAAATTTGAAGAGTAATCCATTCCATCTTTTAATAATTTTAATGAAATATAAGAAAAACTTAATGGAAGAGAAGTGTTAGTACTATCATAAATTTCTCCTACAATATTAAATTGAGTTACTCCACCACCAGTACGATTAATAACACGAGGTGTTGGCCCAGAAAGAATATTGATTGTTGGTTCTTCATTTAAAATGAAATATGAATGATTTTCTTGTAAACCAATTTTTGCATATAATAAATTCGGTCCTGCTACACTATAATCTGCAACAGGATAATTAATTGAAGCAAATCCATTTGCATCTGAAATATCAGAACCAATCAGGATATCACCTCTAGAATAATCATAAAAAGATACAAGCTTATTAGATATTGGTCCTAAGACAACCGAAACTACTTTGGCAGTGAGATTTAAATTGTGATATCGCGAAACACTTGCATAATTAGGAGGAATATTCGGATAGTTTGATGGCAAACCATCAATATAGAACCATACATCTAAAGCTTTCGTAATATTAAAATCAAGTCTGTTGCTTGAATTAGTCATATAATAATAAGGAACTTGAAATAAGAGAGATAAGAGAGAATATGAATAAGTTCCTAAAGGAGTGTCAATCCACCAAGTTCCGTTAAGATCGGCCCGGACTTCATAATTTCCAGCAGTATTATGATTAAGATCCAAGAAATCATTGAAATCTCCATCATAAGTAGTATTAATTGCCGAAGGTGAGAATGCATTTGACACTCCATTGTTTGTCCCTTTTCTAAATAAGCGGATATTTAATTCAGGTCCCTCGACTCTATTTCCATTTAATGGATCATATACAAAACCTACAACGTTAGTAATATCTGGTTGAGCATCAGAAACATTAATTTCTCCAGGGTTAACATCGGTTAGAGCAATTGAAATATCTCCTGATATTGTAGTAAGATTGTAGCCTGCATTAAAGAAATCAAATCTCGCCTCAATTAAATGAGGACCAACAATTTCAGTAACATTAAAAACAGTCTGAATTGATGCAAACCCACTTAAATCTGTATCATCTTGTCCCAGTACTCGACCTGTAGTATAATCTCTGAAAGTTATAGTTAAATTATCTACAGGGTCTGTAATTGAACTAACAATAGCAGATATACTAGCTGTATCCGGTCGTATATAGGAAGTTTGATCAGTTGAAACGGTGATATTATAATTACCTCCTATTATAGGACTTCCCCCGCCTCCGAAGCTGTCAAAAATATCAAATTGAACCCATTTTCCTTTTCCATAAATATCTGTTGGCACGTAGATCTCTGCCCAATTATAAAGATTTTTGTATTTAATCGCAAATCCCCATTGACCCTCATCATTATCCCAAAATTCTTCAATCATCAAACTATTGAAACCATCGACAAATCGACACGAGACTTCAAAAGCTCTAGCAAAAGCACAAAACGCTGAAGCAAAATCAGACCATAATCCTTGCTCAGTTTCACAAAACCAGTCAATATCATCTCTTCCTTCTGGGGCAGGATTATAGTCATCAGGATTCATTGGAAATGAAAATTGAGTTTGTAAATAATTTCTAATCTTATTTGCAACCCAAAAATCATGATCATTAGCATTTATTCTATCATCTAAGATATCATAATGGTTAGTAAAATAAGGATTATTAGTCTTATAGACTTCAATTGTAGGAGGTAATTGTAAATATTTATTCTGTAAACTCAAATACTCTGGTGAAGGATCAGTAACAATAACCGCACTGGTGTTTAATTCTTCATTTGATGGCAAGTAATTATAAAAGCCAAATATCTCAAATGTCATATTTACATCATCATCTGAAGAAAATGAAAGATCTAGTGTAGTAGAATTATATTCATCTTTATACAACTGAGGTGAGGCGGGATCTAAATTTGGTGCAGAAATTGTATCCATAACAAAAGGACTTGGAAAGAGAGTAGGTAGAACCATTGAATTAGCTCCAATATTCGGGGATAATGGCATTTTTAATTTTAAAAGCTCAGGATCAGGGAAATAATTTGCAAGATAATCACCATAAGAGTATAAATCATAAAGATTACTCACTGCATTTGATGTCCAACCTTCACCAGTATACTCATCAAAACATTCATATTTCCATAAAACATCTGACATATTATTGAACGAGAGATAATCATATACTCTAAAAACTTCAATTTCTCCCGCTCCAGAATACAGAAGATCAAGTAAACCTTGAGAAAAGTTTCCTAAATCTAAATCATCAATATCTCCATCAAACATTTCTGATAGTAAGTCGAGGAGAGAAGCAGGATCATCTACTTGATCTAATAAATCTTGCCAAAAATCCTCATCAAATGGATAATTATCTACTAAATCGGCGTCTTCCCATTCAGTTTCGCCTTTTTCCTTATTAGGGTTTGGTCTATTAGTCCCAAAAAGAAAACTAATTAGTACTGTAGAGAAAGCAAATATACTAATTAAAAGCATTGCTACTAATGCTACTCCTATAATCCTTTTTTTATTAATGCCGCCGCCTAATAATTCATCTCTTAAATCTGGCATATTTTTCTGAAAATGAAACTTATTTTTTTCCAAAAAAGTTTAGAATATTAATTTTAGAATATTAATAATAATTTTTTTATATATAATTTTCCAATCGTTTTTTAAATTGTTCAGATCTTTAAATATAAATTTTTCTGAAGTACTTAAATATATTTAAAAAGAAAATAGTACACTAAATAAATCTTGTAATAAAACTAAAATTAATAATTCTATTCAAAAAGATGACTAAAAAGTAATTAAGGATTAAAAGAAAGACTGATAAATTTAAAATTCAAATCCGCATTTAGTGCAAACCATTTTTTTTGCATAAATAGGTTTGGGAATATAGCTAATTATTCGTGTTCTATCTTCTACTTCTTTCACAGCAAATCCACTTGCACCACAATTAGGGCAAATTCTTCTTCCTGTTCCCATCGAGGGTGATGGACTTGGCGTTGATGTTGGAGTAGTTGACATACTTGGAGTAGTACTATAGTTTGTTGTTTGGTTTGTTATCCCTTGAGCTAAGCTAGAAGGCATAACTGCTTTTGGCTCTTTTAATTCTTGAATACGTTTTTCTTTGTATGTAATTTCTTCTTGTAATTTATTTATTTGTGCTTGCAACGGACCAAGTTGTTGCTGTAATATAGAGTTATGTTGCTGTAACTCTTGAACTTGTTGTTCCAATCCTGGTATATGGGCTTGTAATTGAGCATTCTGGTCTGTTAATTGTTGGACTTGCTGTTGGTAAGTTTCATTTGAAGATTGTAGAGATTGTAATTGGTTTGCCAATCTATTTACTTGATTTTCTTTCTCTCGAAGTTGAGCACTTAATTGGGAAGTTTGACTACTTAAATCGCTAATTTGGGATTGTAATTGGCCTAAACTTGAATCTTTTTCTTGGAGTTGGGTATATATTGTATCATATTCTGCTTGTGAAGGACCGGTAGGAATTGAGGGAGCAGTTTGAATAATTGGTGGAGCTGTAGGTTCCATGGTAATAGGAGGAGTTGGTTCATATATAGGGGGCGCCGGAGGTTGTAAGGTAGGGGGAGGTGTCATAGGGGTAGGTGTCGAAGGAGGGGGCATTGAAGGAGGGGGCGTTAATGGGGTTACCGAAGGTGGGGGCATGGTTGGAAAAGAGACTTCTTTTTTTTTCTTTTCTTTATCATCATCATTTCTCTCATATTCATACGACATGATAATCTCCTTATTGGTTAATTAAATTAAAAATATTTTCAATAATTTTATAGAAGTAATTATGATTATAGCATAAATGTAAATATAAAAGTGTTTGCATGTTATATCTTAAAAACAATTCCAATATGAACTTAATTTATCCTTTAAAGCGGGAATTAATCTGTTATTATAATAATCTAGTAATTTTTGTCCAGAAGTTCTTAATTCCTCTTTTATTAGATTATTATCCTCATTATTGAGAACTCTTAAGCAATTATAAACAGCTCGAGCTTGTTTATCTAACTGATATCCCCCCTCTAAAGTTATTAGAATTCTTTCATCAGCATATTTTTGTGCTATTGTTTTAATTTTTTGTAAATATTCTGCGGGTGCTTGGTAAGTCCAATTCATGTTTGTCAATTGATCTGTCCAATGAGTATCAAAACCGGCAGAAATTAGGATGAATTCTGGTTTAAATTCTTCACAGATTGGAATGATTATTTCTTTTAAATAAATCGGTATCACATCATCAGCAGAGCCGGCAGGCATTGGATAATTAATTATTTTACCAGCACCTTTACCCTTGCCAATTTCATCGAAATTTCCAGTTCCGGGATAAAAATATCCATATTGATGAGAATTGAACATTACTAATTCGCCAGAATCTGATTTAGAACCTTGATAAAATATATCTTGGGTACCATTTCCATGGTGGCAATCCCAATCAATAATGACTACTTTTTTTATTCCTTTTTCTCTAAAAAGATATTCCGCAGTAATAGCAATATTATTGAAAATGCAAAATCCCGCAAATCGATGAGAATTAGAGTGGTGTCCAGGAGGTCTAACTAAAGCAAATGCATTCTTTATATTACCATTTATAATCTCATCAGCAGCCTGCAAGTTACCACCGACAGAAAATAACGATGCTTCATAAGTTTTAGGAGAGGCAATAGTATCGCCATCGTCTATATATTGAAGACGTTGTGTTTTAGCACTTAGTTCACAGATCTCTTGTATCTCTTTTATTATTCTTTCCCTATGGACATATCTTATTTGGTCAAGAGTCGCCTTCCTTGGTTTAATAATTCTATAGCTTGGATCTTCAAGTAATTTTTTTTCTTTTAAAAAATCCATAATAGCAATTAATCTTTCATGGCTTTCTACATGAGTTCCTATGTCATGTTCTAGATAAATATCATCATATACTATTCCAGTTGTCATAATTGTAGATTTATACCTTATTCTTTATTTTCTGAATTCAATTCAATAATTTTAAGCTTCAATTATTTTAATATTTACATATATACTTATAAAATTTTCTTCATAGATTTAGTTAAATATGAAAAAAATTAAGAAACTAAGTCTAAAAATCATTATAGTGGGAGAACCCGCTGTAGGTAAAACTAGTTTGGTTAAAAAGTTTGTATCGGGGCAATTTGCTAAAGATTATCGTTCTAGTATTGGGACTAATATATTTATTAAAAAAATTAATCTTAAAAATATCGGTAAAGTAACAATTCAACTATGGGATATAGCTGGACAAGAACGCTGGATAAATATGAGACGTTCTTATTATGTTGGGTCAAAAGGAGTGCTTATTGTAGGGGATTTGACGAGAAAAAATACATTTGATCAAATTAGACATTTTTGGGTTCCGGATGTAAAACAACATTGTGAAGTTGCCCCCATTGTATTACTCGCTAACAAAAATGACTTAGAAAAAGAATTAAGTGAAAAAGAGATTAATTCTTTAGGAAAAGAAATTAATGCGATTTCAATTGTTTATACATCTGCTAAAACAGGTGAAAATGTTGAAATGGCTTTTAAAATAATATCTGAACAAGTAATAAACAAATTTTATTAAATTTCTTTATTTGTGAATCTAAGTAGATTATTTTTTGGTTCATATAGAGTTCCTTCTTTTAGTAATTCTCCTAGAGCACTTTCAATAAATTTTCTATCTAAATTTTCTTCTAATTCTAAAATTTGAATAACGTTGGACTTTTCAAGTGCTTTCCAATTGTTTTCCTCAAAGATTTCTTTCAATCTATTCATTAAAGTATCTAGTTTATTAAGATTGCTTCTAGATTGACCAACAAAAATTCTATCCATATCAATTTTGCCAGTTGTTTCATCATAACCTGTATCTTTTAGATATCTTTTAAATAGTTTAAAAATTTCTTCTACGTCTTCTTTAAGTACTTTATTTCTTAAAGCCATTTTTGCATAAGCTTCACTAAGTCTAACTAAGGCATCTAAATTTCTTGCTAAAATTGATATAATCGCATCTTCACTATCATATTGACCTCTTAAATTTAGGTAAAATTCTTTTATTCTTTCCTTAGCCTCATCAGACAATATCGGGTTGCAGGTCCTTCTTGCGTGTTTGATATATTTTTTTAGAATCTCCCTTGAGATTGGTGCTATAGAAGTATCAATTTCTTCTATTGTTTCTTCTGGGTCAAACATAGAATTTTTTAATATAAATTCAGCCATTTGTGCATCATCTGCCTGATTAGGTTTATCAACAACCACAAAAATTAAATCAAACCGAGATAAAAGAGAAGGTGGCAATCGAATATTTTGAGTAGGAGTTTTATATCTATCGTATCTTCCAGAATGAGGATTTGCTGCTGATATAATTGCGGTTTGGGCTTTCAATGTAGCAACAATTCCAGCTTTAGCAATACTGACAGTTTGTTGTTCCATCGCCTCATGCAGTGCTGATCTATCTGCAGTATCCATCTTATCAAATTCATCTATTGCCGCTACGCCTCCATTTGCTAACACAACAACACCTGCCTCAAGGTTCATCTGACCTGTGTCAGTGTCTTTAATTACAGCAGCCGTTAGACCTACGGCTGTTGAGCCTTTCCCAGAAGTATATAATCCTCTTGGGGATACTTCTATGGCGCTTTTCAGGATTTCTGATTTTCCCGTTCCTGGATCTCCAACAAATAATACGTGGATGTCACCTCTTTTATAGCCTCCTCCAGGTTTTTTCTTTCTTGTTCCTGCAAATAAGCTTAAAGCTGAAGCCATTTTAAGATCTTGTCTCCCATATATATCAGGAGCAATTGATCTTGCGATTTTTTTTTGAATAAAAGGTTCTTTAGACAGATCCTCAATTTTTTTCCTGTCCTCTTTGGTGAGATCAATAATATCATCAGTTTTATCCTCAGGGTCAATAAAATTGATATCAATAAAAGTCTTGAATAATGTAGAATTATTACTTTTAGTTGACTGAGCTAAAACTGATTTAAAAATTCCCAATATCTTTACTCTATCACCAGGTTTTACCGTATCAACTAAATTATAGGTTAAAATTGCTTGAACTGATCTAGGAATTCTTCCAGGCGGTAAATCTTCTGGTATTTCCTGTATCATTATAGACTGCCAATCAATAAATTCTGAATGTTTTGATATTAGTCTAAAGTCTGTTTGAGCTTTAGCTTTACACCGTTTATTTATACAAAATTTTGGCCATCTTATTCTGGAAGTCAACTGAATAACATCAAATTGAGCTCCACATAAATTACATTCAAAAGATGCTTTTACGATTTTTGGTCTTATTGTAGAACATCTGACTAAAATACCTTTAGACCAAACAAGAGTGCTAATATGTTTTGCTCTTAAACCTCTTAAAGGAAGAAATAATGGGCTCTTTTTATCTTTAGTAGTTATTCTTACGAAATAGTTTTTATTAGTTAGTTTTGACCCTTGAAATTTTAATAAATTTTTGAATGCTTCAACAGCATCTTCAATTATCGCTTCAGGATCTTTTTTAAGCATTTCTGCTATATCAGGATCACTCGCTAATAAATCTTCAAAAAGTATTATTAATGTATTCTCACCTTTTGCATAGATATCGTTAATTTGATCTTGATATTTATACGCACCTGGACTTTCTTGAAATAGTCGATAAAAATCCTCAAAGCGTTGAACTTTATTAATTGGGCTACTAGGACTGGAGAGAGGGATTGTCATGACAAAAAACTTTAATTTTTTTGATATACCTAAATTATTCTTGGTGATTTTTTAATTCTGATATTAATGACTTATTTTATTAAAGTGTAAATAAACAACTATAATAAACCCGAGACTGTCGTAAGGTTTACTGAATTATGTTTGAATCTATTGAACTGGGAAATTATATCTTAATTTCCCCTCAATTGTTGGAGAGTTTCACAGATAATAGGGTCTTGACTCATTTCACATCTAATTTTTAATAGAGAAATTACCCTCTTCTTGATTTTTTCATTTTCATACCTTACTGTTCGACCTAAAATTAATGCAATTGAACGTTGAGTTATTAAAGAACCTTTACCGCTTAAATTTTGTAAAAGTTTAGTTAATATTCGATTAAGTCCAATTTCCCTTATAATTTCAACAAAACTATTAATCATACTGGTTCTAACTTCTTTTGATTCATCCCCTAGTAAGAATATTATTATATCAAGAATCTCTTCAATTTGATTGTTATAAATCCTAATTAATCTAGCTGAGGCTTCTCTAATTTTAGGATCAGCACTCTTTAAATGTTCATGTAACTTATTAAATGGAATGTGATAACCATTCACTTCTCTGATATCAGATAATATATTTAAAGCAGACCAGCGAACCCAATTTTGTTCATCGCTAAGGAGGGAAATAAGTTTTTCAATAATTTTTTCCTTATCATCGACATGACCAATTATTTTACCTAAGCTTGATACTGCTGCTTCTCTTACAATCCATTCGTCATCAATTAAAGCAGTATTTATTAAAGCATCAATAACTGATAAAGGAAGTTTATATCCGATAAATCCTAAAACTTTAACACATGTTTCACGAATAAATGAGTCTTTATCACCAAGTAAATTCAAAGTATCTTTGATTGGAATAATTTCTGGTGAAATTTTAGCAATTTCTAATAATGATTTGGTTAGAACAATCTTTACTTTTGAATCTTGTTCAGTTAAAGTATGAAAAAATTCCGCTATAAATGGTTTTATTAGTGAAGGATCTTTTTGAGCTATTTTTGAAATTATACCAGAAGCCTTTTTCTTTACCTGATTATTCTTATCATTTTGTAATATTAAAATGATCGGTTTTACATCAATATAATCAATGAATTCTTCTATTAATCCATCAATAGATGCAAGGGCGTTTAATCTTACATCGACATCCTCTGCAGCTGAATATTTCAATAATGTTGGAATAATATTTCTTGGATCTTTTTTACCTATTTTTATTAATGTTTTTGATATAATTCCCTTTGTTATATATGTTGTAACATCCGGTATTTTAATTAAATTCTGAATTACTAAATCAGGATTTTTAGTATATTTTTCTGTTAAAATCTCTGAAATATTTTCTCTTAATTCATCATTTTCAAATTTGATATATATGAGAAGAGTAGTTAATATTTTTTCTGAATTATATTTCCATAGTCCGCCAAGAAGTTTAACAACATTATTTAAAATCTCAAAATTATTTGGATCAACTCTATTAATAATGACATTAATATCTAATAATTCAGGCTCTTCTTCAAAATATTTTTCGAGAGTGTTTATAGCTGCTTGTCTTGCTTTTTCATTTGAATCAGTTAAGCCTTCTAAGAATGGTAGAAGTGGAATATTATTTTTTTTAAAATTACCAATTTTCGCAAGAACATCAAAAATCGATGCTCTTACAGAACTAGATGGATCTTTAATTAAAGGAATAATTTTAGAAATGATTTTTCGATCAATTTGTTTAAAATTAAGATTTCTTATATTTTTAATTGCTGCAGCACTTATTTTATTATTTATATGAAAGATTTTGTCAATTATTAGATCAATAGGAAGCTCGTAGGAACTATCAGCTAAAAAATTAAGAGTCTCAACCACAATTTTACTATTTGGGTCATTTATTAATTTTTTAATGTTTAAATTAAGAAAGACTTTTTTTTGTTTACTTTTTGATCTGCTTAGAACCTTTAATCCTATTAATCTTAATCTCCATTCTGAATCTTCAATGAGATTAAGAATTAGCTCTTTAGGTATCTTTTCTACGAAATTGAGGTCTGCTTTTAAGAGTGTTCTTGCTATAGGGATACTTTTATCGTAATTTGGAGATTCTAATGCTTCTACTATCCAAGGTAATACAAACTCCGGAACATCATTTTCCAACTGAACTAAAATTTGGTTACATCTTTTTCTTGAATATTTATTATAATCACATATACCATCCAGTAATGAATTTTTAAATTTCCAATCATTAAGAATTGTATTATCTTTTAGTGGAATTCTTTCAAACATCATAATTAAAGTTTCTACAGCATGTTTTCTTATCTTAAGATTACGATGCTTTATGAGAGTAAATAGTGGAATAGGATCAAATGTTTGCCCGCATTCTGTAATTTTAGAATGCTTAATATTCATTACAAAATCGTTGTTCCTTGCTAAAAAATAATATGAAGTAAAAATTATCAATACTATTTCTTCAATCACCGCCGCCCAAGCAAACTTAATAGAATTTAGACTGATTTGGCTAGTAAAAATCCATTCGTTAAAAATATCCTCCAGCATAGTAGGATTTACTATTAAAAAATTAACTAAAACATTAATTCCTATTGAAGCCATTAAATAGGCAGCAAAATAAATATCAATTCCTCTATATTTTATTTTTCTACCCCAAAAACGAGTGAAATATCCTAATATTCCGAAAAGAAGAGTTACAAATACAAAAATTGAAGACATGGTTGATATGGCTAATGTTTCAGTGAAAAAGAAAATTACCGTTTGGAATAATGATATCCATGCCCATACAAATACAAATAGCATCAAACCTAATATAATATAATGGCCAGGCTCTGATGTAAATTGTTTCATTCCCCTTTTGCTATCTTCAAAATTTAGAAATATTGATCTTCTAATTTCTGGTATATGATAATATGCATTTGAAATACCAGCAATATATCCTTTAGATCCATAAAAAGTTAAAATCATTAGAGGATATACGAGCATCCAAGTTATTAACACCACAATAAAAGGTAATCCTAGAAAAGTTAGGATAATTGGAGGGAAGATAAATACTAATAGGAAAAAAGTGAAGGCAACTAATACCTTTATAAACTTATTCCTTGATATGTTAATGATTCTTGTATTGATAAATTTATGAAAAGGTGTTAATCCTTCATCTGATTCTTTACTTAGTGCAATAAATAGGAAATCAATCATAGGATAAAATGAAATATAGGTCAAACAAATACTAAAAGGTATAAGTAGTGCTAAAGGATTGACTTCTGGTGGTATAGTCGGCCAAAAACCAGGTGTATTTATAGTAAATATTACAGCAACAGCAAAAACTACCATAATAGATAAACCAAAGATGAGCCCATAAAAGATACATTGAAATCGGTCTTTATTATTAAATTCACCTTTTTTAACTAATGCGACCTGTCTATATATGATATAGAATCCAATTGAAAAGAATAATAGAAAGACTATAAGAAGAATTATTTCTATTACCAAGATTTTCACGAAGTTTTTATTTTATTAATTAAATAATAGTATGTTTATTTCTCTTGTATTACATTTGTATATTATATAAAGACTTATTAATATATTAAATCTGGTGTATTTTTTATTGGAATTAATTAAAGAAAGCTTTTCTAATTCGTTAATACGGTTAAACTTTATTTTTCTAAACGAAATAGTCGTTACTGAATGCATAAAGAATTTTGAAGGTTTTTCTCTATTAGGAAAATCTTTTGGTCCCTTCGAGGAAGGTAAAAAATATAAACTAAAGCTATTTTCTGCCATTCCCTTCATTGAAAAAGGCATATTACAAGTGGCTTTGACAGCTAAATGTGATAATATTGATGTTCAACGATATGCTATAGAAGAAAGAGATGATTCAATGCTAATAAAAAGATCTAATAAATTTTTTTTAAACAAAATAAGAGAATTCAAGAGATTCATGGAAAATGAAATAACTAAAAATCATAAACCAAAAATAGATTTAGATAGATATCATTCATATACATCAAATATCATTGATAGCCGGTTATTTAAACTATTAAAACTATCTATGGCTGAATTATCATTAGAGGATGAATCGAGATTAACGAATTCTGAAAAAGTGCTTTATAAAAATTTATACAAACTCATTAAAATATGGAGAGGTTTCTTTTAATTTCAGGTTACTGTAAAAATTAGAGTTGTATTTGTTTCGTTCCATATTTCTTAAAGTATTCTTTAATATGGTTTGTGATTTCTTGATTCATGTCTAAATGGGGTAATAATTCAATTGCATTGCTCATTGCATAATATGGGATATTATGCTGTGAGATAATCTCTTTTACACTTTTTCCATCATCTCTTAATTCATTTCTATTAGTTAACCCAATACTAGCTATAATATTTATATCTAACTCACTTAATTTTTGAATGGTGTTGATTAAAGATCCCCCAGTAGTTGTAACATCCTCAAGAATAACAACATCTCCTTTAGGTATACCTATAAATATCCTGTCTTTAGGATCTCCATGTTCTTTTTGTTTACCTCTACCCATTGAGAGAGGATAATTTCCCGAATTATAATTTTTTTGTTTTTTTGCCCATTTAAATTGGGTAATAATACCTAATTTTGTAGCTCCCTCTGGAACACCATAAAAACATTTGGGATTTAAACCTAAGTAATTAATAAATGAAATAATATAATCTGTTAATTTATCGAGTAAGGAGGCATCTGAAGTTATATTCCTCCAATTTACATACCAATAAGATAGCCTTCCAGAGTTAAGTTTTATTGGTTCATCAAAAAAGCCAATTACATTATGAGTTTTTATAAATTCATTGAAACTCTCTTGGGTCCACATCATAAAAATCAATTTTAGTATAGAATTAAATTTTTTTAAAAGAAATAGTTTTCAATTCTATTAATTTTTATTTATTACTTATTTTCTGGTTCATTCTTTGATATTCACAAGAATTTTCCGAGCTTGCGATGCTATTTTTTTATCAGTCTGTTTTGTTAAATTTTCTAGCAAATTTTGAATTGGCATAACAGCTCTAGAATTGGTTTCTGAAAGTTCTTCAAAAATAGAAAGGGTAGAGAGAATTTCTCCTTGGTTGGACCCTTCAAGAATTTGTTTAATTTTAGGAATAGCAGTTTTATTCAAAATTTCATTGAGATATTTTGAAATTTCTGCTTCTGCTTTAGCGTCTCTATAAGATCTTAGTTTGTTACTTCTAATATATTCAACAAAAATAAAGGGCATTTCGATTGACCATTCTTGTATTTTTTCCAATTCAATTAATTGAATTACGCCACCGTCATCTTTATAAAAAAACTTCATATCCAATCACCGGTGGTTAATTTTTCAGGTAAATATTTTTCTGTTAAAAACTCAAAACCATGAGTTGAAAGAGCCTGAATTTCTGCTTTGACATTTTCTTTAAGAGATAATTTAAGGTCTTCCTCCCAGGCTTTATTCCTTTTAACAAACTCTTCATTTAATAAATCTTTAATGCGTTTGACATCTACTTTTTCTAATTTCAACCTAGCAACTTCCGGAATTTTATATTTATCCAAATCACGTGTTAAAACTCCAAGAAGTTTTATATCTGGTGTTGCTAAAAAGGGAGATTCATAACTTAATCGTTTTGAACCCCTTAAATAAACTGAATGTATATAATGGCCATAAGGGTCGCTATCAACTAAACTAAAAACTGGAAGATTTAGTTCCTTGTTTAAACGTTTTAAAAACATTCGGGTTGCTATGTCTCCTACACCTCCTGCTGTTAAAAGGATACAAGGGTATTTACGCCAAAATCTATCCTCAGCAAACCGCATCATTGCAGCTTCTTTTTCTATCGCTAAAATAAATTCTGCATCCGATTCAATTATTTCAATATTGTCTAGAAATGGAGATATTCTCCAACCTCCGCTTCCTAATCCTTCAAGATCAATGATATCAGTTTTGTCTCTAATCCTAAGTCGTCCTATACAAGTTCCATTTGCTGTAGCGACAATATGGGTTGAATTTCTTGTAGTATAAAGCATAATTGCTGCGTCTTCAATACTTTTATCACTAACCTTTTGCTCATTAAATAATTTAACGTCTGTATAGTATACTTCTCTTTTAGTTGCATGTAAATCTTTTACTAATAATTCATGAATAATTTCAAGGATCCGCATTAATCTAGTAATATCAGCAACACTTGTAAGAGTGTGGAATTGCTTTTCTTGAAGTTGTTGACCTAGGAGTAACAAATCGTTCTCTTCATCCCAAATGATATTTGAACTCGATCTAGAAGGTAATTGTATTGATGGTCTTCCTGTTTTATTTATTTGATCTATTACATCATCAATAAGTTTATATAACCTATCTAGAGCATTTTTTCTATTAAGATCATCGATCTTTACTGTGTTTTCGGGAAGTTGGACTTGCTTTTTTTCTGTTCCTTTATTTAAATATTCGTTAAATAGTTCTTTTGCTGCTTTTAAATCATAACTAATTTGTTTTTTGGCCATATTATTTACCTAATTATTTTTTTAATTTCCATTGTCTTTTACCCATTTTTGATTCAACTAGAACTTTTTCTTTACGTTCTAATTCCTTGAGTTTAAGCTGGAGATATCGGGCATCCATCATATCTTTAATTTTTAATTTGAAAATGAGATGCTTAATAGTTTGCCATTCATCAGATAAAACATTTAATATTTTTTCAGTTGTTATGATAGGTAATGTAGTTTGTTTTTGTTTTGGGGGTACTGGTTTATGTATAGGTGGAGTCTTTTTAGGAGTTACCTTACTTGGCGTTTTTCCTTTAGAAATTGGCAATTGCACTTGTTTTACAGGTATAGTATAGGGACTAACTTTAACTGGTTCTGGAGGTTTTAATTCTATTGGTTTTACTTCAATAGGTTTTTTATATGATTCTATAATTTTGCCAATAATAACTGTTTTTGTGTCTTTAGATAATAGGCTAATATTATAATCATTACAATATTCAATTAATTCGGTTTTTGTCCAATTTTTAAGTGTTTTCTCAGTGAATAATTCTTTTTTAGTTTCAACTTTCTTAGCAACTGGTTGTAATTCAGAGGGTTTTTCTATCACTTTTTCCTTTTTAATAGCAGTTTCTTTAATTTCTCTTGCTTCTGAAGATTTCACAACAGGCGTAGGTTTTTTACCTATTGCGTTCCTCATTAAATCTTCCAATTCTTTTTTGTCAAGCTTAGATTTATGTATACTCTCACCTTGAGACGCAATATTATATAGGCTGTTAACAAATATTGGTATATATTTTTCTATTAGGCTAGCTCTCTTTTCGCTTTTACGAAGATTTGCTTTTCTATTGAGATATATTCTTAATCTTCTTCCTATTGCTTCAAGGCAAAACTTAATTTCTTTTATTAAATTTTCATCATCAGCCAATGCGTTTTTTGATTGGGATTTAAACATTAAATGCACAAAAGGTCCAGAAACATTAACTAATAATTTTATTGGTCCTTTTGGCAAGCTATTATCATAAGTATCAAGGTTGTAGTTTTTCCAATTAACTGCTTGAACTGCTTTTGTGATAGCGCAATCTGCACTATCTCTTAATTTCGGTGTTCTATTTACAAATCTAGATAAAACATCCCTAGACCGTTTGGGAACTTCTAAA
This sequence comes from Promethearchaeia archaeon, assembly GCA_029856145.1. Classification (GTDB taxonomy): domain Archaea; phylum Asgardarchaeota; class Lokiarchaeia; order Sigyniarchaeales; family SOKP01; genus Loki-b32. The sequence continues at coordinate 56,144 of JAHQWK010000020.1, forward strand.
TTTCTTGAATAAGCCAGTACAGCTTCTACAACATAAGCTAAACCTTTTCCACTTGTGGGTGCTCTTGTTTCTGCTGCTACAAAATCATCATCCTTCGTATAGTTTTCAATGAAATATTCAAATACACCATGGTAGGTATCTATAGAATCTATGTCAGAGTAAGTGAGAAGATCATCAATAACTTGTTTTACTTGCTGTTGATCCGTTATTTCATCAACGATATCAATGGTTCCCAATATCTCTGAACCTAAATTAATGACCTCTTCTGGATTTATTGAAATGTTAATGATTGCATCATCATCAATCTTGATCCCTTCTTCTAATAACGTTCTCTTTTTGTCTTCATGTAATAATTCAAATATCTGATTAATTTTATCAACGGGTCCAGCAAAGTCATCTATATTTTCTGAAATTCTTAATCCAATTTCTTTAATTAAAGTATTCTCCAGAGTTGAGCCCCCTACTGGAATTGCTGTGTCCGTTGGAGGAGCCATATACTTGATAGATTTAAACGCTAGGAATAGAGAATTAAACTGTTCTTTTGTTAATTCAATAGGTTTAACTTTAGATATAAGGACTTTATTAATAAGATCTTCAAAATCTGTTCTGTTTTTTAACTTTTTTAACTCAATCAATCCTTCTTTTGAGTCTTTAAACAATGTGTTTAAATCTACTTTAATTTTATCCTTTTGATTTCTAATATCATCTATCTCTTTCAATAATTTTTTAATTTCTCTTTCAATATTCTTTATTTCTTTTTGAGTTTCAGTTTTTTCAATACGTTTATTTAGTTTCTTTATTTCTTTGTTTATTTTTTCGTAATCTTTATTGGATTTATTGTAATTAGTGATTAATTTCCAATAATTTTCTTTTAGATCTTCTGATGCGACTTGATAAATAATTAATTTATCTCTCGGTTTATCAGAACGACCGAAAACCCGTTTTTCATTTATCATAAAGTTTATTGTATCTGTCTTTTTCTGTGCTAAATTCACAAATCCCTCTTTTAGAATAAGTAAATTTAATCGGTCCTGAAGATCTCTTTCAGCAATATAAATAATTTCTTTAGCTGTTTTTGAACTCATTCTTACAAAATTATCTTGTAAAAATGCAGAAATTGATTTATTTTCTGATTTTGTAATTAAATCTTGTAGGTCCCCTATATTAACTGAGGAAGGATGAGACTTAGCATATTTAGGTTCGTCTGGGAAAGAAGTTGCTAATCTTCGGTAAATTTTCTCCTTTCCCTCTGGATCAATATAAATAATTGTCACATGAGGATTCATAAATGCAGTTTCTTCAATATATTTCTCAACATAACCTCTGACATATTTTACATTTAAATAATTCAATTTAATATAAGTACCATGAAGAAAAAAGCTGTCAATATCTGTTGGATGAATTAAATACTTTTTCTCATTTTTAGATGTGGTAAAAAATTCTGTTACTGTAGCATAAACATTGTCAATTGATTTTGATACTGTGATAATAGGTTTACCAGTTGTATTTTGAGCATCGCTAAACGCGCTTGGGGCTCCAAATCCTTGACTACCTCTAGTTTGCTTTAATTCCATAGATTTTGATGAGGCGAGATATTTTCCAAATTTTCTTAGATCAATTTTTGACATTCCAGTCCCATTATCGAAAATTTCAAAAGTATAACTCATGATATTTTTCTGACTGATTTCAGACGTTAAAAAAGATTGTGCTTCATATTCTCTAATACGAACCCCCACTATTGGTTCTACATCAATGATATATTCAACGGGTTTAATGATTTCTTGCATATCATCTATTATTCTTCTAACTTCTTCTTCTACTTCCAATTCTTCTTTATCACTTATTTCTCCAGATTCTTCCTCTTTTTCTTCTGGCACTTGAATACTAGATTGGTCTGGTTCAACAGATTCAATACCTAATTCCTGCATTAACGTATGTTTTGCTTCATTATTTAAAGTTTGAGATTTTTTTTCTTCTTTTACTGTTTCAAGTATAGAAAATTTTTCTAAAAATAATTCTTGGTCTAATGAAAATTTAATTTTGGAATCTGGTTTTTTCAATTCTTTCCATTGAAAACTTTCGATGGCATCTAAGGCATTATCAATAAATTCAGCACAATATTGAACATGTTTCCAATAGCCAAATTCGAAACCAACTAGTTGAGTCCGCTTACGCATAAACTCAGCTATTGTTCCTTGCTTTATTTTTCCTTCTTCTTTTGAAGTAATTTTGGACGCACTCGTATGATTAATTCTTCATTTAACATTATTACAACAATCTATAAATATATATACATCTATTAGTAAATTAATTGACAAAACTATAAGATATTATATATATATCTTAATTCCATAGTTTTCAATTATCTACTCGAACTTTACAATATTATTCACTGTTTACAGTAAATAAACTAATATTTAAATATTTTCATCAGATTTTAAATCATAAAAATAAGTAAGTATACATCCGAAAAAAATTTTCAAAAATCCATTTAAACTTAATTTTAAGAATTCCTTTTTTGATAAGCTTCAATGGCAATATCAATTATTTTCGATGCAATATATCTTTTAGTATTTCTCTCAACATGAGTAATACGTTTTTTTTTATCTATAATAAATACCTCATTATACTTACTGCTAAAACCAATATCTTCTCTTCCAATATCATTTGCCACAATTAAATCAACCTCAGATTTAAGGAGTCTATTATAGGCACGTTCTATTAATTCACTTTTAGAAACATTTGTTTCTGCTTTAAATGCTACAATAAATAAGTTATAATCTTTTTTCCTTGCAACATTTATTATTTTTGGTGTTAACTTCATATTAACTTGTAGTTCTTCTACATTATCGGAAGATATTTTTCCCTCAATATATTCAATTGGTTTATAATCACTTACAGCAGCTGCTGAAATGAAAAAATCATAATTATTTAATGAGATTTCATCTTTAACTGCTTTTATAAAATCGTCTGTTGAAATAACGTGTCTAGTTTTTATATAATTTGGAAGTTTTACCATACATTCACCAGCAATTAACATTACATCAGCTCCTCTAGCAGAAGCTTCTTTGGTTAATTCTACACCCATTCTTCCTGATGATTTATTTGAAACGAATCGAACTGAATCTATTGCTTCTCTTGTTGGACCCGCGGTAATAAGTATTTTCTTTCCTTCTAAATCTTTCTCAGTAACTAATAAATCTATAACCCTATCAATTATGTCATCAATTTTAGCAATCTTAGCTTTACCTTCTGAAATTCTAGGACCTAAAATTTCAACACCATATTCACGCAATTGTCTTTCATTTTTTTCTAAAATAGGGTGTTTGTACATGCTCTCATGCATTGCAGGTACGATTACTAGAGGTAAGGACGACCCAAATGCCGTTGATGCGACCGTTGTAACAGGTGTATCGTCAACCCCACAAGCTATTTTTGAAATTGTATTTGCCGTAGCAGGACATATTAATACTAAATCAGCCTTTCCAACACTTCTTGGTCTATCACCTGCTAGATAAACATGTTCAACAGCACCTGTCAATTTTGTGATTACTTTATTTCCTGTAGCCCATTCCATTAAAGCGGGATTCATCAATTCTGTAGCTGCTTTAGACATTACACAGATGACTTCGGCACCTAATCTCATAAGTTCTCGGGCTACTATGGGAGAAGAAATTACAGCTACTGACCCAGTTAGACACATACAAATTGTTTTTCCTCTAAGGATTGTTCCCTTACTTTCAGCAATATCCTTTGAGGGGTGTTGAAAATTATTTTTTGTCATATTCAAATAATTATTATTTACTAATTTTCAATTAAACTTTCAGATTCTATGTAAATAAAATTTATGCTTTAATAAAAAAAATTATGATACAATTATTACTATTCTCTTGAAAATTCAATTTCAATTTTACAATAAAGTGGAAATAATGACTGTTTTTTACTAATTCTTACAATTTTCTATAATCCTATTTTTTATTTATGATTTTAAATAAGTTAATCGAAATATTATTACAAGTTTCTTCAACTAAATTAATTAAAAAATATGAATAAAATCTGTGATTTACATATCCATAGTAAATTTTCAGGAGGAGCAAGCAAAAATATTGATGTTTATAAAATTGCCTTTAATTGCAATATGAAAGGAATTCAATTAGTAGGAACTGGAGACTGTCTCCACCCATTATGGTTAATTGAATTAAAGAATAATTTAATTGAATATTCAAATGGAATATACTGTACTCCAAAAATACCAAATGTGAATTTTATATTACAAACAGAAATTGAAGCAACTTGGAAAAATAATTCAAACGTCAAAAAGGTACATTTCGTCCTTCTTTTTCCAAATTTTGAAAAATTAGATGAATCTATTAAGTTTCTATCCAAATTTGGTAATTTAGCAAAAGATGGTAGACCAAAGATCTATAAATCTGCAGAGAGTCTTATTTTTGGATTAAAATCAATTGATGAGGATATTGAGATAATTCCTGCTCATATATTTACTCCTTATTTTGGTATATTTGGCGATAAACCTCATTTCAATACTATGAAAGAAGCTTTGGGTTATGGAATGAATTATATTAATTGTATTGAAACGGGATTAAGTGTCGATCCCTTAATGGTGAGAAGTATTTCAGAATTAAATAAAGTGTCAATTATATCTAATTCTGATTGTCATTCTACAAATTTTCATAGATTAGGAAGAGAAGCTACAACGATTAAGCTTAATAAATTAAATTACCATAATCTTGTAGATTCAATTAAAAGAAACAAAATTATTAAGACTTACGAGTTTAAACCATCACAGGGGAAATATTACTATGATGGTCACAGACCAGAACGACATTTTGATAATAAAGATTATTATTGTAGCCCAAAACTTAATATTGACATTTGTCCTTATTGTAAAAAAAAATTAACAAAAGGGGTATTAGCTCGAGTCCAAGATTTAAGCGATCAAATAAATCCTTTCAAACTAAATTTTCAATATATTGTCCCAATATTGCACCTAATTTCAGTTGTATTAGGAGGATCTGAATATGATAGAAGAAACTTATCGATATACCAAAAATTAATTGAAAATAATGATGGTGAATATGCTATATGGGAAGGTAAAAGTAATTTTGATAATATACCTGAAAATTTAATTGAAGCAATTCATAAAATTAGGAATGGAAAATTCTGGTTTATACCCGGTCATGACGCTGTTTATGGAAAATTACAATTTGAAAATTAAAGCAGTATTTAATTTTTAGTGTCAATAATATTTAGTTTCAGATTTAATTTGGAACTAAAATCGCGAAATTTCTTAAAATTATCAGGTTGAAGATTTAATTTTTCCTTAAATTGAAGAATTTTAAAGAATTTTCTACCATAATATGTCTTACAAATTTCAGATATATCATAAAAAACTCTACCTTTATCATACAATCTAAAAATTTCAGAAGATTCAAACTCGTCTTTTCGAATTTCAAGAATTTTGTTAGAATATTTAAAAAAGGGTGTATGTTGCATTTTTTTCAAATCAAATATTATCGTACTTCCAAGCTTACGTGTATTTAATAAGTCTTTAATAATAGAATGGATTTCATTTAAAAATCTTGACTTAAATTCTTTTAGATTAATATTTGGATAAAGAGATCTTTTTAATATTTCAGCATAGGGTAGATCTAATCCAGCTAATTCGCTATTTAAATTTAATAAAGTTAAAATTTGGTTTGTATTAAGATAAATATCATTTTTCAATTCTTTAAAGATCTGATCTCTTTCATTAAAAATATAATCTAATAAAAATTTATTAAATGCTTTAATAAAGGCGTTATAATTAGGTACAAATAATCTATTTGGTTTTTTAACCACAATTTCATTTGCTTGAAAAGGATTAATCTCTTTATTCAATACTGCCCTTATAAGTGATAATGGATAATATCCTTCAATAAATTCCATGCCTTTAGAAATACTTTTAATAGCATCTTTAAATGAACATTTTATAATTACGTTAATTGTTTTAATGATATTACTTTCAATTTTAATGGGTGTTTTTTTACAATAACAAAGATCAAATGGTTTTAAATCATGAAACAATGGATTATTGTAATCAGGAATAATTATTTGAGCCCCGTAAGCATTAACGAGACTGCCTTGAATTGGCCTATTTGCTAGATCCCATTCAATAACCATTACATCTTCTGAATCTTTATGAACTTTATCATAACTATATTCTATATTTTCACTTTGTAATGATAAACCATCAATTGATCTTATTTCATAATCATTAATTTCTCCCCAGAATTGTTGCCTATAATAATATACGTCTTGAAAACTACTAAGATCATCTAAAAATAATTCTTTCATTATAAAATAATTGATCCCTATTTCAGAAGATTTAATTGTTTGATCATTTAATCCAAAAAAGCCAATACGGGAGACTATATAATGATATACAGGATTATTTAAATTTTTTTCATCATGTTTCACTATATATGTGTTTCTTTTTTTCCTAAACTCTCCCTTAGCTCTTATAATGTTATGTTTTTCTATTAATAACTTTAAAAAAGAAAATTTTTTGAGGTAAACTTTTCTTTCCAATTCCTTAATTTCTATTTTGTACTTCTTATATTCATCGTAATACTCTTCCTTTGGAATGTTTATGATTCGAAATTGCTTTTTCATTAACTTTAGTTTATCAATTACACAGAAATTATCGATTTCAGAATAAAAATAGTTTAATAGTTTGGTTTTTAGAGAATTTAACGAAACCTCAGATATTAAATCCTTAAATAAAGGATTAAGCTTAACTAATTCGTCAAAATTCTTCTTTACTAGATAGAGAGAAAAATAATGATCATTAAAACTTGAACTATTTACCAAAGTTTTTAATTTATCAAAATGGGATGCTATAAACGAAATGTTTTTAAAATTCAGTATTCTATTAATAGATTCAATAATTTTAAGAAGATTGAAAAAAGAATATTCTGGTATAATATTTAGAAATTTCTTGAATCCTTTTTCTATATAGGCATTAAATGTCAGAAAATAATTTTGTAAATCATTCTCGTACCCATTTTCTAGAAACTTAAAAAATTCTATAAATAAATTATTGTTAATGGCTGTATTCAGGTAAGTTTTAATTATATTTTCTGTTTCAAATTGATTATTAATCGCTTTATTCATATAATTTAGAGCTTCTACACAATTATTACTTTTGAAGCAACTATTAGCTAATAGTAGAAAGTTTTTACTTTTTTTCTGTGAGCCTAAATCTTCAGAGGTTAAAAGATAACTCTTAAAATTCTCTAAAATCTTTTGAGCAAGATTATTCTTAATTATTGATAATAATTTTATTAAATGAACACAGATTTTTTTGTTTTTTTCAGAATGAATAAGAAATGATGGACAATCATGAAAAATTTCATTATTCTTTTCATCTATAATAAGATGAAATTCACGCTCATTATCTAATATAAGACTTCTAATTAGTATTGGATCTTCTTCAATATCAATTAAATTGATTTTATTGGAAAGAAATTTAAGTGATTTTTGATATAAATTTAAACCAAATTTATCAATTACAAGACTTGATATTGAATTATCAACCATTTTTTTAAAATCTTGATTTTATTATTTCCGAAATTAATTTGGGAAATTCATTCCAATCTTTTATAGTAAGTAATTGCCCTCCTGCAACTTTTACCATTTTTTTAGCTTCTTTTAAATTGAAAGAAGCTTCAGGACATACTAATATGAAATCAACTCCTAAAGAACGCATTATTCTAAATTCTGTTATGGCTTCTTTTAGATCAAAAATTTCAGCATCAGTAAATAATACATTTAGTTTTTCACGTGAATTTGAATATTCCTTAAATTGTTTATTTGCCCACTCAACTGCACTTTGTATTCGTGTTCCCCCTCGAGTAGTAACAGAAAGAAGCTCATCTGCCAATTTCTCTAAATCAATTTTTTCATCTAATCTTTTCAAAACATGAGTGTTTGACTCAAAAAAAGTGATACCCAGTTCATCTTTGCGCATTCCATAGCATAGCATTGTTATACAAATACTCATATACGCAAGTTTATCTCCCGTCATACTGCCTGAAATATCAAGCTCAAAGCAAGCTGTTTTTAGTCCTTTAGCAGTTTCAAAAACAAAAAAGTCGTCGTATTTTATGTGATCTAATTTTTTACCTTTTTCTAAGATGTTATTTATAGTCTCCTCAAGATCAATATTTTCAAAATCGTCTCCTATGGAATATGGTCTTACTATATTAATTGGAATTGGCCCTGTTGTAGAACTGCCTAAATGTGCTCTTGAATAATAAATACCTAGATCAATTAACATTTTTTTTGCCAATTCTTTTACTTTCTGTTTAGTGGTTTCCTGTAAATTATTTCGATGAATAAACCATTGTTTAAGTAGATTTTCTCCACTACCAGCTGATAAGCACGAAATCATTTTATTTTCGCCCTCTTGACCTCCGATTTGTTGAGCACTTTTTAGAGCATCACTTAAATTAAAATTCCCTAGAGCCCCTAATGCATCTCTATTATCAGAAGCTAATGCACTGGCTGTTAATTCTCTTATCCTTTCATAATTTAATTGATCTTGAATTTGATTCATTAAATTACTTAATCTTTGAAAATCTGCTTTATTTTTTTCTATTAATTTTTTTAGCAACTGATAGGTAGGTTCAATTAATTCGAAAATTTCATCTTCAGGCATTTGAAGTTTCTTTCCAATCTTCTCTATAAGTTTTGACTCTAGGTTTAATCCTATTTTTCTTAAAAATTCGGTTGCATTTTTTAGTTGGTAAGGAGTTTCACAAGATTCTAAAGTTAAAGAAGTAAGATTTGGAATGTTCTGTGCCATTTTTTGGCTACAATGCATATTCGGAGAGCTATTAGCCAACTGTTGTAATTGATGAGTTAGAGTTTTAAAAGCTTCAAATTTTTTACTTTGGTTCATAGCTTCGTTAATGGCATTCTTAAGTGCTTGATTGAATAATGAATTCCATGATTTGTTTGCAAAAGCAGTTTTCGTTAAAGTTTCAAGTGAAAGACTCATTTGGGAGTTTTCAATTTGTTGATCAAATTTATCTAATAGTGAGGTTCTTAGATTAGTGCCAAAAAATTGGTCAAGCGAATTTGCCAAATTGAAGTTATGTTCAAATGAAGATTGTTTCATACTATTATTTAAAACTTTATCTGGATTAAAATTGGGAGTTTCTCCTAACTGTTTTGCTGATTGAAATAATTGATCTAAATTATGAATCTTATTTTGAAGTTCCTTTTTCAGATTCTCTAATTGATCTTTAGGAATAGCGTTAGTATCTTTTAAAAATTTCATAGATTGAAGAAAATCTTCTAAACTTCCTAATTTTAATAATTTATTTAAATCATCTTCAATATTTTGATTATTAAGAGCTTTGCTTGTAATTTTTTCCCATTCTCTTAAAGATTGTTCTTGAATTAAATCATTTAACCCTAAGTTAGTACCTGCTTTAAGATCCTTGGGATCTAAAGAATTAATCTTTTGAAGCATTCTGTTTTTTGCTTCTTCAAGTAATTTCTCGAATGACGTTACTTCTTCTTTATATAATTCAGAATCGTCATTAAAGAAATTAAGTGCTGATTTATAAGGTTCTTCATGCCTCTTTTGATTTAATTCTTCTATGAATTGTTCCAATTGCTGAATCATATCTGTATCAAATGATTTTGATAATTCAATCTCATCTATTAGATCTTGGAATTGGTCTAATTCTGATTTGATTTCCGAATTTGTTAATTCGTTTTCAAAATTATCAACTTCATTCTCAATGAAAAATGATTCCATTAAATTTTTCTTATAATTTGGGAAGAGAATCTCAAAAGAAATATCTTTTGCTAAATTTTGGTTATCTGGAAAGGAGGTAACAGTACTAATTTCAATGAAATCATTTGGAGTAATTGATCCCTTACGATAGTATCGTGATACAATTAATTTTGGTATTGATAATACTTGTCTTGGAGATGGCATTTGGGTTATATCCGGATGATTTCTCATCCTTCTTATGAACTCCACAGCAAATTCACATGGGTTTTCAGGAAATACTCCCAATAATTTATCCTCCTAGGGTTTTATGAATGATATTCTCTATTATATTTTCGACTTTTACTCCAGGTTTAGGTTTTAAACTTCCAAGTAGAACGTGCCGAGCAATTTCAGAAAGATAAATATACTCAGATTCTTTTTCTTTGACTTTTTTTTCTTTCTCTATAATTCTTTTTCTTGCTAATAATTTAGCAATAGCAATTCCTGCTCTTATAGAAGCAGGAATTTCAATATCGATTTTATTTTGTCTAGTTTCTTTAATAATTGAATAAATTAATTCTAATTCAGATTCTTCAATAATAAAATGTTCAGGCAAATTAATTCTTATAATATCTAATTCTGTTGACTTATCAGGATAAGTTAATTTGATCCAAACTTTTATTCTATCTTTTAAAGCTTCAGATAAGCGATGAGTTCCTGATAGTTCTTCAGGGTTCATTGCACATATAAAGAAAAAATCATTATCAGCCTTTATTCGCCCTAGATGAGCGATTCCTATAGATGCTTCTTCTAGAGGTTCTAATAAAGTATTTTGAGAATATTCTGTAGCCCTATTAATTTCATTAGCTAAGAAAGTACCCCCTTCTAACATAGCATTTAATAATGGTCCAGGATTAAAAGCTTCAAGTACAAATCCTTTCTTTAAAGTTATAGCGGGATCAAATGAACCAACAAAATGAGAAGGTTTAATGCTCTCATCCATTGTTAACCATTGAAAACTCTTGTTTTTGTTCTCCTTCGCTCTTAAACTAGCAAAATATCGACACAATATAGTTTTTCCAACACCGGGAGGCCCTACTAAAGCAGGAAATAATCCTGTAGATTCTGCATCTCTTAATAATTCTAGAGCTTTACCATATTGACCTGAAAGAACTATATCAATTTGTTCTTCAGTAATATCCTTAATTAGATGTTGGTTAAATAATTCTTCAAATCTTTGTTTATTTATCATGTTTAAATCTCTGTGGCATTTTTACATAAATTAACGATTTTCTTACATGAATATTAAGTGTTTGTTAATATAAAACTTTAAAGTTAATAATTAAAAGATATTATATTTTCTTAACCCGCTTGATTGAATTTTACATAATTTCTAAGATAAAATTACCTTAATATGATAAAGCCTTATTTTGATGAGAAAAATTTCATTTTGTATCATGGAGACGCTTTAGATATTCTTAATCAATTTGAAGAGAGAAAATTTGATTTAATATTTGCTGATCCACCTTATTTCTTATCAAATAATGGAATTACGTGCAAATCAGGCAAGATGGTTTCGGTTAATAAAGGGGAATGGGATAGATCAAAAGGTTTCGATGAGGATATTAAATTTATTGATTCTTGGTTAAAAGCTTGTAAAAGAATTTTAAAAAAAAATGGTAGTTTATGGGTTTCTGGAACTTTTCATATTATCTATAAAGTAGGTTATCTATTAGAAAAAAATGGTTATGATATTATTAATGATATCGTAATGTATAAACCAAATGCTCCACCTAACTTATCATGTAAATATTTTACACATAGCCATGAAATAGTATTATGGGCTCGCAAATCTAAAAACTCACATCATACATTTAATTATGAGAAATTGAAGACTTGGAATAACCCCAAAGATAAATTGAAGAATAAGGATAAGCAAATGAGAAGTGTTTGGTCAATTCCTTTAATGCCTAAAGATGAGAAAGAATATGGTAAACATCCAACCCAAAAACCATTGGAGTTGTTAAACAGAATAATATCATCCTCCTCGAATGAAGGTGATTGGGTATTAGATCCTTTTGCAGGAGCCGGTACTACAGGAATTGTATGTAGTATTTTAAATCGAAAATTTATTGGAATCGACTCGAATGAAGAATATTTGGATATAGCAATTAAAAGATTTAGAGACAAAAAAAAAGAGGATCTATTATTTTCTCCTAAAACTAAAAATCATTTGATGAAATTTATTTAAATCTACTAAATTCCAGAATTTCTATGAAAAAATATAATAAAAACGTTTATTAAATAAAGCAATTTTAAATTTAGTAAAACTAAATAGTTGACTATAATTAGGGATATAAATGCAATTAGAACAGATTCATCTTTTAAATTATAAAGAACGTACACTAAGAATGAAAAATAAGTTAATTAAAACACCTCAGGAAATTTGTGTAGAAAGAGCTAGATTAATTACAGAATTCTACAAAAATACTAAAGGAGAGAACCCAATTATTAGGTTTGCGAAAGCTATGGATTATTATTTAACAAACATGACAATTAAAATATGGAAAGATGAATATATAGTCGGTAATAGATGTACGAAATATGTAGGCACACCTATGTATCCTGAAGCTCGGATAGATACAATAGAACAAGATATTGACAATTATGATACTCGTCCCGTGCAAAAACTTTTCTTAACAAATGAAGAAAGACGAGTTATAAAAGAAGAAATAATTCCTTATTGGAAAGAAGAAGAAATTACTGTGCAAGAGCGATTCCAATCTTATTTAGACTCAGATTTAAGAGATATAATGGAAAAACTAGTTTTTACTGTAGATGTGGAACTTTCTAGTGGAATTGGTCATTTTTTTCCTGGACATGAAAATGTATTAAAAAATGGAATCAATGGTTTAATTAAAAAAACAAGTGAGAGTTTAGAGAAAATCTCCACTGACAAAGATAAAAAGACTTTCTTAGAATCAGTACTCATTTTACTATATGCTGTTAAAAAATTCATACAGAGATTTTCAAATTTAGCGAGAAAAATGGCGGAGAATGAACAAAATCCTGAACATCGGAAAGAGCTTAATAATATCTCCGAAATTTGTGAAAATATTTCTGGTAATCGTCCAAAAAGCTTTGAAGAGGCGCTACAATTAATTTATTTTACTCATCTAATAAGTGGTCTAGAAGATGGTGGTTTTGCCATTTCAGTAGGTCGATTAGATCAGTATTTATATCCATATTATTTAGAAGATATTAAAAAGAGAAATATAACAAAAGAAAAAGTGCAGTTTCTTATTGAGTGTTTTTTCATCAAATTATCTACATTATGGAATTATGCTATTTCAAAAGGAGTAGTAGCTGTGGAAGGGCCTCCTATTGCTGAAAATATGGTAATTGGTGGATTAGATCGTGAAGGGAAAGACGCCTTAAATGATTTATCTTTAGTTATTTTAGATGCATATACTCATATTAAAACTGTTCAACCAACTTTTTGTGTTAGGATACATAAAGATACTTCAGATGATTTTCTTATAAAAGTTGGAGAATCCATAAAAGCTGGTACTAGTATTGCTCTATTCAATGATAATGTAATGATCCCTGGACTTATTAATCGAGGATTTACTCATGAAGATGCTCGAGAATATGCGCCAATAGGATGTGTTGAGCCTCAACATCCCCATAAATCATATGGTTCGACAAATGCAAATCAATTTAACGTAGTGAAATGCTTAGAATTAACATTAAATAATGGAGTTGATATGCTAACTAGGAAAGAATATGGACTTAAAATTGGTAAAGAGATTACTTCTTATGAAGATCTATTGGATGCTTTTAAGAATCAAGTCAAATTTTTCATTGATTATATGGTGAAAACAATGTATTTACTCGATAAAGCAATTGCTGAACTTACTCCTCAACCATTTTTATCTGCAACTATAGATGATTGTATTGGGCGTGGTCTTGATATAACCAAAGGTGGAGCAATTTATGATTTCACAGGACCACAACTTATAGGTTTAGCAACGGTTGCGGATAGTCTTGCTGTAATTAAAAAAGTTGTTTTTGAAGAAAAACTCTTAACTTTTAAAGATTTAGTTCAAATGCTTGCTAAGGATTTCAGAGGTGTATATCAAGAAAGAAAAGGAACAGAATGGCGGGAGATTTTTATAAATAAAGTACCAAAATTTGGAAATGATGATGATTACGTTGATCAGATAGCTGTAGATATTTCAAAATTTTATTGTGAAGAAATTTCAAAACATTCAAATTATCGAGGAGGGAAGTTTAATCCTGGATTTTATTCTACTACATTCCATTTGGCATTTGGCATTTTTACAGGAGCTTCTGCTGATGGCAGACAAAAAACAGATCCTCTTTCAAATGGTCTTGGTCCTACAAGTGGTATGGATAAAAACGGTCCCACAGCAATTCTTAATTCTATTAAAAAACTCAATAATAAGTTAATGACAAATGGTAATTCACTAATATTATCTTTTCACCCAAAAACATTGAAATTAGAAATTTTAGTACCCCTTATTAGAACTTTTTTTGAACCTGAAGGCGGTTATCAAGTACAATTTAACATTGTAGGAAAAAAAACTCTATGTGATGCTCAAATAAATCCTAATAATTATAGAGGGTTAGTTGTCAGAGTTGCAGGATATTCAGTCTATTTTACAGAGTTGTCGAAAAGTGCCCAAGATGAAATTATTGCTCGAACTGAATATTAATCTTATTTTTTTAAAAATCTAAGAAAAACAATAAAAATTTTAGTTATTCTAATTTTAACAATATAAATATATAAAAAATATAGTTGGGCCTGTAGATCAGTGGAAGATCGCTTGATTTCATTAAGCAAGACGCTTAATTTCAAGATTCGCATTCAAGAGGTCACGGGTTCAATTCCCGTCAGGTCCATTCTATTTATACACATCTAAAGAGGATTTTATATGGCACAAGGAACAATTTATCCAAAAAGGTACAATTTTAAAGCGGTTCAAGAAAAGTGGATAAAATATTGGGATGAAAATAAGATATATGCATTTAATAAAGACCGAACAGATGAAATTTTTACTATTGATACACCACCTCCCTTTGTAAGTGGAGTTTTACATATAGGACAATATCTAAATTACGCTTGGATTGATTTTGTAGCAAGGTACCGTCGAATGAGAGAACAAAATGTATATTTTCCTCAAGGATGGGATTGTCATGGATTGCCTGTTGAGTTAGCAGTCACAAAGAATTATGGAATTTCTAAAGATGATCGAGAAAACTTCTTAGAGAAATGTAGAGAATGGGTAGAGAATAACATTGAAAATATGACAAAGCAATTGAATGATTTAGGGTATTCGACTGATTGGGAATATACTTATAGAACGATGAATGATGACTACAAACGAAAAGTTCAACTTTCACTCTTAGAATTCTATGAAAAAGGTATGCTTTATAGAGATAAATTTCCAACTCATTTCTGTGTAAATTGTGAAACATCTGTTGCAAAAGCAGAAGTAGGTTATCAAGAAGAGTTAGGAAAATTATGGTACATAAAATTACCAATTGTAGAGAGAGAAAATGAGTTTATTACTATTGCTACAACACGTCCTGAATACATGGAAGCTTGTGTTGCCGTAGTGATTCATCCAAATGATGAACGTTATTACGACATTTCTGCTGCTAAAATAGAAATTCCATTCACGAATAGAACCGTTCGCGTTTATATGGATCCTTCAATTGATATGAATTTTGGTACTGGAGTTGTTTATGTCTGTACATATGGAGATGAAATGGACATTAAATGGAAAATTGAATATGACTTGGATGAGATCCAAATCTTTACTGAAGATGGTCATATGAATGAAAATTCTGTATATCAAGGTTTAACCATTATGGAAGCACGAGAGCAAATAGTTAAAGATCTTGATAAAAAAGGATTAATTGAAAAAATTGAAGACTATGAGCATAATTTAATAATTCATTCAGAACGGTCATCTTGTAGAAAGCCAATAGAATATTTACCAGTCTATCAGTGGTTTATAAATGTGAAGGATTTTACACAGGAAATTATTGAATCTGGAGAAATTATGAAATGGTATCCTGAAAAACAAAAACAAAGATTAATAGATTGGGCAGAAGGATTAGATTGGAACTGGGTTATTTCACGTCAGCGCTTTTTTGGTACCCCTATTCCATTTTGGTATTGCAAGGATTGCGGTGAAATTATCCCACCTAAAAGAGAGGATTTACCATTAAATCCTGTGAAAATTTCACCACCTATTAACCAGTGTTTAAAATGTAAAAGTAAAAATATCATAGGTGAAAACGATGTCTGTGATTGTTGGATTGATTCTAGTCTTACTCCCCTAGAAATATCAAAATGGACAGAAGATAATGAATTTTTTAAAAGAGCTTATATGGATGCTAAAGTTCATCGATCACAGGGTTATGAAATCATCCGTACTTGGTTGTTTTACACCTTATTTCGATGTAAAATATTAACTGGAAAAGCTCCTTTTTATGAAGCAATGATTAATGGAATGGTTGCTGGCCCAGATGGAAGACATATGTCAAAGAGTCTCGGGAACTATATTGCACCAGAGGAAGTGATGCCTGAATTTGGTTCTGATGCCATAAGATATTGGACAGCCATGGGTTCTTTAGGTGACGATTATCCGTTTGAATTTACTTGGATAAATCAACAAACTAAACAACCTGTTTCAGATAATTTTATTCTGAAAGAAAAACAAAAACTTCCAGAAGATAAATTTAATAAGAAATACAGGAGAAAGTTTGAACAATTAATTGGTGCTTCAAGATTTTTAACTAAAATTTGGAATGCTTACAGATTTTTATTTTTAAATATGAATAAGATTAAGATTGATAACATTAATGTTAATCCTAATGAACTATCAGCTATAGACAGTTATTTCTTTTCAGAATTTAACAAAAATTTAGATAAAATTACAAAATATTTTGAGGAATATAATTGGCATGGAGCTATGATGATTTTACGTACTTTTTTCTGGAATGAGATTTGCGATAATTATGTTGAAGCAATAAAGCATAAATTTTATTCTAAAAATCAAGAAACGCGAGAGATTTCCTTAAAGAATGCATTAAACCTTTTTTACAAATTATTAACCATATCATCTGTTATAATGCCATTTATTTCAGAAGAAATTTACTCAATTCTCTATAAACAATTTAAACATCTAAAATCTGTTCATATAGCGAAATGGCCATTGCACTATGAAACGATTTCAGAAGATTCAGCTAATAATGGAAAATTAATTATTGAAATAATTAAAGTTCTAAGGATGCAAAAATCAAAGCTTCAAATACCTTTAAACCAAAGTATAAGAAAAGTCATTTTGATTTCAGATACAAATCAACTGAAAAAGATTGATAAATTAAAAAAAGATATTAAACAAACTCTTAGAATAGATAATTTAGAAATAATTGAGAAATCTCAGGAAAATAATATTAAAGAAAAATCAGATTTAAAACAAATTATTGAGGATTTGAATATCACAGTCTATTTTTTTAAGTAATAGAGATTTTTCAACAATTATTTATCCTTCTCCTTCTTCATTTCCGTGTAGAGATTCAGTTTCAGTAGAGAGTTCATTATCATCTGGGGTTTCACTACTCGATACTTCTTCAATTCCTAATTGTGTAACCATAGCACGTTTCAAATCAGTTTTATTTTTTGGTAACCCAAACATATCTGCATATTTATCAGTGGTGGTTAGTTCGTGGGATCTTCCCTTTTTTACAGCATTTATAAACCCATTATCTATGAGATATTTTACATGTTCATATGCGCCAGTACCTCTCAATTTAATAACCATTGATTTCAAAACTGGCTGCTTCAAAGCAATAACTGTTAAAGTTCTCAAATATCTTTCTGCTATTGCTCCTCCTTTAGCAAATTTAGAAACTTTTTCAGTATATTCTGGTTTAATTTGCATTTGATATCTATCTCCAATTTGTGCAATGACAAGAGCAGTAGAGCGTTCTAAATAATCAAAAGCTACTTCATTTACTAATGCTTCCACTTCTTTCTTAGGAAGTTCCAATTTTGTCGATATTTCTTCTATGGTTAGGGGTCTTCCAGCAGCGTACAAAGAAGCTTCAATTAAATTTCGATGGAAAATCCTTACTTGGTTTTTTAATAATTCTTCATCAAGAATTGTGGTTTCCGAAGTGTCTTCAATCAAATTGGTTTGTAAATCATCTTCTATATCTTCGGCTTCCTCAAATTCTTCTATTAATGGAGTTTCTGATTTTAAACTAGATTCTCCACTTAAATTAATTTCTTCTATTTTTTCTAAATCTTCTTCTTGTTTATCATCAAGAGCATTTTCGTGATTTTCTTCCAAATTATCACCATATTTTATAATTAATCCAATAAATTTAGTTTTTATTTAACATTGACACTAAAATCTTGAAAATCTTCAACTTGAGACAGAGTTAATTTATTCCCAGTTGATAGGAACATTAATGCTAGAAACATACGGACAAAAGAAAATATCCGCCCAATACCACTTTTCTCTTCATTTTTAATAATATCTGCCAATTCGTAAAATGTAGGTTCTTTATTATTTAGATTAATCGTAGCCTTAATTCGATTGTACCATGATTCATGCAGTTCTTCTACTGTTTGTTCTCTTCCGCTTATATGTTTAAGAAGTTCTTTAGGGAGTTGTGCTTTAGATTTCATTTGAATCCTTTGTTGTTTTATTTCTTCTTTTCTCATTCGTCTTCTTCTTAGTTTTTCTTTATTCTGCATAACTTCTATAATAGCAGATCTCATAGCATCAAATAATTCATCTTTTGTGGCTATTTGCATTTTAGGTTGAATTGGTTGAGGTAATGCTTTTGGAATGGTCCTACCATGTGCTTGCCTGAATCTCTCCAACTCTTCTCTTTTTTGAATTTGTTCCTCTTCTCTAATTATACTTGAAATTTTATAATGATGTAAAACTGCAGAAGTTTTAAGCGCAATTCCCGAAATTTTATAATTTATCAAGTCTTCGTGGAGCATTTTATCGAAAAATTCATCAACTAATTTTGCTAAATCATAAAACGCAATTTCTGATTCTTTTGCTATTTCCGAATCTAATAGACTCGAAAATGGTGGTTTTTGCCAGAATTTTAATTCAAGCTTTTCTTTCCTCAATAAAGCAAGATCTTCCTCATCATCAAATCCAGCAACTAGTTCTTCTTCTACTTCTTCAATTTCTTGAGATCTATCTGTAAATTCAGGATGGGATACGACCTCTTGAAGTAAATCAATTATTTCTTTTTTCTTAGATTTAGAAGGTATTTTTATATTATTTTTCGAGGCAAATTCCTTGAGTTGTTTAACAGTCCAATCATTAAAATTATATTTTTTAGTAGAATTTTGTTCATTTTCTGATATACAATATCACCATTTTATATAATTTAATTATTCTGTAATCGTTGGTTCGACATCTTCCAGTTCAAGAAGTCTCTTGGCTTCCTCTTCTAAATCAACACTAAAAATATCTGTTATTCCACTTTGTTGCATTGATACGCCGTATATTCTATCTGAATTCACAATATTTTCTTCTCTGTGAGATATAACCATAAATTGAGCCTGCGAAGCGAATTCTTTTATGACCATTGAAACACGGTGAACGTTTGGACCATCGAGCGCAGCATCAATCTCATCCATTACGTAAAATGGAGCAGGATAAAATTCTTGAACTGCAAAAATGAAAGATAATGCTACAAGCGTTTTTTCCCCACCACTTAAAATTTCTAGTGAACTAATTTTCTTACCTCTTGGTCTTGCTTCGATAGAAATACCCCCTTCAAAAGGTTTATCTGGCCTATCTAAGATCATTTTTGCAGAACCCCCTGGAGATAATTTCTGAAAAATCCTTGAAAATTCCCGATTAATTTCATGATAAGCTTTCATGAAAGTGCGAGTTTTTTCTAACTCAATTTTATCAATCGCATCAAGAATTGACTTTCTTTCTCTTTGAATTGTCTGTCGCCTCATATCTATTTCATCAAATCTTTCTTTGACTGTGTCATATTGTTGAATTGCCTTCAAATTCACGGGTTCAAGAGTTTTTTTCTTTTTTGTTAATTCCACGATATCCGACTGTAGTTCTGCTTCAATAAGATCATCAGTTACTGGCGGCAATGAACCGTATTCTTTAGAACGCTGAAATAAGGTTTCTATTTGGTCAGTACACATTATCTTTTTGGACTCATAATTATTTATTTTAGAATTTTCCATAGAAAGATCTGATTTTAAATCTGTTATAACTTTCTGATATTGCTTTTGCTTTTTCCATGATTCATCTTTTTCTTGTATATACTTGTCAATCTCTTTTTGTTTTTCATCTTTCTTCGCATTTTCATTAGCTAAATCTTCTTTCAATATTTCTAAGTCTTTTGTTATTGATTCAACTTGTTCTTCAGTATCCTTTATATCTTGACCCAATCCTATTATCTTTTGTTCTCTCTCTTTATTTTTATTTAATTCATTTAATTTCCCTTGAGATCTTTGTAAATCTTTATTTAATTTATTTAATTTTTTCTGAGCTGCTTTTTGAGATTCTAACTCTTGAGATTTTTCATCTCTTAAAGTATTTATAACCTGTTGCTTTTGATCTACATTTTTTTGAATTTCTTCAACTTGGGAATTTAATCCTTGCATATCATCTTGACAAGTCTTAATTCTATTATTAGCATCTACGTTCTCTTTTTTAATATCTTCAATAGTGGTGATAATCCTCATCACATTTTGAAGTGCTCTTAGACGGTCCATTGTATCTTCAAGGATTTTGTTTTCAGCATCTATCTGTTTTCGCAAATTCTCGGTTATTTCCCAGAAATTTTCTTTTCGAATAAGAAGCTCATCAATATTCTTTTGTAGTGAATTTTGTTCAACTTGAATATTTTTTATGTTTTCTTCTGTTTTGACTATTATGTTTTTCTTTTCTTCAATAAGAAAATTCAATTTTTCTACATTACCATCAATCTCTACGATATTATCAAATAAATTCGTAATTCCGTGTAATTCTTGTAACTTTTCTCTTAAATTTTCTAATTCCTTTTGCTTTTTATCAATATCATCTTGAATTTTAGATATATTATCCCAATAGGTATCCTTAAGTTCTTTCAATTTAATTATCTCAGAATCCAAGTTATTGACTTCTAATTGTCTATTATCGATAATTTCCTTTCTTTCATTTATTTCTTCTTCTGCTTTTTTAATTCTTTCATTTAATTCAGATTTTCTTTTACCAATTTCTTCAAGTCTTTTATTATAAGATGAAAGGTTTTCAGAAAAATGCTTTACTTGGATTCTAGCCTCAGTTAATTGTTGCTCATTTTTATTAAAATCATCTGTTTGAGATTTAATGCTTGCTGAGATCTCTTCCAATTGTTTATATAATTCTTGGCTTTTAGACATAGTTAATTTTCTTAAAGAGAGATATACATTTTCAAGAATTTCCATTAGGTCTTGAACAAAATTATCAAATCTAATCGTCGAAGATTGGACTTCAACATCAGCGGATTCTTTTACTTTTTCGATTAATTGACTAATTGTATCATCAGCATTATCTGTAAATAACTTTAAAGTTTGCATAATAGAACTAAACATATTTGTCATTTCAGTAGGTTTTTCTGTATCGGCACCAATGTCCTCAACTGATTTCATAATATCAATTATATCTAGAATAAATTTTTTGAAATCTTCTGCAGAGGTTTCAATTGCTTCTGCATTTGATTGTTGTATATTACTTTTAATAGATTCTACTGAAATGTTAATATTCTGGGTAAGCATGTTTAAAATTTGAAGAATTCCGGTAATATCTTTTGTATTTTTATCATATTCTTCTTCAGAAACTTCAATTTTCTTAAGGAGATTTTCTCGTTCTTGTGAAAGATCTTGTAACCGTCTTTGAATATTTTCTTTTCTGGATTCAGATTTTTCTGATTCACTTGTGACTTTTGAAAGAGTTTTACTTAAGGAATCAATTTGTAGTTCTAATTTATTCT
Source organism: Promethearchaeia archaeon (assembly GCA_029856145.1). Classification (GTDB taxonomy): domain Archaea; phylum Asgardarchaeota; class Lokiarchaeia; order Sigyniarchaeales; family SOKP01; genus Loki-b32. The sequence goes on from JAHQWK010000020.1 coordinate 77,985, forward strand.
TTTCTCGATCTAATTTTGTTAATTCTTTTGTAAGGATTTTTAATTCTGTATTGATATTATCAATCTTTGCATTGTTATCATTGATTTCAGATTCAAATGAATAATTCTTCATTTTCATTAATTCTAAGTCTTGTTCATTTTTCCTATAGATTGAGTTTTCTTGCTTTAATTTCACTTTTAGATCGTTTAAATCTTTGTTAATATCCTCATTTTCTTTCAATAATTCTTTTACAGCTTTTTCAGCATCTCTACCTTCACTTAAATCAGTAATTTTCTTCTCGATAGAAATTTTCTTTTCATTTAATTGTTGGATATTCGCTTGATTCATTTTAATTTCAGTATTTAATGATGATAAAGAAGCTTGAAAATCTGTCAATTTTGAATTTAATTGATTTTTTACTGCTTGAATACTATTTATATTGTTTTCTAAATCTTTTTGACTTTGATTTTCTTTAGATATTTTGGCATTTAAGTCATTAATTCGTTTTCTAATTTCTGATTCTGTCTTTTTTGTTGCTTCAATGGCTTCATCAATACTTTCGGTATCTTTTTTCAATTTTTCTAGCTCAGTTTCTAATTTTTGCTTCTTTTCCTCATTCTTTTTTATAGTTCCTCTGAGCATCTTAATTTGAGCGTTATTAGATGAAATATTTTGTTGTATTTTGGAGATTTCTGCTTTAAAAAGAGATTTTTCATCATCAGTATTTTTTATTTGAAGATCCAAATCAGCTTGGTTTTGCTGTCTTTTTTCAATTTCTTTTTTGGCCTCTTCTATATGATTCTCATAATCTAAAATTTCATTTGAAACACTTTCTATTAATGAATCAAAAGTTTGTCCCTCTTCAAGCTTCATTTGTTTACTTTCTAAAGTTCCAATTTCATTAACTAATTTTTCGATTGATTTTTGAGCTAAATTTAGTGTAGTTTGACTTGATGAAATTTGTGTCTTTACTTGGGTAATATTTTCAGTAATTTGCTCTCTCTCTTTTTCTTTCTCGGTAATTGTTTTTTGAATATTATCCATAACAAGTGATTCTTGTTTTAAGATATCTTCTTGTCTATTGATTTTTTCTTGTAATTCTTCAATGATTTTTAAAGAATTTTCGATTTTTCTTTCTAAATCATCTTCCTCTTGCCGTAACTTTGAAATTTTTAAAGCAATCAACTGAGAATTTAAAAAATTTATTTGATCATCTAATTCCTTCCAAGCTAAAGCATCGTTTTTCTCCTTTTCCACTTTTTTCAACTGAGAAGAAACTTCTTTAAAGATCGCTTCAAATTGTCCTAAATCTCTTTCTGCTTTTTCCAATTCTTTTAACGTAGCATCTTTCATTTCATCATATTTTTGAAGTCCGATTAATTCTTCAATAAATCTTCTACGATCTTCTGCATTCATATGAGTTAATTCCACAATTTTTCCTTGAAGGACAAATTGATTACTTCCATCTGGATCGATATTAGCCGCTGCTAACGCATTAAGAATTTGTTGGCGAGTAGTTTTTTTTCCATTCATTTTATAGCCACCACCACCACCTCTCTTGATAGTTCGAGTAATTTCAAAATCAATGGTGCCTCCTGGAAAAGCATTTTCAGAATTATCGAAATATAGTGTGACAGAAGCTCTTTGAGAGGGATTTTTTCCTCTTGAACCCGCGAAGATGAGATCTTCAAGACTTTTTGCTCTCATAGTTTTCTTACTTAACCTACCTAACGCGAAACAAAGAGCATCTATAATATTAGACTTACCTGCCCCATTTGGTCCAACGATGCACGTAAATCCACTAGAAAGTCGAATTGTAACAGTTCTATCTCCAAAACTTTTAAAACCACTCATTGAAATTTTTTTAATATAAGTCAAAATTTATCTCCATTTCTACTCTTCATTATTAAAAAAATAGTGTGATTACACCTATAAATATTATAATATACGATATAAAAAAAAACTAATTTTCGTTTTCCAGTTTTAAAAATGATACCCAGTTAATTTTTTCTACTCAAACTAAAAATTATCAGATTTTACATTAAATATTTTTATTACTGATTAAAAATCGTATCAATTATAACCTTTATTTGTTTGGGGTTTATTATTGTAAAGAAAAAATCACAATTTATATTGTTAAAACCTTTATAAGCATTGTTTTTATAATTAGTTCTTTTTGAGGGTTTAATAATCCCCATATTTAACATCTCTTCAATTAGACTATAAAACTCATTATTATTTTTTATACATTCTAAAGATTCACAAGAAAGTTCATAGCATTCCATTAATTCATTAAAGGAAATGTAATAATTCATTTTGCTTACAAAAAAATTCGAAAGATTATCTAAGAATACAACAGTTAATATATCCTCTTCCGAAAGATAATTTATTATGCTAAATTCATCAGAGATTTGAAATGTATCAAATTCATTCTGGCAAATTTCTAATAACTCAAAATTACAAGCCCCTTTATTATTTTTTATTGTTGGATATATATCTCGAAGAATTTCAATTCCTTTTCCGGGAACAGGGACATATTCTTCACAAATTAAATCTGTTATATATCTAATTAAGTCTTTATCAATTTCATGTGAAAAACTTAATAGAACTCTTTGTTTAAGAATAGAATAAAGCTCATGATATGAGAAAAAGTCTAATTTATGTTTAAAATCAAATTCAGAAAGTAAATCCATTGTACCTGGTTTTAAAAATTTATTTACTGTAGAAATTAAAGTAATATTTGTTTCTTTACTAAATTGTAAGAATTTATGAAATATTTCAGGCTCTAAATATTCAATATTATTAAAAATAAAGAACAAATGAGAATCAGTTTTATTACAAATAAATTTAAAAGTATTCCATAAGTGGGCAATGTTTGAATTTAAGATGGTTCGATAATCGAAGTTAAAATTAGAAAAGCTTGTTAATTCATTTAATAGTGAAAAAATTAATTCTTCAATTTCTTTTTCTTTGCAATCTACACAAACTTTATTAATTTTAAAACAATCTTTGTTTTGCATTAAAAGATCGTTTATTACTTTATTTACTATTACTTTTTTCCCAATCCCATTCATTCCGTGATAAAGAACGTTAAGGCAAAACTCGTCAGAAATCGAATCATTTAAAATCGAAAGTAAAGAATTTTCTTCTTTTTTTCTGTATAATAAGCGTGGTGGGATATAATTTGGGTCAAAGAGAGCTTTGGGGCCTATATAATTTTTATTTACATTGGATTTTATTATCAATTTTTTAGCCTTTGTTTAAAATGATTTTAGACATATGTATTTAAACCCCACCCCCAGAGGGGTGATTAAAAGTAAAATTAAAAAGTTAATTCTTGAATTTCTGATGGAGAATTGATATTTCTCACTCTTTCAAGAACTTTTCTGAAATTTGGCATAAAAAATTACTCTAAATTGAAAATCAGAGTTCTAGAAGAGAATTTCAGATTAAATTTTTTAACTAATCAAAACTTTCTAATAAATTTTTTAAATTTTCTGCTAACAATGGTAAATATTCATAGGATTTAATTTTTACTTTCTTATTTAAACAAAGCGCGACCAAATATAGTCTTGCATCTCCTATATCTAATTTTCTTAGAAAAATAATTCCTTCTTTTTGAAATTCTGAATGTTTCTCTGGAAATTCTACATTTGTTACAATATCAATTGTATTTATATCCCATTCTTCTAGTTTTTCTAATGCTTGAGTTAGCCTCGGAGCTATAGACTCGCAAATTTCCTGATAAGCTTGATTTGTGCTTCTGCTAGCAATTATAAAACAATTCTGATCCAATAGCAGCGTAGAGCTATTATAAGTCTTGCCCATATAATCTTTCAGTAAGGTTTGAAACATTTCAGATTTGTGAGTAGCATAAAAAGCACCATCAGAGAAAGCCTTCAATAAACTTGGTTCATCATATATTGAAGTTTTTAAGATAGAAAATTTAACATCTTTAATAATAGATGAAATTTCATGATCTAAAGATTTGATGTTATTAACAATATTTTTATTATTTTTAATATCCGGATCACATTTATGTAGTAAGATCAAGAGTTGAAAATTATCAGGGTGTGATTCTGAGGTAATATTTATTATATCTTTAAGAAAAACTAAGGCTTCTTCAAATTTTTTAGGTGCTTGGATATCTATAACATAAAAAATTGATTGCATTTCCGTAAAATACTTACTTTTTTCACCTATATATATTTTTCTATAACTCTTTTGACCACCTAAATCCCAACGGACTATTGTAGTACCTAATAATGAGTTTGTATGAAGAGTTCTTTTTGCCTTTATAGTTGGTTTAACTGTAGTTAGTAAACTAAATTTCTTATCTAATATTAATAAAATTGATGTCTTTCCACCACTTTCTAAACCACAGAAAAGTATTTTTTTATACTCTTTTGATTCGCTCATATCTTTTATAGGATAATATTGAATTTATTTATGCTTTAACTATTTTAATTTTTATTTTTATTTTATCAATTTTTTCTTTAAGTCGAATTTCTCTTAGTTTTCTTGGAAAATTTAAATCTAGCTCATCAAAAATAAAACCACTTGAACCCTTTGGTCCTTCTATAATTTTTAATTTAGATGGAGATATATTTCCTTTATAAAAAGAAATAATTTTACTATTACCAAGAAATTTTCTTTTTAGATAATGACCAAAAGTATTACAAGCAACAATAGGGATTCGATTTTCAAGAGCACGCGCTTGTAAATAAACATGCCAATTTTCCATTCCATCCTCCCTTATTTGAGTTGGAGAAAATAAAAGATCAGCACCATTTTCGACAGCCAATCGAGGAGTTTCAAAAAAAGCCATATCAAAACAAATAAGAATTGTGAAACAATAGGAGCTATTAATTTTAAACACCTGTAATTCTTTACCTGGTTCAAAGTGTTCACGTTCATAAGCGTATAAGTGAATTTTATCCTGCCTTCCAATTTCCTCACCATTTTCATCAAAAAAATAGGATGTTATTGCAGGTTTTTTTGAACTAGTTCTTTTCTCCCAAATTGCTCCTGATATAAATTTTACATTGTATTCTTTAGCTAAATTTTTTATAAAAGAATAATCATTACCTCTTTGTTGTTGGAAATTCTGAGTTGGATCTCTAAGAAAAGGAACCCATCTTTCCGGGAGGCAAATTATATCGCAATTTTTGTGCGTTTCCAATAATTCTTTTAGAATATTTTCTATTTCATTATAACATTTTGTTCTTTTTTCAAATAATTCAGGTTGAATACAGGCTACTCTCATTTTTAAAATTACTGAGTGTTTTCTTTATTGCTAATCTCTTCTATTATATCAAATAATTCATTTAAATTAGAGATCTCATAATTAGGCTTTATATCTCCTTGATCATTAAAATCTGCATTATAAGTGTCATATTTACCTCCACGATGAAGATAAACGCTATAAATATTGTTTAAATTAGCTGGAATTATATCTTTATCAATACGGTCTCCTACATATATTGTTTCTTGACCAATAACTCCAAATTTTTTTAAACAGTAATTGAATAGTTCTGGATTAGGTTTTTTAATACCAATTTCATCTGAAATAACTACTAAATCAATTAATTTATCAACATTAAGTCTTAAAATCTTTTCATATTGCTTTATAGGGATTCCATCAGTTATAATGGCTGTTTTTATTGATAATTCTTTTAATTTATTTAAACTTTCTTCTACATCATCATAAAGCGTTATTGAATTAACCTTTTCTGCGTGGTATGCCATTACTGCTGCTGCTATAAATTTAAAACCATCGTTATAAGAGATATATTCTATGTTATCCTCCATTTGATTCAATCTTCTAATGAAGTAATTATAATGTTTTGACGAATTTGAACCATATTCTTTCACAATTTCCTTTAATATCCGAACTGCTTTCTTTTTATCTATATTTAGCCCCAAATTAATCATTGCATCGAGACCTTTAATTCTTGCTCTTTCAGATAACACGGTTGAATCAAAAAGACAATCATCCAAGTCAAACCCAATTAATTTTATAGGACTCATTGTTAGATTCTGATTTTATCTAAAATTCATTGAAAATATTTATGTTGATTGCTAATATTAATTATTCTAGGATATTAGATATTAAGTTAAGATAAATTTATTTATCTTTAATAATATATAATCTTCAATATTAATTTATTCTAGGTTATACAGAAAAAAAAGCTGTTCTTGCAATTTAATAATTAAATCTTAATGGAGATTCATTAATTGAAAACCATCGTTGCTTTGTCATATTTTCATCGTAAAATTGGTCCATTAGTCTTTTATTCTTATCCAAAAGATATGTTAGAAAGAGAATTATCACTTAAAATTGCAAACATTATGGATCAGCAATTTAGCGAAGGTTTTTTTACACATTCTTTTGAAAATTTAAAATCATTGAATTATTACTTCGAGATTCATTCAGATTGGGCTAGAGGAAATAAAGAAATGTTGATGGTTTCAACAATTCTTGATCAGCAAATCTCTACTGAAGATGAAGAAAAAATCTCAATTTTATGTACAGAGTTTTCAGAACAATTACAATCAAATGAAGAGATTTATACTGCATTTTATATAAATGATGTAAATAATTTTGATGAAGAAGATCAGGAAAGCATAAGAAAAAACGAATCCTTAATAAAAGCGTGGGTAGAGAATCTATATTGGTTTATTATAGAAGATACACGGGAAAAAACTGAAGAAGAGGAAATCGCAATCTTATTAAATGATAAACATATATTTATGACCTTAGAGAAGTTGTCCGAAGGTCCTATCTTATTAGAAGGGCTTAGAGAATGGTTCATTGAAAATTTTCCTGAAAAAAATTTTAATGAAATTATTGAAATATTAGATGAACGACAATTTATTTTTATTAATCAAATAGGCTTAGTAGAGAAATATGTACTTTTAGTAAAAGAAGTAAATGCTGAAAGAATACCACCAGATAGCATCATTGAATATATTGATGATAAACCAGAATTGATTGAATTGCTTCTCCCTAAAGTTCAAGAATATTTTAGTGAATATGAAAAGAAAACTAGGGAAGACATAAAGGAAGATGCTTTCACATTATATCAAATTATGGCAGATCCAAAAAAGTATAGTGTTCTTTCAGAATTAAGAAATGGATTAATATCAAAAGATAAATTACCAAAATTAGTATCGAAAAAATCTTTGGATTCATTAATGGAAAATATTGAATTCTTAAAGAAATTTGATGTAATTGAAGAATTAAATTATAATAGTGAAACTTATATTGTTTTAAAGACCAATTTGCAAATAACAACTGCATTTCCAGAATGGATGAGAAAATTATTACCAAAAGAATCTGAACCCGTGGTAGCAGATAAGTATAAAGCAAATAGAAATAAAAGTAAAAAAACTTCAAAAAATAAAAAAAGTAAAAATTCTAAAAAAAAGTAACTCCCAGAAAATAGTCTTTTTAAGAACGAATAATAATGCCTAAAAAAGAAGAAACTCATGAGGATTTAAAAAATCTTTTAGGTTATATGGGAATTGAAATACTGGTAGCAATTAATAATGGAGCTAAAAATTATGAAACAATAAAATTATTTTCTGGCTTACCAATTTCTTGTATAAACGGGAGAATACCAGTTTTACGTGACTTAGGTCTTATAAAACAAAATAACGATGAATATTTTTTAACAGAGAAAGGAATTCATTTTCGAAAAAGATTAGAAGTAGAATAATTTATAAAGTTTGACATCAGTTTGGGGCGACAATGTCATCGCTACCGAGCAAGTAGCTAGCTTTGTCATAAGTTCATCATCTGTCAATTGATACTAATCTTCTTTACTATTTAATTCTTGATTATTAATCTCCTTTTTATAGTACTTTCTCATATAATATCCGGGTCGTTTTAAACCACCACATTCATCAATTATTTGCTTTAACCCTCCTTCTTGCGAAATGATGTTTTCATATCTAATATAATCTTGTTGTGTAATTTCATTTCTTTCCATTAAGTAATCTAAAATATTAATTGCTTCTTCATTTTTTGTACACCTTCTTAAAAAGTCAATCACTCCAGGATTAAATAATTCATTAGGATATAAATTATTAGATTCCTGAGGTTTTTCCTCATTTTCTTGCTCTACATCCATATCAATTGAATTCATTTTTATTGATTTTTTTCTTGTTGAAATTTCTTCAATCAAATGAGGGAATTGCTTATTAAGTTCATCTTTATCATAAGATATTTTTAATCCGTTTGATTCTTCAATTTCAACTTTTTTGAGATCTTTTCTATTTTTATTTTTTTTTTTCATAATAATAATGATTTCTATTTATAGTTGAGTCTTTAAACGAATATTGGTTATACAATTATTAATTTATATAATTATAGAACATCCAAAAATTTTTGCTCATAATAGAAAATAATAAAATTAATTAATTTCAGTAAATTTTTGAAGATATAATAAAATAAAAGATTGTAGTGAGAAATTGAAGTCTGGATATAGCTATGTAAAAGAGACTTTTGAGAAACATGAAAAAGGTTATAAAACACCTCATTGGTATCGTGGAATTGAATATCGAAAGGGTAGATCAATTCAAAGAGTTGAAAAACCAACTAATATTCATCGCGCAAGAACTTTAGGTTATAAAGCAAAACAAGGATATATAATAGTTAGAGCTAGAATAAGAAAGGGAGGAATGCATAAAACTCGTCCAAAGCGAGGTAGAAAACCAAGAGCAATGGGTGTTTCTAAGTATACAACTGGAAAAAATCTTCAATGGATCGCTGAGGAACGTGTTCAAAGAAAGTATCCAAACATGCAGGTTCTTAACAGTTATAAAGTCTATTCTGATGGGAAACATTGGTATTATGAAACAATTTTAGTTGATCCTAATCACCCTGTCATCAAGTCGGATCCCAAAATTAACTGGATAGTTCAACCACAACATACAAAAAGAGTAACTCGTGGTCTTACATCTGCGGGAAAAAGAGCTCGGGGATTAAATAAGAAAGGTTGGGGTTCAGAAAAAACTCGACCAAGCATTAGAGCTAATAAAGGTCGTGGAAAGTAGTAAGATTATATGATTTTATGAAATTAAAATAGAAATTTAATTTTTACTTATTCTCTACAATGTGTTTACTGAAATAGTCATCCCGCCATCTAAAATCATGTTCTGGCCTGTTATATAATCTGAAGCAGGTGAAGCTAAAAATAAAGCGACATCAGCAACTTGTCTTGGTTCCCCAATTCTGTCTAATGGAAGTTTAACATTTCTTTTTTTCATAAATTCTCGAATAAATTCAGGATTACCCTTGTACATAGGTGTTAAAAATAAACCTGGACAAATTCCATTCACTGTAATATTAGTGGCCCCGAGTTCCAGAGCCCAAAGCTTCGTAAAACTAATAAGCGCTGCTTTACTTACACTATATATTCCTATATATGGATTAGCTCCGCATTCTGTACCTGCACATGAGGCAATATTAATAATTTTTCCTGCTATAGGTTTGAAATCTTGTTTACTCATTTTTCTATAGAATGATTTTGTTACATTCCAAGCACCTTTAACATTTACATCCATGACTTTATCATAATCTTCTTCTTTTGCAACAAGTGAAAATGTACCTACTCTGACACCTGCATTATTCACCAATATAAACACATTATCAAACTTTTCAAAAACTTCTTTTCTCATTTCTTTAACTTGATTGACATCAGATATATCTGCTTGAGCTAATAAAATATCCACATTATATTTATTCAAAATGATTTCGCGAGTTTTTTCGATACTTTCAAGATTTATATCATTTAATACTAAACTAGCACCTTTACTTGCATAAGCAATTGCCATTTCACGACCAAATCCACTTCCTGCCCCTGTAACAAGGGCTACTTTTCCTTCTAAAAAGTTTTTATTCATCATATTTTTCTCTTAAATTAATTAAATTATAAAAAGAATTACCTATTTTCCAAATAAACCCTTATTTTTTTTATAAAGACCAAGTAATTTCATTGCGGGGGGTGTTTCAAAAGCAATATCTACATCAATGACTGCTGGTTTTTTTGAATCAATGGCACGTTGCAATGCTGTTTTTATTTCTTCGGGGTTACTTATCTTCTCTCCATGGCATCCAAAACCTCGAGCAATTTCTGCATAATCTATTGGTGGAAAATCTACATCATAGTATCTTTTATCCAAATTAAGTTTTTGATTTGATTTTATCATACCCCACGCGCAATTATTACCGATTATAATAATTATAGGAAGATTTAACCTTACTGCTGTTTCCAATTCTTGTACATTAAACATAAAGCTACCATCTCCAGTAATACATACGACTAATTTATCTGGTTTAGCCATTTGTGCGCCAATAGCATATGGAATCCCAATACCTAAATGACCCATTGAAACAGAGCGAAAAAAACTTCTTGGGGGGCGCGGTTTAAGACTTATTAAATCCAATGAAAAAACAAAAATATCTCCCCCATCGATGACTAGTTGTGTATCATCTGGTATGAAATCTAGAACTTCATATATAAGTCTGTGAGGTTTCATGGGTAATTTATTAGATTTTAACATTTTTTCTATCTGTTGTTTATCACTTTTCCTTACATCTTGCAAATATTCATTCCATTGAGACCATTCAGTAACTTTTTCTTTAGGAAGATTCTTTTCCATTTCTTCTAATAGTTGATTAATGACAGCTTTGGCATCTCCAACAATTGCAACGTTCACTGGTCTATTTTTACCAATTTCTGTCGGGTCTATATCAACTTGGATAATTTTTTGATCTTGATTCCAAAGAGGGGAAGCTCCATAAATAATTGTATGGTCCCATTTACACCCAAGAGAGAGGACTACATTTGCTTCAATAGCAGCTCTTCTATATGCCATTGCAGTCAATTTTCCTCCTACAAATGTTTTATCTGTTGTAACTGCTCCTATCCCGCTTAAAGTTGTTCCAACAGGAATATTGTAGGTTTCTGATAGCTTATTTACCTCATTAAAAGCTTCTGAAGCTATGACACCGCCACCAGCTACAATTAAAGGTTTATTAACAGTCTTTAAAAGCTCTACTGCCTTAATTATACAGTCTATATTTCCAGCAGGTCTATATAATGGACGATAATGTTCTGGATCTAAAACTTTTTTAAAATCCTCCTCCGTAGCTTCTCTAACTAATGCTGTTTCCCTTAATTCGAGAAATACAGGCCCCCTTCTTCCAGTCAACGCAGTTTTTATACATCTTTGAACGGCATGTGGTATTTCATATGGATCTTCTACTGAAACTTGTAATTTTGTAATAGGTTTCATTAAACTCATTTGGTCTAAATCACCTTGCAATATTCCGATATTATCAAACATTCTAGCGATTTGAGAACCAATTACCAACATTGGTATCGAATCTGCATTTGCTGCAGCAACAGCGGGGATCAGATGAGTGACTCCAGGACCTGCTGTCCCAAAACAAACCCCTATTTCTCCAGTTGCTCTTGCCCATGCGTCTGCCATATGTGCTCCAGCTTGTTCGTGCCGTACCATTACAGTGTCAATACCTTCTTCACGACCCCAGCGCCCAATAGCATCATAAATCTTTAGTAATTCTCCACCAACAAGACCAAAAATTTTAGTAATGCCTTCTTTTATTAGGCATTTAACTAGTAAATCGCCACCATTTAACATTTGATTTGACATATTTAGACCTATTACAAATAAAAAATAAAGTTTATGATAAAAAGAGATTCAACAAATATGTACAAATTAGAGGGCAATCAATTCGAGATAATAACCTAAAATATCTTTTGTGTCTAAATAGAAAAATTCAACTCTTCCAACTTTTCCTGATTGAATCACATCTATATTATATACATTCTTAAAATGATTAATTTTTGTCTCAGTATTTTTGGTATATACGCCTAAATGATGTAAGCCTATATTTCCTTCTTTAAGAAATTCAGAATATAAATGATCACCAGTAGATTCTAATAATTCAATAATTTCAAACTGTTTACCACTAAAATTTAGCATTATTTTTTTCATTTTAAATTCCACTTCTTTTCCTTTATAAGTTACAGTGCTAGTTTGTTCAATAACCTTGATTTTTCCATTAAGATCCAGTAAAACATTATACAATGATGCTGCTTTTTCAATATCTTTAACTAAGATTCCAATTTGATCAAATTTTGATAATTTTAGTTTTAACATAATTGCTAAATTAATTTTTATTTTACTTCTTTTGCAAACTGTAATTTAGAAATTGGTTTTTTTAAGGGAAATTCCCCTTTTAAGATCATTGATTTCAATTGTTCAGCTAATTTTATTGCTCCATATCTATCTGATTGTCTTAAAACAATTGGGATATCTTTGCCTTCGAATTCAATTGTTTTTAAATCTAATTCAAAAGCTTCTGGACATAAATGAGTACAATTGCCACAATTAAAACAGCGGGAACGATCTATAGCAGAGATCATACCCTCTTTTATAATAAACGCATTAGTAGGACATTTATCAATAGCTTTGCACTCTTCACAATTTTTACAGGCATCTGGATTAAACCTCATAAAAAAATTATTTTTCCAAACATCGCCATAAGTGATTTCTCCTACTTTTTCACGTCCTACGAGACTTAAAATTGTTAATTTAACTAATTTATCAGATTTTATTATATTATTGAAGATATTCTCATTTAATATAGGAATAGGGAGGGCTAAGCTACAAATAGGCTCCAATCCATAAGAAGTTTTGAATGCACCCATGTATTCTGGTTTCATTCCTTTAAATGGAGCGATAGTCATCATATTAGGTTTTTCTATATAATTACGAGTTCCAGGACCCATGAGATGTCCTATATTTCCGTTTACAAGAACAGGAGAACCAACACCAAACGATTCAAATTCAGGATCATTTTGAAAGGGATTAAGTGCTCCACATCCAGAAAAAGTAATTTCTGTTTTATTAGGTGAAAAAGGAAGACAAGAGAAAATTGTGTTAACATTATAAGTTTCGCAATTTATCATAGCATTGTAATTCTTTATAGCTTGTCTAGTTCCTGCTAATTTGGCAAATTGCATATCTTCTAAATCCATTACTTTTTCGATGGTTTCACCTTCAGCACTCTTAGCTAAGATTTCTATAGGTTTTCCTTCAGCAATTTCTCTAAATAAAGAACCACCACAATAATTGTCTTTCGTACGACTTTGAGTAGTTCCATAGATAATTAGATCCACTATACCTAAATATTCATTTGGACAAGGTCCAGGAAAAGCAGGTATTCCATTAATATCAACTTCAGTAAATTTTCTCAAAGTTTTCGGTGGTGAGAGTCGAAAAGAGAAAATCCCCATAATTCCGCTCATAAGCCCTTTTGTTGCTGTTGTAACGATATCAACATCTTCAAATTTAACTTTCTTACCTTCACTTATTTGATCTATTAATTCTTGAACGGTTAATACCACAGCGGACCCATTTTCAACCTTCTTTCTGATTTCTGAAAGCTTTCTTTTTTTGGCCACTAGAAATCCTCACATAAATTCAAAAGCTAACATTTTAAATATTTATTTATAATAAAATTTTTTTATTTTTATAATTCTTAAGATAATTATAGAGAGTTTAGCAGTTTTTTGAGGTTATATTGTTTTTGTCATATTTTGAATCAAGACTACCAGCAGATTTCGATAATTTTACAGAAATGCTTAAAAAATTAGAATTTTGTGAAAAGCTAGGGATTAAAAATGTTATTTTGGAGCCTATAAATAAATTAAAAGTAATACCATTAGAAATAAAAAAGAAAATAAAAAGCAATACAACACTAAACGTATTTTTTCGAATTAATTTAAGATTAAATAATCTTGAGGATTTCAAAAAAAGAATTAAACAATATAACAATTGTTCTGACATCCTTTCAATTGAGTCCTTAAATAAAGAAGTTCAATTACAAGCAGCAAGAGATTCAAGGGTTGATATTATCTCTTTTTCTAATCTGCAGATAATTAAAACACTTACTCCCGGAGTAATCTCACTCACTAAACAAAATAATTCATTTTTGGAATTTTCGTTAGCTTCAATCATGATAACAAACAAGGCAAACCAATCAAAAAATTTTAGAAATCTATATAGATTTATCCAGTTAGCTTTAAAATATAAAGCAAATTGTATCATTAGCGGAAATTTTGATGATTTGTATGATCTTAGACACCCTAGAGCCTTAATAAGCATTTGCAATTCTCTTTTAGGAATTTCTTTAGATAGAGCAAAGAAAATCTTTATAGTAAATCCAATTTTATTGTTGGAGAGAACTGAAAAACATCATAGTAATAAACTTGAACCAGAAGTTAGATTAATTAAAGGTGGGGATTAATAATAGGTCGAAAAGAAAGGCAGAGATATATTTCCTTTAAAATAATTAAAGAAAATAAAATAGATATCACTCAAAATTCACTTTTAAAATCAATTTGGCAATCGATCTGGAGATATTTTGGATTGAAAGAAGCAAATAAAATTGGATTATGGTTAATAGAACTTAATTTGGATGAAGAATATGGAATTATAAGATGTTCTCACCAGACTAAAGAAACAATAATTTCTGCTTTAAGCCTTGTAAAAGAAATTAATGGAATAAAAGTCATTCTATCACCATTTAAAACTTCAGGAACTATTCTATCACTAAAAAAAAGAATTAATAAAGAAAAATAGATTTAGATTAAAAAATTATTTTTTAATTGAAAATGAAGGTATACAATTTAACAAAAGCCCATATTCAGCATATTGATGATATCTCCAGAACTACATTAAAACTTTCATTATTAAACATAAAAAATCTAGAGAATAATCCATTTCTTTTAATAGTTCAATCAATTATTGAGAACTCTATAAAAGTCTCAATTTATCCACTAAAAAAAGAGAAAATCATAAAGGTGACATTCTCAACATTAAACTTTTCTAATGAGGTTTTTGATAGAATTTCCAATATCTTTCAAAATTATCAGGTTATTCATACATCCGGATTTTTACTTATTGAAAAACAACTTTATTATGAGTGTTATTTGAATTTAAATTTAGATGAAACAAAAGCTATGGGTTTAGATGCTTCTTTAAATAAGATTAAAAATATATTTAAACAAATAAAAATAGAAGAAATTGGACTGAAAAAACATATATAAAACTATGATGAATATTTGGAGAGTCTTTTTGAAATTATCAGACGGAGAAGATAAAGAGCTTGAATTATTTGATGCTAAAGGATATTTTGGAGGGTACTTGAAGATTAAAAGAAGTTATTTTAATGCTCTAGTTAAAACAATTAAAATGACTAAAAAATATCATACTCAAAAAACAATTGAAAAGGTAGTTGGACCTGATGATGATGATTGGACACAAAATCCTTGGATGCTTATAATAGTAAAAGATAATGAAAAAAAAAACCCTTTTTGGTTTTTCATTAAAAGAGAAAAAGATTTATCTGGTATCCTTGTTGCTATAGGCCCTAAACCATTCGCTGAATATAATAGTAATAATTCACTAGACGCTAAACGAGAGATTAAACGTCTGATGAATTATATTATAGTTTATTTAAATAAATTTAATTGTGTTGTCATGCTTCCTAGTTTTCTTCACTGAATGGAAGATATTTCAATTAATTTTTAATACTAAAGTTGATGTCGAATTTTTAGTAAAACATAAAATTTATACGAAAAATATTAAATTCAATTTTAATTATCAATTTTTATATTTAGCATTACAGAAAATAGAAGTATTTAAAAATAAATGGCTTTTTGATCTTGAAGAGAGAGAATTTTAGAGTATTAACCTGTATTATAATTATAAATATAACTATAGTTTCCCTATTTCTTTTAGCAAATGGCTATTGTGCTACTGAAGAAATCAATTCAAAGTATGGAGAATCCCCTGTAATTGATGGTTATATGGATCTCTCAGCAAAAGAATGGAATAAAGCTGCCTTTAATGATGAAATTTCATTAGAGGGTATTCCTATTGATTTATGGGTTATGCATGATGATACAAATCTTTATATTTCTATCCAGTTTGATTTATTACTCGGACATCACAAAATAAATGAATTTATTGGGCTCATTATATCAAATAGTTCTTCTGAGGATAAAGAAGAATTTATTGATGCTAAAATAATTCAGTTCACTAATATCTCTGCAAATGAATATAACTATTTTGATTATAATGTTAGTGGGAGCGTTTTTTTAATCGATACAGAAAAAAATGGAGATGGAGCTGCTAAACTTGAAGAACTTACATCTACTTATGAATTTGCTTTACCCATTAAAGGCCATGATGCAAATGAAGATGATGCAGCATTAGATTATGGTAATGGTTATGCTTTCAATATTACTTATGGAGAAACACCAGCCTACCCTGGTGGTATTAAAAAAAGTTCAATAGTTCTCATCAATATTAAAGCATTAGCTGGTCCAATACCATCAATTATCAATGTTGTTTTTTCTGTGTTAAGTATAATAGTATTTAGCGTTCTTGGAATTGTTCTAGGTTTTTACATTTATAGAATTTTTAAACTAAAAGAAAATATAGAAAAATATAGAAGATAATATGTCAAAAATTCCTAAACAACCAGAAAAGAAACAAAAAACAAAGGAAAAATATCGATCTGATGAAAATTTTGCTTTTAGATCAATAATCATATCAGCTATATTAGGATGTATTTCTTTTATTGTATCACTTCTTTTTAATGCTGAAATAATAACAGTTTTTATGAATATAGATTTATTATGGACCTTTATTGATATAAGCATAAAAGTAATTGCTGTTTTATTGTTTTTTCTATTTATTATTACCAGCTATGCGAATTATAAAGAATTAATTGGTAAACGATTAAATTGGAAAGAACTACTTTTACTTATATTTTTCTCTATTGGTCAGACTCTGTTAAATCCATCAGTTTTTATTCTTACTCTTATTGGTATATTTATTATTTTAATCTACTTATTTCTTATTCAAGAGTAAAAATACAATTTTTAAAAGTTCTGCTATGAACTCAGAATTTTTATATATAGGACACAGAGGAACCAGAACTATTTTTGATGAAAATACAATCACCGCATTTGAAAAAGCGATCGAATTTGGTGCTAATTGTGTAGAATTTGATGTTCGAGAGACTAAAGATGGGAAATTGATAATTCTACATGATCCTACATTAAATAGAACGACAAATAGTTCAGGTTTATTAAAAAATCTTTACTATGATGAGATAAAAGAATTCAGAACTAAAAACCATAATGATACTATCCCTCTCTTATCAGAGGTTTTGAAAATATTAAAAGGAAAAACAATGTTTATGATTGAGTTGAAAGATGATAATATAAAAGAAGATATTCTAAAGATTGTTAATAATCATAATTTATTGGAAGATTGTATTTTTAGTGGGAGAAATTTACACGAATTAGGCGAAATAAAGTCGGATTACCATAATAGTCGAATATGCTATAATATTACAAAAGGTTTAGGTTTCAATATCAGTAAATTTTTGAAATTTGGAAGACTTAAGAAATTCAAGATTAAACCTGATTTAATAAGTTTAAGATCGAATTTAATAACTAAAGAATTTATTGAAATTTGTTATAAATATAAAATAAAATCTTTAGCATGGAACTTTTTATTATACAACGATCCAATATTTCAGATTAAATCTTTAATTGATTTAGGTATTGATGGGATTTTATTTGATAACCATAGAAATATTACAAAAATTAAACATTGGCTTTACTCAACTTAACTTTTTGACTTGATTATTGAAATACCACTAGGTAAATAAAGAAGAATTTCGTCTATGGATAATAACTTAATCCAAATTCTTGATTCCTTATCACTATTTTTATAAAAAGTAGATAAAATCTCTTTAGCTAACTTTCCTTTTGTGAAACCACCAGATTTTGATGGAATAATAGTTATAAGATTTTTAGTTTGCTTTTTTATTGCGGGTTTTGGACCGGAAATGAGTTTAGGATAAAAAATTTTCCGATTATCTTGAGAATCTGCTTCCAATTCAATAATTTTTAATCCAATTGTCAATTCAGTTTTAACATTTTTAATAAAATTCTTTTTACCAGAAATTATAAAAGAGCCTTTTTGTAAAAACTCACCTGAGGGAGGGCTTTTTGAAATTTGATCTGTATGAATGTAAAATACATCAACTATCCCCCAGTTCTCTTTCCATGCCCGTGAATATGTTGCAACAAATTTGCCAGTCTCATCAATAGTGTTTAATGGAATCTTCTTATTATCTGGATTTTTAATTACTACTAATGAAGATCCAGGGAAATTTGTATGAAAAATTAAATCATTTTGATCAAGATACTTTTTAAAAATAATCTCATTAGAGGATGCATCTCTTCCCCCTATAATTAGATATCCATCAGATGAAATAAACCATCTAAACTTCTCATACCATTTTTTCTTTGGTTTTTTAATCAAGAAATCAACTTCAGCTTCTATTAACTCTCTATCTAGCTTTAATTTATTAATTTTTTCTTTAGTTTTTTCAATGGCGGTAATAGTTCCTTTTAATTTTTTATCTGCTTTTTTTCCCTTAGAATATATATTATTGGCATTTTCCCCGATGCTTTTTTTTAAATCTAGATAAATGCTATTATCATTAATATTTATTAAAACTTGATTAGTTGAGGGAATTACCTTCTCAAAGAAATCTGTTCCATTTAAATTTTCCAATTTTGCTGTTTCTAGTTTGTTGTTAATTACTTCCCATGAATACCCTTTTTTTTTTGCATCCAAAATTACAGTTTTTAATTTTTCTAAGGAATTTAAGCGGGCATATATTAATTCTCCAATTTTGTAGTATTTTACCTTCTTATTTTTGAGCTCTTCAAGGTATTCTTGTTGATTTTTTAATATCTTTTCTTGAGATTTTATTTGTTCTTCAATCTTTTGATCTTTAGGACTTTTTAGGGTTTCAGAATCAATTTTTGAAAAATACTTGTCAACTGCTTCGTTAAATGAGGTAAAAAGTTTTTTAGGATTTTTTTTAAGAATTTCAATTTCAAAGGGAAGTACTGAAATTTGATTTTTATTGTTATCAAATACAATATATGCATTTACTTCACCAAATAATAATTGATTTCTTAACTTTTTAAAGGAATCATATAATTTTTCGTATTCTTTATCAGTAAGATTTTTTCCAAGACTAATTTTATCAATTTTGGTTCTATGGCATATTTCTTCACTATATAACCCGGAAATATGAATATTTCTGGAAAGATCTCTAACAATCTCCACCTCAGAGTTTTTAAATAAAGCTTTAAATTCTTCTTTATTTAAAGTTAAAAAATCTTTTCCTTGAGATCTAGGAAAACTATATTCTTTTTTAGGGAGGATCTCTCTATCTCTAAACTTTCTATACTTTTTAGCAACTTTTATAATATTTCTTTCATCCAACAATAAGAAATTACCCTTGTTAAATAATTCTATAACAAATTTCCAAGGTTGGCCTGAATTATCACTTAATTCAATTATTATAATTCTATCAAATTGGTGTTGAGAAATTTTTAATATTCTCCGGTTTTTTAATAACTTTCTTAGAGAAATTATATATTGACTTGGATATTTTGGGATAGGATAATCATATTCGGTTAAATTAATCCGTGAATCCTTTTTGATAATTAAGTTTTTCTTTCCAAAATTAGTATTGATTTTTAATATCAATATATCTTCTACTTCATATATATTTAGAATCGTACCGTTAATCAATATTAAATCTAATTCTTTTACAATAGCAAATACGTCAAAATTAGTAAATTCTGTTGATGTTTTAATCATATTAGGTTTAATTTCTAGTTTATCAATAATATATAATGATTTTTATAATAAATAATATTTATAATAATAATTATGGGAAGGCGCAAGAAGGTAGATATTAAAAAAAGAAGACAAAGGCTTTTAAAAGAGAAGAAGAAAGAACAAAAAAAACAATCAATTCAAGTTGAAAAAAAGCCATTAAAATCATTTGACCTTCGTATGGAGAAGGAAACAAAGCTGTACTGGATTCGGGCACTTACTGGAGCGCTAAGTGCATTTATAGGACGCTTGTTATTTGGATTAATTGGTTGGTTCATGTTAATGTGGATGTTATTATGGTGGTTTTTATTTCCATTTGTCGTAAGTTTTAATATTCTAAAATACGAATACGACAAAGAAGAGTGGCATTGGAAGAATATTATATTGCCGGGTATTGGTATGTTCTTTTTCTTATTTATGATCGTTGGTGTTTTTCTTCATACATTACTTAATTTTATTCCAGGCTTTTCGTCGGTTCTTGAGCTTTTTTTATAGAAACATTTAAATCTTCTTTATAATTGAATTCTTTGTTTTACTTTCATTTCTTTCTTTTCTTTTGAAGTAAAAACGATTTCTTCTAATTTGTATATACGTTCACAATAAATACATTGAATTTTCAAGGGTTTTTCTTCTAAAACTAGAAATTCAGTATCGATAGGCTCTTTTTCTGAATTAGTAATACATGTCTGATTAACACATAAAATTAATTTTTTAATTATCTGAGGAAGTTCTACCTTTTTCTTTTCAATCAATTTATAATTTTCAATTAAGGAAATTGTAGCGTTAGGAGACAATATAGATATTTGTTGCATTTGAGTTTCGTTAAGAAAAACATTCTCAATTTTAATTATATCTTTCGTTTGATATTTTTTTGATAAAACATTAACTCCAATTGTCATTAAATTTTTAGATTCATCGATACCAGTAAGATTGAGAATTGTTATAGCATATCCGGCATCTATATGATCAATAACAGTTCCTTTAGATATTTTATCGATTTTTAATTTTTCTTCTAACATTTTCATAAAAAAAACTATCTTGATTGAAAAAATTTATGTTAACTATTTTATAATATTGAAATTGAAGTAAAAAATAATATTGTTGATATACAAAAATTAAATGTTAAATTATCGTCAATCTCTAAGTCCAAATAATCTATTATACCAATGATCATCATTCCAATAAAAGGAATCAGAAACAATCCTGGAACGCTGAATCTATAATAATTTCTTAGTATAAATAACACAATTACTCCTGAGAGAAAGGCAGCAATGATACCTCCAATTAGTCCTTCATAAGTTTTATTTGTTTTTCTAATCTTTCTGCGACCAATTGTTCTCCCAACTAAGTTTGCGGTTACATCTCCAAAAATAGACATTGCCATTGAAGTACAGATTATTACTGGCCCGATGGGTTGAATTATACCATATAACAAAATTATGGAAAAACATCCAATACTCATAGAAATATGAGGTCCTAACCTCATATGTAGTTCTTTTTCCCTTAATATTTGATTGACTTGTTTTAAAGGATAAAACTCGGGAGTTAATATTCTTACAATATCAGCCGTCAATAACCCTATCAAAGATATCACAACTAAAAAAACTACTAAATTTTGAGAAAAAATCATTATATCGCCGCCTATATATACGAAAAGATTTTGTAATAGAAACCCTAGAGTAAAATAAAAAAAAATTATTCCTAATACAACAAAATGGGTTAATTTTCTATATATATCATATTTAAGAGGGAGTTCTGTGAATGGTTGAAGTTTAATATTATTATTGCTTTTTTTCCTTATTTTAATTCTATGTTTCTCTCGAGAAATGAAAAGATAGAATAAAGGCAAAAAAAATATGATAAACGTAACCGTTAAAATATTAAAGGGAAACTCTATAAATTCTCTACTAGGGAGATTAAATATGTTTATTAGGACTAGATTTATTGTAATAGAAACAATAAGAATTAATGCATTTACTAAATTATTTATAAAAGCTCCTATGTCTCTTTTCTTTCTTGCTAAATAAGTAATATAAAGAATAAATAAGCCATACAAGTATAAATAGCATACAATTATTATCGAAAGAGCATTCAAGAATGATCAAATTAATAAGATTTTAATATTTAAAAGATCCTTTTATTTTAAGATTTTCTTGAAGTAAGAAGGTTTTCAAATCTAGAAATAAATCTAATACCATAAAAATATCATAAAAATCTGTAAAATTTATTAAAAAAGTAATTAGAATTAGCGATCTTCGAAAATTTTATATAGATTTTTAGCAGCAATCCTCATAACTTTTACAGTCTTCATTAAAGTGTCAATTATCGTTCCAGCACAAACAATTACTAATCTTCCTGCATTTGTAATAACAATATAGCCATCTTGAGCTCGAACAATAATTTCACTTAAATCTTCCTGAAATAAAGTCTGGATTGTTGATCGCCCGGTCATTAATAAGGCACTTGAAAGACCACAAAATTGATCTCCATCAACCTGATATTGTGGTAATGCGCTAAATGCTATTTGATAACCTTCTTGAGATACAAGAGCAATCGCCTCAATATCTGCATTTGATGTTATAAATGTAATTTGAGGACTAATTTTTTCGATATCCTCTTGATTGATTCCTAAGTCAGACCCAAATTGAATATCTCTACACCTTTAGTGCTTTTAGATTTTATAATTATTATTATAAATATAATAATTTTTATCTTATTATATTTTTATTTTCACAACTTAAAGTTTCTTTTTAACGTGATCTTAGTAAACTAAAATATAAAAATTCATTATAATTATGAATTATGGAGTTTAGCGCTCTTATTCTTATTCTCATATATCAAATTTAGGGCAAGTTAAAAAAAAAGTGTTAAATAGCTATTTATCAAAATGTCTTATTTCTTCTATAATATTTTTAAACGCGTACTTTATTTACTATTCAAAAGTAAATTTTAATACTTTATAAACTTAAAATATTTAAAAACCTATTAAAATTGATTTAAAGGTTTAAACTTTTTTATACTTAGAATTTATTATTTTAAGAATTACACTCTAGCAATGAAATTAAATTATGATAACAACACGAGAATTTATAAATTATCAATATTCTCTGATATTTGGTTATTCTTCTCCAAATGAAGTTATAGTTGGAGATGTAATTGGCCCTGGAAGGCTTACAAGAGAAAAAGTGAATGAACTTTCGAAGGAAGTCATTAAATATTTAACAATGTATAATGCAGTTCTGCGGGATTATACAGGTGCAGAAGTATTCAGTATTGAGTTTGATTTATACAATGTTGATGAAAAAAGTGCCCGAGTTAATATTTACCCCAAATCAATGATTTTCATACCAGGAAAATATAAAGATTGTGAAAGTTTATTACTTGCTTTGAAACCCGAAACTGGAGTTTTAAATATACATAAATCCAGAGAATCGTTGAATAATATAAGTAAACTATTTTTTGAGGTAGAAGAGTTTTCTGATCGCCCAGAATTAAATAGAGAAAATAAGCAAGATTTATATAACAAATTTGCCTCAAGATTCAATAAGAAATTTTATGGAGAACTAGTTGAAGATAAATGGAACAAGAAATTAATTGGTATAAGTAAAACTCTACCAACTGAAAAAGAAATGTTAAATACATATGCTAAAGTTATCTCTAATGTTGAGGTTTTATGGTATAAAAAACCTATGGAGATTAATTTGTTGAATTCTAAATTTCAAAAGATTAAAAGCTTATTCAATGGACAACATGCAATTGAACATCTTAAATTCTCAATATCTGAGCCAAGTGCTAATTTTATTGTTGACAAAACTTTAAATTTAGGGACGAATCTCATCAATTTAGCAAATACAGGTACTATAGATGAATCTCTAGATGAAATAATTATTTTTATGGTTAATTTTGTTATAAAAAAAATAAAAAATTATAGTGAACCTCATACAGCAGAATGGCTAATGGCTAATGTAAATACAGTGCTTATTGATTTACAAGGACATTTAAATAAATTTTTGGAATATTCTAAAAATTTTCTTAGTACAGGGGAAATGGGGGATCTTGATGAATTGTTAAACAAATTTGAATATTTTATATTAAATAAAGGAAAATTAGAAAGCGAAAATTTCGATCCTATATGGAAAATAGCAAATAAGTTTATAGAACAAGCAATAACTCAAAAAATGAGTCTACGAATAATAGAATTAAGTTCAGTTTTTAGTTATTTTTCAGAAATCATAAATAAGGGGCTTAGGCTAATAAGATTATCACTTCCAAAATATCTTTCATATCGCCGATTAAAAACTCTAACTACTAATTTAATAAATAAATCATATGAAAAATTTAACCAGGAGCAAAAACCCGCAAAACTTTTAGGACAGAAGTTAATAAATAAGTTTAAAGCATTTCTTTTTAATCAAATTGAAACACATCCACTTCTATTAAGAAAGGATCTTAAATATAATGAAAGAGAACTAATAAGAGAGTTTACTTTCTTAGTTGATAAGAATACTGATACATTTTTTAACGAAATAGATTTGAAAATAGATGATTTAATTTCTTTTGCGGAGATCCAGATGGAATCTAAAATAAATAGTATAAAAAATCATATTGAAAAATTCAAGAAATTTTCAACGGAATTACATTATCTATTAAGCTACGTTTTAAGGCATTCTACAATAAATCGCTATATAAAGGAAGAACCTGATAAAGAAATTAGTGATCCTGTAAGCTTCTCAAATAGATTTCATAGATTTTTAGAAAAAAGAATAGGAGGTATAAATCTAGATTGGAAGTCTTATGTTCTAGATTGGATTAAAGATTATTCTAAGAAATATCTAAGGCCAGAAGAACAAAGGGCATGGACATTAGACGAAGTTTATAATAATTTTATTGGGTATTTTGAAGAGAGAGAATTAAATGAGCAAAAAATCGAAAATTTCTTAACATTTTTAGATGCATATATTGCAAAGTTATCCAATCCAGAAGAAAGAAGTTTGTTACTTGAATTTTATAAAAATTATGAACTTAGTATTGACATCAATACCGAATTTCCGAAGTATGTTAGAAATAATATTAAAAATGAGTTAAACAATCTAAATCCTCAACTAGAAAATATTACTCCTTTCAATTATTTTAATCTAGATGGGAATGAGACATTTTATGATTATATAAAAGATACAGAATTAAAGTATTTTTCAAAATTAGTACCAAGGCCTTTAACTGTAATTTTAAAACATATTTTAACAAATGAGGAAAAAGAATTATTTAATGGTGATCTTTTTCATGTGCTAGATTTCAAATTCTGGCACAATAATGCTCGATTCGAAATATCAGATAACTTTAAAGAAGTTTATAGAGAATGGGTGAGGGAATTATGATTAGTGGTGTTAAAAGGAAGACAACTGCAGTTGAAAGTACCTTCAGATTTTTTCAAACTGTTGATTTAATAATTTCTCATTTTAAAAGAGAGGCTGACAAAAATAAAATCTTTGAGCTTATTAGTCAAAAAACAAGTCTTAGTGATTTACTAATTGCTACTGCAACTATTCATATTTACCACAGTTTAGGAATTCGAGTTCAAAAGCTATTGGATAAGGATAAATTTACTTTTGACTCGACTAAAAAATTAGAACTCAACGAAAAAAAGACGATTATTGATGAGGTTAATTCGCTATTAAAAAATTCCTTAAACCTTGAAGTAAATCTTCTCAACAAGATAATTGATTTAGAAAATATATTTATTTCTTTTTTGATCGAAGAACGAAAGGAAGAAATTCAAGATATTCAAAAAGAGCGAATGTTAAAAGATCTTGAAGGTCAGTTTGAACAAGAATTGCAGGAAATCATTTTGAATTATCCCCAATTTTACTTTTATGATTTAATAGGTGATTTAATTGGTCTTAATAATGAAGTTAAAAAAGATATTTTGGAAGAATCTGCTGCTTTTAAGGATATATCTGTTGAATTAGAGAAAAAACTAGAATTAGAAGAAAAAGAAGATAAATTCATAGAATTAGCGACTTTAGATCGACTAATAAATAAAATCCAGACCGATTTTGAATTTAAATCATATAAAGAATTACAAATTGAAGCAATGCCCGTAAGAATGATAAAAAGGAGGGTAATAGACTATAACTTTAACAGGTTTCCCATTTCAATACCAGGATTGAAGGTATTTATAGAAGCAAATAATCTAAAAAAAGACCTTATTTATAAAATTGAAAGTGCTCTTAAAGAAAAAATCGATTATGACCAGTTTGAAAAAAATATTCTTAGTTTTTTAAAATTTGCATTAATTAAAAAACTCAAAGAAAATCCAAATGATTTTATCTACTTCTTACAAAGCATAAATGAATGTGAATTTGATGATATAATATATACACTAAAAAAATATGGAGTATACAATATTCTACATCTCTTAAATGTTGATGAAGAGCTTACAGCTAAAGTAAAAAGCAATATAGTTAGATACAATATAAAAAAGCTAGATATTGTATCTTTAAATGACAATAAACAGAACTTAATTTATTTAGCAAAAAAAGCGATTTCTGAAGGGAATTTCCAACATATCAAAGATACCATAGAAAGATCTGAAGAGATCTCCGAATTTGAATTATTAAATATATTAAAACAAGATCCAAATAAACATCAAGGTTTGTTAAGAATTTTAGAAGAAAAAGCAGGAATAAATATTAATAACTTGCGACAGTACATTAGAAAAAAGCAGGCCATCGATAAAGTCTTTTTAGGTGAGCTAAAATTAAAAAATTATTCTCACATATTATTTATTTTAGAATTTGAAGAGATTTTGAATAAAATAGCAAAAGACATTTTCTTTTATATTTTATCTAAGATTTTAAGGCAACTTAGCAGAATAATAGAAGTATATTCTAAGGTTTCCAATGACAGATCACTATTCTTATTAGCTTTAAAAAAAATAGATGGAACAACTGATTCAGAAGAGTGGATTAAAGTAAAACTTGAAGAATTGATAATTAAACGATTAAATAAGAGACAAGAAGAATTGGTTATTGTATTTAATGCAAACAATCAGCCTTTTTTAGTTAATGGATTTATATTGGCACGATTGATGGAAAAATCTTTAAAAGAAGCGATTTCTGAATTAAGAAATAATGGAAGTTTAATATATCAAAATGTTGCTGAATTAAAGTTAAAATCTGATATAATATCTCCAATTTCATATTGCATTGGATATGACATAATTAAAAGATTTGAAAATTTTGAAGAACGCCGTAAAGCAGAAGTAGAACTTATAATTGAATCTAAAGAAAAACAAAAAGAGGAGAAAGCTAAAAAAATCCGTGAAGTACAAGAATTAAGTACTTTAAATTGGATTGAACGCAGAATCACAAGTTCTCTAATGAGAATTAATAGCCCCGGAATTAACCCAAATCAATTGTATTGGCAAGAAAAAGATACAAAAATAGCTACTGATAATATTAAACTTCATAGTGAATTAAAAGGAGAACCTATTGAGTTAATCTCTGAATTTTTTAATTTTACCATAGAAAAAATTAGGAATTTTGGTTCAGATATTAAATTACCCGATTATGGAAAAATTAAGGAGATGGTAAATAATATTACTGAAAAAACATTAATGAAAAGACTTAAAATCGCTCCTACTCCTGAAGAAAAAAAGAATTTACTCGATGGAGAACGGTATGAAATTGGGAATCAGGTTGCTGTAAAAATTGGTAAGTTACTAGATAAGGCATTGTATACTAAATTTAGAAGTAAGAAGTAATCTTCTTCAATATAATCTTTATTTTAAATTTTTATTCCCATTTCTAACTTATTATTTTAAAACTTCTTTTTGAAATAAAAAAGATATTAAAATATTCTTTCCTTAATTTACTAAAATTAGATAGAATTGTTACATTCTTATGGCTTCAGTATTTTCATGGATTAAAAAAGAAATTGTGTATTTAAAAGATTCCTTTTTCCAAATAGTTAAAGCATTATTTCTTGTTATTTTAGCATCTAGCGGTTTGATATGTGCTATATTCTTAAGATATTTAGGATATAGTGGCACAATCATTTCATTTGTTAGTATTATTATCGAACTTATATCTCTCATTTTGTGTTATTTCTTATTACGGGGATATTTAAAAACAAAGGAAAAAACTGAAGCTTCTACATCCAAAGGTAAGAAACTCTAATAATAGAGGAAATTAAATAAAAATTTCCCAGGGTCGCTCATCGATATGCTGGGAGATCAAATATTCTTTTATATCTTCCTTCAAAATATATGGATCATATTCCCATGCTCCCTGTTTATTAAAAGAAACACATCTAACTTTTTTAAGATTTAATTTAGACTTTACTAAAAACCCATACATAGCAACTTGAGGGAGAGAAAGCAAAAAATTTCCTTCTGGTTTATAATCAATCACTTTAACAACATCATTTTCAATTTGAATTAAATCAATATGACCTGTTATCGCCACATTTTCTTTTTTACCCCAAATCGGAACCTCTATTGCAACAGCATCTTTATCCTTAATTAAAATGTTTTTCAAAATTGGTTCATGCCCAGGAACACCCGAGATATTGTTTTCTTGATAATTTTCAAAAACATTTTGAGCATACTTTGGTAATTTTGATTCAGAATCAGAATACCGAATTTTACCAGATCTAATTAGGTTTTTACTATAACTTCTAATAAAAGCAGATTTAAGACCTTTAATTTTAAATTGAGATACCCTCGGAAATTCTCTTGAATTAAATAGTCTATTAGGGATTACCCCTTCGTAGACTCTTTTAAAATGGACCTTAAGCCTATTTAATTCTTCTCGATTAGTAATAATTTGAGAGTATTTTTCTTTATGATGCTCCTTATTCCAATTAAAAGAATAAGGAATATTTTGATGGATATATGTCTTTATCTTAAGTTTAAACAATATAAATACTCTCTCTTAATTTACCAAATCTATATAATACAATTAATATAAATTCTAAATTTAATTAAAGAATTTCACTTATTAAAAACAATGTGTTAACAATTTATTAATTTATTAAATTTACTTTGACCATATCTCCCGACATAAAATAGTAAGGAAACTTGAGATATCTGTAATTTGTAATTTAGAGAAATCTACCCAAATACTAAACTTTTAAATATATTATTGGTAATATTTTAACGAAGAATAAGAATTGAATTGCATTGACTGTAATTAATTATTTGAGCCTAATCACTATAGAAAGGGATAAAAAATAGCAGGATTCTTATGAATACTCTGAATTTAGATATTTTAATTAACATGCTAAATGACACCTTAGCAAAGGATGTTAACCAAATATTCAGTAATCTCTTAAATGAAATTCAGAATTATTTAGATTTAGTTCCAATCAGTCCAAATATAATAATCATTATTACAGATGAGCTAAAGGAATATTCAAAAAAATTTTTTAGTCTTGGAGTAAGGAGAACACTGATAAATAATCAAACTCAGATAGAAATTTCAGAAAAATATTTAAAATTTTTACATTTTATCCTACTAAGAGAAGCTTACTTAAATTTTGTCCCATATGAATTAAGAGAGAAACAGATTATCCAAATTGTTATTCATGAAATAATAGAAAGTGATCTTTTTAAACTAGGGGTGATTAGTGAATGGAAAGAGCTAGTTCGAAGTAATATAATCAATTATGACTTTTTATCATCTCAATTTGATAAACTCGATAAGTTTTTTAAGCTTGAAGCAACAGAAACGACTCAAAGTCCTACACAATTCTTTTTTGAATTTATTCGCAGGAATGTTTCTGTAATTCATGATAAGATGGATGATTTTTATGATATTCTTTATGAAGAATTTATCTATAAAACTTCAAAATCTCTCTATAATGATGCGATTGTAGAAACAATAAGAGTTCTTGTAAAAATTTTTTACCAAGTAAAATTTTTTAAAAATTACAGTGAGTTTGAAGACCATTTTATTGAACTTAAGGAGAAGGGGATTATCTCTACTAATTTAAGTAAGAGAAAGTTTAGCGAAAATTTACGTTTGATTAATAAATATACTATAATATCTCCTTCATATAAGCTAAACTATCATAAAGTAAACATAGTTGTAGCTATTACTGTTCTAAAGTTTAATCCTATTTTAGATCGAAAAGATATTTATTATTTCTTAGACAGAATCCCTTTTTTACATAATCCTATTTTTACGAAAAACGGATTTTCTGAGGAAATCTATTGTTATTTTGTTATACCTAAAATTTATTTAAAAGATTTATTGAAATTTATTGAAAAACTAAAAAATTTTGGTTATATTATTAATAAAGAATGCTATATCTGGAAAGCGTATAATAACAACCTAAACTTGAACTATTTTAGGGAATACTTTAAAGCATTAAATAAAATCATAAATCCAAATCATGTGGAGTATGATGATAGATTTGAGCTTAAATTCTTAGATCTATATGATGAGCCTCATAAATTAATTGATCTTAATTTATTAGAATGGGTTATATTTGAAAGAGTTGCACAGTCTAGTCCCACAGGTATGGGTTTCGGACGTAGAGCAGACATACTTCAGTCACTTAAGGACGAAATGTTAAATTATATTGAAAGTGAAAGAGTTCTAATAATAAATTTAAGGGATTCTCTTAGTGTATTTTATAAAAAACCACAATTAAAAAAGGAGCTACTTGATTTTTTAGATAGCAATCAGAAGTTTGGTTTTTTTTATATAAATGATATGCTTCAGCAAATATTTAAATACTTAGATGCAATTAAAAAGTTAATAAAAAGAAATCCTGAAATTAAGACTATAAGTAAACTCCAGGAGTTTCTAAGATTTCACCAATTTTCTCAGTTGATGGAAGAAAATATTTCTTTCAAAAATAAAGATATTCAATCAATAGTATTTAGAGATTTCATTCCATTATTTTTTAAATCATTTCAAGAATTTAGAAAATTAGAAGAAAAATATGGTTTTATCTATAATTTCTTTGAAGCTTGTAGAAAGTTAAAAATATATAGTTTCGATTTGATGAGACGAATCATTAGAGATGAACAATTAGTTAAAAAAATTTATTATACAAAAGAAAAAAAACTTAAAGGATCTTTTGAGAAATTTAAACCATATAAAATTACTAACCAAATGCTCAATTCCACATTTATAAAATTTCTAGATGCAAACTTAATTTCCCCTCAACTGATTAATACTATAACAACAAGTTCATTTGCCAAATATCATCCCGTTCTGCTATTAAAAGACACAATTAATGTTAACAATCAAATAGCAAAGATTATAAAATATTTTCCAAGAGTGTTTTTAGAAAAAGTTAGGAATTTATTCACAAATGAATCCTTTATAGTATTATTTACTTATTTCCTAAATATTAAAGAAAAAGATTTATTTTGTTCGATTCTATACCGCATTTTTAAGGAAAATATTGTTAGTTTTAAGAGATACTTTACAAGTGGTTTATCACCTTTTGTATTAATCAAAGATTTTTATGATTTTGATAGAAATAAGTTTTTTTATACAAAGGATTTATTTGAGGAAAGTCTTCTTTATATACAAAAAATATTAGGGGATCCTTTAAATCCGCTTCAGGATATTAAAACAACTAATCAAGAAAGATTTTGGTCTAAAGATCAAAATATTATCAATTTAGTAAAAGCTGTTGATAGTCGTGTTTCACATGAACAACCTGACTTCAATTTCAATAGGTTAAATAAATTGATTGAATTCAATCGTAGTCTTAAAACAATACTTCTTAATCCAGAAAAATTTAAAAATTGTCAACGGGCAAATTTTTTTAAGAATTTTATTAAATCGATAAAATTCATCCCAAATTTTCAAGCTTTTGGCCTAAATCAATATTTCTTATACATTCGTCCTTCAAATATAGATGAAATAGATTTTAAGCATCTTCTAATTAATACTTTTCAGTCTATTAAATATCCAACAGTAATAGATGATACAAACTCTTTTTTAATTAAATACATATTTCCTTATCGCAATCCCAATATGAAACATCTGAACTGGTATTTAAAAACAAAACTTATAATACAGGAGTATTGTCTCTTTTCTTTTAAAAAAATAATTCAAATTTTCAATTTTAATTATAACCTGAATGCTAATGGATGGAATTATGATTCAAATAGATTCAAAATATACATGCAGAATATACTTTTTAATCCAGATTATGAATTAGATTTTTCTAAAATACGACAGTTAAATATGATCGATCCATCAAAACAAAATTCTATTGGATCTAATTCAATATTTTTCAAATTATTATTTGAAATTTACACTTGGAAAGCTGTAGATATAAAATCAATCTTAGGTACGCGGAAATATTCAATTATTAATAATATTACAACACTAATTGCTAAAAATTTAATTTTTCCCTATATCTCATTGAAAAATTTAGAGTTCCAGGATAAAATCTACATAATTTTACCTAATGTAAAAGAAGAACTGAATCAAACCATCATAAAAATTTTTAACTTCTTTAACTATGGTTTTATTTATGAAATAGAAGGAGATTATTATATCCATGGCTTTGCAGAACAAATTAGATTTGAAAATGGATTGATGATAAAAATATATTTTCCACAATCTGAGGTTGATGAATTTCTAAAAGTTTTTGATTTACTATTTCATTATTTAGAAATCAATAATTATATCATTTTAACAGATTTAACATCTAGCAAAAATTTCCTAAACTGGATTTTTGGAGATTTAAGTTTTCTAGACTCTTATAATCCTTTAATCAATTTAAAGTGGAGTAGTAAAGATAAAATTTGGTTAAATCATAAACTTTATACCGAAAAATTTGAGAAAATTTATCCCGATCTTTTTTATGGAGAGAAAAAATATCATTCACTTTGAAAAAATTTCTCATAAGAAACTTTTCTCTTAAATCTTACTTTAAAATGGTTATAAAAATTTGGTCAATTTATAATTTCAGTGTTGTTTAAAAGGGTAACTAGAGATTAATTTTTGTATGCCAGGTGCTCATGAAGGTCACCCGATCATGTAAAGTCTACCAGTTTTGCAATGTCTTTATGGATGGACATTTACATTCTATTTCTTTTTTATCTTATAAAGTGGTAATAAAATAGTGGAGAGAAATAACTCTACAAGATTGTAAAATCAAAAATGGTCTATGGATAAAATTGAATTTGCCACAATACGAACTTGATGAATTCCTTAGACTTTTTGATTTGTTATTTGAATATTTAGAAATCAAAGATTACATAATATTAACGGATTTAACTAATGGTAAAAGTCTTTTAAAAGGAATTTATGGAAGTTTAAATTTTTTAGAATCTTTCAATCCACTGGTCAATTTAAAATGGAATGAAAAGGATAAAATCTGGATGAACCATAAATTATATACAGAAAAATTTAAAAAAATTTATCCAGACCTTTTTTATGGGGTAAAAATTCAATAGAAATGTAGAAAAAATAAATGAAAGTGAGATAAACTATTCTCATATAATTTTTATTAATAATTTTCTTTTTCCGGCTTAGATTTTATTTTAGGTTTTAAATCTATGTTGTTTAAAATAGTTTAATTCTCAGAAATTAAATTTTTATTATAGTCTATCAAAATTTTCATTTCAAGATAATATATTTTTTAGTGAGGTTTAAAAAAAAGAAATCAGATGTATTAGTATGCCAGGTGCTCATGAAGGTCACCCGATCATGTAAAGTCCTTAGGGACTTTAATATTCTATTTTTTCTTTTTCCTTTATTAAAAAAATTTAATATTTTCTAAGAACTTTCCTTAATTTTTAATTTTCTTAAACCTGATTAAAATTCTTTGGTTTTATAGCAAATTTAGATGAAAAAAGAAAAACAATTGATATTGATGTAAGTGAAACAACCGTAATGATCAAGATATCCATTGATACATATTGAGACAGAAATGTTCCGAGGGGTAAAAGGGTTATACTGGCTAAATTTGAGGATAATGACATAATCCAATATCGCAGATTCTCATTTTTTCCAGTTCTGGAAATCTGCAGAAAAATATTCGTATATAATACCACAAATAACCCGCCTAGGAGGTTAATAAAGGAATATATTAATACCAAGATCATTATGTTTGAGAATAGTAGCAGAACTAAACTAAATATATAAATTAAAGTTAAATACACTATAGTTTGTAATACACTTTTATTTTGAATAATATTCGGGTCTTTTTTTAAATCTATGATATTTAGTATCTTCTTAGCTAAATAAAACCCCATTATATTAAAAACCGTAAAAATAATATAAAAATCTGAATATAAAGAAAAGCCTTCCTCTCCAAATCGGGAAAGAATGTAAGAACTAAAAGGATAAGCTATTAATTTATCGCTCCATAAAAAAAAATAAGCTATAAATATAAAGGTAATAGCAAAAGGTGAAAAGATTAGTAAATTATTCTGATTTTGAAAGGCCTTCATAGAAGGTTCTTGATTTGGCACTTTGGAGGAAGATTTCTTCATAAAAATGAATATTAATAATAAGGGGGAGGTTATTAACCATCCTACTACAAAGAAAATGTTCCAAAAATCTATAGAATCAATTTCTTTAACACAAAGTTTGAAAAGAAATGAGGAAAGTAATATACCTATTGAGGAGCAAGTATTGATTAATATAATTATATTTCGTTCACTTTTTTTATCGGGAGACTCTAAAAGTAGTTTTGACATCCCTGTTCTAATTACTGCTTGACTTATTAGAAATAGAACTAAGAAAATAGCATAACTAAGAAGAGATTGATTATATATAATAAACATTAAGAAGCTTAAAGATAGAACAAAACTAAAGGAGGTTATTATCTTGTTCTTATACTTTGAATATTTATCAAAAAAAAGTCCCAATGCGGGGAATGAAAACAAAACTAAATATGATAAACTCTGTATTAGTGATAAACTGGATCTATCTACATTTAAAACATCGAAATGAAATAAAGGGATATAAACAAGGACGTAGATTTGAATCAAGCTAATGATGAAATAAACTAATGAGAATACGACATAATTGTTCTTACTATTTTTTATTTTTTTTAGGGCTTTTTGAATATTTTCCCTACTAAATTTTTTCTCCAATTTTTCGTGAGTGAGCATATCACTTTATTTCAGAAGATATAATTAAACCAATTGAAATTTTTATATTGGGCATATCGATTTTTGTATTGCGGTTTAAAAAGATAATTTTAGATAAAATTACATGAATTTATTTAAATGTCCTAATTGTAGATTATGTATAGATTTTGACATCTTATTCAAAAAAGAGCTATGTCCTATGTGTGGTATGCCTTTAGACTATTGTATTGATAAGAACCCACCTAATATTGATAAGAAGTGTTAATTTTGAAGATATCTCAGAGACCAATTTAATATATAAATAGATTTTTTCCCATAGCTTTTTTAGAAATCTGCAAAATCTAAAAACCAATTGAAAGCTTAAGGCTTCAAGACACAATTAAATCCTCTAAATTTAACTAAGATTTATATCTTAATAATTTAAAAAAAAAATTTAGATATCCTTTTGATTTAAACCATTATTTTCGAGAGAATTAAAAAATCTACCACATACATGACAATAAGTGCATTTTGAATCTAAATGTATACTGGTTCTACAGGATGGGCATTTAATATAAATGGTGTTATGAAAATACATAAAAAATAATCTATAATTCTGTATTTAAATTACTACATAAATGCTTAAAATGGATGAAATTTATTAGAGGGCATAATAAAATTTAAACGTTATTTTAGATATTTTAATAAGTATAAGACATTAAATAGCTAAAAAAAGGACCTATAGCCTAGCCTGGATAGGGCGTCGGACTTCTAATCCGAAAGTCGCAGGTTCGAATCCTGCTAGGTCCGCTCTTATTTTGAGGCTTTTATTTTTAAGTCTACAACAATTAATTCAGATTTTGGCGAATAATGCTTTACAATTTTAGAAAAAATAATAGATTCAATTTCCCAATTAAGAAGAGTTAGTTCTTCTTCAAGAAACTTTAAAGTTTTTTCTATAGGGTTTGGTTTTTCTGAGAATTGATAAAAATGTAGAATCCCCCCAGATTCTTTCATTAAGAAGCAAGCTACATCAATGAAATTGATTGAACTTTCGGGTAAGTTCATAATTATCCTGTCTGCTTTGTTGTATAATGATTTGCTTAATTGGTTTGTGGGCTCAAGAAGATTTTTAACATCAATGTTGTTTGGGAAAATTTCTCCGTTAAGTTTATTTAATTTGATATTGTCTTTCAAATATCTATAGGCATTGGGGTTTACATCAAAAGCATAAATTTTGACATTTTTATTTTTCGCGATTTGAATTGAGAACGTTCCAACTCCCGCAAACATATCAAGAATTATCTCATCTTCTTGTATCTCACTTGAAGCAATCCTTCGTCGCTCGAAAACCAATCTTGGAGAAAAATATATATTCTTAATATCAAGTCTGAAAAAGCAATCATTTTCCTTATGAATTGTTTCAGATTTATCCTCGCCATTTAAAAGAGTCAATTCTCTTAAACGATACTTACCTTTTATTTCACTTTTCTTCTCATAAACGGTTTTGACATTATTATTTACATCTATTATCGCATTAGCAATTTTATCCTTATAATCATGATACTCTTTATCATATAATTGATTAAATTTATCAAATTCGATTACAGCAATATGTCCAATAATGTCATATGATTTTGGAATTAAATCTAAATATTCATCTGGAATTTTACCTTTTACTGCTTCCTGAAGTGTTTTATATTTATAATTTTCGTTAGGTATTCCTTCTTTGGAAATCATTTCAAAATTGATTTCTTTATCTATAACTGTTTTTATTTTATCAAGGATAGATTGCCCTTTTATTATTGGATATAAAATATAATCGTTCTCATGTAAAATTTTAAATTTATGGTTAATAATTAGAGTAGCTTTAAGATTTTTTTTTATAAAATCAATAAAATGCTGTCCGTCTTTCTTTTTCAATTTAATATATGTAATTTCTTTTTTGTTATTGATTTCCATTTATCTCATTTAGTTCAAATGTTATTGTTATTCTTTTTCCCGGAATTTTTAGCATTTCAATTAAAGCACGATTTATCTCATTTGATGATTTTGTACAATTAACCAGTACGGTTCTGTTGCAAATATAATTACTTGTACGAAATACCATATCATCTTTATCTAATAATCTTAGCTCTTTATTTCCAAAACCATAGAAGGAATCTTGGATATTTTCTATTTTTAATGTAACTTTTAATTTTTTTCCATTATTTATTTTTTCTTTCAAAGTGGAATTTAAATCAAAACAAGCTTTTGTAGCATTAATCCCTACGATACAATTTCCTTTCCTTGTTAAATTTTTAACTTTTGTAAGTTCTATCGTTGTTTTATGAGTGCTTAATATATTTTCATGGCCAAAAGCATAAATTTTGTCTAAAATAGTCATTTAATCACTTTTAAAGAATTTAATAAGGGGGTCTAGTTCATTAAATTTAGCAATCTCGAGTTTATATTTAGATTTTAAAATATCGGCCAATTTAATTATGATATTTTTTTTAGAATATTGGACAACTTCATTGAATTGATTAATAAATTCCTCAGGAATTAATATTCCGCATTTAGAATAATTTTGAGAATGAAATTTAAAAAATAATTCTAACTTTTGCACTAAACTCTGGTAAATTAAATTTTTTTCACTCAATAAATCAATTGATTCATATTGGCCCATGGGAAAAGAAAAGCTTAGTTCTAGTGGAATAATTCCATAAAAATCAGAGAAAAATGCCACATGAAGAAGTTTCCGGGGTATTATTGAGTTATTATTAATTTTTTCTAACCAATTCTTGATACTTGGTGATCTATCGCCCTTTGCATCCAACTCAGGTAAAATTACTAAAAATTTTGCATTTTCTGGAACTCTATAATTATCTTTTAATTTGGCTTCATAACGATAAAGCAGAGGTCTTTCAACACTTTCTAGAGAAGAATAAAGCCTACCGTGCGTTTTATACAATTTCTCATGTGTTTCAAATAAAGGTAAATATGATTTAATTAATTTTGAAGCTTTAACTAAACTAGGATGATTTCGAATCCTTTGTTCAACAAGCTCCCATAAGTTACCTTCTTTAATCGCTTGCCGTATTGTTCTTAATTCTGAAAATGACAAGTATAAATTATGTTTAGCTAATAGTTCAGTTCGCAATGTTTCATCGAATTTTAACACTTCTTTAGGGTTATAGTCACAACATATAGGACAGTGGCATGGAAATTCTTCTAATTCATCTAATTTCCTTGTTCCCGTAGATAATGTGAAATATCTGTTTTCTTTTGCAAATAATATGTATGCTGCGGAATCCATTAAGTCGCACCCGCATGCCACGGCTAAGGAAAAGAATTGAGGTAAGCCTAATCCGAACATATGAATAGGTTTATTCCATATTATGTCTTTTTTTACATTCAAAAGAATTTCTATTACTAAATCAAATCTGTAGTTTAGGAGTGATTTAACTAAACCTCCTATTGCGTAAACTCCAAAATCTAGTTTACTCATTTCAGTTGTGCTTGTTTTTAATAAATCATCATATTTAGCTCCATGAATTGGGCCAAACCAGTGACAAGTATCCTTGATTCTTCGATTAATGTTTTCTTTAGCTCGCTCTATTGTTATATCAACTTTCTTTTTAGCGATATCATAATTATCATCAGGTTGAACAGGTTCATCTAAGATCACAGCAAAATCTGTTCCAATATCTTCTTGGAATTTTTCTATTTCTGCTGCTTGAATTTTTAACTTGTTTTTGTTGTACATATACTTTTGGAAAGCTCCACTATCCGTTGCTGTTATTCCATCAAAATTTAAATGTGAATGTAGTCCTTTCCTTAAGATGTCATCTCGGATTTGTTTATTCTGATAGATAATATAAGCATTTGTAAAAACACATTGAGCACCTATTTTTTTCAAATCTGAAGTTGAAATAATATTTTTGTATGGATGTAACACAGGAAATAAATTGGGAGTGATCATTTGTTTGTTATTTACAGTTAATTTTCCAATTCTTCCTAAAGCATCAAAATCAGAGATCTCCCATTTCATATTATCTACCTTCTTTAATTTAAATACCTAATCGAAAAACTCTTCTAACCGATTTTCTTGAAATAGTTTTTCCAACCAATCTATTTTACCTATAAAATAATTATTTCCATCTTGATTTCCGAGTACGATATCTACAATAATTTTAGCTATTGAATAAATACTGAGATTTGTCGTATTTATTTCAAAAAGTGGAAATTTTGATTGTTTTTGAATAAAATAATTCACGCAATTGCCTAAAATTTCTGCTTGAATGTTTTCAATAATTTTTTCTGAAGTATATTTTTTTTTTTCTAACCTTTTGTATAATTCATCCGGATTACATCTTAAAATGAACGCATAATCAATAAAATTTTCTGGAATAATATCAGAGAAATGACTTTCTATTATCAGGAAAGGTGAATCAGCTTGCCTAATCTCATCAATCTTTTTTAAGACATAGGGCAAAAATATTTCAAAATCTACAATGTAGGTTTTTCTTTCTTCATCATATTCGAATGAAAATTTATCAGAAATTGCTAATTCATTCAAAGAGATCATTTTAGCCTGCAAGAAATTAGTTATTTCTTTTGCTACTGAGGTTTTCCCACAACCTGGTGTTCCGGAGATTAAAATATTTTTCATTTCTAAATTTATAATAGAGTAGGATAATTAAAAAAATGAATGAATATACTTGAAATTAATTCAAGCTAAAAATAATGGGAAAGGGGGGCTTCGAACCCCCGACCTCACGGTTATCAGCCGTGCGCTATACCAGGCTAAGCCACTCTCCCTTAACAGGAATGTTCACAGTATGAAAATGCATATTTTAAAAAACGTTTTTTAACGAATAAATTTAATAAATCGTATTTAAAAAATTTTTTGACCTAAAATATAATAGATAAAACGTTGTATTTTATATTAGTTAGCAATGCCTAGAATTTTAAATTATTCAATAGTAGGTTTAGAGGATTATACAATTAGCTTTGAGAGTTATTGTTCTTTATGCGAAATTCAAAAATACTGCAAGTTTGGAAAAGAAGAACCTTTTTCTATTAAAATCAGTTGTAGTGATTTAAATCGGGCAAAAGAAAAAGTAAAATTTGACCAACTTCAAAGACTACAAAAGACAGAAGATGTTTCAGTTCCATATGAAGAGCTAGTTAAAAAGGTAAGAATTAATCTGCAAAATATAATTTCTCAAATATGGAAAGGGAAAATTAAAGCTCAAAAAGAAGAAATTAGATGCTTAGACTCTAGAAAAATTGATCCTATGTTAGTTTCACAACAAGGGCAGAATTGGTGGCAAGATTTTAACGCAACAATTAAAGTTATTAATCAAGAGTGTGAAAAGATTACCTAACCTAATGTAAAAGATTTTGTAGACTTTAAATACGCAGTATTAAATATTATTATGTCATGGTTTTGTATGGACAAATCATTAAGAACATTTTCTCCATAGATGAAGTGTTTAATGCCATAATCGCAGTGCTGGAAAATTTTTGTATCGCTTTCAATAATTTCTTTTTAATTTTATGCAAATATCTGAAATTTATTTTTGTTTTTATTATTTTAACTATTGGAATTCTAACTTTATTAAGATTAAGAGGTGTTTATCGACAATCTAGATTAGTTAGTAAAGATAAACAAGAAGATCTATTCATGAAACCAAGATTAATTTTAGGATGTTCCTATATTGTTTTAGCTTTTGGAATTCTTTTTAATTATATCACTTATTTTTTAATTTGGATTTTGGATCCACTACCTGATAAATTAATCTTTAGTTTTATTGATTTTGATGGGATCGATCCTTTTTATCTAAATAGGCTAATGAATCTTAGTACTTGTCAGTTTCCTCATGAAAAAACTATATATTATTGCTTTTCTTATTTTTCTTTATTTTCATTACTACAAATATTAGTAAGTCTATGGTATCTCATCAATAATAATCGTTTGATTAATAACCCAAGAAAAACATTCATGTGGTTAATTTCTGGTGTTATGGAAGGACTTTTATTCGGTTTCAATACATCTCTTCCATTTTTTTTGTAAAAATTTAACATGCATAACTTTAATTGCATTTTCTAGATACACACAGATTCTGAGCGAAACATTTAAATAATATATTTATATATATATTATTTGCATCAAAGAATATATTAGAGTTTCAGTCACGTATATTTTTACAATTTCAAAATAGTATTTTATTCGGTACACGGGTTAATTTTTGCTTAGAAAGATTTATTAGAAGGATATTTATAATTTTAAAAATATAATTGGGTTGGTATTATGGAAGTTGAATCAGATTTAAGTAATTTATCAAATTTATGCCCAGAATGTGGAGGCAAGATTATTTTACTTCATGAGAAGGGCGAGACTGTCTGTGGACAGTGTGGTTTAGTTATAAGTGAGCGTATTGTTGATATTTCGCATAGTGGAAAAAGGGCTTTTACTAAACAAGAAAAAGAAAGTAGAGAACGAACTGGATCTCCGATTTCAATTTTATTACCAGATATGGGACTAAGTACAATTATAGATAAGGCTAATATTAAAAGTCCTGATTTGAAAAGAGCTGCTAAATGGAATTCTCGAATGACTTGGGATAAGAGGAATATGTTGATTGCTACTACCGAATTAAAAAGAATTGGAAGTAATCTAAACTTACCAAATCATGTTAAAAAAGCAGCAATAAGATTATATATAGAAGCATTTAAAAAGAAACTGCTCCGTGGGAGATCTATTAATGGAATGGTTGCTGCGTGTTTATATTTTGCGTGTAGAGAAATAAAAATCCCACGAACTTTACAAGAAATTTTAGATCAAACCTCAATAAGCGCAAAAAATGTCAGAAGATGTTATAGAACTCTGATTAGAGAATTAAATTTAAAAGCTCCTTCTACGGATCCAATTTCTCTTATTCCAAGATTTATAGCAGAATTGGAATTAGATGCAGATGCAGAAAATGTAACAATAAAGATTTTACAAAACTTTACTTCTAAATTTTCCACAAGTGGTAAAGATCCGAAAGGTTTATGCGCAGGAGCATTATATTTAGTATGTAAAAAAAAAGATAAAAAAATATCACAGAAAGATATAGCAAACCTAGTAGGTGTAACTGAAGTAACTCTTCGCTCAAGATATAAAGAACTTGTAAAAATGTTAAATATTATGGTTTAAATAAAATTTAAACTCTTTTTTTTAATCTTCTTTTTTTAACATTATTTTTATAAAATCTGGTAAAGTTAATAGATAGCTTTGAGCATTTGGTAAGTGATCTTTGATTTTAATAAATAATTGAGAATAATTTTCAGCTTTTTCCTTTTGTTTAAGTACATCATTTCGTGTTTGTTCTCTTACTGGTTCAACCGGAATTCCCCTCATTACTACACGAGCAGGAATAGTTAATCCAGGAGGAACCTGACTTTGATTTAGAATGATTACTCCTTCTCCAATTGATGCTTCATCGTATATTAATGTTCCTTCTTTTATTTGAACATAATCTTCTAAAAAACATCCTAAAAGTGTAACCCCTGATTCAATAATACAATATCTTCCAATATTTATTGAACTTTTTTGAGAGCGTGTAAACATCATTACACCATCAAAGATAGTCGTATATTCCCCTATATTAATTGGAGAATTTTCTGCGCGAATGATTGATCCTGGCCAAATTATAACATTTTCATTAACACGTACGTCACCGATAAGTGTTGCCATTGGCGAAACATAACTTTTTGGACTAATATTAGGTTTTTTTCCATTATATTCTATTATTGGCATAAAATCTTCACTAAATTTTTTATAAAAATAAGGTATAATTATTAGTATTTAAATTCAAATTATTTCTTAAGAAATTTAAACTTTTATTTAATCCATTTAGATATAGGTTTTAAAAGGATCTTTAGATTCAAATAAAACAAATTCAACTTGAGGAAATTCTAGACTCAAAATGTGGCATAATTTTTTCATTGCTAGAATTTCATTTTTATAGTGTGATATTTCTATAAGATTTAGGCTAAGATCCCTAGCAAGAATACCATCAAAGTAATTAAGATTTCCCGAAATATAACAATCACAACCAAGATTTACTGCTTTTTTAATAAGTCTAACATTTGATATATCTCCTCCAATAACACATATTTTTTTTATTACTCTTCCAAGATCTCCTACAAATAGCACTGATTTTAAATTAAAATTTCTTTTTATTCTCTTAATTAAATCTTCTAAAGTAAAAGGATCTTTTTGGTTTGGATAATTCAATAGTGAGCAGATTCTCCCAACTGGGATTTTTTTTCCATCATTGTTCTTAATTTCTAATACATTTTCTAATTTTAAATAAAGAACATTGACGAGTGTATCTGAAACCCCACCTTCTGCTGCAATAAATGAGGAATTTAGTACAAATATCGAAATTGGGTATTTTGAAAGTAAAGATAATTTATCTATTATGTTTTGATTGAATTTTTTTATTGGCTTGTTAATTAAGCTATGATGGGATATTATTAAACTGACTTTATGTTTTAAGGCAAAATATATCGCTTCTAAGCTTAAATCTATTGTTAACATAACCTTTTTTATAATTTTATTACTTCTAACTTTATCAAAATATAGTCCATAAATCTCTGAGTTTAGCCTAAAAACTTTTGGAGATAACTTATTTGTTAAGAGCTCTTTTAATTCTTGAAATAGCATTATAATCACTCAATTCAAGTGCATATAGGAAAAGTCTGAATGTTTTAATATGATAAAACTGAG
Source organism: Promethearchaeia archaeon (assembly GCA_029856145.1). Lineage (GTDB taxonomy): Archaea > Asgardarchaeota > Lokiarchaeia > Sigyniarchaeales > SOKP01 > Loki-b32. The sequence goes on from JAHQWK010000020.1 coordinate 121,608, forward strand.
TAAAGATTTTTTAATTTTAAATTAAAATATATAAATTAAATTGAAAATATCTTAAACTAAAAAATGGTTCAAAAAACATGAAACAAAAAGATTGCATATTTTGTAAAATGGCGGATAGAGAAATCCCCTCGAGAATTATATTTGAAAATGACTTTACTCTTGCTTTTTTAGATATTTCTCCAATTTCTAAGGGACATACTATCGTTATCCCAAAAAATCACTACTCAAATTTAGAGGTTATACCTGATTATGAACTTAGCGAAGTTTATAAAGTAGTAAAGAACTTAGCTATAAGGATTCATAAGAAGATAAAAATTGATGGATATAATGTGCTTCAAAATAATTTTGTTGCGGCAGGTCAAGTAATTAAACATTTTCATGTTCATGTAATTCCTAGAAACAATGATGATGAAAAGTTTCGAATTAAAATACCTAGAGTTCAAGCATCAGAAGAAGAACTTGAGGAAATTTTTGAAATCTTGAAAGCTTAAAATAAAATTTTCAAATCTAATTAAATTTAAAATTAGTTTAGTTTATAAAAATATGTGAAAAATTAAGTTAGAAATGAATGTTAAAAGTTTTATTAAAAAATTTCGATCCAAAACGAAAGAATTTTTTTCCGATGAATATGGAGGGAACCTTATTGAATATGCCCTATTAGTTGGATTTGCTTTATTTATATTTTTTATTATTGTAGGTGTTGTAACTTCATTGCTAGATTGGACTGTAGGATTATCAAATGATTTTTTTAATTTATTTGGATGATTTCATAAATTATCATTAAATAAATAGATTATATTCAACTACGCTTTAACTATCTTATTATCTATAAGCCTAAAGTTATACTTTTCTCCCAATTCATCTAGCTGATTTATTACAAATTCACCATCTAATTTTAAATGATCTAAAAATATATTAAATGGGATTTTATCTGTCCTTTTTAAATAATTTCTAATCCTATTATCAAGATCTTCTTTATCAGGAATTTTTTCTTTTCTTTTTCTCGTTCTTAATTTCTCTAAAAGTGAATCATTTTTACTATCATTTAAAAAATATTCTACAATATTACTGATTACTTGTGCTTTTGTGGCTCCAAACACATCTACTAATTCTTCAATTAATTTCATATAACTTTTATTTAACGTAACTGTTGTTCTTGTAGTCTCTGTCATTTTATCATTGAAAATAAGTAATTCTACAATATGTATAGAAAAATATTCATTTTTAAATCTTATGTTAATTGATGATAATAATGCATAAATAAGCATCATTTATATATTAATTAGAATTTACTAGATCATAAGAATAAAATTTTTCACTTGAAAAATTAAATCGTCGCAAAATTGTCGTTTTTAAATCTATCTTAAAAGTGGAGGAATAAATTATGGCAAATAAAACCACAATAGAAAATTATCTTGAATTAAAAGAATTTTTCTCACCCATCCAATTTAATTTAATTAAAACTCTAAGAGATGAGGGTCCTTTAACAAGGCGGGATTTAGTTAAGGAATTAAAAATTCCAAGAACAACTATATATGATAATTTAGTAAAACTTCAAAAAAGAAAATTAATTGAAAAATTTTCACGTACTGATGGAAAAAGAGGCCGTCCACTCATTTTTTGGGAATTTAAAGGTTAAAATTTTATTTTTTCTTTTTTATTTTTATTAATCCAAATTATTAATACTTTGTTAATATCAATATAGTCTCTTATATTTCCACTGCAAATTTAATTTTTGAATAGTATTATAAAGTTAATTAATATATTTTAGAATAAGGCCCAGTTAATTATTCGTATAAATTATTTAAATAATATTATTAAAAATTAAATAAACTAAAATTTCATGATTTAACTTAAATTTCCCAAAAAAGTTCCAATCGAAATAAAGGAGTATAAAAAAATATTTAATAATTAAAAAATAATTGAATTATCTATAAATATTTGAAACCATTCTATTTTGGGATATAATAATACTCATTTATCCGTTTTTGATAAATATCTTTATTACTTCCAATTTTATTTACACGAGGTCTTTTCGTAATACCATCTCTTCTAAACGTTATCCCCATAATCTTTAGAAACGTATTAAACCCATCTCTTAAGTTCTGAGGTGGTAAAGCATTACCTTCTAGTCCAGGACTCCCTTCAAAAACTAATATTGAATCTGCTATAAAATCTTGTGTTATAATATCATGCTCAACAACAAACCCAGATTTTTTTAATTCCTCAATAGATTTTCTTAGTAGTTGAGCAACTTGTAATCTCATTTCAACATCTAAAAACGCTGATGGTTCATCAAATAAATAAATATCAGCTTCAGTAGAAAGGCATTTCGCAATTGTGATTCGCTGTAACTCACCCCCACTTAATTCAGAAAGATTTCTCTCCTTTATATTTTCTAAATTTAAATTATTAATCAATCTCTTTTTATAGGATTGACTCAGATGAGGAGCTAATTTAATTTTTGTAATAATGTCAGAAACTTGTCCTTCCTCTTCAATTTTAATATACTGAGGCTTTATGGCGACTTTTAATTTTTGTGAGTTCTCTTCATTAAATATCTCATGTTCATCAGTAAGGTTGTAATTATCAGTATTTACTATATTCGCGATAGAGTTTATAAACGTAGTTTTCCCAATTCCATTCGGCCCTAAAATTCCAATTATTTCACCAGCATGAATTTCACTCCCAGAAGCGTTCAAATGAAATCTCCCTAATGAAATCTCAATGTCATCATAGGAGAAAACAATATCTCCAGAATCAAATAATGATTCTTGAGGTGGACGTTCATGAAATATAATTGGATCTTCCCTAAATCTTATATTTTCATCTTTAATATATCCATTTAAATAAATATTAATACCAACTCTAACACCTTGAGGATGAGATACTATTCCATACACACCAGGTTGTCCATATAAAATCGAAACATAATCACTCAAATAATCTAAAATAGCTAAATCATGTTCAACAACAATTATCGTTTTATTCTTTTCTGATAATGTACGGATTAATTTTGCCATATTAATTCGTTCACTTACATCCAAGTATGAACTTGGCTCATCAAATAAGTAAACTTCCCCGTCTTTAAGATAAGCAGCAGCAATGGCTACTCTTTGTAATTCTCCCCCTGACAATACTGAAATATCTCTATCTAAAATTTTACTAAGATTAAGATTTTCAGAAATCTGATCTAGCTGTTTCCCCCTATCATTTTTATTCAAAAGATCTACTACTTTTCCGGAAACAAATTTAGGAATCACAGTAATGTTTTGAGGCTTATATATAATCTTGACTTTGTTATCTTTAAGTTCAATGAAATACTGATGAAGTTCAGAACCTTTGAAATGTTCAATTATTTCTTTCCAATCAGGGTGTTCCTCACCAAATCTACCAAAATTAATTTTTAATTCATTCGAAAGTAATTTTAATAAAGTACTTTTTCCAATTCCATTTTGTCCTATGAGTCCAAGAACTTTTCCTTTTTTTGGGATTGCCATTCGAAATAGTGAAAATTGATCTTGTCCATACCTATAGGAAATTTGATTTTCTAAAGGATCGGGCAAATTTACTATGCTTATTGCTTTAAAAGGACACTTTTTAATACAAATACCCTCTCCAGAGCATAAGCTTTCTGTAATTATAACAAATTTCTCATCAGGGCTTAAAACTATTGTTTTGTCTCCAGTCCTAACTCTAGGGCAATATTTTATACATGGTTTTTCCCCAAAAGGGCTACATTTATCTGGTTTGCAAAAATCCTTATTTAAAACTGCAATTCTCATTATTTAATTCACAATTATTTAAAAGCAAAAATGAAAAATATAATTTGCTTACGTTAAATATACTATTATACATAATAGAAAAATTTTTGTAATACAAAATATTATCTCATTAAAGCAAAAGCTATTTAGTGAAGAAAATTTGAATGAAGATTTTCCAGTTCATTGGCTAGAAGAAATTGTTAAAGAAATCTACTCGCGTAAACCTAATGAAATAACACTCTCTACAGGTAAGACCCCCTCAGGTCATATCCATTTAGGAATATTAAGAGAAATAATAATTTGTGATGCTTTAAGAAGAATTTTTGAGAAAGATGGTAAGACAGTCAATAATTTGTTATTTTTCGACAGTTTAGATGCTGCTAAGCGATTTCCTCCATATATAGGCAATAATTTTCAAACCGAGCACATAGGGAAACCTTTTGCTATGATTCCATGTCCTTATGAAGATTGTAAATGTGAAAGTTATGCTTATCATTTTGGTAACGAATTAATAGAAGTGTTTCCTGATTTTGGAATTAAATTAAGAATAATTTGGACCCATGAGTTATATAAAACAAAAAAAATGCAGAGAAAAATAAAAATTGCCTTAGAAAATACAGAGAAGATTAAAAAAATCTTGAAGAAATACATAATCCCTACATTGAAAGAAGAAGATAAAGAAGATTTCATAGAAATGCAGAAAGATTGGATGCCCGTAATGGCTATATGTGAAGAATGTAACAGAATTCAACATCGAGATAATAAAGGATCCATTAAACCAAATAGAATAAAAGAATACTTTAGAAACGAAGAAACTGTCTCATATGAATGTGAGGCGTGTGGGCATGCTGGAAAGATTTCTATTTGGAGTGGGAGATTAAAATTAAATTGGCGTGTGGATTGGCCTGCTAAATGGGCTTTATATACAACTACATGCGAACCTGCTGGTAAAGACCACAGTGTAAAAGGGGGGGCTTATGATACAGGAATTGAATTATGCCAAGCATTATATGAATATGAGGGACCTGTTAAAGTTCCTTATGAATTTATAAGATTAGGTGATCAAGACATGGGAACTTCTAAAGGACATATTTTTACTCCAAAGAATTATTTAAATATCGCAGATCCAAGAATTTATAGAACAATAATTTTAAGAACAAATCCAATAAAACACATTACATTTAGGATTGAAGAACTTCCGCAATATTATGATTATTATGAAAGAATGGAAGATATTTATTATAATTTAGAAATTACAGAAGATCCTGATGAAAGTAAGTTTTTTAAATACATATTTCCCTTAACTCAAGTAAGCGATATTCCTAAAACAAAGTTAAACAGATTACCCTTAAAACTTTTAACATTTTTAACCCAAATTCAAAATATTTTAAGTTTAGAGAGAATCTATGAAAAAGCTAAATTCTACGCAGAAAAACACAATTTTAGTAGTATAATTACTATACAAGAATTCGAGGCACTTCTTTCCCAAACAAATAACTGGATTGGAGAAGTAAAAAAAATATTTGAAAGTGAAAAAGATCCAAAAATTAAAAAAGAGATCATGAGAAAATTAGAGCTTTTTACCATTCCGGAAGAAGTTGATGAAATTATATTAGAGAAAATGGATAAAAATCAGATCAAAGGTATCCATCTTTTAAGAGAATATTGTAAAAAAATTGAAGCTTTAGATGCTGATTCCATTCAAAACAAGATCTTTTCTATTGCAAAGAATGATTTAGATCTTTCTCCAAGAAAATTTTTTGAAGCTATCTATCAAATAATCTTAGGTAAAAAAAGTGGTCCACGCTTAGGATCATTTCTCTCCTTGTTAGATAAAAGTTGGCTATTAGCGAGATTAGATATTTAACTTTTTAAATTCTTTATTTTAGATGAACAAAATTATTTATTAGGGTTCTTTCTTTTTCCTTCTGAATAATCTTCTTTTTTTCTTTTCTTTTAAGTTATTATAACATTCAGTACAATAAGTAAAAGCCTCTGTAATCATTTCTCCACATTTTTTACAGTGTTTGTGAGGGTCAATATAAGTTTCAGCCTTTTTTTTATATCTTTCGAATTTACTCAAGTTAAATCTCCAAATGATTTTAAATATATAATTACTAATGAATTATAACTTTTTCACTCCATTCTTATCAATTTTTATATGATAAAATTGAGTATTTTTTAATTTATTTGTTATCTCTACTGGATATGACGAAAACTTTGAAGTAAGAGCTTCTTTATCTGTAATTAATTTATTTAATCCGTGAAGGTGCTTGAATTAATATATCTGGGATCAAACTCAATAGAAAACTCTTTATGTCTTTAAGCAAAATAATTACCAAAATTCGAGTTTAATTTTATTAATTATAACATGAATGTGGTTTTAAGTTTTGTTTTAAGAGTTAGTTGAAAAATTCAAATAGATTTAAATTCTTACCAATAAACACGAATCTTATAGATTTTTGATGATTGTGGTTGTTGAGAAAAAATTTATGTTTTTATAAATCTTGTTATAAATATTAATGAAATGGTCAAAAAGAGTAAGTACAAACTTTTTTCATATCTTATTGAAAATTGTTTAATCTACTACAAGAGTTTAAGAGAAAACAACAAAATAATCTCATTCGCAATTTTAGAATGCCTAAATTATAAATCAATAGATTCTATTTTAAATGACTTGCTAAGACGTAGAGTAATTCAATACTACTCTATCCAAATAAATACTGATGATAAAAATAAAAAAGTAATACTTCTAAATTTTGAAGAGAGTAAAAAAGAAAATATAATTAAAGCTTTTAATATTGTCCAACAAAATTTGGGAGAAACCCATAAACCAACTAAATTTTTAAAGGAAAAATTCTTAGAAGAAAGATTTTTAGCAATTATTTTTCAGAATTTTAGTTCTAATACAACTATTACAAAAAGTTCTGAATCAATTATAATTTCAACTGAGAATAAATTAAAGGTTTTAAATTTTTTCACAATAGATTTTGATTTTATTGAAAAAACACACACATTTATATCAAACTTCTTAAATCTAGTTACTAATATCGCGGAAAAAGGCTTTTTAATACTTAATTTTAAAATAGAAAATAGCGAAAACATTAAGATTTCACCTTATTTTGTTTTAGAAACTGATAATATTAAGAAAATCCTTAATATTGAGAATAAAGTTAATAATTTTTTTCATTCTAATTTGTTAAAAAGGCATAATATTAAAATAAAGACATTTTCTAATTTTCTTTGGAGATTAGGAATTAATGACACTTTCTTCTTTTTAGATGATTATTATGACCTGTTTTATTCTAATAATTCATCTGATTCCCTAGATTTATTAGAAATGAATAAATTAATTGAAGAAAATCTATTAAATAATCAAATTGAATATATGAGATTAAGCAAAAACTTACTATTTATTGAGCAAAGTTATGTATTTTTAATATTAGAAAACCTTGATTGTGATAATATTTATAAAATCATTGAAAAATACCATCCTAAATATTTTATTTATATTTTAATATTAAATGATTTAGAAAATAAAGAATTACAAAAAATTAAATCTATAAAATTAATAGAAAATATAAAAATCGTTAATCCTATAGAAATTCGAATTTTTAATTATAAGGAATTTAAGAGAAATGATAATTAAAAAATACCTAAGTCAATTGCAATATCTTGAGCCGAATATTCAGGATGCAATTTAACAAATGCTTTTTTTTCTCCTTTAGGTGTAATCATAGTGTTGACTTTTATCACTTTTACATTATGTAATTTTTCAATGGCTTTTTTAATTTGACTTTTATTTGCTTTTCTATTTACTATAAATACTAATTTGTTCTCTTTTTCGATTAAATCAAAAGTTTTCTCAGTAATTAATGGCTTTTTAATGATTTTATAAAATATCTCCACTTATACGAACACCTCATAGTTGTGTAAATCATTAATAGCAGATTGGGTCCAAAGTATTAATCTCCCTGATGATCCGCTAGGAGCTAGATTATTAATTGATAAATTTTCAATTTTAATAACATCCGTTCCTGGAATATTTCTTGAAGCTTTGATAATTCCAAAATCGTCTTTTATTACAATTAAAATCCCCTTCTTTTTTTTATATTTGCGACCTCTTGATTTACCTTTCCCGGCTCTTATTTTTACATTTTTCTTAATCTTAATTAGATTCTCCTCTAATCCAAGACTGCATAAAATTGAATAGATCCCTGTTGTTTTTTTTATCGTTTGGATTTTATCATCAACAACCAATGGAATTTCAGGCATATGTTCAATATTATAACCTCCCTTCTTAACCCAAGCTTTATCCCCAGAAGCAGAAATTGCAGATATTATTGATAGTTTATTTATACGTTTATTAATTTTCTTCTTAATTTTTTTTTTGGTTTTTCTTGGGTGTGTTTGTCGACCTCCTTTAGCAAAGGGTACACGCCCTACATTTCTTGCAGTTATAAATCCACTTCCTTTTATTCTAGGGGCTCTTGATATTCCGTGACCAGTCCCCCACCCTTCAGCAGTATTTCTTAGTCCTGCCCTTTTATCTCTTCCTTGAATTTGCTTATTTTTACTCTGAAATACTAAACTTGCTATTTGAATAAGATCAATTCTAGGTTTTACATCAAATACTTTTGGTTTATCAATAAATCCTTTTTTCTTTCCATCTAAATTATAAACATTTATTTTTTCCATAATATCACCAGAATTATAAAAATTATTTTCTTTGTTGACTTTCTCGACTTATAAATGTAATTTCTGGAGTATTTAATATAAAAGATCTTGATGGTCTTATTGTTTTTCTTATTCTAACTAATCTTTTTTTAGGTCCTGGAATAGAGCCTAAGAGTAATATATAATCTCCACGAATCTTCCCATATCTGATAAATCCTCCTTTTGGGTTTATTTCTTCTTCATTTTCACCAATTTGCATTATTCTTTTATGATATTCTGTCCTTTGATGAAATCCTAATTGACCCGCACGTGGAACTGTATAAAGAACTCTAGCAGGATGCCAAGGACCAATACAAGCAACAGCTCTCTTTATTTTACTGTTTTTACGTGTGAGAATTTTTATTCCAAATCTCTTAACAGGACCCTGGAATCCTTTTCCTTTAGTTACAGCGATCACATCAACTAATTCTCCTTCAGTTAAAACATCTCGTGCCTTAATTTCTTTACCTAAGTTTTTATATGTAAAATTAAATTCATCCTTTGGTTGATTTATTGAATTTATTTTTATTTCAATAATATCAGGTTTCTTTCTAGGTATTGATGTTTTATAGGGCTGTGTTTGAAAAATCCCTCTAATCTCACTTGTTTTATTTAAGGCTTTCAATATTTCTTTTTTATTATCCTTAGTTTCTTTTTTTTCTAAATTTGGTAGATTTATTTTCCGAGATAAATAATTATTAAATTCGTGAGTATATAATTCTCCAATTATATACTTACCATACTCATCTTCATTATAAACTCTAATCCCTATAAGAATTAATGGAGGGACTTCAATGATTGTCACAGGTTTCATTAATTCTTTTCCATAATACGGGCTATTTTTCTGATCCTCTATATATGTAATATGAGTCATACCTGCTTTAAATCCAGCAAATCCAAGAAATTTAATCTCATCTAAACTATCTAACCAATGTCGAACTCGACCTTTTATTTGTACTGCTCTTTTTCTAGGCAGAAATGCTAATGATCCATGTCTGGGGGCGTGTTTTTTCCGATGACCCATTATTTATCACATTTGCTTTTGGAAGTGAATTTTTTAAAATAAATAAATTTTTTCATTTAAATCTAATTTTATCGCTTAGTGGTAAAATAGGGCTGTTTAAATTTTTCTTTTTAAAAAATATTTAAATGTCTTTGAAAGATCCAAGTTATTTTAAAGAAAAAGAAAATTTAGATGGGAAAAAAGATATTATTTTAATCTTAGATTGTTATAATTGCCCCCAAAAAGAAACTAATTTCTTTAAATCTAAAAAATGTATCAACTGTTTTTTAAAGACTCTATTTATTAATAGAAATCAAAAATTTGATTATATATCAATACTATGTAATGATATTTTAATTAATAATAATCAATTCGAATTATTTTTAGATTATTTCAAGATTTTAAAAACAATTAAAAGAATCAAATCTAAAATTGAAAAAATTCGAAATCAAAAATGTAAATATCAGGAATTTAAATGTAAGATTTTCCCAAATATTTCTTCTTTATATAAAATTAAAGATTTTGAATACCTCAATCCAACTTTTATTTATAATAATTATGCTAAAGGATTTTCAAATCTAAAGAAAGAAAGTATTAATAATTCAATTTGTCAAGAATGTCATAATTCAATTAGAACTTCAGTAGAATACCTTCTTAAAGTCTTAAATGATTTAAGAATTATTCAAAAACTTAAGAATTTTAAAATAGATACCAAAACTTATAAAAATCTCAGCAATTTTTATGAATATATTTTTTCAGGACCTTCATTAATAATAAATGATGTTCAAGAAATTCCAGATAAGAGTTTAGATAAAGACAAACAATTATTAAACTCCTATAATCTCGGTAATTCTGAAGTTTTTAAGGTTCTTATTTTTGAAAATGAATATGAAACTGAGAAGAATTACAGGGTTGAACTCTTCTTTAAGGGGGAAACACAGGAGGATTACTTCGAAAAGATTATACAGGATATTTATCATAATATTGAGATTATAGAACTTGATGAAATAGTTCCACTTGAAGAATTAATTGAATTTTATGAAAGAGAATCTTTAAAAATTTTAAATTCAAAATATAAATTTTCGAACCCTGTTAGTCAAAAGATTGGATTTTTAGCTGCGATAAAAAAATTGAACTTAGACAAATTATTTCCACTATTAATCGATGATTTTATAGAGGAGATATTTTTAGATTCTCCCAAAGATGAAATCTATATAAATCATCAAATACATGGTCGCTGTCGAACGATGACAAGATTTAATTCAAAAGAACTCGAGCGTATTAAAGCATTGATTAGGTTATATAGTGGACAAAGGCTTGATTTTAAGAATCCAATTATCAAATTTGTTATTAAAAATAAATATTTTTACTGCAGATTTTCTATTGACGTTGAGCCAATTCAAATCAATAACTTTGCTTTAGATATAAGGAAGTTAAATAAAAACATTTTCACTATACAAGATTTACTAAAAAATGGGACAATAGATCCTTTAATAGCCGCATTTTTATACTTTAATATTCTTCGCAGAAGAAATATTACAATCACGGGTGAGACTGACACAGGAAAAACAACTTTAATTAATGCTTTAGATTTATTAACTCCAAAAGAATTTAGAAAGATTTATGTTGAAAATATTACGGAATCATTAAATCAAATTGAATTTGGCAAGCACCAATTAAAATATAAAGTAGATTCATTAGAAGAATCGATTATAGAAAAATATTCAAAAAGTAACCAGATTAAAACTCTTTTACACAGAACACCCGATATTATATATCTAGGTGAGATTCTCACAAAAGAGGAAACGGAGGCTATGTTCCAATGTTTAGCAGCCGGATTAAGAGGGTTTCAGACAATACATTCCAAAAATATTGATTCTCTTATGAACCGTTTTCTCTATCACTTTAAAATAAATAAGTCGTGTCTTAATGATTTGGATATTATTATATTGATGAAAAAAAAATATAATGAAAGAAAAGTTGTTGGAATATTTGAAATTAGTAAATCTCTTGAATCTAAAAATAAACTATTCAACTCTATTTTTGAATACAATCCACAAACAAACAAATGGGTATTAACAAAATCACTTTATGAGACAAATATGATTTTAGATATAAAGAAGTATGAGGATTTAACAAAAGAAAATTTCTTATCATTGATTAAGGTATATAATGAAATCTTCGAGTTTTTATTAAAATCAGATAAAATAGAGAATATCGAATTAATTGAATTCTTTCATAAAATTTCATATTATTCAGCAATTTCTCTTGACTCATTAAAACAATTTTGGAATATTTGGAAAAAGAATCGAAGTTTAAATTTTTAAATTTGTATTCAATTATATGACAAATCTGATTGAAAAATCCTTACTATTGGGGTTTGGGATTTTTACTCTTACAATTTTTTCTTCCATCATAATTCCTTTCTTAGGAACAATAGCAGAATTTAATCAAAATGGAAGGAATGATTTAGAAACTTATATGTTCTTTATTAATGAAATTGATCAAGGAATTAATTATATAGTACAAAATCAAGATGAAGACTATCTGAAGGATGTTGATTATCCCTCTAATTTAAATATATCTTTTTATGCTAACATTGCCAAATATGAATTTTTAATTGAAAATCAACTTTGCGTTAAAATAAAAGAATATAATGAGTTTTTTATCAATCTTGATTTTCATCAAATTCCCCCTGGACTATATCTTTTGAATATCTCCCGTTGTTCATCGTTAATCAAAGTTAATATTAGTAACTTACATTAAAATTCTAAATTGTATGAGAAATCTTAAAAATTATATTAATTTTTGTAAAAAATTCCATAAATCTTATTTACCTAGGTTAAAATTTAAGGAACTGAATGAACGTTATAGTCAACTATACAGAAAATTATATCAAATTGATAAAGATGATGTTAATAGAGCAAGTTTCATGGTTTGCATATTCTCATTTAGTATTTCTTTACTAATATCAATACTCATTATAAAATTAAATATTCTAATAATAATTTTATATTCAGTAATTTTCGGTTTACTTCTCTCATATAGATTCAATTTTATTATTTATCATGATATTAATAAAAAAGAAGTAGAAATAAATGCTATGCTCTATCTAATCAAGTTAGATTTTTCATTAATTAAAAAAACATTAAAAGCTAATTCTGATTTTTATTTAAGTTTTATAAGGCTAATTAAAGAATATCAACTTCCTATTTTAAACCATTTTAAACATATTTTGGTAAAAATTCATGAAGGTGAAATTCCTGAAAATGAATTAATGAGAATTATAACACCATCAAGGGATTTTAATCAATATTTAAAGAATTTATTGATCAATAATTTTGATGATACATATTCACTTGATGAGCCTACAGAAACTACATTAGAAAAAAACTTTAAAATCTATCTAAAAGAAATTCAATCAAAAATAAGCATTATCTTTTTTATTGGTGTTTTTTTTCCAATTGGTCTATGTTTTTTGATTCTTTTTCAATTAGTAAATATAATTACTCTAATTGTTCTAATTCCTTTCTTTTTAATAATTTTAAATTATTTATGTCGCAAATTTATAAGAATAAATACATATATGATTGGTGTTCTAAATGATTATTCTGGCGTAGAAAAGAAAAAATTTAATGAATTTTTGTTATTTTTAAATGGTTTTGCTGCAAATTTAAAAAATAACCTATCTCCTGAAAAGGCATTTCTAAAATCATACTCACAGAATAAAAATTTATTCATAGTGCTAGAGAGAACCATTAAAAATCAATTATCTCGGCTTTTGAATTTTAATTGCTCGTTTCATGATATGATCCAATATTTTAAGCTAGAATTAAACTCAACAAGATATATAGTAATATTAGATCTTATCGAAAAATTTGTAACCGAAAATCCTTATTATTCTACCGAGAAAATCTTCGAAATTTTACATATACTTCATAATCATCAAAAACTTGAAAGAAAACTAGAAATAATAATTAAAGGAGAGAAGTTCAAAATATTTTTCTTCATTTTTCTTTTACCAATATTAATTGGGGCAATTTCAGGTATGTTTCCTTTTTTCATATTAATGACAAGGAATATTAATTCAATCACTCCCGCAATTTTGTTTGATTATAATAATTTGATGAATTTTTATTATATATTATTGATTTTTATTGTTTTTACTTCAAGTATTTCAATTACATCCAATAATTTCTTGAAAGTGATTAAATATCGGAAGAAATCTCTTATAATCTTTATTTCTAACCTAATTTTTATTCTAACGTTTATTTCATCTTTTATTAATACAATAAATTTTATTTAGATAATTTTATTACATTATCAAGAAAAGCCGATAAGATAGATGGATTCTACAACTAAATATAATCCAATAAAAACATTTATCAGAATTGAATAAAAAAAAATTAATTTGAAAAAATTAATGTTCTCTAAATTATTCATATATATTATAATTTCTAATCTTTCTAATATCACATAAAAGGGAATTAATAGAATTAGAAAAATTAAAAGAGAAATTAAAGTTGTAAGCATATCAACAGAAATAGCGGAATAAATGAATATAAAAATGAAGATACTTAAAATTAATAAGATTTCAAATAATAAGATATTAAATTCTAACATTTCTTAAACTATGTGCTCGATAAATTATTTAAAGGGCTCGTAATATTATTTCTAATAAATTTAATTACTCAATATGATTTTCATAAATAATCTTATTATTAAAATCAAGTTTTTATAAACAATAGCAATGTTAGAAAATATTATATAAGAAAAAAAGCTGATCATAATTATGAGAAATTTAAAATTAAAAGGACTCAAATATAATAAAGGTAAATATAACTTCTATAATGATCGATTTGTATTTTTTCCTCCTCAAGTAATTGATATTTTATCATCTATTTATGGAGAAGGGGTGAAATCATTATTAGTTTGGCTTGGTAAGAAGGCAGGCTGGAATTTAATACAAAATTGGGATGAAATTATAAGACCAAAAACTTTGGAAGATTTAGTGAATCAATGTTGTAATATATTAAGTAATCATGGATGGGGACGTTTTGTCCCAAAACAAATTACTGAGGATTTAATTATCTTAAATCTTTTTCATAATATATCTTCACAATTAGAAAATAAATCCAAATATTTTTGCTATTTTATAACAGGGTTATTAACAGGGATAGGAGAATTTGCACTTTATAGGGTAAATGTTTCTGAAACTCAATGTTGTTTAGAGGATCTAAATTTAGAATTCTGTGAATATAAAATTGAACAAATAAAATAAATTAGAGTTTTCACCAAGGATCCCATTCTTCTGGATTTAATTCTTCATCATCATTTTCTAAGTTTTTTTCAGCAGTACCAGAGTGTAATTGATATAAATTATCATCTAGTTTTGGAATTTCTTCTTGAATTTCTCTTGGATGATCGTCAATTAAATCCAGCTCTTCCTCAATTGTAAGAGATTCTTCTCCAATAACAACATCCTTAAAGGCGGAGATTAAAGATAGAAAATTAAAAAACTCTTCTTTATTCATCTCAACTTTGACAGTCTTATCGTTATTTAGGAGTGCTAATTTAATTATTCGAACCTCACCACTAATTTCTACAGAAGTTATTTCAATATTATCATTTTTGTTTTTTAGCTGAATTTTCCATGAAGTTTCTCTTGTTTTTTCAATCTCCATTTTTAATTTTCACGTTAAAAAATTATTAAAGTTCATTAATTTAATAAAAATTATTAAATTTAAAATTAATTCGATATTCATTAATTAAATCGCTAGTTTAATAAACCACGCAAATAAATATGTTAGGATAATTATTAAAATGAGTGGAGGCCTATATTGAATTAATACTTGGAACTTTTTTTTTCTATTATTAAATACTAATAAGACAGACTTAAGGAGAATTTTCTCTTCCTTATATTCCCTTAATTTTGAATAATTTAAGAATTTATAAAAACTTTTAATGTAAAATTTCTTAAAGCCTGAGAGTGTTGAATCTAAGTTAAAGAAGGTAATGAATGAACAATTGTTTTTGAATAAGGAGTTTAATATAAAATTTTGTAGGAATAATAAAATAAAAAACAATGAAAACAATAAAAAAAATGAAGTAACAAAATATAGATTTAAAAATTTTAAAGGATGAATTAGAAATATTAAAATTATAAGTTTTCCATCACTTCCACCTATTATTTTTAAATTAAACAAGAGAAATGAAAGAAGAAAAACAATTAAAAAAAAAAAAATTTGCCAAAAATAATTATTAAGAAACAATTGGCATATATAAAATACTCAATTATATTTAGAATAAAAGCGAAGCTAATTGCTAACTTGAAAAATTTATTTGGGACTTTACGATATTTTACATCAAAATATAACGTTACCAAGGACAGAATATTGAAATATAATACAGTTAAAAAAAAAAACAATAAGTCCATAATACTAATAATTTCCTTCCCAAATTTCTATAAAATTTCTAAAACTCCTCGCTTTCATATTTTCTGATTTATACCTAAAGATTTTAATTCTCCCAAATTTCTTTTCTTGAATTAAATTATGCAATTTAAGGAAATTTAGATGTTTTAAAACACAGGAATAATTCAATCTGGTTTTTCTTATAATTAATGAAATAGTTAATTCATCATCTCTAGCTAAAGCTTTTAGGATTTTAACTCTAGCTCTTGATCCTAATAAGTCCTCAATTAAATCTTTTTTTTCTAATTTATTATTAATCATATTTTAAATCCTTTAGAGTTAAGCATTTCTATTGTGTTCCTTTCTAAATTAGGTAAACTTAAATCGGGAATTGCAATTATTGCTCGTCTGCCTTTTATTTTTTCACTTACAATTTTGGTTTCTAAAAGGTTTTCTCTCTTAAATTCTTGAAGATAGTTCCAAAGTTGAGAATTAGATCTCGGTTTCAGACCAATGTTTTCACATATCATATAATATCTTTTTAGAGCGTCATTGAAAGATATTTTAATATTATCATGATTATTTAAAGCTTTAATAATAGCAAGCAAGAATGATAATTTTTGTGAATTCATATATTCTAAAACATCTAATGTTGAATAATGAAGTAGATCTTGGTTCCCCAATCTAACACATTCAGCATTAATGTATTTTAAATTCTTGCTTTCAGCGATTTTACATGATCTCCATATAACATTCAATCCGTGTCTTACATCACCTGAACTAGAAGTAATTTCAGATATCATTTTTATCATTTTATCAGATAATACATTTTTTTTAAGACTATCATCTGCTCGATATTTTAAAATGTTAAAAATTTGACCGTCAGAATATTTTTTAAATTCTAATATATTTCTTTGTAGTGTACTCATTGTACTATTATCTAAATTATTTAAACATGAGAGATCTCTTACAATTCCAATAATTGATAACCTTTGATCACATTTCAGGTTGTCATCATTAATTCGTGTTAATGAATAAATTAAATCTTCATGTTTATTTATCAAATAGCTTAATTCATCTAAAACAACTAATATATGTATATCATAAAGATGAAGAAATTCAATTAAGACATCTAATAAATCTTGTGAAGAATAGCCCCTTTTTGGAAATCGGGTGTCTAATGATTGAATTAACTTGATTAAGACCTTATAACTAGTTCTTTCTTTTCTACAATTAACATGAGCATATTTTATATTTATACTCCGTTTTCTTGAAACATTTTCTAATATCTTTCCAAATAATTTGACGGTAACAGTTTTTCCTATTCCTGTTTTTCCAGTTACTAATATTTTTCTTGAAATTGAATTTGGATTAGTAATTAATCCTAGAAAGAGTTGAGATAACAGTGAAAGCTCTTTATCTCTATGGGGTAATTCATTTGGAATATAATTTATATCTAGTTTACTTTCGTCCTTGAACAATGATTCTCTCTTTAATAATTCTTCAAAGTACTCCATATGTATATAATTCATTTAATGGGATTTTATGATGATTTAAGAAAACATTCGTTTATAATAAAGTACAGAGTAATAATTTCTTATCACTAAGTTCTAAATATAATTCTAATAATAATATTCAATTCTTCTGAAAAAAAATAAAATTTGTTGAAATCTGATTTATATTTAAAACAATAATAGAGAATTTCTGATTTTTATTGGTTTTAAATAATTTATAATTTAATACCATGACTTATACATATTCCTTGAATCTTCAAAATGTTTGCATTTTAATCTAATATCTAATAATCAATTCTGTAAGTAATTTTTCACTTTTACTCTTTTTATTAATAATTAAATATGATAAAAGTATTATTATAATAATCAGAACTGATGTAAAAGAGAAAATTTTTATTTGAAATGAATTTATTATTTTCGAATAATAATCTTGATTTAAATTAAGATTTAAAGTTAAAGTCTTGTTATCTAAATAATATGTTTCATTTAAAAAAATATTGATAATAAAATCTTGATTTCTTTGATTGTAGTTAAAAGAATCTTGAGAAATTGAAACTTCTAAAATCCCAAATTTATCTGTTTTATATTCATTGATAAAAGTTAATGTTTTGTTATCAAAAATCTTTATCAATAACGTATAATTTGCAAGTGGTTTTTCTGATTGATTAAGGTAATAATAGCAATATAATTTTATTTCTAAATCTTCATTTTCTTCTAAGTTATTATTAAAACTTATAATATCTATAATTGGATCATTTTTATCTACATATATTTCATAAATGAATTTTGAATCATTATATAAATTGTTATCTACTATTGAAAATATTAAGAAATTCTGCCCAAGCTTTAAATGTGTGAGTGATAACAGGCGAATGCTAATTACTCCCGACATATTTGTGGTGTAATTACATCGGTGTATTAATAAATCATTAAAAGATATCATAAATTGTATAGTCTGATTACCTAAATATTGGTTAATGTCAGAAACTTCATCATAAAATTTAGCTACTAGAGATAAATTTTCACCTAATTTTATCCGATCTTTATATCCAATTAACTCACATAAGATATTTCTTTTCATCACTCTAATTTCTATAGTTTCAATATAATTACACATAGTACTTGCAGTATCTATATGAAAAAAAAAGACGAAAAACTTTATATAAAGTATATAGGAAGAGTTTTTTATATCTAAATTAAAATCTTCGATATTTACAGTCCAATTCTTTTCATAAGTTCCAATTTGATTATATTTTGAAGAATTCCAAATAAACTGATCGAATATATCCACTATATGAATTTGGATATAAGCAATTTCATTGTTATCATTATAATTCAACTCCCAAGATGCATTTATTTTGATAGAATCGTCAATATAATATTCAGATTGATTTGTATTTAAACTAATTAAATTACAACTAAAAGCGTTCACAAAATTGATTACACTTAGAAGTTCTACTATTATTAAAATTGGAAGTATAATTACATATTTTTTTTTCACACCATATCTTTCTAGTTTAATCTATAAAAACTCAAATAATTCCAAAAAAATTTATTTTGCCAAATATTTAATTTCAAAATAAGAAAAGATTACTAGACGTAATTGAGATGGGTAAAGTAAGAACAGTTTTAATTAAAAAAGTGTCGAAAGAATTAATAAACAAATATCCAAATGTATTTACAACAGATTTTGAAATAAATAAAAGATTATTAGATAAATATCTTGAAATAGATTCAAAACATCTAAGAAACAGAATCTCAGGGTATATTGTAAATTTATTAAAAATTCGGGAAAAAGAATAAATTATATAAAATAGATTTACTCTTTCTATAATTTATGTTGGAATAATTAATAAAAAATAGGGATCAAAATAAACGATAATATCAAAAAAATGGCTGATCTTCTTAGATCTGGAAACACTATGTTAAATATGGCTTGTCCAGTTTGTAATAACCCAATTTTCCGAAACAAAGTTGGAAATACTTTTTGTCCAACATGCAACAGAAATGTTCTAATCGTTAAAGATAGCACTTATAAAGAAAATGCAATTAAAAAAGGTGCGATTTATCATAAAGAACAAGAAAATGACCTCCATAACAGAAAAATTGAGTTGCTATTTTCATTACAAGAAGTACTATTTGAGAAAATCGAAATAATTACTGAAAAATTGAGAAATGAAACTCATTTACAAGTAATTGAAACTTATACTATGATTTTATTAAATTGTCTTGAAATCCTTAATAAAATCCCGTTCAGGAGAGAAAAGTAATTATAAAATGTTTCTGTAAACAGAAACACAGGTTAAATAATTCACCCTTAAAATCAACAATAATGATAATCCTAATAAAATGATGCTTCTGCCGGGATTCGAACCCGGGTCCCGAGGGTGAGAGCCTCGTATGCGTAATCCTAATCATAGTTTAATGAAAACTATAGTAGATTGACCGTACTACACTACAGAAGCAGAAAATGTGTATTTTATTTTATTCTATAACGCTAATAATATTAAATTTATATAATTTAAAAAATTTAAGACAATCTAAATTCTTTTTTTATTTTGACGAATCATTACTAATAAATAAGTGTTAAGTAGGATGAATTAATCTGAATTTCAAAGAAATTTTTAGAAATTCAATTAACTCATAAACATTGGCTTTAAGAGATTTACATAGTGGTCTCTTATAGAATATTCCGCAATTTTAGTGGCTTCAGAAATAATTTTCTGTGTAAGGATTGTTTTTTGATCATAATCTTTAGCTAATAACTTATCTGCTAGATATATTATCGCTCCAGTTAAAATAAAAGGATTTCTTCCACCTCTTTGCCATAAGGGTAATTCTTTTAAAATTTCACGACATTTCATTATTAATTTATTTTGAAAATCACTTTCAGACCATAATACTTCTTTTTTCATTAATCTCTCTTTTAGAAATTGATGCTTTATTATTTCATCTATTAGTCTGATGAGGTAATCTTCGCTTTTATGAGGAGTCGTATCGTCATTTAAATGACATTTATATCTTATCCCATCCCTCAAAATTAATCTAGGATTTACTCGGTGCCCAAAATTTTGAAAACCATTTGAAATTTCATTAATTGTAATAGGGGCATTGTGATACTCTTTTCTAGCAGCAAAAAAAATACAAAATGCGATGAGTGAAATGTTATTAATTATCTTTTCTTCAGATTTGATTATTTTTTTGTAGTAATAAGCAGCATTATTTCGAATGTTTTTATTAAGATTAAGATATAAGGTAATTTTATTTAAAATATTAAAAACTCTATATTCTGTTTCATGATTTTTAATACGTAAAAATTGAGCATAATTTTTTTTTAATCTCCTAAATAATTTTTGGTCACCTGGAGGTAAAAGTTTTCCATTTTTATCTTTTAAATATTTGGATTTTTCATAATCAATAAATGAACCTAGGCCCCCTATGAAGTCTGTTCGTTCACCCAAGGCGACGTATTGTTTGTTTAAGCTATTATTGTTTTTTAAATCATTAAATATAAAAGCAGATTCTCTAAAAAAATTATTAATTACTAATCCACATTCCTTACAGATTTTTTCAAAGCTATTTTCAATTATTTTTCCTCCACATTCAGGACACTTATCATTTTCTTGTTTATAACTTTCAATCGAGCTAATTTCCATCACTTTTATGTTTCAACTTTAAATTTAAGATTTTTAGCTTACATTATATTGATTTTGGAGAACAACAATACATCTAGCAGAACTGTACTTTCTATGAAATAAAATAATATTATTCAGAGAAAGAGAGAGAAGATTAAAAGTAAAAAAGTAGTAATTTAAAAGTTTCAATTTAGAGCTATATTAAACTAATATATAAATTTAGAATACTAAAATCAATACTTAAAAAACTTGAATTTTGATGAGCCAGACATCTAATAACCTAGATAAAATAAAAAGAATCTCAACCAGTAATTGCGAAGTATTGGAAAATATTATAGAAACACTTAAGAAAAAAATAAGAGGGAGAAGAAGAATCATGTACTCAGATATTATAAATTTTATTATTAGAGAAGGATGTATTGGAGAAAAGTATAATAAATTAATTTTATGGTGCAATTATAAAATTAGACTTGGCAAAACTTATATAGAATTTAAATGAAAAATTATATGTTTTTTAAAAAATTCAGAGCCTTATTTTTAAATAAGTAGTTTAGACAAAAAGTTAAAATATCACAAAGGAATTATAAATACTAAATTATAATAATACCTATTAATATAATTTAATAAAAATTAATAGATTATTTCGTTATTTAAATTCTTCACGAAATTATTCCAAAGGAACGATTTTTTTTACTTTAAAATTTAATAATTAAGGGAAGATTCTTAATGGTACGGTTTACAGCAGATCATAAGGTATATATAAAAATCTTATATTGGGGGATGGCGGGATCAGGAAAAACAACAATTGTAGATACACTTTATAGATTTACTAAAGAAAATGAAAAAGATATTGAACCTACTGGAAATTTAACAAAAATCTCAATGGCATCCGGATCAACATTATATTTTGATCGAGGAATCTTTCAATCTACAAAACAAAAAAGTCGTGGGAAAGTTTTTTATCATGTATATACTGTCGCGGGTCAGAGAAGATTTTCACCTTTAAGAAAAAAGATATTCAAGGGGACTGATGGTGTTATATTTACAGTTGATTCTCAAACTCATTTTTTTGAAGATAATATAGAATCTTTAAAAGAACTGAAAAACGTCACAAGGGGTAAATTAATTAAGGAAATTCCTCTAATTATCATGATAAATAAACAAGATCTCTCAGAAGTCATAGGAGAAGAAGATTTTAAACAAGTATTAAAAGATGAGAAACTTTGGTATGAGCCTGATCATGAATTATACATTTGGAATCCTATAATTTATAAAACCTGTGCTTTATATGAGCAAAGAAGTAACGTTTATCGTAGTTTCTCTGAATGTGCAAGAAGAACAGGTTTGTACCAGATTTACGGTGATGGAGAAGCTCCAATCGGAGATAATTTTAAAGAATTTCGTGAACTTTAGATTTTATAAAAGTAAATGTAAATAATACTTTAAAATTATGCACAATTTCCCGTTTTCTTAATTAAATAACAAAGTAAATAATTCATATGAAGAATATAAGGAGTTAAAGAGGGTTGTAAATATTCGATGAAAAAAACTAGACAAGGATGATCTACAATAAGTAGGAATGATAAGTTATAGTTACTTTGAGGATTATAAAAACCTAAACTCCACCTAATAAATTTTCAGTAATTTAAATAAAATATAAAAAGCTTTCTTCATTTAGTTTAAGTAAATTATAACAAAAAATAATGTGAATTAAAAACGGGCTTGTATAACAATATAAAGGATAATTTACCAAAACAATTTTCAATTTTTCAACTAATGAGTATTTTAGGTATTGACGCCTCAGAAGTACGCAAAGTGAGAAATTTACTTAAACAGTTCTATTTACATGGATTTATAAAAAGAGTATCAAAAAATATGTATCAAAAGGTTGAAAATGAAAATAAAAATAGGAATTAATTATTAATACTAAGATTAATCTTTAATTGTGGAAAAAGAAATTTAATTAATTCATTAAACGTATCTAATACGCCTTTTCCTTCTATTGCTATTGTTTTTTTAAATGAAATATGTTTAAACCGATTAAAATCTATATATGATAAAAAACTATTATTTTCTAGATTATTTATGCTTAATAAATCACACTTATTCAATGAGATTACTATAGGAATTTTATAAAACTCGGATCCAAATATTGTTTTTAACTCATTCCAAGATCTAATATTATGTTCCAAGTATTCAATTTGTGAATCAACAACAAAGATTAATCCATCTACTCCATTTAAAGTTGCTGGCCGCGTACTTGCATAAAAATCTTGACCTGTTGCTGAATAAATTAAAAGTTTCAAACTCCATTCAATTCCTTTAAATTGTAACACACCGAAATCAAAAAATAATGTACGGCCAACAGAACTGTCAATAGACTTGACTGAATGTTCTTTCTTAAAATAAGAAAAAAGAGATTTAATCGATGTAGTTTTCCCCGACATTGCAGGACCATAATACACTACCTTAACTTGTAAAGTTTTATTCTCATAATTAAAAATCATATTATTTTCTAACCCCAAAGTGAGACTATTTTATCACCCATAATAGCTTTTTTTCCATCTTCAATTAAATCTGAATAATCATCTCCCCACTCTTTTTTAATAAATGAACATATTCTTTCTATTGGTGCTTCTTCATAATCGATTGTTTCTAAGAGGGTTTTACTACCAACTCGTGTCTGGATTCCGATATTATTTAACAAATTCAATCTAGATAAAATAAAAAATGCTCTTTTTGACCCTGAATAAAAATTTTGAATTTCTCTTTTAAAAATATTTTTTTTTAACTCATTTTTTTCTACTTCAAAATCTAATAGTGTTTTTAGCAAATCTTTATCAAGTCGATTTGTTGTTATTTTATCTGATAATACTCTTTTCATTTTTACTATTGATTTTTCAGTGTCTTGAGATATTTTTTTAAAGATATTTTGTTCAAGCGTTAAGTCAATTACTTTTGAATTAACACCTTCAATCTCTATTGAAATTGCATTTGATGTAATTTTAATATAAAGTAAGTTGTTGGTATTTCTTTTTATTAGATTTTTAATAAAAACTAATTCTTCTTTTTTTTCGGGTATCTTTAATCCAATAAGCCATGAATAAAGATTATCAAATTGACTTAAAGCTCTAAACGAAACGTTGCATGGACATCTAACATGAGCACGTTGATAATTGTAGTCTATATTTTCATTTGCTATAAGATTTTCATAATCTTCCCTTGAAACAAAATCAGTATAGAATACATATTCTTTTCGAAAATGAACAAGTTCAGAAAGTTCAATCAAAAAGTCATCAATTTTATCTGAATCTTCACCTAAAACGATTATAGGAATTCTATTTAATAAGCAATACAAAATTACTGAATTATTATTACGTTTTAGTTTATCTAAAAATTCAAAAAAATTCATGATCTCACCTTCTTATTTTATTACTAATTCTCCTAACATTCTCTTAATGTCAAAAGTTCGATGATCTTGAATTTCTGATGCTCTTTTAATAAGAGAATCAATTTTTTTTGAAAATTGCGGAAGTATTAATCGTATTAATCCTAATTTTTGCCTTAGTTTTCCAATTTCTGTGCTGAAAATTGCTTTTCCTAATCCGTCTATAAATTGAAATGAATTTTGACAATCCAGTAGAATCCTCTCCGCTTGCATTTTTTTCAATAACCAAGCACATCTATTAGCAGTTTGGAATAATGAATAACTCATTGCTGAAATCTTGTCTAATTGTTCGGTATCAGTATCAACTTTTTTTAGAATTTTAGAAGCGATAAAACCTCCTTCAATAGTTATAAAAGCATATTTTAAGTCTGGAATTGTAACAGATATATTATTTAAGACTTTTTTTAATTCTAGAGATATTGTCTCTGAAAAACTTAAGGAAAAGGAGGATAATCTTAGATCAAAATCTTCAGTTTCTTTGACGTTGAATCCTTCGATGATACTTAGAATTTTCTGATTATTAAACTGAATTAATGGCGGTTTAAAGGACTCCCCTGATGTAATTAGCGTAGTTTTTATTTTTTTTAAGCATTCATTAGTTTGTAAGAAGATACCTCCTAAGTTTATATTTGGTTGGGCTGTAATTGCTATAAAAAATTCATGATTTGTATCCAAAATTCCCTGGGATTCTAAAACCTTATTTAATGAGCTATGTAAGGGACTATTCAATGGAGCAATCAAAATCTTTGCTTTTTTCCCTTCTATTAGGATATATTTCAAATCTTTTGGGTGTAAATGTATTCCTACGTTAAAGATTGCACTAGTAGCTGAACTCACATTAAATATCTCATCTTTAGAAAACCAGACTCCAGTAGATTGTATAGGATTGCCATCTCGCTGAGTCAAAACTGCATTTTCTACACCTTTAAGTTGTTTTATCTGGTCTAAATGGATTCCAATTTTATCTTTTAGATGCATTTTAAATCTTAAACTCTCTTATTGAAATGATATCCTTTAATTTTAATAGAGATTTTTAAACTACGAAAATTTATTAAGCAATACTTAAGCTTCTGCTGATAAACAAAAAAATTTAAAATACATTGTACCTTTATAATATATTAACAAATCGTATCTTTACCGGTGTAAGCTTGGATTACGGTAAACTTCCGTTAAATGAAGAGTTAAATCAAAGATGCGATATAAAAAATGTGGTTATATTTATAACAAATATAACTGAAGAAAGTTTTATTAAGAACTCCTAAGGATGACGAAATATCAATTCCAATTAAAAGTTTAAGTCTTTAGAAATTACTTCAAATGAATTAATTCCGGTTGATCCTGCCGGACCCGACTGCTATTTGGGTGAGAATAAGCCATGCGAGTTG
Source organism: Promethearchaeia archaeon (assembly GCA_029856145.1). GTDB lineage: Archaea > Asgardarchaeota > Lokiarchaeia > Sigyniarchaeales > SOKP01 > Loki-b32. The sequence goes on from JAHQWK010000020.1 coordinate 147,486, forward strand.
AATGGGATACCTAAATTTCCCATAGCGAACTGCTCAGTAACACATGATCAACTTACCCTATAGAGAAACATAACCTCGGGAAACTGAGGATAATATTTCATAGTTGAATAGGCTTGGAAAAGTTTTTCAATAAAAGAGATAAAAAAAATGGTTTTTATCTGCTATAGGATAGGATCGTGGACGATTATGGTTGTTGGTGAGGTAACGGCTCACCAAGCCGATAATCGATAGGGGCCGTGAGAGCGGGAGCCCCGAGATGGGTACTGAGACAACGACCCAGGCCTTACGAGGCGCAGCAGGCGCGGAACCTCCGCAATACACGAAAGTGTGACGGGGTTACCCAAAGTGTTCAATTTTGAACTGTGGTAGGTGAGTAATGTCCCCTACTAGAAAGGAGAGGGCAAGGCTGGTGCCAGCCGCCGCGGTAAAACCAGCTCTTCAAGTGGTCGGGATAATTATTGGGCTTAAAGTGTCCGTAGCCGGTTTAGTAAGTTCCTGGTAAAATCGGGTAGCTTAACTATCCGTATGCTAGGAATACTGCTATACTAGAGGGCGGGAGAGGTCTGAGGTACTACAGGGGTAGGGGTGAAATCTTATAATCCTTGTAGGACCACCAGTGGCGAAGGCGTCAGAC
>JAHQWK010000021.1 GCA_029856145.1 Promethearchaeia archaeon
CTTATTATGTGGTAAAAAAACATGCCCAATTCTATTAAAAAAGTCTGTAATGAAATCCTTAGTCCCTTTTGAATTAGATAAAACGAGAAGAGATGTTGAAATATTTGGAGCAAGTCCACCTGGATTTTTTGTAGGCCATTTCAATTATCCAAATGTTTACCTTGGACCATTAGTACCGTTTCAAGAATTTGAAACAGGACTTGACATATCAGATTATCATATTTTGGATGCTCCTGAACTTTGGTTTGGCAAAAAAATGGTTGATGTCATTCGGTATAGAAGCAGTTTAGTGAGAAGTAATTTTAAAACAAACGTATTTTTAGGTAGAAAGTCAAGAAAAAACACTCCTTCATTGAAAACGCAAAGATTCTTGGAAACTTCTCAGGAATTATCGATGGCCGCGAGACCCGTAGATACCGAAACTAAATTGGAAAGAATGGATCTGAGGATGATGATGGATAATCATGCTTTACCAATGGGCCCTTCTGGAATGACAGAAAGAATTAAAATTACAGAAAATACAAAGGTTCATCCTCAAGTGGATTATTGTGTTTCAGATACAGGCCTAAAAGCATCCAAAGCTGTTTCAGAAAATCTATATTTTAAAGGACACGTTCCTGAATCGACAATTAAAAGAGTCTTCTCAGCTGGACTTCTAGGTGAGAAAAAAAGGCGTAGAATTGTACCTACTAGATGGACAATCACTGCTGTGGATGATATAATTTCAAAAGCCTTAATTAAAGAAATTAAAAAATTTCCAGAAATAAATGATTACCGTATTTTTGAGGCGACTTATCTTGATAATCACTTTAAAATTCTATTATTTCCCGGGAAATTCATATATGAGATGAATGAAGTATGGGCACCTAATACCTTATGGAATATTTCTCTTGATGGCAAAAATCATAATTTAAAACCACAAATAATGACTGATTTTGAATTTTACCGTGGAAGAAAATCCTATGCAAGTAATATAACAGGCGCTTATTATGCTGCCAGGAAATCAGTATGTGAATATCTATATAAAATCAAAAGACAAGCGAGAGTTCTCATTTTTCGAGAAGTGTCTGGAGGATATATAGTACCTTTGGGAGTCTGGGTAATAAGAGAAACTGTAAATAATGCTATGTTTACAACTGATCCAATTAAATTAGATAATTTTAATGATTCAGTAAAAGCAATGGCAGATGGGTTTATGGTTGATTATAAATATTGGAAACAAAGTAGCAAATTAATTAATTTCATTAAAACTCAAAAGACTCTAGATACCTTTTTATAAATCCCACTACTTCGTTAAATATTCAGTATTTTCTAAGTTTTATTAATCAATTGAAATTATTTAAGGTTTTAAAAAATGGTTATAGATGTTCATGTTCACCCGTTTTGTAAAGAAGCTCACTATGGTGATAAGAAAAAAATTGCAGATGTAATGAGTGGCTACAATCCACGTAAGTTGAAAGGAGTAATGCGCATGTTAAATGCTATAATGGAGCAATTCACTTTGGAAGATTATATAGCAATAATGGATAAATTCAATGTAACTAAAGCTGTTATCGTTGCTTATGATGTTACTACAGCTTACGGGTTTGTTATGGGAACAAATGAAGACATAGCAGATTTCGTAAAGAAATTTCCCGATAGATTTATTGGATTTGGTTGTATTGATGTTCCTGCACCACAAGCAATGGACCAACTTGAGCATGCTATTACATCTTTAAACTTAAAAGGTATTAAGCTAATACCACCGGTTCAAAAATTTGATTATTCCGATAAAAAATATGATCTTTTATGGCGAAAAATGATTGATCTAAACATTCCACTATGGACTCATGGGGGTCATCAAACTTCTTTTTATGGTTCCATTGCAAAATATGGTCATCCCTTATTAATAGATGATCTTGCTTTAAGACATAAAGATTTAACCATTATAATCGGACATATGGGAGTTCCTTGGATGTGGGATGCTTGGTCTGTAGTATCGAGACATGAGAATGTTTATATTGATATCTCTGCTTACCCAAATCTTTATAATTGGTTTCCTTGGGATGCTTTTATTACAGAAGATCTCTCCCATAAGATTCTTTTTGCTTCAGACTATCCTTTAATACACTATAGCCAAATTTTTAATGCCTTTGAGAAAGTTCAGATCAATGATTCCCTGAGAAAGGCAATTTTAGAAAAAAACGCTTCTAAATTATTAAGATTAAAATGAAATTATATGTCTTAATTAAAAATAAATTTTTAAAACTTTAAAGGTATTCAAGTTAAATATATGATATAATTATAAAATTAATATTACAAATAATAATTAAAAAACAAAAGATTATAATTTGGTGAAATGTATGGCTCTTGCGGGTGAAAAAGTAGGAATTCCTTCAGCAGACGAGGCGCCTATGATTGTAATGGCACGCTATAAACAGCCTCTTGCTGGATTTCTTTCTCTTCTAATTGTCTTTATCATAAGCATATTATCATGGTGGATTTTTTTTGATCCAAGATGGCATAGTCATAGGGTAGTACCTTATGCATCTGTAATTGGAGGTTTTGGATTAATTGGAATTATATGGGCAATTTGGTTTGAGAATTGGCCTTATTATAATTGGTTTCGAACTCCTTGGAAGGTAGGTTTAGTAGGAACAGTGATTAATGCAGTAATAATCCTCCTTTTCACTCTTGTTTTATTGCCATGGTTTAATTCATTCTATGGGGCTGAAATTTTAGATGATTATGTTGCATGGTATGTAGGTGCGTCTATATTTGGAGCATTAAGCGGTTCATTATTTTCATTTGCCGTACTTTGGGTTGCTGGTACAATGTATTGGCCTTTTTTTAAATACAAACAACCAAAACGGGGCGTAATTGTATGGATTATCGGAATGGCAATAACATTATTAGCTTGGTTTTTTCTATTTTTTCCAAATGGAAACAGGCAACCTACTGCATTAATAGTAACCGCTGTTAAAGGAATATATTATCCATTACCAAATTACCCTTTTTCTCTTGGATGGACGCAATATACAATTTTCTTTTCGTTATTAACAATGATGGTGTTTGAATATTGGCCTTGGAATAAATTGGGTAGGAAACAACCTTTTATGGGAATGATCGCATCCGCTGTTTGTGTAACATTAGGATTTTTAATCGCACTTTTTCAAGGATATATTGGTCAATATATATTCGAACCAATCTTTATCCTTCTAGGAGGAACCCCACCTGCTGATCCTTTCGCACGGATTACAGGGTGGTATTATATGAGTATATCATACGTCATTTTTTTAATATGCGCTGTTGTAGTAGTTTCACTGTTTTTTGATAATTGGCCAAAGAAATTTACTCAATGGAAAAATTTTGTTTTTCGCTTTTTAATTGTCGTTGGTCTTGGCACAGCGGGATTTTTTGGATTTTATTTACTCGCTCCGATTATTTTTGGAGAACCAACTAATTTTTGGATAATAAATGCAACTCCATTTGTACTATTTTTTCTATGGATTGAACTTTTATTTGCATATGTCTGGAGAAAATGGCCAATATATAGAGCAGTTTAATAATAGAACAGTATAGGTGATTCAATCAGATGGTTAAAGCGGGAGAAAAATTGATACCAGATGATTTTTCTTGGATTGGAGATTGGGCTGGTCGCCGTGCTTTGCTCACACCTAACCGTGAAGCTATTGTCGATAATATAGAAAAAAATGTATATACATATAAAGAACTTGACCTTAGAGCGAATAAACTCGCACGGGTGTTGATGGATAATGGGATCTCAAAAGGTGATCGGGTTGCAATGTTCTCAACAAATAGAATTGAATGTATAGATCTATTTTTGGCGACAGCTAAGATCGGAGCAATATTAGTACCTTTTAATGTGAGATTATCAATTCAAGAACTAAATTACTTGATTAACAAAACAAATCCATCTATTTTTTTCTATGAACCTAAGTTAAAAACTCAAACAATAGAAATAAAAGATAAAAATTTGGTTTCCAAATACGTAGTAATGGGCATAAAATCAATATTAAGTGATCCATCATCTCAAGATTTAACACAAAAAGTCTCAAATACCCCTATTGAAAGACCTATTATTAATTTTGAAGATCCACATCTAATTTTATTTACAGGTGGTACGACAGGGCTTCCTAAGGGAGCAACTATTCCACATAGACTTATTTTTTGGAATTCTGTAAATACAATCCTTTCATGGAGCTTGAGATCAGAAGATATTCAACCACTTCTATTTCCATTATTTCATACAGGAGGGTGGAATGTACTATTGGTTCCATTTTACCATCTTGGAGCTAAGACAATATTGATGGGGGATTTTAATCCTAAAGTAACTATTGAAGTTATAGAACGAGAAAAATCTACAATTGTAATTGGAGTTCCAACTATGTTTCATTTGATGGCAAACACTTCACAATTCAAATCTACTAATTTTGAGTCCGTTAGGATATTTATATCTGGAGGTGCACCATGTCCAGTTGCTATTATGGAAAACTATTGGGCTAAAAATAAGCCATTCAAAATGGGATACGGATTAACTGAAGTGGGGCCTAATAATTTTTACTTACCTGAAGATAAAATTAAACAAAAACCCACTTCTGTTGGTTTACCAGTAATTCACTGTGATATGAAAATCATCGATACGAAAACAGACGAAGTCGTAAAACAAGGAGAAGTTGGAGAGCTCTTACTTAAAGGACCTCATATCTTTTCTGGATACTGGGACGAACCTGAAGAAACCAAAAAAACTATAGAACCAGATGGTTGGGTACATACAGGAGACCTAGCTATGCAAGATAATGAAGGATTTTATTATATTGTAGGTCGTAGAAAAGAAATGTATATTAGTGGTGGAGAAAATGTTTATCCTGTCGAAATTGAAGAAATACTTTTTAAACATCCTGCTATTGATTTAGCAGCTGTTATTGGTGTACCTGATGAAAAATGGGGAGAAGTGGGTAAAGCTTTCCTAACTCTAAAACCAGGGAAACTATTACAGGAAAACGAAATTCGAGAGTATTTATTAGATAAACTTGCCAAGTATAAGATTCCTAAATATATTGAAGTTAGGGATTCTTTACCAACAAGTGCTACTGGTAAAATCTTAAAAAGAGATCTAGAATAGGTGGATATTAAAAATGGAATTCCGACCAGTTGGTTTAGAATCATGGGGGATATATCTTCCTAAACAAAAACACACGAGCGATTATATCTCTCAAGAGACAGGAATCCCTAAAGATATTTTAGAAGACAAATTTGGTCTTAAAAGCAAATCTGTTCCAGGTCCTGATGATCATACTGTAGCTATGGGTGCTAAAGCAAGTTTTCAAGCTCTTGAAAGAGCTAATATTACAGCTAATGATTTAGACCTAATTATTTGGGCTGGCGAAGTATACGCAGAAAGACCTATGATGACTTATGGGATTAAACTCCAACAACTTTTAGGAAACCCCACGAAACCATGGGCCTTTGATATAAATCAAAGATGTGGTACGTTTTTGGTTGGAATGCTATTAGCAAAAAGCTTAATACAAACAGATTCAAATATAAAAAGAGTGTTAGTTGCTAGTGGTTATAGAAATTCTGATTTAATTAACTATAAAAATCAAAATTCCAGATTTATGATTAGTCTTGCTGCGAGTGGAGCGGCTGCTATATTAAAAGGGGATTATAAAAAAAATGAAATATTAGGAATTTCTGCAATTTCTGATGGTAGATTCGCTGATGATGTTTATGTACCCGCGGGGGGAACTATTAAACCAATATCAAAGGAAGCAATAGATAAAGATTTAATTTACTTAGATGTTCCTGATCCTGAAGGGTTAAAAGAAAGGTTGGACAAATTTTCAATGAATGCATTTGTTAAAGTAATAGATGTTGCTTTACAACAGTCTGGCTATACAAGGGAAGATATCGACTATTTAGCACTGTTACATATGAAAAGAAGTGCTTTTGAATATGTTGCTAAAGCTGTTGGAATAGATCCATATAAGCAAGCAACTTATTTTGAAGAAATTGGTCATAATGGTCAAAATGATGGGATTATCTCATTAGAATTTGGCTTAAAAAGTGGTAAAATCAAAAATGGAGATATTATAGTTCTCACAGCTGCAGGAATTGGCTGGGCTTGGAATGCAGGAGTAATTAAGTGGGGCTGATTAACCTAGATTTAATTTTATTAAGATAATTTATTTTATTTTTCCCAAAAATTTAGTACAAGATCATTGAATTCTTTTGGATGATCGAAAATCGTTAAATGTCCAGCATCTGGCATTATAACTAATTCTGATTGAGGTAACCATTCATGGATCATTTCACTAGCCCAAACTGGAGTAGTTATATCTTTTTTACCAACTAATACTAAAACTGGAATGTTTAACGACTTTAAATTTTCACATATATTGAATCCTGCTGATGCTGCAGTAGCCCGAAGGCAATCTGTTTTAGTCATATGATCAGTGACTAATTTAGCCACAAATTCAGCAGTGTTTTCATCAAATGGGCTTAATCCCCTTACACTAATTCCTCTAGCGAAATCTTCAAGTTTATTACTATTAATACGACCTAAAACATCAGTAATAGCCTCTTGACTAATGAAACAAAAGCTATCCGCGACAATCATCTTTTTTACATGGGATAGATTTTCAATTCCATACACAAGAGCTATCATGCCACCAAGAGAATGTCCAACTAAATAAAGATTTTCAGTCCAGTTAAGATGAGTGAGTAGTGCGCGTAGATCATCTACATAATTTCTAATAGTAAACCGTTTTTTAGGTTTAGTTGTTCTTCCATGGCCCCGTAAATCAAATCGCAATAGGTTAAATTTTGATTCAAAAAATGGTAATTGATCCCTCCAGCAATCACTATTCAAGAACAATCCATGAATTAGTACTATTTTTGGTGCATTAATTTGACCACTTATTTCATAAGCAATTTCAAATCCTTTTTCTGGTGAATATGATTGTATGATTTAATCACCTATTATAAGATTAATTCTTCCAATTATTATCTCTCTGATTAAATTAAATAGTCTAAATATAGCTTATTTTTTAAATCATTTATATTTTAAAGGTTCAAATTTAATGAACTAAATAGTAAATATTTTATCTTTCATTAAGAAATATTTAAATAATAGGCTAATGCATATTATCATAAATTTATCTAATAAATATAAGAAATAAATAAACGTGAATTTTAATATGAAAAAATCGAAATATGCATTAATTGGTTCTATATTAATTTTAGCGATGATGTTAGGCCAAATTACAACTGTTAGAGGTACTACATATTCTTGTGCGGGTGTAGTTGGCGCGGAAGCTGTCTGGAGGGTAAAAACTGTACATAATGGTTCATTAGCAAATATTTTTGGTGCGAGTCCCACATGGGAGAGTGCAATTCAAACTTCTTTTGGACCTGACTCTCATAAAGTGGGTGCTAGATTGAAAACAGTGGTAGCTAGTGTAAATGCTAGTGAAATGATGCCTACACCTATTGGGTTCGTTGAACTATGCTTAATATATTCAGATCTATGGGTATGGACAACATCAGATTTTGCGAGTACACCTGATATTAATGATACTATGACTCTGATTTGGATGCATCCAGAAAATCTAACTCTAATTTGTCAAACCACCAGTGGTTTTACTCGGAATGTTTCTCAAGTATGGGCATTTCCCTTCTTAAATGCCCTTCCTGTTCCCGCAGCGACATACTTATCTGAACTTATTTGGGACAATGATTATTCTGTTTCGGGTACAACAGTCACTCATAACCTCGTTGCTCCCTATGTGGGTTTAGGAGCGGTGTTTTTAGTAGATTGTACTGAAAGTTGGAGATATTCTAATTCATATGGAACATTTTTGGGTTATAAATTAGTTCACAATAATGGAACAGTAGCTTATGAAACAGTAATAGAAACAGCAGGAGGAATCCCCGGTTTTGAACTTCCCATTGTAATAAGTGTTTCTATGGGGATTATGATAAGTTTAATTTATGTAGTGATGAAAAAGAAACGATAAAAATAAAATATTAATTATAAATTTAATTTTCTTTTTTTATATATTTTCTTTCAAAAAGTCTTATCAATAATCTTTCTAAATATATATTATATAATTTTGTTGTTTTTACCGACTTTTTTAAACAGAAAATATAAGGTTTTCACGGATGAGTAATGAAACTATAACAAATGAAGAGAAATCATTAGGTTATTCACAAAGAAGCGTTAGTATTAAGATTGCTTTAATAGCTATTACTGCTGCTTTATATACTGCTTTAGGTTATGTGTTCCAGCCTATAAGTTTTTTAGAATTACAATTCCGTGTAGCTGAATTAATCGTAGGAATGTGTATCATCTTTCCATTTGAGGGATTAGTTGGAAATGTATTAGGAGTTTTTTTTGTCAATTTAACTTCTCCTTTAGGTCCTATAGATTTAATTAGCTGTTTTGTAAATATACCGGCTTTGTATTGTATTATCGTTTTTAGAGATAAGCGCTATTTAAAATATTTAGGCGGTTTATTATATGCAATTATAATCTCGATATATGTTGCGATAATCCTGTATATTGCTCTTAGTTTGCCAATTTTGTTAAACTTTTTCTATGTTTTGATTCCAGAGGTAATTTTAGCAACACTAGGAATAATACTTTTTGATATTATCAAAAAGCGATTTAATATAGGATAAAAGAATCATTTAAAAATTAAGAGTGTGGTATTTTCGTTTTCCTTTCTTTCTGGCTATCATTTTACATCAACATATCAAGTATATTCTGTTAAATTAGAAAACCTAATTTTAAAAGTATAATATTTCATTTGTTTATCAAATATTTTTTGTAAAAATCTATAAAAACAAATTTAAAAGGAAGATTTTAATGAAATTCTTCAAAAACAAATCCTTATTTATATTATTTATTCTAATAGTAAGCCTCAGTTTGCCATTCTATAACATATTTTCAAATAATGATACTAGATATCAAACAAACGAACCTTACACTATTTACCCTCAAGCAATTAACCGGACAGGAAAAATCTTCAGCAATATTACGAGAATCAATAAAGATTGCTATATTAATCAAGAGTTTCCCAGTTTGAACAATCAACCGAACATTTTTATACCAAACTATAATATATCACATGCTAAAATGACTTTCGAAAATATAACAGCTGTTAATTACACAAGAAATATAGAGAGTGATTTCTCTGAATTTATTTTTAGTTCTCGAAATGGGCCGACATTTATTTATCAAAAATTTGCCATAGAAATAAGCCAATTTGTTAATAATGTAAGTATACTTGTCCAAGATCTTAATGATCCAACTTCCTTTACAGATGAAAATTCTTGGGAAATAGCTATAGTAAATTGTCTAAACGATACCAATGGGACACCGAATCCAAATGAAACAATAGGGTTATTACAAAAACCGCATCCTATAAGTTACGCTACTCATTGGGAAGTATTTGATTTTAAAAATTCAGGTTCAGGACCAATATACTTGGATATTAAAAATACAAACTTTACTTTAGATTCGGGGATTAGTAAGTATTGGTTTGCTTTTAGAATAAAAATTCCTCAAGATGATACTCATTTAGGTGGGGGACCAAAATTCCTATACTTTAATCCGGATGTAGGATCATCTGATAATATAGGAGAAGGTAGCACATATGCAATATCACCTGATTTTTATTTCGATGATTACACAGTGAATAATGTGAGAAATGTAGAGATAAAAAATGGTACTTATTCAGATGGAGACCTCGGATCCTATAAATTTATTGATGAAGATCGATACAAAGTAACTGATCCTCAAAATATAACTGTTGATGTTACTTTCAATTTGAAAGAATTAAAGAATTCACCATATACATTTTATGAGCTATTTAGAGAGAGTCACAAACTCAATTGGCTGTATGATCATTATAAGTATATTTTTAGCTTTGATATCTATCTCATGTTGAACGTCTCTAATATTATAGATATAACATCGTCTCAATTGTATATAAGGAACTATAGGGCATTACTTTTTCAACCAAAATGGGTTCCACTTGAATATGATATTAAAAAGGGAAATGAAACTTTAATTTATTATTCAGTTAGAAGTCCTCATGAAAAATTACTAATGCTTTATTTTATGGACAATCGTCCACTAATAGGAAATAATACTCTTCAATTCAAACTCGATTATCAAAGCACAAGTGAAATTAATCTTTCTATAAATCAATTTAAAGTGGAAGTGGGGGAATTAGAAAATCTTGATACAATTCAGCGTCATGATCCATTAATACAAGAATTATATTTTCCTACTGATGTAGAGATTATTAATGGAACAACTTCGATTTTTGGAGATCAAACAGTTGACGCATTCCAATATAATGATAATGATTACTATAAAGCTCAGGCTCTTACAAATAACCTTTCTTATTTTGTTAGTTTCAATGTTTTAGAGGATTTCGACAGTTCATTATGGGACATTGATTATTATGATTGGATTGCATCATATCCAAACCCTATAGTACCTCAAATGGATATAAGAATCACATCTAATGTAAGCAGACCTGATAATCTAGATATAGCGGCATTAGCACTCTATAAAGGAGATAAAACCTTTGATATTCTTGACGATGAACAGAATAACGCAAGTTGGATTATAATGAGCGGATTTAGAGAGTTTGCTTATGAAGATGAAACTACTGTAGTACTTCAATATGATGCCGGTTTCACATGGCTCTTTTTAAATGTTTTAAATGAATCAAGAAATAATGAAGCAAAATTGATATTAGTATATTATACAAATGAAACATTGGATTATGGATTTAATGTATCAGTCAATGAATTTACCATAAATTTATACATACAAAATGCGATAACATCTGATATCTCATCATCAATAGGTTTAGGGATAAATAATAATGCACTGACTCCCTCTGATTTGATGTTAAGAAATTTTGGCACAAATATAGTAGATACTGGAATTGGAAGTGGCATTTGGGAAGGAGAAATAGATAATGCGGAGTTTTCTCAGGGATTTTTTGAATTCAATGTAACCTCACTTTGGCATTCGATAAGATTTGATGTAAATGGTACTTATGAGATTTTCAAAAAAATTCCAACATTAGAATTTTTAGAAAGCCCTGCTTCTCAATATATGACAGGAACTTCGTTTTTTTCTGTAAGAATAACTGATTATGGGGGGAAACCACTAGAAAATTTTGATATAATATTCGAAGTATTAAATGCTAATGGGATCCCGGTATATGAAACTAATTCGAGATCAAATGACGAAGGTGTCGCGTTTGCAACTTTGCAATTTGGAAATACTGGAGAAAGATTTTCAATTCGAGCTAGATTTGTTGAATCAGGATTTTATACCAGTGGCGAAGTAATCTCAGGATACATTCGAGTGGTAGATGAATTTATGCTATTTATGGATAAATTCCTTACGTATTTACCATATATTATTATAGGTGCTGTAGCAATCGCGACAGCCTTAACAGCAAGAAGTATAAAATATTCAAAATTACGACGATTTTGGGGGGGAGAAGCAAAGATCTTAGATGATTTAGTAAAAATCTCTTACATTATGATTATACATAAAGAGGTAGGAGTTTCAATATTTAATAAGCAAATATCGTTAGAAGATATTGATTCTGATTTAATCTCTGGATTCCTACAAGCAATATCGCAATTTAGAAGTGAGATCAAAAAAGGATCTACCGCTACAAAAGGGAAAGAATTTGAAATGGATTATGGTGACTTTAAAATTGTTATTGCTGATGGCGATTATGTTAGGGTTGCTTTAATATTAGATGGTTTACCCTCAGAAAAACTGAAAGAAAATCATTGGTTATTCATAGAAGATTTTGAGAAAAGATTTGGCCCACAATTAAAAGAATTTACTGGAGAACTAACTCCATTTAGAACAGCGGATGATCTAATTGAAAAACATTTCAATATAACTCTGGTTTATCCTCTTCAACTAGGAAGACATTTTGGTGTTATCAAATTAAAAGGATTAGAAAAGGCTCTTATTGAAGTAGCTGAGCAGATTCAAAAAGAACGGAAATTTTTCTTTATTTCTAGTCTACTAAATTTTGCTTTAGCAGGACGAAAAGCATCTCGAGATGAAATAATAAGTGTGATAATTGATTTAAAAAGGAAAGGACTAATAGTTCCCGCAGAAATTGGTTAATTAATATAATAAAAATTAAATTTTTTTTTCTTTTTTAATTATATATATATTTACGATTCAAATCATTTTATATCGAGGGAATTTGAGATTAAAGAGCTGGAAATACAAACTATCCTCAAACTGATTTCAAAGTTTATTCAAAAAGATGTTGGTTCTCTGCCTGTAGACTTACGTAAAAACTATAATATTATTCATTATTATAATGAGATCATTCGATTTTGGAGTAAATTAAACTTTATAATTAAAAAGACACTTATGGGCTCTAATTCTCTTGATGATGATACAATCTCTAAATATTTATATACTACTTATAGAGTATTATGGGAGCATGCTTCTGAAAAGGAAATTATAAAAGAGGTAAAGATACTTGACAAAAAATTTTTAAATAAACTTAGATCCTTTTCTTGGAATAAAGCTCTTATTCATAAAGATGAAAAAGAAAAACTAAGCATTATTCAATCAATCCCAAGTTTCATGATTGTACATCTACTCCCTGTAATGAATATTGATTTTCTAAAGAAAAATGTTAAATTTATGAATAGAATAGGAAGTAAGATCGAAGTTTCTGTACGTGTCAACAATCTTTATAGAAAATTAAGTTCCAAGGATTTATCAACACAAATCACAGAAAAATTTAATAAAGATAAAATAGATTATCGTAAAGATCATGATATTCCAGAAATGTTTTGGATCCCATTATCCCAAAAGAATAGAGTTGTTCGCAATTATTTCTACCAAAAAGGATTTCTTATATTTCAAGATAAAGCATCAGCAACAGTTATTAAAACATTATTTCCTAGAGAAGAAGATAGAATATGCGATATGTGTGCGGCTCCAGGAATAAAAACCAGTTTAATAGCTCAATATATGAATAACAAGGGTCATATTTTAGCAGGAGATTTTCTACTTGAAAGGGTTAAGATGATGAAAATATTACTCACTCAATTAAATGTTTTAAATGTACATATCATTAATACAGATAGCATTATTTTCCCCATTCGGTTTCAAAATCATTTTGATAAAATATTGCTGGATGCTCCTTGTACTGGATCAGGAAACTTATTAGCTAATCCCGAATTAAAATGGAGACAAAACAAAAAATTCTTACGACAAAATTTAATTCTACAAAGGAAGCTAATCGAAAGTGCTTTAAAGTTATTAAAACCTAATGGAATTTTCGTCTATTCTACTTGTAGTCTTTATCCAGAGGAAGGAGAATATCAAATATTAGATTTTATCGATTATTTAGAACCCTTAGATTTACCGAAATGGGTATCTCCAAGTTATAAGATCAATAATAATACTGTACCGGGAACCGGAAGGTTATTCCCCTCAATCCATCAAACCCAAGGCTTTTTTATAGGAAAATTCAAAAAAAAGTGATAATTACACTCAATATGTCAAAAAGTAAATTTTGGACTGTAGGACAGATTGATGCTACGGGCGTTCGAGGTCCTCATGAGAAAGAGCTTGAAGACATTAGTAAAGTGAAATATCCTCTTTTTATAAACTTAGAAATGGATCTCCTAAAAGATATTGTCTATAATGAATTAGGTGGTAAAATTGAAAACATTGGTTTTAGTGAAGATTGGACAATTTTCATTGAGATGTTCCCTGAAGTAAATATTCATATGGCATATAGTTATTTCGGAGATGAGTTTGGTGATGGTATTGAAGCTGAATTTAAATTTTATCTTTCAGGAAAGCGAGTTTTTTGGGTTCCAGGAGAAGATAGTGCCACATTTATTGATATTGTTATGAATTTCATTGAAAGAAAAATAAAAGGGAAGGAACCGTTTGAAAAGAACTATAAAATCAAAACAGAACTAATGGAAACAGTTTTAAAACAAAGAAGTGAGCCCTTTATTTTTTTAAAAGATGATGAGAAAGAGAAATTAGCCACTTTTCTTGGAGCAAAAGTGTGGAAAGTAGCTAATGGGTGGCGTATAAAAAAAGAATTTTTCCCAGAAATTTTCATTGAAATTATTTGGGAGGATCAAAATGGTTTAGATATAAAGTTCTCAGGGAATAATCTGTCTAGAAATATTGACAGTTATCATATAGAATTTGTCGGTATCTTCTTCGTTAATCATATATTAAGATTTATTACTGTCAATAATATGGATAAAAAATTACCCGACATCTGTTATATTATGTTCTCAAGGTATTACACAAAGAATATAGGCAAATGGGAGCATAGAGTAAGATAAAATTAAAAAAAGATAATATTAATAAAAAATTTTAAATTGCAGTCCAAATTATTGACCTGCCTTTTTTTTCTGCCCGTGTAATTTTTTTTGAGCTCTCTAAATCTGACATAACTTTCCAAATTTGGGAATTACTTAATTTAAAGTATCTCCTCAATTCTGGAGTGGACATTTTGGTACCATTTAATAAATTCGGGATTAATCTTCTTATTTCGTCTATTGTATCCTCATCAGAATCAGAATCTTTAGGACTCTCCCCTTCATCTTCATTTACTTCCATTTCTATTATTATTTTGGAAGCAATTTTGTTCAATTGTTTAATGTTAGTATCGAGATTTTTGGGTTTCATAAAAAGACAACAGAGTTCTAAATCTCTAGGAAAGGCAACAATATAGAACTTATCATACAATATTGCTCTAGGTTTTTTGACTGATTCATTTCCACCACGAAAAGCTAAATAAAAATTCATCGCAAAATCGTCTAAACTTACCCTTTTTCCTACACTAGTATATTCCTTTTTCCACTTAAGAAATGGACCATCAATCATATCAAATCCAATTAACGCTGCCCCAAAAATTTCGCTTTCAGTAAAATTCATTCTTTTAACCTCCTCCTTATTGCTACTTTATCTAATTCTTTTTTAATAATATTCATTAATTTCATACGTTCTGAAGGATTTATTGCTGTTAATCCATAGGTTTTAATGTGCAGTATATCTTCGACTCTCTTAAAATCCATTCGTCCTTCCTTTTTTACTAAATCCTGCTTATTTGCGATAGCGATTATAGGACATTCTCTTCCTACAAAATGGCAAGCATAAGTAATTAAATCTCTTGAACTTAATACATTTCTTGGCGTTGAGTCAGTAATAATAAAAATAATATCCGATCCTAAAAGGTAATCTCTAGAATAAGTTTTTAAATAACTCTGTTGACCTCCTAGGTCCCATAGTCTCAGAATATAATCATCAACCTTAATAGTTTTTAAATCTAATCCATGAGTGGGAAAGTATAATCGATCTATTTCATTTTTAGCTAGAAGTTTTGCCAATGTAGTTTTTCCCGTGGCAGGATAACCTATTAATGTCACCTTTGCCAGCTTATCTATTTCAGAACTCAACATTTCAATACATAAAATTAGATGGTTTATTAAGAAAGAATGAGATGAAAAGAAAATATGAATTTAAATAATATGTTGATAATATCGGCGTAATACAAAAAAAAAGATATTAATTTAAAAAATGGGATTTATCGATTTTTCAATAGGAACTTTTTCATCCATTTAGGCAGGATAAAACCTCCATACCAACAAATAGCACTCAAGATTAAGATTAATCTAATAATTATTATCGTTGCTTCATTAAAAGGTACAGATGAGTCCAACAACGCTCCAACTGAAAAGCTAATATAAGCGATTATTAATAGTTTCCCCTTGAGTTTTACTTCTGGATCTTTAGATTTTAGAGAAAGATTGGCAAATAAAAAGCCAGTAATTACAACGATCAAAAGAAAGATTATTAGAAATACCATTATAAAAGACTTATAATTTACATTAACTGGGCCACTCAAATCACCTATTAAATCTGGATTCAAAAATAGGAAACTGAAAAATAAGATCTCAAAGACTACACCGATTATTGCAAATATTGAAAGAATTAACTTACGTTTTTCGGAATATAGGAATTCCGTAAAAGCTAATAACCAAAAAACTATTGCCAGGGGTACCAAAATGTTACCAATTAGAAAGTATGCTTGTGGGGGAATTCCAACACCGTTAGATAAAGCTACGAGAAATGAAACGCTTGATGGCCACCATGGCTCACTGATAAGTATCCATGTAGCCCCAACCATTAAATATATCCTTTCTTTATATTTAAAGTATCTTGAGAGGATTACAAAACCAACAAATAAAGAAATAGCAACAAAAATAAGAGAAAATATACCATTCAGTGTATCTATAGGACTTAATGACATATGCTTTTTTTTTATAATTTTATTAGTATAAATAAAAATTAAGAGACTGGATTATATAAATTTTGAATTTTTTAAATTATATTAATCTAAAAGAATCTAAAGAGTATACAAAAATATTAACAAAATCAATGATAAGAATGTAGGAGCAATTAAACTTATAGTTAAGAGACTTTGCGAAACCTTTATACATGCTTTTAGAGTGTCGATTATTGCATTAAAATAAAGTGGGTTCCCCCAAATCATAACCCTTTCAGAGGAATCTTTGTAAAGAAATTCAACTGGTTCTAAATCTTTTTCAGCTTCTTCTATCAATGTTTCTAACTTTTCAAGAATAAAATCAGTTTTTATTTTATCTCCAATTGGGGAATATCCCCGATTTGAAAATTGGCGAGCAACTGTATGTGAATCTGATGTGGTAATTTCTCCTCTTTCTATACCCCGATTTTGTAGGAAATTCAAGATATTGGACCGAACATCTACATATGCATTATTGCCATCGAAGTGAATTAAAACAGTTTTCTGTTCAGTGATTGTATTTTCAAATAAATGAACTACCATTCCTCCAAATCCAATCCCTTCATATTCCGAAAATTCACTTAATTGATCTTTTGCAACTCCATATAGCATTGGAGCATTTTGGATTTTTTTTACAGTTTCACTCTCCATAAACTTTTTAGAAACGTCAATTAAATCATTCGCTTCTATACTATCTTTTTTAATCAATATTTCCTCCCCTAATATTGCGTTATGAGAATCTATAACGACGATTTCTTTATAATTGTTAGATAAAGCAATTTTTCTTATATCTTCTCCAACTTCTACCTCAATATCATCAGAAGGTAGTGGATGTCTTGTTATAAACACAATCGGAACATCTTTTATTTCTGTACCAATAAGTTTAGCTGAATTAGAAATCTTTCTGGTGAAATCTTTTATTTCTGTAATCCATTCAATCTCAGTATTATTAGTAATTTCACTAACATCTTTTTTGATTCTCCTAATTACTTTCTCAACATTTCTTTGGTTGGTTAAATTTAGAGTATGATCATTTGTAGTGTGATAAACTGTAGTTCCAGGGATATCTTGAAATTCTTTGTATATATATTCAGGTAAGTCTGATGACCCACATGTCTTAAAAGGACCGAAGTGAATATTTGGTATAATTAATAATCCTTTAGTTTTTTTAGTTTTAATATTTCTAATTATTAAGTATTGGATTTTTACGTCAGACTCAATTCCAACCTCATCAAAAAACCTTTCTATTAACTCGTCATTACCATCAGTCAGCATAGAAAGAACAAACGCTCTAATAAATGCATATCCCCCCATTCCAGTTACCTCTTGATAAATATTACTTACTCGAAATAATCCTCTTCTATAAGGGATAGCAAAAAATAAGGTACAAACAACGAAAAATATCAGCGCTCTAATAAAAAAAACAATTTGAAATTGACCAGTATATAGACTATAGATTAATATCGCTGTTACGGGTTGAATAAGTGATAAAATTAAATTTCCAGAGCGCCCAACAGTTGTGAATGAAAAATAAATAACAAAAGCAACAATATATGAGAGAATAGTTCCTAATATTAGAAATACTTCTATGTGTGTTATATCGTTCAAAAGTATGGAAACTAATTGACCAAAAATAAATGTGAGTTCCATAATAATACCGAAAAATGCGTTCATTTGAATAGACCATCCAGTTGGGGGGATTCTTAAGATTGGTGCTCTTCTTGAATAAAATACTATAGAAAATAAGCTACCAATCCCTGAAGTTAATAAGAAAAGAAAGCTAAAACGTAAAAAATGAAGTAAATCAAAATATCCTATCCATATATAATTCAATAAAAGCGATACTAATCCTAAAAGGAATGGAATCCCAAAGAAGATGGAAAGTGCTAATTTCTTTGATGAAAATAATTCTAAATATGATATAATACCCGGAATTTGACGACTAGTTCTTTTTTTTATTATCATAAACACATAAACTAAATGAATTACAATTAGTAATACTTAATTGAAAAAGTACCTTCTAATGTAATGAATAAGTCATACAATTATATCTTTTTGTATATAATTATAATATAAAAAAAATAATTTTATTAACAATAATATGGAAGCAAATACACTAAGATTGGTGAATCTAGCAAATAAACGTTTTAAAGACATTCTAAATGACGGATTTAAATTATTTATTCAAACTTACGGAACAATTATCTTGCTATTAGCCTTTTTTCAAATATTTTTAATCGTTTTAGATATCTTTCTGCTAACTGATTTTAGATTTTATTTAAGTACACTTGAAATAACTTACACGGACATATTGGATAAATTTTATGCTGGATCAACCCTCACTGCGAATGAATGGAATTTTTTATCCTCCTTTTTAATTTTAAGCTATATACTAATATTTCTTCAAAACTTAATAGGTGCGGTAATCATTTCAATTGCTATGTGTTCTGTCAGTACTTATGTTTTTAGGAAATATATGAAAGATGAGATAAGTTTTATAGAAGCAATTAAATCGGCATTCAATAAAAAGATGCTTTTAGTAATTTTAATAATAGGAATATGTCTACCCTTAAGCTCTTTATTATTATTTATTCCTGCTATTATTGTATTTGTATTTTTCATTTTTTTAGTATTCACTTACAATATGGAAGTGAAAAGAAATCCGATTTCAGAGGCTCGTGCAATTGCTAAAGGAGGATTCTGGAAAATAATTGGAATTTTTGTAATTAATGTACTTTTAATATCTATTATCAGTTATTTTTTCAACTTGATTTTTAATACAATTATGAACACAGATTCTGCAAATTTTATTGCAAGTTATAATAGTTGGTATAACCCGATAACAAGAAATTATGGAATGATTATTTTATATCAAATACTTGTAAGTTTTGCTGATATTATTTTTGCTCCATTATTTATATGTTTATTAACAGCATTATTTTCATCTTTAAAGGCTAAAAAAGACTTGAATTATTTACATCAACAAGGATACTATCCTATTAGAGAAACTATTAAAGAAACATATCCACTACGGCAAGAATTGTATGAAGATGCTGAGATAGAGGATTCTTCCCCAGCTACTCACATAGAAGGAAAGTTTTATTGCCCTTTTTGTGGACATTTTATTTCCATACAAAAAAAATTTTGTCCTAAATGTGGAGAAAACTTGTCTTTCATTACAAAATAAAATAAAAATTAAAAAAATCAACAAAAATGTATATAAATATTGAAAAAAAATTTGATTTGGAAAAAGAGAATATTACTAATCCAGTTGTCTTAATAGGATGGCCTGGAATTGCTTTAGTTGCGAAATTAGCAATAACTTCTATACAAGAATCTTTACAAGCGGAAGAGTTTTTGAATATTCAATGTTTCGATTTCCCTCCTAAATCAGTTGTAGAAAAAGGGTCATTAGAAATACCAGTAGCAAAGCTCTATTACAAATCAACAGATAAGGAAGATGGAAATGACTTTTTTATATTAACAGCTGATTATCAACCTCAGAGCTCATCTGGCGTGTTTGAGTTCTCAAAAGTGTTTTGCGAAGAAATGGATAAGATCACTGGAGGGAAAATAAAAATATATCTAAGCACGGGTGCAATGATTACTGATCAAGTCCATGATAGTCCACTAGTATATGTATGTGGTACTGATCAAAAATTAGTTCAATCCTTCTTTGAGTTTGAAAATACTAAATTATATGAGGGGGGATATATTTCCGGAGCAAATGGTATCTTGCCAGCATGGGCTGGAGCAAATGGTTACGGATCTGGAATATGTCTTTTGGCAGAGACTTTACCTATGCCAATGATGACATTAGATCCTCGTAGTTCAAAAGCTCTTGTTACCTTACTAAAAGAATATTTCTCAATTGATATGGATTTTAGTAAACTTAATGAAAAAATCAAAGAAATGGAGAGTATCTTTGAATCATTTAGAAAACAAGCAGACCAATTTATAAGACCACCTCGAGAAGATAAAGGAGCAGATTCATATTTCCGTTAATTATTTTTTTATTCAATCCCAACTGTATTATAATTTATCAAAAAAAAAAATTACTAAATTATTAATATCGAATATGGTTTAATGATTCATTGTGCAAGACACTAATTTCATTGAAAGTAATAGAAAAATCAGAGATAAATTAACACTCTATGGAATTAACGATCAATCCTGTAATTATATTAAGGATATAATTACATTAATTAATAAAGAGATTGGTATTAACAAAATCTTATCAATTTTATTATTTGGTAGCCAGTTATCTAAAAATGAAGCGTCTGCAATATCTGATTGCGATTTGCTAATTATTTTTAAGGATAGAGTTTCTAACCATCATATTAAGGAAATGGAAAAATACTTTTTTGCTTTAGAAATCAAGCATAATTTTAGGGAATTTGACAAACACTTCTCTAAGAGGATTTTAGGCGTAATTAACCAAACAACAGGTATATTTGTAAGCCATTTTTTAACTAAAAGAAAATATTGGGAAGAAACAAACTTTCATAAGATATTCCGAGTCAATAAAGTCTTTTCCTCTATGTTTGCACCACGAAAAATTGTATTAGGAAATGTACTGATAAATAGTTCAATTTTATACGGAGATGATTTAAGAGAAGATATTAAACCGAAAATTCAAATTACTATGCAAGAAATGATTAAAAGTACTATTATGAATTTAATGATCTCCCTTTTCTCTCTTGCGATTTCATTCCTAAAAGGTTTAAACCCAACCAAATACCAGTTAGAAGCAATAAAATGGGCATTAAAAGCATCGAATTATTACTGTTTTCGAGATTCTCCAAATCTTAATAAAGTTATTGAACGATTTATCTCTTTTGATAGGAAAAAATCACAGAAAAAAGCTACACGCTTTTTCTTAGATTTTCTTCAGTTAAGAGAATTTCCTCGTAATAATATGAATTTTATGATTCGATGTCCAATAAGAATTGTTAAAATTCATACTAAAGCTATATTATTCAAGAAATTGGTTAAAAGAAAGGAAAGATTTACAACCCCTTCCAAACAACTTAAACCAATTATACCCGATCATACTTTCCCTTTAAGATTTTAAACTTATACCTTAAAATTTGTTAATCAGAAATAAATTTTTTAAGATTTCAAATATAAAAATATAAATAGATGTTAATTTATTTAGAATTGTATTATTCTAGAAATTATTAAGTTTTATTAAAGAGGAGAAATATGGAAAACATTGATGTCAAAGAGCTTTTTTTAGATATATTAGATATAGTTAAATTTGAACTTCGTTTCTATAAAATTCGCCAGAGCCCTCTTTTTGAGCGGATCGTCAAGACAAGGATTTTTCAACAAAAGCTCCAAAGATTAAAGGATTTCATTAACCAATATTTTGCTATAATGTATAGAGACGAGGAGAGTCCTATAAATCAAGCTGCCTTGCGTACTCAACTCGGTAATATTGCTCGGTTGACAGACTATTATGATGACCTTTCAGACTTCTACACAGATCATACTAAGGAAATGATCACAAGAGAAAAGCTTCAAGGTCTAATAGAATATTCGCATATCGAGATCTTGTTCTTGGTGTTCACCAATATTTTGGACTGGGAACATTACAAGAGCTCTTTAATCTTTCCTCAAGATAAAAGTAAAGAAAAACTTTTGAAAGGATTTCTTGAGAAGATTGCAAGTACTGAAATAAAGAATATCGATGATATTATAGATTTGGAGCAGACTATCGATACATTTATTGAAAGTGTAGCATAATTTGCTCTTTAGGTTATTAAGTACTAGTTTTTAATCCATAAAAGGAAAATTTATATTAAAGCTGGCTTGTTGTATTCATAAAAGAATAAAATTATATTCTTACTAACAATCGTTTTACTAAATTGATTATTACTTGAATAAATCTGCTTAGGTTTAAGGTTAAGATAATATGACCATAAGAATTAAACTATACGGAGACTTAAGAGAAAAATTACCACAATTTAAAAATGGTGGTGCTCCAAGCACTTTAATTATCAAACTGGACAAAATTAAAACAGTTTTAGATATCTTAAATAAATTTATTATAACGCAGGACGAAATTAGTCATATTTTTGTAAATAGTAAATATTCTGGAATTGGAAAACAAGTGAAAGATGGAGATCGAATTGGATTATTTCCTAAGAGAATGGGAATAATATTTGTGGAAATAATGAAAGGATGATTCATCGAAAAGAATTAATATACCTTTTTTCCTATGAGAAACAAGAATATAGATATTCTTAAATATGTGATTCATTATGTATTTGCTTAAGCAATGAAGGGATAATGAGAACTGAAATATGTTCTAAAGATATTATTTGTAAAATGGCAGATTGTTTCGATAAAATACTGGAAATTTATGAGAATAGCGAGGTAAAGAGATATAAAGCTCTAATTAAATTAATGACGGATCTCGATAAAGAAATTTCAAATGCAATACGTGTCAGAAATTGTTTGATTTTATTAGTTAATTTATGTTTTAATCCAGAATCTCCTGATTTTTCTTATAATAGAGGAAAATCGCCACGTGAGCTTTCTGAAAATGAAAGGTTTGAAATGCATGAGTTATTAAAATGTGAATTTAACAATTAATTTGTTTTAAAAGACTTTAAGTTCAGTTTCCTTCCATTCATCATATAGACTGAATATATCATCGATTTTATCAAGTGTTTCAATGAGTACTTTTTTTGTTCTATTATCTTGTTGGAACGTATCAATAATTACCTTATATAAATCAATATCATATTCTAGAGCAAGATCAGAAATTTTTAGTAAATCTTCGATTTGAACTCCTTTTTCATTTAATTGATTTAAAGTGTTTTCTATTTCTTCTTTAAGTTTGATCGTTGCATTTAAAGATTTCGAGCATTTATCAAATAATTCTTGTTCTTTATCACGTATAATGGTTTCATCTTCTGATAAATCGGGTTTTTCAGTGACAATTTTTAGCCTTTCATTAAGTAGATATTTAACACGTTCATAGATTTTAATTGATTCAGAAATACTCCTTAAGGATTTGAATAAATGTTGCTTCCGGTTTAATCTCGCTTCAATAATTTTTAAATAAGCATCTTCATAATAAGTTTGAATCTCTCCAAAGGTACTTTTCTCCCATTCACTTATTCTAGTATAGATTTGTCTTAAATCCCTCATTATATATTTTTTCTCATCTACTGTTAGATCTAGTTTGTTTTGTTTGTTAAATATAGTATTTGCCTCATGTTTAATTAAAAGAACTTTTAAATACATTATATGGGCTTTTTTCTCTATATTTGTAATACTTCGAGATACTCCTTCGCGTTCACAGAATTTAAATATTTTTAATGCTTCTTCGAGTAATTTGTTAAATCGGTTTTTGTCATTAGTGATATAATATTTTGAATCTTGAACTTTTTGAATTGCTCTATCCATTTGAATTTCTAACTCAAAAATATAATCAATTAAACTTAGTTGTTTTCTTTCTGATAAAATTCTAGATTTAAAAGTCATATCTTTTTCTACACTTCTACTAGCCAAAATCCAATATATCGCCGCGGGGATCCAAAAAAAGATACTTAAAAACATCATATTAAAAGTACCTCCAAGGAGAGAAATTAAGGTATATGAGAGTAATAAAGTTATTCCTTTACTTGATTGTTCTGAGAGCTTAAAAAAGGATGCTGCTGTACCTTTATGCTCAGGCATATTAACATCTATCATTACTGCATTTCTATTTGCTACTGGTCCAGCTCCCAACATAGAAGCCATTAAAGCAAAAATAAAGAAAATTATATATGTTGGATAAGCTACAAATATCTCTCCAATAGTCAGGAAGATATACGAAAAAAGCTCTTCAGTTGGAATTGGGCTTGGATAAGTAATATTTAAATCAACTGGATTAATTGGGCGTAAAGAGAGAAGCAATATAAGCGCAAAAGGTATTGAAAGAATAAGACATATGGTCGCTAATCTTACTCTATTTTTTTTGTTTCTTCGAAATAACACATCTCCTAAACGAGCAAAAACACTATTACCTAGAATATATCCAATTCCAATCATACCAGCAAAAATTGTCGCTGTTTGAAGTCTTATTTCGATTGGAATTTGATTGAAATATTGAAGTACTAACATTGAAGTTGTAAAATATACTAATATAGTTCCAGGTACTATTGAAAAAAAGCCCTGGATTATCAAATAACGATTTGATTTTTTATTTATAATTGTTTTTAAGTCTTTTTTAGAAATTCGATAACTATATTCTAAATCTAATTCAACTAACTCTAATAGTTCATCTTCACTTGCTCCGCGTTGAGGGATTTTTACAAAAAAAAGAATTATCACTATTATAACACTTATTCCAGACAGTAAAAGAAATGGAAATCTCCATGTAAGAATAGGTCCAAGAAAAGAAGATAACCCTTGTCCTGCTCCATTTGATATTGAACTTAAGATCGCTAAGGTTCCAAACCAACCAGATCTTTCTTCTGGTGGGATTGCATCTGAGATAATTGAATACCCTACTGGTAATACACAACCTAATCCAGCGCCACTTGCTATTCTGGAAAATACTAGCATAATGTAAGAATTTGATATTGCCGTCAATATCATTCCAATAGTCCATGATAAGGCACCAACCATAATTACTCCTTTTCTGTTAATTCGATCAGTATAATACCCCCAAAGTAGCGCAAAAAAGGCACTGATTAACACGAAGAAAGCATCAGGAATAGCGATTAATGCTTCAGGGATATTAAACGTTGTTTGTATTGCCGCATAACTAGGGATAAGCATATTAGCGCATGCTGTTGATACAAAAAGTAATAGCATTACTAATATAATTGGTGCAAGATCTTTGAATTTAACAGTTGTAAGTTTAAATCGTCCAATAATCTATTACCATTAGGATGTAATTATAATAAATAGCACTTGAAACTTAAAAAAACTTTATAACTTTAAAAAATAGTTAAGCGTAGCTTCTACATGGAGTTCTATTGTATCTAATAATTTTATCTCTGTATCTCTTTGTGTTAGAATTAAGGACAATTCTGAGCATTCTAAAATTACACCATCTATGTCGTCGTAATTATTTATGATTTGGAGTAATTTCTTCTTAGATTCTTTTTTAAAAAAAATAAATTAAGGTTGTTGAGATTTACTCTTTATTCTTTTTATTATCAGGATTGATACAATGGAAAGAATACCAAGTAGTAAGAATAAGTTATATCCTGGAATTGCTCCTCCGTTTGGAATTTCTTCTGAAGCGCCTCCATTTAATTCATAATTTTCAGTAGGGGTTATCAATGGATAATAATCTACATAGGTTGGTGTACCATCATAAAAGATGTGAGGGGTATCTCCAATTCCATCATTATTATTGTCAAGATATGTGTAACCTCTCCAGTAGTTACCGAGATAACTAGTAAAGCCTTCGTCATTATAGGTATAATTTATTTCTTTTTCGGAATAGAATCTATATGTTGAATCTTGAAAAAATAAATCCCATGAAGAACCTCTAATATTGTTGAGATAGGCAAGAATGTTATCACAATTTACTATATTAATCCCAAAAGTATGGGGCATTTTAATTGAATTTCCAATAATGGTAATATTATTACTTATATATAAATAAAACCCAAGATAAGAATTGTATAATGTATTATTAATAATATAACCATTACTAACGTTATATAATGTGATACCCGCCTCAGTTAAACTATCTTCGGTATTAGTGAGACTACAATTTAGTATCATAAAATAATTAGAGGAATTTTCAATCCATATGCAACTCCCCACACCACCTGCATCAATTTCCAAATCCTCTATTAAATAAGGATTGGTGTAAGTGCCGTTCCCCGTACATATTCCTGCAATCTCTGCATCAGCCCAACCAGAATCACCTACTATATGAATTTTTCCCGATACTTTTGAGAATTCCAAATTTACGCTTTCTAAACTATATTTATCGTTGCGTTCCACTGTAAAATTAAAATCACTGGTAATTATAGTTGATAGGAAAAAAATAATTCCTAAACTAATTACAATTATTTTTTTTATTTTCTTTTTCGCTTTCATTTTACTCTCTCAAAATGAATTTTTATAAAATCAATATTAATTTTATTTCAACTATTATTAAAGTGTTTATTAAGCTTTATGGGACAATTTTGGAACATTCTTGATAATTAATAATAAATTCTATCAGTAGTAACTTTTCCTCTCTCTGAAAATTCTATTCCTTCCATTTCTAATAAGGCACGTTTCATTTTAATACCACCTTGAAATCCCCCAAGATCACCATTTGTTTTAATTGCTCTATGACAAGGAATAATAATAGGGAATGGATTTCTGGCTAACGCGTTCCCAACTGCTCTTGCCCCATTAGGTATTCCGCTTTTATTTGCAATTCGCTTATAAGTGCTAATCCACCCTCTTGGAATATCATACTCCACTAAAAGTACCCTCTTTTGAATATCAGAACATCTTGTGAAATCAAGCAGCCCTAAGTCAAATCTTACTATTTCACCTTTTAAAAATCGTTGAATTTTATCACCAAGTGAAGTAATTGGCAAAGATGATCCTGACTTGATTTGTGGAAAGGATTTCAAGGCTTTAAATTCGGATGTATGTTCCGGATCACTAAGAAATATACGTTGTATTAATAATTCAGAGCCAGTTTCTTTCCATACAATAGTAAATGTATCAAAAACAGAAGAAAAAGTAGCGCAAAATCGATATTCCATGCCTTGTCTCAATAATCAATAAAATATAAAATTTTTCAATAAATTTGGTGAAATTTTTCAATTAAAGACTTCAGAATTCTAATTATTAAAGAAATTTACTTCTGGATTTTTGTATATTTACTTCGTGAAATCATCGGTACAACCTTGAATTTATTCTTCAATTTCGTGAAACCTTGATTTCACGTTAAACCTTATATATAGTTATGATATTTAGGTTTAAAAAAAGAAATTAAACCATAAAGACAGTT
>JAHQWK010000022.1 GCA_029856145.1 Promethearchaeia archaeon
GCATATTCATATCCTTCATGAAGTATATAAAATCCTTTGTTTTCTTCTCCTAATATATAATGTTTAGGGATTTTTACATTATCTATAGCGAAACCACCACATGAAATCCCCTCTCTACCTAAATCGTCTATATAGGTAGGAGTAATTCCTTCAGCTGTTAATGGTAAATAAAATGTAGTCATACCTCTTGTCCCACGCTCAGGAGTTTGATGGGCAATTGTAATATGTCCGCCCCCATAATTTGCTGCCTCCCTTACTCCACTAATATACATTTTTTCACCGTTCACAACAAATCCATCTCCATCTGGTTTTATTGTTGTCTTAGTAGCTCCTACATCGGAACCAGCATCACTTTCAGTTGTAGCTATTCCAAGGAACCATTCTCCTGAGACAGTTTTTGGGAATATCTCTTGTTTAGCCTCTTCCGTTCCATATTTGTTTAAAAGAAAACCCCATGATGCAGGAACTAAGTAATAAACGCAAGTAGAACCAGTACAATCTGCTTTTGCTAATTCTTCTGCGATAACACCAGCACTTACAGCATCTAAACCTGGACCACCGTATTTTTCAGACGCAGTACATGTCATAAGTCCTAATTCTGCCATTCCTTTGATGACATCTCTTGGAATTTCTTTAGTTTCTTCCATTTGAAGTGCAATTGGGGCAATTTTACTCTGAGCAAATTCGCGAACACTTTGCTTTATTAATTCTTGTTCTTCTGTAAACTTAAAACTCATATTTCATACCTTATTGATAATTTTTTAAATATATACCTTTAAATTTCAAAAACCTCTTAAATTTTATTGTTAAAATAATGCTCTCTACTATCGTAAAATAGACTCTTTAGATCATCGTAAAACTTATTAATTTAAGAAAAAGACTCAAGAGCCTTTGGAGGGATTTGAACCCTCGATCGTGGCAGAAAGAATCTAAAGACTCTTCCAGTTGCCTTACGAGAGCAATGCTCTACCTACTAAGCTACAAAGGCTTAAATGTCAATAAAAATATACAAATAAGAATATAAAATACTACAGAATCTAATTTTTTTTAATCTCGGATTTGACAGCTTTCGAATCTTCTTACAGTCTTCTCGAGTTAATAAGCTCATGATTGAAATTTTACTTTAATTTATTAAATTATATAAAAATACTATTATTTAAATTTCTCAAGGTATGTGATGTGGACAATACCAGAAGAGTGAATCTGGATCTTGAACAAGATCTCCCATATGATTACCATAAAAAAAACAATTAATAGGGCTCCTATGTAAAGACATAGATAAATCGTGTCTTTGTTTAAGAATCTCAATCTCTTTTTGATCGTCAGTTGCAAAACTTAGTCTTTTTCTAAGTTCTAATTCCTTTTTCTTATATTCTAAAAGTAGAATTGATCTTAATCCACTGCGAATCTTCCTTAATATTGGATCTTTCAATCTATGAGCTTTCAACTTGAGTCTTAACATTGATACTGTTTATATTGTTAATATAATAAAATGGGATGCGAGATTTAAGGAATATTAATTAAATCTACCGTTCTACTATAGTAAATCCTGTTTTTTGTAAAATATTTACAGCTCCTTCTATTATCGAGTCTTCAACACGTAAAATAAGCATTGATTCATCTTTAACTAAAGTAGAATAAAAATAATCAATATTAATCTCATTCTCTCCTAAAGTTTTTGGGATCTCATACAAAGCATTAGGATGATCATTCAGCCTTAGAGCAATAACCTCTGTTGTAGAAATGAGAAAATCTCTATTTTCTAATATATCAATACATTTTTCTGGATTATCAACTAAAAGCAAAATCAACCCATATTCACTTGTTTTAGCCACTGTCAAAGCTCGTATAAAAATCTTATTATCCATTAGAAGCTTTATGAAGTTTGCAAGCTCGCCTGGCCGATCTTCGAGATATACACTAAGCTGAATCATTTTTAATATTTTTTTTGAAATTATATTGATGTTAAATTTTAATATTCCCTTTTTTTTAAACTTAGTAAGAAAATTATTATGAATAAGCGATTTTAATTTAAAATGATGCTTAAGGATTTTTATGATAAACACAAAAATTTTTCTTTTAGAACGTTATCAGAGTATTATTTATCTCCGGGAATAAGATGCAAGTTTGATACATTGAAAGATAATATTGGCAGTGATAGATCTTTTTTACGTGGAGTTGATCTTGGCTCATCTGGAAATTCTATTCTCTCTTTTTTAGATAATATTAAACATAAATCTTTCTTAGATCTTGCCAGCCTTCCATTAAACCAATATAAAAATGATAATACATTCCATCCCTTATGTGGTGATCTCGTAAGATTACCCTATAGAGAAGAATCTTTTGATTTTGTGAGTGCTCTTGATGTTTTAGAACATATTAAGAATGATAAATTAGCAATATTAGAAATAAGTAGGATTCTAAAGAAAAATGGAATAGTTATAATTACGGTTCCGCACCGGATGAGATATTACTCAACTCAAGATAAAATAATTGGACATTTTAGAAGATATGAAATAAACCAAATTATCTCTCATTTCAATAAATTTAACCTAATGAATCTAAAAACCTTTGGTGTATATGGTAGATTGATGTTGATAGCAGATATTCAATCTACAAATCCAAAAAAAATAGAAGAGAATCTTATAAACTTGAGGAATAAATATGAATCAAATATGATTTTCCGAAAGTTTTGGAATATTATAGTCAGAATTCTCTCTAAGTTCATGAAAATAGATGCTAAATATAGTTCTAAACATAGAGTGAGAAATTTAGGCTTAATATTTATAAAGAAATAAGGTTTTATTCAGAAATCTCTTACGAACTTTCTTTTTTCAATTTTTCGAAAAGCTGTTTGTATTCTTCGATATATTTCTCATCATTAGTTTTTTCAATCTTTTTGAGAAGAACTATTGATTTTGTTAAAATCTCAGATTTTTTTTTGATTTTTTCATAAAATATTATCTTTTGTTCTTGTGAATCCTCCAATTTTAATTTATCTTCATACTCTTTAATAGAAGTTTTGATTTCTTTCTGAGATTCAATAACAGAGGATGTTAATTGTTTTTTTCTTTGTTCTAATTTAACACAATTATCACAAATTAATTCACCCGACTTTAGTTGATCACTTTTAATCATAAAAGGATTTCCACAACGAGCACAAGGTACTAGCTTTAAAACAAATTTGTCGTTGTTAGAATCGGGCATGTTCATGTTGGAAGTGAATTTAATTTTATAATAATTTATGTATAATTATAATCTTATATTAATAATATATTCTTATTCAATTTAATCCTCAAATTTTAGAAAACTAATAATAACTAAAGATATTTCACATTATATGGATACTGTCGTAGTTATAATATTACTTTTATTTGGTTTATTATTCGGAACTATTAGTTCTCTAGCGGGCATAGGAGGAGGCGGTTTCTATATGAGTCTTATGATCTTATTACTTGCTATTCCTATTAATGAAGCTCGTGATACATCATCTTTCATTATTGTCATTTTTTCTGGTGTAACTTTTATAAACTATTTTAGACAAGGGAAGGTTGACATTAAACTTTCTTTAATATTTGCAGGTTTTGCTTTATTAGGAGGTATAACATCAACTCTTTTCTTTATTGCATTTCCAATTGATAATACAATTTTAAAAATAGTAATTGCTTCAGTAATACTTGCCTCAGGATTAAATATGATACGAAAAGCCTTAAAAACATTTAACTCCCAGAGGTTTAACAATGACAAACAAGAATTTGGTTTCTCATTTGAAACTTTTGAACATAGCTCCAACTTAAACAAAGGAATTCCTCTATTTTTCTTAGCAGGTTTTATTGCATATTTAACGGGAATAGGGGGTGGAATGCTATTTGTGCCCACTCTTAGTATTATTTTTGAAATCCCAATACATTTTGCCACCGCAATATCAAGTGTGATGATATTTTTCATTGGAATTTATAATGCTACGGTGAAAATATTTATTGGAGAAATTCATTATATAGGGGGCATTTTAATTGCTATTGGAGCTATATTCGGTTCAATAGTAGGGACAAAAGTTTCTGGAAAAATGCCTAAAAGCCACTTACAATTTCTTGTTGCGATAGTATTGATGGCATTAGCTATTAGAATGTATTTTTAGGATTTGAGTGTTAAAAAATTTATAAATTTTGAATCTTAAATGTTAATTGAAGACTATATAAAATTACTATTTCTAAACTAAAATATTTCTAAAAATAGGTAAAGAGAATGGTACAAGTAAAAGATATTGAAAAGCTTATGGATGATTTTATGATAGAACCAGATGATACATTTATCGATATAAAACGTTATCTTCTAACCGAATTTGATTGGAAAGTAGATCCTCTGAAGAAATCTCAATTCATGATTAGAGGGATTCCTATAGAAGATGATAGAAAATTAAGTGATATTTTAAATTCATTTTTACCCGATGAGGTCATTAATCTTAAAGAAATTTAAATATGAAAAGTTAATTTAATCTAATTTTTTATTAATAATTGTTTTGATATCAAAATAAATTAAACACCTTGTGGTGGAATTAATTAAAACTGAAAATAAACGTGAAATTTTTATTAGCAATCAAATAAAAAAATTTGCTATAAATGGTCTTTATGGATTTAATACAATTATTTTAATTGGAATGGGTAGACGTTTAGGTATTTTTAATTACTTATATGAAAAAGCCAAATCATCAACTAGTTCTGGTAAAAATACGGAAGTGACTTTTACACCATTTGAACTCTCTGAAATCCTAAATTTGGATTTTAAATATTTAGATGGTTGGATTCATTTGGCACTTGAATGTGGTATAATTGTGATCGCAAATTCTGAAAAGAAAATTTTGAAAACAGCTCCTTATGTATATGATTTACTTATAGACCGAAATAATGAGTCTTATATTGGGGGGACACTCGGTGCGTTCTATTATATGGCTCCAGCTCAGGATATTTTAATAGAAAATTTTAAAACAGGTAAAATATGGAGTATATTGGATTTACCTGGAGATATTGTGAAAGACCTACAAGAACGAGGAGCAAGGTTTGGAACTTTAGTAGAAAGATTGTTTTCTAAAAAATATGAGAATTTCTGTAAAAATATACAAAAAAGAGGTACTATTTTTGAACTAGGATGTGGTTATGGATTTAATCTTGAAACATGGGCAAAAAAGTATGAAAAAGCAAGATTTGTAGGGATTGATATCGATCATATTGCTATAGCACATGCAAAAAAATTAATAGATAAAAATAATTGGAATGAAAGGATTGAAATTTTTGAAACAAAAATTGATGAATTTACCCGTTCCTTTAAGGAGAAATTTGATTTGATTATATTAAATCAGGTTCTCCACGAAATGAATACTGATAAGAATTATCGAAAAGGTGTATTTAAAAATCTATATTCCTTATTGAAGGATGACGGGATTTTACTTATTGGAGAAAGTATGATTCCTGATACTTTTGCTCCAAAAAAGAAATTTCAACTTTTTGATATCACACATAAGTTTACAGAAGTAAAGGCTTCGCTGTTTTATGATGAAAAAAGCTTCAAAGAATTTATTGACTCAACACCCTTTACAAGAGCGGAATTTGTAAAAGAGGGGGGCAATAGTATTTGGGTAATTAGAAAGTGAAAATTTGGATTAAAAGATATTAAACAGTAAAAACTCAAAAGGTATTAAATTTTTTTTTTTTCTAATTTTATTTATTAAATAATGTGTTTATTAAGGATAAATTTAATATGAATAATCTAAAAAATCTTAAATTTCTTTAATAATATTAAAATTTAACTTAATATCCTAATTTTGAAAGTGACCTTGTTATATGAGTAAAGGATTTAGACTACTTCGTTTAGAATATATATTTTCTGTTCTTATTCCTTGTTTATTATGTATTTATTTGAATGGCTATGATATTATCGCAAATTTATGGATATTAGCAGGATTCGGATTTTATGCTATAACGGGAAATACTCTTAATGATGCAATAGACATGAAAGATCCTAATGAAAAAGAAACTCTAAAAAGGGTTAAAGGATACAACAGAAAAGAAATATTAGTTCTTGCTATCGCAAGTTTTTTGTTAGGAACTATGTGTTTTATGAATCCTATTTTAATTAATCCTATCCTTGGAGTCTATTTAGCAATTATAGTATTTATGGTAATATTCTATTGCCTATTCAAATCTCTTGTAATAATTAATCACATTATTTTGGGTGTTTCTCATATAATTCTACCATATTTTATGATTAAGATTAATGGTGGAGATGTTTTCATGAATGTTTTTCCAAATATGGAATTAAATGAATCTCTGATATTAGCAGCTATAATAGCTGTAGCATTTACAGGACAAATGGTTCATGAAATGATTGATGGAGATTCATTAGCCAAGTTAAAACCAAAAACATCTCGATTGGTAATTTGGGTCGCTTGTATAATTTCATTGAGTATATCAATAATTTCATTTATTATTACACTAGAAATAATATTCTTACCGATTGTCTTTTTCCCTTTAGGGATAATGTATATTTATAGAAAACCTCGAACTGATTTAATGGGAAGAACTTCATTAAAAGACATAGGAATTATCTTAGGAAATCTTATGCTTTTTTATTTATTAATTTTAATTATAGCTCCATAAAGAATAACAATGAATTTCATTTAGATTTAAAAGTTTATATTTATTTCAGTAGATATAATATAAAGGGATATTAATTTCTAAAAAAACCAAAATAGTATTTGGCGCATTCTGAAAATGGCTAAAATTGAACCAATTGATTTATCTTTTTTTACTGCTTTTAATGAAGAGGGTTGTACTTTATGTGGAGATTGTTTTCATAAGTGTCCAGTAATGCAACTACCTAGGGATCTTGCTGTTGAAGAAATGAAGAAATTAATTGCTGGAGAGAAAACTAAAAAAGTCTTAAATAAGTGTCAAAGTTGTTTTTCATGTAATTTTTATTGTCCTGAAGATGCTCATCCTGCCAGTCTTATCTTACTGCGGTGGAATGAACAATATAAGAAAATAGGCTTGCGAAAAAGAGGAAAATATTTCATGACACTTTACCCTCATTATCCAAATTTTCGATCGTATGTTATGGAGCATTTACCCAAGAAAACACAAGAGATTGTTAGGGAATGGGCTTCATTAGAACCACTAAAGGAAGATACTTTAACATATCCAGGTTGTAATGTAATTACATTTGCAGAACTTACTCAAACAAGTTTTTTCAAAGATTTAGATATAAGAGGAAGATTAGAATATTGTTGTGGTGAAACTTTATTTCGAACAGGATACAGAAATGAGCTTTTCCAAGTTACTAAAAGATTAGATAAATGGTTTAATACTTTAAAACCAAAGAAACTACTTGTTCTCTGTACTGCTGGCACAAATGTCTTCAAAAATGTACTCCCTCATTATGGATTAACATATGAATTTGAAGAAATAAAGTCATATATTCAATTTTTATGGGATAAAATGAAGAATGGAGAAATTAAAATCAAGCAAAAATTAGGGATGACAGTAACGATACAAGACTCTTGTTATTCTAAGATGTTCGGAGAAGAATATATGGATTTACCTCGTAAGATTTTAAACGCTATAGGGATTAAAATTATCGAAACTGAGTCATGTAGAGAGAATATGAGATGTTGTGGAATAGGTGCAGGTTTTTCAGTAGATTCTGCCTATCACCCATTTAAACAAAGATCATCAGCTCTAAGAAATTTTAAAGATTTTAAAAAGACAAAAGCTGATGCGGTATGTGTATATTGTGCGGGATGTTTAGCAGAATTTATGACAAATAAGAAATTATATTTTAGAAAGCTTAAAGTTTATCATATAATTGAGTTATTACAAATGGCAATTGGAGAAAAACCATCTTTAACAAAAGAAGCCAAAAAGAAGAGAGGTAAACATATCTTTTGGGGAATTATTCGAAAGCAAGTCCCCAAAATTTTATCAAAAAAGACTTTTAGATTAGCTGAAATTCCTGAGGACCCCCCTAATTATAAGGAGGCATGGTAAAGATGAACAAATCTAAAAGAATTTCGGGTTTTAGAGAAGATCTATGTAATTTGTGTGGTGAGTGCCTTCATTTATGTCCAGTTTTAAAATTACCTATTGATGAAGCAAAAGAGGAAGTTAAGAATTTAATTGCAGGAAAAGAATCTAGGTATGCACTCACTCGATGCAATACTTGTTTTTCATGTAATTTATATTGTCCTCAACATGCGAATCCATATAATTTGATTCTTGAACGATGGAATGATTTATATAAAACTCGAGGGGCACCTCCGTTATATCGCTTTGTTTGCCCTACGGAACAATCTAATATTTGGCAACTTCTCAATGTTTTTTTATCAAATCAGGAAAGAAAATGGATTTATAAATGGATGAATTATGTCCCAAAACCAAATGACACACCATTAATGATTGGAAATTATACTCATCTATTTCCATTTATACTCGGGGGAAGCAAATTATTGGATTACTTTAAGCCTATTGATAGGATTGACCAATGGGAAGGTGCCGCTTATTTATACCAAGGAGGATATTTAGATCTTGTTCAAAGGATCGCTCAAAGAACAAAGAATGATTTTGACAGTTGGGGCGTTAAAAAGGTTGTTGCTTGTTTAGATGCTGTTGATTATATATTTAATGAAGTTCATCCTAAAGAAATGGGAGTAGAGCATGCTCAAGATTTTGTCAATTTTAACCAATGGCTATTAGGTAATATTAATTCTGGTGAAATTCAGTTAAAAAATCAGTTAAATATGGATGTAACCGTTCATGATAATTGTTATTCTAAAACATTAGGTGGTGCTTATTGGGAGGTTCCTCGAGAATTATTAAAAAAATCCGGATGTCATATTATTGAAATGAAACATAATAGAAAGGATTCACTCTGTTGTGGATTTGGTGCAGGAGCATCATGGGTAAAAAATATTTCAATAATATTTGATATCATATCTCAAGGTTTTAAAAAATTCAAAGAAGCCGAAGAAACAGGAGCAAAAGCGTTAATATCTTATTGTGGGGGTTGCATTTATTTATTATGGGCTGCAAAAGAGTTAAAAAGAAGTAAGATTGATATTTTTCACCTTATCGAAATTATTAGGATGGCGATGGGAGAAGAATTAAATTATCCTTATGATCATAAAAGAAGAGCATGGGATATAATAGCTATTATGACTTATTCTTTATTTCTTTCTATTATTAGGAAAAATTTCTTCATATCTAAGATTACATATGATAAAGAATTAAGTACATTCAAGCCAAAGAAATATAGATTACTAACATTAATACGATATACATTTAATCTTTCACTAATTAGATATGTTTTTTCAAAATGTTTCCTAATATTAATGAAGATACTAAAAACAAGGTAAATTTTTAGCTCTATGTCTAATAACACATTCATATTTTTAAGGCACGCCGAGACTAAAGTTGATAGCAATATCAAAATATCTCATTGGATACTCACAAAAAAAGGTAAAAACGATGCTTTTAACATTTCAAAATTAAAATTATTTGATGATGTTGATATCATAATATCTTCAAACGAGGATAAAGCATATCAGACAGCGTACCCTTTATCAGAAAAACTTCATAAGGAAATAATTCGAGATGAGAACTTAAATGAGATTATTAGAGATCATGGAAGATTTATAAAAAATAAAGAGGAATACCTCAAGAATATGAAACTCTGTGTGGAAAATAGGAATCAAAGGTTTAATAATTGGGAAACGGGTAATCACGCATTAGAACGATTTTCCAAAAGAATCGAAGAAATTGATTCAAAATATTCTAATAAGAAGATCTTAATTGCTGCACATGGAGGAGTAATAAATCTCTACTTTGCTAAAATCTTGGGAGAATTAGACAAAATATTTGAAAGAATGTTAACTAATACATTTTGTGATTATGGAATAATTCAAAATGGGAAAGTATTAAAAGATATTGCGTAAATTTAATCTTGATATTGGATGAATTCAAAATTCATAAAGAAAGCTAAATACCAGAGAAAAATTGATGATAATTTTTCTCAATGTTTAACCTGTGAAAGAAGGTGTAAAATTGGAAATGGTAAAACTGGATTCTGTAACACTCGAATTAATAAAGAGGGGGAAATCTATACTATAGTCTATGGTTTAATCCCGGCTATATCTTTTAATCCGATTGAGAAGAAACCTCTATACCATTTTTATCCAGGAAGTATAGCTTTAACAGTAGGAACCTATGGATGTAATTTCTCTTGTTTTTGGTGTCAAAATCATCACTTATCGAAGACTAATCCTTTAAGAGCTAGCCAGTTTGCATCATCTGACGAAATTTTATCTCCTAAGAGATTAATTGAAATTGCTTTAAAAAAGAAATGTAAAGGAACTTCAATATCATTTAATGAACCCACCTTACTGTTTGAATATTCGTTAGAAGTCTTTAAATTAGCAAAAAAGAATAGTTTATATAACACCTATGTTACAAATGGATACATGACAGAGGATGTTTTGAGGGATTTAGTAGAAGCGGGGCTTGATGCAATGAACATAGATATAAAAGGAGATTCTGAGATGGTTCAGAAATATTGCGGTGCTGATGTAGAAAATGTATGGAGAAATGCCAAACTAGCCAAGGAATTGGGCGTCCATATTGAAATCACAACGCTATTAATACAAGAATTTAATTCTAAAGATAAAATTGTTAGAAAAATTGCTGAAAGAATTAATGATGATTTAGGCGAATTAACACCATTTCATATAAGTCGATTCTTTCCTCATTATAAATCATCTAAATATGGACTTTTAGAACCAACACCTTTAGAATTTTTATATAATGCTTATAATATAGCAAAGAATGTTGGTTTGAAATATGTATATCTTGGCAATTTACCTACTACTGAATGTGATAATACTTATTGTCCTAAATGCTCTAAATTAATTATAAAAAGAAAAATTTTAGGTATTCAAAATTTATATTTAGATACTGATGGAAATTGTAAATTTTGTGGATTTCCAATTATGGAATTCGAATAGTAAAAAGAATTAAAAATGGAAATAGAAGTTTTTTCTAGTTATAATAAAATTCTTGTATAATTTAATAAAACTAATATAGAGAATCTGCAATTACAAATATTGGACAATAAATTTAATAATAAATTCTTATTTAAATGCCATTAACGCCAAATCATCTGGGGCCAGGTATATTATTTGGAATAGTTTTTCTTAGTTTTCTTGATTTACCCACATTTCTTATAGCAAGTGTCATCGTGGACATTGAACCCATCTTGATTTTATTATTAGGTTTAGACGCTCCACTCCATGGTTTTTTTCATAGCTTTCTTGGAGGTACGATAATTGCTCTTATCCTTACAGGGATAATGACTTTATTAAGAAAATTGTTCACTCCTGTTATGTCATTTTTCAAACTTGAACAAGAGAGATCATTTATAAAAATTTTAATGGCTTCTCTACTTGGAATCTATATCCATATTTTATTTGATTCTTTAATGCATACGGATATTAAACCTTTTTACCCACTTGATTTTAATCCCTTCCTTGGATATGCTAGTGAACTGGGAGTGTCAGCAACGAGGATATGTGAATATTCCTTCCTCGCAGGATTAACTGCTTATATCATAAGACTAATTATATATTATTGGAGGAAGCAACTAAGAAGGATTTATATGGATCCATCAAATAAATTTATGTTGAGGGGTATCAGTCTAATATTAGTGGGAATATTTTTTATTTTTTGGGGGTTTAGCGATATCTTAAGTGTAAAAAGCGAGATTAGGATAATAATTATGATACTATTATTCATTATGATCCCATTCATAATTCTTGCAATCATATATGATTTTATTGGTATTATTAAAGTCATTCGTAAGAAAAAAGAACTAGATTTTCTTAACGTAAAAAACTGGATTTATAACTGCGCAGAATGTGGGGCAAAAATCACATTGGAAGTAAAAGTTTGTGATAAATGTGGAGTAGAAAATGCAATTAGGAGAGCTGCATTGGAGAGTTTGGAGAATCTGGAACATTCGATTGAGGAAAAAAAAGCTAAAATTTTAGAGACACAGCAATCTTCTAAAAGGAAAAAGTCGTCTCGGACTAAATACACGGAGGAATTGGAAGCAGAAATCCTGCTAAGGGTAAACCAATTAACTAAAAAAGCAGCGTTGATAAAGAAAAGCCTTTTAATAGGAAATACCCGTTATGAAAAAATAGATTGGGTAAGAAAACAATACTATGAAAAGAACAAAAGTATTATAGAGATTGCTGATGAGCTGGGCGAAGATATGTTTATCGTTGAAGCCTACATAAATGAAATAAAGAATCAAGAAAAAGATAGAAACAAGCAAGAAGATAAGCATTCATTCATTATGTGAAAGATGAAATAGGAAAATAACTAATACCACAATATTCTAGGACAAATAGAATAGTAGTTTACACTTCTGAAGGATTTTGAATTTGTGGATTCCCTATATATAGGATTTAAAATGCTTAAATATAACT
Organism: Promethearchaeia archaeon; assembly: GCA_029856145.1. GTDB lineage: Archaea > Asgardarchaeota > Lokiarchaeia > Sigyniarchaeales > SOKP01 > Loki-b32. The sequence continues at coordinate 12,533 of JAHQWK010000022.1, forward strand.
TGTATCAATGATTTCATTAACATTAAATATTTTCTAAAAATAATTCTTAATATGACTGATTTATTTGCAGATGTTAATGGAATAAGAATATGCTATGAAATCTTAGGTGAAGGCGAACTTGTTCTACTAGTGCATGGATTAGGAAGTAAGAAAGAAAGTTGGATAGGTCAATTCAAACCACTTTCAGAACCTTTCAAAGTAATTAGGTTTGATAACCGTGGGGCAGGAAAAAGTGATAGACCTAAAGGAAATTATTCAATGGAAGTTTTTGCTGATGATATTACTGGCTTAATGGATTACCTAAAAATTGATAAAGCTCACATAATTGGGTGGAGTTTAGGGGGGATGATCGTCCAAAATTTTGTTATAAAATATCCAGAACGAGTTAATAAAATGGTTTTAATCAATACAAATTATGGCACTCCTGATGAGTCTGGAGCAGAGGTTTATAAAGATATGCGAATAGCAAATTTAAAAGCAAAACAAAAAGATCCAGAGCAGGCATTTTGGCAATCAATACGTGCAGATTATCATATAACATTTAGAAAGCAATTGGAAGCTGAACCTTCTAAAAAATGGCATGGATTGTGGTCAGCAGAGGATTTAATAAAAGAAAGTATGATTAATCCACCAACTATAGAAGATATTGAAGTGCAGGCAAAAGCTGTTAATACACATCATACATTAGAAAGATTAAGCGAAATCAAAAATGAATCTTTATTAATCACTTCTACTCATGATAGAGTTATACCAACCTCAGTCATGAAAGAAATGCATGAAAGAATTCCAAATAGTACTCTAAAGATTATAGATAAAGCAGGTCATGGTTCACCTCGATCTAGGGCTCCGGAAATTAACGAAATGATTATAGATTTTTTAAAATAGTTTAAAGAATCAAATGATAATTTTTAAAGAATTAACCACTTTTTTTATAATTGGAGATTTTAAAAAGGATTCGAAATTTACCGATTTACAATTTAAATAATTTCATTTTTAAACGTCACTATGAAACAAAAAGCTAATAAACTTTTAAAAAGTAAAGAAAATTCTGCTAAAAGAATTAAAACAAAGTATCCCCAATTAATCGCTTTATGGGCAGGGCTTTTCATTGACATTCTAGGTTTTTATATAATATTCCCTTATTTGCCTTCTCTTATGGAAATTTATAATGCTACACCTTTAGTTATTGGATTACTAATTGCTACAAATGCTGTTTTTACACTTTTTTCCGCACCGATATGGGGGCGATTAAGTGATAAATTTGGTAGAAGACCTATGCTTCTAATCGCTGAAGCTGGAACATGTTCAGCATTTTTAATTTTAGCTTTCTCAAACTCTCTTACGCTACTTTTTGTGGCTCGGATTGTGGATGGGATTTTCGGTGGTAATTACCCTATTACAAAAGCTATCATTACTGATAGGGTTCCTCCAAAAGATAGGGGACTTCAAATGACAAATGTTGGAGTCTCTCATACTTTAGCGGGATTAGTAGCGCCTGGGCTAGGAGGAGTTTTATCGCTTTTTCTAATATTTGGTCCAGATTATCCACTTGCACTTTCTGGTTTAGTTTCAGCTTGTCTTTCTTTTGCAACTATTATTATTACATTTTTCTTTATAAAAGAATCATGGCCAAAATCTAGGCGCGAAAAAGCAGAAAAAGAAGTTAAAGTAAAACTTAAGTTAGTAAAGAATAAGGATGCTTTATACTTATTAACCCAATTTGCGTTTCATACCTTCTCATTCATAATGTATGTATCAACTTTAGCTATATTTATCGGTTTAATATTTGGATTGGATACATTAGGAGTCAGTTTATTACTAATGATATCAGGTGTATCACGTGCTATTGTCCGTTTTACATTGTTTAAACCTACAATAAGGATTTTAGGTGAAAAAAAGATGAAGGTTCTTGGTTTGTCTATTTTAGTAGTAGTTTTTATTCTTGTAGGGCTTTTTGGCACATTCTATCCAGTAACTTGGATTTTTATTATTCTGATGGTAGTAGCGAGTTATGGGGTTTCATGCGCAAGAGGATTAATGATGAGTAAAGTAACCGAAACAGTCTCTCCAAAGGAAATGGGAAAAGTAAATGGCTATACAACAACACTAGATTCTCTTGCTCAGATTTTTGGACCATTAATGGGAGCATTTTTATTACAAGAGTTTGATCCTTATTTATTCGGATTAGTAATGGGTATTCTCGCATTTGTAGCATTAACGATGTCCTTCAAAAAGATTATACCATATAGAGAGAAAGCACAATTTAAGGAACTGGATCATTCTTTACAATGATAGAGAATTAGTGCTAATTTGATGAATGAATAATTTTTTATAATTCATCAATATTAGTTATATTATGGAAGTAGATAAAACAGTTAAAGTGAAAGATTCAAGTTTTGAGGAAAAATTAGAAAAAACAGTAGAGCTTCCAGCATTAGATTTTTTTAAAATAAATTTTCTTAGCTTTTTAGTGCCTCTTTATGTATGCTTAGGTCTTTTTTTAATATTTGAATATGGATTTATAAATCTGTTATCAATACCTCCTCTAATTCATTTATTTACATTACCCGTTGTTTTTTTAATTCTTTACTATATTTATCTTATTGTTTTAATTGAATTTACAGCATTATGGGCTCGAAGATGGAATAAAAAATCTCCTCCCAAACAAGGTGTCTTTAGACGAGTACTTGATGATTTGAACAATGAGGAAGGAAAAATGATGAAATACTATCATAAAAGAGGATTTATAATAAAATATCCTATGTGGTTAACTTCGAAATCACCATTTCCTTGGCTTATTAACCGAACTCTTCGAAAAATTAGTCATAATAGAATTGGTAAAAATGTAATTTATTGTGATTCTTATGTGGGTTTAGAATTCACTGATATCGGTGATAATTCTTTCTTCTATCCTACAACAGGTCTTTCTAGCCATGCAGTAAATACAATCTTTGGTAAAATTACAATGATTGAAATAAAAATAGGGGAGAATAACACATTCTACCCAGGAACAATAATGGGTTGCGGAGCTCTCACTACAGAGGATAATGTTATTTATCCAAATACAGTTTTACATAAAAACTGGAGAGGAAAACCGGGAAAGTTTTATTACCAAGGCAGTCCTGGGCGACCAATCGATGTAAATGATAAAAATTGAATATTATGAATTCTCCAAATATTAATATTTTCTTAAATTACATTTACAAATTAATAGTCTTAAAATAATAATTATTTCTTTTGATTTTAATCATCTTTTTGGATATTTTCCGTGTTTTTGCAAGAATTCTCTATATGAATTAATTTTATCCAAAACAGCCCCCGTTAATTCTAAACTTTCAAATACAGGAACGTTCCGATTTAAGAGTTTTAGTTTGAATTTATATCGGCTTTCATATTCTTCAAAACCTTCATTAATTTTTAACATGACACAATACATAGGTTTAGTACAGATTCTTTTTGCCTTTGAGATATATCTGATGAATTCTTTATTCAAATCCATGTCTTTAAAGCCCATTTCTTCCAATAACTCTTGAAAGCCTCCAAATCTTTCAGGGTCCTTTATAAAAACGATTGTTGAGATATTTGGGTCTTTATCTAAAGCTAAAATAGTACGGTAATATATATTAGGTTGTATACCAGCACCACCGAGATCAAGTGGGTTAGTAACATTTGTATTTACATCTGGTAAAAATCTTTTCATTTTATTAATTGTATTTACTGTTAAACTAGGTATTTTTAAATTAAATTTTTCTAGAATGTCTATAGCTTCTATAGTAGAACCTCCTCCGATTCCAATTACTCCTACATTTCGGGTTTCAGGTAAATGTGTCAAATTAAAAGCTGAAGCTAAAGCAGTAAGCTCATTTGAGTTATTTACTATACAACAACCGGTTTGTTTACCTACGGCTTTCCAAATTTCGTTATTCCCAGCAAGACCGCCAGTATGAGATAGAATTGCTTTTTTTGTTGCTTCACCATATCCTGCTCTCCAAAGTATTACTGGTTTTCTATTTAAGTTGCATTCCTGTACCTTTTTTAAAAATTTTCTTCCTTGTGTTATAGATCTTAAATTTTCAATATATAAACCAATAATTTTTGTGTATTCATCATAAAGAAAATATTCTAAAAATTCAGCAGGAGATAAATCTAATGAATTCCCAATTGAGATAAATTTAGAAATATAAAGACCATAAGAAACAGCTAATTGAGATAAGTTTTGAGCAATCCCACCAGATTGAAAAACTCCACTAAAATTTCCTGCTTTTTTAGACTGTTCATATGCAAAATACAACCCCCCTCTTGGATTATAGATCCCTATACAATTAGGACCAATAATTCTAACATTATATTTTCGTGCAATATCTAAAAGTTGCTTTTCTAGATTCTCATTTCCGACTTCACGAAAACCTGAAGCGAAAACAGTTACAAAAGGTATTCCTTTTTGACCAATTTCTTCCATTAATTTTGGGCATAATCTAGCTGGAACCGCCAAGATCACGTAATCTATCGGCTCAGAAATCTCAAGAATAGAACTATAAATTTGATATCCATATAGATTCTGACCACTTAACCGGGGATTAAATAAATATATTGGCCCTTTAAATCGGTTTTTCATACATCTAAGAAAAAAACCTCCACTCCCAGGATCACGACTCACACCAATAATCCCGATAGCTCTTGGAAAAAATAATTTACTAAAATCTATTGCTTTATTTTCAAACGTATCTAACATAATTGATTATAAAGACCACTATGAATAATTCTACAATTTATTAATTAAGTTATGAAAGATTGATTAAAATATTTTATTAAAAATGCAATAGAATCAATCTTCCTTAATATTAAATCGATTAAACAGAAGAAATTCAAATAATTTACTCTGATTTTATTTTCTAATTATTTTTACTGCTTTAGAAACACTGTTTACAATAATTCCATCGACACCCATATTAATGAATCTTTCCATAGTCTTCCTTGTATTAATTGTGTAAGTAAATACCTTTAAATTGCGCTTATGAGAATATTGTAAAAATTGTTCATCTACATTTTTATATCGAGTGACAATAATAGGAAATTCGAAATTAAGTAATTCTTCAATGAGTCTTTTTCTTTTATCCCATTCAGGTATATATTCTTCGTTAATTGGAACAATAGCCGCTAATTCTAATTCAGGTTCAATTCTCCTAACTTCTAATAACTCCTCAACAAAGAATGATTGAATTATAGTATTATCTATTACTCCTTCATTTCTCAAAAGGGTTATTACTTTTTCAGAAATCCCCTTTGCTTTTATTTCACAGAGGAAATTTACTTTTCCCTTCCCAAGTTTTATAACTTCCCATAACTCAGGAACTCTTTCTCCTTCTCCAAGATCTAATTTTTGTAATTCTTTCAACGTCATTTGATCTATCGTGTTATTAATCCTCATTCTTCTGAGGATATCAACATCATGAATTATCACAAGTGCTCCATCTTGAGATTGGTGTACGTCGAATTCAATATAATCAGCACCCAATTCAATTGCTTTTTTAAATCCTTTTAATGTGTTTTCAGGAGCCTCATCATATGCCCCCCTATGACCAATTATTAATGGTTCATTTTCATTTTCATTTTCATTCATAATTATTTCATTCAATCTTTTGATAAAAAAAACTTAATCTGTTTGATTCAACAATTCTCTAGCTCTGCTAACCTTATTAGTAATAATTCCATCAACACTTAAATTAATCAGTTTCTTTATAGCAGAATCTGAATTGACTGTCCAAGGAAAGATTTTGACATTATTACCATGAGCCTTAATTACAAATCTTTTATTTACGAGTTTAAAGAATGGATTAATAGCATAAAACTTATTATTAATAGTTACTCTAATTAATTTTTTTCTTGATAACCAACTTCTTACCCATCCAGTTCGTGTAGGTTCTAACGACGCTAATTTAATTCGTGGTTCTAATTTCTGAATTCTCAACAAAACATCATGTTTAAATGAACTAATTATCGTTGATTCAATGATTTCTTCTTCTTTGAGAATATTTACAATCTGTTTGGCAAAACCCCTAGCTTTTACCTCACAATTCAATCCAATCTTTCCCTTTGCTATTTTAATTAGTTCTTGTAATGTTGGTATTTTCTCACCATCTCCGCAATCGAGCTGCTTTAATTCTTCAAGAGTCATTTCTTTTATTGATCCTAAATGCCTTGTTGTTCGGAAAGTGTTAGCATCATGCATTATTACAATCTCCCCATCATTAGATTGATGAACATCGAATTCAATATAGTCTGCTTTCAATTCTATTGCTTTTTTAAATGCCTTTAAGGTATTTTCAGGTGCCAGATTACTAGCCCCTCTATGAGCAATTATAACCATTTTTTCTTTGTCATTCATTTACTTAGCTGATAATTCTTTTTATCCCCTAGTTAAATAGTATGGTTAATACTAAATTTATATTAATTATTTTTTTTTTGATTTTTTTATTGTCCAGAATTGCCAATTTCCTAGAATACCCTTTTGTTCAAATAAATATTTGATCAGAAATTATATAGATTTGTTTAATCCATAGGTCCATCTACTTAGTTAAAATTTTATTAACGTTAAAACATAAGATTTATATGCGTGAAATGGGAACACATAATACAAATAAAAAGTTAAATTTATAAGGGTTATACTTTTTTAATACTAACGTAATAAAGATATAACGCTATAAATAACGCAATATACCGATAAGTTTAAATATTAAAAAAAAAGATCTGAGGAGATATCTCAAATTATGAGATTTTGCGAAGAATGCGGAAATATGTTGGTTCCTAAAGAAGGTAAGCTTTACTGTAAAGCATGTGAAAAAGAATTTGACTTGGATAAATCAAAAACAGACGATTATAAAATAATAAAAACGATAAAACACGATGAAAAAGAAAGTGCTCCTATTGTAGTTAAGGAAGTCATTCGAGGAGACAGAATTTCTGGAGACGATCGTAAAGCATACGAGGATCTGTTTGAAATTTCTGAAGGAGATAGCTACTAATTAAAGCTTCTTTTAAGGTATAAGATTAGATCACTTATTCTTCCTTGTTTTTACCTAATTAATTATTTTTAAATTGTGATTGATTATACTTTTAAATTGTTTTAAGAGTAATTAAATTATAATTAGAAAAATAATTTCAAAACATAAATAACAAAAATATGAAATGTAGATTGATATGACTGAAGAAAAAAAGACCCGATTACGTGGTTTCGCGGGAATTGTATCTAAACAAGTTGAACCTTTAAATGAAAATGAAAAATTTAAACACATGTTTAAAGAAACTGAAGAGAAAGTTCTTTTAAATGCAAAAGATGGAAAGTGGGCTGCGATGCTGATAATAGATAAAGGTAAGATATATATAGAAGGCATTAAAAATGAACCAAAGGAAAACCTAAAAAAAAAAAATGCTGGATGGAATGGTTTAATTTCCTGTAAAACTGATATGTTTTTAGAACTTTTAGGAAGTGAAGAAATTTCAATGGGTAAAGTTATTAGAAAAATATTATCAGGAAAAATAAAAATTAGAGGAATTAAGCATGTTTTAGTTTTACTTAAATTATTTAGTTTATAAGTTAAGCTCAAAGGTGTTCGCTAAAAATTTCATTCTCTCTTTTAATTTTTCATCATTTTTTTCATCTTTTAATGAATTAAGAATTACATCCTTATCCTTTTCCGCTATGCGGGCTTGAAATAATTCAAGAAATTCTCTTAAAAAAATAATCTTTTTGTATGGATATTTTTGAATTTTATTAAAATATCCTTCAATAATATAATCAATAGAGGCTTTCTCTTCTTTTTCTTTAGAAATGATTTGTTCTTCAGTCCCTAAGAGCTCTTGTATCACAGGATTATTGTTTATGATATCTCGGGTTATTTCTTTTAACATATCATTTCTTGGAAGAATTGATAAACTTGAGAGGAATTCTTTCATTTCTGAATTCTTATTTTCAATTTCTTTAATTATCTCAAGTATTTTTTCTTTATTTCCACTTCCCATATAATATTAAAGACTTGTTTAAATTATAAAATTTTATTTGTATCACACTTTTTTAAAAATCGATAAAAGTTTCCTCTAAATTTTTAAATTTAACTGAAAATAATAGTAAATTAATAAATGTATGTGATTGATAAAGATAAACTAAGAAAATTCCAAGAACTTATAGATTATGAGTTTAGAGACGAAGAACTATTAATTCAAGCTCTAACTACTCCACAATTAGGTAATCTAACAGGAAAGCCTAGTTACGATCTTTTAGAAACATTAGGAGACGCCGTAATTAAAATTATATTTATTTTAAAACTGTATCACTTTGGTATAGAAAGCTCAGGCGAAATTACAAAAATAAAGGCAAGTTTGGAAAGTGATAAAGCTCTCAAAAAGGTCGCAAATAAGATGAAATTGGAAGATTTTATATTTAAAACAGAAAAGCAAAGAATAGTAGGTACTCGCATTCTCGCTGATGTTTTTGAAGCAATATGTGGAGCTTTATTTCTTGATTCAGATTATAGCCTAAGGATGGTTGAACAAAAAATTATTGAACCATTTTATGAAGATTTAGACATTATAGCTCAAAATTCAATTATTTCTAGTAAAAATGAATTATTAGAATTTTTACAACATAAATTTAAAACTTCTATTAATATTGAACTTGAGTATGAAAAAAGTGGAATCGAGCATGATCTGATCTGGATAGCTAAGAATCCAAAGATTTTGGATAAGTTTACCCAAAATGAATTAATAGATATCCCGATAAAATTAAAATCAGGTAAATTTAGAACAAAAAAAGATGCTGAAAAGAGTTTGTTCAATATTATTTTAGATTATTTGAAAAAAAAAGAAATCTAAATAATCCCTATCTTATTTCACTTGATATGGAAACCCTTTAGTTCTTATATAATCCTTTCTTACTTAAAAAATAAGAAATTTAGATATAAATAATAAATCCAATGGAAAATAAACAATTTGTTGGTTATATTTTCATTTTAGTCGCAATTGGGTGTTTCGTGGCTTCTCTGGTACTATCATTCTTTACATATCGGTTTTTGACTCTTCAAATAGTATTCCCATCTAATTTGCCAACCATAATTTCTAGGTCAATATTATTCATTGGTTTAATACTGGCTTTTATTATTATGTGTGTGGGGCTTTTTCTCATAATAAAATTTCGCTAAGAATAAAAAAAAATTCTTATAAAAAAAAATTCTAATTTTTTTATAATTCAATAAAGAATACTAGATGTTCTATTAAATTAGAACCTTAATTTTTAAAAGTTTTTCAAAATTTTCATAACTGTACAAGATTAGTAATCTGAAAAAGTTTATTTTTCCACTTTGATATTATAAAGTTAAAAAATGAATTAGCAAGAAAAAGAATATTTTTCAGTAAATAGAAAAAATAAGAGTAAAGAGTATTTAAAATGCCTAAATCACCAGTAATAGAAAAAACACCTTTAATGAAGCAATTTGAAGAAGAAACAGGAAAATTAGCAATTTGGAAGGGTGAGATTTCTAAGAATTTTAAAAAGTGGAAAAAAAAGAAACAGCAAGAAGAAGTAAAAAAAATAAAAGAAGACATGCTCTCCCAATCTCGTATTGAAAAGAAGAAAATGAAAAAGGATGTAAAGGAAGATAAAGTCGGTGGAAAAGATTATGATCATTTAATTATGGTGGAAAATCTCCATAAAACATACCTATTAGGTACGACAGCAGTTGCAGCATTAAGGGGTGTTGATTTAACAATAGATAATGGAGATTTTATTGATATCATGGGTCCTTCTGGTTCTGGAAAAACGACACTTCTCAATTTAATTGGTGGCCTTGATACCCCAACAAGGGGGAAAATCTTCTTAGAAGGAACCAATATTTCCATGCTGAACGATAATTCCTTGGCGGAGATAAGACGTGAAAAAATTGGATTCGTTTTTCAATTCTATAACCTTCTCCCTCAGATGACTGCAATGGAGAATGTCATGGTACCTTTACATTTTTCTGGGAAATTAAGTCGTCGAGGTAAAAGAAAAAAAGCGATGGATCTCTTGAGATTAGTAGGATTAGATGAAAGGGCACATCATACGCCTTCTGAATTGAGTGGAGGTGAACAGCAAAGGGTTGCTATCGCAAGGGCTTTTGCGAATGACCCCGCTATTTGCGTTCTTGATGAACCAACAGGTGATTTGGATTCTAAAACGGGGGTTATGGTTTTGAATCTTCTTAGAGATTTAAATAAACGTGGTGCAACTTTTATTGCTGTGAGTCATGATGCCACTGTGTCAGAATTTGCATCTAGAGTTTTTCACATGAGAGATGGAAAACTTACTCATGAAGGAAAAATTAGCGGTTTGAAAGAAACTGAGATTATGCAGCTTAAAAGAAGGCAAGAAACAGAAATTAATAAAGAAAAATGTAAGAATAAAATTTTCCAATATCTTTATTCTAACCAGGGTAAAGTAGAAATTCCAATAAGCGATATTAAAAGTAGTATTCCAAATTCTATAATTATGAATTTACCGGAACACTTTAATGATATACTTCAGGAATTAATTGAAGAAAACAATATTTTTGGTCGAATTGAAGGAGATTTATTAATTTTAAATTAAAATTCTTTATGAGTTAAATTAAAATCTAAATTACTTTAAGCCATATGACACACATTAAGCTAGTCTTTAAATATGCGTTTCAAGATTTAAAAAAAAAAAAAATTAGAACGTTTTTAGCTATATTTGGAATGCTTATATCTATAGGACTTCTTACGGTAGTCTTATTTTTATCAGATTCTATTGCTGTGGGTTATGTAAACTATTTATCTATAGATTCTGGAAATCAGGATGCCGTTATCTCCGTAAGACATTATGATGGAGAACCTAGTAACAGATCTTCTTATTTTGATTATAATCCAATAATTAACACAGTTCAAGATACATCTGATGCGATAGATAATTTTATTCCAAGAATGGAAATAAGGGGATATGTTAAGAATCTTTTAACGGATGAGCAGGAATGGGCTACCATCTCAGGAATTAATTTTACTTTAGAGAATAGTATTAATTTTGGGTCATTTATAAATCCCGATTATGATGAATTATTGGATTTAGATGAATTGCCTTTAGATTATTGTGCCATTTATTATGGATTTAATGATATCATTAAATATTCTGAAAATGATACTATCGAAATTGAAATGCGATTAACTCATGGAGATATTACATTATATCGTACAAAGAATCTTACAATAGCTAAAATTTTTGATTTTAGATTAAAATGGCCAGCAAGTTATCGTGATAGGAACCTAATTGTAGTTGACATTGAGACAATCTATCAATATTTTGGTTTTGAGGAATTTCAAGGAAAATGTGATGATTTAATATTAACATTCAAAGATAGTAGTAGTCTTTATGATATTAGAGATTTTGAAAGTTCTAAAATTTTAGTGAAGAATCTCGTCACAGATATACAATTAGCAATAGGTATTAATGAGTATAATATAGATTTACCTAAATTGCGCATATTAGGGTCTGCTGAGATGCTAGGCGTATTTATAGTAATAATCTTCGTTTTTGTGTCAATTGTGGCTATGATGATTTCTGGGGTTCTTATTAATGGGATTTTAAAAACTTCTGTAGAAGAGAGGATTCGAGAATTCGGGATTTTCAGAACGTTGGGTGCGAATAAGAGATATAATTTAGCTATAGTATTAATGCAAGGCTTTTTATTATGTAATTTGGGGGCTATTTCAGGGATTGTAACAGCATTTGTACTTTCTTATTATGTAATTATTCCTTTTGCAAATATTGTTGTTTCACAGAGTATGTTGGGTTTTGCTACAATACCCTTCTCTTTTACGTGGTGGTCTGTCATTATCTCATATATCATGGGTATTAGTGTAGGAATGATAGTCAGTATTGCTCCAGCTTATAAAGTGATGCGTCTTCAATTAATTGAATCGATTCACCCTTATCGCCATGAAGATACATTATATCGTATACAAAAAAAAGCTACAGTCAATTATAAATTAATTCTAACTGGAATAATATTAGCATTTAATGGTGGTTTTGTCTTTTATGTGATTCCAAGAATTATGGTTTCAAGTGATATGACTCTATTTGCAGGTACATTGATAGCAATTTTATTAATATTTAATATTGGTTTAACTCTTGCTGGATTAGGGTTGATCCCCATTATATTAAGGTTGGTAATTGAGTCATTTAGACCACTTGCTAGAAAATTACACAATGTGATAAAGATTTTTGTTTTTAGATATCAGCGTAGAAATTCAAGTACTATTATCATATTTGCATTGTCTTTCTCATTTGTTATTTTCACTTCCTCTCTTATTAATACATTATCCGCACAATCAACTGCTATGACAAAACTAGCATATGGATCAGATCTACTTATTGAAACTACCGGATGGGAAGAACCTGAAGATTCAGGTGGTGGAGGTATTTTTGGTTCGGTGATTTCTAATGAAAATTTTGGAAATAGTCTCTTAGAATATGAAAAATTACAGACGGCTGATGCTTCTATAAATCCTAATAGAATTCTCACAATTGAATTTGAAGAAGATTTAATGACTATAGACGGCATTGAGAAAGTTAGCTCTGTTTTAGCAAAGCCTTATCAATTAACTCAAATTTATGCTGAAGAAAATAAAGAATTCAACGCTGAAATTGGAGATTATGCGGGATTATCCACACAAGATATAACATTAATTGGAATTGATGAAGAATATCCTTTCACAGTGAAAAGGGAGTATATTGAAATGACCTCCGGAAGTATAGACAATTCTTTTAATGAGCTATTTTATAATGTTCAAATCCGCACCTGCATTATTTCTGAAGCAATTGCTTTAATGATGAATTTATTGGTTGGTGATAATGTACGTATTGTTATTCATAGAGGAGATGAAAGGGAAGTATATCCATTTCTAATTGTTGGATCTGCTAAAAGCATGCCGGGATTTCCTCAAGAATTTTCGGGATCTAGTATGGGGGCAGAAAGAGGAGGTGTGTTAATCTCTCAAGAAACATACATTGAAATTATGGATATCCCTCCAATTCCTTATTTGGATTGTATATTTATTAAACTCCGAGAAGATAAGTTATCAGAATCTCATATAATTGAGGAATTGATAGATGAAGCTTACCAGACGGAATATAATTATGATATAACCAATCTAGCTAGAAGTGTAGCACAACAAGAATCTGCTTTCCTTGTATTAGATATATTATTTACTCTTATTACTCTTACTACTGTATTTATAAGTATTTTTGGATTACTCTCTTCATCATATTCGACTATAATTGAGAGAAAAAAAGAGATTGGCATAATAAGAACATTAGGTCTAAAAGGGAGAGAAATAAATAGATTATTTATACTGGAATCCTTAATAATTATGATTAGTAGTGGAACCATTGGCATTGCAGTAGGTTGGCTTACAAGTTGGCTGGTTACAAGCCAGTTAATGGGTACTTTAGCAGGAATGCCAACCGTGTTATTTGTACCTTGGTCTAATATACTCTTAGTTTATGCTCTATCTGTTGTAATGATATTTTTTGGAATGAAAGTGTTATTAAGAAAAGCTAGAAAGCAGAAGATAGTTGAAATTTATAGGGAGACAATTTAAGGGAGGTAAAAATATTGAAAAAAAATAAATTGATAATAATATGTGTTTTACTTTTCATGGTTTTTCTTACGCCCTTAAACTTTGTTTTAGAAAACAGCATTAGAAGTATAGATGTAAAAGAAGAGAATGTAATTGGATCAATTGATTATAATTTAAAAATTTCTGATGTTGCAGGCTCAGATCTTTATGCTGAAAAGATTAATGTATATGTTGCCGGGAATAAATCAATAATAAAGCATTCACTCTTTACCAATGATACAAATATTCTTTCTCAATTTGATTCAAAAGATCCAGCTTTCCATAAATGTAATTTGATAATAAGTGCTTCAAATGGAATCAATCCTGAGATATTTCCACAAATTTTGACTGAGAATGAAATCCCTTCCCAGTATCTTGTAGGTTTTAATAATTTTGTTGGATTTCTTTTTTATGATGATATTTTGAATACTGAAGATGCTGAAATGAGAGCAGAGAGAGCTTTAGAGATAATTAGAAAAAAATTCAAGATTGATCTTATAATGATTAATGTGTCAGAACCTAATTTTTTTCCTTTTATTGGATCTTGCCCAAATTGGGAATGTGTTTTTAATGAACTTACGACTAATTTTCCAATGGATGGATATTGGAAAGCATTGAATATAGATCGCTTAACTACCCAAGAATATACACAAAATTACCATATCTCCTCATCCTTTATGTTACTTAATTCATTAGACTTTTTTGAAGGAGACTATGATATATCAACAGATCAAGTAAACTTCAATTTAGAATCTCTGGATTTATCTTTCTTAGAAAATTTAGAATTACAGAATCTTGTTGATCAATTCGATGCTATATTAGAAAATTATGGAGATATATTTAATGCTACAATTTCTGAAGATGAATTAGAACTATTTATTGAAATCTTTAGCTCATTTACACTTTCAAACAATTCACACTATACAAGTATTTCAATTCAATATGAAGGATTGGATGAGGGAATACAAAAAGTTGGGAAAAATCAATATGAATTCAATTTATGGGATGCATTAGGGTATGATGGGGATCCATTATCTCCAAGTGAAAAAATTTATATAGCATTAACAGGTGCTTTCATGAGTGAAATCGAAATAAATATTTTATGCACAGAAATCACTGATGCAACTCCAAAGAATTTTAAATTTAGTGATTACCTTTTAGAACAGATAGGGTTACTTTTTTATCTTGCTGGGATTGATTTTAACACTCAAGATCTTAAAGATTATTCATTTGATTTATTTTGGGTTGATAATGATGGAATTAAACGTTCTTATATTAAACCAGTTAATCTACAGGACCCGTCTGATATTGTCAATTTTATGCAGCAATTTGGATTTCAAGGTTTTTCTTTTATTCCAACTGGAATTGTAAATCCAATTGAAGATTTTTCAGTAACTTATAATATTTCTAATTCTGAACCTAATTTATTGCTTAAAAAAGAATTGATTGGAGAAAATGCATCGTATGGGGCATTTCAAAATTTTTCATACTATATATCAACAGAAAATGTAGGTAATGTTACTGCGTGGGGCGTACCTACTCCAATTCCCCTTGAACTTAATGATTTTTTCCTTCTTCTTACATTAGGAAATCAACCACTGGCAGATCAATTTCAAGATGCTATATGGGAAATAGTTCGTATAGAATACCCAAATCAATATGATTCTTTAGAAGATTTTTTTAATTTTGATGAAGATCCAAGGATTTTTTATTTTGATTCATTTGGTACGGGAGTTTTCGATTCTTTTTATCCAGATTTACTTAATTTTACAAATTTAACACCTTATAATAAAGATATGGACCATGTTATCAATATTATTGCTAGTCCTGGAGGGTATCCTCAGTTAATTGCAGCTTTAGCAGCTTTAGGGATTACTACAACTGAACTTAAAGATTATTTTACAAATAATTATAGTATATGGAATGATAATAATTGGAAATTAAGCCCAGGAGAAATCTTGTCTTATAAAATTAATAATTATTCAATTACTAATTTAGATTCCTTTACTCCTTTTTATATTGATAATTTTACAATTCAATCAATACCAACTACCCCTGAAATTATTTCAGGTACACCTCTCAGTGGAACTACCCCCGAAATGGCTTTATCTACCGATGATGAGAGTTGGATAATTGGTTCTGTGGAAAAATTCTTAGAACAAAGAGTTGAAATAGATTTTATTTTTAGAAATGATACAAATATCGATTTTGCTAATAATACACTAGAGAGAGTCTCTTTTATATTAAGTATCAATGCTTCTATTAACTTAGAAGCATTCAACTTTGAAATTTTTGATTTTAATGTTGAAGAATTTAAAGATATGACTCCTTATTTAGACAATAATATAAATAATACTTGGAAGTTCTCGATAATTAATCAAAATAAAAATTTAGATTGGCTTTTTTATCCATTAGATCAACAAAACTATACTGTAATTTTTAAAATAAATAGTAGAAACTCAGAGCCGTTTAATATCTCAATCAATAATTTAGATATTGAGTTTTCTGTAAGGGACATCAATTTTAATGATGATTCAGGTTCTAGAGTAGTATATGGTTCTTCATCAGGTAATGTTCAATTTGAAAGATTCTCCAATTCGATACCCTTATGTACTTATGATGGAGCATCAATTATAGTTAATTCATATTTAAATAATTACAGCTCTAAACCGGGTGAATTAAATACATATCTCATAAATTTTAAGAATATTGGTTCCAAAATTGCTAAGAATATAACTATTTCTCTGCTAATTCCGGGTATTATTGATACAATTAACAATTTCACCCTTACAGATAGCAATTTATCATATTATTTAGCTGAACTAGCTCCTTCAGAAGAGAAAACAATAAACTTTTCATTTTATACTCCCAATTCAATATCTTTAAGTGAAATTTCAATAATCTATTACAATATAAAAAACATTGAGGGTGGAAATTCTTCTAAAATAGTTAGTTTTACAAATGAAGTTTTTATTTCAGCACCTATAAACTATGAAGATAGCTTCCCATTTATTAGGACTATTGAAATTAGCTACAATAATTTTGAATCAGAATTGATTAATAATGCTCCTGCTATAGGAGAATCTTTTAATCTTACTGTAAACATTAAAAATGTTGGCCCAGAAGGTTTTAGAATACCAGATCTTAACATATCAATGAATGATCAATTTGGTGATTTAAAGAGAGCAGATCATTATACACCATATTTTGAAGATATTGCCTTTAACGATTCAATCTCGTTTAACATTACTTTAAAAAAAGTCGGATGGAAAGGATATTATTATCCTCCTATTAATTTTATTGAGAGTTCAGAAAGTAGAACACTACAGATATCTGCTTCACCATTTAAGATATTAGGGAAAATTAATTTTACAATCATTAAATCTGTAAGTAAAAAACAAATCGAGATTGGAGATAAAACAATCGTAAGTATAGAAGTGGAAAATACAGGAACAATTAGTATTGAAGATATAAAAGTTAATGATATGATTAGCTTTTCTCAATTAGATTTCTCTCTAATAGAAGGAAATTTAATTATTTTGATAGATTCCTTAGATCCAGGCGAAAAAGTTGCTTTCAATTATACAATTAAAGGTAAAAGACAAACCCTTGTAAGTTTAAAACCAGCAAGTATTGAATTTTACTATTTATATGAAAATGAAGCAATTTCAAATATAGTTACTATAAAAATTATAACTCCAAAATCAAGACAATTTTTTTATATAGCTTTGCCAATATTAATAGGTCTTGTGATCTTGAGTACTTATTTCTGGCAAATTAAAAAATATAAAAAAAAGAGAAAGGCTTATGAAAGATCTGAAATGCATATTTTTGAACTTAGCTCAAGGGAATCAATACTCAAGATAGATCATACTTTAAGAGAAAAGTTAAATATCATTTTAAAACAATCTAAAGACCAAATCATCAATTCGGATAGAAATGAAGAAATTAATAAAATAATAAAAGACAATGAATAGAGGGATTTTTAAATGAAAAAAAAACAGATACAATCCATTATTCTATTGATTATTTTAATAATTTCATATACTAGTGTGTTTCATAGCTTCTCCAATTCATCCGATTACTCTACTGAAATCTCAGACACACCACAAAACAAAATTAATCCTTTAGTTTCAGGTTTTTATAATAAAAATATTATTGTTTCCTTTAAGAAACAATCATATAATAGTTCTGTTACTTCTCGTTTTGAATATTACGGAGGAACTATTAAAGAAGAATGGAACAATAAATTCACTTCAATTTCAGGATTTGCTGGTATAATGCCTTTAGAATCGAACAAAACTGCTTTTCAAAGTGATTTTCCAGATGCTATAATTGAAAATGACGAAATTTTAGAAGCTCAGATGAACTATGCCTCAATTCAGTCTGGTGCTGTTAACTCAACTTGGTATCTGAATGGGTTAAAAGGAGCTACAGACTCTTCTGTAGCAGTATTAGATACAGGTATCAATCCTAATCATAACTTCTTTCCAGAGGGGTATAGTCCATCGGATTTAAGTGGAGATATTGTAGGTTGGCAAAACTTTGTGGACACACAACCGATATCCGATGATAATGGACATGGCACTTTAATAGCTTCAATCATTTCTGGAACTGCTACAGATTCATATGATTCGAATATTCCTTCATTAATCAAAATCAAAGGTAACTATTCTCACACTGAATTATTTGAAGAATTCTCTACTCCAGGAAATTATTCGCTAAAAATATTCTCTTTTAATGCCTCAAAAGCGAGTTCAGATATTTTAATTAATTCTTCATGGAAATTGGAAACGCAAGGAATAGATAAATTTTGGTTTGAACTATATTATAATGATACGTTAGTTCAATATTCATATAATGAAATTCCTGATCTTTATTACATTATTAACCAAGCTCTCAATCAAGATAACTTAGGTGTTTATGATTTATATTTGAAATATCATAAATTGCTCCAAAGTAGACCCATTTTTTCTTTCAATAGTATAGTATCTTATTTCCCAGAATTTCCAATTGAAAATAGAAATCACTTCACAGGTATTGCGAATGCTACAAAAATAGTTGCCTATAAAATTTTAAATCAATCGGGCAAGGGATATACTTCGGATTTAATATCAGCACTCGCAAGTGTAATCGAAAATAGAGAGATTGACCATATCATTAGTGTTTGTTTAAGCATTGGCACTTTAGGAGAAGATGTGACAACTGTAAATTCTGTAATAGATGATGTAGTGGAAAGTGGAATACTCGTCGTAATTGCAGCAGGAAATTCTGGTATAGAAGTTTCTGTTTCGTTAAATAAATTAGCAGAAAATAAAAATGCAATAGTAGTAGGTGCAATAAATGATAAAGATCAAGTTACTTCCTATAGTAGTATGGGAAAGAATATTGAAAATATTATTAAACCGGACATTGTTGCTCCTGGTGGTAGTAAAATATCAGGTCATCGTTCAATAATCGGTGCTAGTGATGAGATCGATAAAGCTGCTCCCTCTTATGGAACTTCAATTGCCACTGCAATTGTATCAGCAGCAGTTAACATATTAATAGAAGCAAGATGGAATACATGGAATCAATGGAATAATCTTGATTTAACAATGTGGGTCAAATATATTAAAGCAATTTTATTAATGACAGCTTCAGAAACTAATGTTGAAAGAGAGGATGATCCCTCTACATTGAGCGATGAAAGAGAACAATCACCATCTTTATCTGTTGCTCCAATGACAACTGGTTTAAAAGATATTCATGAAGGATATGGAAGATTAAATCTTCAGGCTGCTGTTGATGCTTTAATTAAAAATGTAGAAGAGAATAGTTTAGTGAATGGTCATTTAATAAGTTCTCAAGAAGATCCTCTCGGTACACATGTATTTGCTCGCCAAATTGAATTAAATGAAGATATTCAATATTCATTTACTTTATCAACAGATGACACAGATGCTGATTTCGATTTATTTTTATTTTCAAATGAATCTAATCAATATGGTGAACCAATTCTTCTACAATCATCTAGAAAATGGTATGGTGATTTTGATAATTTCTATTTTACTCCAAAAGATAATCAGACTAACTGTGTTATAATTATTAAAGCAATTGAGGGAAGTAGCGATTTTACTTTGAATATTTCAACTGTTAATAATCTTTTTAAACCAGAATTAGAAGTAGTTGAAATTAATTATATTGGTGGTTCCAAAAATACAACGGTTATGAGTCTTCAGGAATATATGGGAGGTGAACCGAAGAAAAATTATACAATTGATAGTTATAGGTTTTATATTGAATATTTCGATAATGATACGTCAAATGTCCCACCTCAAGAGGTTTATGTCTCCATTCTAGAATTATCAAAAAATTATACATTAACTCAACTTTATGCACCAGATAATACTTACACTGATGGGGCAATATTCGTAAGTGACTATATTCAATTTCCGAGATCTGGAATATTTCATTATTTTTTTGTGGCTAGTGACGGTGCTTTTAAAACAAGATATCCAAACACTAAACAACTTAATATTACAATTGAATTCCCAACAGATAGTATCCAATTCCCAAATTACCATAATTTTAATGATGGAATTGGTAATTGGACATATACTGGTACTGGTTGGGAGATAATGTCTCAAAATAATTATTATGATAATAGATCAAGAATATATCAAGATTATTGGTACTCCATGTATTTTGGCACATATCATAATAATCCAAAAAATTACTCTTATCAACCTATTAGAATAACTGAGGATCCATATCCAAATGGTTCTTTAATCAGTCCTTTATTCAATTTAACAAATATAGAGCAAAACCAAAGTCAACCTTATGCAAAATTTGGATTTAGAGTAAGCATCAATACAGGAGATTTTGTTTATTTACAAATTAATCTAAATTGGACCGGTTGGATAACTCTAAAAACTTATACTGATATAGAGCAGGACTGGTTTATGGAAGAAATTAATTTAACCCAATATATTGGAAATTTTGTTCAATTTCGATTCGATACTTCTCTAGACGATGATTTTGATTCGATAAATTATAAGGGATTTATTTTAGATTATTTTGCGATCATAAATTATACTAATGAAAATTCCCCTGTGATATATTTTAATTTAAATAATGATATTTCCTCAACCCAAGATTCGAAATACCAGAAATATAGGTTTTCTTTTGAATATTTTGATTTAGATAATAACTATCCTGAATTCGTCTACTTAGAAATGGATGGTACTAATTATACAATGTACAATATTTATGGTGATTGGAATGCTAGCTCAAATGGCATTGAAGATTGGGGGATTTATTTTACCAGATCTATACTATTAGAAGAAACCTCAAACCAATCATTCAGATATCATGTTTCAGATGGTCTACATATAAATTCAAGCCCGTGGTATAATAAAAACAATTCACTCTTTAAGTTTATCAACCCAACTCCTTTACAATTCAATGTTTTTAAAGATAATAAGTTCATTGGGTATGAATATTCAAATACAAACTTAGTTGATTACTATGTATCAGGAACTCCCCTCCCAAAAGAAGATACTGCTTGGTTTAGAGCAGACAATACATGGCATCCTATAAGCCGTCTTAACCAACCTTATATATATGGAGGAATAGGACAAGGTTATGGTGGTTTTGAGCAGGGTTATGGAATAAATTGGGATAGTAATTTAATTACTCGCCCATTACACCTTGGAAGTGAATATAAAGTGTATTTTGAATTTGATTATGAAATATCCTTACAAAATGAATACTATCAACCCGAAGATCAGTTAGATAAGTGCATAATTTCAATATCAAAAGATTTTGGTGAAACATGGATTATCCTTAAAGAATTTACATATGATAATGAGGACCTCTCTGGAAGTAAAAGATTTGATATTTCTCACTATTCTGGAGAAGATATAATGATAATGTTCACTTTACATTCAAACAATAATATAATTGGATTGGGATATGGATGGTTACTCTCTAATATTTATCTGGGTTATGATAAATCAACAGATTTTATAGCTCCAGAAATAAAAATATTAAGTCCCGAGCCTAACATAAGTATAAATTCAATAATTGCGATTGAAGTAAATATAACTGATAATATTGGATTGGATGAGTTAAGAATTTACATACTTCTGAATAATAATAGTGTTGATAGAAGTAAACTTACATATAATAGTAATACAAGTATATTAGAATTTAATTGGAATACCGCTAATTTTAATGATGGAACATATGAAATTAGAATAGTGGCTTTTGATAAAGAAGGAAATAAAGCAGAGTCATTCATATATGTTACAGTAAATAATGGGAGATGGTGGCTTCTATGGGGGCCATATATAATTTTGATAGGGACCATAGCTGCTGTAATGATATCATTATTTGTTATTGCTGAGAAGAAGGGAAAAATTTGGATTCAGAATATTAAAAATATTCGTGCTGAAAAAATTAGACTTAAAGATATTGATAAAGATCAAGTAATAAAACGAATAGAATTAATCGAACACGAAGAAGAACTTAAAAAACCTTTAACTTTATATTGTAAATCATGTAGATCCTGGTTTATATCTAACAAATTTGATATAATCTGTCCTATATGTGAGCATGATCAAATCTATACTGCATATAACTGCTCAAATTGTGGAAAGTGGTCTTTGAAAGACGAACCAAGAGAAAATTATTATTGTAAAAATAAAAGATGTGAAGGAGTTAGGTTAGTTAGAAAGGAAAAAGAAGAAATTGAAGAAATTTTGGCTGAGGAAGGTAAATTTCCAAGAGAGTTTA
Source organism: Promethearchaeia archaeon (assembly GCA_029856145.1). Classification (GTDB taxonomy): domain Archaea; phylum Asgardarchaeota; class Lokiarchaeia; order Sigyniarchaeales; family SOKP01; genus Loki-b32. The sequence goes on from JAHQWK010000022.1 coordinate 34,973, forward strand.
AGAGTAAAAAAAAGAAATTTAGCATTTTAGATGTGTAAAAAATAATTAAAAGGTGATGATAATAGATTTAAGAAATTTCTTGTATAAACTAAGAAGACGTATAAATCTACAAATTATCAAACATTCCTTGCTCGATCTCAAACGGGATAAAGCGAAAGCGATTTTTGGAATATGTGGTATCGCAGTTTCATTATTTTTATTAACAACTATTGGAATGTTAAATGATACAGTGAATTATAATTATCTTTTATACGTTACATCATCAACAGGAAAATCAGATATTATGATTACACGAACAATACAAACAGATTTAACCTATGATCCTTTCTATGATGAAGATATTATTGATAATGAATTAATGGATATTGAGGGGGTTCAAAAGTTATTTCCGCGTATTATGATGTTAGTAGAGACCTCTTCAGAAAATATTAACACGAGTGGTTCTTTACAATTATATGGTCTTGACTTTATAGAAGAAGCTACAAATGGTAATATAGGAGATTTAATAATAGTAGATGATGAAGGAAAAGAAACAAATGAGATCTATGATGATGAGCCTAATAATGGGGAATGTATTATATTATGGAACGTTGCACAACTCCTTAACGTAAGTAGAGGAGATAGTATAAATTTAAAATACCAAACTTATGAATTAAACTTAACTGTAGCTGAAATTTGTATTCAAGCCCTTAAATTCATGCAATTTGAAAATACATTAATCCTTGTTAATTTACAACAAGTCCAAAGTTTCCTAAAACGAGAAGGTTTAATAAATTTTATTGTAGGGACTATTAATGATCCTAGATCTGTTTATGATGCTAGTAATTTGGACTTAACAACTAGAAGGCTTCGAAAAATTGGTTCTAATATACAGGAAAGGTTGGATCTTAATGAATTCACTGTAAGCCTACCAAAATTAGAGGAACTTGAAGGAGGTGAATTTCTATTAATGACAGTGACAATAATGTTTTGGTTCATCACAATTCTCTCCACTCTTATAACGGGCATTTTAATAAACAGTATTTTATCTACTTCAGTTGAAGAAAGAATTAGAGAATTTGGTGTTGTTCGTGTTGTTGGAAGTAGAAAAGCTTATTGTATAAAAATGGTTCTATTTGAAGGGTTGATGTTAGGCTTAATTGGATCGATTATTGGAATGATACTTGGATTCACAATGATGAAACCAATTGCACAATCTTTTTTTCCTCTATATGAGTTTCAATTTGCGTTTACTGAAGTAGAATGGGTTATTCAACCTGATACGCTTATAATGACATTTTCAATAGGAACATTAGTATCATTAGCAGTATCCTTATTACCTGCTCTAAAAACAGCGAAGTTAGATATTATTAAATCAATTACTCCCTTTCAAACGAAGGAAGAAGGATGGGAAATTAAAAAAGAGGGTAGTATGAATGTTAAAAGTTTTCTTGCGGGTATTGCGATAGCTACCATTGGAATGATTGTATTTGTCTTGATGCCAAATATTTTTGTTACAGGTGATTTTATGTTAACTTCAGCACTTTTTATTGGCTTATTAGCTGCAATTGTAATCGGATTGGTCTTTGCATCCATAGGAATAATCCCTTTAATTCAAAAAATCTTTTTAGGCATAATTTCACCAGCTATTAGAAAATATAGTAGTATCATAAATATTTCGATAAAACGATATAGAAGACGTAATACAAGCACTGTGATTATGTTTGCAATTAGTTTTTCTTTTATTTTCTTTATTACAAGTGTAACTGAAATGGAATCTGAAAATATGAGCCTAAATTTAAGATTTCAATATGGTTCAGATTTAGTTTTAATGAATCAAAATTTCCATTCCCCCGAAAGTGCTTTAACACTTGAAATGGTTGAAGAATTAGAAAGCTTGCCGGGAGTAGATGAATTAGCCATTTCTCTCCATAATACATTTGACCTTCAAGCAACTCTAGCAACAATTTTTGAAATAAGTGAAGGTCAAGTGGGTTTTAGTAGTGATTCCACTGAACAAATGATGACTATGTTTCAATATTTTGGAGAGGCAGACGATTCAAAATTGAAAACAACAGCGGGAGACATGATGGATTTTGATGTTGTGGAAGCAGGATTTATAGGCATAAATGAAGATTTTGTTGATTTAATTGATAAAGCCTTATTAATTTGGAAAAGTGATGGTAGTAACACTGATTATTCCTTTAATGAATTATTCACTCATAATAATACGTGTATTATAGCTAAATCCATAGCAGATTATATAGGAGTTAAAGAAGTAGGGGAATATGTTCGTATGACATTTTATAGGCCAGAAGATTATGACAATGGACCATTGGCTCCTGGGAATGTCACACTATTTCGGGTTGTTGGAATTTCAGGTGGGATTCCTGGATTTTATAACTTTCGAAGTAATGAAATGTCTGCTAATGGGGGAGGTGTAATGGTTTCCTTAGAGAATTACATGCGTTTGATGAAAGTCGAAAACTCTGGAGAACCTAACATGATAGTAGATAAAATATTTTTAAACCTAGTTGATAAGACTGAAGAAAACATCAAAGAGACTAAAGACGATATTAACAATATGTACCAAGAAAAGGATATAATTATTGATGATGCCATTTCTAAAATTAACTTTTTTGAAGCGATGACTGAAAGACAATCCTTTCTGATGGAACTGATTTTGACGTTCACCGTAATTATTAGCATTTTTGGTCTTGTAAGTAGTATGTATGCAGTTATATTAGAGCGAAAATTTGAAATTGGGATACTTAGATCAATGGGGATGAAAACACGGAATGTACGTAATATGTTTTTAATTGAAAGTATGATTACTCTACTTTCTGCGGGTGTTATGGGCACAATTATTGGGACTTTCACTGCATTTATATTAGAATCTACAATGGCACTTATGACCGAGATGCCAATAATATTTACTATTCCGATGGAAACCTTATCAAGAGTGTTTATTTTATCAATCTCTTTTGCGTTTTTAGGAACATATGTGATTTTGATCAAATATTTTTATAAAAAGAGTATAATGGATATATTTCGTCAAACCTTTTAAAAATTAATTTTCTATCAATTAGGAAATATTAAATGGTATTCTCTTTTAGGAATTTTGTAAATTTCCTCCAAGCTTTTCCTCTATGAGAAATTTTATTCTTTTCATCTGTCGTTAATTCAGCAAAAGTACTATCGGGCATAACGTTAGGAAGAAAAATAGGATCAAACCCAAATCCACCTGAACCTCTTATAGTTTTTGATACTCTCCCATAAACATCTCCTTCAAATATTAAGTTTTTATCAAGAGGTTTAAAGTAGAGTGCGATAGATGAAGTGAAATGGGCTTGTGTCTTCTCAAAATCATCTATTAGTCTTAATATTCCTTTATTACCAAGAGTTTTCATAACATATGAGGAATATACTCCTGGAAAACCATTAAGAGGTGTATCCACGAAAAATCCAGCATCCTCTATGAAATAAGAGCCATTTACTTGTCCTTTTATACTTTCTAATTTGTATAGTGCTATTTCTTTAATAGATTCTGCTTGAACTTCGATTGTTTTGATATTTTTCTGCTTTAAAACATAATTGAGGTTTTCTTTATTGAAGAAAGCGGAAATCTCGTTATATTTATGTATATTTCCAGTTATAAAATAAATGATATTTTGATCCATGTTCATAATTACTATAAGAGCTTAAGATTTATTTAGATATTCGAGTTCAATGAAGATTGAACCATTTGTAATAATAAACATTCCAAAAGTTTATTTTGTATATTTCTTTATTTATTTTATATTAAATCTTATAAGAACTGCAACATAAGAGGAAGAACGTAAAAATGGCTCGGATGCATTCAAGAAAGTGTGGAAAATCAGGTAGTACTCGTCCAGCAAGACTAGAAAAACCTACATGGGTGGAACTCTCACCTGAAGAAGTCGAAAATGAAGTTGTTAAATTAGCGAGAAGAGGACAATCAAAATCAATGATAGGTACTATAATGAGAGATTCGCGAGGTGTACCATTAGTTAAATTAGTAACTGGTAAAAAAGTAACTCAAATCCTTGAAGAAAACGAGATTAAAACACCTCTACCTGAAGAACTCGCAAATTTAGTAAGAAAAGCCCTAAGTATCAGAAAACATCTTGAAACAAATCATAAAGATCTTGAAGCTAAAAAAGGTTTGAATAGAAATGAGAGTAAAATATATCGCTTAATAAAATATTATAAAAAGAAGAAAGTATTAGCACCTGATTTCAAATATGATCCCGAAAAAATAAGAACATTAGTAGCGAGATAAATGGAGGATTTAAATTGAGTTCAAAAGCAAGGAAAAAAAAACCGAAAATAAAAAAAGTTTCATTCAAAGATAAAAATTGGTACTCCGTGTTATCGAGTAAAAGCTTTGACTTTAAACCGATTGGAGAAGTTATCGGTTTAGAAGATAATTTACTTGGAAGAATACTGGAGACTTTACTATTTGATTTTACACATAAATACTCTGATATCAGTTTGAAATTAAAATTCCGAATCGTGGAAGTTAATAACGAAGCAAAAAAGTGTAATAGTATTTTTGTCGGACATCAATATACTAATGATTTTATAAGATCTTTAATTGGCAGGGGAAGTACAAAAATACAATCAATTATCAACTTAACTACAAAAGACAATTATATTTTTCGGGTCACGATGATCTGTACCACTATTAAAAGAGCAAGAAGTAGTCAACAAATCTTAATACGGAAAATAATAAGAGAAATATTAAGAGAGTTTGCTAAAAGTCTGAATCATGAAAAATTTATTGCAGGGATGATATATAGAGAATTTCAAAGCCAAATTCAACGAGTAGCTAAGACAATATATCCATTATCTAACGCTGTAATAATTAAGAGCAAGCTTATTTCTATACCTGAAGGAGGGGAAGACAAAGAAATTCCAGATGACCAATTTGAGATTGTAGAAGTTGATATAAAGAGATCCAGAAAATCAGAAATAAAAAGAACTGAAAGAATTAATGTAAAAAAGCTATCACGGTCCAAACCTAGAACTCGACCCGTTAAGAAAGAAGAACCCCTTCCCACAACAGAAAAAAAAGAAGTTACTAAAGAAGAGAGCCCTTCCATAGAGAAAGAAGAAAAGGAAGCATGAGAATAACTTAGACTAAAGAAAGTTTTAATAAGATTCAAGTTTTAAAAGCTAAGAACTTAAATAAATTTCTTATACTGATAGTTATTTTTAATAATCTGAAAAACTTCTTTTAATCTAATTAACTATTATAAATGGTAGTTATGTCTTCTCAAGAAGGAAATCAGAATAATCCATATAACTTTGATGATTTTTTATTTGTCAGGGATCATTTTAATTATTATAAAGATGATAAGTTTTTACAAGCTCTTATTAATAAGTATCTCCCTCAAGAAGAGTTTGAAAAAATAGATAAAGATCTCCGTGCTCTCTCTGATTATGTTTCTTTTAGATTTCGAGATCTTGCTGATAAAGCAAATGAACTTGAAAATAGGGTAAAAGTTACGAAAGTCAAACATTTTGATGCACATAATCATCGAATTGATCGTATAGAAAGATGTTTAGAGACAAAAATTTTAGAACGAGAAGTGTTTAGCCTTGGCCTTTTTGATCCTACTCGAAACTCTGCTTGGAGTAGATTTATCAAAATATTTTTACTCTATGAAAACGGAGAAGCAGGAGTAATGTGTCCCGTAGCGTGTTCTCATGGAGCTGTTGAACTTATGCAAAAATATGAAGGTACATTGAGCCCTGAAGCAAAAACAATCCTAAAATCCATAAGAGATGGTGAAAATGGAGAATATAAGCTTGGTGCTCAATTTGTAAGTGAGATTCAGGGAGGAAGTGATGTTCCGGCAAACTTAGTTGAGGCCGTATTTGAAAAAGAGGAAGGTAAAGACGGAATGTCGAATGTATGGAGGCTTTATGGTCAAAAATTTTTCTGCTCAGCTATTCAGGCAGATTATGCAATTGTTACAGCAAAGCCAAAAAATATGCCATCATCCACTAGAATTGCAGCTTTTGCAGTACCTTCGTGGTTACCTGGCAATAAAGAAAAAGAAATTAGAAATTCGTACACTATTGATAGATTAAAGCAAAAACTAGGAACTGCAGAATTACCAACAGCAGAGATTACTTATGATGGTACTGTAGCCTACCCCGTAGGCCCACTTGAAAAAGGATTAGCAGATATCGTAGGAATTGTTCTTTCGTTATCTAGACTTCATGTAGCCTTTGGAATGGCTGCTGGTGCTTTACGAGTTGTAAGAGAAGCGATATTATATTCCCAATTTAGAGCTGCTTTTGGTGTACCAATATCTTCATTTCCAATGATGATAAATCAAATAAATGAAATAGACCAATTTGCAAAAAGAACAGCGGCGGCTACCTTTAAAATTTATTCTGAATATATTCATTTTAATGAAGAACTTATCAGTGGAATAAGGGAATTAGAGAAAATTAAAGATATCGAGGAATGCAAGCGCCGATTTAGATTACGGGAATTAATAATGCTACAAAAAATTGTAGTAGCTGATGAAGCTCCAGCAATGATACGCAAAGCAATTTCATTTTATGGAGGGCATGGTATCATGGAAGATTTTCTTTCATCTCCGCGCTTTCATAGAGATGCTATGATTATGGAATTATGGGAGGGGCCTAGAAATGTACTCCTCACTCAAATTCATCGAGATTTTTCAAGAGTAAAAGACTGGTATCCAGCTGATGATTTTTGTAGAGATTTACTAGAGGGAGCAAATTCAGATATTATTGAAGAATATTCATCAGAATTTAATAGAATAATGTCCCATGATAGTCTTCTAAGAAATGATGAACAAACCTTAGCAATATGTCAAGATTGGGAAGAATTTTCTAATAAACTTTTCATTGCATACCAAGAACAAGCGTTAAAAGAACTTGATTATACTAATAAACCAATGAAATTTTCCAAATTACTCCGTGAACTTAGGAAAAGAGAATCACCTGAATTCCAGGAACAAATAGCAATTCAATGAAAATAGAGATCCATAAATGTAAATTTAAAATTGATTGATTTCTTTTTTTATATTTCCATTGGAATCTTGATAATAAAGTGAATTTGAAGGCACATCTTCATTGATTAATGTGTGCGCTCCGATAATAGAATTTTCACCTATCTTTTTACCACACATTATACTTGCATTGATTCCTGTCTGGGAATTAGGTCCAATTATTGCTCCTAATTTTCTTCTGCCAGAATCAACTAACTTTTTGTTAATTTTCATTTTTATATTTTTATTATCAAATCTCAAGTTTGATATTTTAGTACCTGCCCCTAGGTTAATATTTTCGCATAAAATAGAATCACCTACATAATTAAAATGTGGGACGGAAGTATTAGACAAAATTATTGAATTCTTTACTTCAGACATTCCAATATGGCAATTATTTTCAATCGAAGTATATGGACGTATAAAAGCATTTGGTCCTATGACATTTTTTTCTCCTATATAACATGGGCCTTGAATACAAGAACCTGATTTAACAGTAGTTCCTTTTCCTATATAGACATTTCCTTGAATTTTGACATTTTCTTCGATTTCTCCAAAGATCTGATTTTTTTTACCGTCTAAAAGAAACTTATTTGCCTCAAACAGTTGCCATGGTAATCCAATATCGTTCCAGAAATAGTTATTTATATTACAACCGATGATTTTTCCCCCAAATTCATTTATTAGTATTTGCATAGAATCCGTAAATTCATATTCATTCCTAATGGATTTTTGGGTTCTTTCTATAGCTTTAAAAATCGATTGTTTAAATATATATATTCCTGCATTTGCTAAATTTCCCGCATTTTGTTTAGGAAGAGGTTTTTCTATTATTTTTTCAACTAAATCTTTAGAATTCAATTTGATAATCCCATAATCTTGTGGATTATCTACTTTCAGTAATGTGATTAATCCTTCATAATTATTTTCCCTATATTTCTGTAAGATAACTCGAAAGATTTCAGGATCGATAAATAAATCACCATACATCATCAAAAAATCTTCGTCTTTAATAAAATCTTTCGCATAACCTGCTGCGTGAGCAGTTCCTAAATATTCTTCTTGAGTGATATATTCAATTTTCACTTTTAATTGGTGTGATGCTTTTTCAAAGTATTCCTTAATTATTTCTTTTTTATATCCAACAATAAGTAAAAATTGATCTATTCCCACATTTTTAAGTCCCAAAATAGTATGTTCTAAAAGAGGTTTTCCTAATAATGGTATCATTGGTTTAGGTCTTGATGAGGTTATTGGCCTTAGCCTCTTTCCTTCTCCTGCGGCTAGTATTACGGCTTTCATAAAAACGATTTAATAATATATATATTTAATTTATTTTGTCAAAATCTTTTACAACTTCATCAAGATAGTATTTCAAATGTTTAAAAGGTCTTAAATTTCCCGCAAATTCTTCTCTAAAAGCAGAATCTAAAGATAATTTAGATTTCAATTGTTTAAAAATTGCTTTTACTTTATAAAAATTACCAGTAGCGATAAAATCTACTGAATAACCATTAATGCTTCCAAATAATATAATTTTCTTATTATTATTTTCTTGAACACTTTCAGTATCTTCTATATGTATTTCTTTAATTTTTGTTTTAGTACGAATTAGGGTGTTCATTGAAATTGTAGCTAATTTAGCAGACAAATCTGAGCTATATAATTCAATATTTTCAATAGTTTCATCTCTATTTAAATTTGTTAAAAGATTAATATCAAAAAGTTGAGAAACAATTGGTAATCCTTGAGCAGATATCCCCGCATACAATATCGCATTTTGTCCATTCTTAATAGATTTTTCATAAATAATTTCTTCTTCTAAGGGGTCTAAATATTTATCTCTTAGATATTCTGTAATCAGTTTAATAACGTCCTTAAAAGTAGGTTCTTCGGAAGAAAATTTCAATCTATCTAAATCATTATATTGAACTTGAACCTGTTTACAGAAGTCTTTTAACATTTTAAAAGATTCTGTTGATCCTACACTAAAATTGCCAATACTACAGAAGAATAAATTTTGACCAGCATTCGTAACCATATGTTCAACAATAATCCTTTCTGTACCAAACTTTTTATGCTTTAAACAAATTTTCCTCAAACGCCAGGTATTTCTGGGATTTATACTGCGTAGCAGCTTCTCTGTAAATAGAATGATCTCAAAAGCATTGTATTTTTTTTCATCTGAACAATAAAGAATATCATTCTCTAAGATAATACTGAAAGAAGAGATCATAAGGGAAAATTTTAAATTAGTAGAAGATCAATTAATTATCTCTTATTATAGTAAAAATTATCTGATATATTAAGTTTTTTTGATTTAATTTGATAAAAAATGCATTAATTCTTGAAGATTATGAAGATTAAAACTATAAGTATAAATTTTATTAGAATTAAATAATTACAAACTTAAACATCATTATTCAACTAAAAAATGGATACACTACAACCAATAGAGAAAGAAAGTATTAGAAATGCTTCTGAGTTGCTCTTCAATTCAAAATATGCAATTGTATTAACCGGAGCAGGAATTTCAACAGAATCTGGAATTCCAGACTTTAGAGGAGAAAGTGGAATTTGGAAAAAATACAAACCTAAGATATATGGAAGCATTCAATCCTTCTTAAAGGATCCATCAAAATTTTGGAAAATGGCTGAAGAAATTGCTCCAACTTTATTTAATGCTGAACCAAACCCTGGCCATTATGCTATTGCAGATCTTGAAAAATTAAATATAATTAAAGCCATTATTACTCAAAATATTGATGAATTACATCAAAAAGCAGGAAATGTTATTGTATATGAAGTACATGGAAATATTAATAGATTTACCTGCTTGGGATGTCGTGCAAGCTACACAAAAGAACAACTTCTGCGTAAATTAAAAAAAGAAAAAAATTTACCTCCAGGATGCAATTATTGTGGTGCTCCTTTAAAACCTTCTGTAGTGCTATTTGGAGAAAGTCTACCTAATTTTGAAAAATATATGTCAATAGATATAGCTAAAAAGTCAGATGTCATGTTAATAGCAGGCTCTTCCCTCACAGTGACACCAGTATGTGATTTGCCTCTTTATACTCTGAGTGAAGGGGGGAAAATAATTATAGTGAATGATGAGCCAACATATTTAGATGAACGTGCGGAAATTGTTATCAATAATAAAACTGAAACCATTTTACCATTGATTGTGGAAGAAATCAAGAAAATTAAAGCAGAGCATGAATCAAAAACTCATAATTGATTGATTTTTTATAAATTATTTTTAAAGTTTTTTTTATATGATTACAGAGAATATTATAATTAAAGATTGGCGAAAAATTGATTTTTCTTTTGGATTAATTTACCCTAATGTATATAAAATCGGTATGTCTTCATACTCTATTAGACTTCTCTATTTCCTAATAAATTCATTTGAAAATATTGCTTGTGAACGTATTTTTTTACCTAGAAATATAAAGTTGAGATTTCCTGCTTCGAAAGATTATTCTTCGAAAAATCTTTTACGATCCCTTGAAAATAAAATATTGCCAGAAGAATTTGATATCTTAGGTTTCTCAATACATTTTGAGAATGATTTTAAAAACATATTATGGATATTAGAAAAAGCTGAGATCCCTTTAACTTCTCAAGAGCGTTATAACGTTTTAATTAAAGATAATGCTCAATTTCCAATTATAATAGGAGGAGGGCCCGCAGTCACCTCAAATCCAATCACGTTAAGTGATTATTTTGATATTTTGTTTATTGGTGATGCAGAGGAAAGTTTAAAATCATTTTTTAAAATCTTTCAAACTTATAAAAAAGAAGATTTAAATTTTAGAGAATTTTTAGAGAGAGTTAGATTAATAGAAGGAATTTATATACCTACACTTAACAATAGAGCTAAAAGAGCAATTCTTAAAAATCTTGATGATTCGTCTACTCCTATTTTTCAACTGATATCCAAATCATCTGAAGAAAAATCAATTTTTGAGAGCAATTTTTTTCTTGAAATCAATAGGGGATGTCCTTATCAATGTAAATTTTGTATCTCTTCTTTTCATAATTCTCCATTCAGAAACAGAAGTTATGATAACATTAAGCACGCTGTTGAAGATGGAATAAAATATTCTGATTTCGAAACAATAAGCCTTATAGGTTCCTGCGTTTCATCACACCCTAAATTTAAGGAGATTTGTGAGCATATAATTAACAATGGAAAAAGATTAACAATTCCTTCAATTCGGATTGAGCATCTAAATATGGATATAATTCATATTTTAGAAAAAGCAAACATCAAAACTATTACTATTGCTCCGGAAACTGGTTCTGAAAGTTTGAGATTTGCACTCGGAAAGATGATACCTAATGAAAAAATTATTTCAGTTTTAACTCAAATAAGAGATTCTCAAATTAAAAATGTAAAATTATACTTTTTAATAGGTTTACCAGAGGAGAAGGAAGAAAATATTGATGATATTATTAATTTATTAAAATTATTTGATGATTTAGATTTTGAAAAAAACGCCTTACGAGTAAATATTAATCCATTTGTTCCAAAACTTAATACTCCTTATGAAAAAGAAGTATTTTTTTATTTAAAAGAAAATTTGCATGATTTGATAAAAAAATATCAAAAATTGGAAAGAGAATTGAAAAATTTAAGCTCAATAAAGCTCAAATTTAAAAATGTCAAGTATATCATTAAGAATGCTAGACTTCAAACTATTATTTCTTTAGGAAATCAACAAATTTCAGATCTACTTTTAAACTATTATACCAATGGAGCTATACTTAGTTCACTTGAAAAAGCTGAAAAAGAATTAAATTTCTCTATCAATGATTACCTATTGAAAATCAAAGAATGTTATACTCCTTGGATAATCTAAATTGATGATAAATAAAATAAAAATAAAAAAAAAATTAATCAATTTTTTTAAAGACCTTTTTAACTGCTCCACAAACAGGGCAATTATCAGGTGGTTCTCCTTCGTGAGTGTATCCACAGACGGGACATATATATATATCATTTTTTTCTAAATCTTTACCCTTTCCTATCGATTCAAGAGCAGCACTATACAGTTTATGATGAATCTTTTCTACTTCATTGGCATAATTAAATGTTCTCTCTGCAGCTTTGTTTCCCTCGTTCTTAGCAGCTTCAAGGAACTCAGGATACATTTTTGTAAATTCATAATGCTCACCTTCTACTGCTGCTTGTATATTTTCTTTTGTAGATTTAACTCCTCCAAGAACTCTAAGATGATTATGAGCATGAACTGTTTCTGCGGCAGCAGCAGCTCTAAAAACTTTTGCTACTTGAGGGAAACCTTCTTTATCGGCTTGTTCAGCAAAAGCTAAATATTTACGATTTGCTTGTGATTCTCCCGCAAATGCTTCTTTTAATCCTTCTTCTGTTTTTGACATAAACCTTCACTTTAATGATAATTGTATGTTAGAATTATTTTTCGATATTTTTTAACTTGGTTTTTATAAATCATAAATTAGGTTTAAAATAAAATATGTCTTAACAATTTAAAAATTTAAAACATTAACAAAATATCTAAATCTTTGTTTTATTAACTTGAAAGTAGATTTTTAACAGAATCTACAATTCGAGTTAAATAGTGTTCAGCTACTCCAAATCTTACATGAGAATTAAAAACTAAAATTATGAAATATTTATTTTGAACATATTCTGAAAAGATGAATCTATTATCTTTAAAAGTATAGAAGAGTTTTAATATTGAATTATTATAGATTTTAACACGAAATTCAACCTCTTTTAAAAAATTCTTCAAATAAGCTTTGTTATATGGGGCGTATAACACTTTTCCTCTATCAGTTAAAAGAATAGCTCCGTCAATTTCATCAATTAATATTAATTCTTTCATGTATTCAATAATTTGCTCTTCGGTTTTTAAATTGAACTCATTACTGAAGGCATCTTCAATAGTTTCCTCGATAATTTCATTAAATACACCGTCATATACGATTTGTTTATTAATATTAATCTTTTTTTTACGCATATATATGGTAAGTCGTTTATTGATTTTATTTACAGCTTCCTCCAAGAAGATTTCATTTTCAATTGTATCGCATAAAATATTGTAATTTAGAGCGCCTTTTTCAAAAATGACAAATTTTACATCACCCATTTCTATTGTTTTGAATTTTTTTCCAATCATTTCCTTAGAAAAAGACATCAAGGCAGTAATAAAGGGAGAAACTAAGTTTTTCTCTACTTGAAAATAATCTGTAAAATTTTTGCCAAAAAAACAAATACCAGATCTATTAAATATAAATAAATTGTGAATATTTGTATTATCATAAGATCTTTTGATCATTGAGGGTAAAGATATTCGATCTTGTATTCCCATGAGATAAAATTAAAAAATAACTATAAAAAGAACAGACTTTTATGTTTTATACCGTTTTTAAAAAATTTATTTCATGTAGCTTGGTTTTTTCTCAATATAGTATAGAAAATAATCAATCAAACGGGTGATTATATGTTTTTATTAAAAAGTACCTAATCTTTTAATTAAATCTTTTATTTCCAATTTGGAATTTAAAAGATCTTACTAAATTTATCATCAATTTTAAAATATAGGCCAGTTTTTACATTATTTTGGATTTACAAAAATTGTATTTAGAAGGTTGTTATTCATCGTTTAAGATAATTTAACCTTAAAGTTTAAAAATAAGGAAGACGGAATAATAATTAAATTACATAATTTATTTAAAACATTTTTAAATCATTATAGGAGGAATAAAAAAAATGGCTAAAAAAGCAGCTGTTGATGCTCTTTTTGTGAAAAGTAAAGTCCGAGAATATATTAAAGGTAAGGGTTGCAACACAAGTGGAGATTTGATTGATGGCCCAGCACTTAATAATGCAATCATTGATGTTCTCAACAAAGCTATCGCAAGAGCTAAAGCTAATAACCGAAAAACGGTCCAAGAGAAGGATCTATAAACTTCTCGCCTTAAGATTTATTTTTTTTTTTTTCATACTTTATTTTCTATCAATATTTCTATTTCCAAATAAAAATTACAAATTTTATACTCCATTTATGTTTAAATTATTAAAAGGAGATGTTCTATGTACGAACACACAACCCACAAATAGTAAATAAAGAATAAAAATTCCAAACCAAATCGCCTTATACCTTATTTTCTTTCTTGAGAAAATGGAATTTTTTATTCTTATTTCTCTCCTTTTTTCATGGCTATTATTTTATTTTTCAGCAAAATCTTTATCAATTATAAAGAATCCTATTGATAATATGCTTTTTAATCTCTGAAGATCATCTTTCAATTTTTTTACACGTTCAAATGATCCTGATACAGCTATAATTTCTAGACATTTTTCATATTCTAAATGTACGTGCATTGTAGAAATAATAATGTCATGAAAATGATGTTGAATATCATTTTTTAAGATTTCATCTGTTTGTTGAACATTTGCATAAATTGATCTTGAGCTATAATCATGATTGTGTTCAAAATCATGTGATTCTTCATGAGAGTGCTGATGATTAAGATCAATATGTTCATGAGCCATTATTATTGCTATACAGCCTATTACGTTTTCTGAAACTACAGAGATATTTTCTTCTTGTATCATAAAAAGATACATAGCTTTCCTAATAGCATCAGATCTAGAAATTCCTAATTTATTTCTAAATTCCTCAAATTTATCATAGAGCTCTTGAGGAAGAGAAATTGTAAAACGTTTATATTCTTCCATTTTCAACAACTAGAAAGGTATAAAATTGTAGTTAAAAAAAAAATTATTTTCTCATAAGGATCGCAATTGGTACACTTGCTTCACGCCACTGAGCAATTTTTCCAGAATATTCGAGGTCTAATTTCACCCTACCATGATCTCCAATGATAATCATTAATGAATTTTGCCTTAGTTGTTTATAATTACCTAGAATCCATTTATCTGTTCTATTTATTAATTTTTCAATTAAATCTTCTGGAGTTCTTTGTCTTAACCGTTGTTGTTGTTTATGTAAATTCTCAAAATCTAAATAATGCATCCATGAAAGGTCATGTGTATTAATAACTTTCGCTGATTCAACCCAAGTACTCATATCAGTATCTTTTGCAATAGATTTTGTTCCCCCATCATATCTTTCTATATCTTTTTGTCTTCCAATTAAACAAGATGATTTCCCCCCATTATTTATAGCTTTTAAGAGATGGAATCCATTAGGTTCAACTTCAAAACCACCATAAATTAATTGATGTAGTACTCCTAAAGTATAAGGGTTTTTAGTGCTAAGTAATAGCATTACTTCTGAGTTGGCAATCATAAATTGTGGTTTTAAATAAGTGATTTCAAAAAGACCAAAATTATCTATTAAATTTATGCTAATACGCTCGATTCCTTGATACAAATCTAAAATATCTGGGATTGCTTCTGGAATAGTGTTATGAGGGGGGTCAATATTTAGTAATTTTAGCAAAGTTCCCGGTAATTGGGTAAGGTAAGCCTTAAGAGTTTGCAGTTCTGACATATCTGTGTTTTAAATTTGAAAATATAATTTATTTTTAATAATTCTTAATATTATTAAAAAGATAATATACTTATAAAATTGTTATCACATTAAATATTGAGTCATATACCAATTTTGAAATAATGATAAAATGAGAATACTATATATTGATTTACTTAATTCTGGGATTTCAGGTGATATGTTTCTTGCAGGTCTTTTAGGGTTAGTTCCAGAACCTAATGTAATTTTACATGAATTACAAGATTTGAAAAATTGGCTTCCCAATGTTACAAAATTAGATATTGAATTAATTTATACGGAACGTAGTGGAATTCAATTGAATCAATTAAAAATTGATATAAAAGAAACAAAAGATCACAGAACAGCGAAAACTTTACAGAAGTCTTTGAATAATTTTCTTTTGAATTCTAAAATATCTGATTCAGCAAAGAATTATGCTAATAACGTTTTAAAGTCCTTGATTCAAGCTGAAGCAGATGTTCATGGTGAATTAATTGAGAAGATTCATTTACATGAACTGAGTTCAGTTGATACATTTATAGATATTATAGGTATAGCGACTGCTCTTGATAGGATTAATGGTTTTAACAAAGGATTAAGAATTTCTTGTGGTAAAATACCTTTAGGTGCGGGTAAAGTTAAAACAAAACATGGGATCTTAGCCATTCCAGCCCCAGCTACTTTAAAGATTTTAGAAAAATCAAACCTAATAACATTTGGAGGACCAATAGAATCTGAACTAGTTACTCCAACAGGAGCAGCATTGTTAGCAAACTTAGAACCCCAAGTTCTTCAATATCCCGCAGAGATGAAAATTATAAAATCAGTATATAGCACGGGACAAAAGAAATTTGATAATTTCTCTAATGTGTTACGATTAATTTATGGTGAAGATAGAGGATTAAGTTTATCTAATTCAAGCCACCCCTTACAAAAGTATGTTGAACAAGTTTCTGTATTAGAAACTGATGTTGATGATGTATCTGGTGAAATTCTTGGAAATTTTATCACTACATTTGAAAAAGAAGACATACTCGATATTCAAATATTCCCAAGTATAACGAAAAAAAATAGACCTGGCCATATTATAAAAGTTCTTTGTTATCCTGAGCAAATTTTTAAGTTAATTGAAAAAATTGTACATGAATTAGGAACATTGGGAGTAAGATTTAACATAATTAACAGAGTTTGTATTAGTAGGAAAATTGAAAGGAGAAGTATTGAAATAAATGAAAAAACTTATGAAATAGATTATAAAATTTCATTTATTCAATCGGATAAAGGATTAGAAATCGTTAACATTAAGCCAGAATATAAGGATCTTAAAAAAATAAGTGAAGATACTGGTTCAACTATAAAAAAGGTTCAGTTGATAGTTAATGCAGAGATAAAACAAATCTATAATAACTTATAGAAACATCTGATAAAATTTTAGTAGAAATAAAAATAAGAAAAAAAAATAGTTAGAAAATGAGTTCCCTAATTGTACTATTTAATATTTATCAACATTAAACTTATGTAATATATACTCGTCTTCAACCATTTCTTTTGAAAATTCTTTTAATCTCTTAATTTCTCTCTCAATTTCTTTGATTTTTATTAATTTACCCAAATCCTGAAAAACTTCTGAGGCTTCTTGGAATGCTTCAACACTTTTATCAAAATTCCCGGATACCTCAAGATCTTCAGCAAAAAATACTAAACCTTCAGCTGTTTCTAATTTTTTACCGAGTTTCTTCTGAATTTTTAATGATTGATAGTGATATTTCATACTTTCAGTGTATTGTTTAAAAAGAGAGTAAGTTCTTCCTAATGCTCTTAAAACTAGTGCTTCTTCTTCAGGTAAATTATTTTCTCTGCAATGATTTAGAATAGTTTCTAAAAATTGAATATATTCTGGTTTATTTTTTATTTGTGAACGATCAATGCGTTCCATTGCTTTTTCATAGTTTTCTAAAGTTTTAATGATGTCACCATCTTCAAAAAACTTTTTAGATTTTTCAAAAAGTTCAACATGATCGATAGATGCGACCATCGGGGTCTCAACTAATTCTTCTTAGAATGTTTTTTTAGATATTGATATAATTAATTCAAAAATAAGTTCAATGTTTATTATATTAATATACCTATTTATACTTATCTATCTTAAATTTGAGAATTTTCAAGATATCGAAAAGGCGAATTTCTCGTTATTGAAAAGGGATAAAATTTTGAATAATTGAGTCCTTCACTTTAAGTAAAAAAATTCATTAAACGTTTAGATATTTAATTAATAATGTGTTTAATGAAAAGAAAAAAAATTAGAGTTAAAAATCCTAAAAATTGATTATTCCTGCGATACCTAGAGGCAAAAAGATACATAAAAGCCCAATACCTATAGCATAGATTATCCCAACTACTTTCAATTTTGACTTTCTCTCTGGTAAATCATGCACATAAAATGCTATTACAAAGAAATGAAAGTATCCTATTAAAAAAATTAGGATTGGATTATACCAATGCCACCATGGATACACCCATATTAAATAATTTCCCACATTCAAGAAAATTTCCACAATTAGGCAGAATAGAGTAAAACCGATTGCCATAGCCCATCGATTAGGAAGTCCAAGTATTTTTTTTTTTTTATCCTCTGGTAAAAACTTTGCAAAAACAATTCCAGCGATAGAAAACATAAAAGCAATTTCAATATTCCATCCAATTAATATAATATAAGCACTTGCTCCAGGCGTAGTCCAAAAAGCAGAGTAATTGGAAAAAGCGAAAACGAGTCCATTCCATATTTCATTAATTAAATCCAAGCCTAATACTGTTAACCCCGCATATACTGTATTCCAATTTCCCGTTTCTCTCGCATTTTTAATTTCTACACTATAAATATATAATACTATAGCGAGTAGTGGAATAACATACCATCCTAATTCCGAATTTAATAGACGAAGATTGGCTAGAGCTTCTAATGAAGCTGGTGTTGGTGTCATAAATTTCACTTTTAATTAATATTTATATTTTTTATGATTAATTAAAAGAAATTTAAACCCGAATATTTATATATTTTTTCTAGTTGAATTTAAACTAAAATGAGAAGACTCACATTGTATGATATTATCAATCTTAAGGATTTTATAGCATTTTTAAATGCAAAGAAACATTATTCAGCAATTTTATTAGCAATTATAGCGGCGGAAGCTCCTGCTCCAAATCCATTATCAATATTCACAACTAATAATCCGGGTGAACAGGATTGTAGCATAGTGATTAGTGCTCCTTTCCCTTTTTCACCTATACCATACCCACTCGAAATTGGAACGCCTATTACTAGAACATCAACAAGCGCCGCAACCACACCCGGGAGTGTTCCTTCCATACCCGCGCAAACAATGATCACATGTACCCCATTTTTTATCATATTACTTAATGGTGTAAAAATTCGATGGATACCCGCAATCCCTACATCATAACTCGAGATAACTTTGCAACCCATAATTTTTACAATTACCTCTGCCTCAACTGCAGTTGGTATATCAGAACTCCCTGCTGTAATAATTCCAACAATTCCTCCTTTGTTCACAAAACTATAAGAAAATTCTTTAATAACAATGATTTTTCCTAATTCATTTATGTCAATTATGTAATCTTTATTATTGCCAAAGGTTTCCAGGATTAGGGTTTTTTGTTTCTCACTATAACGAGAAATTATTGCAAATTTTTTAGTTTTCAGAAATTGGGAAACTATATTTGTTATCATTTGAGGAGTTTTATTTTGAGCATAAATTACTTCGGGCGTACCAGTTCTAGTCTTACGAAAAACGTCTAATTTTGCTAAATCGCCTACCTCTTCAATCAAATTTGCCTTTAACAATTTCTCAGCATCTTCTAAGGAAATTTCCTTTTCAAGTAATTTTAAAAGAATATTTTTAATTTCACTCATTTAGCATATCCTTTGCTAAATTATGATTCTATTAAAATCATTAAATAAACATAAATTTTGTAGTTTACTAATTTTAGAAAAAAGATAATAATTACTCAAAATAATTATAAATTACTATTCAATCAATTTTAAATCCTAAGTTAAAGTGAAGAAACATATGAAAATTGACTATACATCTTTCAAGGATGTAAAATTAACTGGTAAAAAAATCTTAATGCGTGTTGATATCAACTCCAGCATAGATTTAGAGAAAATGGAGATCAGAGATTCTCCTCGAATTCGTGCTCTTGTCCCAGCCTTAAATGAATATTTTAAGAAGAGTGCTGTCATTATATTAGCCCATCAATCGCGTCCAGGAAAAGATGATTTCACAGATTTAGATATACACGCCAGAGAAATAGAAAAACATCTTGGCCGACCAGTAAAATTTGTTAAAGATATATTTGGAGAACAAGCCATTCAAGCAATTAAAGATCTCAAACCTGGAGATGTGTTGGTCCTCAATAATGTTCGAAAATTTGAAGGAGAAATGAAAAATTATAAAGATTTCTCTGAGGCAGAAAACACTGAAATGGTCAAAACTTTATTTCCTTTAGTTGATTATGTAATTGTTGATGCTTTTGGAGCGGCTCATCGCGCTCACGCATCAATCGTAGGATGGCCTAAAATGATGGCGGGACCTATAACCGATAAAGAATTAGATGCTTTGAAAAAAATAATGCAAGAACCTGAAAAACCTATGGCTATGCTAATTGGAGGGGCTAAAGCAATAGATAAATTTAAAGCAATGAAATATAATTTTGATAATGAAAAATTAGATTATGCTCTTTGTTCAGGACTAACCGCAATCTTAATATTTGAGGCTTTAGGTAAAAATATGGGAGAACCAAACCATAAAATAATAGCTGAAGATTTAGAAGCAAATAAAGATATGATAATAGAGACATATGAGAAATATAGTGATAAAATTATTCTCCCCCAAGATTTAATCATAGATGATAATGGTAATAGAAAAACCATTGAAATCGATGAAGCTGGTACTTATAACACAACAACAGGAGATATTGGCCAGAAAACTGTGGATAAATTTAATGAAATTCTGATGAAATGCAAAACTATTATTGCAAATGGTCCACCGGGTATATTTGAAAAGGACGTTTTTAGAAAAGCCACAAATGAAATCGTAGACACTATGGTAGCCGCTACAAAGAAAAACAAGGCACTTACGATAATTGGTGGCGGTGAAATGGGTGCTGCTGCTTCAATGGCAGGAAAAGCAGATGATGTTTCCTTCATATCAACCGCAGGCGGAGCAATGTTAGAAATTCTTTCTGGAAAAGATTTACCAATGATTAGAGCTTTGCGTGAAAAAAAAGCATAAAAAGTTATTATTTTTATTTTTTTATTTCATTTTCGAAAATAAGCGATTGCATTAGAAATTAGCAATTTTTAATAAAATATTTATTTTTTATTAACATAAATTACATATTACTGGTTTCAGTAGATATTTAAAAAAGGGCCAGTGATCTAGTGGTATATACCACAATTGAGTATTGTGGTAGTCTAAGATGCCCGCTTGACGTGCGGGAAATCGGGAGTTCAATTCTCCCCTGGCCCATAGAAAAATAGAAGGAAAAAATTATGCCAATAAGAATTAGATGGACGTCAAAGGAATATTTTGGTTCCCTACTACTTTTATTAGGAATGAGTGGAATATCCCAATTATATTTTATTTATATAGGTCAATATTTCCTAGCTTTGGGAAATCATATTATAGCAATCTTAATCCCAATTGGAATTTGGGTGGCATTATTCTATGCTACTCTTATTATTTTTGAAAGTTATGCCCAAGTTGAGAGAAGAGAGAAATTAAGAAGTAGATTTCGTAAAGCAATAAGTAAGAGTTCAAAATTAAAGAAATTTTTAGATTTTCCAATTACAAAACCTTTACTGATAGTTTTTATCCTTTTTAATATCTTCTTCTTCAGTACATTCTTTATCTCTGTATTATTCCTAAATAATTCTATGGCATTTCTAACAGCAGAAATTCTAAGTGCGATATTTTGCCTACTTGTTGCGAATTTAATAGAGAGAAATTATGGTCGAGTTAGGAGAATTTAAGATTATACTCTAACTTAAACTTGGCTTAATTATAAAACAAATTTATTAAGTGATAATACAACATTTATTATAGAAATATAAGATTGTGATAAAACAAATATAACTATTGGTCAAATATATATTCAATAATATTTATATTCTAATTTGAATATGGCGAGAATTGAAATTCGGTGTCCTATCTGCTCGAAATGGGATCATATAGAGATTTCAGATGATGCTACAAAAAATGTTTCAAAAGGACTCCTAGCAATCAATATAGCTGCTGGCATGATATGTGAGCATTCATTTATCGCATATGTAGACAAAAACTTAATTGTAAGAGATTGCTTAGTAGCAGATTTTAAGATTGAGCTTCCTGAAGGTGAAACTAGTGAGAGAACTGAAGATTTAATCATTCCCGAAACAGATATTATTAAGTTTGATTTAATTAAGCTAAATATCCCTGACACGTTAATGACATATGTATTTAGAGCAATTTTTCTTGGAAAGAAATCATTAATTCTTTCGGATCAAGAGTTCCTTTATAATTATATAATTAATTTCTTTCAGTATATTACACAGAATTCGTTTGAATTTGATTTAAAAATAATTTCTGAAATGGATTATAAAAAAAATAAAAATGAATTTGAAGATTATCTCATCTTTAAAAATCGGGAAGTTATTAGAGATAAAAATAAAGTAATTAATCCAAAAGGCTTAGAGATCGAGCGTTCTATCGTTCAAAAGTTCGTCGCGGAGTATGATTTAATGGCGGGGCTAATTATACTAAGAAACGAGATAAATAAAGCATATGAGTTTTCTAATTCTATTCTTAAATTTATTGAAAATTATAAAGGAAAACCTTTAACATCAAAAATAATAATTAATCATCTCTCAGAAAAGCATAACGAAAAAATAGTAATGCCTTATTTAACTTTTTTAATTGATATTGTTAGTCATTATTTTAAAGCTGATATCCCTAAGATCGGAGGAGTTTCTGATCTCTTAGGATTATTATGATAAAGCCGCAAAAAAAATAGAATCCTTGATCCATCCCCTAGAGTTTTTATATTGATTTTTCGTTTTTAATTAGATTTGGACAGTAATGTTAATAAGTTACAATTGAATTATAACTATTTATGAATGAAAAAACAAATAGAAACTACTTACTATTAGAACTTATTTATATTCCTGTGTTTTTTCTTATGGTGTTTTTCATTTTAGCCACTTCATTTATTCTTTTATTATCTTTATCAGACTTTTCTATATTAATCCTCTTTTTCCCTATGTCAAGTGTGGTATCTTTAACCATTTATTACTTCAAGTCAAAAAACCCTGTTGAAAGCCTCAATCGCCTAATTTTAATCGATGCTATTATCTTTGTTCTTTATCTGACGTTGTTCATGGTATTAATATTGGTAATGATTGATCCACTAAGGTACTTTTTGTTTAACTTTGTAGTGCTGTCAACATTATATCGTTTTTATCATTTTCTTTTAATCCCTTTAATTAGTGTTATTTCAGTAACATATTATTACCTAAAAATAAATAATCCTGTCAGAGGTAAAATTTTATATATAATATTAATAACCAAAACCTCAATAATCATAATATTTTTCGTAGGGTATTTTCTATTGAATTGGTCAGTTCCATTTTTTCAAGATGTTTATAACGGTCTTCCAGATTTTGATTGAAAAATTTATTTTCTAAAACTTATAGACTAAAATTTTTGAGAGCTTCTTCTTATACTACCCTCTCTTCATTTAGAGAGTTATTATTTAATTCTGTTACTTGATAACTAAAAAAAAGTTAATATTTTCGTGAAACAGACCTTTCACGTTGTTTTATATATACCAAGAGAATCCCTCAATATTACCCAAGAAATATCACTTTAGAAATTTTATAACTCAATTTGAAATTTTCTCAGTATAAAAAAACTTTAATAATAATATTATTGAAACTTAATTTATGGAATTTAAACAACTTATATTTGAAGAGAAAGAAAAAGTAGCGTGGATTACTCTTAATCGGCCTGAAGTATTAAATGCGTTAAGTATGCAGCTTTCAGACGAGATAGTATATGCTATTGAAAAAATCCGCAAATCAACAAAATTAAAATTTCTTGTAATAAAAGGTGCAGGTGATAATTTCTGTGTGGGAGATGATATCACCGAAATGTTACAATGGGGTAACGCTAATGATATAACTCGCCGCGTTCGCTATTATCAAAATATGGCAAATCAATTAGAAGAATTAGATAAAATTACGATCTCTGCTGTTGATGGTTATGCTGTTGGAGGTGGACTGGAAATTACGATGGCATGTGATTTTGTTATTGCTACTGAGAGAGCTAAATGGGGTATGCCTGAAGTTGATGTTGGCATCACTCCTGGTTGGGGAGGGACTACACGCCTAGCACGACTGATAGGTAGACGCAGAGCTAAGGAAATAAATTTAATAGGTGCATTACATTCAGCAAAAAGAGCTGTTGAATGGAATTTATGGAATCGTGTTGTTTCTAATGATCAGCTTGATTCAGAAGTTGAAAAATTACTAGAAGTCTTAAGTTCGAAGAATCAGCAAGGTATGCGTCAATTAAAATTTATAATTAATCGTGGAGTTGAGTGTGATTTATATACTGCACAAGGATTTGAAGTATTGTCTGGTGCATTAACTGGGGCTGTTAGTGGAATGTGGCAAGTTAAAGATGCAGACAAGGGAGCAGGTGTGATGGGATTTTCTAAAAAGAATGAACTTTGGAATAAACGACGAAGTTTAGCGAAAGATTTTTGGGCAGATTAGTTCAAAATTGCTACATTGATTTCTAGTGATATGGGTTGCAAAGTATATAAAAGAATTGGATTCAACGCATATTGCGATTTCGATATGTACGAATGGTCGTCAAATAAAAAAAAATTTAATGTATTTATAGGTGAAACTCAGTTCCAACTATGCCAAATGTATGAGATGGATGCCTTGACATAATTTTATTAAACTCAAATCCAGTGCAATGCATTCCACATGTTATTTCTGGATTCAATCCTTCTATAATTCGAACTGATTCTTCTATGTCTTCAGTTTTTTCCCATTCCTTATGAAATCCACCGATTATAGCATAAATTTTGTTAATCCCCGTTAATTTTTGCCCATGTTTTATGGTATTTACAATTCCTGTATGTCCACATCCCGTAATTACCACAAGTCCTTTATCTTTTACATTAATATAGATTGAGATTTCGTCTCTAAATGTATTTTTTTCAAATTCTTTTCTACTTTTCATTAAGTAGAACCCTTTCGTAAGTTCTCTTTCATCAAATATTTCGATTTCTCCACTTGTAGTAATTCCTGATGTTAGTTTTATTGGTTTATTTGTCTCTATAATTTTAAGATTATTTTGATTAACTAAGTTTTCGATTATAGTTTTGTTCATTGAAGGCAATTTGATACTATAAATAAATTTGTTTTCTTTCTGTAAATCACGGAACTTTTCTGTTAAAACTTCAGGTGAATAAAATGCATGACCTGATTTTGGAACCAAAATCATGTTTTGGTTAAAGGAATTTGGTGTCAATATTAATTCACAGCTTTCTTTTAATTTAGGAAGGACATTCATTAAACCACCATAATGATCGACATGCCCGTGACTTAATATTAATTTGTCATAATCCTTGAAATCTATGCTCATAGCTTCTGCGTTCATAATTATTGAATTCTTTGGCCCTCCTGCATCTAAAAGATATTTTTTTATTTCTTCTCCTTGTTTTATTTCTATACTTATAGCAAGACCATGCTCGGCTATATATTTACTTCCGTTTGTATGGGGTTGTATAATTTTTCCTTCAAATTTTTCATCGGTCAATAAAGTTGAAATAGATGTATTTGTTGTCAAAATTTTAATCGTTAAATTACCACTTTCAATACCATCTGATATATCTATATTCATATTGGACGCCTTATTTTTAAATTAATAGTTTAAAAATGCGCCCTCCGGGATCCTCCCGAGAAATCGAATTGATTCCAAGTATTGAACCCGGGTCGCCAGGTTGGCAACCTGGCATACTTACCACTATACTAAGAGCGCAATTTTAATAATAATAAGAATATTTTTAAAAATTAAAATTTAATGATTCCTAAGAAAAATAATTAGTATAGGAAAAGGAATTTAAACTTCTTTTTTTAAATCAACTGAAACGTCCATGGTGTCAGTAATTCCAAGTTTCTTTGCCTTAATTAAAATATAGTTGTTTCTCTTTTCTTTAATCATATCCAATATTATTAAAGCAGGAATACTAGGAATAATCATAATAATTGGAAAGGGGATAAACATTATCAGAGCAATGATAAATAGTGGAAGATTATTACCAGCTGCTATAAAAAAGATAATGATAAAGTTAACGTAAGATATTATAACAGATACTCCGGCATATCCCTTTAAAAACTGTTCATACCATCTTCCTATAGATCTAATTTCAAGAGGTTTATTTGTTTCATTTAGTATCGATTTATTTGAATATAATATCCCTGAATCCATTAAAAACCAGGTTGGAGAAAATATTAGATTAGTGAATATGAACGTAAAGATTAATAATATAACAAAAGCAACAGTATACTGATCAGGAGTTAAATCTTCTGGAGAAACACTAAAATTTCCAAGAGTAAAACGAACAGTATCAGGATTTAATAAAAGTAGTGAGATATTTATTGCCATTAATGAAGCAAACAGACCTTGAGAAGTAAATTTAAATTTCTCATAATCTGGTTTCAAATATATTCCGTATTGATATCGATTTCTAAATGTTTTTGTATGTAGATATAGAAATAATGGAGTAAACAAATATCCTCCAATCAATGTACCAATTATTGATGCTAAAGGTAAGAACATAATAGAAATAAATCCAATTTCCAACCCTGCATCTCTGAAGGGAATAAGAGGTGATAAATTTTGACCATAACCTAAAATTCTTGACATTGAAAAAGAAATAACCACCCAGAATAGGCAGTAAACACAAAAAATAATAAGAGATTTTTTATATTTTGAATTTTTCATAAAAAATCCTCCATTTTAATTTTTTATATAATTTATATGATCTCTGAAATAACTTGTTTTATGGTATTATTATTTACAAAGGTTTCAAGTTCTTGAACGCTATTAGGTAATCCTTCTCTAACACCTATTTCTTTACTTTCTAAGAAACTCATCGCTGTCGCCATTTTTGATGTTTTTTCAAGAGAAAAATTGTTTAAACGAGAGATTAAGATTCCAGCTAAGAAAGCATCACCTGCTCCTGTTGTATCTTCAACTTTTCCAGCACTATAAACGCCGCTGTTTATAATTATCTTGCCATCCGATATAATTGAACCATTAGGACCATCCGTTATAGAAATCAGTTTTATTCCCATATCTAAGAAATCCTTAATCATAAGAGTTTTTTTACTTTCACCAGTAAACTCTTGAGCTTCTTCTAAATTCAT
The DNA here is from genome assembly GCA_029856145.1 of Promethearchaeia archaeon. Classification (GTDB taxonomy): domain Archaea; phylum Asgardarchaeota; class Lokiarchaeia; order Sigyniarchaeales; family SOKP01; genus Loki-b32. The sequence goes on from JAHQWK010000022.1 coordinate 62,020, forward strand.
AGATACAACATCAGAATTAGAAATCAGGACCTTTGCCCAATTTGGGGCATTTTTAATTATTGACATACTCGGAGCTGCAAAGACTATTCCTCCCTTATTTTTTGTAAGAGTAATTGATTTCTCTATAGCTTTACACGCATCCTCAGTAGTTAAAGATGTCCAAGCAAATGCTTTAATATTATTAAATAATTCTTCATTAACGTCTGAAGGTTTTAAGAGATTATTGGCACCTTTATAGGCAAGAATGCTTCGATCTTTTCCCCACGGGGTTTTTAGTATAATTGATAATGCCGTAGTATCTTTGTCAGTCTGAATTACTTGAGAGAGATCTACACCACGTTTTTTCAAATCTGTCAGACAAATTTCTGCTGAAAAATCATTACCCATCACCCCAATATATGCACTTTTTAATCCTAACATAGAGCAATTTGCCGCGATATTAGCACCTGAACCTCCTGGTACAAATCTAACGTTCTTAACATTCAATTTACGAGAATATTCAATAGCAGTATACTTTTTTATGATCTCTTTATCAAATAATTCAAAGCGTAAGATATCATCGATATCAATTATGATATCTAAAGTATTGCTTCCAATCGTAATTAATTCCGGAAAATTCATAATTATCACTAAATAAATACATAAATTTGATATATAGAATAAGTTTAAAATAGAAAATAGTCTTTTAATAATTTTGCTAAGAATGGATTTTTATAGAATTTAAAGTATAGCCTAATAATTATTTCTCTTTACTTGATCTTATAGTCTTTCTTTATTATTGTTAATAATATTTCCCATTTTCTTTATCATGCGATGTGTAAGTTCGAGAAAAGCAATTTCAACATTTTCTCCTGTTTTCGCTGAGGTTTCAATATATAAACAACCTTCGTTCTTTGCATATTCTTCTACTTCATTTCTATCTATAATCTGACCAATTTCAGGTATTAAATCGGATTTATTGCCTATAATCACTTTAGGTATGTCATCATTTAATATACTACGCATTTCTGAAAGCCAAGTTTTCATGCTTGAAAATGTATGTTGTCTTGAAAGATCAAATCCAAGCAATGCACCAAATGCACCTTCATAAAAGCTACGATGGAGAAATTTGAATCTTTCTTGGCCGCCTATATCCCATATGTGGAGTTTTGCAAATTTTGATGGCTCATATTCCAAAGTTTTCGTTAAGAAATCAACGCCTATCGTCAATTTGTACTTCAAATCAAATTCGTTATGCACAAATCTATTTAGTAGACTCGTTTTACCTACAGCAGCGGGTCCGACAATAATAACTTTAAAGGATAATTCCATTTTGCTTTCAATAAGTTTAGAATTAGATTAATAGTGATTGATTATCTTTTTAAATTTAATCAAAAGTGAACTTTCATATATAGTAATATCAAAAATTATAAGAAAATTCGATAAAAAAGAAAATAGCCTTTTAATTATTTTGCTAAGATGTACTTCTCAGAGAAGGAAAAAAAAATAATTCATTTATTCATCTGATTTAAGACGATTTAACTCTTTCTCTAATTCGGCTATTTTTTCATCAGAACCGGCACTAGGTAATGCTACACCCATTTCCACTTGGATTTCAGCATCTATTTCACCCAGAACATCCTTAATATCCGTATCAGTAACTGCTGTGTCAACCATTATATCGCTTATTCCATCGGTTGTGATTTCCTCTGTAACCGCAAAATCTTCCATATCTACTCCAATCGAGGTCATTAATTCCGTAAGTTGTGGTATAGATAACTGATTCTTTAATGCACCTAGACTTACTGCAATCCCCTTCATTACTTCAGCAACATCTTTTACCGCTGTGGCTTGTTCTAATTTAAATACCATTCCTTCAAGGTTAGTTCTGAATAAATCTATCGCCCTGGCCTGTTTTTTTACTTGGAGATAGTTTCTCGCGTGAAATTCTGAACCTTGCATATCACCTTGCTTTCGAAGATTTACAGCTTTATCTCTAGCTAGCTTTGCTGACATTTCCATTTTTTTAGTTTGTCTCATTAGTCGTTTATTGAAAACTTTCAATTTGACTGTTGCGGATCGAACGGTATCCTTTTTCTTACCACCTGATAGAAAATTAGTTAAATCTTTTAGAAAACCCATATTCATCAAAAATTATTAGTAATTATATAATATATATAAAACTTCGGTCTTATATAATTGTTTTTGGAGACCAATAATTATATATTATATGTAGAGATTAGCCTCGTTGGTTAAACCGTAAATTTGATATATTCAGATTAAATTATTAAATATATTTATACTAATTTAGATTAGCTATAAATAGTATAATTATTTTAATATAGTTATCATGTCATCAGTAGATTCGAAACTTTATCAGTATGCCGTTCAAACGGCGAAGGAGGCAGTTGCTTTAGATAATCAGGGCAAGTACCGGCAGGCGATGAATAAGTACTATCGTGCAGCGGAAATTTTGATGCAATTTATGCAATACAATAAAAATCCTCAAATGAGAAAGCTGTGTCAAAGAAATATTGAAGAATATGTTGATCGCGCAAAAATTCTAAAATCCCATTTGGGTGGTCCTAGAAGTGCAAGATACATTACTAAATCCAGTGAGTCAAAAGCAGGTGCTGTAGATTCTGAATCCGGTGCTGTATCTTCAGAAGAACAGGAACTTATTGATACAATATCAGGAACAATCATTACAGAATCTCCTAATATAAAATGGGACGATATTGCTGGTTTGGAAAATGTTAAGCAAGCTTTAAGGGAAGCAATAGTTTTACCTATAGCAAAACCACAATTATTTACAGGTGCTAGAAAACCTTGGGCTGGAATTTTGTTATTTGGTCCACCTGGATGTGGAAAGACATTGTTGGCTAAAGCAGCCGCTACGGAGTGTAAAGCAACTTTTTTTAGTGCATCATCTGCAGATTTATTAAGTAAATGGTTAGGGGAAAGTGAAAAATTAATAAGTTCCTTATTTAAAGTTGCCCGATTAAAGGCACCTAGTTTGATATTTATGGATGAGATAGATTCAGTTGCAACTAAACGAGGAGAAGGAGCGGAGAGTGGAGGTGAGAGAAGAGTTAAAACACAGCTCTTAAGCGAAATACAAGGGTTAAAATCAACTCATGATAAACCTTTATTGGTTTTAGGGGCAACTAATCGTCCTTGGGATATTGATAATGCTATGCTAAGTAGATTTGAGAAAAGAGTGCAAGTCCCTCTTCCTGATTTAAAAGCAAGAGCGGGAATCTTTAAAATTCATACAGAGGGAGTGGATTCTGCATTAACAGATGAGGACTTTGTAGAATTGGCAGTAAGAACAGAAGGGTATTCGGGTAGAGATATAGCAAATATTTGTCGTGAAGTAATAATGTTACCTGTGCGTGAGTTAGACATGAGTGGACTTTTAGAAGATTCTAATAAAGAAGTTATTATAAGAGATATAGATTTAAAAGATTTTAAAAAAACTCTTAAAAAAGTCAAACCAATGACAAATAAAGCATTATTAAAGCAATATAACGATTGGGCAGAGGAGTTCGGAGAAATATAATACATTTTGATGGTTAAAATGGAAAGACAGAGAGAAAAACCTACGGAAATTCCTAAGGAAGTTAAAGAAAAAGCAGAAAAGGAGTTAGAAGAATTAAGGAAAGAGCTCGCTAGATTAAGAAATTTAAAAAAAGAGAAGGAACAATTGGAAATTGAAGCAACTCAAAAACAAATCATTAAAGAAGAAGATATTAAATCTACTGAATTAAATTATATAGAAGAACAGTTTGATAAACTGGAAAATATATTATCTTCTAAATTAGGTGAAATAGATCAAAAATTATACCGTCAGCATGCTGAACAAGTCGAAGAAGAACTACAAACCCTCGAAGAAGAAATTCTTGGTGAAAAGGGTTTAATAGAGAAGAAATTAACAGCTTATGAAAATTTATTGAAGGCTTATCCTTGGCTTGAGGAAGAACGTAAAAAATTTATGTACTCAATGCCAAATAAAAAGGTAAATAAAAATGATTATACTTCTTGGAAAATAGAGTGGGCAAAAGTTCTTTTTGATTACGCTAGATTTGCTGTTCTTCATATTATTTATATTAGAGAAGTAAGTTCTCAAAAACCATTTTCTAATTTCACTAAAAGAGAACATTATATACTAGAAATCGTTGAAGAATTAATTAGTCAAAATCAAGCGAAATGGCTCTCAAAAGAGAAGAATAGACTAAGAGTATACTGGAAAACTCTCGAAGCGTGGTCAGATGAAATTTACAAATGGTGTTATGAGAATGGAAAGATCGAGCCGATAATGATTTATGAATTAAGAGAAGCAGCACAAGAAGATTTTAGTTCACTCCCACTTGAGGATCTGGAAGAAATATTTAAAATTTTAGCTAAAAATCGAAAAGCTAAAATCCTAAAAATGGAAAACGGACAATTAGCATTTAAAATTAGATTAGAGTAATACAATCCACTTTTTTTATAAAGATGGGAAATACCATTGTTTCCCTGTTAAAATATTTTCCCTGAATTTCGCAATACCTGTTTTTTCAAGTGATTCCAAGGCTCTAATAGCACGATCTTGGGACCATTCCAAATTAGCACACACATCTTCTAAAGTAAGGACTCCTTTTTCTTTCGCTAATTCTACAACTTTAGATTCATCACCAGTGTATTGAATTGGAAAAAACCGTATGATAACTGCTCCTGAATCCAATCGAGTAATATCCTCAATTACTCTTGTTTTTTTCAAAAGTCTCAAAGCCTTCTCAACATCCTTAATATCTACATTTCCTTTCAAAATTCCTGTATTTATTAATTCAAATACTTCTGATAATGGAATTATTCCGCCTGTTTCTTCCTTACTCATCAAGACTCTCTGATATGCCAACATCCCTAATTTCTGAGGGTCAATTTTTGAGAATTTTCTCATTACGTCATGTTCTGTTATTTGTTCAGTAATAATCTTTGAAGAAGGAATGTTATATTTTTTTTGTAATTCTTTAATTTCTCGTCTTAACTCTGGTGTTAGAGCTAATAAAACACCATGTTTCTTTGCTAAATCTCGAAGTCTATCTTTTGTAAACTTTTCAACAGAGGCTTTTGCTTCCATATCTTTCATTTTAAGTTCGGCTGCCTTCTTTTTCATAGCTTCTTTTAAATCAATCTCATCTTCTATCTTTCGAATGCCCATTTTTAGATAACACTATTTTTTAATACCTTTATTGATTAATAATAATAAAACTTCTTAATTCTTTCTATTTTAAATGAGTATGATTGAATCTTCTAATTTTAGGGAAATTAATAAAATCGAAAGAGAAATCATTTTTCAATCACTCTCCAAAATATCTACCAATATTTTCCAATTCTTAATAAGATCTAAGAATAAGTTATATATTTCATTAAAGGATTCAAAATCAAGGACCAATTTCCCTAACATTTATTTAAGCTCGATTTATTTTGAGAAAGAAATAGATATAGTTAAGTCTAAAAAAGAAATTTGTTCAGTTGGTATATATTTTGGATTTATCAAAAAAGGAAACTTTCATTTAAGTTTAGAGGGCGCAGAATTTCTAAATAAACAAGGGATATTGTCTGATGTTAAATGTTTATATGTTAACAAGAAGGGAGAAAAATCTATTTTATATGGAAATAATATTTTAAAGAATATGGTTATCAAAACACCCTCTAATCTACAAAAAGATGATTTCCTATTAATCTTCAATGATTTGAATGAAATTTTAGCTATAGCTCAATCCAAAATTGAAAGCAATATTATACAAAACCTTAAACCCAAAGATATTGTTGCTCTCAATATGAGTGATAAGGGTACCTATTTAAGAGAAAAACAATAAAAAAAAAGAAGAGTTAGGATTTTAATTATTTTTTATATTTTTTAATTAGGATTAGTGTTACTAAACCTGTTACACTCAGCAACAGAACTATACTAAATCCAGGTATCGGTGGTAGTATAGAAGGTATCTCTACTAATATTACCAGAAGTTCATTTTCAGATTCAACATTTCCTACAGCATCAACTGCTTGATATGTGATAAGATAATAGCCATAACTGTAGCTAGATAAGTCAAAAGAGCCAGTATAATCGTACCAAATAGAATTATTAATTTTATATCTTAATACAGAGACACCAGATCCTGAACCGTCATTAGCAGCAAGTGAAAAAGTTGTTGTTTTGTTCACTATATTAGGAGTTATGTATGGTATAAAAGATATACTTGAAGTAGGCGGTGTAAGATCTTTTTGAATAATAACATCGTCAAAACTCTCTAATCCCCCTGTATCATTTATATAAAATCTGATCGTCACCGGTCCACCCCCTAACTTGTCCCACTCTATTTGATCTATTTTACCAGTTAACCCGCTAAATATTGTTTCATTTGTTCCAGGACCCAAATGATACCATGTTGTGTCTAAATTTAGTTCAGTTAAGGAAATCTGGAAATCTGGAGATATACTACCGAAAAACTCATCTGGAGAAGGAGAAACTATATTAATATCGGGAATTATCGTATCAATTAAGAAAGATCTAATTGTAGAATGGTATTTATTACTAAGAGAATCTTCTCCAAATACTTGAATTGTATGGTGTCCATCATTCGGTATTGGGATAGTAGTATTTCCTATAATTTTTAATTCATTTTGTCCATCTAAAGAATAACTCATTAAATCAAGAATATTTGGGCTTTCAAAATCAAGTAATAATCCTTCTTCAATATTATCACCTAATATATACCCATCTTGAAGCCCTGTAATGCTAAAAGCATCCAAGTAATGAGAAACATCAGATTGAGATTCAGTTGATAATACATGATACCTGTATGGACCTCCTGTGGGGTGCGAAGTTAATAAATCTAAATCTGCGGAAACGTAAATCATATCACCAGTATCATTATAGATTCGGAATCTAAATTGATTTGTCCCTAATCCAGCATATCCACCATCACAAGAAATATCTATAGAATAACGATACCATTTATCCCATTCATGATACACTCCCGTACCAAACTCTCCAGTAGCAGGAGTGATCCTTATTTCAGGATCATTTGTAGTTCCGTATGAGTCCCATTCAAATTGTACCATACTTCCCAGATCTCCTATAATCTGAAAATAACTATGCCAATAAGTCCCTGAGTGTGTGTTGCATGCCCAGAATTCAATAGTACAATTACGACATATCTCTGAACCTTCGCTTGTAAAATTAAGCCTTCCATGGGTTGTTCCACTGCTGGTTCGATCATAGGTTTTGAACACCTTATTATGGGTATTTCCCGCGCTATCAGTGTAGCTATCTTCAACTCTAGCATAAGAGCCAGGACCATCCGGAGTTGTACCTCCCGCAGCATAGTCACAATAAGAAGGTAAAACACCATTAGGTGTTTCTTCAAACCCAAATGTTCCAGGATAATAACCTTCCATTGGCTCAGAGTAAGTTTTATTTTCAGGAGTATTTATATCTATATTTTGGCTAAGTTTTGGAGTCTGTTTTAGATTTTGAGTGATTAGTATATTTCCAGATAAAATCAAAGGACTAAACGCAGTTAAACATAGAACTAAAATTAATACTAAAGTTGTTTTCTTTTTTCTTTTTGAATTTACCAATTGGTTTCACCAATAATATTTTTAGGGTAATTTTGTTTTTCAAATTATTAATTTCGGATTTCGCGTTATTTTCGCTATAAAATCATAACAAAAATAGGCTTATAATTATACATGACTAATTTTAATATAAAATCACTAGGACCAAATTTTGACAAATTAAATGGTTTTAGTATAAATAGAACTCTTAAATAGATTAAAGGGAGGATTTCACCCTAACTTCCCTAATTTACTTAATAATATTAACTAATTCAAAAATCATTATTTATTTAGTTAATATAAAATCACTAGGACCAAATTTTTACAAGAATATTAAAAGAATATCTAAGAGGCTTTATACTAAAGAAAGAGAATAATAAATTCAATGTTTAAACGTGCATACTATTGTTTGTTTCTTCCTTAATTTTCATCTAAATATTTTATATCTTCATCTGAGATTTTTTTGATCTCATCTTTTAACTCTTGATAAAACTTGGTGAATTCAGAACTAAACGAGAGGGGTGATCTTATCAATTCAGTTTTAATAGCTTCAAATTCTTCTTCATCTGGAAATATTTTTCGAAGTTTGTTTTCTAATTCTAGTGGTATTTTCACATATTTCCCTGTTAGAATGAGGGGCTGTTTTTTGCTTTTGATAATTTTATATGGAAAGTTTGAAAAATACTTTTCAATCAATTCGAATGCCGCTTCGTATTGAGACATATCTTTAACCGAGTTTTTTAATTCTCGTTCAAATTTCCTCTCAAAATCATCAGTGAATTTAATTACAGAATCTCTTAACAATTTTGAAGTTTTTGAGGCGACTAATCCTACTGTTATATTTTTAGATTCTTTTAATATCAAGATGCCCTCTTCTAGATTAATATCTAAAAGCCCCCCAATATGCATTACTTCTTCGCTTATAAGCTGTACTGCATTTAAAAAGCCTGTGAATATTGCTTCACTTATATTTGTTTCAGACCAATCATGATCATACAAGGGATGCCCGTCCCTGTCTTTAACAATAATTCTATGGATTGTAAAGGGTAGTATATATAATAATTTTGGTTCTCTCGCAAGTGTAAATATAAAAATAAGAGCGCCTATCATAATCATAATATCAGATACAAGAATAAGAAGTGTTTCAAAAAGATATAAAACATAAAATATAAGTCCTAAAGGACAAATGAATAAGATCCCTATAAAGAAAATAGAAGCTTCCTTTTTTATTAAAATAGGAGAATTCACCCAAGTTTTCAAGCCCCAAAAAAATAAATAAAACACAGAGATACTAGTAAAAAATATTCCTATGATATTAAAGACCCCTATCCAATCTACTCTAAGATATCCTGCTTCCAAACTTATTCCTATAGCACCAGGTTGCGTACCTACGTAGATAAATAATGTACTTAGCCCAGAAATGACCAGAAGACCTTTAGAATAAAATGTTTCCTTAATTGTATAGGTCACACCTATTACTATAAAAATGGTCGTGGGTATAAGAAGTAATCCAGTAAAAACCGCAAGAACTTCATTAATAAAAAGAAATGCTAAGCCATCAAATAGTAAAAAGATCCAGAAGAAAATCCATCCAAATCTCATAAATAATAGGGATGTTATTTTTTTAGATTTTGGAGAATAATAGGAAATAACTGTAACAATTATACCTAGAGTTGCGACTATAAAATCAATAATAACCTCAATATTCCAATTTAAAACCATTCTCTTACCTCTTATCTAATTATTACCTAAGTTTTTTTTTTGTATAAGATTTTGATGTATCTAAAATTTCAATAAAAAAATCGTTTAAGTTGGTGTTTATACATATTTCGCTATCCAAATCTTGGTTTAAAGTAATTATGCCATGATCTAATAAATAATTGATGCGATAATAAACATCCTCTCTCTTTTCATCAATTTCTTTATAGATATCTGACTTGATGACCGTTTTATTCTCATTAAGCAAGTGTATTATTTTGTTATTTATTCGATCTCTTAAGATGAAAAGGATTCTTCCTGCCATCTCATCAAGTTCATATGGAAGAAAAACAGTATAGTTCCCAACTTTTATTTTTTTAATGTAATTAAATTTTAGAAGCATTTCCAAATGCCATACTAGTTGCCCAGAACTCCCCATTTCTTCTGATAAAGCTTTTTTTCTTAGAATTGAAAAGTGTACTCCAGGGTTCATTATTATGTATTTATAAATCCTATTTCTAATACTGTTTGAAAGAACTGTTTCCCTTGAGAATTTTGAACCTTCAATCAATATTTTTTTGTTTATTAGAAGTTGTATTATAAATAAGAGACCATTTCTGGGTATTTTTAATCTTTTTTTAGCAATATTGTATAGAGTCTCTAAATTTAATACTTTATTCTTACTCATTATTTCCTCAGCTATCTCTATAACTCTCTTTACATTTGGATGTTCTAATCCAACTGGTTTAGATAAAATTTGAGTTTTCATAATAAAGATAACAAATTGTATAATATTAGGGAAATCTAAGCATTATATTCGATTTTGGATAATTTATATGATTCTTTCTTTATATCGTTAAATAGGTTTACAAATTCTGTAAAAGATCCTTCAGGGGCTTTCAGAATTTCATCTTTTAACAATTTCCTAAAATTGGCGTCTTTTATAATTTTATCAAGAATTCTATAAAGTTTGTTTCTTAATAAATTTAAATACAAATTATCAGTAAGAACAAATATTTTAGAAATATAACTTATTTTTTTAAAAAACGTGAAGAGCTTATAATTTTTTATTGTTAGTATTTCTAGCCTTCTTCTATATTTTAAGATTAATGACTCTATTATTCCTAAAGTGTTATTTTGGTCCTTAAAATGTTTTCTTATAATTAACATGTTAAAGAGGATTTAAAAGAAAAATGCAAGTTCAATGAAAGAATAATTTATTAAATCCTATAAATTCATATAGACCGAAATTCTACAAAAGTAATATTATAACTTCGTTATAAGACAATAATAAAATCCGATAGTATCGTGAATGTGAGGATACAATCGTTGTGAGAACTTTAAATCTTCTATTAAATTAATTCCAAAAACTTCAGTTAATCCTTTCAAGCCATATTTATTAGAAATATCAACTATAGAAAAATTGTCTAAGCTCTTTAAGGTATCATTTACAACTAGCTCATTTTCTTCAGGAGCAATTGAACATGTACAATATAGTAAATTTCCCCTTGTTTTTAAAGTGTTTAATCCTGTTTTTAATAACTTCTTTTGAATTAAAGCCATTTTTTCAATGTATCGTATATTTTTACTCTTCTTTCTATCGGGATCTTGTCTTATCAATCCTTCTCCTGTACATGGAGCATCTAATAAGATTTTATCCGCCTTAATATGTAAATTTGATACATTAACAGCGTCCATATTAAGAACTATTGAATTTATAATTCCCATTCTACGAAGATTAATTTCTAAAGCAGGAATTCGATTTTTGTTCCTATCTATTAAAATCAATGTTCCTTCATTTTCCATTAGTTGAGCTAGATGTGTTGATTTACTTCCTGGAGCTGCACACATATCAATCACAGTATCATTTGGCTTAGGATCGAGAATAATAGCTGAAAGCATTGAAGCAACATTTTGTAAATAATAATAACCTTGTAGAAATTCATGAGAAGAACCTAAATTATAAGGGGTTTTTAACACATTAAATGCATGTGGAATCCATTCAATTGGTTCTAACTCAAATCCTTTGTTTTCTAATCTTTTTCTTAATTCTGATGTGGATATCTTAAGAGTATTGGTTCGGATTGATGGAGTTAATGGGAGCTCATTTGCTTTCAAATAATTTATTGTTTCATCTAAACCTAAGAATTGAATATATCTTTCAATCATATAGGGAAGGTAACCATATTCTTCAGCGAGTTTTCTAGCATCTTTATGGGTCTGAGAAATTGAAAAATCATCTCGATTTCATTCTATTAATACTAATAAAAAATAATAAATTATAATTGTTATCAGAGAGAAAATTTGTCCTATGATTGAAGTAGAAATAAAAGTAAGAATCTCAAATCACGATTTAATTCGAAAAAAGTTTGAAGAAAATAACGGAATTTATAAAATTTCACTTCTTCATGAGGATACTTATTTTAACCTGCCAAAAGGATTAAGAGATTTTAAAAAAACTGATGAAGCTTTAAGATTGAGGAAATCCGTTGAATTTAACAAAAATGATGAGACAAAAAAACAAGTTATCAATCATTTTATCACTTATAAAGGTAAAAAGATGGATCTCTCGACAAAAACTCGTAAAGAGCTTGATATCAAAATAGAAGACATTGAAAATATGAAGTTATTGCTAGAAGAATTGGGATTTCAAGAAATCTTTACCGTTAAGAAAGAAAGAGAATTATATGAGTTTGAATTTAAAAACTACTATATTGAAGCGTTAATTGATTATCTACCAATTTTAGACCAACATTTTTTAGAAGTTGAATTTTTATTAGATTCTCCTAAAAATCTTAAAGATTCCACAGTAGTTCTATTTGATTTTTTAAGTTTGTTCGGTATTAAGAAGGAAGAATCTATAAGAAAATCATATTTAGAACTGATTGCTGAAAAACTTAAAGGAAATTTTAAAAGATTTTCTTGATTATTTCTTTAAATCTTTATATTGTCCATCCAAGATTTGTGCGATATAACGTCGTTCTTTAATAATCCACATTATTTTATGACCTTCTCTAGCCTTTTTACCCCATTCTGATTTTTTATTGCGATTTTGTTCAATATATCGATATCCAAAAAGATCCACATATTTTACACCACTAGAAAATTTGTGTATAGAGTATTCGATATCATCAATTTCAACATTTTTTTTACGTTCAAATATGGCATTAAAGATCTTCAAACCATTTTCTTTTAAATCTTCCATACTCTTGAATCACCTCAAATTATTATAGTATCTTGTGCCATTATGTTTTCTTTCTTTTCCTTTTTATCTTTTATAATTTCTATATCTTGAAGATTAATCATGGTTTTTGGGAACAATTCTCCACTATCTAATCTTCCAAATGTTTTTCTCTTTTCATTTGAAAATAATTTGAAATTAAATTCCATGATGTCTTTAGCTTGTTGATTTTTAAATTGCATTAACCAAGTAAATTCATCTAAACTAAGTAAAAGTTCATCTAACAATGTTACTTTTTGCAATTCAGTAGTAAAATATGTATCACGTATTTGAACAGGAATAGGTCTCCCCCACTCCTGCAATTCATCTATTAACATTAAGAAAAATGCTAATGGTTGCTCTTCAAAAACATAATCTTTAAGTTGGGCTTTAAAATTATGTAATGCTATTGCTCTTGCAACTAATATATATCCGATATATTCATTATTTTGTTTAATTTCGTGTGGACTTCCAAGACCCTTCAAAAGAGAAAGCGCAGAAATGACACCATGATCTAATTCTACAGGGTTCTTATATTCAAATTCAGGATGTCCATTTGGCTGATTTAAGAAAGTCTGTGTATCTTGAACAGAACTGCTTTGATATTTAAATCCAGCTCCTTGCCTTATTAGTTCACGAGCTTCTTTAGAAAGTCCTTCTTCTATAATTTTCAGATATTCTTCTTGTTTGCCTTTCCATGCTAAAGTTATTTCAAAAGGTATGAATTCTAAATCAAGAGTAGGATAACACTTTAATAATTGGTTAAGAAGTGAATAGTTAACTGCTGTTGTCATTTTTCCTAAAGGATAACCGATATCATGAAGTAACCCCGTGATCCACCAAAATTTATCCTTTAATAAATTCTTGTCTAGTTCTGTTAATTCAGAAATCACGCCTTCTAGAGATCCTTGTCCTAAATCTTGTTCTAAAAGAAAATCTCCTAACACTGCCACCCGAAGCGCATGTTCAGTATGATCTCGATAATATTTTCTTACACTGGTACTATAAAGAAATGCCTCAAGGTCGGGTAAAGCTCGTATAAGATATAATAAACCCTCAGATTCAATTCCCCTTTCTTTAGATACATCAAAAAGAGCCGTAGATAAATCTTTTTTTTTACCTGTAATAAAATCCAAATCAAAATCTAAGCCCTCAACATCCTTTAAAGATTTTTTAATATGTTTCTCAATTGGTTTTTTAATCCCACTAAGAATTTTCGTTTTAAAGCTTGAAATACTTTTTCCCAAAAATCCTAACTTATCCAATTCTTTTTGTGCTTCGCTTAATTCCTTATCCAAATCTTTGAATGATAACATTTTTTTATCTTTTTTGAATTCTTCAAGTGCTTCAGGATGTACTTCTTCTAAAGTTTTTTCTACAGAACTCATTATATTAGAAAGCCATTGGCTAAAACTATTACTTTGACCCGAAATTCGATTTAATATCCAATCATCATTTATTTGAAAATCTGGCAAATTAATACAACAAAGAGTTTTATTTATCTATTTTAATCTATAGTATTTATTCTTTTTAAATTTTTAAATTGAAGTTAAGATGTTAATAAGAAGTGAAACTAATAAAGCATACTTCTTGAGAATACAGAAATTTCGTGTTATTATCTTAGAATTGGATTTCTTCCTAAAAATTTAAATGTCCGATAATTTATGTTAAACCAAATTAAAAACGATTTTGATATCATGTTTTAAATTGTATAGATTCAATCCTTTTTTTTAAAATATAACATCGAAGTGTTGATTTTTTTCATGGTTTACTTTGAAATTGATCGTTTAGGATTTAATTGCGGAAAAATTAAGGAAAAGTGCTCAAAATACCCTAAATTCTGTATGGCTTGCATTAAAAATAGATTAAAGCAACTTGGATTTGAAATTGATTCTAATGTAGAAGTATATGAGGTAGATTCTTATGAACGCCGTATTCAGATGGAACGAGAGTTAATTTGGCGGAAGTTTTTAGATGTTCTGAATATTAGGCATATTATAATAATGGATAAAGAGTCAGGTTTGACTTTATTGAATTATCCCGTATCGGGAGAAGAAATAAGCGCAGATTTATTAAGTGGGTTTATTCAAGCAAATATAACTTTTTCTGAATACCATACTACTTCTTATGAGAATACACATTCACCAAGGAATCATAAGTTCTATGAGTTTCAATATCAAAACTTTAATATTCTTTTAAAGGATGGAGAATTTATTCGTCTCTGCTTAATGCTTGATCATAATGCTTCTGAAAATATGAGAAGCCATGTTCTCCAATTCATACCTGAATTCGAAGAAATATTTAGTAAAGAACTAAATAATTTTAGAAATGCAGGAATGTTTTATTCTAAAAATATGGTTGAGTTCATTGTTGACTCGTTTGAAATAAAATTGGTTTTTCCCATGACTTTGGCTCTTTCGATTACTCCACATGATTTGAAGAGCATAGACCAAAATCAAATTCAAAAAGCTATAGTTAATATTGCTACAGAACTACTTATTTCAAGGCAATTCTTTTTTATTAACAATTTGTTGAATCAAGTGAAGAAAATTGTTAATATAGATGCGAATGTTATTTTATACCAGATATATCAACTAGTAGAGAATAAAATCATTAATCCTATAAATTTAGAAGCAGTTGTGAGTAATATCGAAATGATTCAAGAAGCTCATAATGAAAAGGTCGCTAAATACAAACCAATTTCTTCTATAATTATTACAAATTCAGATTTTGAAAAATTAAAAGAACAAGTAGAAGATATGGAAAAAGACTCAGCAATCAAAATGATAAAAGAATTAATAAAAAAAGGTAAAGCTGCCGAGAAATCTCTAGCTTATCAAGTAGGAGAAGAAGAATACAAGAAAGCCTTATTTTTAGCTAGAGAATTTAATTTGAAAACAGAAATCGAGCGAACATCAAAAATGCTATTAGAATTAGACAAGCAAGTTAAACAAATAGAGTTAGACTTTAATATAGAAGCAGGAGAAAATGCGGAAAAGAATGGTGATTTTATTAATAGCATCCAGTATTATCAAAAAGCATTAAAAATTCTCGAGGGTTTTCTAATTTATAATGTATCTGATTCTCGAATTAAAAAATTGAAAAAGAAGATTATTAAACTTCGTGAAGAGATTTAACCTCTTATATTAAGATACATCCAATCTCACTACATCATGATGACATACTGTTAGCGAAGAATTAGGGGGAGCAATTAACTTCACATTATCTAACACTTCTACAAAAGAAGAAAGAATTACTAAATTCTGATTATTTCCAACTAATTGAACTCCATCATGAAGTAAACAATTATCTGCTATTATTGCTTTTTCACATTTAATATTCTTAGAAATGTAAGCCTCATTATAAATCAAGGTATCTTTGATTTCTGTATTTGCTCCAATATACACATTATCACCAATTATTACATTTGGTCCTATCCGACAATTCTTTTTAATGACCACGTTTTTTCCAATAGTAACAGGAGGATAAATTAATGCTTTTCCTTCTATATCTAGATTCTCATCAATTAAATTTTCTTTTTTCTCCTTTAGGTTTTTTAATATATCCTTCATTAATTGAATATTTCCTTCCAGTAATTCTTCTGGTTTACCGATATCTTTCCAAATGCCTGGAATTGAATAATGATACAATTTTTCTTCACTTACGAGAATAGGAAAAACATCATGTTCAATTGAAACTTTTTTATTAGGTTTAATATATTGAAAAATATCAGGCTCCAAAAGGTAAACACCAGCATTGATAGGCATTGGAATATTTTTTCCATCTGGAGGTGTATATTCGGATTTTTCAAGAAATTTTAATATTTTATTTGTATCTTCTTCGACAATTAACACACCATATCTTGATGGATCTGGAACAATTTTACTAGCAATCACGCCTAATCCTTTATATCTATCATGAGCTTGAATCATTTCTTTAAAATCAAAATTGAAAATGACATCACCATTCAATATAAAAAAATCGTCATCTTTTAGATAATCTTCAGCTAATTTTATCGCCCCAGCAGTTCCTAATGGGTTTTTTTCGTCTGTATATTCAATTTTAATTCCAAGTTTCTCTCCATTTCCTAAATGTTTTTTTACAAGATCTGCCATAACACTAACTGCTAGAACTATCTCTCGAACTCCCGCTGATTTTAGTAATAATATTTGGCGCTCAATAACTGGTTTATTAACTACTGGGATTAGCGTCTTAGGGATCACACAACTCAATGGTCTAAGTCTTGTGGCAAAACCACCCGAGAGAATTATTCCTTTTGTCATTGTAAGAATTAAGTGATTTTATCAAAAATCTAGTTTTTATATGATAGTTTTAAGGAATAATAGCAGAAATTAAAATTTAATCAATACTCAACTAAATGAATAAAAAATATTTATAATTCAATTTGTTCAGATCTAAAGCCAACTTTTTCTTTTTCTTCTATTATTTCAGCTTTAGATTCTTTACGGATAATATTTTTAATATCAGTAAAATACCATGTTATTACAATACTTACAAATTGTAAGTATATTACAATTATGAATAGTAACTGAATTCCAAAAAGTTCTGCTAGTGGTCCAGAGATTAACATTCCAAGCGGAGTGACAGCAGCAGCAATACTAATGACAATTGAAAATACTCTACCCTGGGTCTCTGGAGGTATTTTAGTTTGAAGTATTGTTAGAAACATAGTGTTTGCGATAGGAATCATAGAAGCATGAAATAATGCACCAATCCCCATTAAAATAAAATTTCCAGTCGGAGCTAAGGTCAAAAGCGAGTAACCGGCAATTCCAATAAACACAGAATATAAAATTATTAATTCCTTGTGTTTCCAATGTTTTTTAGCTAAAGCTATGATCGCCCCTATAACGATGCCAATTTGTAATAATGCACTTATCAGAGCAAAATCTAGTTCTCCTCCAGAGTGATTGATAAAGACAAATAATGACATCTGAGTAGTGAAAGGCATGTTTAAGAGATTAATAACAGAAATAAATATAATTAAAATAAGAAAGCTTTTTACTGACTTCAAAATTTTTAAACCAGATTTAAAATCCTTAATAAATGAAATCTTTTCTTTTCGATTCGAATTTGATGTGATAGAGGGAATACTAATTAACAATAATGGAATAATTGCAATCCCAAAAGTGATAATATCAATCCAAAGTATATGTTCAATTTCAATTATAGGATTAATTTCAACAATAGCTAATAAAATTCCTCCTACAATAGGACCGATTACTTGAATAACCCCTGTGAATAAATAATTAATTGCATTCATTCTACTTAGATGTTTCTTTGGTACCATTAACGGGATTATAGCATTTACCGTAGGAAAATGAATTGCTTGACAGATTCCTCGAAGAACATTCAGAAAGATTATAAGCCAATAATTAGCGAATCCAGTTAAAAAAAATAATATCATCGTAAAAGTTATGAGAGCTTGAAGTGAATCTGTTAATGCTATGGTAAGTTTTTTGTTCCATCTATCTATAAACACCCCTATAAGGAGGGGGATAATTACCATTGGAAGCGCACCCAAGAAATATGCAATAGAAACGTAAATTGGGCTTAAAGTTTCTATAGCTATCCACACAATAATAACAAACCGAACAATAGAGGACCCTAGTATCGAAACTAACTGCCCAGAAAATAAAAAAAGGTAACTCTTAAATGTATGTCCAGTTGGGCTTGACTCCATAAAAATTGTAATTAAATATCATATCAAAACTTTATGAAATTATTTTGATTCTTTTGTAAATTTCTTAGATTTTGATAATAATTAAAAAAGTAAAAAAAATGATTTATTTTTTATATAGTGGGTCAGCTTCTTGCAAAACACGTCTCTGAACCTTTCCTAAGATACTCTTTGGGACTTCGTCGATTATATCGATTATCGCAGGACATTTCCATTTTGTCATATTCTTTTCGGTCCAAGCTATTAATTCTTCTCCAGTAATTTTACCCTCGTATCCAGGTTTTAACGAGACCCATGCTTTTGTGATTTCACCAACTTTACCTTTAGGATCGGGTAAACCAGCAACCGCAGCTTCTGAGACTGCTTCATGGCTCATAAGCATGGTTTCTACTTCTGCTGGGAAGACCGAATGTCCTGCAACTTTAATTAATTGTTTCTTTCTGTCTCTTATAGCTATTGTTCCATCTTCACTCATAAACCCAATATCACCAGTTAGAAGCCATGTTCGTCCATCCCATTTTTTTAACGTATCTGCTGTTTCTTCTGGCTGGTTCAAATATCCTTTCATAACTTGAGGTCCGCAAACACAAATTTCTCCAGTATTTTCCTCTCCAAATTTTGACCCTGATAAGCCAACTGCTATTGGTCCTTTCTCAAAATCGTCCGTATCAAAGATTCCCCAATCAGTACCAGGAAGTGGCATCCCAATGGTTCCAACTGGACTTTCACCGAACAGACTCCCCGCACTTACAACAGGACTTGCTTCTGAAAGCCCATATCCTTCTACAATTTTTCCACGAGTATTTTCTTGGAATGATTTCTGTACAGGAGCATGCAAAGGCCCAGCACCTGAAATACAGAGTTTTAACCTACCCATTAAATTCGGAAACTTTTCTAAATTTGGAAAATCCGCTATCCTCTTGAATAATATTTCAGCACCCGCATAAAAGAGACCTTTTGGAGCATCAATATGTGTAATTTCTTTTAAAAAGTCACCTGTTGGTGGTGGTCTTGGAAAAAGCATCATCCAACCTCCCAAACCTATAGCTGTATTCATAACTGCTGTCATTGCAAATGAATGGTACAATGGAAGCGCCCCGATATCGCCTATTCCAGGGTCTTCACCACCTACCCATAAAACACATTGAATTGCATTAGAAACTAAGTTGAAATGTGTTAAAACTGTTGCTTTAGGAATCCCCGTAGTTCCACCAGTCATTATAAATGTAGCTATTTGTTCAGTTGGATCAATTTCAACTTTTGGAAGATCGGGTTCAGCATTTAGAAGATCTAAAAATTTAATAGCACTTGGAAAATCAACTTTTCCTTTTGGTATCTTACCAATCATTTTTCCTAACCCTTTCTTCAATCCTGATAAACCCGAAGCTAAATCAGCGATGTTTGTATAAATTACCATCTCAATATTAGTCTTTTTAATGATTGGACGTGCTAATTCTCCGTATAATGCATCCAAGGTAATTAGTACCTTTGAATTAGTCATTTTAAGTTGATGCAATACTTCTAAAGGTTTGTAAGTGGGATTTATACCTGTCGCAATTGCTCCTAATTTTGCTGTTGCATAAAAAGAAATTACATACTGAAAACAATTTGGCATTAAAAATGCTACAACATCTCCTTTTTTCACACCTAATTTATGGAGTGAAGTTGCTAAAGAATCTATAGCTTGCCCTGCTTCCTCGTAAGTCATCCATGATTCAATAAACCACATCATCTTTTCATTTGCATGCTTTTGTCTTTGCCTTTCAAAAAATTCTCCTAATGAAATATTTTCAAACTTGTGATTCTTAGGTGTTTTTTCAGGCCACCATTTCTTAAACCATGCTTTTTTTGAGTCAACTTGCCATTCTGACATCTTTTTTCACATTTAAATTGTTCTTATTGGATAATATATAAAATTTTTATATTAGAACACTAGGTAAAATTAGCTTAAATTTATAAAGTTTATAAAAAATAACAACGATCAAGACACCTAGAATCAATTCTTATAATTATGAAGCTTTCTTCAAATCAAGTATTTTATATAACTCTTTTAATCTTGAAATTGTCTTAAAAGGTTTTATCTTCAAATATTGGTTAATATTCTCTCTTGCTTTTACTTTTACTACGCTTTTTGAATAATAATCATTACCAATCAATCTTTTCTTAAAGCTCTGACGTTGAATTAAAATTGGTTTAATACCCGTATTTAGAGCACCCTCAATATCTTCTTTACTATCACCAATATATACAACTTCTTGGGGTTTTAATTCAAACTTTTCAAGAGTAATATGAAAAATCTGTGGATCTGGTTTTTTAACACCAATTTCTCCTGAAATAGCAATAAATTTGAAGTATTTTTTGAGTTTGTACTTAGACAAAATTGAGTAGAGATAAGGGGGATGATCAAAATTAGAAATTAACGCAAGAGCTTTATTAATTCTTAAAATTCTTAATAATGGAAGTGCTTCTGGATCAATCTTTACATACTTATGCCAAGAATTAACACAATCATTAGCTATTTTTTTTATCTCATGTGTTTCAAGCTCTAAACTTAAATCCAAAGCAAAACGCCTAATCCTATTCTCATAAATAGTTAAATTTTTATCCTTCTCTATGGGTTCTTCTCTTGTAAAAAAACCATTACATACATTTGCAAAATCTCTTTTTGATAGATTTAGGCCATTGTTTTTCATGAGTCTATAAAATGTTGACAGCCAATTGTTCCATGCTTTTTTGTTATTTTTAGGTATTAATATTGTACCATAAAGATCAAAAAAAACCCCTTTTATCAGCATAATCGTTAACTATGGTAATTCTTTTTAATTCATTAAAGAAGTCTGGTTTTTTAAAGTATCTAAAAATTATAATAATAAAAAATAAATGATACAAATAATACGAAATATTTAGAGTTTGAATAAATAAAAATTAGAAAAATTATGACTTGTATTCACGGATTAGATGAAATTAATTGCCCCACTTGCCGAATTTTAAAATCTGCAATACCATTAAGGGGGATCAAATTAAGTAAGTTAGCCTTTCCGAAAATTAATGATTCTCTTTCTAGAAAAAATATGAATCTTGAAAAAAAATTAATAGATGACATAACTTTTAAAAAAGGAATTCCGCATCCTCCTAATCTTATTTCCAAACCAAGTTTTATTAATGAAATTCCTAATTTTAGAAATGAATTATTCTTAGAAAGATCTAAAGATCTCGATATAACTAAAGAAGATAATTACGGAATCACTAAAAAAATTCCTCTCGAAAGCCCAGAATGGAAATTTGAGGAAGAAGACTAAGTTCCTCTTATAAATTTTATATTAGTCTTTAAATCGTTTCTTACTTATTACATTAGTATTTTAAGGGATTATATCATTATAATAAATTAGAACTTCATCTTTGAAATAATTAAGAAGTGAAACTAATGGCACAAATGGAAATTACTTGGCTTGGACATGCTGCCTTTAAATTAAAAACTCATAGTGGAAGAATTATTTACCTTGATCCTTACCAAATCAAGAAAGGAGAAGAGAAAGCAGATATAATAGTTTCAACACATTCTCATGGGGATCATTTTGATTCAAGTAGTATACAAGAACTTATGAAGGATGATACTGCTCTTATAGGCCCTGAGAGTATTGCTAGCAGTTTGCAAAAATTTGATGGAACACCACTGAAATTAGGAGACTTGTTTGACTATAAAGACCTTTCAATCGAGCTAGTTCCAGCTTATAATATTAAAAAACCAAACCATCCCAAAAGAAATGAATGGGCAGGAATTATAGTAACCTCAGAAGATAAAAGCGTCTATCATGCAGGAGATACCGAACGAATCCCTGAGATGAAAGATTTAGCAAGTCGAAACATAACTGTTGCTCTAATGCCATGTGGTGGAACATACACAATGGATTTTGACGAAGCTACTGACTCAATTATTGATGTAAAACCCGAAATTGCAATTCCAATGCATAATTGGGGCAAAGATTTAACTAAGTTTAAAGAACTTCTAGAGAAAAAAGACCCTAGTATTAATGTAGAAATACTAGAAGAAGGTGGCGAACCCCTAAAAATCTAAATTTTATTTCTTTATAATCACTCTTTTATTTTACTTATTTTTTCAATTCTCGCTTTAAGAATTATTTAATAATTCTGATAAATTAATTATAGTTTTATTAACAAATACAACCTAGTACAATATATGTCGAAAGTTGACGCTTTTATAAAAAAAAAAGATGAAGAATACGAGGAAAAAACTCTCAGATCAAAAAAATATCAATGGTATATTGTAATATTCATGGGTTTGGTGGGTTTTCTTGATAACAATCTGAACTTAATGGAAGCACAAATTACTTTTGATATATATACCTATTATAGTATATCTCCTATAGATTTTGCTTTTTGGCAAGGGATTTTTGGGATTTTTACATTTTCAGTCTTTATTTTGGCTTGGTTTACAGATGCTTTTGGGAGGAAAAAAGGAATTTTTATCTTATTGCTTTTAATGGGTATTCCAGCATTCTTGATGCCCTTCTTGGCAGTTAATATTTGGATTTTTTATATCCTATATGCTATACTTATTACTGGTACTATCAGTAATATGTGGGAGATTCCAGTTAGCGAAGAATCTCCTGCCAAGAAAAGAGCTACATATGGAGGGATTGCAACCTTAATAAGTCTTATACCAATTTATGCCCTTTTCGGAGATGATATTGCAGCTGCTTGGGGTTGGCAATGGAGCTATGGAATTTTCTTTTTTGTCATGTTAGGATTATTAGTTCTATTATATTTTATGAAAGAACCTCAACGATGGGTTGATGCAAAAGAAGAACGAGGACATGAATATCTCAAATTTAGAAAAGCACTAAAATCATTCACTAAAAAAGATTGGACATATGCTTTAATGGCATTCGTAGTTTATGGTATCTGGGCAATTGGTTTAAAAGTAGGAAATGCTTGGGGAGAGCATTATTATACAATTGTAAGAACTGTATATTCTCCTCAATTATCTTGGAATACTATTATATTAGTTGCAGGACTGATGATCTTACTTGGTGCAATTATCTCGGGAATAATAATGGATAGAGTCTCGAGAAAAGTTACTTTTATTGTTAGTTGTTCTGGTTCAGTTTTAGGATTTGTTTTATTGGGAATTACAGGATCTCCTATTGCTATGTGGATTGCTTATCTATCTATGGCTATTGTATTTACCTGGATTATGGTTTATTTTACCGAAATATTTCGAACAGAAATTAGAACTACAGGGATGGGTATAGCTGCATTAGGTTCAAGATTATCATATGTTTTTGGACCTTTATTAGCTTCAGCAATGTTAGCAGCATTTCCAGATATGGTAATGTTTTGGGTTATACCAGGATTACTGATGATAGTACCGCTATTCATATTATTTCTGAAACCTTATGAACCAAAGGGTAAAACTTTAGAAACAATTCAAGAAGAAAGATAATAGTAAAACGTTGAAAATATTAAATATTTAAATTATTTTTATTTTTTATTTTTATTTCTTAATTGTTATTATTTAATTCAAGCTAAAATGTTCTATCAATTTTTTATAGGGATAATATTTTAAACTATGAATTTTAAAAGTATTATATAAAAATCGAAAATATCAATAATTTTAGCTAAATATAGTGCAATATGTGAAGAAAAATGGAAGTCGATGAAGATTTAAAATCAAATACACGTGTAGCATATATTTCCATGGAGATAGCTGTTGATTCAAACATCCCTACATATAGTGGAGGTTTAGGTGTATTATCCGGAGACACAGTAAGATCAGCAGCAGATTTGGAAATACCTATGGTTGGAATTTGTTTATGTTATAGTTCTGGATATTTTTATCAATTTTATAATGAATTTGGAGAACAAAAAGAAAAAGAAATTGCATGGAATTTTTATTATGAGTTTGAGAAAGTAGAAAAACCGATTACTTTGAAAATTGAAAACAAAGATGTTCACGTAAGTGCTTGGTTATATCGAGTAATAGGACAATCGGGTCATGTACTTCCAATTTACCTTCTAACTACTGATGTGGAAGGAAATGAAGATTGGATGAAAAAAATGACAGGTTCTTTATATGATAGTACAAGTCGCTGGAACAGAATAGTTCAAGAGATGATTTTAGGAATTGGAGGTGTTAAACTTCTGAAATCATTGGGGTATAATAATATTGAAACCTACCACCTTAATGAGGGTCATGGTTCTTTTGCTACTCTTGAGTTATTTAATGAATTAGGGAGTATTGAAAAAGTAAAAGAAAAAGTTGCATTTACGACACATACACCTGTACCCGCGGGGCATGATCGCTTCAAACAAGATTTAGTTGATAAAGTTTTTAAAAGTAATATGCCAAAAGAAATTTGAAAACTTGCAGATGATAATGGAGAATTTAATATGACTTTTTTAGGCATGGCTCTATCAAGATATTGAAATGCTGTAGCACGAAAACATGGAGAAATCTCAAGAAAAATGTTCCCTCAATATGAAATTGACTATATTACTAATGGTATCCACTTGCCTTTCTGGGTTTCCAAACCTTTCCGGAAGATGTTTGGTCGAAAATGGCCAAATTGGAGGGCAAATCCTTCTGTTCTTGAGAATGCAATAGAATTAGATCCACTTGATATCTTTGATGCTCATATTGAAAACAAATTTAACTTAATATCATATCAGAAAGGCCATTCATGGAATTTATTAGATGAAGAATTAATTACGATTGGTTTTGCTAGGCGATTCGCAACCTATAAAAGAGCTATACTAATCTTTCACGATATTGATAGACTGGGCAAAATAGCGAAAGATCACATTCAATTCATATTTGCAGGGAAGGCACATCCTAAGGATCAGATGGGAAAGGATTATATAAAGAAGATTCATCAATCCGGAGAATACTTATATGATAATTATGGAGTAAAAGTTGTAATGATGGAGAATTATAATATGGATCTCTCTCACAAATTAGTGTCTGGAGTAGATATTTGGCTTAACACACCTAATAGATATCGTGAAGCAAGTGGCACAAGTGGAATGAAGGCTGCCCTTAATGGAGGACTGAATTTATCGGTCCAAGATGGATGGTGGTTAGAGGGTTATAAAAAGAATCACCTCGCAGGATGGTCAATTGGTCCAGATGATTCCAATCCTGAGGATCCAGGGGTTTCAAATGATTGGGATATTGATTCAAACGCTTTATATGATATTCTAGAAAATCAAGTTATCCCTACTTACCTAAACCACGATGAGTGGCTCTACAAGATGCAATGCGCTATCTCGCTAGCGGCATATTTCAATACTCACAGAATGATTCTCGATTACGCAGAGAAGGCTTATCGGTTAAAAAAACAGAACCCCTGGAAGTTTGAGCCAATTTCTTAAGTTCTTTCATAGCCCTGAAAATATGTGAGATAAAAAATTAATATTTTTACTTTTTTAAATTTTCTTCTTTATAATTATTATACTTAAGAATTTCCACAATTGAGTAATTTAAAGGGACAGATTTTAATATAATCATCAAATCTCTGTTGATTCAGAAAATCCTCTAAGATTTGTTTTAAAATAGACTCCATTGTATTAACCCCTGAAATTAAACCATCCATATCTTTTGATAACAGTAGCATAAAATCTGAACTTGTTTGAAGATAAAAACAACCAGAATTTAGTTCAAGATCAGAATGTTCTTTAAGAAGCTCGTTAGAGTTTTTAATTGTTTCTGAAGTAGTTAATAGAACCAGTAAAAAATTATCCGAATATTCTTGCTTTAAATAAGAGTCTCTTATACCCGCAGCATGTAAAGCAATTTTAGTGTAAGATTTAATTAAATACTGGAGGCGAGTTAGCTCCTTTCTAAATTTGCTTTTATTATGAAAAAACATGAATTCATTACTTAATTTTAACGGCTCTTCATCAAGATATGTTATCTTGAGGGGTGGTTTTTCAAATTTAAATTCTTTGAGGAAAGTCGACATTTTAATTAATAGACTCAATAGTATTATTTAAGTATAGTAAATTTCATTTAATAAAAAACTTCATTATTATAGCTTGTAAGGTAACAACGAGAAATAAGTATAAAAATTATGAAATTAGGAACACTTAATTTAGAAAATAGGTATATATTAGCGCCTATGTTAAATGTCACAACCGCTCCTTATCGGAGATTTTGTAGAAAGCTTCAAAAAGTGGGCCTAGTTTATGTTCCAATGCTATATACTAAAAATATTGAAAAAAATCCTAAATCTTTAGAAAAAGAATTATTCAAAATTGAAGAGGAAAGCCCCATTGGTGTTCAACTAATCGGTTCTGATCCTAATGCACTGAAAAAAACTATAGATCATCTTGACAGTTATAAATTTGATATACTAGATTTAAATGCAGGATGTCCATCAAAGAGGGCTATAAAAGCACAGGAAGGGGGATATTTACTGAAGGATTTAGAAAAGTTGAGTGTTTTAATTAATACCGCTGTGAAATACTCTTCTAGACCAATTTCACTAAAAATCAGAATAGGTTTTGAAAGACCAATTAATACTCAAAAATTAACACAAATAATAAACGATTCTGGAATAGATTTATTAATAATTCATGCACGGACTGTTTTAAGTAAATTTAATCATGGAACATTAGATCTAGATACAGTAAAACGTATAAAAGAAAAATTAATGGTGCCAGTAGTTGGAAATGGTAATATTATCAATCCTATAAGTGCTAAACATTTTATAGACTATACTAATGTTGATGCATTTATGATTGGCAGGGAATCAATGGGAAATCCAGAAATTTTCAATCAAATTCATGAATATTTAGCAAATAATAGGATAGTCTCTTTTAAAAATAATAGAGAAACAATGGAAAAATATGTCAACTTTTATGAAAATACCATTGATGAGTTCCTTAACGGAATTTCCCATCCCGTAGGTAATGAACTAATAAAATTTTTTGAATTAAAAAGAAATGCGATATGGTTATCAAAAAATATTAACAAATCCACACAAATAAGAAACCAACTAAGTAAAGTTAAAAACCTTATTCAACTTAAAGAGATTTTAAACATATTTTTTAACTCTTAATCTTAAAAAATAAAATTAGTAAGTGTTTTTCAAAGTTTTTTTATAAAATATAGGGCTATCAATAAACATGCCAACACTCCACCTATAATAGAGGAAACAATTAAAATTAGACTAATAATTTCAATAGCAGATAAAAATAGAGGACTTCCAGAATAATATACATTTGCTACTACTGAAATAATAATGAAGATTATTAGACATAATATTGTTAATACCGTACTAAGCAAACCTACTTGAAGATATTTTTTCCGTTCCATAATATAAACCTCAAAAAGCGTGTATAAAAAATAATTTAAAATGATTATTTATACTTTTTCAAGAGATCCTCAGGACTAAATACTCCATCTTCAGTAATTATTCCTGTTACCAATCTAAACGGAGTAATATCAAAAGCATAATTCAAACACTCTACTCCATCAGGAATAATTTGAACCTTTCCCAGTATATTACTAACTTCTAAGCTATCTCTTTGCTCAATTTTTACATCGTCTACAGTTTCGTGAAGAGATAATGTTGACGTTGGAGCAGCCACATAAAAAGGTATATTATTATCTTTCGCAGCTAACGCAACTAAATATGTACCAATCTTATTGAAAACTGCATCAGAAGTTACTCGATCAGTTCCAACTATAACTTTATTTATTTTTCCCAGTCTCATTATTAATCCAGAGGATGTATCAGAAATTACTTTTACGGGAATTTTATCATATTGTAGCTCATACGCAGTTAATCTCGCTCCCTGTAATCTAGGTCTGGTTTCATCAGCAATTACACTAATATTTTTTCCATCTTCAATTGCAGTTCTTACAGGTGCGAGAGCAGTTCCATATTGAACTGTTGCTAGTGAACCAGCATTGCAATGCGTCAAAACAACATCTCCATCCTCCAATAAAGTAGCTCCATTTTTGCCAATATTTTTGTTAACATTGACATCCTCTTGAGCCATTAATTTAGCTTCTTCAATGACAAGTTCTGATAAATTTGAAGGATTATCTGGATATGAACTAACAATTTTCCAAATTCTGTCAATAGCCCAAAAGAGGTTTGAGGCAGTTGGTCTTGTGCTTCTAATTCTCTCAGCAGCTTCTTCCATTTTTTTTAGAAATTCAGATTTTGGAAGTCCCTTATATTCAATCGTGGCTAGTGCCATTCCCATTGCTGCCGCAACACCTATAGCTGGGGCACCTCGGATATTCATAACTTTAATTGCAGTCGCAACATCTCTATAATTGGTAAACTCAAGGAATTCAAGTTTATGGGGAAGGATCGTTTGATCAATCATTTTTACTTTATTATCAATCCATTCAATCGTCGAAGGAATCATAAATATTTAGAATCTTACAATCCTTAAAAATTAAATTTGAAATTGTTTATATGCTTAATTGATATATGAAGAACTTTTTTTGGTTAGTTCTAAAGGTATTGTGAATAAAAAGGATTTATAAACAAAATTGATTAGATATATGAATATCCTAAAATCCCCTATTATCTCTTGTAGCCGCAGAACAGATATCCCCGCATTTTTAATGGATTGGGTCGTTCAACAGATAAAGATTGGCTACGTCGATGTAGTAAATCCTTTTAATCGAAATCAAATATCTCGTATTTCTTTAAAACCAGAGGATGTTAAATGTTGGGTTTGGTGGTCAAAAAATTTTAAAGATTGGATTAAGACATTTAATGAAACTGAAAATCTATTTAGAATGTATAAAGGTCATTCCTTCCAATTTACAATTAATTCACCTTCTGAATTAGAGAATAATGTAAAAATCTCTTTAGAAAATAGGTTTCAGCAATTAGAATGGTTGATAAATGAATTTGGTTTATTAGCTGTTAATTTTAGATTTGACCCAATAATTCTATACAAAAAACATAACTCTAAGATAATAAAAAGTAATCTAGACAAATTTGAATACATTATTAAGAATATTTCAGCCCTTGGGTTGAAAGAAATGATTTTTTCTTTTGCAACGATTTATGAGAAAGTAAAAACTCGTATGAATGCTAGGGGTTATACTCCAATTGATCCCCCTATTGAACGAAAAAAAGAAATTCTCACCAAAATGATTGAGATATGTTCTAATTACGATATTAAAATGAATGCTTGTTGTCAACCAGACTTAATTAAAATAAACGGTGTTGAGCAAGCACATTGTATTGATGCTTATAGAATTGAAAAGATTGTGGGGGGGCAAATCCCCAAAATAAGAGATACTGGTCAGAGAAAGGATTGTGGATGTTTTAGAGCAAAAGATATTGGAGGTTACACTGGAATTTTTCGGTGCAAGCATAATTGTGATTATTGTTATGCTTCTCCAGCAAAAAAATAAGAAATGAAACTACTTTTTCATCCCAGAAACATATTTAGATAATTCCCAAAATGGTGGAACAAGTCCGAGTTCATAAAATATATCATAAAAGCAAAAAGCACCCCATTGATCCTTAATTTTGCCTTCTGAGTTAATGTATAAAATTGTTGCTCCTTCAAATGTTACATTTTTTCCTGTAGGTTCGAAACCCCATCCTTTTCCTAGATGTATACCATGTCCTTTATAGCGTATCCAAACCTTATCTTCTTCTCCCTTCATCTCAACAATTTCATATTTTAAATCTGGAAAGAGAGAACGAAAATATGTGATTTCATGTTTTACCTGAGCTGGACCGACTTTATCTATTTGAATCCAACTTGGATTATATTTCGGATCAATAATTTCATCAGCAATATTAAGATCTGGCTTACTCCACCTCAATTCAAAAAACAATCTTCCAATTTTTTCAGTTTCTTCAATTTTCATTTTATAACTGTATAATTTAACTTTTTAAATAAAAAATATAATTATAAATTTTAATAGAATCTAATATATTGAATATTAAAGAAAAACCAAAATAAATACATATTAAAAACAATTCAGTTTTTATATTATATATAATATTATTGTTGAGGTTTTAACTAATAGAGAGGTTATTTCATGCCAAAGTGTAAGTTTTATATAGTAGATGTGTTTGCTGAAAGAAAATTCGAAGGAAACCAACTTGCTGTTTTCATATGTGAGGAAGCACTCTTTGAAGCTGAAATGCAAAAAATTGCAAAAGAGATGAACTATTCTGAAACAACTTTTATTACTTCCAAAGAAAATTATGATGTTCGTATTTTTACCCCAGAAGTTGAATTACCCTTTGCAGGGCATCCGACAATAGGAACTGCTTATGTAATTCAACAGGAATTAATTAAGGGAAATGTTAAGACTATTCTTCTTAATCTCAAAATTGGCCCAATCCCTGTATTATTTAAATATAAATCTGGAAAGCCCGATTTAATATGGATGGAACAAAATCCTCCTACATTTGGCAGATTTTTTGATACAGAATCAATTTCTCAAATTCTGAATTTAGAAGAGAGCGATATTGATGATAGATTTCCAATTCAAGAAGTATCTACAGGAGGCCCCTTCATTATTGTACCTTTGAAGACATTGGATGCTTTAAAGCGAGCTAAAGTAGATGTAGATAAATGTTTTGATCTGGTGGAAAAAACCGAAGCAAAATCGATATTAATTTTTTGCTCAGAAACTCGTAATAAAGGAAATGATTTGAGTGTCCGTGTTTTTGCTCATTATCATGGTGTCCCAGAAGACCCTGCTACAGGAAGTGGCAACGGATGTCTAGCCGCATATTTAGTAAAACATCAATATTTTATTAAAAATCGTATAGATATTAAAGTTGAGCAGGGTTATGAGGTAGGAAGACCTTCATTGCTTTACTTAAGAGCAGAAGGAAGTGATAAAGGGGAAATTAGTGTATCAGTTGGAGGAAAGGTTATCCTTTCAGCTATAGGAGAATTAGTAGATAATTAATTACATTAAATTTCTTATTTTTTATACACTAGTTCTGTATGCTTTAACTTGTTTTACTAAAGCATTAACTTCTTCAGAATGAGAAAATAAAGCGCATGGAGATCCATTAGTTTCTAATAAATGTTCACTTTCTCTAATAACCTTAAATAATTGGCTATTTAAACCTTCTCTTAAGGTATTTTTAGTTAAATTATGAGTTGCGATGTTAGAAACCGGACAAGGTGTCAAATCACCTAATGGTGTTATATGAGCAAATCCCCTCCCTGCAGATACACAACCACCCATATATTCTTCATCTCCAGGAGAATGAATAAGAAATATTTGTTTCGTTTCTCGATAATTTAAAACGATTTCTCTAAATTTCTTACTTTCCTCATTAGTGAGCATTAGTTCTGCATCATTATCTACTGGAATATATTCTAGAAGGAAAGCTAAACGTACACCTTTAGATATCAGATCATCGATATTTTTGGGGTTCATCCAAAATTTAACATTTTTTCTGTTAATTGTAACTGAAATTCCACTAATGACACCTTTACTATCTAACTCGTTAATTGTATTAAAAGCTTTTTCAAAAACTCCTAATCCTCTTCGTTTATCAGTTAAATCTTGATCTCCTTCAATACTTACCATTATTATCGTATTTCTTAATCGTTTAAGCTTTTCAATATCTTGGCTTTCTAACATTGTTCCATTTGTGAAAATCAAGAATAATCTATCTTTGAATTCCTCACTAATTTTTAATAAATTTGGCATTAAGAAAGGTTCACCACCCGCAATTATAAAAGCGAACACACCTAATTCTCTTGCTTCTTGTATTATTTTGATCCATTGTTCTAAATCTAATGTTTTTCTAGTTCTTTGGTTACATAATGTGCCTGTTGCAGCGGCATAGCAACCTGCGCATTTAAGATTACATTTTGAAGTTATACTTAATATTAAGAAGGGTGGTACTTTTAGACCTTTAAGTAGTTCTTCTCCTCTTAACTTGCGAGACTTTCTATACGCTTTCGCTAATCTAATCATTTTATACATACTTTTTGGATTCTTTAAAATCCAAGGCATGAAGATTTTTGCCATTGTAGGATCGACTTTCTTCAGAGTACGGTTTATATAATTAGTATTTTTTTCGTCCATCATTTGTTCAATTTTCCTTGATCTTCTTAGACTAAAATTTGTTAAATTCTTTCTATGTTTTTTAATAAAATTTTGCTTAACTTATAATTTCAGTAGTCCATTTTTTAATACTGATAGAAAAGTTGGGGCTTTACTACATAAGTGTCTAATTGGCTTCTTTAATCATAATACCTAAGATAAATTTTAATAAAGTTTTACTTTTCGAAATCTTAAATGAATGTAAATGTTTTGAATAGAAAAACAAACTTGATAGTATTTTGGGTTTCAAACGTAATATTTATTTTCAAATTCAACCTTTACAAATTTAATAGTTTTATTCTTATTTCAGATACAGAACAAAATGAATATTAAAATCAAATTTGCTTTTATAACTCTTATTATAATATTATTTCAATCATCCTTGAAAGTAATCGGTGTGTTAATTACCGGTAGTTTAAGTTTTCTTTCTGAAACAGTAGATACTCTAACGGATATACTTTTTGTTTCTATAACTTTATATTCATTGTATTATAGTCAGAAGCCAGCTGATTATGAACACATGTATGGGCATACAAAAATCGATTCCATTTCTGGATTAATTCAAGGGATAATTCTGATGAATATTTATGTGATATTGATTTATATCGGTATCCAAACAATTATTACAGGGAATTTTCAAATTATCAACCCTGAAGTCGGCTTAATATTGTTAATAATTTCTTTTGTTGTAAATTTAGTTTTCTCGAGAATATTAATATCGAAAGGAAAGCAACAGAAGAGTCTAACTTTGAGAATACAGGGTCTTAATTTATTTCAAGATTCTATGAGAGCTATTATCGTTTTGCTAAGTTTTATCTTTGCTTACTTTAATATCATTTTTATTGATCCAATACTTAGTGTTGTTCTCTCTGTTTGGATAATAATTGGAGCATTTAAATTATCGAAAGGAGGGGTTAAAGAACTTACAGATACGAATCCTATAAGTACAATTATAATCGAAGAACTAAGAAAAAAAATTTTCCTTTTAGAACATGTTGTTGGTGTACATGATATCAAAATACGAACAAGTGGTAAAATATTATTTTTAGAAGTTCATTTATCTGTTGAAGATCATATTTCCATTGTTCATGCGAATGAAATTATAAAAGCTATAAGAAGCTTAAGTGAGAAGTTATTTTCATTATATGAAGTAGAATGCATTGTAGAAATGAATCCTATGGCAAGTGAAAAATCAATTGGCGAAGGATTAATAAATTTAATTTTTTCCATGAGATCTGAATACCATGAAATTGTGAATTTTAAAGATCTAAACATATTTAGTATTGAAAATAAATATTTTCTTTCTTTAGTAGTGATTGTTGATGAAAATCTTTCCCTTTCAGAAGCTCATCAGACATGCTCTCATTTTGAGAATGAGATAATAAAACAAGCACCTCATATATCCAGAGTTATTACTCATATAGAAGGTCAACCTTATAGTGGAGTTCTAATACCAGGACAAATAAAATGTGCTGATGTTGGACCAGAAATGATAAAACAAATAACTGAGTCTGTCGAAAAGGTCCTAAGGTCACATCCCCAAGTTAAAGGATTTCATAGATTAGAATTTTGGGCAACATTAGATTACTGTATCTTAGAAGCACATGTATTTTTTGATGGCTCATTAAATATAGCAAAAATACATAATTTCATTTCTGAATTAGAAAATAAGATTAGAGAAGAGCTAGGTATTGATAATTTAGATACAATATTTCTTCATTCTGAACCAATTGAAAATCAAAAAGAAGGTACTATTTTCTAATAAAAAGATGGATCTAAAATGGAAAATTATATTTATCTAACCCAAGTTCTTTTTGCATTATTTTAATGTCTTTTTGTAAGCTTTTATTTAGTGGAATACCAGTTTTTTTTCTTTCTACTTCATTAATGTGTTCTTTTTCCCCTGCTGTGTAAATTCTATTCTTTCCTGGTGCTTTTTTAGAACTTCTTAATTCTCGCATGATATTTCCTGATATTTCTTTAAATTTTTCTAATGGAATGAAATTTTGAACATTAATTGCCAAAAAGAAATGTCCTACTTTCAATCTTTTTTGACCGCCTTCAACAATACCCGCCGTATCTTTAAGATATATCCCATCTTGTAATGCAGAAGATAAAATCTCAGCAAAAGTAGCATAGCCATACCCTTTATGACCGGAAGTATCTTCACCTTTACCTCCTAAGGGTAATAATGCTGCAGAACGATTAACTAATTTATTTAATATTACACTAGGATCTGTTTTGGAATTACCATTAGAAGAAATAATCAATCCATCGGGGAGTGGTTTATGTAATCTATTATAAACCTCAACCTTCCCTCGTTGAATAATAGAGGTCGCGCAATCGATTAGAAATGGAAAATCTTCATCAGTAGGGGCACCATAAGTTAAAGGATTAGTACCTAACATCGGTTCAATACCAAAAGTAGGAGGGACCGCAGGACGGGTATTTGTAGTGACAAAACCAATCATCCCCTCTTTTATTGCCATTGATGAATAATAACCAGCAATACCAAAATGAGTAGAATTTCTTACTGCTACTGCTCCAAGACCATATTTTTTCGCTTTTTCAATTGCTAATCTCATTGCTAAATATGCAATGACATGCCCCATTCCGCAACCTCCATCAAGAACAGCCGTAGTTTTATCGTCTCTAATGATTTTTATATTAGTTTTTGGATTATATATACCCTCTTTAATTCTGTCATAATACATTTTACATCTTTGAATACCATGTGAATCAATGCCTCTTAAATCGGAAGAAATAAGAACTTTAGTGATAATTTCTGCGTGGCCTTCTGGAACGTCTAAATTAATAAAAACATCTTTTATGAAATCCTTAAGAATATTTACTTCCATATAAACAATATCATCTGATGGTTCTAAGTTAGTTTCCTCTTGTATTTGTTCTACCATTTTCTTAAATGCCTCAGAGTTGTTTAATCAAATAATTATTTATTCTAATAAAAAGGTAATGGTTAGAATAATACCAATAAAAGTATGAAAACAAAGTAAATTTATATTCTTTTTTGTGTCATATAATGTTTACGTAAAGGTTCGCAGTGAGGGAATATCGTATCTATTGCCCGTGAATTATTCGACCAGATCGCAGTGCCTTCATAATAATCTACTCCGTGTAGGTTAGCAGTAAGCTGTCCGATGTTGTTGAGGGATGAAAAGATCCCTTTTCCAAAATAACCTTTCTTTACCATTGCGGTATCTACATTACATCGTGTAATCGGATTTCCTGTCCAAGCTTCAAATAAATCCGGAAGCCCCAATAAAATACCAACTAACTCACCAGTAGTTTTATTGAAAGCCATTGGAGCAAAGGGTTCTGTGTTCTCAAGATCGCATGTCTCCCATGTTTCCACAAACTGTGGTACATCTGAGTATGTCTTCGGATTGAAATCCTCTTTTATTTTGTAGAAAGATTTCGGAATCCTTTCAAATACTTTGAAAAATTCAAATACTCGATTTCTTCCTGAAGCATCAGGTAAAATTTCATGAAAGGAATTACTTGCTAAATTTCGAATATCATCAACATAATCATATAATTCTTTCATTGTTACATATCTAAACTCGATGTTTTTGTCAATTTTCTTCCCTTTATCCCACGTTTTTTGAGTTACATATACACATGTATATTCTGATTCTTTTTGATATCCTAAAGAATCTAAATATTCAAGGATTCGCGAATTTGGATCGTTATATGACACACCATAAAGCATCTGTTCATTGAATCCCATGAATTGTATACCAATTCCTCCTAAATTTTTGGGAAAATTGATATTTCCACGAATTTTACGTACATTATTTACTTTTACAAACTTCTCACATCGTTTAATCAATTCCTTGCATACTTCTAAGCTATTCGCATGAAGCCATCCAAAAGTACCACATTTACGGCTATAGCTTGTATAATAAGGATCAATCTGTGCAATAACAAACCCTTCTACTTCTGTTCCTATATATCCAATACAAACTTGGATTTTATAGTCTTCATCTAAAAACTTTTTTTCCAAATAAAAGAGAAGTTCAGAAATTACATATGATTTGACAACTTCATTCGGAACAAATAAAATATCTTCTAAAGCTTTTTTAATTTCTTTTAGGTCAGTAGTAATGACTATTTTTATGGGTTTTCCTACGTCAATTAATTTCTCTAATATTTGTACCATTTCTATATCATTTTAAGATGTTTTCATTATCCTACTTTTATTTGTATTTAAAGAAAAAAAAGGGAAGAATGCAGTTTTTCCTTTATATATACTTGATTTTCATATCTATCATATCTTATTTAAAAAAAAGAGATAAAAGGATGATAGAACATATTTGTAAGAAATGTATCTTACCACATGGATTTCTAGGCGTATCTCTAGGCTCTGAAGGCTTATGCGAATTTTGTACTGATCCTGACCATAAAAATGTCAATTGGTCTCGAACTGCAATAGACCAAGAAAGAAGGAATCAAGCTCTTACTGATTGGAAATTAGTAGTGGAGAAAATGCAAATTGAACATGAGAAGTGTTCATATGATTGTATTTTAGGATATTCCGGAGGTAAAGATTCCACTGCTCTATTAGATTATCTAGTGAATGATCTTGGTTTGACTCCTTTAGCAGTAACTACTGATACAGGATTTATGACCGAGATTGCCAAGGATAATATGAAGGATACTTTAGCACAAATTAATGTGGATCATGTGTTAATCGAAGATTGTATTTCTACTTTTACAAAACTCTATAAATGGCACTTTTTTAACCATAATTCTAAAGAGACATTCCTAGCACGAGGTATATGTGATTATTGCTCAGATTTAATACATAGTATTGTCGTAAAAGAAGCTATAAAACAGGAGATACCCTATGTACTATTTGGTTACTCACCAGCTCAGATTTTCAGGTATTTCTATGAAATGCCACAGGAGGAGGTCATTGAAGCGTGGAAGCCGGAGCTTATATTTGATGAGCTTATATTTGATGAGAGTGATCATAAGTGGTATTTAAATGATGGTGAGATTAATAGTGGCATCCTCCCACGAGTTCTACTTCCATATCATGTAATACCATATCGAGAACAAGATATCATCAAACTTGTAGAATCTAAGAATTATATAAAAAAAGGACATGCAGACCCGCTATTAACTAATTGCAATGTGGTTCATGCTGCAACTTTCTATGATTTCAATAGATACGGAGGAATTCTGTATGCCTATCAGTATGCTGAATTAGTACGTCAAAATCCAGAGTCCCGTAAGAAGTGGCTAAGAACATTAAAAATGTCTGCTCCACTAATTCTTGA
Source organism: Promethearchaeia archaeon (assembly GCA_029856145.1). Taxonomy (GTDB): domain Archaea; phylum Asgardarchaeota; class Lokiarchaeia; order Sigyniarchaeales; family SOKP01; genus Loki-b32. Next base: position 99,615 of record JAHQWK010000022.1, read on the forward strand.
AAACAATTTTAAGCGAAAAGAAGTCAATTTATTCTTTAGCCAAATTGGAGTTACTCAAGAAGAAATGCAAGAGCATATACAGGAGCAATTAGAACAAGATCCTAATAAAAAGCGAATCTTAAATATAATTGCAATGTTTCAAAAAAAGCGAAAGACACGACAAGTGGCCGTACTTACCCAATAAATTTTATTTTTTTTCTTTTTCTTATATATATATAATAGATTTACCTAAAAGAGACCCAGCAAAAAAATGGTATCAATGACTCGATAATAGAAAAAAGGAGAATCCATTCTAAGAATGGACTGGGAAATATACATATCCAAATAAGTATTATCATGGGTAAAATCCCATTTATGCCAATTATTTTCTGTATTTTTGAGCTATTTCGAGAGATCATCATCCCATAGGCAAAGAGCGCAAGGATAAACCCACCAAACGCAAATATCATTGAAAGATTGTGAAATATTCCTCGTGGTCCTGATCTGTCAGAACTAAAGATCCCTATTAAGATTATTCCAGTACTCCCAATAACACCTGAAATAGTAGCGTAACGACGTATCTTATCCATAACTCTATTCTTATCTGTGCTAATCCTTCGTGAAAGAAAGCAATATAATAACATAGTTGTTAAGCCACCTATCACACAGGCACAATCAAACATAAAAGGTACGGGCGTAGTGGTAAGTGACCCAAGTTGACTAATATAATGAGAAATTAGGGTATACCCAAAAAATTTCGCAATAATAATACTCCCAATAAGCATAAAAAGATATACTATTAATCCTGTCATCAACGAGGATTTAATTATCTTCGGATAATTCCATACATTTAATATCTTATCCTTTACACTATAAAAGAGTGGAATCCTTTCCAATATTTTTTTACTTACGGAGCTATTACCAAGTGCCAAAGTTTTTAACAGTTTTTTACCCTCATCAATAAGATGAATATCTTTATCTAAATTTCCTTCATACCAATTAAACAGGATGTTATCCTCAAAGACTCCTTTTTGTGTATTATAATTCCAGCTTGGGATATATCCTCGTGGAGAGAGTCCAGCATTAAGAAAAATCTTTTGATGGGTAGGTTCACAGGCAGAAAGAAATACTTCACAGTATCGTATTCCTCTTTCTTTTCCACAGTTAATAAATTCTTCTACAAACACATATAATTCTTCAAGACTGTTCACACGGTATTTTGTCTTTTCAAAGTTTTGTACCTGTGGAGTATAGAGAAACTCAAAATACGAAGAGGTATCAGGAAATCTAAATTGAATTGTTTCATACCCAAAATCATCAATTTCACTACTTCTTATCAGACATTTTTTTAGATAATTTATTTTCTTCTGATCTAAGATGATACCTGGTGTCTCGATGTTATAGTCTCCTAACTTATATCGATTATCTGAATACAGAAAACAACTCTCCACTTGAGGCAATATGCTTGGAACTGTACTCATTCTTAAAGTTCTTAACGCTCGTTCATCATAGCAAATTTGCATTAAGTCAGATTCTACACGCCCTAAGAATACGTCCTTATTTGGATAAAACCCAATTGGAGCAATTCCACACACCCACATAGAATACTGAGACTTTGCATGAGCTGTTCGATTCTCTACGTACCACAAAAAGATCACATCTTTATATTTATGAATCATTCCCAGCATAGAACCGATCATTGCCTTCGTAATATCAATATATCCTTGATATTTCTTTTTAAGCATAAACCCACGAATGTAACCCCTCTTATTGTCAAAATCTAAAACAAATGTAATGCAACCTGCGATATTATATGAAGGATCTTGATAGATTATCCATTGAATTGATGGCTCTTGTATCATCTTTCGAACTTCATCAACATCTTCCATTTCCTTGTATGGATAGGTTCCGTTGTACAACTCCCTATAAATCCCCACAATTTCTTGTGCATCCTCTGGTTTTGCGAGACGTAAAATAGGTCCTACTTTATCTTTTTGTTTTCTGTCGCATAGTTTAAAATCAAGGTACATTCCTTTATGAATATCAGGATCTACTACCTCTTCAAACGGTTTAATGAATTGAGTTGTAGAATTTGAAAATAACTCATTTAACGATATTATTGAACTTGTAATTACTTCTTCTGAAATAGTCATTTTCTTTTTTATGATTTATTTGTTAATTCTATGAGCTTTTTTATGATTTAACAAGAAATTTACTAAGTATATTTAAATAAAAAACAGAAGAAGACAGGGGGGATTTTTCCTTTATATATAAACTCTTACTCAGTACCTTCCAAGTCACTATTTAATGTCTCATAAATTTTATTAATTCGTGAACCGATGGTTTCAAGAAGCTGATTTTTTTCTTCTAATTCGTTTTCTAATTGAGGTGAATTGGGGCTCCTTTGAGTAAACTCTGCTAGAGATTTACTTGTACTTTCCCGTTTTAGATGGAACGGAATAAATTCTTTCAACGCCTTTAATATATGTGCGCGTAGTTTGATGATATTTTTGCCCAAATCGTTTATTGAAATCTTCCCGCTTCTTGCTTTCATAAGGGCTTTTTTGAGATCGTCTAGATTATCTTTATCAAACACGATCTTTTCTAAAATTTCTTCAATATCTATTTTATTTTGCATTTTTGTTCTCACTCCTTATTAATAAAATATTGAATCTTACCGAAAAAAGTAGAAATAGATTGATACATTTCTTTTGCGAAAGGTTCTAAATTAGGGTCTTCTAATTTGATAACCTGATATTGATCAATAAAGTCAATAAGTTTTTGTTTTGAGAACGGAAATCCTTCGGTTTCTCCTAATACGCCCAAAAAGAAATTGAAATCGTTTATTACTACAGATTCGACATTATAAAAATGTCTGTATACCCCCATCAGATAATTTTTAATTAACCCGTGCTGAATTTTTATCGCATTTGAATAATCACCATTATCAATAAATCTATAAATTTTGAAAATATGAAAGTAAAGATCGCCGATTTCACGTGATAAGGCTTCTATTAAGTTTTCTTTTTGGATAACATATCGTCGAGTGTGTTTTGGAAAAATAGTAGCTAAATCCTCAGAATCCATACCTTCCCGTTCTAATACTTCCACTTGAAAATCTCTATTTGCTCCTCCTTTCACTTTATAATAATCTTCTAACGCTTCTTGGTATCGTGATCCTACCGAATACGATGTTCTTAAAGCTTCCCCGCCACCCGCTCTTCGTGGATGATTTTCTACTAAATACTCGTGTTTGATAAGAGCCTCTAATACATTTTCTATAATTCTTTTTAGGTGTTGTTTATTTTGTGTCTTTTCCGAAATTGTGGGATATAAAGATTGTTTTAAGTATTTCTTTAGTTTATCCCTGTATAAATTTCCAATCTGATCAATTGTTAATATTTGATCCATAAATTTGATGATATCTTTCACATAAATATAATAATGCCCTAAATCTATTTCAAACAAGGACTCTCGTGCTTGCTCTAATATTTTCCGTTCAGAAACATGCAAATTAAATCCTTGAGTGTCCATAAATTTCACGATCTCTTCATAAGGGAGAGTTGACTTCTCTTGGATGTCTTTCCAATCTATTATAGCAGGAAAGGGTTGGTCAATATCATCCCTCCGAGTAATTATTGTATCGTGTTTCAAATTTTTCAAATAATTAATCTGGTGGGAGTGTTTTCTTTTTGAGGAGTAAATACCTATTCCTTCAAGTTCCTGTAAGTTTACTATATTCCGTAGCATAGCAATATCTCGGGTATCTGTTGCTCTCAAGGTCATATAATTGTTAAAATATAAAAGAGCATTTGCATGAAGGTAATGAATTTGATGTGCAGAAAAGATAAGTCCAAATTTTTTCTCTACAAATGGTTTTAGAAAAATGTCCACTTTATCGTAGTTTCTTCTCAAATCCAAGAAATATGAATCAAAGATATTATCTATATAGGGTATATATAGAATTTTTTTGTAATATTCTTCGTGATGTTGTATATAATGTCCGATTTTAGAAAGGATTACAAATGTTACAAACATTTTCTTTTTGAGGTCTCGAAATACTGAAAGATCAATTATAACGGTTTTGTTATTTTTAACGAAATCACTTGCCCCAATACTGTCTTTCTGAATTGTCTGGAAATAAGTCATTTCATTGGGGGTAAAATCTGCAAATATCGTTAGGAGGAGATCATTTACTGGGGTTTTTTCCCATTCAGTTTGATTTTGGAGTGCCATTTGAATAGAACCTAAATCCATATCAGGATTTTTTTGTATCGTTTGTCGAAACATCTCCACTATACGCTCATCTCTTTTTAATGCCAGTCCAAACGCATCATAGATATTTTCGAGATAATCTGCATTATGAGGGTCGTAAGGAATGTCTGATTTAATAGGATCAACAATAAACGAACTTCCGTACTTGAAATATAAGATATCTTTTTTAAACTCTGTACCATCAAAATAGGGGAGAAGTCTAGACCACTCACCGGCAAAGTCAAATACAATAGAGGGAATCTTTGCTTTAATCAGCTCAGATATGATTTTCATAGAAATTAAATCTCGATGCTCAGAAGTGCCATTCATAATAAGTAAATTATGCAACTGTTCACGTGTAAAACCAAAAGCTACTTCTGTTTCCAATACCTCGGTATTGAATGCATGACCAATAGTAATAAAGTTTTCCAGATACAAAGGCGTATTAAACTCGGCAGCAATTTCTATATGTACGCCTTTTTTTAGAACATCTACAATTTCCGTAAGAGGATACATATATGCTCCTTGGAACATTACATAATTTAAATGAGTCCCATTAAGTCGATATAAGTTATGTTTTAAGACAGAAAAGAGGTATCCAGAAATTAGCGTGCTTGTCCTCATCACCTCAATTTCATATGCCTGAAAATTAATATCAAATGCCCCTTGAAGCTCATCAATTTGGGATATAAGGTCTTCTTCCATCTCGCTGAAAACAGCATCATTAAGGGTATCTACAAACTTGTAGGAGTTCACCGACATAGTGAGCATAGTAAACCACATTCCATAACGCATTCCTAACCATCTTTCTTCTTGAATCTCTTTTTGAAACCGTGTCTTATAGAACCATTGCGGGGTCAAATATTTTTTCCCTCCATTATGGTAAAAATCATAAAAAGATAGTGGCTGATTTTTCAAAGTATAGCTAAAATTTACTTTATGATTATTCAGGCTTTCAATAAACTTTCCCAGCAAGCAGAAGGGTCTGTTATACACATGCTTCAGATTTACTAGTTTCATCCCAATAAGAAGTCGATTCTCTACATGGAAAAAGACACTATAAGGAAATTCTCTTACCCTGTAGAATTGGACATCAGCAAATGGTTTTGTAACGATAATATCATCTGTCTTTATGAGTTTTGATTTTGTAAACTGAAATAATAAGGATCTCCACCATAATAAGGTTAATCCGACAATGAATACTAGATTTATACAAATAATATAGAAAATAAGCAGATTCATAAAAAAAAATAGAAATAAACTAAAATAGAATACCAATCCAGCACATATACCGAATTTCCAAAAGATATGTGAATTATTTGAATTTAAAGCTTTTTTCTTGTTAATAGGTGTCTCGTAGGTGGCCACCTTTTCTTTAAGATAAAAAGTCCGTACGGCATTCATTAAGGCATTTCCAGAAAGTAAAACAGCTTGAAAGTGATGAAAATTACTTACAATATTACTTTTTAGAGTATCGGAATATTTTCTGATAAAATACTGCATTTTATCAAGTTTATGGTTTGTAAGAATCCCTTTTTCTTCTTTAAACACCGAAAAATAAATAGTTGTGCCTCGTGAGTGGAGAGATTTAAGAACATTGTTTCGGGACGTGTCCTTGTTAAAGAGATGGATAACTGGTTTTTGCACGATTTGGTATGAGTATGACATACGTATATTTTTGGAAGCTAAAGCTTTTACAAACTGTACAATTGCAGGATGAATATTTTCAGCAATCACTTGTATTTGATAGATTCGCAAGGCAACATGAACTAAATCTTTTTTATTGGACATAAATAATGTTGAGCTATCTTCGTTTTTATGCCAAAACACCATATCTTCGAACGGTGTAAAGGCAACTTTATTTCTAGAAAAAAATCTAAAGAAATATCTTAATAAATAAATTTCATCATGAAATACTAAAATAAAGCCAATACAACTTATAACCCCAACGCCTATAGAACCGATAAGGTGTTTGGTGAATAGGTACATTGTAACAATAATACAGATGGTAATTATTAGAAGAACTATCACCTTAACAATGGAAAAATTATTTGAAATATCTTTATATGAGGGATTAGCCTCCCAAATATTCAGATCCTCTCTTAGGTCTTCTTTCTCTTCTGTTTTGATAATCTTCCTTTTTATTTTTTTATTATACCCTTCATATTTTTCTAAATGATCATCAATCTCTACCATGATATTAAGACCTCACTTTTCGAAATTGCTTGATATAGAAATATGTTAAAAGTACGGCACATCCAAAAAAGATGAGGATCCATGAACTTAAATCATTTGAAAACATTGGAATAAGACTTAGTTCAATTAAGATTATTATCCCAAGTGATGAAAGTAATACAATTAATCCCAAAATGAAATATCCAAAAATGGATTCAATCGAGCTCTGATAGTTAAGGTTGTCCTTAAGTGCCCCATGAATCGTTATTTTCCCTTTTTTATCATGGGTTATTGAATTTTTTATAGAACGTAAATGGATGGCAGTTTCTAATTTAGGTCCGTCTAACTCATACTGGAGATTTTTTCTCAGATTTGTTTCTTTTTCTACAATTTTCTGTAAGATTAATGGCTTAAGAGCGTCTGAATTTTTTTCTTTCCGTCTACTACTAGGTGATAAAAATGAAAAGGCGCCTAACTTAGAGGAGAGTAGAATGCTTTCATGGTCCAAGCTTTTATGGAGGTTTGGTACCTCTAATTTTCTTAATTCATAGTAAATAGATAACATCTGTTTAATATGCTCTTGGGGAATATTACCCTTACTCTTCAAAAAGAGAATTTCACATTCCCGTACCGTCTCAATATAGGAACCTCGATAAATAGGAACTTTTAGATTCTCCTCAAAAATCTCATTAATAAGTTCCATATATTCGAATATTTTTTCTCCTGAAGTTCTATTACGTGGTCGTACACCAAGATTGATCCCAATTTCATTTACTCTATTGCTCGTAAGAATAAAACTTACAACTGCTAGTTTCTTATAATTTTGAGTTTCTTTACATATATGAATTAGATTTTTTAACTTGGCATCAAGTAATTGATAACTCATTTTCTCCCCTCCATGAATGTTGTTAGAATAGGATTTACCTCGTCTTCGGGCATACCTATATCCCGTTCTTGATTTAACTCCTCTTTTGCAATGTATTTATCTAAATCAAGAAACTCTTGAGAATCTTGAATGGTTTTCTGGAGCATTTTCTCCGGAGCCCGTTCTTGCTGGATGAATGAACTTATAGTTTTATAGTAGAATGCGGAATATGGGAAAATAAGAGGAAATGAAATAAGTTGCAAAATGTATCCTGAACCAATTGAATATACACGGATAACTTCTAAATCATAATCTCTTATACTTAATAAAGGAAAATAAAGCTCATTGGGAACTAAATACATTACAGGGCAAACAATTACATAGTATCCTATAAGTAATAATAAAAATATATTGATATACGCATACTTGTTATAATTTCTAATGGTCTTCGCTTGGTCGATGTTTTTAAACAAAATCACATATCCCGCAGCTAAAATGGCTATAATTAAGATTATATTTATCATGAACGGGATTGAGGCACTCTCAGGTTTCATGAGGGTATTTAAAGAAGAACTTGTGGAAAAGGGGGTTTGCCATGCGGTAAAAAAATAATAGCTCCAGGACACTAAAAGATTATTTTCAAAATCATACATTTGAAATGAATACCATTCTAAGAAAATTGAGAAAAAAAGCATAATGAGTCCTATCAGGTTTACCAGTCGAAAAATATAGGTTGTTTTTTGTTCCATCAATCAATCCTCCAAAAATGAGCTGTATTTATCTACATATTTATCTTTCACATTAGAAATCTCTTCTTTTTGAGTTTTTGAATATTCTAAGGGTTCTGATTCCATTACGATATCCTGCTCAAAAATGTTAGATTCTTCAATTCTTCTATTTTGTACTCGTTCAGAAAGAAATTTTTCGGCATTCTCTTTTTCTAGTTTATCGATAAAATTGAACCCAGAATCTTTTCCTACACTCTCAAATATAAACTGATCCATCAATTTCGAGCTCAATTCCTCGTTTATGAGGATAAGAGTAGTCTCATCTAAGTTAAGTTTTTTCTGATAATAAGGGGTCGAAAACTCTTGGTGAAGTGCTGATTTTTGCTTAAAGAGTTTCAAATAAAGATAGCTAATCATAACAATATAAAATGAAACAACCCCATATCCCAAATTGATTAATAATGGTAAAACTGAATATTCTTGGGAAAGTAATACAAATAATACTACAATTCCATAAATCATAAATGGTGAGGAATAACTTCGCAGATCTTTCATAAACTTGTTAGTAGCTTCGCAATTTAAAACAACCGCATTTTTTTCTTCACTATACGTTTCTATAAGAAAATATTTTTGATCAAGATACTGTAAAAGATCTGCAAATTTCGAGTGCTGTACTATATGAATATTTGAATTTTTTTGATACGCAAACGGAATAATTTTTTCTGTAAATCCTACGATGTTCTGACAGACCAATACTGGCTCAATCAAAATTTTATGTTGAAGTGGACCTGAACGGAAAAAAAGATTTTTTCGTGTAAATGATTTTTCTAAAGAAATATTTGTTCCTAAATATCTTGAGAGGTATCTTAGCAAGGTACCTTCACTTACAATATCTGAATAGATCGACAGCTTAACTTGTGAAAGTGCTTTTAAGTATGATTGAGGTAACCGATCCACCCGAAAACTTGTATCTTCAATTTTTTTAGTGGAATTATATTGAACACTCTCACTCGATATAATAAGAGAGCCTTTAAGAGTACATATTTTAATAGGTAAAATGTATATTAGATCTAAGAATTCTTTTACCCTTACATGTTTTATGGCTAAGAGATCGATTCCAGTAAATATTGCTCGTAATTTAGGGTGTTTTTCAATAATACCGAATCCAGATAATTTTAAGTCCTTGGTAATTCGCATTAGAGATTCTTTGATTTGGGCATGTGGTAAAACCTCTTGGGATGCTGTATTCCTTTCTTGTAAGGTAAGATTAGATTGTCGCAATAATTCTGGCGAAACTACTAAAGTATTATTTTTTTCAGATCCTTCAACTAATAAAGGCTCATTTAATTTAATTTTTTTATCAGTATCATCATAATTTATTATTGATGATCCATCTTCATCAATTTCTTCATAATCTAACTCTTCAAAATTATTAATAGAACTTTCGTAGTTCTCTGAATCAATTTTTAAAGGCTCAGCTACAGGTGAAACTTCCTCTGGGGGATACCATTTCTCAGTTTCAGGTTTTTCAAATTTTTTTTCAAACCATTTTTTAGGTTCTTCTCTTAAGTTTGATTCTCCACTATTTTCTAAATTTGCTCCAGACTTATTTGCTTCTGGAAAATCGTTTAACTTTTTCATTTTCATATGCTCCTTGGCACTTGAAATATATTTTTGTGCTGTTGCGAGCCCTATACCATTTACCCTTGCTATCCTTTCTGGAGGTGATTGTGCTAATTCTGCTACTGTATGGACTCCTATTCCATAAAGCTTTTCAGCAACCTTTGGTCCGATACCTTTAACAATGGTTATTGTTTCTTTTTTTATACTCGATAGTAATGAAGAATCTTGAGCTGAATTCATAGTATCTGCTTGCCCTTGAGAAATATTTGTGTTGAGGGAATCAAATTTATCAATCCATTCGCCACTATTTTGTAATTTGGCTTGCTTAAGACCATTTTTAGAAATTTTGAGGGCTTCATCTACATCATTTTCTTGATATGCCTCTTGGGCCAAATTATAATATGACTTCAAATCCGGTTTTTTTTGGAGAAGACTATTTTCCATATCCGTCATGCGTATCATAAAAAGATAAAATAAGTATATATAAAGAAAAAATGCAAGCCCCCCCAAATTTATTATTTAGAAGGAATAACTATAAATGGATAAATAGCATATCTTAACTTAAATTGGCAGAAATTAGCAAATTATAAGAAAATATTAATTACAAATTATGATCCGCTCCCCCCTACACCCTGGATTTTTGTCTTTTGGTAGTGTAAATTCTTACACTCTGATTTCGCCCTCCTCCTTATAATTTGTTGACACTTTTTTGTGTCGGTGGGGAGGGAGCAGGTCACCCTTTTAGAAATAACAAAGTTATGACATTATAACGTTTTATTATCGAATAAAGTAATTCCAAAGTATAGATCCTATCTTATCTATTGGTTTTTGTCTTCTACCTTCTTTAATAAGACTCTATCTAAAAAGATAGGATCTTTAACCCTTCTCTAAAATTTTGTACCCTTTTTTTTCTTTAAATTAGGTTATTTCATTTATTCTATACTAAGAAGAATGCGTGATGAAATATCGTAGTAGTTTTTGGAAAAATTAAGGATGTGAAAGAAGTAAAACAGAAAGTCCAAAATATTATCTGTCCTATGTGTGGTGAAAAGATATCAATTGGGATAGAGCTTAATATTACAAGAAAAGGGAATACAGATATTTATTTTCCACATATTCACTTGCACGGTGATCCACTTCATGCTCTTATCTGCTATATTAATTCGGACTTAAAAATGAGAAATATTGGTGTCATTAAAAGTATTGAGATTTCAAGAGATTCACAGACTTTTTCTCAACTTATGAAAAAATGGACAAATCCTTACTAATAATACTGAGGTGAAACATAATAACTCTAACAGATTTTACAGATAAAGTCAGAGAGAAAGACTTAGAAGATTTAGAAAACGGGATGGATAAAGAAATTTTTAAATTTATTCCTGATAAACGCATCTTACGGGTGTTATTTGAAGGGAAGATTTTTTCCTTACGGCAGATTCAAAAAGAAGCGATTAAAAAGGGACTATTCTTTCGTAAATCATTTTTAGTATGTGCTCCCTCAGGTAGTGGGAAAACTCTAATTGGTGAAGTATGTGCGATAAACAATGTGTTCCAAAAGTTTGGAAAGTCTATATATTTAGTACCATATAAAGCCCTTGCCACAGAGAAGTATTCTCATTTTAAGAAAAGCTATAGTAGGTTTGGCGTGAAAGTAGAGCTTTCTATAGGGGATTATGATGTGGATGACTCTAAGTTAGAAAAGGCAGATCTTATTGTCACTACCTATGAGAAATGCGACAGTATCCTAAGAAATTTCCATGATAAAGAGTGGATTTTCAATATTTCAACAATTATTATAGATGAGATTCATATCATCGCAGAATCTGATAGAGGTCCACGATTGGAATCGTTAGTTGTTCGACTTAATGAATTCCTTCATTATCCACAAATTATTGGACTTTCAGCCACCATCGCAAATCCAAAATTCTTTAATTCATGGCTTTCTTCACTTGGAAACCATACTACGCTTATCAAATCTGATGATCGTCCTGTACCCCTTCATTATAAGATTGATATTACACAAAATAAGGACTCAACAATAAAAAGGTTAGTGAAAGCCACTTTAGAAAAAAATGGACAAGTGCTTATATTCGTAAATAGGAGGAAAGCAGCCCAAAAGTCGGCAGATAGTATAAAACGTATTGTTGAGAAATTTTTAGAAGAAAATGAACTGAACGTGTGTAAATCACTTGAAAAAAAGTTAAGTAATATTAAGGGAGGTCATCGTGACCTACGAAAAGTGATAAAACATGGTGTTGCGTTTCATCATGCGGGGCTACTTCCAAAAGAGAGAAAAGCAATTGAAGATAACTTTAGGAAGCGAATAATTAAAGTAATATGTTGTACAACCACGCTTTCAGCGGGTATAAACACACCCGCACGATTAGTCATTCTAAAAGACTTCAAGAAGTATATAACATCTGGACATAATATCAAGAATTTCTCTGGATACCATGAAAACGGAGACGGTTTTTCTTATTTTAAATCGTTTTCTGGAAATGAAGTTTTTCAAATCCTTGGAAGAGCAGGACGCCCCGGACTTGATACCGTAGGGTATGGAATCATACTTGTAAAAGATATTGAAGAGAAAATGTGGGTTGAGGATCATTTTTTTCAAAACTATAATCTCGCTAAGACATTAATACCAAAATATAATGATTTGACTTCAGGATTAAATAAAATTAATACCCTTAAAGAACAGGTACTTCTTCGAATCTTCGAAGAGAATAGAATTACATTAGAAAAATTAAAAGAATTTTTTGAAAAAACCTATTTCTGGTATGGAATTAAAAATAAAATGAAAGAGCAACAAATTCCCATTGAACAACTTTTAATGATAAAAGAAATTACGCCTATTAACATATTAAAACTCCATTCTAATCCTGAACAAGTTAGTTCACTAAAAAAAAATATACTTCAAATTAAGCTTTCAAAATTTACCGAAGATAACATCTCTGGGTATGTGAAGACTGCCTATGGGGTGTATTACGGCCAATTCGATATTGAAACGGGAATCCAATGTACTTGTGGCTTTAAGAATGGCATTTCTGATAATTTTGCGAATGACGAGTTCTCATTTGAATTTTGCAATCATATAAGTGCTTTTCTGGTCTATCTCATTCAGATTCCAGATATGAATTTTCAGAAATATGTAGATTCTATTATCCCTAAATCAGTAAAAAATCAGTATATTCTTAATTACCTGTTTGAGAAAGGGTTGATAAAAAAGACTGAAGATGGGACTATTGAATGCTCTCAGTTTGGAAAGTTAATTATTCGCTTGTACTTATATCCCGTATCTGGAGTAATGATAAGATATAAGCTTGAAAATGTCGAAATTGATAGCTTCCAAGATCTTATCAAGGAATCTTATGACATTTTAAAGGCAGAATTTCGCGTAAAGGATTATAAGATGTTCCAGCCGATCCTTGAGTGGGCAGATGAGGAACCAATTGATCAGATATTAGAGAGATACAATATTATGGCGGGAGATCTGTTTTCTGTAAGAGATAGTCTTGAACGTATCATTACATTTATAGGAATTATAGCCAGTAATTTAAGCACGCACGGTGTAGACTTGCAAGATAAGCTGACGAGAGTAGCTGAGATGAGCGAAACATTGAGGATTCGACTTCATTATGGGATCCGTGAAGAGTTATTTGATTTAGTTTTGAGGTTAAACGATGTGGCTCGTGTGAGGGCAAGAATTTTATATAGAGCTGGGTATCATATTGCTTCACAAGTGAAAAGAGAGAGCCCTTATATTTTAAATCAAAAGACAGGTTTAGGAATTAATCTCTGTAAAAAGATCATTAAAGAAGAAAATAAGTGAAAATATGAATTCTAAGACAGAAAAGAAGAACTCTATAAAGATCCAAGAATCAGACTCTCCAAATTTATCAAGTTTTAAAGAAGAATCTTCTCAAGTAATAGATGAGAATATCGAGAACTTGTGCGACGAGAACCTAACCACTCTTCAAAAAATCCACTCGATCTTACTTAACTGTGTCAATCTTTCTAAAAAGCAAAAACTCGAGTTTTGTGAAAGTGAGAGATATTTTATGAAGCTTTACTTGAAAAAATTAAAGAATAAAAGTTAAGATTAAGATCATGGTTTAACTCTCAGATGTTAATTGTTATTTTTATTTAAAAGATTTCCAGTTTTTCTTTCATATTTTTCCCTTCTCCCTTTTAATATTAATTTTATCTATCCATATTTTTCCTTACCTGAGAAAATCTTATTATTGAATATGAAAAAATAACTAGTTTAGAAATTAACGCAGTTAAATAATGAAATATACTTAATACACCTAATACATCAACCCAATCTCCTCCAAAATATAACAAAGATTGAAGAACATCTCTTAAATAGATGATATAAAAGTAGATTGAAGATATTGCAGAAGGTATTCCAATTAATGCGGCAAAAAATAGAATTATTGCTGATGTTTGAGATAATTTAAAACCAAACCAACTAAGAGCATTATAAGTTGCATTCATGTTATGTTGAATTTCATTGCTGTCTTTTCTGGATTTAGCACATATATATAAAGTATAACAGAAAATAACTAAAATAATTACTCCTGTGATGATAAAGAAAATCTGCCTTGACACAATCTCGAAAGGCAATCCGAAATGAATATATGTAATAAGACTATTTATTGACAACCATAATATTGTGCCCTCTATTACTCCGATTAATGCCAAATAAAATAGAATAACTTTAGCTGTTTGGCTTAATTTAATGCCAAACCATCTAGTTTCATCTAATCTAGTTGTATTATTAATTTTGATTTCGCTCATAAAAATCAACTTTTTATATTTATTTTTCGGATATTATTTTTAAGTCTTTTTCTCAAACTGGAGTTTAAAATAATAAAAATAAAAACTTCAATTCCATTCCAAAGGATTTTTTATATAAATAATTCGGTTTTCAATATAGATAAAAAATAATTTTAATAAAAGGTTTTATCATGAGTTCTCAATCAGCAGAAAAAACGGAATTTATTCTCCTAAGTTTTGATACCTATAAAGAGGACTGCATAAATTTTAATAAGATTATAATCCCTTTTTCTAAGTTCGGCATATCTAAAAATCCAGTATATATTTATGAAGGCCTTGAAAAGGCTAAATTCAAAGAAAGACATCCTGTTTATAAATCGATTTTTTTAGATGAGTTTGCTGAATAATTGAGATTAATTTAAGAAAAATCATAAAATCTCATATGACTAAATATTTTTCTTTATATAATTTTGATTCTATCCTATATTAAAAGGTGAAAAGAATATGAGCTCAAAATCAACAGATAAAGAATATCAGAAAATACCAATTCAAGATTTAGAGGAACCTCTTAAATTAAAGAATATTATCATTCCTTTTTCTAAGTTTTCTAAATCTGAGAAATTTATCTATTATGGACATGAAAAAATCCCATTTCATGAAAGGCACCCTGTTTATCAAACTCTTTTGAAAAAAGAATTCATAGAAGGGATTAAAGGTTTTATAAACAGATTTAAAAAATAGTTAAAATCCATCTATTTTCATACCCTTATTTTATACGAATAATCACCATTTAAACGTATTAAGAATCCTTGTCTCTGTAGTCTTCTTGTTAACAATTTCACTTCTGATTGTGGAATCCCGTAGTTTTCTGCCATGATTTCAATAATATAGTAGGGAAAAGAGTTATGAGTTTCAGATAAACTATAAAGCATTTGTTTAAATTTCTCATAATAATCATCATCTTCAGAATCTAAATTTATGGCATTTTTCTGATACTTTACTTTTCCAGCAATTTTAAAATCCCCCAAAGTTCTAAACTCTGGTTCTGAACCCAATTCTTTTATCGCAAGGTCATTCTGTTTTTTTTTTACTAATTCTACGGCATTGGATATACCCTTTATAATTTCACCACGATCTATTATTTTGCTGACTTTATGAGTATAACCACACCTAACGCATTTTTTAGACTTTTGAGTGATTTTCGTATAAATATATTGATGACATTTACTACAAGAAAATATTAAATAAGGAGTCTCATCTTTTTTCCATGTGATATCTTCCATACTTCATTTCTCCTCGTGTGGATTTTCTAAGATATTTTTTACGATAAAATACAATTCTTCTTCATTATCAATGGCTATTGCTTGAATGGTATGTTGCTTTGCGAATTCCTGCAATTTTCTTTTTAGTAATCGTTTTTCACCTTCTACAGTTTCAGTAAAATCTGTAAAATCAAAACTAATGATAAGAAGAGATGAAATTTGGCTAAAGTCATTAACTTCAGCAAGTAGGGATTCCGAATTGAAATCTTTAGGGTTATAGATTTGAATAAGGACTTTATTATGAATGACAATATGAAGATCAGAATCTTCGATAGCATACGAAATTTTATCTGTTTGGAGCCTGTTTCTTATCCCGAACTTCATCGGTAAGAATTTACTCAGTTTAATAGGATAGGTTCTTTCTGTAGGTTTATCTTGGGGCGTTTCTTCTATAAAAGTATGGAGTTTCGATTGGGTTTGTCGTGTACCTACTTTTTTTCGAGGGATTTCTTCTATTTTAAGGGCGATTTTATGAACGGTTTCTCGAGTATCTTGACTTGGGGTAATAGGCGTTAGGAAAGGGACTTTATTTTTGTAGGAATCGTTTAATTGCTGTGGATTTTTGAGATTTACATTCATCCTCTTTAATTTACTTAAAGCGATTTTAAGATATATCTCATCACGAGTATTTTTGCTGTATAATATTACCACTTTGCCTTCCCGATGCCGTGCGGTTCTTCCTTTTCTCTGAATCAATCGAATCTCAGAAGCTACCACATCGTAAAAAACTACTAAGTCACATTCACTAATATCTAACCCTTCTTCACCGACATTAGTAGAACACAACACGTTATATTGGCCTTTTTTAAACTGATCTAAGATCTCAATCTGTTGTTTTTGGGAAAGTCCTTTATCATCTTGGGACTTGGTTGCTTGTCCTACAAATCGCACCGGTCTTATTACGGATACAGTTTTCAGTTTTCTTACAATATTTTTGACTGAATTCCTAAGTTTAATAAATACCAAAATTCGAGATTCAGAAGTATTTTGTAATTCTTCTAATATGATTTTTAAGAGGACATGGTACTTAGGGTGGGTAAGATTTTCTGGGGAAAACTCTACGTTTCTTTTCAGCTCCATGTAGATTCTATGTAAGCGCCCATCTGAGGCGAGAATCTTTGTAGCTTTTGAACTAGTTTTCTTTCTGGCATCTCTATGAAGCTTATTAAAATAATCCAGTAAAACATCTAATCCTTGCTGTTCAACTAATTCAAGCATATGAAATAAAATTAAGCCTTGAGCATTAATAGATAAGGCGCTATATACCCCCGTTTTATCACCATCACTTTTTAGAAGCCGTACTAACTCTGCATTTAATCTTAGTAAATCTTTTCTGATAACCTTGTTATGTAATTGATCCCCCTGTGCTTCTAAAAAGTTCAACTGAGATAAATAATGAAGTCGTTCTTCTAATACCATAGTAATCACCTGATATATATCCTCCATGAGACTTGTAAGGTCCACTCCAATTTTGTAGATATCCATTGGTTTGAGATAGGTTTTTACATCACTATCTGTACGCGTTCTAATATGGATATTATCCATTGGAATATGTAAGTTTGTACAGAGCGCAGCAATTTTTTTCTTGGAAGCCCCAGGTGAAGCTGTTAATCCTAATATGATTCCATCAGGATTGTGATCAGTAAACTCATCTGCGATCATTGTATAAGGGTAGTCACCTGTTGCATGATGTGCCTCATCAAATATTACTAATACAGTGTCTGTTAAGGTATATTTTCGATTTACTAAATCGTTTCGAAGCGTTTGGGGGGTATAGAATAATATTTGATTTTGGCCAAAAATATCGATTCGATGTTCAGGAAGAATTTTCCCTGTTAAAATTGCAAATTTCTCTTCGTGAATCCCTAAAAATTTTAAGAATGTATGATAATGCTGGTTAATTAAAGGACGAGTGGGCGCAAGTACGATAATCTTGCTATTAGCCGGAAATCTTTCTAAGACTTTACTTGCAACTAATACAGCAATTATGGTTTTTCCAAGACCCGTAGGGAGAACCACTAATGAATTTTTATCAATACATTCTTCAGCGATATGTAATTGGTATTTTCTTGCTTCTAGACCTTTCGAATTTAACTCTGAAGTGGTGTCACTGGTAACTTCTTTTATCTCAGCCATCTCTCATCACCGTAATTGTATGATTGTCTATTGTTATTTTCTCAAGGGGTTTATTGCTTTTATTATAGGAAATAATCACCTCACCTAACTTTAGCCCTAGCTTAGAAGGATATACCATACCAGTTCCGTTCGATTCAAATAAATATGGATGGATCTCTTTTAACTTCTTGACCTTCCCTAATAATTCTGAACCATTTCTCACAAGATCAAATCCCTTCCCTCTTTTTATATGCTTAAACACATAAATAATATCATTTAATAGAGCTATATGAGAGGGGGAGATCTCAATAGTATCAGGAACTGCAGTCGTCTCATATTCATGCCTTTTTTCGGTAATAAGGTACACATGATTGTCTGCGCGATATTTTTGAAGCTGGTATTTTTTAAACACATTTTCAAACTTCTCTTGAAAATTAAGCAATAGATAAATAATTTTATCAACTTCAGAATTAGGGATATTTAACAGTTGTGCTAACTTGCTGAAATTAAATTTTTTATCATAATGATCCTCGAACTTCCCTAAATAATCTACAATTTGATTCAAAACCCTAAGGATCTTTCGAAACTGCTCTTTATTATAATGAGTCGAATTGTTTGTATCTGAAGCTAATGTCATCAAATACAATTAAAATAATAAGTAAATAAAAAGAAAAAATTTGAATTTAGGAATTTTCTGATTCTTTTTTTACTTTGTTTAATTGCTTAGTTGAAAATACTATAACAGTTCCAGGTACCGCGAGGAAAATAACCATAAGTGGAATTGCCCCTGTAACCTCATCCTCATATCCTCTTAGAATTTCATTGATGTTATAGGGAATAGATGCAATAAGTAATTCAGAACCAGAGATTCCGTCATCAAGATACAACTCGAATATATATTCTCCCGTTACCTGAGGACTATATGGAATACTAAAAGTGCTATGGTCTGAAAACGGTTGATGAGATGCTTGTGCTTCTCCTAAATATTCACCATTTTTATATACCTTAGCAAACGCACTTCCGGAAGTTGTGGGAAAACTCTCTCTATTAGCACATATTGAAGCATTGATCTCAAAAAGTATGCCGGTTAACTCGGACTGAGATTTTACCTTATACTCTAATGAATAGTTAGTAGTAAATGAGATATAATGCTCTGCTTTTATTTGTGTCCCCTCATATGCTCTTAGATACCCTTCAATTGTCGGATAACTGTTTGAACTTACTGGAATTGGAATATCTTGAATATAAGAACTATTTGCGAGCTTTGAAAAAATATAGCTACCAAGCTGATCACTTTCAAATTTGAAGGTAATATATGTCCCAAAGTCCCTTAAGATAAGGTTGTATAATGAAACTTCCATATGGTTTGCCCCTCCTAATGGACATGTGTCTGCATATCGTGCTTCAATTCCTATTTCGCTTGTTCGTGCCATGTCGCAGATCCATGAAAAGATCTCTTGGTCCATTATTTCTTTGTCAGGAGTAAGATAAAATTCATTAAACTGTTCTGAAAAGATCTCTTGTATTAATGCTTGGATGGAATGAAAGTTAAACTCAATTTCCAAGTTTAGAAGTTCTGAAAGTTTATAGCTATAATAGATGTTTTTAATATTGGAGTAGTTAAGATTTACCTCAATATAGTTTTCAATTTTTTGGCTATTTTTATTATACAAATTAAGAGCTTCTAGAACATAGGCCATATAATAGGTGGTTTTTAAAATTGTTTCGATATCACTTGCATATTTAGGATTAAAATAAAGCATTGTAGGAGTTTCAATCAAATTTCTGTCAATATACGTATACACAGCAGCTATATCAATACCAATATTAGCGAAATTCAAACCGAGATAGTTCCCAAGGAGTTCTAGACATTTTATAGCATAATATGTATAATCGCAATAGATTTTATTATTAATCATCTGAGAATCGCCTTTACTATATTTTACAAAAGAAGAGAAAGAGCCAAAATTATCGTAATACGAGGTATTTAAGAATTGAGTTTCCGCAATATCATTTACTAAATTCATTAAATCATAAACATCAGCAAAATCATCTAATTTGAAAAGTTTCTTTAGCGAATCTAATGCATAATAAGTAGACTGATGAGAACTTATTTGGTCGATCTCGTGTATGTAATTCTTATGACTTGAAGTATAATATTCAATGGGATGCGAGCGAAACCAAAAGATAATAGTGTCATCTATTAAATACCCAAAGAAAGTTCGTGAGATCTTATTAGCAGGAAAATTGTTGTATGATTTTCTAATATCCCTATACAGTTGCTGAATATCCAATTCCGAGATTCTATTATAAACATCAAAAGAACTGATAATAGTATTGATAAGATTCATAGATGTATAATCTTCAGATAAAAGTGAAAACCCTCGGTAAGATTGATAATATAATGTGGCATTCCCTATCTGATCTCTATCTTCTCTTGATAAGTGAGAGATTTCTTTAGTATTGTTTAACGATCGAATGATTTGATATGTATCGATGAGTTCATGAATGGCAACTGAAGTTGATTGGTCCCAATTTCCTAAAGAATTGCGATGATTGAGAATGAAAGATACAGTTTCAGTTGTATTGATACCTGTAAAATCAGTAATATCTGAAAGTTCTAATCCAAGAGAGGTTGCAACGATATTGGTGTAATTTGCTCCATAATCTACTTCAGAAACCCGGAAATAATGAGAATCTGGATCATAGAGGTACGCAAGAAATTGGTGAAAATTTACTTCATTAATACTGGACACCATTCCAAATACTTCTAGTGTTTTAATACAATAATAGGAGGAGAGTAAATTAGGTTCAGCATGAAAT
Source organism: Promethearchaeia archaeon (assembly GCA_029856145.1). Lineage (GTDB taxonomy): Archaea > Asgardarchaeota > Lokiarchaeia > Sigyniarchaeales > SOKP01 > Loki-b32. The sequence goes on from JAHQWK010000022.1 coordinate 120,281, forward strand.
AAAAGAGAGTTAAAATCCTTATTTTCATCATTATCAAATCCTCCTGAAGCCCATCCGACTCCGCTTGGGTTTTGTAGCCCATTAATAAATGAAATAATAGTATCTTTCTGTGATGAATATCCGAGCCAGTCATCCATTAATAAATCTAATGTAATAACTGCGAAATATGTATTATCTGCCGTTGCTACTTTAAATCCGTCTTCTAGACCCGCATCATAGGGCTGTCCTATAAAGCCTCCACTTGTGGGATTATGGCAACTCCATATGAAATCTATCATTTCTTGAATGTTTAGTAAATCTAACGCATCCAATAATTCTAAAGAAAGAATCGCATAGCAGGTTACCTCTAAGACTGTGCTCAATGGAAAATATGTTTTCATAAAATCAGTATCTAAATATCGATATGCTAAGGTGTCCATGAAACGAGTTGAATCATCTTCATAGTGATCCATAATATACTCAATAATTTTCGTTTGGTTTATCTCATGTAATTTCTCGATACTGTGGAGCGTATATAAGGCATAATACGTTGCTTGTAATGAAGGCTCATAGACTTGAGGAAAATATCCCCTATCATAATATTCTAAAACTTTAGCGTTGAAAAGAGAATCTAATAACTCACGATTATCCCCTCCAGATACTACTAGATACTGAGAGGGAGTTTCATTGAATATAGTATTTTCGTTTCCTTCATGTCCAGAAAGGTTCTTTATAGAAGGAGCAAGGATGATACTTGATAAAAAAAGAACTAAAAAAATACTTACAAAATATTGAAATTTTGTTTTCATATATGAGTCACTTAATGTATTAATTAATACTGATAAGAAGATTCTAACAGATCTATATAAACAAAAAATCACAGCATAGCAAATTATAAGATAAGATAGAAAAAGAGAGAAAAAAAAAAGAAAGGTAAATTAAAATTCATAGCAATAGGAAAAGGTCATATCAAGCTTCCCATACTGGTGGACCTTTCGGGAAGGGATATCTATAAAGCAGCAGATCTATACATGCCTCACCCTGTGCCTTTACTGGTTTTTCAGAAGAATCATCAAAATTATATATGGCAAGATTGATGAATACAGGTGTATTATCTTCGCCATTAATTACAAAATAATAGTAATTAACATTATCAATAGCATTGAACACTTCAGTTGCAGTACCAAGAACAACCTCAACTATCTCAGAGGCTTCTTCTTCTACTTCTTGAGCTTCATGAATTTCTACTTCTAGAAGTCCCAATTTTTCCATGATCTGTTGCAAAAGATCGGAAGATTTTACAAGACTAATGAACCCTACTACTTGAAATCTGTTAATGATTTTCTTTTTCACTTGTGCTTGCACCGTAGACATTCGAATCCCTAATCGATTACAAATAGCGCTCACAGACACATCCTCATTATGAGAGCATAATAGCGAGATTGAGCTAACTAACCCCGCAAGTGCGTTATCAGTGGTGCCTTTAATCCCACTCCATAATTTATACATAATCTTTTTGGCTAGATAATAAAAAGGCATTCCTAAGTCAAAATGTTCGGAAATTTCAAAAACTCTATTAAGAATATACTTTTGTCTATTTCGCTCTGGATATTCGGGCATATATTTTCTTACTTGATAGTTAAAATCGTTAAACTCTTTTTTGGTAATTTCCGAGGCATCAATTAACTCATTTGCATTCACCGCTACATTTCGAAGCTTTAGACAAAAGTAAGAAATAGTTGCGACTAATTTATCTGAATTTCGATATTTTACTCCTTTTCTTAATTCTGGGCGAATTTTCTTAAATTTTTCAAAGACCACCTTTTTAACTGAATCATATTCACTTAAATTTAAATTGCTAAAAATCCTTTTTATTTCTGCATTGGCTCTCTCATTTACAGCTTGTTCATTAGGAATTATTGAATTATGTCTATTTAGTCTATTAAATTCCCTGAAATTAGGAGAAACCCTTCTTTCATGGCTAGTTCCAATCTGGGTGGGACCTTGATTTTTCGCATGCTGAATTGATTCCTCATTATAGGGCCTATTATACTGCAATTTTTGAATTTCGAGAACGATTCCACATTCTCGACACACATATCCCTCTGAAGTATCGACAATATCTGCCGAACCACACATATCACATTTTAAATGTGAATAATCGAGGGATAGTGGACTATTTGGAAGTGCTTTATAAGTTGCCATTGCTTTGATCACTATTTTTTTAATATTCCTAAAGAATATAAGGAAGGAGTTTGGTTTATAAACTTTTTCCTCAAAAAATTTTCTGTGAGTAGAACGCTTCTTCTCCCCAATTTCAAGGGGCGACTTGTGGGCAGTGACAAAAATATATGCTACTTTTCGATTTTGTTTGGCATTGACACTTTTGTCAGTATAAGAGAATCCCTCATATTGAGCGGAAATATGCCAAAACTTGTAAATAATCCCGAGGAAATAGAAATTTATTAGAATTCTTACATAAATTTGAGAGATCTATAGGAAATGTTCTACGTATTCTATGCTTCTAATCATAAAAACTTAAGATCAAAAGCCTTATCGTCTGAGCTCTTTATTTTCACAAAAAGGGTAATAAATTTTGTATTTTTTTCTTTATATGCATTTGATACAAAAATAATGTATGCTCCAAGAACCATTAATATTTTTAGGAATCTATGTGATTTCACTTATATTAAAGAATTTTCTACTTAGTGAAAGAGCTGGGGTGTTTAAACCCATTGCGAACCGTGTATTCTTTATAGGCGTATTCTTTCATGAATTTGCTCATTATGGCATGTGTCTTGCGGTAGGAAGAATTCCTAAAAACATTAGTATTGAGTGGTGGGGTGGGAAATATAATAATGAAAGAAACCCCCGTGGTTCAGTAGAGCATAAGGAAGTTCCCAGTTTCTTGCAATCTATCGTAATTTCATTTGCCCCACTGTATTTTAGTACATGGCTAATATTCGGGTTATGGTTTGGTGTTATCTTTACTCCATTTTACGACCCAATAATAAAGACAATTGCCGTATTTGTACTACTTTCACTACTCTTGACTGCTGCTCCTTCAAGTGGTGATATAGGAGTGATAAGTCTTTCTTTTAGAAAGGATCCAAAACATTCGTGGTACCAAATTTTCTTAATTTCCTTCTCGATTTTGGTGTTATGGTTCTTTTTAGTCATTACTCAAATAACATTCTTTCTGGAGGTCTTTTATTATTTAGCGATTGCCGGAATCTATCTTGTATTAAGATTTTCGTTTATCGGATTGCGAAAGTTGGTTATTCGAATCGATTTATATAATTATAAGAAACCACAAAAAGTTAGGTTTAGAAGATTTACCGGAAGACGTTATAAACCTACAAAACCATGGAAGAAAAGCGAATAAAAAAGAGGTAAATAAATATGAAAGGATATTGTTATATTGCGTTAATTATTGGATTTTTTGTATTTTATCAGCAGAATCCAGTATATGCTATTGTAATTATTGTATTGTTTATTGGGGTATATCTATTCTTTAAATCTCGAAAATCGGGCGGAAAATCCGGTGCGTTTGGGTTTCTTTCTGGAAAAAATGTCCAGCAAGATAATAGAATGGATGATCTGATTATGTTAATGATGATCCAGCAATTATTAAATACTCCTTCTCAAACTAGTGATAACCGAGGAAATGAAGATAACTTAAAAGATCGGAAACAGCAAATAGACAAGATTAAACAAGAAGTGCTTGATTTATTAGAAGAAGATTAACTGCGAAAAGAAAACTCACATGCAAATAGAAGTAGATTTTTTTGGGGGAATAAGAAAGTTACTTACTCATCATAATATAATATCTATCTCAGGTGAGTCTGGGACAGGAAAAACTACTCTTGGTCTTCAACTAGTAGGAACACTTCTCACTTATGAAGAACCATATTTAGATTCATGTGTTTGGGTTCAAGCAAGTGAATTATTCTCTCTGAAACGTTTAACTCAAGTATTCCAAGAAAAGGGTAAGAAATTAAAATATATTCAAAATAATATTTATGTCATCCCTCAAGAAAGACCAGTCCATACTTATGTACAACAATCTTCAATTATTCAACAAATTATTAGACCAACAGCTATTATCCCACCTTCATTGAAATATATAGTTATTGATAATATCTCTCACCATTTACGCTATATGCTAACCAAATTTCATAGCCCAAAGGATATTTCATCATTACTAGATAGCTTTTACGAAATGCAGTTAATGCCACTCATTTTGTTTTGTAAACGAAATGAAATTGTCTTGATTTTAATTCATGAGGTTACGTTTAGTCCTAAAGACCAAGGTAATAGACCTTTCTTCTATAAATTATATGATAGGATAAAAACAATAGATATGGTATTATATAACATATACAATAATGAAAAGAAGAATTTACACATTCTTTTTAATAACATGAATTGGAATTTTCAGTTTACAATAGAGCGAGACGGTATAGCATTCATTTAGTTATGATAACTCCCACAAGGGACTCAAGTATACTTTTATTAAAAAAACTTGTTAATTCAGATTTATATATTTATCAAAATATAGACTTAAATAATGGTTGTTGCTATATATTACAATAATAAATGAAAAATCTAAAGGATACAAAAAAATAAGAATAAATACATAAATGATCGCCATAATCAAAAAAATTATGATGGGTCTCATTGTAATATCGATATCTTGTGGACTACTTTGCCTTCCATTCACGGGTGTATTATATGGAGGACGTCCTTTAAGAGGTATCCTTATAACAGGAGGTATATCTTTTGTCATAGCAGCAATGTTAATTATAATATATATAATTATAGGAAATATAAAGTAGAACAATAGGGAATAAATGTCCATTCATAATTAGCCCAAGAAAAATGATTCCCATAAAAAATAGTAGTTATTGGATGATTATCCCCGCAAGGGATTCGGATCGATATCTATCGAATTCTTTTTTGTTTAAATATGCACAAAATATTGATAGTTCATGGAAATAAATTCAATAAATACGGAACCAACGCCCCATCTTACTCATGAACTAGTAAAATGTGGGATTTGCAGAAATGAAATTAAACGAGGAGCATCGATATATCAGGAAGGGCTTACATTCGGAGTAGTGTGTGAAAAATGCTACAAGAATAATTCACAAGAAGATCTT
>JAHQWK010000023.1 GCA_029856145.1 Promethearchaeia archaeon
TCTCACTTCTAGACATCAAGATCTAAAGGTCCGTATATACTTACATAAATTACACCGATTAGCTCCTGTCTTTGACTATAAGAGAGCGAGAGAAAATGCGAATAGATTACAGATGAAAATAAAGCAATTATACTTCTGTCCGCAGATTATGACTCAAATTGCGGTGGTGATTTTTATAACCGATCTCTTAGATACTAGACCTTCTCGTCTTCTTTGCAAAATCATTCAAGCTAATTTAAGGGTTTTATGTAGTTGTTCTGCCTATGCATTTCACAGAACTCGAAATAAAATCGGATTAACGACAGAATATTTTAAAAGTATAAAAACTTAAGATTAAATGTTTGGTTGTTGCCAGTAAAGGAGAAAAACAGTCTGACAACAACTGTTATATGAATATTGGGGATAATTATACCTATTAGTATAAAAAGAAAATCAATCTAAATATAATTAAGAAGGGAATTCATAGACAATCTGAATAAATTGGATTTCGCCCTCTATTAAACTCAAATGGTTTAATTCTCTCCCTGATTTTAAAAAATTGGTTTAGATTTCTTTTCCCTTCCTTCTCTTTAATTTATCATAATCCCCCCACTATTTTTTCTTTATATATATTCGTTATAATTTACTTTTTAAACATACATTACAAAAAAGAAGTGAATTAAAATTTCATTTGAACATGAAAAAATGGAAGAATTTGCTTCATTTGGCAGAAGAGGGTTTAATGTCTGCCTACATCATTCAAATAAATATGGTTTAGTTCTTACTAGCGATAGAACCCTCTATAATTGGAATTGTAGCAGAGGTTCAAATGACCCCAACACAAGAATTCCAAGACAAGATTTTAATTCTCTATTTGAAGTAAATAATAGGCAGAGAAGTTATCCATATAATTATGAATAATACAAAGCTGTTTGAAAAAATATGGTAGAACGAGCTGAAGAGATTTATCAAGCCCTGTTGGATGCGGGAATAAGTGAGAAAGAAATTGACCAACAAATTAATGAAAAAGAAACTGAGTTCCAAGGTTTTATGACCAAACCGGCAATCTTATATCTCATCGCAAAGGAACATGGGGTAGATGTCGATTCCTCTGAAAATAAGGAGATATTAAATCATATTTCTGAAGATATTATAGATTATAATGATTTTGCTATCCCAATCTCATCTGTTGAAGAGAACATGAGTAATATTGTTATTACAGGAAGAGTGGAGAGAATTTTTACAATTAGAGATTTTGTACGGAAAGACGGTTCTCCTGGACGTGTAGGGTCATTTCAGATCTGCGATAAGTCTAAATGTATTAAGATTGTCTTGTGGAGCGAGAATGTTACGATTATGGAAAATGACTATTTTAAGAAGGGTGAAATTATTCAAGTTGTTGGGGGATATTCTAAGAAAGGCAGAGATGAGAAGTTAGAAGTTCATTTAGGCAGACAAGGTAATATTATTTTAGCTCCAGAAGATGTTGTTCTCACCGATATCGTAAAACCTGGTATTGCAGAAAGTGAGTTTTCCGAGACCCTCAGCAAACCTAAGAATGAAAGTTCTAATAAAAAATCTACGTGGACGATTCAAAGTCTTCATAATAAGGAAGGATTTATTAGATTTATTTCAGGCATAGTGAAGGTAGAATTTTTTAAGGAGTTAACATTAAAAAGTGGCGAGAAATCATTTCTGTTAAAGCTGATATTGTCTGAAGAGTCATCTTCGATTAAAGTTAATATTTGGGGTCTCAAGGCGGTAGAGTGTGTAAAGTTGATTACCGATGGAGATAATATTAAGTTATCTAATGTGGTCATTAAGGAAAACTCATATACAAATGAAAAGGAGCTTAGTTTTACGAAAAAATCTAACCTTGAAGTTCTTTAATTAGAATAATATATAACTATAAAATTTATTAATGTAATGTAATATGTTAATCTAAAAATTAAAAGGGTAATTATTTGTTGCAGAGACAAAAATTAATTTTTGGTATAGTCATATTTTTTCTTGCTTTCTCTTCTATTTATGTGTTAGATATCGTAAATTTTCCCGATCTTTACCCAAACAATACTTTATCCACAAGTTATCCTTTAGAGGATATTTCCCCTACTATTGGGTATAATGTTCTTACAGATACAGAAGAAATTGAATATTTTAGCAATACTTTTGAAGATCTGTCTTTTCAAACGATTATCCCGCCATATTTGGGTAATAATGATTATAGTAATACCCTTGATATTGGGAATCCTGAGATTTCTTATCCTTTTCTCCCTGATGACAGAGTGAAAATAAATTCTACCTCAAGTTATCCATGGAGTACAATCTGCAAGTTGTATATAACCGCAGCAGATGATACACAGTGGATTGGTTCTGGCGCAATGTTAGATGCGTATCATGTTCTAACGTGTGGGCATTGTGTATACTTCCATGAGAATGGTGGATGGGCGAGTGAAGTGGAGGTTGTTCCGGGGAAGGATGGATCTTATAGACCTTTCGGAGTCGCATATGCTACCTATTTTCGCACATACACAGAATGGACTCAATTTGAAATGGTACAGCATGATTGGGCAGTAATCACTCTTGACCGAACTATTGGTAATCAAACAGGATGGATGGGAAGAAAGACTGCTGACCTGTCAGACCCTATTTATACGGGAACACTGCATACTGCTGGATATCCCGGCGATTTGGATCTTGGAGAATATATGTATTACGACTCAGACGTTGGTCAGGAAGTTGATGAATATAATCATTGGTTCTGGATGGATACTGCTGGAGGGCAGAGTGGAGGTCCTGTATGGGAAGATGATGGGGGTAATTATTATATACTAACAGTTAACGCATATGAATATGAATTTGGAACCTATGCTAATTTTGGTACGCGATTAAATCAAGATAAGTATGATCAGATTAATACTTGGTTGGCAGCAGATACTCCTCCAATTGATGATCCTAATGGATGGGATCCCAATCTTATAGTAATAATTGCTGTTTCTAGCACTATCGGTATTACAGTGGTAGTTGTAGGATTAGTAATAGCACTGAGAAGAGCAAGAAAACCTGATTTAGCTTTAGTAGAACCATATCAAAATGGTATTACTCGTTATGAGTCAGTAGAAGAAATACGCGCAAACGCGTTTGGATATTGCCCAATGTGTGGGAGAACAATTTTTCGAGACACTCAGAGGTTTTGCTCCAACTGTGGTCATGATCTCAATATTAAATTTTAATTCGTGGAGAATTTAATTTTTTAATCTCTAATTTTTTCTTTAAATATATTTCATAATATCTTCTTCTAACAAAATTAAACTATAGGAAAAAAAAATGACATTAACTCATATACCAAAGGTTTTATACCAAAATAAAATAACCGAAGTGTTAGACGATATTAGATATAACTACGGTAAATTAACTCGAAGAGGATATATCTATGGACTCATAGCAATCGATCAAGATGCAAAAATTATTGCCATCGATTCTCGATTTGACAGAAAACTCAATTATTGGGATTTAAGCTCGATTGGAGCAGCATTATACGGAGTCGCACGACAAGGGCAAGATTTTTTTGAAACTGAATCTTTAGAACGTGCCACGATTATTTACAGTGATATGCGTTTGTTTGTCAAGTCCATTGGAAATATTGAGCTCCAAAAGAAGGGAAAGCGAGACATTCTTATTGTTCTTTTAACTGATAATGAAGTGAATTTAGGCGTAATGATCCTTCAGATGAGTAAGTTTGCTCAGAAAATCAAGGAAGAGATCGAGAGAAATGAGCACATGAAGAATGTCCTGAAGATGCCAGAAAGAGAAATTAAAGAACATATCAAAGAGCTCAAGAAACAGATATTTAAAGACAAAATCGGAACCATCTCTTAAGACTCAAAATTTCAGGTGATTAAATGGAATTAGAGCAGAGGAATTTAGATAAGTTTGATAAAGTGAAGGTGGAAGTAAGTGAGGATTTTGATTTCAATGATTCAGAAAATATGATTCAATTTAAAATAGTATACTGGGGTCCAGGTGAAAGTGGAAAAACTACCAATTTTTTTAGATTACGAGAAAAGTTTGACTTGTTGAAACTTACTCGTGGGTATTCCATAGAAACAACTGAAGGAAGAACTCTATGGGAAGATTCTCTGTATCTTCTTTTCAAATTCACACTACATGATGTTAGATTTAATATAATATGCCACGTGGTGACGTGTACTGGACAAGAAAGATTTCTCTCAACTCGTGAATATGTATTAGATGGGGCAGATGGCATTATGTTTATTGGTGATTCTAATCCTAAAAAAATAGAACAAAATAAAAGGAGTTTTCGTGAGTTGGTAAGTTTTGCCAAACTCAAAGAAATCCCTTATTTAATTCAGTTGAATAAACGAGATTTAAAGAAAGCCATCCCTATCAAAGACTTTAAACTTCATTTAGGCCTTCCACTCCAAGAATCATACCCCGATGGGACCTTAGTAGTGTATCCCGCAGAGGCACTTCAAGGAAAGAACGTGGTACAATCGTTTACTGATTTAATACTTCAAGTTATTTTCAACTATTTTAAAGAATAATCATAATTTTTTTTGAAAATTAAGGTGATATCATGGATACAGGTTCAGATTTTATACAACCAGAATTTCTCAATATAGTTTTTTTTCAGCAGAAGAACTTAGTGGTTTTTCCCTATGTTGATTTGAGACACCTTCATGGCTTAGAGATATTTACTGCCGGATATAATGTGGTCGACCTTGAGTCCACAGCACTTCATAACCTTAAAGATATATTAGAATTCGAATCGAATAATTCTTATTCTCAGAACCCTACCCTATATTTTATATTCAATGTGGATCGGGAAAAAATAAAAGAATTAATGGAGTTGGACGGAATTCGGTGTATCATCAACTCAAATGAAAATATTAGTAATTTAGCAAATGGAAGTAAATTTATTTTCTTTAATAAGAAGAACAATCAGTTTTTAAACTATAACATTACTGCTCCAGAATTAAAATTCGAAAATTCACTTATTACAAGTTCTCAAGATGAAGATATCTTACAGGAAAATATTCAAAAAATTAAGATTGCTGCGACCAGAATTTTTAAAGAGTTAAATCAGTCCGGTACATTGGAAACTCTTCCTGATATCCTTGGTGAATATGATAGAAAATATTGGAACTCAATTTTAGAATTTACAAGTCGATATTATGATATTAATATTCCTGATATCTCAGGTATAAAGTTTAAACCTCAAAAGAGGCTAAAGGATTTTTCGGATGAATATGAAGTGCTTATTTCGACAAATCGAGCGCTTGGAAAGGAGTTTATCCAATTGCTACATGATTTTAGAAGTACAAGAGTAAATCCTGCCCATTTAGAGTTGGACGAGTTATACAACCCTCAGAAGCTTTTCAGTTATTTACGGAACCATCATTGGAAGGAAGGGATTCCGAAAGACTTTGTTGAGGAATGGTATCAGATGAATATTTCAGATTATCAATTAAGTGAATCAGATCAGCTCGACTTTGAGAAAATAGTTAAAAAGTTAGGATTAGAAGTTGATTTGCAAAACTCATCTTCAACTCCATCTAAATCGACTTTACCAGAGTTCGAAGTTGATTCTTCAGCGCAGATTTTACCTATCATACCTTCACCAAGAACAGATTGGAACAAATATAAAGATTGGATTGAGGATCGTCTAACAGATTTAGAACGATTAAGTTCTGACATTCCAAGATCTTCTAATACACACTCATATATAGATAAAGAATTTTCTGATATCCATAAATTACTTAATGAGAACGTAATTAAGAATAGAGAAGAATTCCAGGATGTTGATCTTAAGGAAAGATCACCTATGAATAATGAATTATTAATTGTTGACATAACCAATATTCTAAATTTAGATAAAACTAAGAACGGATCTTTGAAAATTGATAATATTTTAAATGTTAGAAATACTTTAAAATCGCTTGGATACAAGCCTTTAATGATTGCTGATGCTAATATGAGATATTATCCTTTAGATAATCCTCAGTTATATGAAGAATTACTTCAAAAAGGAACTTTAACTCAAGCACCTGCAGGAAGAAAAGCAGATGAATTTGTATTGGAATTCGCAAAGACAGAAGACTGCAAATTTCTTGCTAACGATATGTATAAGGATTTTTATAAGGAATTTGGAAGAGAATGGATTTTCGAACACCGTCTTGCATGTATGCTTGTGAATGGAAAGCTTATTATGAGGTAGAGGAGTAGTAATAAGATGGAAGTTATTAAATTTAATTTACAGAAGAAAAGAACATTTTTAATCGTACTGTCCCTATATTTTGGAATTTATTTATATTTAGGAGTTGTACCTGCAAATATCGATAATCTGCTCACAACTCTTCTTGGTACATCAAACTTCGGTGTGAGTTTCATCATAACAGCAGGGTTAATAGCAAGTACTTTTAGTATGTTATTATTCGGATATTTTGGAAATGACCTTTCAAGAAGGTTTGGAAGGAAAAATGTATTTCTTATCACTAATTTAGTATGGATTATATCTATTGGGCTAGTATGCATATCCCCTAATTATCCATTTTTCTTGTTGTTTTTTATCATAGGAGCTATCGGTAATGGTGCCTTTTTGCCCATTGGCTTTTCAATAATAGGAGATTTATTTGGTCCAGAAGAAAGAGGAACTAAGTTTGGGACAATGTATTTTGGGCTCTTTTTAGGAAACGGATTAGGAATATTATTCGGTGGATTGTTAAGTTGGAGGCTAGGGTTTTTTATCGGTAGTATATTCGGATCTGTTGCGCTTTTTGCCTATTTTAAATTTGGTATTGATCCTAAACAAGGATATTCTGATCCTGAATTAAAGACTTTAGATAAGACTATGCTATTCAATTATAGAATAACCCTTTCAGACTTGATTCAATTAGTCAAAACAAAAACAGTTATAGGTATTTTACTATCTGTGTTTTGCTCTGGAATAGCCACCTCTACACTTTCAAATTGGGGTATCTTTTATTTAGATCTTCAAATAAACAATAAAATGGTCACGATTGTGCTATATACGGTTGCCGGTTTGGGAGCACTCGGTGGGGCGAGAATAGGAGGCATGCTAGGAGATGAATATTTCAAAAATGGAAAGATAAATGGTCGTGTGAAGGTATCTATTGCCGGAATAGTTCTTGGAACCTTACTATTACTAGGATTTTATCATAATACATTCGTTATGCTAGGGCTTTTCGGTTATTTTTTTGTATTTTTCAGCGCGGGAAATCAATTTGCTATCTATTCGGACGTGTGCATTCCAGAATTAAGAGGGGCTGCAAATTCATTGAATGGAATTATGATAAATATGGGAGGGATTGTGGGGAGTTTATTTGTCTCATCCATTATCCAATCTGATATCACATTGATATCGGTTTCAATTGTTATTGTATTAATTATTTGGTTAATCGGTTCTGTTTTTTGGCTAATTTCATATTTTTATTACTCTAAAGATTTTCAGGTACAAAGGATGAGAATGATGTCTCGAATTCAAGAATTAGAAATAATACAGTCAAGGGCAAAATTAAAATAGAATTTTAAGTCAATATTTAAAGGAAAAAATTCTGTATTGAGTATTAATAATTTTCCAGTCTCCAGAATTTTAAAATCCGGGACTCTGAATTTTTTATTTAAAAAGTACAAGGTAAATTGCATAATAATGACAAGTGAAATTAAGAATTATCCTGAAAATGATCTTTTTTCATGCCCTTTTATTCATCTGTGTGTCTTACCAAAGAACGTGCATTGCCATATTTCACGATGTAAAGTCTGCACTGAATATATTCTTAAATGCAAGGATTTAAAATCAAAGCACCTCTACTAAAAATTATTTTTTTCTTTTTAAACACCCAAAATAATGAAGAATCATGATTAATACAAAGAGAAAAAAGAATAATTTAATTGATTAAGTTTTAAGTCCACAATATTTTGTGAATTAAGGGGTTAATTAATAACTAAAATTTTTATATTAGTTAACTACTTTATAAGTTATAGGCAGAAATATTCTTGAAAAGACTTGAACCACAAAATATGGCTCCTGTCAATCCCCTGGATTTTTGTCTTTTGGTTGTGTAATTATTTACACATAGGAATAACCTACTCTGCCTTTTGAAAATTTTAGGCCTCATTTTGAGGCTTTTTGGCAGGAGCCTCCTTTAATTGAATTTTAAGAGAGTTTCATAATCTTTTTTTTAAAAAAAATTAAACAGAATTAAAAATACAGTAAGGACCAAATTTGAATTTATAATAATAAAAACATTTCTAATAAGAACAAGTCTAATTTTAAATCCTTTAGTAATTTCATATTATTGAAAATATATGCATAAATATTTTCTTCACTAAAATACTTAAAACACACGTTTTTACCTTTTATTTCCTTAAAAATATTCACAATTCCAGAAATAAATGATTTTAAATTTTTAATTACTAAATCCTTATCACTTTTTATTAAATTTATATCTATTAGGTTAAACCAAGACTCCTTGCTAAATGTAATATTTTTAAGCCCTGGCGTGTTCTTAAAATCTTTTTGAGTAATAAATGTATTATACATTTCTTCTATTTTATTTAGAATTGAAGTTTTTGATTTACTATACATTTTGTTATCTACTACGTTTCTTAACATTATAAGGATTTTTTGAAAGATACCTAATATATCAAAAAAATCAGCCGTTTGTGCTAGATCTTCCACTTCTTCCCATTGATCATGATAATCTTCAATTTCATTAAGAAATGGTAGGAAAATATTAATATCTCCATCCCAATTATGCCCTTTTTTTTTCCAGACAGAATCAAATTGTTTTATAAAAGCGTTTTTAATAACATTTAGTCTAGCTAGTATAAACTCAGTTTTCGTATGCCTCGTGTCGGCAGCAACAAAAAGTAATTTATAATTTTCTTCTAATATATAAACCCACCTTAATCCCCCCATTTCTATAGAATCCAATGACTCTTGAAACTCTATCATAGAAAAATGGTGAAAAGCCGTTAAGAATCCAGAAACAATATCTTCATCAGCACTAGTTTTCAAAAAGGATTTGTATAGTAATTTAGTTCCTGATTCAGAATCTAATACCCATATATTCATATTATTAAAAAAAAAACGCTTCTTTTAGAGAAAATAAATATGTTACTCTTTTAAATTATTTCCAAATATGAATTAAAGATTTTCTAAGAGTTGTTCAATTCTATTTACTTTATTTAAAAGCCAAGATTTATGCTAAGAAAATTTTATTATCACTTGTCTATGAAGTTCGTATGTAAAAGTCAGGTCTTTTTTAATTTTTTGAAGAGTTTACTATAATTCTATTAGATTTTTTTTTTGTATAAGCCTAAGAATATTATTACAAAAACAAATATGTCTACTGATTCAGCTAATATGATATACATTGCTACTTCTCCCAAAATGTTCTGAATAAGAGGTCTAAAAATGTTTGAAAGTAAGTATAAAAAAAATCCAAGTGTTAAAATTCCTGGCTTAACGACTGTAAGACGCTTTAATCTGTAAGCTAAGAAAAAAATATATACAATTCCAATTAATGATGGGATAACAATAGCAGGTAGAATCATACCCATAGTTGTATTATTTGGAGCTATAATAACTACTATAGATTCAATACCCACAATAATTAGTATTATTATAGCTCGCAATTTATTCATATAATCCTTATTTTTTAATTTTTGATACTTATCTTCTAATCTAAAAAAGATAATTTCAAAACCGAGGTAAATTAAAGGTGCTACTTCGAATATAATTATAAAAAATCTGAATTTTAGAAATAATAAAACAATATCATTACTAAATGTGAAAAAAGTAAGATCCCAAAGTAAATCAATCACCTTTCCAAAAAGGAGAATAAGGAAGAACAATCCTAATAAAAATGGGATATCTGATAAATATTGTGCTTCTTGTTTAAACCATTTATTAAATAAATAAAAAACAGTGATAGCTAAGATTATTATTCTAATGGATATTACCAGTAGGACTTCAAATGCGCCTTCATAGACTTGAAAGGCTTGAATAATAAGTGACCAATTAATAATGTATAAAACAGCAACCCCAATAATAGCTAAAGTAAAACATATGAGTATTATTAATTTATAGCGTCCCTTTTTTGATAATTCCATAATTATTGATATATTTTAATTCTTTTAAATTGAACTAAAAATTTAAATTATTCAAAAGCAATCTACAACTAAATAAGACCTTAAAATTAAATGATTTCTGTCATCCTCAAAGTAGTTTTTATATAGATATTTTAAATGTCATCCGAAAACGTATATAAATCTTGTTAAAAACTTGAGAATACTTTTAGGTGAAAGGAAATTTATATTTATCAAGTCCAAGTTCTGTTTGCATGATTTTGATATCATTTTGTAGACTTTTATTAATAGGAACACCATTAATTTTTATGTTATTCTCAGCAATAGACTCTTTTTCTCCAGCAGTGTAAATACGGTCAATACTCGGAATTTTTCTTGAACCTCTCAAATCCTTCATTATATTACCAGCAGTTTTCTTAAATGAATTTAAACCTATAAAACTCTCAGTATTAATCGCTAAGAAAAAATGTCCAACTTTTAATCTCTTTTGATCATTTTCTACTATCCCAAGTGTGTCTCTTAAGTAAATACCCTCTTGTAATGCTGCTGAAAGCAGTTCTACTACTGTTGCATATCCATATCCTTTGTACCCTGCCGTATCTTCACCTTTTCCTCCTAATGGTAGCAATGCGGCTCTTCTTTCTAACATTTTATCCAAGACTTTATTTGCATCAGTCATGGTTTCGCCTTTATCATCAATTACAGTATTTTCTGGAAGAGGTTTGTTAATTCGGGCATTAACTTCAACTTTTCCTCGTTGAATTATTGAGGTAGCACAATCTATAAGGAAAGGAAATTCGTCATCAGTTGGGGCTCCAACTGTTAAAGGATTTGTTCCTAACATCGGCTCACATCCAAAAGTAGGTGGAATAGATGGTCTTGCATTAGTGACAGTTATCCCAATCATACCCTCTTTTATTGCCATAAGCGAATAATATCCTGCAATGCCAAAATGGGTGGAATTTTTTACTGCTACTGCTCCTAAGCCAAATTTTTTTGCTTTTTCAATTGCCATTTTCATTGCTTTATAAGCAATAACATGCCCCATACCGCAATTTCCATCCAATAATGCTGTGGTAGGACCCTCTTTTATGACATTAATTTTCGTTTCTGCTTCATAAATCCCTTTCTTTATCCGATCATAATACATTTTGCATCTCTGAATACCATGCGATTCTATACCTCTCAAATCTGACGTAATCAATACATCCGCAATAATTTGAGCATCTTTTTTTGGAACACCTAATCCGATGAAAACATCTCTCATAAAATTTTCAAGGGTTTCAGCATCCATAAACACAATATTATCTGACATTTTTAAATTTCCCAATTTGTATTTCTAATTAACTTAAGAATTTGATTTAACTAATATAGATTAGTTTTTTCATTTAATTATAATGCTTATTATGTGTTAAATGTGAATGTTCAATTTTTTTAGTACTTTTAGGTTTAGATTAATTCTAAGGAATATGGTCTAGATATTATTCTCGTATTTATAGTAAAAATTATACTAACATATGTGATATTGTACAATCAATTATAGGATAATTAAAAATATATTTTATAGTGTCATGAATAAAAAAGAAAAGCTAAAATGCCCATTATGCAATACTAAATTCATTCCAAGAACTTTTTACCCAGAGGAAGCTACTTTTTCTTCTGATGGAAAATTATTATCAGGATTTAATGGGTATATAAGTTCTAGTGGTGTTAAACCATCCGAAGTAATTCTCGGTTCTTGGATTACCTATTGTCCAAATTGTAATTATATTATGAAATTTGTTAAGGAAATCGTTAAGAAAGAAAAGATTCAATCACCCACCACCATTGCAACTAAAGAGATTAAAGAAAAATATAATAATTACTACTTTGGGTTTCCATTTGAGGATTATTCACAATATTTATCTGGAGTTTCTGAAAAAGTTAAAGCTAATATTAAAAAATCTCTCAAAGGTGTAGATCTTAACATTTGGGAAAATATGTATGAAATTGAAGATACATTTAAACTTTTAGTGCGATTTTACGCAAATTTGGAGTCATATTGCGATGCTCAACTTCCGAATAATGATAATAAAAATTTACCAATAAAAATAAAAATGTTAAAATTATTACCAGATTTAGAGAATTTATTATTAGATTTAAACGAAATAAGAAAACAAACTATTCAAGGGAACTATGAGTTATCTTCTGGTGATAAAGAAAAAGTCAATACTGCGGTAGTGAATTTTACATTGAATTTAATTGAAAAACACATTAAACCGGTAGTTGATGGAAAGAAATTAAAAACAAAATACAATTACATCGATATTAAAGATCTTAACTCGGAAATCAAAGTTTTTCTAAATGGATATCTAAATGGTTTATTCAATCATGGAAAATCTGCCAATAACAAAGTAAGATCATTTTTAGATAATTTACTTATTAATGAATAATACTGATTTTTTAATTCCTTATTTTATGGTCATCTCCATATTATCACCATGCTATACGTTTTTTTGAATTCTAATAACATACTTTTAATTCATGATTTTAAATGATTTAAATACTAAAGTTAAAGGGAAGTTTTATAAAGAGATTACAATAGAGGATGATGGCGAAGACCTTATCTACGTTTTTCCTGATACAAAAGAATTTCTATCAATCATTAGAAGAAAAGAGATTAAAAAGGAATTAATTTCGAAGAAGTAACTCAAGGTTTTGTTAGTTAACTGAGGATTTACAAAACTTCAACTTTTTTTTGAAAATGTAAATTTTAAATTTTAAAATAAATTATTATATTTGGAACATTAGGCCAGTTCTGCAATCCTAAACTGGATGAACCGTAAAACGGTCTCTAGCGGAAATTGCCTGAATTCAGGTTTCATGAATATATTATCCAATCTTATGTTCCGTCGAAGCGCTCCCCATAATGGTAGGTATCAGAGCAGTACCTTTTGTAGGAAAGGTATAAGCTCATAATTAGAAAACCGGACAGGTCCGGGAGGAAGCATCCGTAACTATAGATATTTACGCTTTATGGTAAGGGTGTGGAGGGGCATGAGATCTTATGGTCATAATAGTAGGATTGATATCGAGATTCAGGATTTTTTAACTATTAATCTTGATTATTCCTTACTATTACTTGCATTTTTTGGTTCTTTTACTAATACATATCTACAAAACTTATTATTAGAATTAAGAATACACTCCTTAATTTCAACAGAATATCTAAATTCAGGATGAGAAGAGTTTAATATTGCTACTGTATATGGAATACAAATTGTATTTTGAATAAGTTCCGATTTATCAGGATTGTACTTACCACCAATAGGGCAAAATCGTTTTGAATATTTAAGTGAAATTTCTAATGTATTATCATCTATGGCTTTTATGCTTGTTTTAGCATTTAGAACATTATAAATTCTTTTTAAACTATTTTCTAATCCGGTAACTCCTTTCTTTTGTAATAATTTACCTAGTTTTGCCCCTAAACTGGCAGAAATCGATTTAGGGAGATTAGCACCGCCCACATCAATCATTTCTTTAATATATGATTGAAAAAATTTTAAAGCATCTCTATTCTTTGACATTTTGATGATGAGAAAGATAATTGAAAAATTACGAAAAATATAGTTAATTGTCAATCTTAAAGTATTTAAGAATTATTATTAGAATTATTTATTTGACAATAATTTAGAAAAAAGATAAATCATTAACCAGCAGTATTCTTTTTTGAGACTTTTAAAATGTAATGACAAGTTTTATGATTATTAAGGGGAATACAGTTTAAAATCTCTTCTTCAAACATATATTGGGGAAAAATCTCATTTAGGAATCCTTTTGTATATGGAATGCATATATTTTCTTGAAAAATTGATGCTCGATCTGGATTGTGAGACCCTCCAATTGGGCAAAATCTTTTAGCATGTTTGACAACTACATCATATGTATTTTCATTTAATTGCTTTATCATTGTTTTTGCCTTTAATGCAGAATATAATTGCTTTAAAGTTATCCCAATATCTGGAGTTAATCCTCTTTTTTTATATAATTTACCTAATTTTGCTCCA
The DNA here is from genome assembly GCA_029856145.1 of Promethearchaeia archaeon. GTDB lineage: Archaea > Asgardarchaeota > Lokiarchaeia > Sigyniarchaeales > SOKP01 > Loki-b32. The sequence continues at coordinate 14,163 of JAHQWK010000023.1, forward strand.
GATTTTGAAGATATAGCTTTTGGTAAATTTTTTCCACCAACATCTATCATTTCTTTTATGTAGGCCTGAAAAAATTTTAAAGCGTCCTTAACGATAATACCACCTCAACTTAACCTTTAACCCTAATTTACATATAAAAAGGAAAAATCCAGATATATAAATTTATCCATTAATGTTAAATTTGTAATAGGAAAAAAGGGAAAACTCCTATATTAGATTCAAATTTTTTTTAAAAATAATTAAAAGATGGTATTTTAGAGCTTAATTTACGGTCTTTGAGATTTTAATGTAAATCTTAACAACCGATCCTTATCTTCTTCGGCATAGTCAATACCGATTCTTTTGCTCGCGATAATATTATCCTTTTTAATAATTTCACCTTTAGTGAAAAATAATTTTGAGTTATGAGAACAAGAATCTATTCCATTAAATTGATTTTTTGTTATATTTAAAGCCATACATAACTTTCCGGGGCCATCAGTCAAATTTCGAAAATTCTTTCCAATTTTAACATTTCGATTTTCAATCATCAATTCAATTCCATCAATAGGAAATAACTGTCGAATTAATACAGCACAAGGCATACCCTCTGACTCAGTTATAACATTCAGACAGAAGTATAATCCATAAATTAGATAAATATAGAGAGTTCCTGGTTTCATATACATGGTTTTTGTTCTATCAGTTTTTTTATAATTATATGAATGACTTGCTTTATCTTTTGGTCCAAGATAAGCCTCAACTTCTACAATTTTTCCGATTATTTTACCCTTCGATGTCTCTCTTATTATATATTTTCCTAGTAAATCAGTCGCAACAATCATGGTATCTCTTTCGAAAAACTCTCTTTTTAACCTTGTAAAATCCATCAAACATCTATTACCCGTATTATAATAAATTATAATTTGAAATATGAATCTTAAAATTAAAATATAGAAAAAGGAGGAAAAAGTTTAGATAAATGGCTTCTCGAATGACCACACCTAAACCAATATTCCTCCATTCTATATATCTTTTTTTTTTATTTAAACTTAGTTGAGAAAATAATACTATTGATTCCTTTTTTTGATAAATTCTTCTTTTAGGAAAGGCTCTAACTTAGTATTACAGGCAATAAATGGGAATTTTACTCTTATTGATAATTCTTTCTCAATTTCAGTTCCATCTAAAGAAAAAATTTTACCACCAGCTTCTTTTAAAATTAGCATCCCTGCGGCTACATCTACTAGTCTATTGCTAGGTCTCAAATTGATGAAAGCTTCCATGCTTCCGCGTGCTATTTGGCATAAAGTTAACGCACTACTTCCTAATATTCTAATTCTATAAAATCTTCTTATTAATGGACTTAATTTTTGTAAATTCTTCATTAAATTTTTCATTGGAAGATTAAGTTCAAAAAAGCATTTTTGAGAAATATCCAAATCAGAAACATGAATTTTTTTATCGTTAAAATAAGCACCTTTCCCTTTTTCCGCCCAATATATATCTTTTGTATTCAAATTAAGTACCACTGCTTTACTGATGTCTATTATCCTGTTTCCAATAGCATAAGCTATTGAGACAGAACAATAAGGTATCCCTCTGACAGCATTGTTTGAACCATCTAAAGGATCAACAATTAAAATATTCTGATTATTTTTAGCTTTTTCTGTATCTCCTATGTATTTTTCTCCTAATTCTTCACTTATTAATAATAAATTAGCATCTGCTTTTTCTAAAGAATCAATTATTACCTTTTCAGCAATTAAGTCAATTTCCATTGACAAATCTCCCCCCGCGCCTCTTTTAGTCTTTTTAGCGACTTCTTTTGTGCCTAAAAGAGGATTTACAATATCAAATACATTAATTGCAATCTGCTTTAAGAAGTTAATATCTAGATCCATTGAAATCAGAGTGAAATGTAATTATAAGAAGAAATCTAAATAACTAATTAATTTTTATGGAGATTTTATAATTGTTAGTTCAAGGTTTATAATTTCGTTTAATTTATCTAGTTGTGTTGTTTCCATTAGAATAAGAGCTTTTTCAAAGATCAATTTAGGTCCTATTTTCAAGTCTTTCTTTAAATAAATTTTATCGATTTTATTTAAAGTTAGCCAATCTGAGATTAAAATTCCCTTTCTCTTTTCTTCTTTAATAAATTTGTTAGTAATTATATTATAATTCAATAACGTTCTTTCGTTTTCACCTTCTTCAATTTCAAATAAAGCAAAAAAGGGAGATTCTCCAAAATGATCAGAAATTTTTGAATTTAGGCCATTATTATCTCTTAACGGGACAGCCACTTTCGTTATAGGTTTCTCTTGAGTTTGAGTTAAAATTATTACTTTGAAGATTTGAGGGAAATCCTCTTTTATTTTGGTAATTACAAGATTTTTTAAGATTTGAATTTTAGCTAATGAAAGATCTTTATTTAAATCGATAATTACTTCTAAAAATACATACCTTCCATAAGATCTTATCTCTAAACTCTCTATTTTTTTAATTTTTGGAAACGATTCTATTAGATTATTAAGTTCAGTCCTTTTATCAAAATCTATAACGGCATCTAGCAAGGTCTTCGTTGAGTTCAGAAAAATATCATATCCTCCTTTAATTATAAAAAGAGCAATGAATAATCCAATTATTGAATCTAAAAGATATAAATTAAAACTGATGCCGATAAATCCCACTAAAACTGATAAAGATATATAGTTATCATATAATTTTTCGCTTGCTTCTGATTCAATGATTGGAGATTTCGTTTTCTTTCCTATTATCTTTAAATACAAAGTTAGTAATAAAGATATTAAGAAAGAAATAACTAAAAAGATAAAAATTGAATTAGAAATATTAATAATTTTTGTACTGCCTGAAATAAAATCTGAAATATCTTTAATAGATAGCGAAAAAATATTATAGGCCGTATAGAAAATAAAAAATGAAATAATCAAGCTGATAATATTTTCAATTTTATAATAACCATAAGGAAATTTTTCATTTGGTTTTTTTCTAGAATAAATGATCCCTATTAAAGCAGCAAATACCATTACTATATCCGTAAGGTTATCAAAAGCATCTGCTTGAAGTGCTATACTATTTGTTATTATTGAAAAGATTAATTTTAGAATGAATAAAGAAACGTTTATAGCTAACAAAAAAAGGTTTAAAAATATAGGGCGCTGATAATACTTCAGATTTTCACTAGAATCAGTCATTTTAGAATTTTATGTTTTTCAATAATCCATTTATCTACAATAAATTCCTGAGATTTATCTTTTTCTTTCACACTATATTCACTATGTATAGTACTTTTTGGTATCCAAAATTCCTCTCCAGAATCTAAAGTAATTAACAAAGCCTTAGGGCTTTCTACTTTAATTTTAGCTTTAATTTCAATATGATCTCTCGAGGCGCTAAATTCTGTAGTTTCAACTATATGCAGCCCATCTCTCGCGGTTATATGTTCCGAAAAAACACCATATTCAACTTCTTCGTCAACCTCTTCTTTTTCTATAGTTTTGGCTTCAAAGGTGCCACTTGTAGCATGCTCAATTTTTTCACTTAGGATATGACGCAGTATTAATGTTAAAAAATTTAAATTTGGATATCGAAGTTTTTTTCTATATTCTCCTATTTTCACCTGTAAAACTTGACGAGATTCATCTTCCCAACCTACGTAAATCTCTGTTTTACGTTCTTTGAAAACATGATAACCTCTCCAGTTCGCACTCCTTCTGTTAAGGACTTCTAAAATACATATAATTTCTTCAATTGATAACCTTACTGTCTTTCCCTCACCTTCCGATGGCTTCTCCCAAGAACCATTGTCTTTTCTATTTATACAACTTAAGAAAATGTATGGAACTTGTTTTGAAGGACTTGTCACTCTGAGACTCGTCTTTTGCCCATAAAAGGTTTTTATATGAAAATCCGCCAATTTAATACACTTATGAGTTATTTTATTAAGCAATCTTTTGATTGACTAATAAAATTATATTAATTTATTGATTTAAATCTAATTAATTAAACCTCTCATTTATTTTTTTTAAAAAATTTAGGAAATAAGTAAAAGTTTTATTAAATTTGATTTTATATAACCGTAAATCAATTTTTTTTCTTGTGAATTAAAATGGAAAAGAAAAATAATAAATCCAATGAAAAAATTGAGAAGAGAGTTATTATAAGCAGCTCAGGAGATTTACAAGAATTCGACGAACATATAAGTGCTATGGGATCTGCTAAAATTTCTGGTGGAAAAACAAATAAATCTATACGAATCTCAGGTTCAGGAAAAATAAATGGAGATTTAGAATGTAATGGACTTACATCAACGGGAACTGTAACAGGATCTGGTAATTTCACTTCTCATGGGGAAATAAGTAGTTCAGGTTCATTCAACATTGCTGGATTTCTTTATGGTGATGAAAGTGCTGATTTTTCAGGTTCAACTCAAATAGGTAATCTTGTTAATATCCAAGGTTCTTTAATTGCTTCAGGTTCTTTTAAAGTAGGACATTTTGTAAGAGGTGAACAAGGAATTCAACTTTCTGGCTCTTCAGATATAAATGGGAACCTTTCTTCTGAGAAGAGCATTAGGATTGATGGATCAACCTATATTGAAGGTAACGTAGTAGGTGAAGAAGTTCTTTTTGGTGTTTCTGAAAACATACGAAAGAGGCAACATTACAAAATTCATGGAAGTATACTTGCTAAGAATAAGGTAGATGTTATCAGAACGCATGTTAAGGGAGATATTAAAGGCAAAGATGTAACAATAGGTAAAGGTTCAGAAATTCTCGGAACTATTTATTATGTTGATAAAATTGAAGTTGATAAAAAAGTAAAATTAGCTAATGAGCCCACTCAGATTAAACTGGATGAATTATAATCTTAAAAAAACTGTTTTATAGTAAAAATCAATTCAAATTACATTAATTCAATTTCTACGAGTACTGATTCAGGAATCTGAATTTTCATAATGAGATGCATGCTACGTTCATTTGCGATAATTTCAAATAGTCTTTTATGAATACGCATCTCAAATTTGGCCCAGGTGGAAGTTCCTTGGCCACTAGGCGCTTTCATTACAGGAACCCGTAATCTTTTTGTGGGAAGAGGAATAGGCCCATTCTTTCTGATTCCCTGACTACTGCATACTCTTTCGATTTGCTGGCATACGGATTTAAGTGCTTCTAATTGCGTAGATGACAACCGTATGCGTGCTTTTTGTATGTTTTATTCACCAATCGAAATTATATTTAAAATTTGTGGTTCTTCCTTCAAATTTATGGTTTTTATAATTATTACTCGTAAATAAATTTTTTTATCTAATCTAAGAAAATCCTAATAAAAACTTGTTCCCTAAATGTACATGTTTTAAATATTTTTTAGCAACATCCAAACATTTTAAAGCTTGTTTTCGGGGAGTAATCCCTAAATCCCGCATTTGATAATCTCCGTGAAACACTAAAAGGCTATAAGGTATTTCAATATTTATCGAGCTAACAAATTCGGCAATCTGCTCTACTTCTTCATGGTTTGTATATCCCGGAACCATTAATGTGCACGCGCTCATCTCAAATAAGCCTTTCCTTGTTCCAAAATAATTCTCCGCGAGAAATTTAAAGTTTTTTAATGTTCTTCTGTTGCTTACACCACATAAAGCAAGATTAAGTTTTTCATTAAATGTTTTTAAATCGAATTTGATATTTCCTCCTGTTTTAATCGCAATTTGCATGCATTTTTCAATCCAATCCCTATTTCCGGAGCCATTCCACTCCCAACATATCCTCATAAACCTTTTTTCATCCTTAATTTTTTCAAGAATTTTCTCAGCCAAATTAATCGAAAATGGTAATTGAGCTTCTGGGGTACCTCCAAAATAACATAAACATGTGATTTTCTTATTTTTAACAATTTGATTAGCTAATGTATCAATATCAAATAAATTTTTTTTTGAAAAGAGCTTGTGAGACGCATTTTGGCAAAATAGACAATTAAATGTGCATCCATACAAAAAAGCAGCATAACTATATGTGCCAAATTCAGGACCTTCGTAATTTGAAAATTCAGGATACCCAAATGAAGTTCCGGCTGGACAAAACCAGCCATTGCAGCAGTTAGTTGGATTAGGATCTATATACCCATGGATATAGCCCTTCGATTTTGATGGATATGGTAATTGCCCTAACTTTCTTAGTTGAATATTTCTCAACCCACAATAGCTAATATCATTATCAGATAGAGCACATTCATTTATACATAAATTACATTTTAATTTGATATTTGGTCTTTCTGCCTTAGGAGGTTTTTCTGGTAATTCTACAAGCTTGCGGACTTCTGTGTGAACATTTAATACATGGGGCTTAATTTTACTCCAATCTCCTTCCAAAATACAATTCCTACAAACTTGCAAAACTTCTGAAATTACTCTTTCAGTTTTTCCACAAAACTTACAAGTTCCCATATTTACATCTTTTTCTTTAGTAATAAAAAAGTTTGGCCAGATTTTTGGTTTGGATTATTTTTCACCATAAATCCTTCAAATCCATTATTAATAAATGATTTGTTAAATATTTTTAATTCATTATCATCCTGAGGATAAAATTCTATTACAACTCTTCCATTTTGTTTTAAAATTTTGTTTATATATTTACCTGTGTCATTTAGAAGTTTAACATTTTCGCCAAAATTTTCAATTTTATGTGTTATAAAATTATAGGATGATATTGAGATTATATGATCAACTGAATTGACCCTGATAGGTAAAAAATTAATATCTGCTAAGATTAATTCTAAAGTTTTTAAATCCTTAGAAGACTTTTTCTTTTCTCTAGCCTTGGATAACATATCATATAGAATATCAATACCAACTACTTTAAATCCATTTTGAATTAATATTTCTGAAGAATAGCCCGTTCCACATCCTAAGTCTAAAATTAAAAATGAATCTCCCAATTTAATTCCAGTACCGTTCTTGTTATTTAATTTTTCATCGAAAAGATATTGAATAGTTAACGACGTAGTTCGTTTTTGATTCCGCTCCATCCATTTTGATCTATTATATTCTACCGCTTTATCTTCAATATAATCATCTGGAAATATAGGGAGTTGTTTTTTTCTTACCAATGATGATCACAAATGTAAAAATAATTTAAATATATAAATAACTAAACTCAATATATCATAAAAAAAATTAATTATCATATTAAGACAAAAAATAGGATATGGGATTTGCTTATGGCGGGAAAGAATACCATCCTCATAGTTGATGACGAACCTGATATTGTGAATCTTACTGAGAAGTTTTTAAAATTGGGGGATTTTGATACAATTACAAGCAGCAATGCGAAAGAGGCTATGAAAATCATTGAGGAAAGTTATGATAAAATAGCCCTAATACTCCTTGACATAATGATGCCAGGCCGAAGCGGATATTCCGTGTTGGAAGAGGTCAAAAATAATGAGAAGTACAAGGAGATTCTTGTAGTTCTATTTACTGTTAAAAGTTTTAATGAAGATGTTCAAAAGGGAAAAAAACTTGGCGCTGATGCCTATATCACTAAACCTTTCTCAGGTAAGGAACTTTTAAACAGAATAAAAGAGATTTTAGGGAATAATAATCATTAAACATTTAGTTTTTCTTTTTATCATTTTTTTGTTGAGTTTAATTGTATAAATATCTCATTTTATAATTTAATCTAAAAATTTTTATATTATTTGAGCAAATTATCTTCACCTAATTAAAATTTTATTTCAAATACAAAAAAGAGTTATTTAAAATGGTATATGAAGCAGAATCCGATAAAATTCCTTTCTTTAAGCAATACCTTTCTGTAATCATATTATTAGCTAATATAATCGTATTTATTTGGCAAATGCTAGATCTTACTGGTCAAATGCACATCGAAGCTGCGTTTGTTCCTGCGGATTTCTTTGCAGGCATAAATTGGTGGACGTTATTTACTTCGATGTTTATGCATGGAGATATTGTCCATATAATCATGAATATGTGGTTTTTCATTATAATAACTGATAATTGTGAACATGCTATGGGTCATGTCTTGTATTTGATTACCTATATTATTTCAGGGATATGTGGTAGTTTACTTCACGCTTTAAGTACGCTAATTTGGCCATTTTTAACAACTATTCCTTCCTTAGGAGCTTCTGGAGCAATATTCGGTTTGATGGGTGTTTATCTAATTCTTTATTATGAGAATAAATTTTATCTACCATCCGCCACAGGTACATCAATGAGAAAAGTAAGTGCCGGTTATTTTATAGTTACATATTTTATAGCTGAATTAACCTATGCTATTTATTCACTAATGGATCCCTTTAGTCTTGGTTCGACAGCTCATTTCGCCCACGTGGGGGGATTCATTGCGGGAGCTATCATTGCAGGAGTATATAAGGGTGTAAAAGGTACATCTTATAAGAAGAAAAAACCCTAATCTTTTCATTTTTTCTTTTTTTCTTTTTCATAAACTTTTTTCAATAATGAGTTATTTAAAACCTTATCAGTTTAAATACTAAAAGTATAATCTAAGACGTGAAAATGACTATTGTTCCACCTGGAACAATTGTTGAAAAATTTATTCGCTAATCAAATCTAAAAATATAAAAAAATGTGTAAAAACTTATGGAAGATTGGGAAAAATTAATAGAAAAAAGAGATCTTATTGTAAGTGTTGTGGGAATAGGTCGTATTGGATTACCTACAGCATTAATGATTTCAAATGAAGGATTCAAAACATATGGTATAGATACTGATTTAAGCTTAGTTGAAAAAGTTAATGCAGGAGGAGGAGATCCTCCAATTACTTATATTATAGATGAACCTGAACTTGAAAGTCTGCTTAAAAAAGTGATAATAAATAGAAAACTAAAAGCAACTACAAATTTTAGAAATTATACCTCACAATCGAATTTAATAATCCTTTGCATTCCTACAGCCATAACAGAACAAAAAGTTCCAGACTATAGTGTTATTAATGAAGTTCTTAAGGAAATTGGGCAATTAAAAGAAAAATTGGCAAAAAAAATCGTTATTTTCGAATCAACTGTTGGACCAAATTATGTTGAAAAAATTGCTATCCCCTTAATTGAAAAAGTCTCTGAATTAAAAATTAATAAAGACTTCTGGGTAGCATCTTGTCCAGAAAGAGCGAATCCAGGAAATATAATAAAAAATCTAAACTCAATACCTCGAATAGTAGGAGCAAGTAATAATTATGCACGAAATATTGTATCCTATTTTTATAAAACTGCATTTAAAGTAAACATATTTGAAGTAAGCAATCCCCGAACAGCAAATTCAGTAAAGCTGATAGAAAATATTTTTAGAGTTGTTAATATAGCGTTTGCAAATGAAATTAGTCAATTAATGAGAAAATTTGATATTGATTACATGGAAGTGTTAAAAGGCGCAGCTACAAAGTATAATTTTCTAACACACTATCCTGGACCAGGTGTGGGTGGTCCATGTCTCCCAAGCAATCCATATTATCTTATTGATGAAGGATATAAAGTATCATTTACACCAAATCTATTAAGAGTTGCTACTGAAGTAAATCAAAGTCAACCATTTCACATTATTGAATTGATTTTTGAGGGTCTTAATAAAATCAATAAACCTATAGCAAATACTAAAATAGCAATATTAGGCATTAGCTATAAAGCTAACGTAAAAGATGTTCAAATTTCTAGTGTTATACCTATCTTAAGTGAATTACAAAAAAACAATGCGATTTTAGGTATATATGATCCTTATTATAAAGAAGAAGAAATACTAGGTTTTAAAATAGAAAAGAATTATGAATTTATAAAAAGAGTCTACTCCATAATTATTATTCATACAGACCATAATGAATTTAAATCACAAAATTTTAAAGATTTTCTTAGGGAATGTAAGGATCTTAAAGTTATTGTAGATTGCCATAATACTTATGAATATGAAGAGATACCTAATAATATCTATTATATTGGGGTTGGTAGACCAATGAAATACATAAATAGAAAAAATAATTAATAAGAAAACTTGTCTTAACCTTATTTCTTCAATTATTGTCTTTATATGAGCTAAGGTTTCTTAAATAATTGAAAATAAAAATCTATTAATTATATCTCAGAATTCTTGCGGAATTCACAATTAAATCCTAACATTTTATGATTTAATTTTTTGAGAATTATTGATTATTTTTTATTTGCTTCTGTTTCTCTTAGTTTTCGCAGTTTTTGTGCTCTTCGATACCACATATTAAGCATTCCTCAACTAGTACTATAGCAATCATCATCAAACTCAAGATCCAAATAGTCTTCTTGATCTTCCATTATTTTATAATCACCTATCTTCTAAGTGTCTCAAAATAAATATGAGATATTAAAGTGGCGTTTATAAAAAATAAAAACTCAATTGCGAGTAATAATTTTTTATAATCACTTACGTAGAAATCTTAATTTCCAATAAAAGAGAATGAAATTTTTTGTTTTAATCTCGAATTCTTCGCGGAATTCGTAAGAATAGATCCTAGCTTTTTATGATCTAGTTCCTGAGATTTTATTATTTAATTTTTGCTTGTTTTTTTCGTTGTCGTCGTTTTTTTATACCTTTTATGCATGCTATAACGCCATCAATAATGCCTCAACCAGTACAGTGAGTATCATCATTGTATGAACCGGAGATTTCATTATCCAGATTATTTTTCCATTCTGACATAGTTTTAACAATATTATGCATTTTTTAGATAAAAAAACAAATGAGTAAATAAATATGTTTTTGTTATAGATTTAAACCAAATTTACCATAAATTTTTAAAAACAAAATCTTTGCCAACCTTCTCTAATATAAAATTATCATTTTTTTTATTTTTCTGTTTAATTTCGAAATAAGCTAGTTTTCATTATTTTAATAAAGGTTAGATTTTTATTTAGCTTAATAACGTGAATTTTGGGTAAAAATGGCTGGAATAAAAGAGTTAAAAGAAGAACTTTCTGAAATGCGAACCAGTATGGACCGATTAACGGAAGAATTGCACGAAACCAATTTAGCTATTAGAGAATCCTTAAAATTAACTTCTGAAACAATTCGAGAAGCAAGTGAAACATTTTCAAAAGCATTAGAGGATGCCATGAATAGGATGTCAGATTTAACAATTCAGATGAATATTAGAGATACAATTCTTAAAAATCTCGGAATTGATGGAATGATTCCGGATTTTCTAAAGAAAAAGAAATAACGTTTACATTTTTTGCTGTCCTTCCCACCTTTTAGCAACAAAATATAGGATAACAAGCGAGATGATATAAACTATCGTAATTAATGGCCATAAAATAACTTCATTTGGCTTGTTTTCGATTATTCCCATAATCGCTTTATAAATAAAAAAGATACTAAACAATGCTAAAAGTCGAATGGCAGATTTTATTCTATCCATGATTCTTTACAAATTTTTATTTAATATTTAAAATATTATAATACTTAAAATTAAAAGTATAATAAAGAATAATTATAAACCTATATTAAAGAAGAAAATGTCGGAAAGAAATCCTCCTATTTGTTATAGTTGTGGCACTAGTTGTGAAGATAATATGGAAAACACTCATTATTGTATATGTGATATTGCTATTTGCCATGAGTGCATTAATTCTGTTAAGAAAAATGATACAACCTGGATTTGTCCCCAATGTAAAGAAGAAAACGATATTGAAAAAAGCTTACTGTTCCGATCTACTTAATTCTTTATAGGAAATAATTTTTATAAGAATCAGTTTAATTATATGATTAATAGCCTATGATGAAAAAAAACTCATAATGATTCCTATATGATTAAATCTTGGAAGACTGAGGCTTACTAACCAACTAAACACTAAAAACTCAAAAAGATAAATAAGTTTTCATTACTTTACCTATTAAAGAAAATTATATTTATTTAGATTTAACATGTCAACTAATATTATATCAAAAGTCGTGGAGTTGGATAATTGTAATAAAGATATGCTTATAAAAGCGATCTTTAAACCAGAGTTTTGGGTAATGATAAACCCTGCAAAATCAATGCAAGCGGAATTTACATCCCCGAACGTATTATATACTAAAATAATTGATGAAATCATTAATATTAAAATTGAAATGGAAGGCGAATTGGTATTACAAGATAATGGGGAGCAAGAAGAAGGGAAAGGACGATTGATTGAATTGAATGTTCGAAACAATAAAGATGTCAGAGAATTAGAAGGTCGAATGCGGATAAAAGCAATTTCCAATAATAAATCGAAAATAGGAGTATTCATAAATAGTTTTAAATTGGGTAGTGATTTTCTTGGGTTAATTGGAAGAAAAGCGGCAGAACTCGCATTGAGAACTAAGATAACAGATATGTTGCGAAATTTAGAGAAATGGGTGAAATCTAAATCTTTAGAGGATTTATAATAGTATCGATATACTAGAGATTAATTAAGATAAATACATAACATTTATTGAGTACTTTGAAAAACAAGGGTTAAAAAATGAATATTTGGATTATGGAATCAGATAGTGGAATCACATTAGTTTACAAGCCATACATGGATTTTCCTATAAATGAGGATCTTGTTTCTGGATTATTGACAGCGCTAAACCAATTTACTATTGTAGAATTTAAACAAGGAATAGAATCTATTGAAATGGGTGGTCTTAGATGGGTATACATAATGGATAAAGGGACAAACCTTTTATTTATAGGCGCAGACTCTAAGGAGGTTACAGCGGAAACTTTAAGAGCTCGATTAGATGTGATACGGCAAACTTTTATCTTACAATATGCCCATGAAAAAAATAAATGGGGTAGTAAGTGGGCTGGAAACGTGGAGATCTATAAACCTTTCGAGAATGTAATTGATGAGTTTTATACTCAATGGAAACAAGCAGAACATATTACTACAGTTGCTGAATTTTTTGATGTCATAGGAATTTTTCAACAAATATTAAACTTAGTCATTAACGTAATAGAAGGTCATTTACCTAAAAAGAAGAAGCAACGAATTTATGATAGAATTGAAGAAATGTTTAAACAATATTCAAATCTAGAAATTGTCCAAAAAAATCCTGAGCTAAGTAAAATTTCATTTGTAAAAAATGTTGGATTCAATATCATTGGTATAGATCCAATGAATAGTGATATGTATCTTGTAGAAAAACAAATTATAAATTTAATTAGACAACTTGTAGAAATTCTTAAAACAGAAGAGGGATATTTTCCCAGTTTAAAATATTTCATTGAAGAGAACGTTTTCGATTATTTATTATCAAACTTTAGTTTCTTAAATGATTTGAACTTATTTACATTTTTACTACAACTTTTTCTAATGAAATGAGTTAATTTCAATCTATTTGTTATTACAAAGATCTATAAATGAGAATTCAGTAAATCCATTGAAGATTTTAATGTATTCCTTTTAAAAGTAAAATGGAGTTAATTTAAATAGATTTATTAAACGAAGTTTATTTAATTTATTAATTGACTTCGAATAATTAACTTCATAAAATGATAGAAACTGTACTGCTCATTGTCATTTTCGTTTTGTTTTTTTTTATTATTTTAAGTTATTCAAAGTCTAATTTAGATTTTGTAGCAATTTCTCTATTATGTTGTTTTATTGCTGCTGCAATAACATTTATGGTTGTAGGAACAACAATAGATACATTCATTTTATCTATTGAATGGGAAGCAATTATCATTATATTAAGCATGAGTATTATTACAAAAATAGCCCAAGATTCAAATATTTTAGAATTTGTGGCGGTTAAACTTTTTAAATTATCAAGGGGAGAGCAAAGAATTTTTTTCTGGCTTCTCTGCACAATTACAACTCTTTTAGCGGCAATAATAAGTGATATAATTGTTGTTTTGATTTTAGCACCAATTGTTATAAGACTTTGCCATTTTCTAAAAATTAGAGCTGGCACATACCTCCTAGGTATGACTGTGTGTATTAATATAGGAAGCATCATCACTCCGTTCTCGAGTGGAGAAAATATTATAATATCTACAGCATTTAATCTTAATACTATTTATTTCATCCAATATTATTGGATTTTTTCTTTCTTTTTATTATTTATGACAATTTTTTTAATAGATAGATTTATTTTAAGAAAAGAACCAAAAATAGAGGATCGTCAAAAGAAATTTGTTATCGATTTAATAGACACTGATATTATGGTAAAGAATAAAAAAATGTTTTATTTCAATAGCATTGCCATAATATTAACCATTATTTTATTTACTGCTCTTCCCCTGTTATATTTAACAGCGGGAGTTTCCGCCTTAATTCTAGTTTTAGTAAATAGAAATTATACGAAAAAGCCTATGAGTGAACTATTAAAAGATATTGAATGGGAGATTATTTTTTTCTTTATCAGCTTATATGTTGTAATAAAGTGTCTTTTAGAAGCTGGTTTTCAAGATTTAATTGCTTTAATTCCTTTTGGAAGCATAGATCCCTTTCTTTTATCGTTTATTATACTTATCATAATTAGCTTCATCTCAGGAGTAGTCGCCAACACGCCAACTGCATTAATTTTTATACCGATAATAACGACTTTAATTGATACTGGTTTCTCATCAGTTCCTTTGTTTTTTTCATTCATAATCGGTATTAATTTAGGTGGGAATTTTATACCTCAGGGAGCAGCTTGTGATATGATGACTTTAAAAATAGCAAGAGACTCAGGTGTAGAAAACCTAAATTATAAACGTTTATTAAAAATGGGAGCTACTTTTGCACTAGTTCATTTAGGAATTTCGATTCTTTTTCTACTGATCTTAGTACCGATTTTTGGATAAAATTAATAACAAAAAAAGAAAAAAGAAATTTTAACTATAAGATTTAAAATTTAAATCCATCCTCTCAAGCGCATTGCTGTCAATACACGCTCCAGAGAAATCATATAGGCACCCATACGATTATGGGTATCGAATTTCTGAGATTGCTCAATTGTAGAACGATAAGCTCTTGTCATAACCCTATCTAATGCCTCAAAAACCTCTTTCTCTGTCCAGAAATAGCGATAATATCCTTGCACCATTTCAAAATAGGATACAGTGACTCCACCTGCATTACATAGAAAATCTGGAATAATAAGTACTCCTTTTTCAAATAGAGTTTGGTCTGCATCTGGTGTTGTAGGTCCATTGGCAAGTTCAGCAATTATTTTTGTGTTTATATTGTTAGCATTTTTTCTAGTTATCACATTTTCAAGTGCAGCAGGGACAAGTATATCACATTCTAATTCTAATAATTCTTCGTTCGATATTTCTTTAGTTCCTTTTAAACCTACAACTGTTCGTGTTTTTTCTTTAAATTCTGCTGCGACGTGAGGATCTATTCCATCTCTATCATAAATACCTCCTCTAGAATCAGAAACGGCTATTATTTTACAATTATAATCATCCTTAAGTAGTTTTGCTGCCCAAGATCCAGCATTTCCATATCCTTGAACTACTGCTGTTGCTCCATTTAAATCTAAACCAATATCTTTTGCTGCCTCTCTGACAGTAAATACGCCTCCTTTGGCTGTGGCAATTGAACGCCCTGCACTTCCTCCCAATGGTAAAGGTTTTCCTGTAATAACGGAAGGTGCATGATGACGTACTATTTTTTCGTACTCATCCATCATCCACGCCATTATTTGAGGATTAGTATAAACGTCTGGGGCAGGAACATCAATAGTTGGTCCGATAATATCAGCGAGTTGTCTAATATAACTTCTTGCGAGGGTTTCAATCTCCCGATTACTCATTTCTTTAGGATTACATATAATTCCTCCTTTCGCACCACCTAATGGGATATCTACGCATGCTGTTTTCCATGTCATCCAAGCTGATAAAGCTTTCACTAATGAAGCACTTTCCTCAGGATGCCATCTTATTCCTCCTTTCATAGGACCTCTCGCAGAGTTGTATTGAGATCGAAAACCCTTGAACGTCTTTAAGGAGCCGTCGTCCATTTTCATTGTAAGTTTAATTTCAACAAATCTTTCTGGTTCACTTAGAGCGGTATAAATTTCACTATCATAATTAGCTAATTTACAAGCATCAGAAAGTTGTTTCTGAGATATTTTAAAGGGGTCTAGTATTTCACTCATTTTAATTTCACTTTTTTTATATTGCTCTGGAATGAATTTTGTTCAATTTTAATATCAACGAATACAAATTTTCTGAAGAAATTTTATATTTCTATTTAATTAAATTGAATAATTAATTAAATAAAGCAATAAAAATTAAAGTTTACTTTGAAGGATTTCCCAGATCTTTCCCACACATTAAATTTGTTTTTACGTTAAAGCAACAGATTATATGGTTTTAAAGAAATTTCGATCTTAAATATTCATTCATAGCTTTAGCTGCTTGTCTTCCAGCACCCATAGCACTTATGACAGTTGCTGAACCGGTTACAATATCTCCACCAGCAAAGATTCCTTCTAAATTTGTTTTTCCATTTTCATCAGCTTCAATATAACCCCATTTAGTTAATTTTAATTCTGGAATTGACTTTGTTAAAATTGGATTTGCATTTGCACCAATTGCTATAATAACAGTATCACATTTTATTAAAAACTCTGAGTTTTCGATTGGAATCGGTCTTGGTCTTCCAGAAGCATCAGGTTCCCCTAATTTCATCTTAATAACTTCAATTTTATTAACAACTCCATCATGGTCTCCTAAAAATCTTACAGGATTTGATAAAAATTGAAATTCAATTCCTTCCTCTACGGCATGATGATATTCTTCTTTTCTTGCGGGCATTTCAGCTTCACTTCGCCTATAGACAACAATAACTTTTTCAGCGCCTAGTCTTATTGCAACACGAGCAGAATCTAAAGCAACATTACCTCCTCCTATAACAGTAATGAGTTTTCCTATTTTTATAGGTGTATCATATTCAGGAAATTTATATGCTTTCATTAAATTTGCTCTTGTTAAAAACTCATTCGCTGTCAGAACGCCATTTAGATTAATTCCTGAGATCTTCCTCATAGAGGGTAATCCCGCACCTACACCAATGAAGAATGCTTTATAGCCCATATCTTTCAATTCATCAATCAATAAAGTCTTTCCAATGATCCTATTATATTCAATTTTAATCCCTAGCATTTTTAAAGTCTCAATTTCATCCTCAACAATCTCTTTAGGGAGTCTAAATTCTGGTATTCCATAAACTAAAACGCCACCCCCTTTATGAAACGCTTCAAAAATTGTTACATCAAATCCAAATCTGGCAAGATCAGCAGCGCAAGTAAGTCCTGCTGGACCTGATCCGATTACGGCTACTTTTATGTTATTTGGAGCCTCACAATCTGGACACTCCTTCAATTCATTTCTTTTTTCCCAATCTGCGACATATCTCTCAAGTGCTCCAATCGCAACAGGTTCCCACCTTTTACTTAATATACAAGCTTTTTCACACTGGACTTCTTGAGGGCATACTCTTCCACATATCGCAGGTAAAATGTTATAATCCTTTATACTGCGAATTGCTTCTAATAAATTATCTTCCTTAATTAACCTGATAAAATTTGGGATATCAATATTGACAGGGCAACCATTTATACACTTAGGGTCACCACATTGTAGACATCTTTCTACTTCCGTTTTTGCCATTTCTTCAGTAAAACCTAAAGCAACTTCTGAAAAATTATGAATTCTTTTGGTAGGATCCTGTTCTCTCATTTTTTGTCTTGGTATTTTCACTATATAATCCCTCTTTTATCCTATTTTTAAATTCTTACATTCTTTTTTGTAGAGATCATAGGATTTTTTTTCAAATTCGGCAAATCTTTTTTCTCTATTTAACAAAATATCAAAATCCACAATATGACCATCAACATCAGGACCTTCAACACAAGCAAAATGGATTTCACCGTCTTTTGCCGGGAATCTACACCCCCCACACATTCCTGTACCGTCTATCATTATAGTATTTAAAGATACAAATGTTTTTACCTTTGGTAAACCTTCAATACCACTTGTTAGTTCTGCAACGTTTTTCATCATTATCATGGGACCGATTGTTATTACTAAGCTAATTTTATCTTTATTAATTATCTCTCTTAGAGGTTTAGTAACAAATCCTTCTACGCCTTCACTTCCATCATTGGTACAAATAATTACTCTTTCACTAACCTCAGCCATTTTTTCTCTCCAAAATACAAGATCTTTAGTTCGAGCCCCTAATATTGAGATGATTCTATTACCCGCTTGCTTTAATTCTTTTGCTTGAGGATAACAAGGAGCAATTCCCACACCACCACCAATTATAATTATTGGATGTTCATATTTCTCTACGTGTATCTTATTTCCTAAAGGTCCGACTACATCTAAAATTTCATCACCTTCATCTTGATGAGAAAGTAATAATGTAGATTTTCCTACAACTTGAATCACAAGTGTAATAATACCTTTTTCTCTATCATAATCAGCGATGGTAAGAGGTATTCTTTCTCCCCTTTCGTTAATTCTAATTAAGACAAAATTCCCTGCAAATGCTTTTTTTGCTATAAGTGGAGCATATATATCCATCTCATATAATGTACCACTATTTCCAAGTTGAATTTTTTTCAAAATCTTATAAGGCAATATTAACCATCTTAATTTTGATTATAAATCACAGATTAATTTTAAATAAAAACTCATTTTCTAATTGAAGGTATAATTTAATCTAAAAAAATATTTTCTTATATACAATAGTAACGGGAATTCATTCCCTCATTTCGCTTGCAATTTGAGTATAGAAAATAAATGAAAGTGATGTAATGTTCTAAGTCCATTTAATAAAAAACTCTAATTAGAAAAAAACTAATTGACTAATTGATAAAATTAATTTTCTAAAAAGCTTTTTAAATATTAAGAATAAATTATTTCCAATTTATTAAATATAATTTAATATAGTTTTAGCAACAATTCTCATAATCTCTTTAATATTTAGTAATTATGGACATTATAGTTGTATTAGATTTTGGTGGACAATACACACATTTAATTAATCGCCGAATACGAGATTTGGGAGTATATTCTGAAATTTTACCTTATGATGTAGATATTGAAAAATTGAAAAAAAAAAATCCTAAAGCTATTATACTATCTGGTGGTCCAGGAAGTGTTTATGAAAAAAATAGCCCACAATTAAAGAATGAGTTTTTTGAATTTACTACCAGAAATAAAATTCCAGTTCTAGGGATTTGTTATGGGCATCATTTAATTATGCATCTATTAGGAGGTAAAATTGAACCTAAAGAAGCTAAAGAATATGGAAGGACTAATCTCATAATTATCGAGCCAGATTTAATATTTGATTCATTAGGAAAAGAAGAAATAGTGTGGATGTCTCACGGAGACCAGATCACCGAGATTGTTAAAGGATTTAAAGCATATGCTAAAACTGAAACTTGTCCTGTAGCTGCTTATGGGAATCAAGAAAAGCTATTATATGGGTTTCAATTCCATCCAGAAGTCTCAAATACTCCAAACGGAAATAAAATATTGGAGAATTTCCTATATAAAATTGCTAGTTGTAAAAAAGAATGGAAATTGGAAGGATGGATTGATAGAACAGTTGAAGAGATAAGAAAAGAAATTGGTCCTAATAATAGGGTTATTTTGGGATTAAGTGGCGGGGTTGATTCTTCTGTTACTGCTGTTCTTCTTCAAAAAGCAATAGGTGATCGATTGCATTGCATATTTGTCAATAATGGTGTGTTAAGAAAGAATGAAGAAAAGGAAGTTCAGGAAACGTTTAAAAAGAAATTAAAATTTAAAAATTTTCATTATGTTGATGCAGAAGATCTTTTTCTAAAAAGGCTTGCAGAGGTTGAAGATCCTGAAGAAAAACGTCGCATAATTGGGCACACATTTATAGGAGTTTTTGAGAATAAAACTATTGAATTAGAAAAAGCTCATCCAGATATCAAGTATCTCGCACAAGGTACTATTTATCCTGATCGTGTTGAAACAAGTGCTACAAGTAAAGTTTCAGCCAAAATTAAATCTCACCATAACCTTACCCTCCCAGATGATATGAAATTAAAGATAATAGAGCCCTTAAGGGATTTATATAAAGATGAAGTTAGGAAGATTGGTTTAAAATTAGGGTTACCAGAATATATTATAAATCGTCATCCATTTCCTGGACCTGGATTAGCAGTAAGAATAGTAGGTCCAATTGATAAAGATAAATTAATGATTTTAAGAAGTGCAGATGAAATTTTAATAGAAGAGATTAGAAACGCAGGAATTTATGACCAAATCTGGCAAGCTTTTTGTGTGTTTCTTCCTTTGAAGACTGTTGGAATAATGGGTGATTATCGTACCTATGAATACATTTGTTCTATAAGAATAGTTGAATCAACTGATGCGATGACAGCTAATTTTACGAAACTAGATTGGGATCTCCTTGAAAGAATAGGAACTAGAATTGCTAATGAAGTTAAAGGAATAAATCGTGTTGTGTACGATATTTCAAATAAACCACCCAGTACGATAGAATATGAGTAAATCATATAATATTGATAATATCTAGTTTTAAATTTTTTCTAATAGATTTTAATTGGTATGTAAATTAGATCCTATAAAATCATATTTTTATAAATTGATTATAATGACACAAGAAGAAATTGCGTGGGATTTAACAGAAATATATTCTGGTTATGATGACCCTAAAATCACTGAAAATATGAATAGACTTTCGAAAGAAGCTATTGATTTCATAAAGGATTATAAAGGGAAAATCAATACCCCTGATTTCACATCTCAAAAATTATTAGAATTATTCCAAAAACAAGAAAAATTTATGGCTAATATTGATGAAATAGAACTTTATTCAAATAGATTATATAGTGGGAATATGACTATTCCTGAAAGTGAAACGTTGAAAAATCGAGTTGAAGATTTTACAACCAAGATTGCTAAAGATTTAGCATTTCTAGAGTTAGAAGTTGCTAAATATGTATACAAAAATGGTAAGATAATAGATGATCCAATTCTCTCTAATTACAAACACAGATTAGAAAAAATTAAAAGAGCATATCCTCATTATTTATCGGAAGTGGAAGAGCAATTAATCCTTGAAAAAGATCAATATGGAGTTAGAGCTTGGAGTAATCTACAGTCAAAATGGCTAAATACAAGAAAAATAGTAGTAAATGTTGAGGGCGAAGAAAAAGAATTATCATATGGAGAAGTTAATGCTTTACTTAGACACCCAGATAGAACAACACGAATATCAGCGAATAAATCTATATATGGTTTATTAGGCAAAGAAGAATATGTATTTTCCTCAGCTCTACGAAGTGTTTGTGGAGATTGGCTTAATAATTCAAAAAGACGGAAATATGACAGCCCAATGCATGATAGTCTTATTGTAAACGATACAACTCAGGAGATTATTGATAATTTAATGAAAGCAATTGAAGAAGGTGTAGGAGTATATCGTAAATATTTAAATCTCAAGACGAAAATTTTAGGTTTTCCAAAATTAAACTGTGCTGATGTTCGTGCTCCGCTTCCGATTGCTCAACATAAAAACTATTCATGGGACAAAGCGAAAGAACTTGTAATTCAGGCTTATGAAAAATTTGATCATGGATTTGTAAATTATGTAGAAGATATGTTCAACCGAAATCATATCGATGCAAGTCCTAGAAGGGGTAAGAGAAATGGAGCAAATTGTGCCTCATGGTTTAAGGGTACGTCTGCTTTTATTCTTATGACGTATACCGGCGAAATAAATGAAATTTTTACTCTTATTCATGAACTTGGACATGCTATCCATGATTATTTAGCCATTCAAAAACAAACTTACATTAACATTCATCCTGGTTACACAGTTGCAGAAACCGCATCTACTTTTGGGGAATTACTCTTAACAGATCTCCTTCTTGAAACTGCAGAATCAAAAGAAGAAAAGATGGCAATATTGGGAAATATACTAGATGATGCGGGACAAGCTGCTTTTCAAGTGAGTGCAAGAGTTTGGTTTGAACAAGACTTATATAAAGCTATTGATAAAGGCGAGAATTTAGATGGAAAAACGATTTCAAAATATTGGTGTGCGGGAAGAGATAAAATATATGGAGACTCTGTAGAATGGTTTGAAGAGATGGACTGGGAATGGACCATGAAACCACATTATTATATTCCAAATTTTCGATTCTATAATTATCCCTATGTTTATGCCCAATTATTCGTTTATGCTTTATATCAAACCTATAAAAAAGAGGGCAAAGAATTTGTTCCAAAATTCAAGAAACTTCTCGCTGCAGGAGGGAGTGTTTCGCCTGAGGAGCTTGGTAAAATTGTGGGATTAGATATCACCAAAAAAGATTTCTGGAAATTAGGAATAAAGCAATATGAAGATTTCGTAAACCAATTGGAAAAACTTATGAAATAGTACATTCTGCTAATAAAAAAAAATTATTTTTTTTATAAATTTCTTTCCTTCCTTTTAAAAAACTTTATTTTGAATTTTCTTTACAATTTTGCAGCAGAAGATTTAGTATTGTGAAGTGGAGCTCTTGCCATGGATTTTTTTTTACTTCCCATGGCAAGAGTTGTGAACAAATGGCTAATTGCTTGCTCTGTCCTGTAAGGGGTGGATGAAGGAAGCTTGGAGGTAATAAATTAATAAACAAATTTATCTAAGGTGTAGAGTTTGAACTTTTCTTTATGGAATCATACTTATACTTTTATCAGCACAATTGAATGTCAATCCATCCACCCAAGTTCTGAATTTTATATCATTACCAGACTTTTTTTAAACACCTCCTTATTGTTTATTCATAGAGTATAACATAACCTTTTATTTCCATATTTTTTTGACGCTTAAATCTTTTAGAAGTTTCGCAATTCCAATCATAATAAATAGGTTCTTCATCATCAACAACAATCATTTCTAAGATTTCTTTTGTGTATAATTCAAAAGATTCATAATTTATTATATCGGGATTACAATTCCATTTATGATCTTTTTTACTGGCACTAAATATCATACCAAAATGAATGGAATTACAGCAGCTAATTTTTCTTCCATAAGAAAATTCTTCTCCACATTCCTCGCATTTTATCATCAATTTTTTACCTCCCATTTTATTTTGCTTTATAGGGCTTCGTACTTTCTTGGCTTTTTATCATAGTGGATTATTAGTTTCTCCGGCATTTTTTCTTTAATTCTTTTTATTATTTTTGAAAGTCCATTAGGGCTACTATACCCCATAGCCACTGACCACTCTGCTGCTGAAGAAATTCCAATTTCTTTTAACTTTTCTAAACATATTTGCTCATATGTTCTTGGAATATTTTCAATCATCTTTAACTTCTCTTGAAATCGAGTTCTAAATTGTTTTAAGGTCATTTTTTTTTCAATAAATTATATTATCTGTGGGAAAGATTTCCCACTATTCTTTTATGATTAAATAACTATACATATTTATAAACTTATCGATCAAAATCTAAACATTTTTGTAAATTATGAAATTGAATACTGAATAATCATATAGGTATTGGTTCAAATTTATGAAAATTATTACAATAAATTGTTATTTTTGGTTTTCAAGAATAAACATTATTATAAAACACAGTTAAATAACTAAACAAATTCATAAATCTCTTAAAATAACTAAATAATGTATTTAAGAAAGATCAAAAAAAGATTTGTTTTCGAGAAATAATACATATTACTTTTTTTTTCCTTCCTTTTCTAATAATTCTATAAATGAACTACTTTCTTTAATAATATTTAAGACGATATGAGTGTTAGTACGCTCGACATAAGGAGAAGTATGAATTTCCTTTATCATTTTACTTAGATCTTCTCGATTATTAAATCTCGTGAGAATTAAAGCATCGTATTCTCCAGTAATATCGTAAACTGCAAAGACATTTGGATTTTTTGCAATACTACGTTCAACTTCTAGCATTTTTCCTTTTGAAATCGTTAATTCGATAACAGCAATAATATCGTATCCCAGTTTTTCATAATCGATATTCACAGCATAATTTTTAATAATACCTTTATTTTCTAACTCTTCTACATGCCTTTTAATCGTTACAGGTGATTTATTATCCAAATCTTTCGCTATTTGGCGAAGTGAGATTCGACTATCTTCACTTAATTTCTTTAGAATTTTAATATCTATTTTAGAAAATTCTTTAAAACTTGAATTCACAGTCATAATGCTACATAATTATATAATTATTATAAAAGTATGCAATCGTTCATAAGACACATGCAAAAATAATCAGATGATCATTATTTATTGCGACAAAAATCACCAAATTAAATGAACGATCACTCTATTTAATTATTATTGAACATTTATAAACTTTTTCCTCTAGGAAGTGATCAAAAAATCAGATTTAAATATAATTATGTACTATCTGATAATATTGAAATTAAAAAAATATTTGAATTTGATTATTTATGATTGAAAGAGACAATCCAAAAAGGAAAGATTTATGTGACAGAGTTATTGAAACTGTGAAGGAAAATGATATTAAATTCATATACCTTCAATTTACGGACATCCATGGCATTATCAAAAGTTTTGAAATTAATAGTAAACGGATTGAGGATTTCTTCGATATTGGTGAAAGTTTTGATGGAAGTTCTATCACTGGGTATGGAGCGATCGAAGAATCTGATAAAGTAGCATTACCTGATCCATCTACATTTTATATAATACCATGGAGGAATGATAATCGGAAGGTTGCGAGAGTTTTTTGTGATATTTATAACCCAGATGGCACGAGGTATAGCGGAGATCCTCGTTTCATTCTTCAAAAAGCTGTCAAAAAGGCTGAACAACATGGATATACTTTTTATTGTGCCCCCGAAATGGAATTTTTTATTCTTGAAAAGGGTACTAAAGAAGAAGTATTTAATCCCTCTGATATGAGAGGTTATTTTGATTATGATCCCTATGATATTAATGAAAGAATGCGGTATACGATAGCAGAATATTGTGATGTAATGGGAATTGAGATTGAGGCGCTCCATCATGAAGTCGCTTTAGGGCAACATGAGGTTGATTTTCGTTATGATAAAGCAGTTAACTCTGCGGATAATACTAATACAATTAAAATGATAATTAAAACTGTAGCTGCAAAGAATAATATGACTGCTACATTTATGCCTAAACCTTTTCATGGTATAAATGGTTCTGGTATGCATGTTCATCAATCATTGTGGAA
Organism: Promethearchaeia archaeon; assembly: GCA_029856145.1. Taxonomy (GTDB): domain Archaea; phylum Asgardarchaeota; class Lokiarchaeia; order Sigyniarchaeales; family SOKP01; genus Loki-b32. Next base: position 39,368 of record JAHQWK010000023.1, read on the forward strand.
AAATGGAAATAACGTTTTTTATGATAAAGCAGATAAAGATAATATTTCTATTATAATGAAAAAATGGATTGGTGGGCAATTGAAACATGCTCAAGCAATGTGTGCTGTATTAAGCAGTTGGCCAAATTCTTATAAGAGATTAGTTCCTGGATATGAAGCTCCTGTGTATATTGCGTGGGGATTTAGAAATCGTTCACCGCTTATCCGAGTTCCTGATTTTCATGGAAAACCTAATGCTGCTCGATGTGAGATTCGATGTCCTGATCCCGCAGGAAACCCTTATCTTCAATTTGCGGTCTTATTATCTACAGGTTTAGATGGAGTTCTATCAGAAAGTACTGAGATACCTGAACACCGAGATGAAAATGTTTATAAACTCACAACAAAAGATATGGAAAAAGCAGGTATAAAAGCACTGCCAGGAAGTCTAAGTGAAGCATTAAAAGAATTTAGACAATCAGAATTCATGAAAGAAGTATTTGGAGAACAACCATTCAAGAATTTCTATTATGCTAAATTGGAAGAAAATGATAAGTATAAAGTAATAGTGAATGAGTGGGAGAGGTCAAGGTATATAACTCGTTTATAATATTAAATACTGTCAATTCCTTGATGATCTTAACTTTTAACAATCGATTAAAATAATTCAGGGTACATCTTTTCAATATTTTCCATAGCTTCAAAAAGTAAATTGTTCAATATAATATTGTCATACACATATGTATGTTCTAGCATATAATCTAAAATAGCGTTGGCAATTTCCTTATCTTTTTTAGTAAAGTTTTCTTTTTTAAATTTAAACAGAATGTTGAATTCTTCTTTTATCCATACCAACTCTTCTTTCAAACTCTCTTCTAAAATTTCATGATGTCTAACACTAACTTTCATTATAATACCTCAATCCTATAAAAATTATATAATCTTACTTGTTCTTTATGGTAGATGAAATAACATAATTATAAATATTTTTTATAGACCATTTTTTGTATAGTACCCAAGATATCATACAAAAAGATTTATAAAGTGATTTTTTTCGAATTAGCCGTTAAAGATTTGTATTATTCAAAATATTTATATAAACTCATAACATTATTGCATTTTAACTAATTATTATATACTAAACGTATATTCTAAGAGGCGATATTTAATTTCTGATTTAAATGAAAATACAAATGTAAAATCAAATGCAATAAAAGAATGGTATCAAAACTTAAAGGAGAGTCATAGAAATATTTTTTTAACATTTTTTATAGCGATCTTAATTCTCCTCATTGGATTAATACTAGGTTTTGCTTTTACGATAGGTATACCAGGTGACATAGCAATCGCAATGACAAAAGTCCCCAGTATTTTACAATTATGCATATTACCAGTTTTAGTTGGTGTAGGTTTATCGATTTTATTTGGCAGAGTTTCTTCTAAAGTTAAGGGTAGATGGTTTGATAAACTAATCCAATTATTTTGTATATTGGCAATTTCAGCGCCTGTATTCTATATTGGGATGGCACTTCAATACAATCTGTGTTATGTGGCGGGACTCTGTAGTTTTGTAGGAAACTATGTATTACCGCATTCTATTTTACTTATTGTAATTCCTGCACTTATTATTTGGCAAACCCACCCTTATTTCATAAATAGAACACATAAAAAGTCAGTAATTTCGAATACTCTCATAACTGGAATAAGTTTAGGTTTTGTTTTATTTGTTTATACATTATTAGATATAACATTTGGTCTAAATGGATTTGGGGATCTTTTAGTAAATTCAATAAATTTCGGTAGTTATACTGGAGTTTTATTTGTTCTAATAATAATTTTCTTTATAGTGACGCTATTCTCAAACCTGCTTTTCAGTGGCTCTAGATACATACAAAGTGAATATTTTAAGCGAAAAACTGAGTTTATAGATGAAGTAAATACAGAAAAAGAAAGCGATGAAATTACTATTAGTACGAAAATAAAGACGTATTTATTGAACAGGCTTAAATCACCCTATTTTTACATTGGTGCGGTTTTAGTGTCTATCATTATTGTTATTGCGATATCCCCGAATTTGTTAACACCATACTCCTTACAAGAAGCTGTGGGTATTTACCCCGGATCTTGGGACCCTCCATCTCCAGACCACCCCTTAGGACAAGGAGTATTTGGACGAGATATACTAGCGCTAATAGCGTGGGGGATACAAGATTTAATTCTTTTTGGCATTGGAGCAGTTCTTATAGGTTTGATAGGGGGAGTAATATTAGGAGTAATATTAGGGTATATTGTTGGGAAATTCAATCGATGGGGATATAACGCTGTTATTGGATCTATGATACTTTTTTATATACTTCCAATATTTGTTTATGTTATAGTGTCGATGACTATATTTGGATCTTCAAGTCTTATAACCATGTTAACTATTGGTGTTTTATTAATACCTAGTTTTGCACGAGGATTTTTACCCGGTGTATCAAGGAAGAGCAATATAGAAAGAGGTGTTAAATCGCTAATCAGCCAAATTCCATTAAATTTTGCAATTTTTGCTATGATCTATACCGCAATAGGATTTTTAGGGTTTTCGGGGTTACCATATCAATTGGGAAATATAATTAGTCAAGCGCGTTCACAAATACTTATAGCACCTTGGGGTTTCAGTTGGGCTGGAGCTATGATTTCAATAATAATCTTAAGTTTTCTCCTTTTCCATATAGGACTCAAGGATTATAAACCAAAACTAAGAAAATAATTTCAATAATTTTTTTTATTTCTTTTTGTATTAAAAATACCATTATTTTGTAAATATAATTTTATATAAGTTTTTTAAAAAATTGTATATTATTATGTGTTATCTCTAAATTTCGAAAAGAATTAGAGGAAAGAATTTTATGGCAGAAACTAAAGATTTTGTTTTTATATTTCCTATAATCGCTGCAGCAGTGTTATTGATATCACTTTTATTCCCAATAATGTCAGTAAGCATATTTTATTCTGGAATTATTGATCCTGCTATAGTTGGAGATTTACTACCATTTGGAGGAGGAATCATGGACGAACTTGCTCCATTCCTCTTATTAGTTCCCGAACTATCAAGTCTTCAAAGTGGGTTCTTATTTCTTGGAATTGGTTTTACTGCCTTTTTCATACTTGGAGCTGTGCTATTAATAGTTTCAGGAATTCGAGTTAAAACCGGCAGAAAAGAACTTAAAAAAGCGAGAAAAAAATGGTTAAGAAATGGATTATCTTATATTATATCTGAAATGATATTATTTTTAATTTTGCTATATGGGGTTCCATACGGTTTTCAACAACTTGGGATTGCACTTGAAATAAGCTTTTTTATGGGAATTGGGATGATTTTAATAATCATTGCAGGGGGAATATTAATTTTAGCATATATCCTCGCAAAAATAAAAGACTAATTAAGAATTAAACTTTTTTCTATTTTTTTAATGATTAACATCAAGCATTTTATACTATTTCTTTCATTTTTTCAATATATTCTAAAGTCTGATGTCGAAAATATGTGTTATAAAGCTCTGCATACATCCCGCCTTTTGTCATCAACTCATCATGATTACCCTCTTCTACAATCTTCCCATGGTCAAGTACAATAATCCTATCTACATGGCGTACTGTCCAGAGGCGATGAGCAATTATAATTGATGTACGACCTTTTATCGTTTTTTGTAAAGCATCCTGAATTCGAGTTTCGGTGAAAGGGTCAACTGAGGCAGTGGCTTCATCTAAAATAAGAATAGTGGGATTTTCTAATAGAACACGAGCAAAAACCACTAATTGACGCTGTCCCATCGAGATTAAACTTCCTCTTTCACCAGTTTTTGTTCCTAATCCTCTTGACAAATCCTTTACCCAATCAGAGCCGCTTGTTGATTCCAAAGCATTATATACATCTTTTCTTGTAGCCTTTCTATTACCATATTTTATATTATTTTCAATTGTATCTGCCCAGAGGAATGGAGTTTGTGGAATGATCCCTATCTGTTTTCTGTATTCCTTGAGATCAAAATTTCTTATGTTTATTCCATCTATTAAAATATCACCCCCTTGAAATTCATAAAATCTCGCTAATAATTTTGCTAAGCTTGATTTTCCAGCACCAGTATGACCAACAATTGCAAGAGATTCTCCAGAATCAATCTTTAGACTGAAATTCTTGAAAACTTCTTTTGATTCTTCATATTTGAAGGAAAGATTTTTGAATTCAATTTCACCATTAAGTTTGAATGGTTTTATATTATCTTTTTGAACCACTAAAGGTATTGTATCAATGAGAGCAAATATCCTTTCTGATGCAGCCATACCCGTCTGGAAAGTAGGCCAAAAAGATGCTAAAGTTAATAGAGGAAAGAACAGATATGTCAAACCTTGTATAAATAAACTAAACTCTCCCACACTTATACTATTTCCTAAAACACTAGTTCCACCATAAAATATTAATAATGTTAATACTATTCCCTGTATGATACCTAATGAAGGAAATATTGCATTTAGTACAAAAGCTCTTCGTAAATTAACTCTATAAGATGTAGTATTGACTTCATTGAAATTATTATATAATTTATCCTCTTGTCGAAATGTTTTTGCTATTTGAATACCGGAAATACTTTCTTTAACGTATGCATTGACAGAAGCTAGCGCTCTTTGTCCTAAAAGTGTTTTTAATCGAGCTAATTTTCTAAAGGATAATGCTAAGACAAAAAATAGTGGAAAAGTGATGATAGTGATTAGTGTTAATATAAGATTGATGAAAGACATAATAATTAGCAAAAATATAATGACCAATATTGAAGAAATTAATTGAAGCGTTAAATCTACAGTTTGTCCGAAATCCCGTGAATCAGTATTTGTCCTTGATACTATTTTTCCAATAGGATTTCGATCAAAAAATGAAAGATCGTGATTTAAAACAGCTTGTCCAGCATCTCGTCTTAGATCTAAAACAACATTTCCGATTACTTGTACAGAATATTTTACAGTAAAATAATTAAAAACCCAAGATAATAGATTTAGTATAAGAATAACACTTAATAAGAAAAAGAGATAGGAAATATTTCTAATTGTTTCTAAATTATTAATTGCTAAACTAACAAGAACAGGCACAAAAGCATAAGTAAGTGAAGAAATTGTTAAGAAAAGAATCACGACTGCCATTGAGCGTTTATATGGGCGGAAATAATGAAAGATCCGTTTTAATAAAACCTTATCTCTATAAACTTTATCATAGCTTTCTGCTTCCAAGCCAATATACATTCCCATTTAGGAAACCTCTTTTTGATTAATTAGCTTATTGATATCAATATCAAATTTTTTTATAAATATTTTTTGATATTCTTCTGAAGATTTCAAGAGATCTTCATGAGTACCCATAGCAGAAATTTCACCTTTTTTCAAGACAATTATTAAATCCGCCCATCGAATTTGGGAAAGTCTATGTGTTATGAGAATTGTAGTTCTATCTTTAAGAATATTTCGAATTGCTCGTTGTATTTTGTCCTCAGTATTTGAATCGATTGCTGAAGTTGAATCATCTAAAATGAGAATTTTTGGATCAGAGAGAAAAGCGCGGGCTATTGCTATTCTTTGCCGTTCACCCCCACTTAATTGAACTCCCCTTTCTCCTACATCTGATTGATATTGATTTGAAAATTGACTAATAAAATCATTAGCTTGGGCTTCGTTAGCAACTTGAATGATTTCATCCATTGAGGAAGTTCTCCCAAAAGATATATTATTGAATATGGTATCAGAAAATAAGAAAATATCTTGCTCAATAAATGAAATCTGACTTCTTAATGATTCTAATGCATATTCTCGTATATCTAAATTATCAATCAAAATTTTCCCTTCATTCACATCATACAAGCGAGAAATCAATTTAGTTAAGGTTGATTTTCCAGACCCAGTAGTTCCCACAAGTGCCACAGTTTGACCAGGTTGAACTTTAAAAGTAATATTTTTTAATATTGGTTTTTTACTTTCAGGATAGGTAAATGATACGTTTTCAAACTGGATTTCCCCTTTTATTACTCTTGTAAAACCTTTTATATTTTCATCAATTTCAGTTTCTCTATTCATTAATTCAAGTAATCTTTCAGAGCTTGTAATGGCTAGTCGAATGATCGCAAATACAAAAATAGAGATAAAAGTTGGAAAACGTAATTGTACTATTAATCCATAATAAGCAATGATTTCTCCTATACTCATTAAATTTAAAAAATTCAAAATGATGGCATGAGCAAATCCAAAGGTGATAACTATAGATAATACTAGGATTGGAAGATATTTTGCTTGAACTCTTCCTTGATCGATGTATGCATCTCGATACCATTTAGCCTTTGAATAATATTTTTCTATTTCCTTAGCTTCCTGAACGGTAGCTTTAACCACTTCTATTCCAGTGAGAGTTTCATTTAATGTGGCATTCATCATTCCAAATGATCCTCTCAATCTTCCTGTGATTGGTCCTAATTTACGAACATATGATCTTAAGAGGAATAAAAAGAGTACAGAAAATAATAAAGGGGCAAGTATTAATTGAGGCGGATAAAATATGATAATATAAATAAGAGGTACAATTAAAGAGGTAAATGATTCAAAAATCAAAGAAAGTGCGGGACTTATCAAAAAATTAAGCATCCTAACATCATCTGTCACTCTTGCCATTAAATCTCCAATTTTTTGTTGCTCATGAAATGATTGACTCTTTCCTAAGAGATTTGTATAAAATTCTCTCCTACAATCTCTCTCCATTCTTTGCGCGATGACTTCTCGTAACATGTAATTTGCCAACCTCATTATAGGTGTTCCCACACTTAATAGTAAGATAATTGCAGTGTAAAAAGATAACGTAGAATAATTACCGATTAAAAAATCTGATATAGCATTTCCAATTATTACCATTATAATGGAAGATAGATTTGAAGTAATTATAGTTGTAAACAAAACAATGATAAATAGGAGTTTATTTGAACCATGAAAAATATGCTTCAATATCCATCTTCGAGAACCTTTTCGACGAGCTTTCTCAAAAGGATCTTTTCCCGGAGAAAATTCAACATGTCTAGAGGTATTTGCTGGAAAAATTTTAGTAGTCATTAATTTATTTTATGGTGTTTTGACGCTATAAATTGTTTTAAAATTAGAATTAATTAATATTTAAGAGATTTTAGTTTATAATTTATTTCCAAACCACCAAATCCTTTCATAAAATGGTGTGATAATCTAATTTATATAGAAAAAATTTTTCTCGTAAGACAAAATGAACTTGAAGAGCTTAAAAATTCGATAAATTGGTTAAATTACGAAGGATTAAATATAACAAAAAAAGGAGAATTAAATAAGTCGCTTGAAAAATTCAAAAAGATAAGAGCCCTGCTAAGGAACTATTTTAAGTAATTTATTGTTTTTTAGTAAAAATCTGAGTAGGATGAATAATCCGTCGTGGAATCCTTTCCAAAAATTCATTTTATATTTCAGTATATTAACCCATTAATAATACTCCTTGATACCTATGAAATATTAAAGATAAATTTTAATATAATTAGTTTTATTAGATAATTGTGTCGGATAAAGATATTGCTTATGACGTCAGGTTGGAAGAAAAATTAGAGCTCATAAAATTACAAATATGGATTAACGAAGAGCTACAGCTTCAGCCTCGCCAATTTCATGAACTTATTATCCAAAACTATGTCAAAAAAGGTTAAAAAAATTAATTTTAAGAAATTTTTGATCATAAATTTCCCACTTCTTATAAAAATTTAATAATGGATTCATTTATTGTCAAAATGGATAATTCTTCTTAGTACTAATTAGAGTAGTCGTTGCCTCAATCCATTGAGATAATTCTAATTCAGTTCTACAGAATGAAACAATTTTATCTAAATCCTCAAGATTGTTAAAGAAGCACTCTACTAATAAATCCCAGCCCCCATATACTGGAGTAACATAATTAATCTGCCAATCTTCATTTGAATTGCTAGATTTTAAATCTTTTAGTTTTTCTGTAACTTTCCATTGCGTACCAATGATTTTCAATCGAATTAAAATGTATCCACGATAATAGATAAGTATTACACCTAATTTAATAAATGACTCAATAACTAAGAGAATTTCATAATAGAGATGATTTGAAATTTAATTTTTAAAATTTTTCAAGATTATTATTAATAATTAATTTAAAGATTCTAAAACTTCATTTTTATTTTCTTTTCAATTTATATTACCAATACACTTCTTTTAATGTTTCATGGTACTCATTAAGAGATTTAATCTCAACTTTTTTCTTACGAACATTTTCAATAGCATCAATAATAGCTTTAGCAAGTTGTAGATTAATTATAACAGGAATATTATAATCTACGGCCATTCTCCTTATTTTATATTCATCTTCTATTATTGTTTTAAATAGTTCTTCTACTTTAGTAGGCATTGGAATATTAATTACCATATCTATATGGCCTTCTTGTAAGCACGCCATTATATTGGGTTCTTTTCCATACTCATGGACTTTATATAATTTTACTGCTTCAATTCCATTATTCTTCAAAGTTAAAGCTGTATCTTCTGTAGCAAAAATACTAAATCCAAGAGTTTTTAATTTTTTAGCAAGAGGAATAACTTGTTTCTTCAATTCATCTCCTCCTACAGAAATCAATACATTCCCTCCTTCGATTGGAATGTCCATTTCTGTAGCTTCTAAAGCTTTTACAAGTGCATCTTGAAAATTATCTCCGATGATTCCGATCTCGCCCGTTGATGCCATTTCGACACCAAGCAGAAAATCAGCCTTGTCTAATCTCATAAATGAGAACATAGGGGCTTTTATACCAACAAATTCTCCATAAGGGAGTTTTAGAAGCCTTTCTGGAATTTTATTACCCATAATTACCTCAGCTGCTAATCTCATTAAGTTAATTCCTCTTGTTTTTGATACATAAGGCATACTACGACTTGAACGCAAATTACATTCAATTACATAAACGTCTCCATTTTTTACTAAATATTGGACATTAAATGGTCCTTGTATTTTAAGTGCTAAAGCAATCTGATTTGTATATTTCTCTATTACCTCGATAACCTCTTTAGAAACCGTTTGAGGAGGAATTACCATAGTAGCATCTCCACTATGGATACCTGCATTTTCTATATGTTCAACAATAGCACCTATTAATACATTTTCTCCGTCAGAAATACCATCACATTCAATTTCTCTGGCGTTAGTGAAAAATTTAGTTATAACAACAGGATATTCGCTCGAAACAGAAGCAGCAAGATCAAGCGTATCCCTAAGTGTTTTTTCATCATAAGAAACTCTCATAGCAGCACCACTTAACACGTAAGAAGGTCTAACTAATACAGGATAACCTACTTCTGTAGCGAATTGTAAGGCATCATTTTTATCCGTTAATGTCTTCCATTCTGGTTGTTTTATATTTAATTGATCTAACAATGCACTAAATTTACTTCTATCTTCTGCCATATCAATTCTCGAGCCATGAGTTCCAAGAATTTTGAGATTTGTTTTTCTAAAAAATTCGGAGTATTTTGAAATTTTAGCTGCTAAATTATTTGCGATTTGGCCACCCGCAGATACGACAATACCAGTTGCTTTTTCAAGTTCACAAATGTCAAGTACTCTTTCACCAGAAATTTCTTCAAAATATAATTTATCAGATATATCATAATCGGTAGACACAGTTTCAGGATTATAATTAATCATTATTGCTTGATCAATACCAAGTTTTTTTAAACCCCATAAACAGTTAACAGATCCCCAATCAAACTCAACTGAAGCTCCGATACGATAAGTTCCTGAACCTAATACAATTACTTTACTGAGACTTGAGTCATTTTCTTTTTCGAAATCAATATCATGTTCCGAAGCACCATAAGTTAAGTATAAATAGTTAGTAATAGCAGGCCATTCAGCAGCTAAAGTATCAATTCGTTTAACATATGGTTTAATCCCCAACCTTCTTCTCATTTGTCTTATGAATATTGTATCAACACTCATAATTTTAGCAATTTGACCATCAGAAAATCCATATCGTTTAGCTCTTTCTAACCAGTATCGTTTTTCATCATCCCTAGTCTCTAATAAATCAAGATCTTGAAGTTGACGTTCAATGTCAATAATATTTTTCAGTTTATATAAAAACCACTTATCTACTCGTGATAAGCGATATATTTCATCAAGAGAAATACCTCTTTTTATTGCTTCAGTAATCCTAAATACTCGTAAATCTGTAGGATTTCTTAAAGCATATTTTAATTCATTTATATCTTCAATTGGATCTAAATCATTTGCTACAAAACCTTTCATACCGATATCAAGCATTCTAATGGCTTTTTGTAAAACTTCTTCAAAAGTTCTCCCAATTGCCATTACTTCACCTACACTTTTCATCTGAGAACCTATTCTACGATCGACTCTTTGAAATTTTGTCAAGTCCCATCTCGGAATTTTAAGTACTAAATAATCTAATGCAGGTTCGAAACAAGCGGTTGTAATTCCAGTAATCTTATTTTTTAATTCTGGTAATGTGTATCCAATTGCTAGCTTTGCTGCTATATATGCTAATGGATACCCTGTTGCTTTAGATGCAAGTGCGGAAGATCTTGAAAGCCGAGCGTTTACTTCTATTGCTCTAAACTCTTTAGAAAAGGGATCTAGCCCGTATTGAATATTGCATTCTCCTATAATACCAAGGTTTCGAATGACTCTTATAGAAGCTGAACGGAGCATATGGTACTCCTCATTTGTGAGGGTTTGGCTAGGACTTACAACAAGCGATTCTCCTGTATGAATTCCAACCGGATCGAAGTTTTCCATATTACAATTAATAAAACAGTTATCTTCAGAGTCTCTTACGACTTCATATTCTATCTCTTTCCAACCCCATATACTTTCTTCTATTAAAATCTGATGTATTCTTGATTGAGCTAATCCTTTTTTTGCCATTCTTTCGAATTCTTTTATATTATCAACAATACCAGATCCCCTTCCACCCAATGTATACGCTACTCGTATCATACATGGAAATCCGATTTTTTTTACTGCTTTTAGTGCTTCACTATAAGAATTTACCGCCTGACTTTTACACACTTTAACATTTGATCCTTCCATTGCTTTTACAAAAAGATCTCTATCTTCAGTAACTTCAATAGCTTCGATTGGTGTTCCAAGTACTCTTACATTATATTTCTCTAAAACTCCTGCTTCATTTAATTCAACACCTACATTTAAAGCAGTTTGACCTCCAAATGCTAATAAAACACCATCTGGCTTTTCTTTTTTTATTACTTCCTCTACGTATTTAACATTTATTGGCAATAGGTAAACTTTATCAGATAATTCTGGATCTGTTTGGATTGTAGCAATATTTGGGTTAATTAGAATAGTCTCAATTCCTTCTTCTTTAAGTGCTTTTAATACTTGACTTCCAGAATAATCAAATTCCCCGGCTTGACCGATACGGATTCCTCCAGATCCTAAGACCAATGCCTTTTTTATTGTTTTATCTAATGGCATCAATCTATAACTCCATAAATTCAACAAATTTATCAAATAGATATAAAGAATCTAAAGGTCCAGGGCAAGCCTCAGGATGGAATTGAACCGCAAAAATGGGTTTGGTTTTATGAATTAATCCTTCATTAGAATTATCATCAATATTTTTAAGGAATTCCTTAAAACCCCCCTTTTCAAAATCCTTAACACAGAATCCATGATTCTGAGATGTGATATAACACTGATGAGTTTCTGGGTTTATAACTGTTTTATTTCCTCCCCTATGACCATATTTTAATTTATATGAAGAGCCACCTGCTCCTAACCCAATGATTTGATTGCCTAAACAAATTCCCATAGTTGGAATATTATTTTTAATCAAATTTCTAGCAACTTCTATCGCACCTTTATACATTGCAGGATCTCCTGGTCCGTTAGAAATGAACACACCATCTGGATTATATTTCATGATTTGATTATAATCATAGTTAAAGGGTACAAGAATGACTTCAATCCCTCTACCCACAAAATTTCTGAGAATATTGTTTTTAACTCCCAAATCTAACACAACAACTTTCCCTTTTGACTTTGGAGGTATAAATCTCTTAATATTATTAGTTGACACCTCGCTTGCTAAATGTCTAAGATTTGGATCTTGAACTTTTTTGACTTCTTCTCTCAATTTATTTATATCAGGCTTTTCCCCTGGATTATAAACAGCAAGTAACCCTACTTGAACACCCTCTTCCCTTAAAATTTTGGTTAATGCTCTAGTGTCAATCCATTCAATTCCAGGAACATCTTCTTCAAGAAGAAATTCATTCAGAGTTTTTACACTTTCATAATGGCTTGGATTTTTACAACATTCATTAACTATATACCCACTTATTTTAATTGAATCTGATTCAAAATTTTTGTGAATTCCAAATTCATCTTTTTCCCAAGCGGGAACTCCATAATTCCCAACAAGAGGGTGAGTCATAACAACAATTTGGCCATGATATGAGGGATCTGTTAAAGTTTCATTATATCCAGCACCGGTAATTGTGGTGAAAACAATTTCTCCCCCTGCTTTTTTCGTCGCTCCAAAGCCGACGCCTTCAAAATACCTTCCGTCTTGAAGCATCAAAATAGCTGGTCTTTCTTTCTTATAAAGCATTGACTCTTTTGTAATGTTCTTCTTTTAAATCCTTAAAATAAAGATAGCTAATCCTTTTTTTTAAGATTATTTATTAACTAGTTAAATAAAGTATAGTTTAAATAGAGCTACTTGGTGGTGGTGAGTAAGAAGAATATAATTCTTTTTTAATACTCTCCCCCTTTGCTTTAAGAAATTCTTGTATAGTGGTTTTTATTGATTGAATTATTGATTCCAGATTAATTTCCTCATAAGTATTAAACCATGAATAGTTTTGAGTTTTGAACTTTTCTAAATCTTTGGATTCTTGTAAAATTATTATATTCTGGTCAATTAAAAATGATGGATCTAATATATTCTCCTCTCCATCCTCTAGTTTTTTCACATTTAGGAGCATACACTCAAGTAAATCATCATAGAAAAGAAGTGGAATGTACTTTAACAATTTTGGTTTTATATTATCTAAAGATGAGTCTAGTTTTTCTAAGTTATCTGGTAAGCCAATTTCAGAAAGATCAAACACATCAAGATTTATGAGTTCTGGATGAAATTGTACCTGTTCTATTTTTTTCATTTTTTTACGGTATGTTGCTATTTTTTTAGTATACAATTTAACATGGATCTGCAAATGTGTTGTTTCAATTAATATTGAGTTTTCTTCTATTCTCTTTTCGCAAAGATGTTGAATATTTTTGCAATAGTTTGTTGCCGCAGTTATTAGATCTTCATCATTAAGTTTTGCTTTCAATAAATTATCAACATATGACTTTAAAAATGCTGAGAAATCATTCTCAAGGTCTAATAATTTAGCATACAGAAATTTTGTAGAATCCCACCATTTTTGTGCTTTTTTGGATGTAAGAGAAAGAGCAAATGTATCAAAAGCACGAATTTCTGTGAAATTAATCAACTGTTCCACCCCATATTGAAGAAACATAGTAGGATTGATTATAGCATTGAGATCATCCATAAGTGAAAAAGAAAGGGGTTCTCTGGGACGAATTAAAAGAGATTGTTCACCATTAAATACACGATCCACTCTCATGGGGAGAGGCATAATTGGATTAGTAATGATCTTCTTTAATAGTGCCACATCGCGTTCCGATTCAAAACCTGTGAGATCAGGAGGAAAAACTTCTAAATAAAAGAAAAAAGGGGCAGCGTCATATTTGAACGTTTTAAATTTATTAATTGGTTTAAAAGAGATCACCTACGTTATTTGGTGCTTAAATCTTTTTGAGCTAAAGATGAATCTGTTAATGATTTTTCCAATTTACTTAAAACAAAATTTTGAAAATCTTTTCTAGAAAAGTCTGCTTGATCAAACTGGATTATTTCACTTGCAAGATTACCATTAAAGTTTTCACTTTGCTCGATTATTCTCATATGTCTATCTACAATAGCAGCACCCAAAATTAGACTATAAGTATAGAAAGATAGCATTCCTGCATTAGACTCTTTAATTTCGTTATCATTAATTCCATTCTGTATAACTTTTGCTGTACCCTTTAAAAAATTGAATTTTCGATATTCCTTTTCAAAAGGACCCATTTTATCAGAAGAAGGAGCCTCAATAAAATGCATCATACTAAAAGCTCCAAAATCTTTATCAGCAAACTGTAAAAAGTTTTCAAAAATCTTCATTAAAAGATCGATTGTTGATGTTTTATGATTTTTAATAATTTCGATATTTTCATCTCTATATTGATTAAAAAATTTATTCCGGATCGCAATCCACAATTCTCTCTTACTTTCTACATAATTATATAAATTATTCTGGTTCATTCCGAGGTTTTTTGCTAATCCTCGTAGACTGAAGCCATCTCTTCCCTTTTCTAAAAATAAGTCCTTTCCTGCTTTCAAAATCCGTTCAAATTGAGCTGCTTTTTTCTCAGGTGAACGACTTCGAGATTTTTTTTTTTTAGTCTTTACGCTCATCTTAAACTTCCATAAATTTCATTTAGAAAGATTCAATTAATAAAATAATCGAAAATTAGTTTAAATTACATTTTTAATTAATTCATAACAAATTATTAAGATTAGCACATTGAAAAGAATATTTTCAGTATTAAATCATCAGAAAAAAAATATTATTTATCAAGATTAAAAATTGTTATTAAGAGAGAAAAGTGAGAAGGGAATCATGAAACAGATAAAAATTAAAAGGTGATCATCTTCTCTTTTTTCTCTCTACTGAATAGATAAAATAGTGATCAATAAGAAATTTCATAAAAAATATTTAAACTTCGCAGATTTTTTCTAATTAAAATTTAATTTAAAAATAAAAAAGAGTAGTGGATTAAAAATAGAAATAAAACAAAATGATGTCAAAATAATTAAAACTGGTTGTTGTCATGATTGCGGTGGGCGATGTGTTTTAAAAGCACATGTAAAAGATGGAAAAATTTTAAGATTTGAAACAGATAATGAGGAACTACCGCAATTAAGAGCCTGTTTGCGAGGAAGGGCATATAGACAACGGGTCTACTCAGACGATAGACTTAGATCTCCGTTACGTCGAGTGGGTAATCGAGGTGAAGGTATATTTGAAAGAATATCTTGGGATGAAGCATTAAATGAAGTGGCTAATAAGATTAAAGAGATAAAGCAAAAACATGGTAATTCTGCAATTTTACTTGTCCCTGGTGGAGGTAATCAAGGAATGCTACATGGCATTATCCCTCATGCCTTAATGCTTCATCAAATCGGTGGGTATACTCGAATGTGGGGTGCTCCTTCTTACGAAGGGGCTCTTTTTGCTTCTATGGCAACCTATGGAACAATGATGACAGGGAATGCACGTGAAGATTTACTTAATTCTAAACTAATCATAATGTGGGGTTGGAATCCAGCAAATACTATTTGGGATCCTGGAACCAGCTTATGGTTGGCTAAAGCCCGAGAACAAGGAATTAAAATTGTGTCAATTGATCCAATTTTTACAGATTCAGCAGCAGTTTTAGCTGATGAATGGATTCCTATTCGCCCCGGTACCGATACTGCTGCTCTTATTGCTATATCTTATGTTATAATAAGTGAAAACCTTCATGATATGGATTTTATAAAAAATTATACTATTGGTTTTGAAAAATTTAGGGATTATGTACTTGGATTGGAAGATGATCAACCCAAAACACCTGAATGGGCAGAAGAAATAACTATGATTTCTGCAGAAACTATTAGAAATTTGGCACGAGAGTATGCCATAAACAAACCAGCAGCGCTTATTGCAGGCTGGGGACCTGCTCGGACTGCTTTTGGAGAACAATATTCTCGAGCAGCAAATGTGTTATGTACAATAACGGGTAATATTGGAATTAATGGAGGATATGCCGCTGGTTTTATGAGATCGTATTATAGCCGTGAGAGAATTTTAACGGGAAGTAAAAAAAAATCTGGCCCTTTCAAGCCTGATGATGAAACTCCTAAAAGACCAAGACTTCAAGATAATCCTGTTGATTTTGGAGCAGCTCCCCGCGAAGAAAGTTTATATAAATTAAAAGGTGGAACCAATCCCGCAAATACTCGTATTCACTATAATGATTATTATAATGCAATATTAAAAGGTTGTAAAGGGGGTTATCCTACTGATATTAAAATGGCTTATATTGCAGGAACTAATCGATTAAACCAGTTTCCCAATGTAAATAAAGGAGTCAAAGCGTTAAAATCTCTTGATTTTATTGTAATTTATGAACAATTTATGACTCCAACAGCTCAATTAGCAGATATTGTTTTACCTGTAAACACTTTCATGGAACGCAATGATGTAGCAGTTCCTTGGCTAGGAGCACCCTATTATATCTATTTAAATAAAGCTATTGATTCTTTATATGAATCAAAATCTGATTTGGAAATATGTAAGGAATTATCTAAGAAATTAGATATTGAACAAAGTCTATTAGATTTACCTGAAGAACAAATCTTAAAGCTTTTTACAGCTCCTCGTAAAGATATAAAAAGTTATAATAAAATGAAAAGAGACGGATATTTTAAAGTTAAAGTAGATGAGCCTTTTATTGCTTTTAAGGATCAAATTGAAGACTTTGAAAAAAATCCTTTTCCTACTCTATCAGGTAAGATTGAGATTTATTGTGAACATATAGCTGAGAAAAATAATCCATTAATGCCTCCAATTCCTAAATATTTAACCCATGATGAGCATTATGACTCTCCCATAGCAAAGAAGTATTCATTACAATTACTCACACCCCATAATAAAAGGAGAACTCATTCTAGTTTACATAATATCCCTTGGTTAGAAGAAATTGAGCCTCATGCTGTTTGGATTAATCCAGTTGATGCATCGAAACGAAATATAAATAATGGGGATTTGGTAGATATTTTCAACGATCGAGGTAGAATGAGAATTCCCGCTAAGGTTACTGAACGTATAATACCGGGAGCAGTTTGTGTGTATCAAGGAGCATGGTATAATCCTGATAAGGACGGTGTGGATCTCGGAGGATGTGCTAATATCTTAACAAAGGATGTCTATTCTCCGGGAGGAGCCTTTCCTTTGAATAGTTCTTTAGTGGAAATAGAATTGTCTCCGAATAATAAATTGGAGGAGATGCAATGAATCAGATGGGATTTTATTTCGATCAAACACGTTGTATAGGTTGTTATACATGTTCTGTTGCGTGTAAAGACTGGCACAATATTCCAGAGAAAGTAAATTGGAGACAAATCAAAGTTTTAGAAGATGGAAAATTTCCTAATTTATATCTAGCTTATCTTTCTTCTTCTTGTTATCATTGTAAAGAACCACCTTGTATTAAAGTTTGTCCCGTGGGCGCAATAAAGAAGAGAGAAAAAGATGGTATTGTCATTGTTGAATCTAGTAAATGTTTAGGTAATGAAGAATGTGATTCGAAATGTCTAAAGGCTTGTCCTTATGATATTCCGCAGTTTGGTCCTGAAAGAGGAGGAAAAATGCAAAAATGTGATTTTTGTTTAGAACGTTTAGAAAAAGGACAACAAACTATTTGTGTTGAGGCTTGTCCCATGTTTGCTCTTGATGCGGGCCCTTTAGATGAGTTAAAGGATAAATATGGAGATGTAGTTGAAGCAGAAGGTTTTAAGTATTTTGAGAAATTTAAACCATCTATATTACATAAACCTAAATTAAAAAACTTAGATTAATAAATTATTCAAATTTTTAAATAAAATATCTTAATTTTTTATTTTATTAGATAATTTCATTATATTATAGAATTTTAAAGAAGTGAAAATGAATTGGAACTAAAGGAAGTATGGTTAATTGATTATGCCCGGACCGCATTTTCTCGTTCTAGGCCAAATCAACCTGAAAGAGATGTGTTTGGTGAAATTCGTGGAGACGAATTACTTGCTAGACTCATTATGAAATTTTTTGATAGAAAGTTAGCTGATAAAGGAATAACAAAGAAAGATATTGAGGAAGTCTCTGTAGGAGTTGCTTCAGGGGTTCTTGAAAACTGGACTTACGGGGCGAAAATTCCTCTTTACTTATCGGGATTTCCAAATGAAGTTTCTTCCTTCTTTATAGATAAACAATGTGCTTCAGCAGGTGCCGGAATGCATATGTTAACAATGGAAATCATGACAGGGAATACTAAGTGTGCATTAGCAACTGGTTTTGAACATATGACCCGTATTAGAAGAATTGGTATAGACCCCGCAATAGAGAGATATGAAGATGAGAATAGCATCTTTTATCATCCAGAATATGATATGGTTAATTCAACTAACATGCTACAAACAGCACAAAGATTATATGAAGAAGAAGTACCTAAATTTACAAAAGAAGATATGGATAAATTTGGAGTGAGATCGCATAATTTAACTATTAAAAGCCAAGAAGAAAAATGGTTCACATCTGGTGTGAATGGTGGGGAAATTATTCCAATTGAAGCTCACTTAGAAGGGAATGTTGAAGAGTCAATAATGGTAGATAGGGATATGGCAGCTAGAAAATCTACTTTGGAAGGAGTTGCTGGATTACGTAGAATATCTGTTCCTTTTTATTTGGAGAAAAATGGAGGTAAAAAGGGTTATATTAAAAGAGAAGGCACTGAGGAAGGGGTGATAACAGCCGGAAATTCTTCTCCCTTGAATGCAGGAGCTACAGCTGCAGTCCTTATGGAAGCAGAAGAAGCGAAAAAGAGAGACCTTGAACCCTTGGCCCGCATAGTTTCAATTGGTTGGGCAGGAGTGGATCCAAGAGTTATGGGACGGGGTCCTGTTCCTGCTACCCGCAAAGCCTTAGAATATGCTAATTTAAGTGCTGAAGATATCGATTATTGGGAAATTAACGAAGCTTTTTGTATCGTTGCCTTAAATTGTATGGAAAAATTCAATATTCCAGAAGAAAAAGTTAATATTATGGGAGGATCAACTGCAATTGGCCATCCATTAGGAGCTACAATGCTTCGCCTTACAGGAACATTAGCAAGAATTTTAAGAGATAAGAAAGCAAAATACGGAGTGGCTAACGCTTGTTGTGGCGGCGGACAGGGAGTTGCGACTATTATAGAGAATTTTAATATATAAAATTAACTATTATCTTAAGATCTATCATTAAGATAATTTTAAATTAATATTAGAGCTAATTTTTCCTTTTTCTTAAACATAAATTTAAATTGATCTTCTAGGTTATTTAATTATCTGACTGAATTAATGAATTAAATTTAACTAAATATTAAATTTCTAACATTTTATTTAATTTAAATATGATTTAATTATGGAAGTTTTTTTGAAAAGGGCTGAACGTTCTTTTAAGAGTAAGATTGGAGAAGATAAAACAAATACTATTTTAAATAATATAAAAAAAGCTACTAATGAAATTCCTGCTAAATTCAGGAGAACAATTGGTTCAGAAATACCGAAATTCTTATTTAATTACTCACAAGAGATTGAAGATGTGTCTCCTGCGATTACTGAGGGTGTTTTGAATTATATTTTCATATTTGCAGAGTCATTGAAAGATCTCGTAAATAAGGATAGAAATCAAGTAAATCAAATGTTAATAAATAGAAGTAATAGTGAAATGCGAAATCTTTCAGATTTATTAAATGCATTTGTTGAAAAAGCAAAAAAAGGTGAAGCAATAGAAAATCTCGAAACTTTTGAAGATTTATTGATATATATGGTTGGTGGAAAAGCAGAAGTCACCCAGATGAACGATGTTGAATTATTTTTTAAGCGAGCTGATAAGAATTTTTCTGAAAGATTAGGAGAAGTAAAATTTCAATTTTATTCAGAAGAACTTAAGAAATCATTCAAACAAATCGATGAATTACATCGAGATCAAATGAGCTCCGAAATTTCAAAATATTTATTCAAGTTCTCCCAAAATATTGATAACTTTTCTACAGAAACATTAGACAGTATATTGGCACAAATTTTGTTATTTTCTAATTCAATAACTGATTTAGATGGAAAAACATGGGATCAAATTAATCAAGAAATAAGAAGAAGAAGTAACAATAAATTGCATTCTTTAGTTGATTTATTCAAAGCGTTTTTAGAAGAAGCTAAAGAAGGAAATTTATTAGAAAATAACAATGAACTTGAAGATATATTAACTCATTTATTTGGAGAAGAAGAAGAGCGAGTTCAATTTACAGATATAGAAGCTTTTTTAAAAAGAGCAGAAAAAAAATATGCATTAATTCTCGGACAAGATATGATTCAAATGCTTATGGAAGAACTATTAGATGCAATTGATCAAATTCCCGAGCAACATAGAGAGTACCTCGGATCGGATCTTGCAAAATATTTATTTAAATATTCAGAAACCGCTTCAATTCACGATCCAGAGAATTTAGAATTAATATTTAATGGAGCAATTATGTTCGCTAATTCATTGGTCGATATTGGGGATTCAAATAAGGCAGAAGTTAATCAATTCATTATAAATAGATCGAATCATAAAGTCCGTGGATTATTCGATTTATATCTAGCATTTCTTGAAAAAAATAAAGTTCGTATGCCTTTTTCTCTAGAACCAAATTTTGATGAAATCCTTGTTCATACACTGGGGAGATATAGTGGTCCGAAAGTTCTAGAGCAAGGAGGATTAATTCATGACTTATTGTTAGATCATCATGAAGAAATTCCATCAGCAATCGAGCATTCAAGTTGGGCGAAAGCTTTAATTGAAATAATCCCTCGCTATTTAGATATTCTACCAAAAGCTGAAGGAGATCGAATTTTAGACTTTTTATGGGAAAACAAATTACCAGAGGATGAAATTATTGAGAAATATAGAACTAAAATTTTGGAATTTCCTAGAGAAAAAGAAAAAACATTCATGTTCAGATTAATGAATATGCTAACAAATCAGATTTTAGTTGATGAAGTGAAAGACAAAGTATTAGCAGGATCTTTAGCTCTTAGAATCCTTGGAGGCATTTTTGTGGAAATTTTTGGTGGACGAAATGCCCAAATACGAGCAATTCGGCTTAATCAATTATTAAAAGATAGAAAAGTTTCAAATTTAGAAAATAAAAAGAAAATTGATGAGCACATTAACAAAATACTGGAAGAAGATTTGAAAGCTATTCAAAAAAGAACTATGACAATAAACACTATTATTCCAATATTGACTAAGAAAAGATATTTCATTAAAACTTACGATATAGTTACAAAAGACTTTCCAGAATTTATTGTCAAAATGATCACTGTGAGAGAGGAGGAGCGATTGAAGGATATTGGTGAAGAATATAAGAAGCCAGGCATTTCAGGAGAGTTAATACAACTAGTTAATGATTTTTTGATTGAGCTTGAATTAGCAAGAAGATTCTATAAAAAATATTTTGAAGAAATGTATTCAATAGCTATGGATGCTCAAAAAAATATGTTAACTATTAGAAAATTCTTTAAATCTTTGGTGGAACTTAGTGACAATATAGAAGCTATTGAGTTTTTTGAGAGACCTATTGCAAATACAGAACACACGATTTACATTTCGTTATTAAAATATTTGTATGAGTGTTTACCAGAAGTGTTTGAGATAACTCGAACCATTCTTGATGAACAAGAATATCAAAAGAAGATAATGAAATTAGATACTTATCTAAGTAATTGGAAACTAGAACAACTAAATTTAGAAATCAGAGAAACTGAAAACAAAATTAATGAATATGAAGAGATGGAAGAATGGGACGCTACAGATAAGATAAGGAATTTAACTAAATTTCTTAATAGGGACAAAAATGAGCTTAAATTCTATGATATAATGTTTAAACTCCTCAAAGAAACAGAAAAAGCTGGTGAAATTATAAATAAAAGATTAGATTTCTCAAAAAATCTTTTAAAATTTTCAGACTCTATAAAAAAGGTACATCCCAACCTCCCAGCAGCTTTAAATGATTACTTGGAAAATTTATATGACTTCACTCAAGAAATAGATAAAATCATAGAAGAATTAAAAAAGAAAAGTTCTTCTGGTATTATATCTCCTTTTGATTTTAGAGAAAGGAATGATGCAGCAGAAATATCAAAAAAAGAATTAAAATCTCTCTGTTCAAATGAAGATTTTATGAATCATATTAAATCTATGTTAGAAATCTCAAAAACAAATAAGTTACAATATTAAGAAAAGAATTTTATTCAATCAATCTCAAGAATCCTTTTTACTAATTTTTTCTTTTCTGCTAAATTAGCTTGACGAGATATCATAATTCTTTGTGCTTGAGGAGACCCCGCTCCATGCATAGACTCTGTTTTATAACTGACAGAAGCTACACCCATAGTTAGGTTCTCTATAAAACGTAAAACTTTATATCTATCTTCAGCACAAATTCCTTCACATGTAGTCAAGTACTTTTCAATTAAAGGCCCTATTTCTTCCGATTTAAGATCTGCCTCAGAAGGCATTGTACAAATCATACCTCCTGCAATATCTTCAGCAAGTCTTCCAATTTCATAGGGAAAGCGTGTAACATTTTGTTTACATACATTAGCTAATAACATATCCATTTCATAGTTTCCTGCTTCTCTTTGAAAACCTAATGAACTACATGCAATCCCACAACTATATAAAGTTTCATTTAAATGTGTCATTTCAACAAGTTTATCTCTAATATGTGATGCTTTTTCAGTACCATTATATTCTGAGATTAGAGCTGTCGCTCCTATTAACACGTCTCCAACACCCACTTTACATCCACCATAAGATTGTCGGTGAAATCCTGCAAATCGATTAACTAATTCTCCCGAAAATTCAACTTCACCCTTCATAAAAATATTTTCTTTAGGAATAAAGACATCATCGAAGATTACAAAAATTTCTTGACCTCCATACTTGAAATTACCGATATCTAATTTACCATCTTCTATCTTCCGTGTATCGCACGATTGTCTCCCATATACTAATGTTATTCCCTTTTCATTTGTATCTATTCCAAAACTTACAGCATATTCCTCTTCACCTAGTCTTAATG
Source organism: Promethearchaeia archaeon (assembly GCA_029856145.1). Classification (GTDB taxonomy): domain Archaea; phylum Asgardarchaeota; class Lokiarchaeia; order Sigyniarchaeales; family SOKP01; genus Loki-b32. Next base: position 62,454 of record JAHQWK010000023.1, read on the forward strand.
AAAGAGTAGGCATAATGATTGCCCGATGTGAGTTAAGAAATCCTGTTTGATGTACTTTAGCCCCTCTAACTATGAGCCCATCATCATTCTCATTAACTATATGTAGATAAGCATCAGGATCTGGTTGATCTTTGGGTCTTTTACTTCGATCTCCCTTAGTATCTGTCATTGCCCCATCAACCATTAGATCTTGTATTTGAACTTCAGTCCAATATTTTATAAATCGTTTATGATAGTTTGTATTATTTTTTTTATCCATTTCATAAGTAATACTGTATAAAGCATTCGCAGTGTCAAAACCTACACATCTTTGAAAACAACAGACTGTATATTGCCCCAATAATCTTTGCATTTTAACTTTTTTTACTAAATCCTCTGTAGATTGGTGAATATGAGTGAATCGATTTATGATTTCTCCAGTAAGATGTGATTTTGTCGTCATTATATCTTTATATTCTTCCATTTGGGCTAATTCATAAATCTTCATTACAGTATTAATTGAAGGTTTGATAATCGGATGATTCCAAAATTCCTTTACTTTTTCACCAAACAAATATAAATTTACTGGACGTTTAATACTTTCTAAATACTCTTCAGGTGTTTTTAATGGCATGATCTAGTTAATTCTTATAATTTTGTATTAGTTAATTAGAAGAAAATTGAATTTTTATAGATACCTAAATTAAATAATGAGAGAAATTAAGCTTTTAATTCTATTTTTTTCTATTTACACACGCTTTGATAAAGTCTAAGTAAAGGGGGGATGGATTATACGGACGTGATTTAAATTCGGGATGGAATTGAGTACCAACCATCCAATGATCTTTTCTATCTAATTCTATACTATTAATTATTTTTCCAGTTTCATCTCGGCTAGATACTCGCAAACCTTTTTCTTTGGCTTCAATATTTATAAATTTCTCTTGAATGTGAAATCTATGTCGATACCGTTCAAATATTTCCTCTTGTTTATATGCTTCATAAAGCCGTGTACCTTTCTCAACAACTATTTTTTGAGCACCTAATCTCATAGTGCCACCAATTTCAGTTACTCCTTTCTGACTTTCTAAAATATCTACAACGGGATATGGAGTATTAGGATCAATTTCAGTTGAATTTGCTTTTTTTAAACCCAGATATTTTCTACAGAAAGCTACAAAAAATAATTGAGCTCCGAAGCATATTCCAAGAAAGGGAATTTTTTCTTCCATAGCATATTCTGCTGATTTTATCATCCCTTCTACTGCTCTTTCCCCAAATCCAGGAGTAAGTAAAATACCATCACAATCTTTCAGCTGTTCCATAATATTTGTATTTCCTTCTATATTAACCATTTTCAATTCTGTTTTATACCCTAAATGAGCAGCAGCGTCTTCTAAAGCAACATTAATAGAAATATAAGAATCTGAAATGTTAAAATATTTTCCTGGCATTCCGATTTTAACGGTTTTTTTAGCTTTTTTAAATAGTTCAACCATCTTTACCCATTCAGAGTAATTTGTTACCTCACTATAGGCAACCAATTTTGCCTTCAAATCAATAAGTTCGCAAATAAGATCTCCTAATCCCTGTTCCTCGAACAATAGAGGTAATTCATAAACGATTTCTAAATCTGGGTTAGAAATTACAGCATTTTCGGGGACGTTAGAATATAGGGATATTTTTCTTTTAATGTCATTATCTAAAGGTTTTTCGCTTCTGCCTATTATTAAATCGGGTTGTAATCCTAGACTTTGGAGCATCTTCACACTATGCTGCGTCGGCTTTGATTTCTGTTGCCCTACAGCTCTAGAATAAGGAATAAGAGTAACATGAACAAAAGCAGTTCGCTTTGGATATGCTAATTTTAATTGTCGAAATGCTTCTAGAAATATGCTTGATTCTAAATCTCCTACTGTACCTCCACATTCAATTAATAACACATCTAAATCTTCTTTTTCAGCAATTTCCATTAATCGTTCCTTTATTATATCTGTTACATGCGGTATTATTTGAACAGTTTTCCCCAAAAATCTTCCCTTTCTTTCACTAAGGATTGTAGAAAGATAAATTTGGCCTGATGTTATATTATGGGATGGGTGCATCTCAATTCCTAGTATTCTAGAATAAGTGCCAAAATCCTGATCAATTTCAGAAATTCTATATGATCTTTCATCAGATCCAGGGACTGGTCTAAAATTCCATACATCTTCGGTAATAAAACATTCTCCATGCTCAATTGGGTTCAGAGTCCCGGGATCTACATTTAAATATGGATCTATTTTAACTACTGATACTTTAAAACCACGAAATTGAAGTACCTTACCAATACTGGCAGTTGCGACGCCCTTGCCATAGCCTATTATAATGAAATATTATAATATTATGCCAGACATCACACCGCCCGTTACAAATACAAATTTACTACTCGAATTCATAATTTATACTACTATTTTAAAAACCAATTTAATTTTTAATCAAACTATTTAAACAAAATTATAAAAAGAAAGCAATTTTTAAAAGAATTTCTAAATCATTACATAAGTTACTTCATGATACTTTCAGTTATTTTCCTTTAAAAATTCGATCGCTTTTTGTAATTAATGATTTTATCGCTGTTATAGAATAAAATCTTCAATATTAAGTTTATTCTTATTTTATGATGCCCGCATGAAAAAATATATAAAATAAAAAGAACATTAAAGTGAACTAAGATTATTTAAAAACTTATTCAAATTCAAAGACTACCTTAAGTGAGTCATGTTCACTCTTGTTTGAAGCCACTTCCAATGCCTCTTTATATTTTTCCAAGGAAAACTTATGAGTTATAAAATCGCTCACCTTGACTTGTCCAGATGATATTAAAGCTAAAGCAATTTGCAAAGTTCGTTTTTTCTCACCATTAATAATTTCAGTACCAAAGGTATTTGAGGCAATAACAGTTATTTCTTTAACAAATAATGGTGTCCAATCGAGTTCCAAATTAGCAGGTTGTCCTATTAATATGAGAGTCCCTTTTGGTTTTACTAATCTAAGGCTAGTAGTTAAAGATGATGGAATTCCTACACAATCAAAAATAATGTCCGCACCACCCCCGACAAGTAATGGATCTTGTAATGGTGGTGACACTGTCCTTACTCCTAATTTTCTTGCGATTTTTCTTATAAATGTACTCTTACTTGCTAAAAAAACCTCATCTGCACCCATTTTCGTCGCTAAATCAATTTGAGACTGTCTTGTATCAATAGCTATGATTTTACAATTTGAGAATGCTTTCAAGGCTAATATCGAACATAATCCCATTACCCCACATCCAACAATTATTACTTTTTCATTTTCTTTTGGAATCTTTTTCAATACTCCATGAATTGAACCTGCTAAGGGTTCGGAAATCAAAGCATCTTCAAAAGAAATTGAATCTGAAATCTTTAAAACCTGATTTTTATGCGCAATAACATATTCTCCCCACCCTCCACCAGTATCTTTACAAAAACCCATCATAAATCCTGGAGAAATATCACCTTTATCGACATTATAACATAAAATAAAATCTCCTTCTTTGCAAGCATCACATAATTCAAGGCCCCTTACTTCACAACTTAGGACTTCATCAATTAATACTCTATCTCCAACAGATAAATTCTTCACATTTGCTCCTACTTCAGTAATAGTCCCTACAATTTCATGACCTGGAACTGCAGGAGTAGATATAAAATTAAGTTGATAAGTAGATTGCTTAATCTCTAATATATGGATATCTGTTCCACAAATACCTCCTAATTTTACCTTTATTTTAACCCAATTATCATTGATTAATTCTGGTTCAGGAACATCATCATATGTTACTAATTCATGGATTTTAGATGTAAAATTAGGATCTGATCTCTTTTTATTTAATAATTCGAGAAATTTTTCAGCGGTTATTCTTAAAGCTTTCATATTACAAATTTTATTTTAATTCCAATTATATTTTTACAATTATTTCATAAATAAAAGAATAAGAAAGTAGAAATTTATAAAATTCCCATACTACCCATAAGTTTTGTTGTGTCTGGTGTTTCAAACCCAATCTTCACATCTAAGACTGCAGGTTTTCCAGAATTTTTAGCTCTTTCGAATGCAGGTTTTATCTCATTAGGATCAGTTATAACTTCCCCGTAACAACCAAAACTTTCTGCACATTTTGCATAATCAAATTCTGGCAAGTCTACATCAATATAACGTTTCCCTTTAAAAAGTTTCTGTCCAGATTTAATCATACCCCATGAACTATTATTAGCTATAACATATACTAGATTTTTTAAATTTAATCTCACAGCGGTTTCTAAATCTTGCACATTAATCATAAATGCCCCATCACCTGCTATTGCCACTACCTGTTTATCAGGTTTTGCTAATTTAGCACCAATTCCATAAGGTACAGCAGTACCTAATTGGCCCATACCTGTAGCGGCTAGAGTTGAGAGTGGTTTTCGTATATTGTAATCATAAATTTGTTCTGCTGCAGAAACAGAAATATCTCCCCCATCAAGTATTAAAATAGCATCTTCATCCATTTCTTCAAAGATATCTTTAAGGAGTCTTTTTGGCATTATAGGGATTTTATCTTTGGATAATTTCTTATTTAATTTTTCAATATTATTCTGTCGAGTTTGAATAAGTTCTTCTAACCATTCTCTACTATCTACTCTATCTATTTTTTTTACTTTTTCAAGGATTTGGGTCAAAAATTGCTTACAATCACCAATAATACCCAATGTTATTGGTTTCGCACGGCCAATTATTGAAGGATCAATATCTACCTGGATTAAAGTTTGAGAATCTTTCCAAAAAGGCTCATCGCCATGCGCCAGAGTCCATGAAAATTTACATCCTAGAGCAATAATCACGTCTGCTTCTGGTATTATTTTTAATCCCATACCAGCAACACCTGCTCCAAATAAATATTGTGATTTTTCTGGTATAGTACCTATTCCAGAACTAGTCGTTATTACAGGTAGTTGTAAATAATCAACAAATTCTTCTAATTCATTCCAAGCTTCTGCTCGTGAAACCCCTCCTCCTGATACTATTAATGGTTTTTCTGCATTTAATAATAGTTCTAAAGCTTCTTCTATTAATTCATCCTTAATAGCCGGCTTTTCAATAGCACGATATTTTTCAATATTTAAAATTTCTAGTTGATCCTCTTCAATCTCCTCAAGAAAAGCATCCTCAAATATTTCTAATAAAACAGGTTGAGATCGACCACCTAATGCTTCTCTAAATGCTTTATGAACCGCATCTGGGATTTCTTTGAGTTTGCGAATACTTTTCTGATATTTTGTTATTGGTTTATACATTGTAATTTGATCAAGACTGCCTTGTAAAGTAAAAGAGTCCTGAAACTCAGAATTTACTTGAGGTACAATTGCAATAATAGGAATATTATCAGCCCAAGCGGCACCAACTCCGGATATTAGATTTATGGCTCCAGGACCAGCTGTTCCAAAACAGATACCTGGAGTGTTTGTTACTCTCGTCCACGCATCAGCTGCATGACCTGCTGATGCTTCATGTCTGAATAAAACAGTATCTATTCCTTGTTCTCTCCCCCATTTGTATATTGCATCGTACATGTTTAAAAATTGTCCACCAGGGACACCGAATAAATATTTAATATTTTCCTTTAGAAGACATTTTACTAATACGTCTCCACCATTTATCATTTTCTTTTCTTCCGCCATAATATTCACTTAATTTAAAACATTTCATAAAGATTGATTTAAACTTTATATTTTTTAGTTTAAATAATTATCTAATTACTTTAATATCATAAGATAAAGGTTCAGGAATGCTTTGGACAATATTGTGCTTGATGTTAAGCTTTTCTAATGCATTGAGTGAAGTAATAAATTGCGGAATTTCCTTTAATTGATTGTAGCTTAAATCTAATTCTTTAAGTTGTGTTAATTTTTTTAGAGAGAAAGGTAATTTTTTTAATCCAATTCTTCGGAGGGTTAACTTTTTTAAATAAATTAAGGATCCTATTGATTCTGGAATTGATGATATTACAACGTCATTATGGGTATATTTTCTTAATGAACATAAGTACACATCAAGATCTTGTAGTTTAGAAAGAGAATTGACGATATCTGTGTTATTTTTAATAAATTTCCAATTAAAATAATTAAAATTTAAAATTTCGACATGTCTATCTTTGATAGCTAACCAAGGTTCACCATTTTTAATATCGCTTAAAGTTTCAAAATGCTTATAACTAAAAGGATCTATCACATAATTTCTTTTACCCTTAGCAAACAGCACTTCCAAATCTAAAAAAAATTTTGATTCTTGAGGAACTACTCCAATTTTGGTAGAGAATTGATCATTCCAGTTGATTAAATCCTTTTTCATCAACTTTAATTGAGGAGAATCAAATTTCTCCATGGAATTAAAAAATAGATTTAAAACTAATGGGGATCTTTCATGATGAATGGCCCATCTTAAAGCAGAAAGACCATATTCTAGATAATTATGAATTATATATTTTGCTACTGAAGCTCTCACAATCGCGTTTTCATCAGATATCAAGTAATTCTCTAGGATTTTAAATATCTTTTCACTCTGAACATTTAAATTTTCCAAGGTTTTAATGCTCTCTACACGAATCTCTATGTTATCACTACCCTCAATTAATGAAATTAACAGTTCTACTGCATTTTCTCTTACTAAATCTCCAGTTGATAGGTCCTTTTGGATTTTTTCTGGTGTTAGAGATTCTTTCATTTACCTATTTAAGATTAATATTTCTTAAAAACCAAATATATATCAAATCTTATTAAGATTAATATTTCATAAAAACTGAATATTTATCAGCTAACAATTAATATATACTCGAAGATTTTATGAAAGTACGATTTTTGGTGTGGTTGTTGTGATTGATGAGAGGAGAATTGTTTGGAAGAAGTGCAAAAATTGTGGTTTTTTGCAGCATAAGACACATTTAAGGTGTTTAGAATGTAAGAAGGGAGATTTTGAAACGGTTGAAGTATCTGGATCATGCAAGTTATTATCTTATACAATTTTAACAGCACCTCCAGCAGAATTTCGAGATAAAATATCTTATGCAATTGGTATTGTAGAATTTGAAAATGGAATTAAAGGGCTTGGACAAATCACAACTCAAGATAATTTACATATTGGAATGAAATTAAAACCTATATACAAAAAGATTTGTGAAAATTTAGATGGAAAGGAAATTCATGCTTATGTTTTTGAACCAATATAATATTTAAAAAAGTGGTTAAAATACTATGTTATCAAAAGAAGAAATTGAGAAAATTGAAGTTAAAAAGAAGGAATGGGAAGAAAAATTCTTATCTAAATTTGTTGAGAAGGGAGAAACGAAGGAGAAATTTGAAACTCCTTCAGGTATTCCCTTAAAACATGTTTATAGTCCAGATGATATTAAAAGTATAAATTACATAGAAGATCTTGGATTTCCTGGAGCACCTCCATTCACAAGGGGAGTATATCCAAATATGTATCGTGGAAGAATTTGGACTATGCGACAATATGGAGGGTTTGCTGACGCAGCGAAAACAAACGAGAGATTTAAATATCTAATATCACAAGGACAAAAGGGATTATCTATAGCATTTGATCTTCCTACTCAGATGGGATATAACTCTGATGATAAGATTTGTATAGGTGAGGTTGGACGGATTGGGGTAACTGTAAATTCCTTAAAAGATTTTGAAAAAATATTTGAAGGAATCTCCTTAGATGATGTCTCAACAAGTATGACCATAAATGCACCAACAGCGGTAATTTTAGCCATGTATATTGCTGTTGGAGAAAATCAAGGAGTGAAACTAGAACAGTTAACTGGTACTGTTCAAAATGATATTTTAAAAGAATATGTTGCAAGAGGTACCTATATATTCCCCCCAAAACCCTCTTTAAGACTTACTGCTGATGTAGTTGAATATTGTTCAAAATATCTTCCAAGATTTAATTCTATTAGTATTAGTGGCTACCATATGCGTGAAGCAGGATGTAATGCTTTCCAAGAGATTGCATTTACATTAGCTGATGGTATCGCATATGTTGAAGAGGTCATTAAGCGAGGAATTGATATAGATGATTTTGCTTCTAGATTATCATTTTTTTTCACTACTCACAACAATTTTTTTGAAGAAATTGCCAAATTAAGAGCTGCTAGAAGATTATGGTCGAAACTTATGAAAGAACGTTTCAAAGCAAAAAATCCTGAATCATTAAGATTAAGATTTCACACTCAGACTGCAGGAGTTACTTTAACAGCTCAACAACCGCAAGTAAATATAATTAGAGTAGCTGTTCAAGCTTTAGCTGCAATTCTAGGCGGTACACAGTCATTACATACCTGTGGTGCTGATGAAGCATTAGCAATTCCAACTGAAGAATCAGTTAAATTATCTTTAAGAACCCAACAAGTTCTTGCTTATGAGACAGGGGTTACTGATGTTGTAGATCCTTTAGGTGGCTCATATTACATTGAATATTTAACAAATAAATTAGCAGAAAAAGCGTTAGAATATATTGAAAAAATAGATCATATGGGGGGTATAACAGAAGCTATTGAAAAGGCATTTATTCAGCAAGAAATTCAAAATAACGCTTATAGAGAACAGTTAAAAATAGAAGAAGGAGAAAATAAAGTAATTGGTGTAAACATATTCTGTACAAATGAAGAGTGTAAAATAGATACATTTAAGTATGATCAGCATGCCGAAAGGAGAATCATAAATTCTTTGAATGAATTAAAAGCAGTACGAAATGAAAATTTAGTAAAAGAAAATTTAAATAAGTTGAAAAAAATTGCTCAATCTTCAGAAAATATAATGCCAATAATGATAAAGACAGTGAAAACATATGCTACAATTCAAGAAATATGTGATATTTTGAGAGAAGTATTCGGAGAATACGAAAGTCCTCAAATTTTTTAAATTTCTCAACTAGTTTAAATATAAATGGGGTATTTTAAAAAAACATGTCCAATCTTGATGAAGAAACAAAAAAACGCTCAGAAAAGATGATAAACCTATTTAATACTTTTAAAAAACAAGAATTAAAAAACCTACCAGTTCCTCCTTTTACAAAATGGGCTAATGGGAAAATAATAAAAGCAGAGTTTGGTTTAATGGAATTAGAATTTGAAGTAAGACCTGAAATGGCTAATCCAACGAACTTACTACATGGTGGAATACAATGTGCGTTAATGGATGATGTGATAGGGATTACTACCGCCACTTTGGGATATAAAGGGTTTCCAATTAGCATAGACTTCCATGTGGATTACTTAGGAAAAGTGCAAGTTGGTGAAAAAATAAGAGTGATTGGTGTAATTATTCGGGAGGGAAGAAATATTATCCATGCAAATGCAGAAATTCGTGATATGAAAAATAATCTAATTTCAACTGGTAATTCAAATCTACTGAAGACTCAGTTTATACCAGATTATGTAAAAACTGCTGATAAACTAGAAAATTAATCAAGAATGTTCCAATCTTTTTTTATAATTTGTAATCTTTGAGAGTAATGGAATAACTTCAAGTGGATCTCCAAAAACTGGAACTCTTCTCTCAATTAACTTTTTTGAAATTCTATCTCTTTCTTCTGGGCGATTCAAGCGTTGAATTATAGGAATTAATGGTTTATTGTGTTTATGACCTAAACTTAAGCTTTCTATCATATTAGATTCAAAAGACTGATTATCCATTGATTTAAAGACTGTAGTTAAATAAAAACTAGGTAAATCTAATATTAAACCATCTATTTTTTTGTCAGTTAAAGCAAGATCAATTGTTTCATATACAGCATTTTCAAAGAAAAACTGTGCTGCTAAATCTAAAGGATTTTTTGAACTTGTTCCAGGTAACAATAATTTTAAATTTAATTTCTCTTGAATTTTTGGAGTAAAAGGAGGAACTTTCATTCCTTCTTTTTCAAGTAGATCAACTAAAAGAACACCATAACCTCCACTGATACTAAAAACTGCCAGGTTATTTAATTCGAAAATTCCATAACAATCAATTAAACGAGCAGCATATAATAATTGTTCTAAAGTATTAACTTGAATAATATTATACTGTTTAAGAAAGGCTTCCCAGAGTCGCTTGTCTCCTGAGATTGAAGCCGTATGGGTTTTAGCTGCAATTGATCCAGTTTCAGATTGCCCTCCTTTCAAGACGATAATAGGTTTTTTATTTTGATTGAGAACTTTTTTTAAGTCTTCAATTCTGCCTTCTTTAATACCCTCTAAATAACATAAAATAATAGTGGTTTCTGGATCATTACTTAAAAAATATATTAAATCAACAAAATCCAAATCAGCACCATTTCCAAATGAAAATACTTTCGAAAAATTAATCCCGATGGCATTCGCACCATAAATAGCAATATTACATATCCCCCCAGACTGTGCAATAAATCCTATGTTTCCTGGTGTTGTTGGAAATTGTGGGCGCCAAGCTATCCCTAATTTAGGATAAAATAATCCCATCCCGTTTGGTCCTAATACCCTTACCTTATTTTGTGCTTGCTTCAATATTTCCTTTTCTAATTGAATGCCTTCTTCCGTACCTGAATCAGAAAATTCAGAAGTAAAAATAGTTACTAATTTTACCTTTTTTTTTACACAAGCTTTCATTGTACTTAATATTTGAGATGGAGGAACTGCTATGAATGCAAAATCGACTTCTCCAGGGATTTCTTCTAATGATGAATAAATATTTTCCTTGTTGAAATTGTGTATTTTATCAACAGTTGGGTGTACAGCATAAATAGGACCTTCAAAATAATCTGCATGATTTTTTAAAAAAAAATATTCTCGTTTTTTGGAGGGGCCAATCACAGCTATAGATTTAATACTATTAATAAAAGAAATATCCTTAATGCTAAACTCTTGAGAATTTATCTTAGGCATTAATATTTTAAATATAATGTGTAATAAATTTTTTAAGATTTGTTAATTGTTCTTAAATCTGTTATTTTAGAGTAATAAAAGAATTTTAATATCCTATACGTGTTTCTTGTTAGGGAATTGGTAATTAATTATAAATAATTATTAAGTTGTACTTATAAATAATAAGTTTATAAAAGAGTTTTATTTCTCATTTTCAATTTTGTCAAATGAAAAAAAAAAATTTATATATTAAATGGCATAATAAAGAATCACTGAAAATGTCTAGAATTTCGTAGGGTGTAAATCACTTGCAGAAATTTTTCGACTTTTTGGCTTTGTTCGTAGTATCTTAAAAGTTATTGGATTTTAGATATTAAACAGCAAAAATGGAAAAGAAATTTCCAACAAATTTAAAAAAAAAAAATGAGATGAAAAAGTAATGAGAAAAAAATTTGTTACAATTCTAGTAGTCCTCGCCTTTTTAAGTGTTGCTGGTTTTACAGCAATTTTTAATGTAAGAGGAGATATCGCGGCTGAATATGATGGGTTTGATATCGAAAGAATCGATGGTTGCAAACATGCTGATGAATTATCACTTGAGGGTGTAGAATTTACTAATCCTAATAGTCCATGGGAATATCCTGTCATTGACGATTATAAGGGCACTTTAGACTGGATATTTTTTGATAATATATTCAATGGAACTTACGGAAATATCTGGGTAAGTATAGATCCTGTTTATGACGAATATTTTGATCTTGGTCCCGAAGGTTATAGTCCTGAGGATATCTGGGCTTTTGGTTATCCTTGGACTCCTACTGGTTACCCTGATCCTAGTTATCCAGGTGGCTATTATTTACCTCCTGGGTATAGAGACACTATAACTGGACAAGATCTATTAGAGGTGTTATACGAATTCGATAATAACATACATGATAAAGATGTAGAACATTTTGGTCAATATGCTGATCGAGCAGGACCATATGGTGACTATAAGACCCAAATAATGATATTCAATGTTCGTGATGAATGGTTCTACGATCCTGTAAACGCTGCAGGGTTCATCGAAGGATATTTCTGGAGTTCTATCGCCAATTGGGGTGCAAACGCATTCCACATGGATTCATATCAATGGTGGAGGAGACAAGGTGAAACTCCACCTATGGTAGATCCTTTAACTGGATTTGATTATTATTATCTGAGCGTTAAAGCATGGGAATATGAAGGAACATTTGCTCATGAATTCCAACATCTTATTCATTATGATCAGGACCCTGATGAAGAATCCTGGGTAGATGAAGGTTGTGCAACTTTAGCTGAATGGCTTTGCGGATATGGCTTTTCACCAGGGCATATTTCAGAGTATTTACTCTGGCACTGGGACACTCCATTGACAATCTGGGAACAATATTTAGCTGATTATGGTGCATCATTCTTATGGACCTTCTATATGTATGAACATTATGGTGGAGCTGATTTCTTATGGGATCTCGTTCAAGACCAAGCTAACGGAATAGCTGGATATGAAAATGTATTAGCTGCTCATGGTATAGATAGGACATTTGATCAAATCTTTCAAGATTGGTGTATCGCAAATTATCTTGATGATACTTCATTCGCTAAAGGAAGATATGGTTATTATGAATTAGATCTACCTTCTGAAAACTCAGATGGGATGAGTATACAGTTATCAATGGATTTGTGGGCTGATTGGTATGCAGGTACCGGCTTGTTCGATTGGTTTGTGGATGAATATCCATATAATGGTGCTTATATAGCGGCTGGTCGTGGTTTGCAATACACTGCAAATTATGTCAAATTCACAGACATGCCACTCTTATTTGAAGTAGGATTTGACGGTGATGATTTCTGTGGCGCTGCACCAACTAGTGGTACACATAATTGGTATTCTAATGGTGGAGCATGGTCATGGTTTTCACTTGGTCAGACTTTTGATGTCCCTGCTACAGGAGCAACCTTACACTTCTCTAACTATTACTCAATCGAACCAGATTGGGACTATGGTTATATTGAAGTTCATGACCTTACTACTGATGAGTGGACAACGCTTCCAGGTCTTACAACAACGACTTATCTAGGGCATGCTCAAGATAATGAACACACTCCCCTTCATAGAGAACCAACCACCTATAATGAAACAGGAACATGGAACTGTTTTACAGGAGAAAGTTATGGATTATATACGGAAGAAATGGATCTTACACCTTTTGCTGGACATACTATAGAACTATACTTCACTTATTGGACTGATGGATTCACAGTTGCTTCAGGATGGTATCTTGACGATATTGAAATCCCTGAAATTGGGTTCTATGATGATTGTGAGACTGAAGGTGCCTGGGTATTCAATGGATGGAGCTTAAATGACGAGATCATCTATAATAACTTTGAATTAAGTTTCATCAAAACATCCACCTTAACGAAGAGGAATGGTGACGTATGGAACACATGGAACAGGATTTATGGTATGCACCTCGATGATGATACCGAAGAAGGACTTAAGTGGTTGCTTACGCTTAACAACAAACGTATTTCAACTGAAGTTATAATGGTGGTTGCAAACCAACCAGGTTATGAACATACATTTGGAACCAGCTACTCTTACACTGCAGATTCATGGAATTGGCGTTGCCGCTGGTAGAATAAAAATTAACAATATATTTCCAGTAAAAAAACTAAATAAACTTTTTTTTATTTTTTTGAATTGATTTATTCAATATCTATTTATTCGATTTTTTAAATAAATAGTTATCAATATTCTGTAACTATACAAAAATTAAGTTATTTGAAGCATGCACAAGAGATGGTTATAAACCAAAATTGGTACTTTTGACTTAAAATATATGATAATGTGGAAAGAAAGATGGAGATTTACTTATAATCTAATAAAAAATAATTTTTGTTTTTCAATTTTGTCAAATGAAAAAAAGATTTATAATTAATCGATATAATACAAATCTCAATAAATTTGTCAATAATTTCGTAGGGTAGAAATCACTTGCAGAAATTTAATGACATTTTGGTTATGTTCATATTATCTTTAAAAATTGCATAGATTTGGGATATATGAACTGCAATAATGAAAAAGAAATTTCCAACAAATTTAAAAAAAAAATGAGATGATATAAAAATCGAATAGATCTCTATATTCTTTGTTATAATAGTCTTCACACATTTAAATGTTAGCTTGTATATTTTCATTTTTTAATTAAAATTCTGAATGTCAAAATATGGAGATAAGTTTTTGGGATTTAAAGTTATTAAAGACAAAAGATAAAGATCTACTTCTTTGGATTACTTTAACAATCTATAGAATATGGAAAAAAAATTTTAATTGCTTGTATTTTTAAAGAATGGTTAATTAAATGAAGTTAAATTGGCAGAAATGGTTTGAATATCTAAAGAAGGCAAATCAATTTGGGTAGTAAAGATTTTAAGATTTCAAAACTGCTATCTGAATTAAGAAAAAATAGCTTATCTGGGGCAAGTGAATTAATCTTTAAGGCTTTAGATATAATAAGGTTTCAATTAAAACTAGTTGAAGACCCAAATAAAAATATCGAAGGGAAAATGGTCGATTTAATAGTAAAAATTATTAATTCACGTCCAAGTATGGCATCTCTTATTAACACAATGGGATATATTATCCAATGTTCAGAAACTCTGAATAAAAGATCAATAGAAGAAAGAATAAATCAGTTTGAAAAAGAGAGAATTAGGAGGAATATAGCTTTAGAAAAAAACTTCAAGGAATTTTTAAGTATAAAGGCAAAGCTTCATCGTAAAATATTGCTTATTTCATATAGTTCTACAATTGTAAATCTTCTATTGAAATACAATAATTATGATATGGAAATATACGTTCTCGAATCCAGACCATTATTGGAAGGACAAAAAACTGCCGAAATTTTATCTCAATATTTTAAAACACACCTTATAATTGATGCTGCGATTGGAAAGTTTATTGATCAAATTGATTTAGTGCTAATTGGTGTTGATAGTATCTTAAAAGATGGATCAATTATCAATAAAATTGGTACATATCCTTTAGCACTGTTAGCAAAGATAAGCAAAAAAAGTGTTTATGCAGTATGTGATTCTTTTAAATATAACTTAAGAAGCCATTTTGGTGAAAAAATCTTAATTGAACAAAAACCTTCAAATGAGATTTATAATAAAGAGAGAAAATATGAAAACTTAGAAGTACATAATTATTATTTTGATACAACACCTTCTAAATACATAACAGGAATTATTTCTGACTATGGAATCTTAAGAATTCACGATTTTCTGGAAAAAGTGCGACAAGATTTACCAATCGAGTGGTTTAAATATTTTATACATAACAAAAAGATATGATTTTAAAATCAAAAATGAATGTTCAAGAATTAAATACAAAAATAAGAGATGAAGGATTTTCTGATAAGAAACCTAATGAAGATATTGCTTATCAAATAACAGAAAAACTTGCTTTCCCCCGGTTAGTTGGTTCAAAAGGGGAGAAGAAAGCTATCCAAATCATTCTTGATGAATTTAAAAAAGTGGAATATAATACTATCCATCGAGAAAGTTTTAAGACGTCATTCTATAATTGGATTTTCTTAAGATATGCGTTTATACCAATTGGAATTGGTTTAATTCTATTAGCTGTTTCATTTTTCATAAATTCGTGGCTTACTCTCGGTTTTATTGCTTTAAATATCTTTATGGCTTCAAAAATTCTTGGATTAGCAACTACGGATAAAATTCATTTATTAAAAGATAGAGAAAAGAATTATGATACAGAAAATATATATGTTGATTTAAAAAGTAAGAATGCAAAAGCAACGATTATTTTTATGGGTCATTGGGATTCAAAGTCACAAACCTTTCCCTCATCCATAAGAATTATCATAAGTTTAATTACACTATTAAGTTTTTTCATAATGCTCCTTATATATCTTATTTTTGCCATAATTGAATTAATATTCTCCTTTAATAATTCTATAGCGGATTTTGTTTTACTTTATTCTAGCATTACTTTTGCTATTATCGCTAATCTGAATTATTTCAATAAAACGGGGAATAATTCTCCTGGAGCATACGATAACGCAGCAGCAGTAGGAGTTATTATTGAGCTTGCTAGATATTTTAAAGAAAATCCACTTGAAAATATAGATCTTATTTGCCTTTGTACAAGTAGTGAAGAACTGAATCTAGGGGGAGCTAAGGATTTTATTAAAAACCATAAGCATGATTTTGATAAAAAATCGACTTACTTCATTAATTTTGATCTTATAGGTGGTAAAGAATTAATAAAAGTAGTAACTTCATATGGAATTCCTCGAAAAGAATCATCGAAAAAGCTTAATGATTTATTTTTAACTAGTGCTAAAGAATTGAACATTAAAGCGAATAAAACATATTTAATTACTGGTGCATGGTCTGATTATATGCCTATTGTTCAAGAAGGTTTTGAGGCTTGTTGGATTGGTTCTCAACCTGGATTAAAATATGTGCATACGAAGAAAGACGATATGAATTTAGTTTCGAAACAAGGAATAAGAAACATCCTTCTATTATGTGTAGACGTAGTAAATAAAATAAATGATGAATTAAATTTGTAATTCAATATTTTATATTAACTCCCCTATTTTTGATAATGAGACTATAAGAAAGTTTTAAGAAAGATTAAGCATAACTTAATTTTTATCCTAAAATTTATTTAATAAAAATTGATTTTTTAAAAAATTTAAGAGTTATTTTAATATGTTAACTCCAGAACAGATGAAAGAAATTTTAAAAGAAAATGTAATTAATCTTAGGTTTCACGCTCGTGGTGGACAAGGAGGAGTTACTGCTTCTAACCTATGTGTTGAAGCATTTTATGGTTATGGTGTATGTCAACCCTTATTTGGGGCAGAACGTATGGGATCTCCTACTGAAAGTTATGTCAGGCTTAGCGGAAATGAAGATTTGGTAAGAACTAATGAGCAAGTTTATGCTCCACACGCAGTTTCTGTATTGGATCCCTCTCTTTTAGGAGAAGTTGATGTAATAGCGGGGATCGCTCCTGGAGGGTGGCTTATTGTTAATACTACTATGGATCAGGTCTCTATTCAAGAAATTATTGGTCGAAAAGATATCAATATTGCAACAATAGATGCACTAAACATTGCAATGGAAATTTTTGGTAGAAACATTACAAACACTATCATTTTAGGAGCCTTATTAAGAGTGGTTCCTATATTTTCCATTGATGCATTAGCAGATGCAATAATGCGTCGATTTAAAGGTGAAATTGCGGGGAAAAATGTTGTTGCTATAAAACAGGCTTATGAAGAAACTTGTATATATGAAACTCCAGATGCTCCTGCTATTGATTTTACGATTGATACAAAAGTTCCTTGGCAACAAGTATATCCTGGATTGCCTGGATTTAAAGAACTGGATGATGCGGGAGTATGGTACTGTGATGAAGATGTTATAGAAATTGGGAGTAAGCAAGTAAATACGGGTTCTTGGGGTGAATGGGATATGATTTGGGACGAAGAAAAATGTACTGACTGTGCTCAATGCTGGTATATTTGTCCTGATTTCACAATTATTAGAGAAAAAGGAGAAGATGGGCTATGGCATATGAAGGGTATTGACCAAGCTCATTGTAAATCTTGTCAAAATTGTCTAGAGATCTGTCCTGTTCAAGCTATTACTAAAAAATTAAAACAAGGTCCGGCTTCATGTGCCGTGCCTGAATGAAGGAGGGAAATATTATGAGTATAGAACCGATGAGAATATTTTTTAAAGAAATTAAAGAACCTATCGAAACAACAATGATAGGAAATTATGCTGTCGCGGGTGGAGTGACTCAAACAGATCCTGATGTTATTTGTGCTTTTCCTATTACTCCTCAAACTCAATCTGTTGAAGGTTTATCTGATGTTGTTCATCACGGAAGATTAAAAGCAGCTTTTGTAAATGTTGAATCAGAATTAGCTGCGATAAGTTATTCAACTGCTGCTTGTGCAGCAGGAGCAAGATCTTTTACGGCAACAGCAAGTCAAGGTTATTTACTAATGACTGAAGGACTTCCAATGGCTGTAGGATGGAGACTGCCTTTAACAATGATGATTTCTGCTAGAGCTTTTAATTCACCTAATTTATCTATTTGGAATTCTTGGGAATATACACAAGTTAATTCTGAACTTGGTTGGAATATAATTGTTTCTGAAAATGTTCAAGAAACTTATGACGCAGCAATCCTTTCAGTCATGATTTCAGAGGAATCATTATTTCCAACTATATTTGTACATGATGGTTTTATAATATCTCATTCAGTCCAGAAATTAACATTAATCCCAGATGAAACCGTTACAAGAATGACGCCTAAAAAACCAAGAAATACTATTGATCCATCAAGACCAGGAACCTGGGGAGGTATTGTTACTCCTTCCTATTTTATGGAAGGACGAGCTAAACTAGAAGAAGCTAAACAACCAGTTTTAAGCCAAATGACTGATGTATTCAAAAAATTCAAAACAGAAACTGGAAGAGAATATAATCTGATTGAAACTTATAATTTGAATAACTCATCTAAAACTGCTTTTTGTACTATGGGTTCATTAAGTGGGAATATTATTAGTTGGTTGACAAAAAACAAGGATATTGGTTTAATTAAAATCAGAGCATATCGACCATTTCCATATAAAGAATTACGTAAAATAGTAGAAGAATATAATTTAGAAAAATTAATTCTTTTAGAAAAAAGCGATTCACTAAATGGGATGTTACCACCATTTTCAATGTCAATTGCTTCTGCTCTATATCCATTGGGTACACTTTTTAGAAGCTTTATTGTTGGTTTAGGCGGAAGAGATGTTACACGAGATGAGTTTGATATAGCAAAAAAGAAAATGGAATCTGTAACAGATATGAAGGGACAATTATATCAATATCTAGGAGTCAGAGAAACAAAACAAAAAATTTCAGGGGTGAATCAATAAATGTCAAAACCAGAGAGGAATATTATAAATTTTGATGATATCTTAGCCAGAAGTGAAAAATCCAATGTTTTATTTTTCAATTATGATAATGAAGCTTTTATGAATACGGGAATCCAAGAAAGTGGAGGAACACCACCCTATGCTTCTACAACAACGGGTCCTGCGGGAGAGAAAATTCCAGGGAAAATAGGTGTAAAACAGGATTTAGTGACTCCATTTGCTTTCTACGGAACTAAAAAACTCTTCTTAGCCACAGTAAATCCCGCATATCCAAATGACTTTATGGGAAAAGTAGCCGACGCACTTAAATCAAATGGTTCTGCTTTCATCCAAGCATATTCTGATTGTATGAGAGGATGGAGACATGCTGCTGCTGATGCCTTAAGTATCTCCAAACTAGCAACTGATTGTGGATATTGGCCTCTTTACACAGTGAGAGTGGAAGATGGTATACCCATTTTTACTTATTATCGTGGATTAGATATTGATAAAGATAAATTTGTAGAATATCTTAAATCAATGGGTAAGTTCAAGCATTTATTTAAACCTAAATTTATGGAAAAAGAAATTGATGAGATTATCTATTTAACAGAACAACGAAATAATAAATTGAAAGGATTAATCGATCAATTTGGTGCTGAAAAACCTATAGATGTCTATAGAGTTAATCGAAAGAAACTCCAACCTCAAATCCATTTACAGCCAGGTCATGGTTTATGTCCTGGATGTGGAGCTGGGATGGTTTTAAATCAAATGGCAACTGCAGCAACCGCTGTTGCTGATACAAACATAATTTATGTTAATAATACAAGTTGTTCAGAAGTTTCAACTTCAAAAGATAACGTAACTTCCTGGAATGTTCCTTGGGTTCACCATTTATTTGAATCTGGTGCTACTGTTGCTGAAGCTATCTCAACCGCAAAAAAAATTATGAAAGCTAAAGATCTTTATAGTCAAGAAATTCCTTGGATCATTCACATAGCAGGAGATGGCTCTACGTATGATATTGGTTTTCAATTCCTTAAAGCTGCACTTATAAGAACGAGTAGTTTTGTGGAAATGAATGAGTATTTGAAAAATCAAAAATAAATTTTATTAATTAATCCTTTTTTTCTTTCTGTTTTTATTTTAACTTTCTTCTAATTTCACGTATAATTTTCTTTTAAATTGAGCGTGATATAATTCACAACGAATGGAGTTTCTGATTATATAACCACTTATTTGAAAAATCGAATCTTCTAGAATATAGTCGTGATACATTGATGCTCTACAAGGATATGAATAATGAGCTTTATTTATTTCCTCAATTAAGCTAAATTCATCTTGATTTTCTTTATTAAAACATTTCAATTTCAATTTTTGAATAATATAGTTAGTTGATCCACATGGAGCGCTCTGTAATATACATGCATCCTCTATTGATCTACCATCATTACTCATTAAGATAGATATAATTGGTACTCCTATCCGAAAATGATCTATGAACTCATCAATATAATTCCGTTGTTTTGTTATATGAAATCCTACTTTATTATATTGGTCTTCTTCTTTACTTAGTGAACAGAAAGGTTTTGGAAATGCAGCTTGAATATTATATTGTTCAAATTCAAATAAAATCTTAACTTGAAGTTCTGGAGAAACCCACTTAGGATTTTCAATTGGAACAATTACGGCTTTAACTCCTTTATCTTTCAAATATTCAGGTAATTTGACAAGTAAATTTTTATGGATGCCAATCACTAATAAAAAGTCAATAGGGGGAATTTCTTCTGGTAAAAAATTGATATTCTCTTCTTCAGCCCTATTAAAATCTCCTCCAACTTTAATATAGAAATAAATTTTACTAGCATGACCTTTTAGATATTTACGACATTGAATACAATCTATTTTATTTTCTGATATTTGACAAGCATTGCAAAATTTTAAGTCATTTATTAAATGCCCAATGAATTTATTCGCTAATTCTTTGGTTTCAGGTTCTTTACCATAAAAAATTCCTAATTTATAGTCTTTTTTACTTAACATAGATTTAACTTTCAACATATTTTATTGTATTTTTCATATTAAGGTGTTCTTTAATTAAAAAATTAAATTAAAAAAAAAAATCACAAAAGCATTTTTTAAAATCCTTTAAGAAAGAATTATTGGTTTTCTCAAATTTAGTATGGTCAAACCATTTAAAATATCTTTGATAAAAGTTTGAATTATCACTATTACTAAAATAATTAGTAAGAGAATTTTCATAATCGTATAATTTCAAGCTGTTTATTTCTGCGATATTAGTTTTTTGAAAAATTGATAGAATTACGGAATCAGACATTTTTTAAGTCCCCTGTTATTTTTGATCATTATCTCAATTTACCATGCAATATGCACTCTTTAGACATTTCTCAGCACTACCCACAATTGAATTAATAATATCTGAGACACTCTCAATTTCCTCAACCAGTCCACAACTCTGTCCTAAGAGAATAATACCATTCTCAACATCTCCCTTATATGCTTTCTCTAAATTTATTACGCCATCTCTTATTACTGACATAGAAGTTTCTCCAGCTCTTTTTTCTGTTTTATTTAAAACAGTAGTGGCATTTCTTGCATAATTATTCTTCAACACACGGGCAGGCCCAAAAACTCCTGTAACTAATTTTGTATCAGAAATTGATGAATTTTTAACTTCATTTTTGTAATTTTCATGAAAATCACATTCCATTGACGCAATGAGTCTTGTTCCCATAGCAATTGCCCCTGCACCCATAGCTAAAGCGGAAGCTAATCCTTCTCCAGTACCATAGCCTCCACAAGCAATCATAGGAATTTCTGGGAATTTTTGTCTAATTTGTTGTAATAGAATTAATGTGCTTGTATTTTCATAAGATTGATGACCTCCACCTTCATGTCCGGTTGCGACTATCCCATCAACACCATTCTTTATCACCTTTTTAGCTAACTCTAAAGAAGGTATTACATGAAAATGCTTAATATTTGATGTTTCTTTTAGAGCCTTAAAATACTTGTTATATAATATTTTTGGAGATCCTGCGCTTGTAATTAAATAGGTGCATTGGTCTTTGATTTTAGGATTGTCCATTATAAATCTTGGAATTTGCCTACATAATTTTATCGCATCAGGTTGCAGTGCTGCGGTTCTAATATTCAACCCAAAAGGCTTATCAGTATACTCAACTACTGTTTTCATGCTTTCTTTAATTTGATTTAAAGTAATTCCTTCACTTAATGTTACATGGCTTAAAACACCTAAGCCCCCTGCCTCTGAGACCGCAATTGTTAATTTTGTCGTGTAAAAGGGCCCCATGGGTGCTGCAACTATTGGATGTTTAATACCTAACATTTCAGTTATGTTTGTTTTTATAACCATTTTTTCCAACCTTTTTTTATTAAATTTTTCTTTATTTTTTATTAAATGAATATCTATTCAGTGTAATATTTATTTGATTTAATAGATATTAAGTTGAATAATCAGCATCATATATAAGTTTAACCAATTCGCCAATATTAGTATAATGTGTATATTAAATATGATTTCTATGGGGGATCTTTAAGGAATAAAGGAATTTATCAAATAAATTAAAAATTTTGAATGAACAGTCATTCAATATCAAAGTAGGAGTAGTATTTGATTTAATCCGTGTTATTAAAAAAAGTAATCCAAATTAATAAATCAATTATCATAAATAAATTCATTAAATTTTTTATTTCTAAAAATTTATGTTTTTCCATGGTAGTTCTTATAGAAATAGATTATCCTGTTTATACAATTATTATAAATAACCCCGAAGTTAAAAATGCTGTTGATGGCCCTACTGCTAAAGAGCTTGCTGAGGCTTTTCGAAAATTTGAAAGTGATGACAAAGCTGAAGTTGCAGTGTTATGGGGTGCTAATGGAACATTTTGTTCTGGCGCTAACTTAAAAGCTATAGCTAAGGGTAATGGAAATCGAATTGAAAAAGATGGAAATGGTCCAATGGGACCTACAAGGATGAGAATATCTAAACCAGTAATTGCGGCAGTAGCAGGACATGCTGTTGCGGGAGGTCTTGAATTAGCATTATGGTGTGATTTACGAGTTGTAGAGAAAAGTGCGATATTTGGTGTGTTCTGTCGCAGGTTTGGTGTGCCCTTAATTGATGGCGGAACAGTTCGTTTACCTCGGCTTATTGGTTTAAGTAGAGCACTGGATATGATCCTTACGGGGCGTCCTGTAACTGCTGATGAAGCATATTCATGGGGCCTTGCTAATCGAATTGTTGAGGATGGTCAATCAAGACAAGAGGCAGAAAAGTTAGGGAGAGAAATAGCTAAATTTCCAAAAATCTGCATGAGAAATGATCGGTTATCCACCTATGATCAATTTGGTTTAAATATAGGTGGTGCTATGGCAAAAGAATTTGAATATGGTTTGAAGACTTTAGAAAAAGGGGAGTATTTAAGGGGGAGTGAAGCTTTTAGTAAAGGGAAGGGTAAACACGGAACTTTTAATGATTAAGAAATAATTTTAAATATCTCAAAATTATTTAATTTGGTGATATTATGATTATTTTTGATGAATTTAGGGTAAAAACACCAGAAAGACAAGTATTAATTGATGTAACACATGAAATTGATCAAAGGGTTAGAGCATATAATGTGAAAGAAGGAGTGTGTCGAGTATACATACCACATACTACTGCGGGCATAACTATTAATGAAAATGCAGATCCTTCTGTTATTAAAGATATCAGTAATTATTTGAGTAAATTAATCCCAAAAGGGGGTGGATTAGGTTATTCATTTAAACATGGTGAAGGAAATTCTGATGCTCATATTAAATGTTCATTAACTGGGCATTCGATTGATGTTTTGATTCATGAAAATAGATTGATGCTAGGTACTTGGCAAGGAATATTGCTTACGGAGTATGATGGCCCTAGAAACAGGAGAGTTTATATACAAATTCAAGGTGAATAATACTATTAAATAAACATCTACTTAAAGAGTTATATAAAGAAATAAAAAAACAGGTAAAATTTTAGACTTTATGAAAATAGTAGCGATCAAATGTCAAATCTACTTTATTAGTTGCATCATCTATAAAGAATTGAACTTTTATTTCTTGGTTTGGATAAGCAACTGGAACATAGAATTTCAATTCATCAAAGTTTTCAAGGGTTAGTGGTAAAGTTATTGGCTTAGGTTCAATTGGGTCTTCAAGTTTTAAAAATAAAATACCATTAGTAAGCGTGATTTCCATTGTTTGAATCTCTTTATATGTCTTATATTTCCCAGTCAGTAATTTCAATTTTTTATGAACATTCAAAAATGGAGCAGCTTCATTGATATCTTTATTTAAGAGAATTCCAAGGACCTTACGAGCAATAGCACCAATTACTCCCGATGCATCACAATTTGCCCCTACAATAACCCCCATTTTCTGTTCGGGAATAATTGCTAAAAAGGCTGTTGAAGTTGCTATATTTCCGCCATGTTGTACTAGTCTATGGCTAAGAAAGTCTTTTTCAGTTATCCAACCAAAACAATACCAAGCATCTTTAGCACCATAAGGTGTCTTTATATAAGGCTTCCACATTTCTTCTATTGACGATTTTTGCAGAATCTCTGAATCATTAAATTTTCCACCATTAATCAGCATAATAATGTAATTTTGCATTTCTTTAACTGAGCTTAATAAACCTCCAGGTGCATAGACAAACTTATCAAATGGATGATTTGAGGGTTTAAAAGGATTTTTTTCTTCAGAAGGAAGATACCCCGTTAAGACATCTTCATCTTTCTCAAATTCTTTCTTTAAATATATGGATCTATTCATCTTAAGAGGTTTTAAGATATTTTTCCCAATGTATTCATTAAATTCCATACCTGTTAGTTTTTCAATGATTAAACCTGCACATGTAAACATATCATTATTATAGAAAAAGTTTTTATCAGGTTTGTCAAATACTTCTGAAATTGCACTATTCATATGAAGTAGAAAGTCGTTCACACTACTCATAGGAATAATAGTATCAATTGAA
Source organism: Promethearchaeia archaeon (assembly GCA_029856145.1). Taxonomy (GTDB): domain Archaea; phylum Asgardarchaeota; class Lokiarchaeia; order Sigyniarchaeales; family SOKP01; genus Loki-b32. Next base: position 87,398 of record JAHQWK010000023.1, read on the forward strand.
CCTAACTGTCTCGCTATTGCTATAACATTTCCATCTAATTCAGGAATGCCTGAGGAATGAGATAACATATGACAAATTTTTATTGGATTTGAGTCATCTCCTAATTTTAAGTTTAAATATTTATTTACTGGGTCTTGAAGATTGATTTTTCCCTGCTCGACTAGCTGCATTATAGCAATTGTGGTAAATGATTTTGATATTGACCCAACCCCAAATAATGTGTCCTCTGTGAATGGAAGATTTTTTTCTAGATTTCTTGCTCCAAATCCTTTAGCATAAAATGGTTTTTCATCTTTGACAATTCCAATCGCGAATCCCGGAATTTTAAATTCCCTCATTAATTCTATTATTTCTTTCTCAAGCATTTCAATTTGGGTTTCGTTCATTATTCTCACTTTTAGAAAAAAAACACATGATATTAAGACTATAAAAACATATTTAACATTTTCCTTCAATAGGGAAAAAAAAATTTATTAAAACAAAAGCTTCAATTATTAATATCTTATTTAATATTATTCCAAAGCTTTTTTAATTGCTGCTCTTGCTAGTATTCTAGTAGAATCTAAAGTAGGTAAAGGACAATCATTTGGGTCAACAAGTAGAGGTAGCTCTGTGCATCCAAGAACAACAGCGTCGCATTTATTCTTAGCTAGTTTTTGAATAATTTTATTAAATTCTTTTCTAGATTCTTCTGTAAAAACCCCATTCACTAATTCTTCAAAAATAACCTTATCAACTTTTTCTTGATCAGAAGCAATTGGAATCTCACACGTTATTCCAAATTTCTTAAGAGCATCAGGATAAACGGGAGAATTCATAAGATATTTTGTGCCCAATATTCCTAAATATTTATATTTTTTTTGTTTCGCCTCCCCGCCTACAACTTCAGCAATATGAAGCCATGGAATAGGTGATTTAGATATCATCAAATTATAGGCTTGGTGTATTGTATTATCTGGACAAATTGCAAATTCTGCTCCTGCTTTTGCTACAATTTGTGCTGATTTAAGCATTAATTCCGCTACTCCTTCCCAATTTCCATTCCATATATGCTGCATATAATCAGAAAGAGGTGGTGTGTGCATTGTTATTTCAGGATGCCTATATTTAAATAGTTTTTCCTGGGCTTCTATACAAATTGTTTTATAACAAAGAGCAGCTCCTTCTGCACTGCAACCAACAATTCCAATATGTTTTACCAAATTAAACACCTTTTTAATTTAACTATTAGATTTCTACTAAATTTAATTTTAATATATTTTAATGATATTTTGAAATATTTAAGTTTTTTATTTGAATTTATAATTTAAATTAAAAAAAGAACTTAAAGACTTTTTGTAATTTTCACAGTATATAAGAATTCTAATTCTATACGTATTCTATTGTAGCGGGAGGTTTAGGTGTAACATCATAATAAATAAACCTAGTTCCAGGGATTTGAAGTAATTTTTTAGATAATTCATTTAGTAAATTTATCGGTAAGTTAGTAACAGTCGCGGTTCTTGCGTCCTTACTATTAACTGATCTAATTACAATATCATATTGACCTTCTTCTTTACCCTTCAATTCATATAATAATCTTGCGTATCCTTTTATTTGAGAAGCTTTTTTAGTAAGTATTTCATAATCCCATTCTCCTTTTTCACATAAAGGCATTTCATATATTCTCTTCCCTTCCACTAACCCAGTAACTTTTTTATCAAGGATATTTTCACTTATAGCAGCAAATATTTGAAATGGTTCTTGTTCTCCATCATTATTTATAATCATAGTTTTTCCATATTTTTCTTTATAATAATCTTCAACAGAAGATTCAATGAAGTCATGGACATTCTTTTCAAAAACAAGGTTTTCTTCAGTGACCGGTCCGATAATTCTAGCTGAAAGCGCAGGACCTGGAAACGCTTTTCTATAAATAAGATCGTGTGGCATATTGAAATATTCAAGGATTTGACGTACTTCATGTTTTGTAAGGCTGGCAACTGGTTGAATTGTTGCCTCAACATCGTATTCAATTTCAACATTATGTTGGCTTTTTACGAATCCTTCAATGTGGTTCTCCATTAGCACTTTTTCCTCCTCAAGGCTCATAGTTTCCTTCAAGTCAGTGATCTTAACTCCAAAGCTTTCCTCAATATCAGGAAGTATAGTTCCATCTGCGAGTAAATCGCAATTTTCTTCCCGAATTACTTTACTTATAATTTCTGAATAAGCTGCTTTAAAGAGTTTTCTTTTTTCTTCAGCGTTCCCTTCACCATAGATTTTTGGAAGAAACTCATTCCTAATATCTATTACTCTCAGATCAGGAAAGAATTTTTTTATATAATCTCGTTCTTCCACTCCCTTGATAATCCTCATGAGGCCATGGTCAATAAACACAGGAATCGTATTGATTTTCGCTTCTTTTAGTAAAAGATATGTGGTAGAACTATCAATACCTCCAGATAGAGCACAAAAAACCTTCTTACCCCTTGCATGTTTTAGCAAGAATTGGATTGCTGCTTTAGCAAACTTTTTAGGTTCTTTAGGTGGGTTTATTAATCTATGATTTAACATAGAATAGGTAAATTCAATTCCTAAATTAAGTGTAGTTATTAAGTGGTTATGATTTATGATTTATTCACATATTTCTAAATGAATTTACTTTTTATAAGGCAAAGAAATAATTGCATGATTTGAGTGTTAAATGGTATGGACAAAATTAGAAAAATTAAAGTAACATTAAATAGTAGACCTACATTTGAAGGGGCTGGGGTACGATTAAAACGAGCCTTTGGATATTCCGATTCATCCTTAGATCCATTTTTACTTCTTGATGATTTTCATTCAGGTGATCCTAGAGATTACATGGCAGGATTTCCCTGGCATCCTCACCGTGGTATAGAAACGATTACATATATGCTACATGGTAAAGTTAAACACGGTGATAGTTTAGGTAATGGTGGAGTTATTGAAGCTGGTGATGTCCAGTGGATGACTGCTGGATCTGGTATTATTCATCAAGAAATGCCTAAAAGAGATAAAAATGATACATTACTCTGGGGATTCCAACTTTGGGCAAATCTTCCTGCTTCACATAAAATGATGGATCCGAGATATCGAGATATAAAAAAGTCTCAAATTCCAGAAGTGTATTTGAACGATGATAAAGTTAGAATTAAGATAATTTCTGGTGAATTAAATGAGGTTAAAGGCCCTGTGCAAGACATTATCACTGACCCTGAATATTTAGATATCATAATAGGTCCACAATCGGAATTAGTTCATCCTATAAGAGAAGGGTATAATGTTATTGCGTACACAATTGAAGGTGAGGGATATTTCGATGATGATAAAAGAGAACTAGTAAAAAAAGAAACATTAGTAATCTACCGAGAGGGAGATGAAATAAAAGTTACTACAGAAAAAGAAAAAGTTCGCTTCTTATTAGTATCTGGGAAACCATTAAAAGAATCTGTTGCTTGGCGTGGACCGATTGTAATGAACACAGATGAAGAATTGAGAATAGCTTTCGAAGAATTTCAAAACGGTACATTCATTAAGCATCAATAAGAACCAAAAAATAGAATAAATTGACTACTTTTATTATTTGCATAATTTTAAATGATTGGATTATTATCAATTATTTAAAATTACTTACGTGAAAAACTTTTGGAAGAAGAAATCTCTTCAGAACTTAGAGAAAAAATTCATAAGAATGTGGATAAAATATTTGATAAATGGTTTGATAAAGCTTCGAAAGGTGAATCTATAGAAGGAATAGTTAAAAGTCTCATGGTTGAAAAGGTAATGAACGTTCTCGGAGCAATGATAAAGAGAACTGTTGTAAAAAAAGTAGCCAAAAAAGCGGTAAAGAAAGCAGTTGATAAATATTGGGAGAAAAATCGAGATAGTATTTTGGAAAAAATTAAAAATTTATAAGTTTTTTATTCTTTTTTTAAGAGAATCTCTCTATTATATTGATTTATAATTCAAAATTTAATTAATTTAATAGGTTTATTATGATCTCTAGAAATAATTTTAAGATTTTTGATGCACATCTTCATACTTATGGAATCTTTCTTAGTCCTCATGAAGATATAATAAGTTATATGGATCATCACAATGTAGAAAAAGCGATAATAACAACGATAAATAGAGCTAAATTTCACAATAAGCAAAAAGAATATGCTTCTAATATGGATGATCGAGATGATCTTAGCAAATATTTAGATGATTTTAAGAATATAATACCAAAAGGACAATTGTCTCATAAAGATGTAATAGATATCACAAATAAAGCACCAGACAGGTTTTATAAGTTTTTCTGGTTCAACCCAAAATTAAATCCTGAAGAAGAGGAAAATAATTATAAAATATTGGAAGATCACTTTAAAAAAAGCTTTATAGGAGTTAAAATACATGGTAGTTTTAATTTTTTTAAATTTCCTAAAGACATTTTAAAGTTAGCTGCATTTATGCAAGATTTTGATAAGAAAATCATACTTTTCATCCATTCACATCCAAAAACTAAATTCTATGATGGTTCTGAGCCACAAGATATTGCAAAGTTAGCAAGAAAATTCCCAGATTTAAGAATTATTGTTGGACATGCAGCATATTGTATGGAATATGCTGTGGGTGTAGGATTATTATTGAAGAAGTTTGATAATATATACTTTGAAACAAGTTGTTCTGTTTCTTTAGGTATATATAATCTTATTAAAACATTAGGTCATAAAAGATTATTATTTGGCTCTGACTCACCAACAACTTCAACTTTACCAATTGAAATTGAAAAAATAATATCACTTCCAAGAACCTCAAATGAAGTAAAACAGGATATTTTTTATAATAATGTATCAAACCTACTGAAGTCATAAACTCATTATTGATAAAGCACTAATTAAACATTAAGATTTAGTTTTACAAGAATTTTTAATTTCTTAAAAATTCCTTAAATTTTGACAGAGCTTATAAGTTTATCATTTTTGTAAATCTTGAATTTATTAATGTGATAATTTGTTATTTGCTTATTATTAAATTGTGAGATATTTAATCATATTTCCTTTTTTTATTTTCAATTTAATAATAAATCAATTAAAAGACAAATCCTATCTTTTTTTAATTATAAATTATAAAAATATAAAGATGATTAAGTGAGTTATTTAAGGGACAATAAAGTCTGGGAGGAAGAAGATAATATAAATTGGGATGTTGTAAAAATTTCGAAAGTTGACGACAAAATTATTCAAAGATTAATAATGAATCTAACTTTAGATACGTCTGATTTATCACAGAACTTTTTTATATCTTTTGAAAGCCTTTTGAAACTAGGAAAGAAGATAGAACCAGTTCTCGATTCTTTTATTCAAGAAACATCTGAAATTCATAATTTTAAAGTTGATATTTTCAACTTTATTTTCGATTTTATAAAAAATAACACTCTCAAGTATGTCTTGGTACCTCAATTATATCATCCTGATTTTATTACAAGAGCTAGAACGATATTAAGACTTGAATTAGCAGGTGATATGAATTATCTTAACTTTATACTACCCCTATTAAATGATCCTGACGATTCTGTTCGTTGGGCAGTAATCCGATTTTTAAACACACATTTACATCTCATAAATAATCCTTTAGTTTATAAGGAATTAAAGAGTCATATTGAGAAAGAATTAAATCCTGTAATTAAAGAGAAAATGATAGAATTATTAAAAAAAAAGTGAAAAGGACTTTTCCTTTAATTCTATATTTTCAATCATGCAAGTTGTTTATAGATTTAATAATAAACCTCGTCAGCATAGAAAAGACTTAAAATTATATCTTGGTCCTTCATTTAATTTTTTCATAGAGGTGATGCTTTATTCTAATCCCAATAAAAAAAATACTATAGAGTTTTAAGTTTTAGTTTTTCGAAAAAAAAGGTTTGACATATTTAAAAGTAAAAATCACTTCAGTTTTTGAGTTTCATATAATGTATGTGCTTAAAACTAAAACAAAAAAATTTCAAATTATATTTAAAAAGGTTGGAATTCATTAAAGTAATAATATAAGAGGTATAATAATATAAATACTAAAATTGATTTATTTACCTAATTACTCAAGGTTTAATTAATAATTAAAGAAAAAGCGTGTTAAGACTATGTGTGCGAATTATCATTATACATATAAGATTTTGCTTTTAGGTGATGCTAGTGTCGGAAAAACATCATTTACAAAAAGATATTGTTATAATATATTTAATCCAAGCGAGAGATTAACTATCGGTGTTGATTTTCACGTTAAAACAATCGAATTAAATGAAAAGCGAATTAAATTACAATTATGGGATGTTGGAGGAGAAGAACGTTTTCGGTTTTTATTACCCACATACTGTTTAGGCGCAAATGCAGCATTTTTACTTTATGATATTACTAGACCCTCTACTTTAGATAATATTTCAGAATGGATCACGATTGTTAGGCAAAAAGGTGGACAAATTCCAATTATGCTCGTTGGGTCAAAATTAGACCTTGAAAAATCTCAACGACAGGTTCAAAGAGAATATGGAATACAAATTGCTGAAAAAAATGATATGGCCAGTTTTGCCGAAATTTCAGCTAAAGAGAATGCCAACGTGGATGATGCTTTTAAAGTTCTTACTGAACTCACATTAGAAAAAACAGGTAATAGGTGATGTAATGGAAGAAACCGAATTTTTACCCCTTAGCCAATTATTCGATTCAATTGGCATCATAGAAAAAGGTATTGAAAGAATATACCATTACCTCCTATTGAACAAAAGAATAGATAATTTAAAAGAGGTGTGTGATCAATTTAATCTCTCATTAAAAAGAGGTTATAAAATCTGTTCAGTATTAAGTGATCTAGGTCTTGTACAGATTTATGATAGACCTATGAAAATCCACATTGCTAATCCAATAATGACATTATGGCAAAATATCATACATAAACGAATCGAAGATCTTCAAAATGAATTCCAAGAGAAAAGAGATAAGTGTGAATCTGCTCTTGATGGTTTTATTAAAAAATTTAGAATGGATGAAGAAGTAATTCAAGAACCTGTTGAATTTATTAACTATAATGTCAAAAATTTTGATGAATCATATCATTCCTTCTTGGCTCAAAGTGAAAGTAAAATTGCGATAGGCATTAGATATGAGAATCCTTTGATTGATTTGATACATAAATATGGTTATAATAAGGTTCCGAGTGAAATAAGCGAATCTATAAAAACAGGAATGAATAGAATTAAAGAGAATCTGAAAAATATCACTATTCAAGTTATTTTTCATTCCGATGTTGTTAAAGACCTTATAAATAGACGGGAATTTGAACTACTCACAAATCATATTGAACATTTCAATTTGGAGTTTAAAAATATATTAATTCATGTAACAGATGAAAACTTTAGTAACTTTAGTCTAACTGATAATGAGCTAATTCAACCTAGCTTTGATCCTGCATTTGAGCTTATAGGAGTATATATCTCAAGAAACAGAAGTATATATCAAATCTTCGATGAAAAATTTATTCAAATTTTTAAAAATGGTATCCCAATTAAGCAATTTTTAAAAGATAAAGAAGAAATCAAAATAGATTCTCTTTCAGAGACTCAACAATTTGTTTTATGTATACTGTGATTCACAAGAAATAAAAAATTAAAAATTATAATTATTGTTTTTTCTTTTTTTGCATTGCTTTTCCAAACTTTTCAAGCATTTTTCGAGGAGTAACTGTTGGCCTTTCATATCTTTTTAATTTTGATTTTATCCCAAAAAGGTACTTGGCAATGTTTTTTAGCTTTTCAGTATCATAACGCATCATCATAGTAATTGTCTCCATGGCGGGTGACCCACCACCATGCAAACCAGCAACCTGCATTAGACCAGCTAGATCGGAAACTAACAAAGCTTCTATCCCCCGAAAACAACGATACATATATTCAGGTTTAACTCTAGGATTTCTTTTTAAATATTTCATAGCAAGATCTCCTACCTCTTCAGAAAAGAATGAACCTTCATATGGTAAAGTCGCAACTATACCTCCAGATAAATCCGCGAGAATTTTGTATTCTTCATATATATTTTCTCCTGCTAATCTTCTACCTGCATTTGTAAGGATTTCATCTGGAATCTGGGTGCCTGAAGGAGATTTTTCTGAATGTTTTGCACTTGACTCTCCAGCAGCAAAAACTAGTTCAGCAATACCAATAATATGTGATAATTTATCTTGCACATGAGACGCTTTTTCAATACCGTTATATTCTGCAACTAGGGCAGCGGATGAAGCTAAAATTTCCGAAACTGCCGGTTTACACCCAGTATAGGAGTGTCTATGATAATGAGCAAACATTAAAGCTAAAAATCCAGCATATGAGGTTTGACGTGGATCACCATGACCATTCAGAAAAACCCGTTCATTTGGGATGAAAACGTCATCAAAAATAATGAATGTCTCTGCATCACCCATATTTAATCCTGGAGCATCAGCGTATTTACTTTTTCGGTAATACGCAGGTCTTGTAAGTAGCTTCACACCATCCCAATCTCCAGGTAAAGCAAATGCAACTGCATAGTCCTTATCTTCTGGCCCCATATATCTACATGGAACTGCTATTAATTCATCGGCGTAAGGTGTGTTAGTAATATTAATTTTACATCCTCTAACAACGATACCATCTTCTCTTGTCTCTATTACTCTTAAATATTGATCTGGGTCTTCTTGTTGGTGTGGTCGTTTTAAACGATCTCCTTTAGCATCTGTCTGGGCGCAACTAGCTACTATATCCCGATCTTGAAAATATTCCAAATATTTCATAAATCTTTTATAATGGTCTGTCCCGAGAGCTTGATCCATCTCATAAGTAATAACTGATAATGCATTCATCGCATCAATACCCATACATCGCTGAATACATCCTCCAACACGATAACATAAAAGACGAGTCATTTTCTGTTTTTTTAATAGATCTTCTTCACTTTGGTGTATATGGCAAAACCGATTTATCTTTTTACCAGTTAAATGCGAGGTTGATGTGCATAAATCTTCGTATTCTGGGTCATAAGCACGATCAAAAGTTTCTCTAATAATGTTCATACCACCTTGGATACGAGGGTCATCTCGGCTAACTCTTTCCTCACCAATATAAATATTTGGTTTCATTTTCTTTAAATCTTCAACATATTGATCGAATGTACGAATTTTAATCCTCTCTTGATTAAATTATTAAAATTAGAATCAAATTATTATAAATAATTGAAAATAGATTATAAATTAAACGCCTAAGATAAAAAACTTTAGAGTTTAGAAAGTAAAATAAAAAAAAAATTGTAGAATTTGATTATAATTCTAGAAAATTGCACGGTTCCTAACGTGTATCCTATTCTTCACATCTTCTATTCTTTTTACCTCTTTAAGATAATTATTGTTATATTTAGCTTTACTAAATAGTCTCAATAAAGCTTTTTTTCTTGGTTTCTCCCGTTCAATAACTTTAGATTCCTCAATTTGCTCCTCTTCCATGGGGAGTTCTTCTATAATAATAATATCTTCCAAAACAATGCTATATTTATGTTCTTTATCTTTATCTAATACTTGTACCATTTTTCATTCACCCCTATTTTGTTATTTTAAATCTTTTATTCCAAACCTAAATTTCTCAGGATAAAAACAATAAAAACTACAGGATTGTTTCCATCTCTTTATTGCTCTCTTCTTTTCTATTGAATCTACCTCATTATTGGTAGAAACATTTTTTCTACTTAAAGTGTCAATTCCCGTAAACGGAATGTCTGAACTCATTTCTTTCGGTTCTTCCTTGACTTCTTCTTTATAAAATACGTAGAAGAATTCTTTAAAATCGGGAACTATCTTTTGCTCACTTTCAGTCAGATTTCGCCACCTCCTCAACTATATTTTTTCTTACTTTGGACTACATATATAATTAAATTAGCATTATATTTTTAGTTTACTGTACTGAACTTTGATTGGAATCTTAGACAAATATTGGATAAACCTAAAAAAATAATTTGACCCAATAAAAATTTCATTGGAAAAGCCTAAAAATCAAGAGTTTTCAGGAAATTTTATATCCACTTTATAAAAAAAGTAATTTTCAAAAGAGTTTTTTTCCTTATGAATCAAATAACTCCATATCAGAGGATAATGCTTTATATTTTTCATATAATTCATTAATGATTGCATTAAATGATTCAATGACTCCTTGACCTGTTTTTGCTGAGGTTACATAATATCCTAAAAATTTACGCTTTTTAACTATTTTTTGAATCTTTGATTTGTCTAAATCATTTTCATTAATTAAATCAACTTTATTAGCAAATAAAACTACAGGAATTTCACCGCAAAATTGAATAATATCCTCATGCCAGTTTGAAATATGATTGAAACTTTCTTCACCAAGATCATTATCTTCAAGACTATACACTATTATAGCAGCTCTACTATTTTTAAAAAAGGATGGGCGTAAAAAATTGAAATCATCTTGACCTGCAATATCCCAGAATAATAATTTAATATTGTCTTCATTTATTTCTTTGAGGAATACAGAAAATTGAGCACCAATTGTCTTGATATAATCCTCTTGAAATCCCCCTTGAGTAAAGTTCTTAATAAGAGATGTTTTTCCGACTCTTCCATCTCCAACTACAGTTATTTTAAAATTAAATTTTGCCCCTGAATCGCTCATAAGAATGCCATATACAAATAGTACTTGAGAATATTATTTAATGTAAGATTAGATTTATAAAAATATAAAACTTTGTTTTATTATTTTAATAATCCACTCAAAGTGATAGACAAAATTGGTAGAAATAAGAAGAAAATGATCAAATTTAAAAAAATAATGATATTCAAATTTACCAAACTAGAAAAGTGTTTGTATAGAGAAAGAACATTTTTCGAGTTAATTTTATTCTTTGTTCTTTTCAATCTGTGGTTTTTTTTAATGAAAATGGGATTTATAGAACATGGCATCTGTAACGATTTTAATTTATTTAATTCATTAATGGTGGGATTTTGGACAGCAAACCGCCCAAATAGGGTAGAATATTTTATATTCTATCTTTAAGAATCAGCGGTTTTTTCTTTCTTGGATTCTTTAAGAAAAAGAGAGCTCAAAATGTTGTTTGTTCAACAAACAACTGAGCTCTCTGCCATACCTACAGCCCTTCTCTCCCTCAATTAGCTGCCCATCTCTCCCATTTTTTACCGCTGCCACTGGTAAGAAAGCTTTACAAAGTTCTAAAAAGGTCAATTTAGAACTTTTATTTTTTTCCTTCAACTTTAGTTCGATCGGGAGTGTTTATATAGTTTTTTGTATTAAATTCCAGATGGATTCCTATAAGAGTTTAGGAATCCAAACATTTTTATAGAATTCACTCCTATCTAATCTTGTAATAAGAAAAAAAACATATTTATGCATTATCTTGGTAAATACAAACATAATCAATTATCCTCCTAAAGAAATTTTAGAACCTCCTTCCAAAATTAGTAAGCCTAATTTTGAACTAATTATACTTTGGATGTTAAATAATAATGAATACTGTTCTGGTTCAAATTTTCTAGAAATTAAAAATTTGGAAACTGATACCGTGTTTTCTAAATCAACGTTATATAATTATTTGAAAAATCTTATTGAAGATGGTTATATCAATAAAAGTGCTTACAATAAATATCAAATTACTTCTAACGGTAGAGATCGATTTTATGAATTATCTCAAGCAAAGAATAAGAAAAGGAAATTAAACTATCCTCCAGAAGCAATACTTAGAAGGCGAAATTATAATCATTGGATTCTCTGGATGCTTTTTAATAACAATTTTTGTAAATGGGCGGATTTTCTTAATGACCCACTTAAAATAAATCAATCTTCATTATCAAAGAATATGAATTTGGTAATGGAGCAAGAGTTTGTGAGAAAAGAAGATAAAGAATATAGGATTACACGATTAGGGAAATTAGAATATTCAAATATGTTAAGATTGTATGATTTAGACAGACAATCGATTCTAGAGGAAGAGGGCAAGCGAATTAAGGAAATTACTAAAATAACAATTAATTTCTTCAAGAAATATAAAATAAAAGATGATGATATTAAATTTCGATTCCTAAATAATATGTTAAAATTGCCATATGAAAAAGTAGAATCCTCTTTAGACTCTGAAGAAGATTTTCATAAAATTTTATTATTTCTATCTATAAATCATCCAGATCAATCTCCTTTTTATATTTCTTCAGAGAATTTTTCTAAAAATTATAATTTAAGCCATGTTAAACTCAATTTTATTATACTCCGAAACGTTGAAGAAGATATTTTTCCAATAAAATTTTTTAAATTGGAGCAAAATAAAAATGAGATATATTATTTTCAAGAGAATGAAAAGTTAGAAAGGATGCTTAATGCTATCGTAGAGGATCATATTACTAAATTCTCATATTTAAATAATTTGTATGAAGCGACTCCTTATGAAATATCTCCATTAACAATGGAAAGAACAGTTGGAGCTATTGTGGAGGAAATTTGTGATAATATTTTCGATAATGGGTTAAGAGAGTCTTTACGTAAATTTCTACCAGAATATATAAATTATTTAGCATATAAAATTGAGAAAGAAAAAAAATTAGTCGATACTTATGATAAATTAGAAGGTTTAATTTGGCAACCTATCCAGGCTTATAATTTTGATTATAATTCGGAGAAAAATGAAATTTATGAAGCTATTGATGAGATTGATAAAGCTATTAAATTAGATCCTAAAAATATTGATCTATATTTCTCTAAAAGTAAGATTTTATATGAGAATGGGGAATATAAGCAAGTGTTAGATTTCCTAGATAAAATGGTTCTAGAATTTCCACAAGAAGAAAAAAATATAAAGGTGAAAATAGCGTACGTTCTTAAAGAAATGAAAAATGCCAAAGCAGGATTAGATATTATCAATGAACTGCTTGAGAAATACCCTGAAGACAATGACCTTCTTAATTATAAAGCTTTTTGGTTGCAATTTTTAAATAGAAAAGAAGAATCTATAGAAATTATTCAAAAACTTATAGCACGAGTTCCTGACAATGCAACATATCATGATACTTATGGTGAAATTCTAATGTTCTTTAAGGAGTATGAAAAAGCTATTGAGGAATTCTTAAAAACAATAAAAATTGGTAGAGATAATTGGTATGTTTATCAGACGAATATAAAATTAGGGATTTGTTATAAAGAACTAGAAAATTATCAACAAGCAGTTGAGTATCTTCAGAAAGGTAAAGAATTAACAGACAAAGCTTTAAGTGATCTTGATGAAAGAGCAAAATGGATTACGATTGCGAATCTATTCCTAGCTGAGATTGAACAACTAAAAGCTGATTTTTAAAAAAAAAAAAATTAATTATTTTTTACTAAAATTTCTAACTCATCTATTTTGTCAGATAAGTATTTAATTCCTTTTTCCCAGAAAGAAGGATCATTTAAGTTAATACCAATTTCAGATAGCATTTCCTCAGGAGAAAGTGAACTCCCCACTGAAAGTAATTTTAAGTACCTTGGTACAAATTCCTCTTTTTGATCAAGATATAATTGATATATTGAAATCACTAGAAGGTTAGACATATTATATGCGTAGACATAGAAAGGAACATGAAGAAAATGTGGAATTACAAAACAATAGTTCGCATATTCCTCTTTTATATTGGTTATTGAATTCCCAAACATCAATTCCATTTCTTTTACAAAAGCTTCTTTATATTCTTCTGTTGTTGGTAGCTTTTTTTCAATTAAATCATGAATAACTTTTTCAAAACTATAGAAAGCATTTTGCCTATGTGAAGTTCCAAACTTAGATTCAATAAAATTACTGAGCAATGATATTTTTTCTTCCTTTGATAGATCTGTATTCATTAAATAATCAAAAGTTAAGATTTCATTGAACACAGAAGCTATTTCTGCGGCAACGAGGGAGATATCTATATTTATAAAATTTTGAGTGCTTTGAATATAAAAAGCATGGAACGCATGGCCAAGTTCATGAGCTAATGCACGTACCGAATCAACTGTATCTGTGAAGTTAACAAAGACAAATGGATAATGCTTCTGTTTTCCATGTGCACAAAAGGCACCTCTATTTTTTCCTTTTCTTGGTGTAACATCTATATGGTTTAATTCAACCATTTTTTCTACAATATTTTTAAATTCAGGATGAAATTTTACAACTGAATCTTTAATTAATTGTAATGCTTCTTGGTAGGAATACTTTCTTGTTATTTGGCCGATTGGGGCATACATGTCCGACATATGTAATTCTGAAAGGTTCAAGAGTTTTCTCTTTAAATTATAATATTTTTCAACAATATGGTAACTCTCCGTTGTAACTTTTCCAAGTATTTCAACACTTTCATCACTAACTTCATTTTCTAAGTTCCTTCTAGATATAGATTTTACGAAATTCTTTCTTTTGCTTTCTAAATCCCAATTCTTTAAAATATTATTGTAAATATGCGTAAAAATCATTTCATTCTTTTTGTATTCTCTCATCATTGTTTGTAAAGCCTTGTATCGAAGATCCTTATCTTCTTGATACATATAAGAGAAAAGTTCTGCTTCTGTTAATTTCTTCAGTTCTCCATCTACTTCAAAATCAAATAGGAAACTGCTTTTCAATTCACTATAAAGCTTTATGAATCCAGTAACACCCGAAATGTCTTTCATTAAAATAATTTGTTCTTCTTTTTCAGAGAGTTGATGTGGCTTTTTCAATCTATTAAATTTAAGAGCATGTGTGTAATTTTTTAAATCTGGAGATTCTATAAATTCTTCAAATTTGGCATCTGAAATCTTATTCAGTTCTAAATCAAAAAACAACAATTTTTCTTGAATTTTAACTTTAAACTCATCTATTTTAGCAAAGAAAGATTTAACATCATCATCTAAACTATTAACTCTGTATAGTAATGTAGAATAAGTATCGAAGTAAAAAACTTTCTCTATAATTGCTTCATACTTTTCATACAATTCTAGAAGTTGTTTTGGAGTAAGTGAAGGATCCTCTAACTTACCCTTGACGTTTTGATAAAAATTTTCAACTGATTTTTCTAATTCTTGGATATCTTTCTCAATTAATGGATCAAAGATATCTATATAGAAATCACTTAAATCCCATTTGATGATTTCTTGTGTCATAAAAGAGAAAGTAAGTAAATATTATTTGAATTTTTCTATGAATTCTTAAATTTGCAGAGATAATTATAGAAGTTATTGGTAAACAAATGATTCCTAAGTTAAATTGGAGACGGAAATAAGAAAAATTAAATGAATAAATTAATAAAAAATTAGTTTAAGAAAAAAAAGAATAAAAAAAATATTTATTTATTAAGTAGAACATAAGTATTCCAATAACCAGTTGCGAGTAAGGGCTTTTTTTGATTTTTTCTCATTTTTTTAACCTCTTTTTTTAGGTTTTTTTTATTAATTTTAATATAGATAAGCTTCGATATATAGTTTTTATTATGAAACTTTTTGTGAAGTTCGAACTTAAAGAAAACAATTTAAATAGTAAAAAAACCTATCTATCAATAATTAAAGAATTTAAATAGGGAATTCATAAGTTATGAGTGTAATTAATTATCCTCCTGAGGAGATATATAAAACTCCTAAATTTGGGAAAAAAAATTTTGAACATATTATACTCTGGATGTTATATAATAATGAAGAATGTCAGTGGTCAGATTTTACTGAAAAACCACTCGAGCTTCGTTTATCTACCTTATCAAAATATCTTTCTCTGTTAAAAGGAAGAGGATATGTTGATAATTATTCCCGAGGGCATTATAGAATAACTTCAGAAGGTCAAAAGAGATTTAATGAAGTCTCTAGTATTCTTACGAAGAAGAGGAAATTGAATTACCCCCCGGATGTTATTAAAAGAAGAAGAAACTATGATCATTGGATTCTATGGATGGTGTATAATAATAGTTATTTAAAATGGTCTAATTTTCTTGAAGAACCACTCTCTATTAATCAATCCTCCTTATCCAAAAATATGAATTTGTTAATAGATAAAGGATTTGCATTGAAAGAAAATAAAAGGTATCGAATTACGCAATCAGGGAAGTTAGAATACTCGAGAATGTTACAAAACTACGATTTAGATAGACAATCAATTCTAGATGAAGAAAGTAAACGGATTGAAGAGATTACTAAAAAAACGATAAGTTTCTTTGATAATTACAACATTAACGATGAAGACATTCAATTTAGATTCCTCAATAAAGAATTAAGATTAGATTATACAAGGGTTAAATCTATGTTAACAGAAGAGGAGGATTTTGATAAGATACTACTTTTTCTCTCGATTAATCACCCCGATCAATATCCTGATTATATTTCAAAGGAAGATTTTTCAAACACTTATGGAATAAATGAGTCAAAGCTTGAATATTATATTGATGAAATCATTGAGAATCAAATATACCCAATTAAATTTTTCAACTTAATAGTGCCACCAGATAAGCATTATTACTTTCAGGAACACGAGAGATTAGAGATAATGCTTCGAGCCATCACAGAAGACCATATCACAAAATTTACTTATTTAAATAAGTTATTTTCAAGATCATTGGATATACGCGCTACTATAAATGACGTTATAACAGATATTTGCAAAATTCTATTTAATAAAAAATTAAAAGAACCATTAAGAGAATTTTTGCCAGAATATATTAATTATCTAGCCTATAAAATTGAAGCAAAAGTTGAATTAAAAGAAACATATGATAAATTGGAGGGAATTATTTGGCAAGATATGATAGATATATTTCATTCTAAAAGCACTGAACCTATAGAAGAACAATATGAAGAAAAAATCAGAGAGATTGATAAAGAAATTGAGAATGATCCAGAAAATCTTGATTTATATAATTCTAAGATAAGAATTTTGATTTATTATGAAAAGCTCAATGATGTAATAAACCTATTAGATGAAATGTTAGAAATATTTCCTGACAATGAAATGGATATTAAAATGAAAACGGCGTCAGTTCTTAGAAGGATGCGAGAAGTTAAGGCAGGTTTAGATATAATTAATGATCTAATCAACAAATATCCTAAAAATACTGATCTTCTTAATTATAAGGCTTATTGGTTGCATTATTTGGATAAAAGAGAAGAAGCAATAAACATTATTCAAGATCTCACAAACCAAGTACCTGATAATGGAACTTATCATGATACATACGGAGAAATTTTAATGTATTATGAAGAGTATGAAGAAGCGATTAAGAAATTCCAAAAAGCAATAGAAGTAGCTACTGATGAGTGGTATATTAATCAAACATATATTAAACTAGGAATTTGTTATAAGGAACTTGAAAATTTCGACTTAGCGGTTGAAAATCTTAAAAAAGGTAAAAACTTGACAAAGAAAAGTACATCTGACGCTGAAACTAAGAAAAAATGGTTCACAATTGCAGATCTTTTTCTTGCAGAGATTATGCAGATTGAAGAAGAATAAAATTAAGTTATACTTGAAGATAATTTTTTATTCTTATAATATAATTTTTCAATAAGTGCGTTAAATGCTTCTATTACTCCCCGTCCTGTTTTCGCAGAAGTTATATAGTATCCAAGGAAATTATATTCTTTGACTAATTTTTGAATTTCAAGTTCATTTAAATTATTTTCATTCACCAAATCAACTTTATTGGCAAACAAAACTACAGGAATATCGCCACAATACTTTTTTAATTCATTATCCCAATTTTTTATATGTAATAAGCTGTCTTTTCCTAAATTATTTGCTTCAAGGCTATATACAATAATGCCCGCTCTACTCTCTTTATAAAATAAAGGGTGTAGAAAATTAAAATCATCTTGACCTGCTATATCCCAAAATATTAAATTAATTACATCGCCATTAATTTCTTTATCATATCTTGAAAATTGGGCACCTATAGTCTTAATATAATCTCTTTCAAAAGTTCCTTTTGTAAATTTTTTTATTAGAGATGTTTTACCGACTCCTCCATCACCTATGACAGTTATTTTAAATCCAAATTCCTTAGAATCAGTCATTAATAGAATTGGTATTTCGTAAATTTTACTATACTTTTAAGTAAAATTAGATATTGTGTAATATAAAATTTTAGCAAAAAAAATTGATGTATTAATAAAGGTTTTTTATTTTTAAAGCTATATATCACTCAATACTATACTTTTAGAGATAAAAATTTCTGTTATTAATGATTCAAGTACAGGAATATCATTTAACTTGATAGATTGATTTATTTGAAAAGATTTAAGTATCTTTTGCCAAATATCCTCTTTTCTTTGGATTTGTTCTATAAAACAGTCAAGTTTTTGAAGTGCAGAATAAGAATTACCTTTAAATATATAAGAAATAAAGAAAGGTGGACTCGATTTCATAAGTAAAGTATACTCGCCAAAGATTGCGCGATCTAATCCTTCCGAAAACAATTCCCTAATAAAATAATCAATAGAGGTTAGAAAACCTCCAAAAAGATGTGACTCAAATGATTTATCCTCTATAAACGAGTGAGAGAATAAAGCTCTACCTCCCTCCGATACGATTAAAAGTAGAATAGGTTCCTCATCTGATTGCTCCTGAATTTCAATCGATTGTCTTTTTACCATTTTTTGCATTTGCTCATTTAATCCAGCGAGCTTCCAACGTTCGGTTAAAGGCGCTCCTGATTCTTTTAACTTCTCCCATAAGTTTAATTGTTTTAGTAATTCATCATGTTCAAAGGAAATTTTCATTGCTAAGCGTTTCATACTATAGGATTCTGCTATCTTTTGTGCTTGGGTCAAAAACAGTCGAGCCGATTTTATATCAAAATTTAATAAAGCTAATTTAGCCTGAAGTATGAAGGTTTCACAAAAAACAAAATACGAATGTTGTTTCTCCGCGATAGTTAATAATTTGGCGATGTAATAATTTAATTCGGTAAGGATTTCACTATCATTATCTATACGATATTCCGTGAGAAGTATGTCACAAAGATGGATATGAGCTTTTATAATAACATCAAAAAATATAGTTTCAGTTTCTATAAGTTCTTTGAATAATTCTTCTGCTTCTGCTTTATCTCGGATTCGAGAACTTGTTTTTAAAATTAGGGCTTTAGCGAATTTGTAACCAAATTCAATTCTTTCATTTTTTTTCTGTTTATATATATTTTCCAAGCGGTGAAAGTATTTTTGAGCACGTTCGGTATCTTCATGTTCAACGGCTAAGGTTATTAAACTTTCAATAATCCCTTCAATAGATAAAAAACCTTGAGGAATCTGCTCTAAAAGATTTATACTCTCCTCTAAATGTTCCACAGCAAGTTCATATTCACCCATTTCACCATATAAATTCCCCATATTATTTAATAGAATTGCAATATTAAAACTACTCTTTATCTTTTTAAATAATTCTAAACCCTTTATGTTATATTTCAAGCTCTTATCCATTTCGCCAATAGATATATAATATACTCCAAAATAGATATAACACGTAGCAATCCAGTGGTGATTAAATTGAATTTCCTTTGCAAGAGATAATGCTTTTTTGATGTGCTCCCTACAAAGATCAGACTTACTTTTTACTCGCAATAAATAACTCGCCATTATAAGATTAGCCCAGACGATTTCGAATGATTTTTCGAATTTTTCTTGTGAATCTAAGATCCAATCTAAAGACTTCTCAACCAAATCTACTTTACCACCATGCAATCCAACAAAGGCTTTTGCTACACTTAGACGAACTTTTCTTTGAGGTATAATTTCTTTAGATACGTTCGAAATATGCTTTAATGCTGACTCAGCTTTTTCAAAAAGTTTGAATGCTTCCTCAAATTTACCCGCTATAGCTAATCCAGTGATAATAAACCATAACCCATCAAAAGATTGGAGCTTATTATTATGTTTTTGACCTTCTTCATATATTTCCTCACCTAAATTAATGAGTTCTTCACCTTGATTAAGATAAAAGAGAATTAATCCCTTAAGAAACTGAAAATAGCTTTTTTGCTGAAGATTAAGCCCCTCATATTGACTTTGATCGTTTAATATTTCAAGAGCTTCATCAAACTTAACCTCATCGAAAAGTTGCTCTGCTTTTTTTAATTGATTTAACTCTGGATGGGACATATTTTAAATCGATTTGGATTAAAACCTTATGAATATAGTAAGTTAATTATTGTTTTAAATTTAAGGTAGAATGATTTATCTCTTCATGAAAATCTCTTTTATGAGAGATTCTAAGTAGGGAATATCATCTATGTGAATTTTCTGGTTCATTTGATAAAATTTTTTAAAAGTGTCCCACAGTTCTTCTTTTTTTTCTAATTCATTAATAAAAGATTTTATTTTAATCTGAGCTGAATAAGATTGCCCCTTATATATGTAACACATTAAAAATGGTGAAATAGAATTCATGAGGAGTGTGTAATTTCCGAAGGAAGCACGATCTAGCCCTTCAGAGAACATTTCATTAATAAAAGAATTGATTGTTGTGAAGAATCCCCCAAAAAGATGCTCTTCAAAATATTTTTCCTCTACAAATGATTGAGAGAAAAAAGGCATTCCACCCTCTGAAACAATTAAAAGTAAAACAGGTTCCTCATCTGAAAGCTCTGGTATCTCAATAGCTCGTCTTCTCACCATTTTCTCCATTTGATCACTGAGCCCAGTGAACTTCCAACGTTCAGATAAAGATGCTCCTGATTCTTTTAAGTTCTCCCATAAGTCTAATTGTTTAAGTAATTCATCATGTTCAAAGGATATTTTCATTGCTAAGCGTTTCATGCTATAGGACTCTGCTATCTTCTGTGCTTGAGTCAAAAACAGTCGAGCCGATTTTATATCAAAATTTAATAAAGCTAATTTAGCTTGAAGTATAAAGGTTTCACAAAAAACAAGATACGAATGTTGTTTCTCCGCAATAGTTAATAAGTTAGCAATGTAACGATTTAATTCAGCCAAAATCTCACTATCATTATCAATACGATATTCCATGAGAAGTATGTCACAAAGATGGATATGAGCTTTTATAATAATATCAAAAGCTATAGTATCAGTTTCTATAAGTTCCTTGAATAATTCTTCTGCTTTTGCTTTATCTCTGATTCGAGAACTTGTTTTTAGAATTAGGGCTTTAATAAATTTGTAACCAAATTCCTTTCTTTCATTTTTTTTTTGTTTATATATATTTTCCAAGCGTTGAAAGTATTTTTGAGTACGTTCGTTATCTACATGTTCAACGGCTAAGGTTATTAAACTTTCAATAGCGCCTTCAATAGAAAAAAAACCTTGAGGAATCTGCTCTAAAAGATTTATACTCTCCTCTAAATGTTCCACAGCACGTTCATATTCACCCATTTCACCATATAAATCCCCAATATTATTTAATAGAATTGCAATATTAAAAATACTCTTTATCTTTTTAAACAATTCTAAACCCTTTATGTTATATTTCAAGCTTTTATCCATTTCGCCAATAGATAAATAATATCCTCCAAAATAGAGTTGACACAGAGCAATCCAGTAGTGATTAAATTTAATTTCCTTTGCAAGAGATAATGCTTTTTTGATGTGCTCCCTACAAAGATCAAAATTAGATTTTACTCGAAGTAAATAACTCGCCATTATAAGATTAGCCCAGACGATTTCGAATGATTTATCGAATTTTTCTTGCGAATCTAAGATCCACTCTAAAGACTTCTCAACCAAATCTACTTTACCACCATGCAATCCAACAAAGGCTTTTACTACACTTAGACGATATTTTCTTTGAGTTAAAATGTCTTTAGATACGTTTGAAATATGCTTTAATATTGACTCAGCTTTTTCAAAAAGTTTGAAGACTTCCTCAAATTTACCAGCTATAGCTAATCCAGTAATAATAAAAAATAATCCATCAAAAGATTGGAGATTATCATTATATTTTTGACCTTCTTTATAAATTGTCTCGCCTAAACTAATGAGATCTTCCCCTTTATTAAGATATAAGAGAATTAATCCCTTAAGAAACTGAAAATAACTTTTTTGCTGAAGATTAAGCCCCTTATATTGACTTGGATCGTTTAATATTTCAAGAGCATCATTTAACTTACCCTCATCAAATAACTCCTCCGCTCTTGTTAATTTCTTTTGTTCTGGTTGGTACATGAAACCATCTGATTTGGACTCTAAGCTTATGAAAAAAGTAAGCTAATCATCATTTTAAATATAGTGTTTATTTCCATAAAAAGACATTTTCATTGAAATAATTATTAAGGTTTATATAGAAAAAAAAAGAAGTATAGAATGGAGGAATATTGGTTTAGTAGTAGCTTCGTCTGGAAGTAGTTTATCTAACCCAACTCCTCCTTTTTCTATATTTAGATTTAAAATTAATTTTTTTATGGAAATTATATGAGGTATAGACAAATTATCTACCCTGAAAAAATCTGAATTATCTAAATAACTGTAGATTAGGAACTAGTTTTAAAAAAAAAAAAAAGATTTTGAAAAATATTTTTTATCTGATCTGATTGACGCTGTGTGTTAGGACCTATATTCCCCAGGATCTTGTCAAATAGGCTGCAGGACCAATCGGTAATTCCACTGAACCCATTGGCGTTTCAACTATAATACCGCATAATACCCCAACAAGAGCCCATGGAGGATCAGTAAAAACTTCAGGATTTGTGCTGGGATGTTCTATACAATATTCACCTGTAGTGCTCAGCATCATTATCATCGGTGTTGATACGTATTTACCCTCAGTATTTGGCATAGTTATTGGAAACGTTCTTCGATATAATAGATCCAAATCGGTGTCAGTAGTTTTATACATTCCCTCACCCATGACGAACCAAACGTTAATAAACCAGACCTGAAAGATAGGGCAGAAAAAATAATAATCGGTTTGTACAAGTATTCCCTCTGTAAGCATTCCGTTCATCGCATACACTTTTTTACCTGATTCATCATAGATTCTTTGATGGAACACTGCTTTCGCTGATGGGGGCTCACCGTTTTCACCGTATTTAATCTTCCCTATGATAAGATCAGTGGCATTAATATCCATATCATCACCTATTGCCATGAATAAGACGCGATCAGAGCCACAAGCGTTCACTGTTGTAACAAGTGCGAAGATAGATATTAAAAATGTTGCTGCGATCAGTGTTTTAGACACTTTTGATTTCTTTTTCATCACTATTTTCACCTTAAATGTATTTATTTATTCAACTCTTTTTTTTTAATTTTAAGATTATCATCCTTAAGATGATTAATTAAAGGTTGAGATATAGTTGCATTTATAATTGAGCTTCCGATAGTTCCATGATAGTTTCGGTTTTTTATGGAAGTTCTGTGAAATAGATATAAATAGAAAAGAGCTCTTCTTCTAACATTTAGATTATCAAATAATTTTTTACTAAAAATAAAAAAAAAATGGTTAGAAAACTTCAGCATAAAAATAGACCATGATTATAATAGCACCAAAACCACCAACAAGAAAAGCCCATAAACCTTGAGTGAATAAGCATTCCCAGTAACCAATATTTAATATTGAATTGGAACTCATTACACCCCAAAACGCCAAATTAATAGCCAAGGCTAAGAGAAAGGTGATTACCGCCCAGATAGTAAAAATTATTAATCCCTTTTGAGCTCCTTCATTCACGCTATAGCTTTTATAAGATTTTGATAAACGACGCATCTTTTTCTTCAACCGCTTAAGCTCCTGTTTTGGAAACCATTTTTTTGGTCCGAAGTGGATTATTTTGTAAGTAGCTTTAGTGTAAATGGTGAATTTTTCAATTGGATTTTTCGCAATGTTAATGTGTTTCAACGTATTAGGCAAATCTAAGGTATAAAATTCCTTTAATTGGTTATTATCAAGAGTAAGCTTCTTTAATTTTTGAAAATTTTTAATTTTTTCAATTTTTTGGATCTTATTATCACTCAGCTTTAGTATCCTTAAATTCGGGAGATTCTCAATTCCCTTCATGCTTACGATTTGATTGTGAGAAAGATCCAGCTTTCTTAAACGCCAAATTTTATCAAGACCTTGAATATCAGTGATTTTATTTATGAGTTTATTACGTAATTTCAAGGATTTAAATCGTACGCGATATCGTACACCTTCAAATATTACATATTTTGCATGTGGCTCATCCTCAATTTGTTCAGAAGATAAATAGGTGGATGTTGAGGAACTTTGTTGTATATTAGACGGAATTGAATCAGGTACATTCAATGTGTTCATAAGCGTATGATATTTTTCCTCATCATGCGAAGCCTGCTTTGTATTATCTATAAGTTGCAGCGAAAATGAGTTGCTTGAATTCAACACTGGTTTGACATCAAGTTTTTTATTCTCAGATTTTTTTAAGCATATAGAAGTAATTCCAACTACGATTACTGAGAGTGCCATAAGTACAAACGTTATTACACCAATAAGAGTTGCAGTCCAAACTAAAATAAATAGAATTAGGGTTTCCACATACCAAATTCTTTTTGACCATGTTTCATTATTTTTTTTCATCTCTAGCACCTATCTACGTCTTTATGCTTCTCCTCCTTAAAATTATTACTGTAATAGTAATTACG
>JAHQWK010000024.1 GCA_029856145.1 Promethearchaeia archaeon
CACCTATCATGTGTGGGATTCTGCTCAAGATCATGGAACTTTAGAAAGTTGGATGAGATTTACTTCAAATACAGAACCAAGTGCTTTTCTTCTAAGAAGTGATGGAACTCTTTTATGTGCTTTAGTAGTTTCAAATGGTAATTTCATGTATACAAATAATACTGGAAACCATGACATTAGTGGAGCCCCAACCCCACAAATTAATACATGGTATCATATCCGATTCGATTTCAGGGGATCCTATGGTAGCACTTATCAAGGATTAACAAGCCAATATACATATAGAATTTATATTGATGGAGTAGCATATGGTCCCTATAACTATGCTACAACTAATGATCTTAATCGTTTTCTGGTACATACTGCTATTGCTGCTACTGGAGTTACAATTTATTGGGATGCTGTAGGATATTCTTGGGATCCCGATTATAATATTGGAGATAATCTAAATGAAGGGTTATTACTTAGTTTTGATCATGGCTTCAATCCAGATTGGATGGGATATTCTTTAGACGGACAATTAAATAAAACAATTTTAGGAAATACCACATTTTCATTTCCTACTAATGAAGGGTTGCATAGTATTCAAGTGTTTGGGAATGATACTTTTGGAACTATGTATGAATCTGATGTTAGATACTTTACGACATTATACTATCCTGAAGTTTCCATTACTTCACCTAATCATCATGAGTTCTTTGGTAATACTGCTCCAGGTTTCGTTCTTTCTATTATAGAATCCAACTTGCATTCTAGTTGGTATACACTCGATGGTGGAATAACGAATATCACATTTAGTGGATTTACCGGTCAAATTAACCAGACAGAATGGGATAAATCTGGAAATGGAACAGTTTCAATAAGATTCTATGCAAATGATACATGGGGGTTAGAGGGATATGATGAGGTAACTATCTGGAAAGATACATATTCACCAGCTAGTTCTATTCTATTCGTTCCACACACTGGCATTGATGTAGTTAATGAAACAACTGAATTTTCTCTCACAGCAGATGATGGTTTAGGTTCTGGAGTCTCGTTTATAAGATATAAAATTAATGACTCAAGTTGGATTACCTATAGTTCTCCTTTTACCTTAGTTAACTATCCATATGGAGACATTCTTATTACATATCAAGCAGTCGATCAAGTTGATAATTATGAGACAGAGCAACAGTTAGTAGTCGATCGAACAGATACAATTTCTCCTACGTCTTCAATATTATACACTCCTTATGAAGTTCCTAATATTGTTATTCAATCCACAGTTTTTACAATAACTGCCACTGATGAACCATTCGGTTCTGGACTTTCATTAATAAGATATAAAATTAATGATTCAGGTTGGATTACTTATACAGGTCAATTCGACTTAACTGGCTATGACTATGCAGCTTATATTATTACTTATCAAGCAATTGATTTAGCTGGAAATATTGAAACTGAAAATTCAATTAATATTATATTAGCACCTGCGTCTATTCCCCCAGGAATACCAGGATATCAATTATTTATAATGATAGGCGTTATAAGTATAGTTTCAGCAATTCTAGTTAAAAAGAAGTTTAAATAAATATTTTAATTCAAATTTTATTTTATTTTTTCTCTTATTGAAGTAGAACTGATTTTATTTCGGGCCTTAATCTTTGATTAAAGGAATCACAATCAAAATAAGAGGTGTTAATCCCTTTCTCTCTGTTTTTATTTAATTTTAACACAAATTCTTAAAAATCTCGTAAAATATTATTCAAATTACAAATTTAGAATCAACTACAAAATTGTGATGAAAAATTATTAAAATAATTTCAAACTAAATATTATAACTACTAAATTTGACAAAAAATTCGGTTAGTTTAAAATGTTTAAAAAAAAATTTAGGATTTTTCTTCTAATTATACTTGTAACTTCTGTTTTCAGCGTTATTTTATTCTCAAATTCGGTAAAATATGATTCTACTATAGAAAACGTTGATGATACCATTGATTTATATGATATTAGAGTTAGTGGACCACAAATTAATATTACTACTCCTGAGAATAAGACTTATTATAGACCTATGAGTGGGTATTATCCAGCGACTTATGGATTTGAAAATGATAAGATTGGAGAAGATCCAGAAGAATGGTACATGACAATGGAAGATGGAGATGCTAGAGTTACTGAAGAAGTAGATGGTCACAAAAACGTATTGGAATTGGGCTCAACTACTGGAAAAGTTAGAGCGGGTCAAAATTTTACAGCTCCACATACTACAGGAACGATTGAAGCATATATACGTCTAAATGATACTTCAAAAGTATTATATTTTTTAATTCAAGAAGATTGGTATAATTCAATTCATTTTGCTATGAGTAGTGATGGAAATTTTTATTATTATGATGGTTCTTGGCATAATTTGACAACTTATAATGCAAATCAATGGTATCATGTAAAATTTGAATTTGATGTTGCTACTGATTGGCATTTATGGATAGATGGGATTTCAATTGATGGTGGAAGCGGATATAATTTTCGAGGTGCTCCGAGTTCACTTAATTTATTGATGGTTGCAGCAGAAAATCCTAATTCTATTTGCTATACTGATGCAATAGGGTTTTCATGGGATCCAAATTATAATATTGGAAATAACTTGGATGAAGGATTATTTGTTAGTTTTGATCTTGGGTTTATTCCAGATTGGCTCGGATATTCTTTGGATGGGCAAACCACTAGATCTATTTTAGGAAATACCACTATTCCAATTCCCGCAGATGGTTTGCATACAATTCAAGTGTTTGGAAATAATTCAATAGGAACCCTATACCAGTCAGACAAAAGATACTTTACTATTGGAGAGATACCTATAGACCAACCAGGAATACCAGGATATCAAATTTTTGTAATAGTAGGTGTTATAAGTATAGTTTCAGCAATAATAGTTAAAAAGAAGTTTAAATATATATTTTAATTCAACTTTTTTTTTATTTTATTTTTTCTCTTATTGAAGTAGAACTGATTTTATTTCGGTCTTTATCTTTAATTAAGGGAATAACAACCAAAATAAGAGGTTTAATTCCTTTTTTTTCTCTGTTTTCATTTAATTTTAAGGCATTTTCGTATGTTTCCTGGCTGACAACCAATCCTTCGTATTCTGGATCTTGAGCATATTTGTCCATATCCGTCCAATTTTTTATTTCAACAATATTAATACGATTTAAATCAGCAATAGAACTAATATAAGTTATAAGATTCGCTTTTCTAGTTTCATAATCTTCTAATTTTGATGCATATTGCTTATTTTTTAATAAATCCTGAGATGTTAACCCTATCTCTATGAATTCCGATATAGATAAAGCAATTTTCAATAAAAACTTATGACCCTCGTGGAAATGATCGAAAGTTCCACCTAATCCAACCTTCTTGAGAATTTAAAAACACCCTACTAAGTTAAAAATGATAGTAATTAATTTTATTTTTTAACTTTTAAACTTTCTTTCTTTTCTTCTTGCAATTTGGTTTTTTCAGTAGGGCTTTTTAATTTTACAGAATAAATTTGCTTTATCTCCATTAAGTCCTCACATTTTTCACATTTATCTAACCTTTTAAACACGAAGTCTCCTTTCTCATAATTTCTAACTTTTGTAAGTCCACATAACTTACAGATCAAAATCGTTAAAGTTTGCCTAATAGGTTCAGGAGGACTTTTTTTGAATTGAATTAATGTAGCTCCAAAGCAAATTAGCATAAAACCAATTGACCAACTTGTTAATTGATCAAACCCAAAATCCATATATATAAATAACATACCAATAACAATTAGTATAATTAAAACAAGGTTCTTTATAAAGCTTTTAAAGGTGATTCCTTTTTTTAATACTTCCTCATCGTCTTCTTCTTCAATCATAGAGCATGTTGTAATATCTTCTTTTCTATGGTTTATAATCGAAAAGAATAAATAAATTTTTTTATTATAAAAACTTAGAAGGTTAATATTTGTGAAAAACCTTTAATTTTAACAAAGAGATGAATAATATTTATCAATCACCCACTACAGATCCCATTCAACTTATCATATCTTTATTGTGGTTCTTGCTTATATTTATTTCTATGTTTTATGGGCAAAAACTACAAGCATGGAAAGCGTCCAAAGAAATCCAAGCTGCTTTAGAGAAATTAAAAAAATGGAATGATGAATGTAAAGAAATTTTAATCACAAATTTTAAAGAATTTGCTGATAAAAAGAAGACCCAGAAAGATTTAATGTTTCAACTTGAAGATTTCCTTACTTTCATAACTATATCTCCAGTTTCTCTCGATCCTTATGGAATCATTCCAAAATTTGATCATATTGTTGATGTAAGAGACAATAGGTTCAAAGAAGAAGTTGAATTATTAGCTCCAAATGCCGATATAGTTAAAAGATCCAATTTGGAGAATTTAGTAGAAGTCACTATGGCAATTGACTTTATTTATAGACTAATTCGACACTACCTTATACTAGGGAAGAAATCAAAATCAATGATATTATTACTTCAGATATCCTACCAATTAGGACTAATTATGACCATGGCTAAAGCTTACTATCAAGCTGCTAAAGCTTTCTCAGAAGGAAGCCCTATTGGAGATGGACTTGGACCGCTAGTTGCTGCAAGTTTTATCAGGGCTGTATCAAATGATGATATTTCTGCTAATGAAGTTGAAAGAGATACAATTGTACAAGAATTAGAGTTTGAAGAAAGAACAATTTATATTGTTCGAGCTAAAGGTCCAGGTGGAACCGTTGGAAAACCAGGTAAAGCCATTAAGAATTTAATTGAACAATATGGAGATTCAATATCAAGGATAATTATGATTGACGCTGGTTTGAAACTTTCAGGGGATAAAACTGGCTCAATGGCAGTTGGAGTTGGAGCCGCTATAGGAGGTATTGGAATTGAAAAACATTATATTGAGGAATCAACAACAGGTAAAACAATTCCTATTGATGCCCTAATTTGCAAACAGTCATTAGAAGATGCTATTACCACAATGAAACGCCCCATAACTCAATCTGTTCCAAAATTCGTTGAAAAAATCAAGATGGCTATCAGAAAACGAACTCAAAAAGGGTCAAAAATTATTATTGCTGGTATTGGAAATACTATTGGAATTGGAGTTTAATTACTATTTGTTTTTTTAATATCATATCTTTTTTTTTTAAATTTATAAATTCATGTTTAAACTCGAAAAGTTAATTGTAATAATTAGTTTGTTTGAAAAATAGAAATAATTTTATAATTATAGGAATAAAATTAATTAATTGAATTTTTTAATTATTTGAAAATAGAAATAGTAAATTAAGAAAAAATTTGTATTGAGGTGTAAAAAAAATTTACGGTTATATGGGAAAGATTCTAAGAGTTGATTTAACAAATGGTAAAATCAGTGAAGAATTTCCTGATGAAGAGACATTAAAATTATATCTAGGTGGATCTGGTATAGCTACTAAATATATGATTGATGAAATACCAAAAGGTATCGATCCATTAGGTCCTGAAAATAAATTGATTTTTATGACAGGACCCTTAACAGGAACTCCTTCTCCTAGTACTGGAAGATATAGTGTGAATGCAAAATCTCCTCTTACTGGTGTTTGGGGTGAAGCAAATTCAGCTGGTTTTTGGGGTCGAGATCTTAAAAGATCAGGCTTTGATGGAATAATATTTGAAGGGATATCTCCAAAACCAGTATATCTTGTTACTGAAGATGGAAAGGCTGAACTTAGAGATGCTTCACATCTTTGGGGAAAAAATACTTCAGAAACAACAAGAATAATAAAAGAAGATCTTGGTAATAAGTTTAATATTGCTTGTATAGGAATTGCCGGTGAGAATCTAGTCAAATATGCTGCAGTTATGAATGATTGTGATAAACCAAACTATGGAAGAGCTGCAGGAAGATGTGGAATGGGTACTGTAATGGGTTCTAAAAAGCTGAAAGCTATAGCAGTTAAGGGTAATGCTAAAATCGAAGTGGCAAATCCCGAAGAATATAAAATAGAAGCTAAGCAGAGATATGATTGGGTTAATCAAAGTTTATTAAAGATGACGCTTGAAGTGTTTGGGACAGCTACTATGGTTGATTTAGTGAATATTAAGGGTGGTTTACCTACGAATAATTGGCAAACTGGTGTCTTTCCAGCAGCTGATAAAATTAATGGAACAGCTATTAATGAGACGATCCTAACGGGGAGAAAACCATGCTTTGCATGTCCAATAGCTTGTGGACGATTAGCTGAGATCAAAGAAGGAAAATATAAAAGTACTGGAGAAGGACCAGAATATGAAACACTTGGAGCTTTCGGGACGATGTGTGGTGTTGATAATTTAGAAGCAATTACCATGGCTCATTTCCTTTGTAATGAATATGGGCTTGATGTAATTTCCGCTGGAAACACAATTGGATTTGCTATGGAATGTTATGAAAAAGGAATATTGACAAAAGAGGATACAGGTGGTCTTGAGTTTAATTTCGGTAATACAGATCTTATTGTAGACCTTGTTTCTATAATTAGCAAGAGAGAAGGAATTGGTGACTTACTAGCTGAAGGAACAAGAAATATGGCTCATAAGCTAGGAAAAGATTCAATTAGATTTGCTATGCAGGTAAAAGGTTTAGAGCTTCCCGCTTATGATAGTAGAGCTGCCAAAATCACTGGACTTGCTTATGCGACAGCAAATCGAGGTGGGTGTCATATTACAGCATATATCGAAGGTCCAGCCTTTTTAGCTATGCCATTTATGATAGTTGAGAATGCTACAGTAGGAGATTCTCTAACGGAAAATCCCGAAGATACTAAAGTAGTAAAAGATTTTGAAGACGCCTTTGGATTATTTGATGCGATTGGGGGATGTAAATTTATGGGAATGGTATTATCTTCTGAAGATTGGGCATCATTATTGTCAAAACTTCTTGGTTATGAGATTACTAAAGAAGATTTTGCTAAAATAGGAGAGAGACTTTACAATTTAGCAAGAATCTATAATGTAAGAGAAGGAATAACAAGAGCAGATGACACGTTACCTCCGCGCTTGCTGGAAGATCCCTTACCAGAAGGTCCTGCAAAAGGAATGACAGTTAATTTAGATCCTCTTCTTGATGCGTATTATGATTATCGAGGTTGGGATAAAGAAACTGGAAAACCAACAAAGGAGAAACTTAAAGAATTAGGATTAGATTGGACAATCAAAGAAATATATTAAAATAATAATATTTAATTTTTTTTAAAAAACGGGAGAAAATCATGACTGAAGAAAAAAAGCTAACATATGCCGATAAGCCATGGATAAAGAGTTATAAGCTTGGACCTTTCAAACTTGCAGAAACTATGGCACCTTTCCCTGAAATATCAGCGTATAAATTACTTGAGGATTCCGCAACAAACTTTCCTGATAGTAGAGCGATTAATTTTATGGATGAAGAGATAACTTACCAGGAATTAAAACTGCAAGTAGATAAATTTGCAACAGCATTATCGGATTTAGGGATAAAAAAGGGTGATACAGTAGCAACAATCCTTCCAAATTGTCCACAGTTCATCATTTGTGACTTCGCAATTTTACGCTTAGGTGCAATTCATGTTCCTCTTAGTATATTACATAAAGCTCCCGATTTAATATATGAATTAGGTGAATCTAAAGCTGAAACTGTGATTTGTTCGTATAGACGTATTGAACGAATCCATCAAATAAAAGATCAAACATCTGTTAAAACTATGATTTACACACCTGTTCCCATTTTCCCTGATTTTTCCTTACCCGAAATAAAAGAAACATATGGTGCGATTCGCTTTGAAGATTTAATAAATAAATATGATCCAAATCCCCCTGAAGTTGAAATAAACCCCAAAGAGGATCTTGCAGAATTACCTTTTACAGGAGGTACTACAGGTGTTCCAAAAGGTACTATGTTAACTCATTATAACGTGACAACTACTGTTATTCAGACTTTTCAGTGGTATACAAAACCATTGGAGGCAGGAATAAAGGGTAAAGCTTCTGCATTGGTATGTGTTCCATTATTTCATCAATATGGTCATATGATTGTATTCGCTGCTGTTTTAATGGGTATGGGTATGTTTTTAGTTGATCCAAGGGATATTAAAAGAATCTTAGAAATAATAAAGAAACATCGACCTTTTATGGTTTGTGCGGTTCCTACTCATTATATGCTATTTGCTGAGGGAGATATACCAAGAATGCCTATTTTTTATTATTCTGCTGCAGCTGCGCTTCCTTCTGAAGTTGCTGAAAAATTTGAAAAAAAAGCGGGTGTACCTATGGGTGAGGGTTATGGTATGACAGAATCATCTATAACACATATAAATATTTCTGCTCTTTCAAAAGTAACGGGATTTATGGCGGAAGTAAAAAGAGGTGTAGGAGTACCTGTACCCGATACTGATGTTAAACTTGTTGATCCAGAAACAGGTGAAGAGGTTCCATTTGGTGAAGCTGGAGAAATACTTGTTCGGGGACCACAACTGATGAAAGGTTATTGGCCTACTCCTGGTAAAGGAATAACTGAAGATGGATGGGTGTCAACTGGTGATATTGGAAAAATGGACGAGGATGGTTACTTCCATATAGTTGACCGAATTAAAGATATGATAAATGTATCCGGTATGAAAGTATATTCTAGAGTATTTGAAGACCTTTTATATGAACATCCCGCAGTTAACGAAGCAGCTATTATTGGTGTCCCAGACCCAGAACGTCTTGGAAGTGAAAGGGTAAAAGCCTTTATCCAACTAAATCCTGGATATAAAGGAACAACTACAGATGAAATTATTGAATACTGTAGAGAAAAATTTCCCCCCTATGCAGTACCGAAATCTATTGAGTTTAGAAAGACTTTACCTTTAACTCTAGCTATGAAAATTTTTAAGAGAAAGCTTAGAGATGAAGAAATCGCTAAAATGAAGGAACGGGGAGAAATTAAATAAATTTTATTCTTTTCTTTTACTTTTTTGATTAAAAAATAGATTACTTATAAAAATCAATTAAAATTTAAAATAAATAAAATATTCAAAGTTTTATTATAAAAAAATTGGAATGAATCTTATGTTATTTGGATCAAAAGAATGGGTTGACGCTTTTAGGAAAGCAATTAATGAAAATGAAAATTATAGAGACGCTGCTGGACCAGAGGGTTTTCCTCCCGATGGATGGGAAGGTGATTTTCTTTTTGTTGTTGAACCCTCTGGGAATTTAGACCACGAAATTCGCATGTTTGTAGGGCTTTACCATGGAGAATGTACTGACTGTAGAATAGTAGAAGAAGGAGAAGAAGTAGATGTAGAATATGAATATGCTGGTCCTTACGATGCTTGGGTGCAAATCGTAAAAAAAGAATTAGATCCTATTCGTGCCTTACTAGCAGGAAAAACTAAACTAAAGGGGGATATGGCTAAAGTTTTAAAAGCTACCAGAGCAGCACAAGAACTTGTAGTTTCTAGCACGATGGTAGATACAGAATTCTATTAAAAAAATATATATTTTTAATATTTTTTTTCTTTTAATTCAATCTTCAAACACACATAAAATTTAAGATGGATATCAATACTAGTAATTTATTCGAATTAACACATAAACAAGTGTTTTTTTTTGACTTAGATGGAACTATCTATTTAGGAAATAAACTTTTTAAGGGAGTTCTTGAATTAATTGAAGTTTTAAGGACTAAAAAGAAAAAATTTTTCTTCCTTTCAAACAATTCGAGTAAATCAACCGAAGATTACATCAAAAAATTAAATAAATTTGACCTAAACATTACTCGAAATAATCTTATTTTATCCCAACATCCTACCATAGAATACCTTAAAAAAAATGACTTTAAAAAAGTATTTTTATTAGGAACTCAATCTCTTAAAAACGAATTTAAGAAAGAGGGATTTGAATTAACTGAGGATAATCCTGAAATATTGGTCCTAGCATTTGATCAAGAATTAACTTATGAGCGATTAGAAAAAGCTGCTTATATCCTTCAGAAAGAGGAATTTCCATATATTGCTACTCATCTTGACAATAGATGCCCTACTGAGAATGGTTATATTCCAGATGCCGGAGGTATAGCTGCTCTTCTCTACAAAGCTACAGAAAGAATGCCAAAAGTGTTTGGTAAACCAAATAAAGAGATGCTTCTTTTTAAGTTAGATCAATTAAGTATTTCACCTAAAAATGCTGTAATGTTTGGAGACCGCCTTTATACTGATATAAAAATGGGAAGGGAGGCAGGAGTAACAACTTGTTGTGTATTATCTGGAGAAATAACAATAGAAATGATAAAAAATAGCATTTTTAAACCCGATTTCATTATAAATGGAATTTGGGTGCTTTTAGACGAATTCAACAAGACATAATTAAGAATTTCTGTTAATTATTTCTATTTTTCGAAAATTTTATTTCATTAAAGAAATTTCTAGAATAAAAAGTATTTTACAAGTCATCTACGTAAAATATAAAAATTAAAAGTGTTGTTTTTAACTTATCTAGTTTTGATGATTATAGATATGTTGGTATAGTAACATGACAACAACTGAAAACAAAAAATTTGTTTATGATTTTAGTGAAGGTAATAAAGATCTGAAGAATTTACTAGGCGGAAAGGGCGCCAACCTAGCTGAAATGACTAAGTTAGGACTTAATATTCCCCCAGGTTTTACAATAACAACTGAAGCGTGTTTACTCTATTTTGGGAATCCTGAAAAAATAATGAAAGAAATTAAGCCTGTTGTGATGGAATATTTAAAAACGTTGGAAAAAAACACAGGAAAGAAATTCGGAGATGAACAGAATCCTTTATTAGTAAGTGTTAGATCTGGAGCCCCAATGAGTATGCCAGGGATGATGGATACCGTACTCAATCTGGGGCTAAATGATCAAAGCGTTTTAGGTTTAGCGGAACAAACAGAAAATCCTCGTTTTGCTTATGATTCTTATCGTAGATTCATTCAAATGGCTGGTGATGTAATCATGGGAATTGGTGACGAGAAATTCGAGAGGATTTTGGATAAATATAAAAGAGCTCTTGGTCGAAATGCTCAAGATACAGATTTGGGTGTAAATGAATTACAAAAAATAATCGCTGATTATAAAGCATTATATGAAAAAGAAATTGGTGCACCATTTCCTCAAGATCCATATGAACAGCTTTTTCTTGCTATTGAAGCAGTCTTTAAATCATGGAATACTAGGAGAGCTATCACATATCGAAAAATCAACAGCATTCCAGATTTCGGTACTGCTGTTAATATTCAAACAATGGTATTTGGAAACAAAGGTTGGAATTCTGCTACTGGAGTTGCTTTTACTAGAGACCCTTCAACAGGGGAAAATATAAAATTTGGTGAGTATTTAGCAAATGCCCAAGGAGAAGATGTTGTTGCGGGGATAAGAACTCCTAAAAAATTGGAAGAAATGAGTGAGGAATTTCCTAAGATACACAAGGAATTACTAAAAACGATGGAGAATTTGGAAAAACATTATAGAGACATGCAAGATATTGAATTTACGATTGAAGATGGAAAATTAAATATTCTACAAACACGAAATGGGAAAAGAACACCTTCAGCAGCAGTTAAAATAGCTGTTGATATGGTTAAAGAAGGTCTAATCTCAAAAGAAGAGGCAATAATGAGTATCGATCCAAAAAAGGTTGCTAAATTATTATTTAAAAGTATTGATGAAAATTCAATTGTTCATGTTTTAGCTCATGGTATTAATGCTTCTCCAGGAGCGGTTTCTGGAATTGCTATCTTTGACTCTGACAGAGCGGAGGAATTAGTAAATCAAGGTGAAGAAGAAATTATCCTGGTACGCCCACAAACAAAACCTGAAGATGTACATGGGCTTTATGCTTCAAGTGGGGTCTTAACTCAATTTGGAGGAAAAACCTCACATGCAGCAGTAGTGGCTAGAGGAATGGGTAAACCTGCTGTCGTTGGTGCTCAAGATGTCGAAATCGATGAAGAAAATAAAGAATTTAGAGTTGCTGAAATGGTTGTACAAGAAGGCGACTGGATAACCATTGATGGAACAACTGGACGTATTATTGAAGGAAAAGTTCCATTGGTTGAGCCTGAAATAAAAGGAGAGTTCCTTGAATTGTTAGAGATAGCAAATCAGATGAAGACATTAGGTGTAAGGGCTAACGCAGATACTCCTATTGATGCAAAAAAAGCTTTAGAATTCGGTGCCGAGGGAATTGGGCTTTGCAGAACAGAGCATATGTTCATGGCTCAAGAAAGATTGCCCGTTGTGCAGAATATGATAATGGCAAGAACAACAGAAGAACGTCAAGATGCTCTTAATAAGATATTGCCAATGCAAAAAGGGGATTTTATGGAAATATTTAAAATCATGGAAGGAAAACCAGTAACCATCAGGTTATTAGATCCTCCATTACATGAGTTTTTACCTGAGTTATCTACAATGTTATTAGAAAGTCAAGAGCTTAAAATGACAAACGCATTATCGAGATCATTATTAGAAACAAGCCCGTTAGATGATGAAATTAAAAAAAAGAAAAAGGTTATCAGCCTAATCAGGTCACTCTCAGAGGAGAATCCCATGATGGGTTTAAGAGGTTGTAGATTAGGAATTGTATGGCCTGAAATCAATGAGATGCAAGTAAAGGCAATATTTCAGGCAGCTTGTGAACTGAAACTGAAAGGAATTGATGTTATACCAGAAGTAATGATTCCTCTTGTAGGGATGATATCTGAATTACAATTTGTTAAGTCACAGTTGATGGAAGTAGCTTTAGAAACGATTAAAAGTTATAATGTAGATTTAGAATATAAGTTTGGAACAATGATAGAAATTCCCAGAGCTGCCTTAACAGCCGATGAAATTGCTAGTGAAGCGGAATTCTTTTCTTTTGGTACAAATGATTTAACTCAAATGACATTTGGGTTCTCTCGAGACGATGCTGAGGGAAAATTCATTCCAATCTACTTAAATAAAGAAATTATGGAAAATAATCCCTTTGAGATACTAGACCAAAGTGGAGTAGGGAAATTAATGAAGATGGCGATAAAATTAGGTAAACAGACTCGCCCTGATTTGAAATTAGGAATCTGTGGAGAACATGGAGGTGAACCAAGCTCAATTAAATTTGCTCATTCCATTGGCTTAGATTATGTTTCCTGTTCCCCATTTAGAATCCCAGTTGCAAGAATAACAGCAGCTCAAGCTGCATTAGAACAACAGCAAAAATAAGAAACTCTTTTTACTTTTATTTAGTTTACTATTTTTTATTTTCTTATCTCTTTAATATTATAGCAATTATATATTGAAAGCACCAATAACATAAAACAAATACCAATTAAAATATCATTTATCTTAAATTATAATTTAAATAATAGTATATTATAAGTATTGTGCTAACCAAGTTAAAACCTTCAGTAAAAGAAACACTTATAATTTATGGGAGTGGATTGATAATAACCATTCTTTCAGTAATTTTTTTCTTTATTAGAGGTTATCCTTTAGTTACTACTGCTACTGAAACATTAAATATTCATACTCCTCCATTGTACATGATTCCAATCTTTCTTCCTTATGGGATTTTAATAGGCGAGGTAATTTGGCTTTGGAATGAACAAAAAGAGAGACATACTTACATTTTACTGTTTATTGAATGCATAATCGTTGGTATATTTTCTTTCATTCGATATATTATAAGCATTCCATTTAGCGGTCATGTAATTATATTACTTTTTTATTTATTTCATCAAGCAGTAAATAATAGATTTAACCATCCAATAAGATTTTTAATTGGAATAGTGGTTCTTGTTATAACAATTATCTTCAAAATTTATCTGTGGAACGATTCAATTACTTTTTTATTAGGTGTTTTATTAGGAATCACTCTATGGCTTCCAGGATTTATATATAGACTAAGAATATTTAGAAAAGAATAATTTAAATTCACACCCTGAATACAGATATTGTTATCTACCATCAATTTCACTGGTTAATGTGCATTTCTAAAATCCATAAAGGTTATATCAATCAAATAATTTACTAATTCATTATATATTTAGTGAGTGATGATATGTCTTTAACTTTAGATGAAAAAATTACTTTATTAAAAGAAGTTGGGGAAGAAATAATTGATTTAGATGAATTAAGAGAACTGATCCAATGGAAAGTTGAACATAACAAAAAAATTTATGCTTATGATGGATTTGAGCCCTCTGGAAATATACATATAGCTCAAGGTCTTTTACGAGCTATTAATGTAAACAAAATAACAAAAACAGGAATTCGATTCAAATTTCTAGTTGCTGATTGGCACGCAGCGGCAAATAAGAAATTTGGAGGTAATTTAGATGTTATAAAAAAAGTTGGAGATTTCTTCATAGAACTTTGGAAAGTATGTGGAATGGATTTAAGTAAAATAGAATTTATTTATGCTTCAGATCTTGTAAAAGAAGATAAATATTGGGAATTAGTGCTCAAAATTGGAATAGAAACAACTTTAAAAAGAGTAAAACGATGTACTCAAATAATGGGAAGAAGTGAATCTGATAAACTTTATGCCTCACAAATTCTATATCCATTGATGCAATGCGCTGATATTTTTTATCTTCCCGCTGATATTTGCCAACTTGGTTTAGATCAAAGAAAGGTAAATATGTTGGCAAGAGAGGTTGCTAAAAAGCTAAATAAACCTAAACCAGTTGCAATTCACCATCATATGTTAATGGGGTTATATAAACCGCCCTCTACAGATTTAACTGGTGTGGATAGGACAATACAAATTAAAATGTCCAAATCTGATCCTGATTCATCAATATTTATGTTAGATTCTCCTGGTGATGTAAAACGTAAGCTAAATAAGGCATATTGTCCCCCTAAGCAGATTAAGGAAAATCCCGTTTTAGAATATTGTAAGTATATCATATTTGAACTTGTAGATATAGTTGAAATTGAACGACCTGAAAAATACGGTGGGAATATTAAATATACCTCTTTTGAGGAATTGAAAAAAGATTATGCCGAAGGTAAGTTGAATCCTCCTGACTTAAAACCTGCTGTAGTTAAATATATTAACCAATTTCTATCTCCTGTTATAAACCATTTTGAAAATGACGATCACGCTAAAAAATTATATCAATTTGTTCAAAAAGAATATAGAAAATATAAAGAAATTTAAATGAGAAGTCTAAGAAACTGGTATAACATTGTCAAATAAAGAAATAATTGATTTGTTTTTAAACCCAAAATCTGTAGCTATAATTGGTGCGTCAAAAAATCTAACAAAAGGCGGACACCGCATTGTAGACAATCTTGTTACAAATAATTTTAAAGGGAAAATTTATCCTATAAATCCTAACTCCGAAGGAGACTTATTTGGTTTAGAATTCAAGAAATCCGTTTTAGATATCGAAGAAGAAGTAGATCTTGCTGTATTTTATGTTCCAAATCTAAAAATTCCAAGTATATTAGAAGAATGCATTCAAAAAGGAATTAAAGGTGCTATTATTGAAGCTTCTGGATTTGAAGAAGTAGGTGAGAAAGGACTTGAGTTACGAGACCAAATTCTCAAAATTACAGATAATTTTTCAAAAATCCGTATTTTAGGACCTAATTGTATGGGGCTTACTCGGATTGATGGAGATAGCGATTCAAAAGACATTAAAAAAGGTGGATTTTTCACTAGTTTTGCTGTCTTTCACAAATATAAGAGTGGAAATATTGCTATAATTAGTCAGTCGGGGATGTTGAATGGTGGATATTTGATGTATATGATGGAGAAATATCCAGATTTGGGTATTAGATATTCCTGTTCAATTGGAAATAAAATGGATTTAAGCGAAATTGAATTTTTAGAATATTTTTTAGAAGACCCTTCGGTTAATGTTATTGCTATATATCTTGAATCATTTAAGGATCCAAGAAAATTTATCGAATTGTGTAGGAAAACGAGAGAAAAACCTAACAAAGCAATAATTCTTGTCAAAGGAGGGTTAACTCCACAAGGTCAAAAAGCTACTTTAAGTCATACAGGTGCGTTAGCAGAGAACTCGCAATTAATTAACGCGATCATAATACAATCTGGTGTAATTCAGGCAAAAAACTTCCATGAACTATTTCAATTTGCCCGAACTTTTTCAATGATGTATACTGAAAATAAAATTATGCCAAAACAAGGGAATATTTCTTTAATTACTGGATCAGGTGGGGCTGGTACAATAGTTGCCGATATTACTGCTGAGTATGGTTTGAAATTCCCTATTTTTGGAGATAAAATATATTATAAACTAGTAGAAATATTTCCAGAATGGATGCCCCCAAATCGATTTGCGCTTGTAGATTTTTGGCCAGCAATGGAAAAGGCCATGATGAATAATATAAATCCCGGAGTGCTTATGATTTCTGTCTATGAACTTTTATTAAATGATGAAAAAATAGAGGGGATACTTAATATGATGTTTTGCTCAAAACAATTTAGAAGTTTTACTAATTACAAACAAGTAGTTGAAAGTATCAATAATGCTTCTAAACCAATTTTTTTTTGGTTAATAGGTGAAGTTAAAGAAGTTCAACGAGTATCTCGATATATGGCTGACCATAATATCCCTACATTTCCTAGTTTAGAAGATATGATTAAAAATTTCTGGATTCTAGTCCAAGATTCGAAAAATAAAAATTACAATTAAATTACAATTAAAATATTATGCGAATATTATGCATAGGAGATTCTCATGTGCCTATTCGTGCAAAAGACCTACCTACACAAATATATGAAAAAATTAATGAATTAACTCAAACAGAACTTTATGATTATACTTTTTTTACAGGGGATGTAGTTAACTTCCCAAAATTACTTGATTTTTTAAATCTGAAGACAAAGAGAACTCTTTTTAGAGTCATAGGAAATATGGATTACTATTATGGAAATAGGGATTCGCCTAATTATCAAAAATTAGAAATTTCTTTTGAAGATAATGATAAAATTACATTAGGTTTAACCCATGGAGCACAGATAAGACCTCGAGGAGATCACGGGCAATTGGAAAATCTAGCTATTGAAAAAGAATTTGCTATTTTAGTTTCAGGACACACTCATAAGGAAGAAATCTTTCTAACTAAAAAGGGAATATTACTTATAAATCCAGGTAGTATTACTGGTGCATGGTCATTTGTTGCTAGTGGTATTCCTTCTTTTATTGAATTATATATTGACGAAAAAATTAAAGCTATTATTATAAATCTCTTCCAAATTAATAAGCAAACAAGAGAAATTGTAGTTTCAGAATCCTATTTCATATTAAAAAATAACCAGATTTATAAAAAGGTTTAATTAATTTTTTAAAGATATATTCAATCTAAGACGAGAATTTTCGAAAGCTTTAATAAAATTCCTAAGTTGCGTTTTCCAGTTGATCCTTTTAAGAATTTTAATTTCTTAAATCCATATTGATTCTTTTTGAGCACCATATTAAGAACTGAATTCTCCCCATTCACAAAAAATATTAAATCTTCAGGAGCAGCTTTTAGTTCTAAATCATACTCATCCAATTTTCCCTTCCCTAAGGAATAATTTCCCTCATTAGCAACTAGATTTACCCAAAAATAATAATCCTCTTCAATTTGCAAACCAATAATTACTCTAGCGTTAAATTTATTTAACAATTTTTCATTCTTTGGATTCTCTCTCTTTTCTTTTATTACACTTTCAATAGTTTGCTGAAAAGTGATGTATAGATTATCTTGTTCTAATTCTTCCATATTTTTACCAACTTTCCTAATATCCTAATTATTTTAAAATGAAACTTGTGTATTAGAAAATTATTAATTAAATTTTAATCTGAATATTAAATTTAATAAAAACCTAAGTATTATTATCAAATTAAAAAATTAATATAATTTCTTTAAATAAAGTAGAAAATATTAAGGTGAAAAATATAAATGTGGCATTTTTATAGTCCTAATATAATATATGGTGATGGTGCATTAGATTTCATAGAAAAAATAAAAGGAGAAAAATGTTTTGTTGTTACAGATAAAGTTATTGAAGAATTAGGTTATCTGAAACTATTAACAGATAAACTTGATAAATATGGGAAAAAATATGAAGTATTCAATGATACAGTTCCAGATCCTCATGAAGAGGATGTGATGAAAGGTAAAGAACGGTGTAATAAATATGGTCCTGATTTAATAATTGCTTTGGGTGGAGGTTCTGTGATAGATTCTGCCAAAGCACTCTGGGCTATGTATGAATATCCTGAATATACACTGAACAACATTGATCCCTTTAGTGATCAACTGTATGATTTCGCTAATAAAGCAAAAATGGTTGCAATTCCAACTACTTCTGGAACTGGCGCAGAAGTAACATGGGCAGCAGTCATTTCTAGATTTGAAAATGGTGTATGGAGAAAGATGTCGTTACCTCACATGTCATTAGTACCAACCTTTGCTATAGTAGATCCGATCTTTCCTAAGGGAATGCCTTCAAATTTAACGGTTAATACAGCAATTGATGCATTATCACATTCCATTGAAGCATATGTTTCAGCTTGGAGAAATGAATTTAGTGATGCTATGGCCTTGAAAGCAATTGAACTTATTTTTAAATACTTACCAATTGCTTATAAGGATGGAGAAAATAAAGATGCAAGAGATTATTTACATCAAGCAGCAACTATGGCAGGATTAGCTTTTGGAAATTCGCAAGCTCATCTTGCACATGCAATGGGTCATAGTTGGGGGGGTGTCTTTCATACTCAACATGGTCAATCAGTAGGTCTTTTTCTCCAATATATTACCCAATATTGTTTAAATGCGCCCGGTGAACCTAATGAATCAGTTAAATTATATTCAATTCTAGCAAAAAAGTTAGGATGGGCAAACTGGGATGATAATGATAAGAAAGCTGCTTATCTAGTCGTTGATAAATTAAAAGAGCTTCAAAAGATAGTGAATTTTACTTCTAATCTTAAAGATTTAGGGATTTCTAAAAAAGATTTTGAGAATAATTTAGATAAATTGATTAGTTTATTT
This sequence comes from Promethearchaeia archaeon, assembly GCA_029856145.1. GTDB lineage: Archaea > Asgardarchaeota > Lokiarchaeia > Sigyniarchaeales > SOKP01 > Loki-b32. The sequence goes on from JAHQWK010000024.1 coordinate 19,038, forward strand.
TTCCAGGATCCTTCAGGAACTATGGCTCCTAGAATCCCAAATAAAGGAGATGTGAAACTTTTATATCAATATGCTTATGATGGAAAGGACGTAGATTTCTAATTTAAAACCTTAATTTTTTTTTTTAAATTTCTTGACTACAAAATTTTGGCAAATTTCTAAAATATTAAACATAAATATCATCAGATTATATTATTTTTTAAAGTATACTTGATAATATTTCTAGAATAACATTAAAACTAAAATACTAAAAATGACAATTTCAGAAAATGAATTGGAAGCATTGGAGATATTAAAAAAACAAATAGGAGAATCGATATCTGAAATTTCTCAGTTAGAACGATACTCTCTCGGATATTATGTAGAGGAAGGGCATATTACAGGATTGAATCTTTTTTCTTGTGGATTATCAATAATCCCTAAAGAAATCGAGTTATTTACTTCACTAAAGAGGATTTTCATCAGAGGTAACAATTTAAATACCATTACCGAAGAACTATTTTCACTTCCAAGCCTTGAAATCTTAGATTTAAGCGAAAATCAATTAACAGAGTTACCCAAGTCTATAAATTTACTTTCTTCCCTTAAGGAACTACATTTAGAATCAAATCAATTAAATTTTTTACCAGAGACTATTGGATCTCTAAAATCTTTAGAAATTTTAGATTTAAGTGAAAATAAGCTAAATAGTGTTCCAAATTCAATAGGAGAAATGCACCAACTGAAAACATTAGATCTGAGTGGTAACAAAATTGAAGAGTTGCCTGATTCAATTGGAAAGTTGAAATCATTAGATATTCTTTTTTTAGGAAATAATAGATTAACTATACTTCCTGATTCCATTTGTGAATTAACATCATTGAAAAGATTGAATTTAAGGAATAATAAGATAACAGCACTCCCTAAATCAATTGGAAATTTATCATCATTAACATCTCTGTTTTTGAAGGGCAATTGTCTTACTCAATTACCAGAATCTATAGGGCAATTTAAAAACTTAATTTACTTAGGTCTAACTTCAAATAAATTAACTTCTCTCCCTAATAGTATAGGTTCACTTTCTTTACTGGAAAATCTAAGTGTTTCATCTAATAACTTATTAGAGATTCCGAAATCAATAGGATCTCTTAAATCCTTATTAAGATTTGAAATTTCAGATAATAATATAAAAAATATACCAGATTCAATTGGAGAACTTTCATCACTCACGATATTAAGATTTGGTCGTAATGATTTAACACTTATTCCAGAAACCATTGGAAAACTTAATACCCTTTGGATCTTAAGACTTAATATCAATAAAATAGTAGAATTACCTGAAGCTATCGGTCACTTAAAATCTCTTCGTGAATTAAATTTATATGACAATCAAATCAAATATCTACCACAGTCAATAGGCGCGCTACCATCTCTAGAAATATTAGATCTAAGTAAGAATCAATTAAACAAGCTTCCAGAATCAATAGGTTCATTAGAATCACTAATAGAATTGGATATTTCCACAAACAAATTAGAAAATATCCCTCCCTCAATTGGTGCTCTTCCTTTAATAAAAAACCTTATTCTTGGCTTTAATAAGCTAATATCAATTCCTAAATCCTTAGGTTTTCTTACCACTCTCGAAGTATTAGATTTAGGTAAAAATCATTTAATTGCAGTACCAGAAACTTTAGGTTCTCTTACTTCCCTTAAGCATTTATATTTATATTACAATGAATTAGAAGATATACCCGAATCGATTGGTTCATTACAATCTTTAAAATACTTATATTTAGGGAACAATAAATTATCGAGTCTTCCAGTATCAATAGGAAGGCTTAAGCAGTTAAAATATTTATTTTTAAGATCAAATTATTTAACTGATCTTCCAGAATCTTTGGAATCATTACCTTCACTTCAATATTTAAATATAGAGAAAAACAATCTTAAAGGGTATTTAGATTTTTTACACAAATTAGAACTTAGAGGTATAAAAATTCTAAAATAATTATTAATTCCTACAATCCTTTTTTTAATTTACTACAAACCGTTCCTAGTTAATAATAAACACACTAATCAAATTTGTTTTGACAAGAAGTAACTATAAAATGATATTATTTATATATTAAATGGAGTTAGATAAAACTATGGATATTTCGAAAGCTATGAAAATCAAATTACCAGAAGAACTACCCTCTTATCCCAAATTCTTTGAAGGTATAAGAAGAGCACCATCTAGAGGTTTTAAATTAACTCCCACTCAGACAAAAATAGCACTAAAAAATGCTTTAAGATACATTCCTCCCTCCTTACATGAGAAATTGGCTTCTGAATTTATGGAAGAATTAGTATCGAGAGGGCGAATATATGGTTATAGATACAGACCAGAAGGCCCCATTAAGGCAAAGCCCGTAAATGAATATAGAGGAAATATAATTGAGGGAAAGGCGCTACAAGTTATGATTGATAATAATCTAGATTTCGCTGTAGCACTTTACCCTTATGAATTGGTAACATATGGTGAAAGTGGGCAAGTTTTTCAAAATTGGATGCAATATCAACTGGTTAAAAAATATCTTGAGTTAATGAATGAAACTCAAACCCTTGTCATAGCATCAGGACACCCTGTTGGTCTATTCCCAACATCACAAAACGCTCCAAGAGTTATCTCAACTAATGGATTAATGGTTGGAATGTTCGATAATCCAGAGGATTTTTCAGTTGCGGCAGCTCTAGGTGTGGCTAATTACGGTCAAATGACAGCTGGAGGCTGGATGTATATCGGACCTCAAGGTATTGTCCATGGTACTTATATTACTTTGTTAAACGCGGGTAGATTATACCTGAATTTACCTCAAGACAAAGATTTAAGTGGTATATTGTATCTATCTTCTGGGTTAGGTGGCATGAGTGGAGCACAAGCTAAAGCCGTAGAAATTGCAGGGGGAATAGGAGTAATAGCAGAAGTTGATGAATCAAGAATTAAAACCAGATATGAACAAGGATGGGTTTCACGAATCTCTGATGATTTAGATGAAATTTTTGAATGGGTTGATGATGCCAGAAAATCAAAAAGATCTTTATCGATAGCATATAATGGAAATGTTGTTGATTTATGGAAATATGTTGTTGAAAATAACATTAAAGTAGAATTTGCCTCAGATCAAACTTCTTGTCATGCGGTTTATGAAGGTGGCTATACTCCATATCAGATAAGCTTTAAAGAGGGTAGAGAATTAATAAAGTCTAATATTGAGAGATTTAAAAAACTCATTGATGAGTCTTTAAAGGAGCAGTTCAAACTCATTAATATCATGACAAAAAGAGGTACATTTTTTTGGGATTATGGAAATTCTTTTATGAAAGCCGTATTTGATGCAGGTTCCAAGGATATTGCTAAAAATGGAATTAATCTCTCAGAAGGATTTATATTTCCTTCTTATGTGGAAGATATTATGGGACCAATTTGTTTTGATTATGGTTATGGACCTTTTAGATGGGTTTGTCTTTCAGGAAAAAATGAAGATTTAGATAAAACGGATCAAGCAGCAATGAGTTATATTAATCCAGAGAGAAGAGCTCAAGATCGAGACAACTATTATTGGATTCGAGATGCGAAAAAAAATAAATTGGTAGTTGGAACAAAAGCAAGAATTTTATACGCTGATGCTAAAGAACGTATTAATATCGCTTTGAAATTTAATAATTTAGTAAAAAAAGGTGAAATTGGGCCAATAATGCTAGGTAGAGATCATCATGATGTTTCTGGAACAGATTCACCTTTTAGGGAAACATCTAATATTAGAGACGGAAGTAATGTAATGGCAGAAATGGCTATTCATTGTTTCACTGGAAATGCTGTAAGAGGAATGACCTATGTAGTTCTATCAAATGGAGGTGGTGTTGGTATTGGAAAATGTTTTAATGGAGGATTCGGATTAGTTTTAGATGGTTCTGAGAGAGTTGATAAAATTATTAAAACTGCTGTTGAATGGGATGTAATGGGAGGGATAGCAAGAAGAAGTTGGGCTAGAAACACTAATGCTTTCGAAACTGCTTATAATTGGAATTTAGAAAATGAAAAAAAGGGGCACTTAACATTACCATTTGTAGCAGAAGATAAGCTTTTGGATAATATTATAGAGATCTATTTAAAAAAACTCAAATGAAAAATAATTCGATTTAAATTATTTAAAAAATTCTTATTTGAAGACTATTTAGCTTTTTGTCTTATTTAATAATAATAATTAAAAGTTGGCTTTTATGAAAAAGGGATTTAAGTACGGTATTGATAAACTTACTGTAAAAAAGGCTCTAGAAATATCAAGAGAATCGATGAGAGGTATTGTAACTGATGAGGTCAAAGAACAGATTGTTAAAAATTATAATGCTATCCAATCAATTGTGAAAGGAGAAAAATTAGTTTATAGCATAAATACGGGATTTGGTTCTCTTTGTACTACCAGAATATCAAAAGAAGAGACAGGAAATTTACAGGAAAATCTTCTTAAGAGCCATAGTGTTGGAGTGGGCTCACCAATAGAACCAGAAATATCAAAATTAATGTTAATTTTAAAAGTTCATACATTATGTATGGGATTTTCTGGAATATCTCTTAAAGTAGTAGAAAGAATTTGTTGGCATATTGATAATAATTATATCCCATTGGTTCCTAAGCAAGGCTCAGTTGGAGCATCAGGAGATCTAGCACCATTAGCTCACCTGTTCTTGCCATTAATAGGAATAGGATTTTTAACTCATGATAATAATAAATATATACCAACAGATAGAGTGTTAGAAGAACAAAAATTAATGCCATTAAAACTTCAAGCAAAAGAAGGTTTAGCATTAATTAATGGTACACAATTTGTTTCTGCTCACGCAATTAAAATATCAGAAAAATTCTCAAGTTGCTTGGATCATGCTGATCTCATCGGAGCTCTAACTCTTGAAAGTTACTTAGCCTCACCTCAACCCTTTGTCGAGAAACTAATAAAATTACGACCCCATACGGGGGCGTTGATTGTTGCAAAAAGGATGAGAAAATTTCTTGAGAATTCCGAATTGGTGGAATCACATAAAGAGTGTGAACGTGTGCAAGATCCTTATTCTATTCGTTGCATTCCCCAAGTTCATGGTGCTTCAAGAGACGCTTTAATACATTTAAATGAAAAATTAGAGTGTGAACTTAATTCGGTCACAGATAATCCTATTGTTTTTAGCGAAAATGAAACTTATAGTGGTGGTAATTTTCATGGGCAACCTCTTGCTTTACCTTTAGATTATGTAAGTCTAGCCGCATCTGAACTAGGTAATATTTCTGATCGTCGTATCTTCTTATTACTTGAAGGAAAATGGGGATTGCCTACGAATTTAATAATGAAAACCGGCTTGAACTCCGGATTTATGTTAACGCAATATACATCCGCAGCTCTAGCTAGTGAAAATAAAACACTTTGTTTTCCTTCAAGTGCCGATAGTATTCCTACAGGAGCGGGACAAGAAGATCATGTTAGTATGGCGCCAATTAGTGCTAGAAAAGCTCTTAAAATAATTAGTAATCTTGAAAAAATTCTTGCAATTGAACTTTTATGTTCTGCCCAAGCTTTTGATTTTAGGAGACCTTTGAAATCTAGCATAATTTTAGAAGAATTTCATAAATATGTGAGAAATGAAATACCTCATGTCATCAAAGATACTGTTTTATCTGAATATATTAAATCCGCATTAGAAATCATTAGAAGTAAGGAATTATTAAAAATCAGTATAAAAAGATTAGAGTTGGATTAAATTGTTTGTATCATCTACATATTCAAAAAAAGAATTATTCTCTAATCTCGAGCCAGATTTAGTTATCTTTCACTCTAATGAACTTGTAACTATGAATACAAAATATGGGGCTCCAAGAATAGGTGAAGATATGGCTGAATTGGCTATTATTAATGATGGAGCAGTAGCAGTAAAAGATGATAGGATTATTTTTATTGGACCTACAGATGAACTCATATCAAAATTTGAATTTGGGAAAATTCCTACTAAAATAGACGCAACAAATAAGCTTGTTACCCCTGGTTTTGTCGATCCTCACACTCACATAATTTTTGATGGCACACGAGAAAATGAATTATCTATGAAACTTGAGGGAAAGACATACCTTGAAATTTTAAAATTAGGAGGAGGTATTTTAAAGACTGTTCGTGAAACCAGAAAAGCTCCATTAGAGAAATTAGTTGAAAATGGAAAGAAAATCTTAGATAGAATGATGTCATATGGGACAACTACCTTGGAAACTAAATCTGGTTATGGATTGACAACTGAAAGTGAAATTAAACAATTAAAAGCTATAGAAATTTTGAATGATAAACACCCATTAGATATAGTTCCAACATTTTTAGGCGCACATGCAATACCACCTGAATATAAAGATAAAACTGATAAATATGTTAAATTAATTATTTCGGATATGATTCCTAAAATCGCAAAAGAGGGTCTTGCTGAATTTTGTGATGTGTTTTGTGAAGAAGGAATCTTTACAATAAAACAAACGCATAAAATATTGAAAACTGCTATTAGATACGGTCTAAAACCTCAAATTCATATTGATGAGATTGTTGATACAAATGGTGCACTCTTAGCTTCTAAAATAAAAGCGATTCAAACAGGGCATCTACTAAAATCGAATGATGAAGGTTTGAAAGCTATGGCCGAAGCAGGAGTTATAGCTACTCTCTTACCAGGAACACCATTTTGTTTAATGTTAGATCAATATGCTCCTGCCAGAAAAATGATAGAATTAGGGATACCTATTGCCTTAGCAACCGATCTTAACCCAAATTGCTGGACAGAATCAATGCAAATAGTTATAGCATTAGCGTGCTATCATATGAAACTCTCACCCGCGGAAGCCCTCACAGCATCTACGATTAATAGTGCATGTGCGATTCAAAAGGAAGATGAAATTGGGAGTATAGAAATCGGAAAAAAAGCAGATTTACTAGTTTTTGATGTACCAAATCATCAGTTCTTACCATATCATTTTGGAGTAAATCTAGTATCCAAAGTAATAAAAAATGGTAAGATTGTAGTTGATAATCGATTATCAACTTAATTCTTAAAAATCAAAATAATACTCTAGCAAATGATTTTCTTCTAGTTTATCAGGTGTTTCTAGTTGTAAATAATATTCTAATGAATTAAGAACCGCACCTAGTGGCAGTACACCAACTAACTCAGAACCTATTACTGGCACACCGTATCGAGCTGCTTCCATCCTTACAAGCTCCATTTGCCTATATAAAGGAGTTTTCCTATAATTAATATTAGAAATTCCAACTTGCACATAATCCCGATTTGTCAATTCTGTACCCATCGCTTTGATATTTACTAGTCCCCCAGAACGTAAGTGTATAGCCTTAGCAACTTTCCTAGCAATTTTCACATCTTTTGTACCTAAATTAATATTAAAGCTTATTAATGGATTTCTTGCTCCAGTTATTATTGCACCTGCAGTAGGATGAAATTCAGAAGGACCATAATCGGGTTTCCGTTCTGGATCAGTTTTAATGGCTTCTTTAAGTTTTTCAAATTCTCCTTTCCGAATATTATCAATATTTTTTCTATCCATTTTCCGAGCAGATTCTTCATAAAGATAAACAGGTATTCCTTCTTTTGCCATAGCTTCCGCAAATTTTACTGATAATTCAATACATTCTTCCATCGTCACATTTTGTGCTGGCACAAAAGGAACTACATCAATAGCACCAATTCGAGGATGTTGACCCTTATGTGTATTCATATCAATTAATTCAATAGCTTTTTTAGCAGCATTGATATTTGCCTGAAAAACAGCTTCAGGAGTTCCAACAAATGTGACAACTGCTCTATTATAATCAGAATCGTACTGAACATCCACAATACGAGTGTTAGGAGTATTTTTTATCTTATTGACAATTAACTCAATCTTTTCTGCATCAATCCCCTCACTGTAGTTTGGGACTGATTCTACTATCTTCTTTTTTTCTTTTTCCATAAAAAAACCTCTATTAATTAAGTTCTTACTTGAAATAATATGAATAAATCATAATGAATATTTCTTTTTATGGTATGTTTTATCAGTAAATACGTATATGTTATCTTGCCCATTCCCAATAACTTTATCATTTACTTCTAATTCAATTATAGCTTTTTTATTATTCGTCCCTCTTGGCGTTTTCTTAACTATTCTTCCTTGGTACTTTATTACTCCAACTTTTTGATAAATATATGTATCAGTATTATTACCCATGATTATAATATCATCATTTATAGAAAGATATCCATTATTTAATGATATGGTCGTGAAACCTGTCTTTTGATTATATTTCTTTATTTGCCCAACTTTTATATATCTATAATGAGATAAGTTTGTTGGCGATCTATGTTGATGATCTTCTTCAGTCATTCTTTTAAAATAAAAACCTGGTGTAAAACCTCTATTATATACTTTCTTTAACTCGGTTACCCATTGTCCTGCTTTCTTTTTTGAAAATGTTCCATTATAATATGCATCAATAGCCTCTCGATATGTTTTGGAAACAACTTCCACATAATGCGGATGACGCATTCGACCTTCTATTTTAAAAGCGTCAATATTTGCTTCGATTAGATTAGGGATATAAGCAATTGTGCATAGATCTCTTGAATTTAAAAACCTTACTCCATCGTATATATATTCTGTTCCGCCTTCTTCGCGAACCCACCAACGTCTCCTGCAAGGTTGCTCACAATTGCCCCTATTGGCAGACTTTTCCTCAGACCCACAAATATCTTGAGAAAAATAACATCTGCCACTAACCGAAGTACACATTGCTCCATGAATAAACGTTTCTATTTCAGTTTTAATTAAATTTCTTTTAATTTCTTTAATTTTTTCAAGAGATAGTTCTCTGGCTAAAATGATGCGTTCAGCACCAAAATTTTCATAAAAATTAGCAGATAGAGAATTAGAAACATTACATTGTGTAGAAATATGAAAAGGGATACCCAATTCTTTAGCTATTTGTATTGCTGCTAAATCATGAACAATAACAGCATCTACTCCCTCTTCTTTGCTTCTTTCTATTATTTCACGAAGAAAATTCAATTCATTATCATAAATTAAAATATTTGTTGTTAGGTATACTTTTAAATCGTTTCTATGGCAAAATTCTACCACTTTATTTAAATCTTTTAACGAAAAATTATCTGAACGCATCCTCATATTAAACTTTTTGATCCCAAAGTAGACAGAATCCGCGTATTTAATAGCTGCTTTAATAGCTTTTATATTTTTTGCAGGGGCTAGTAATTCTACTTTTTTCATCTTAAGAAAATATGTATAATTTCCTATTTTTCTTTTACTGCAAAATATAATTAAAGTTTTATAAAATAATTAGAAAAATTCCTTAAATTTCTCTTTTGCGATTTCTCTTCTTATATTTTCCCCTTGTTCTGGAGTAATTTTTTCTTTAAGAGCTTCATTGCAAATTTTTTTTCCAATGATTACTTTTGGATTATTTGCCCAATTAACGTTTATTAGTAAACAAAGATAATAAATTGAAGATAGTATAAGAGCAATAAGATGTCCAATATTAGTCTCTGATGGACTTTCGATTGAAATCTTTGCTGATGGTACTCTTTGTTGAAGTAAAGCTTGAAATGTAGCATTTGCTTGATAGTTAACAATAGTTTGAGCACTCTGTCCATCAACGTACGATATAGAGGAACTTAAAATGATATCAGGATCTTCATTACTTATTGTCCATAGAATCGGTATAACAACGCTTTTGGTTCCTCCTAATAAGTACTCTAAAACAGAATGCTGGCAAATTGGAGCTTGTTGATACGTACCGATCAAACCTTTTTCATCTTTTCCGGTGCTTTCTGATATTCCTTGAACCCATAATCCAATACTTCCCTCAAGGTTTTTTGAGTATGGCATTGAAAAAACTATATTATAGTTCTTTTTATATAAATTGAATAGAAAGGTTGCAAGTTTTATAGCTGGTTGATTTTCATATTTTGAAAATATTTCATAACCATCTTCCAATCCCTTTAAAAAAACTTCAATATTTATGCCTGCCATATAAGCAGGTACAATTCCTACATTGGTAACAGATCCTGCATAACGTCCAGAAAGATTAGGTACATCTAAAATTGGGCAATTTATTTTTTTTAAGATTTCATTCATTGTTCCCATGGACGATAATCCTAAAAATTTATAACCCCTTTTTTGAAATGTTCCAATAGTTGAATTAATATCTAAGGTTTCTCCTCCTCTTGATATTGGAATTACAATTGAATCTTCTGGAGATGTTTTATCTAAGCACCCCTTTAATTCTACAGCTCTGGAGCTAGTAACAGGAAAAATTTTTCTTTTTGCTAAATGTTTTAATGCAATTAAAGTCTGAATTGATCCTCCCGTCCCTAAAACTATAACGTTTTTAAGATTATCAGTGATAAATTGGTCTGTTATTTTTCGAAGTTTTTGTATATCTAAATTAGTTTTAGTGTCAAAGAAAAAAGGAGGATCCCAATTTTCTTTATTCTTGTTAATAATATTAATAGAATCTTTTATCCTTGTATCATTTATTTCTGGATAACATTCAAATTTTACTTTAGTTTTCATAAGATTTCATCTAGTATAAATTGGTAATTTTAATAATAACTTTATATAATCTATTCATGTTTATATTATTTTATCAATTAACCATAGAGGAATCCTATTCTTAGCTAAATTCTCAAATCTTAGAATATTGTCGGATTTTGTTTTTTCATCAATAAAAATAAATTTGAAAATTAGAACTCTATTTTACTTAAAATAAACACCTATCCAACTATGCATAATAAATAGTATCTATAAAAATTACACTTATTTTAATGATTTTATATGGCTAAAGCAAGAGATATTGGAGATAATAATAGTTTTGAAATGGGTAAACCATATTATTGTAAAGAATGTAAGCGAAATCATACAAAAGGAAAAATCTATAAAGAACATCTTAATTTTGCTCAATTTAAAAGCCAAAGTGAAGAAGATTTCGAGGAAGAAGACACTGAATTAACTAACGATAAGTATGATGATGAAGCAGAATTAATTGAGGCTTTTGATGAACTTGAAAATGATGAAAATAATAGTGAATTTGAAAACCAATTTGACGATAACATAGATATAGACAATGAAGATATAGATAATAATGGAGGTGCTATACAAGAATCCATTAACGCTGTAAAAAAACTTCCTGGTGTAGGGGAAGCTACATTAAATAAATTAATAAAAGCAGGATTCTCTAGTTTAGAATCAATAGCATTTACACCTCCTAGTATTATCCAAGACGAAAGCGGTTTAGGAGAAAAAACAACAACAAAATTAATAAAGGCGAGTATGGAAGAATTAAATATCGGATTCAAGAGTGCTGAAGATGTGTGGGAACATAGAAAAAATATCGCTCGCATTACTACAGGAAGTCAAGAATTAGATGATTCATTAGGTGGAGGTGTTGAAACAGGTAGTTTAATCGAGTTCTTTGGGGAATTTAGAACAGGTAAAACTCAAATTATGCATCAATTATGCGTAAATGTCCAATTACCTGAAGAAAAAGGAGGACTTGAAGGAAAAGCTTTATATATTGACACTGAAGGCACATTTAGACCAGAAAGAATTATTCAAATGGCTGAAGGGTTGGATTTAGATCATCAAAAAGTCCTTAAAAATATAGTTTTTGGCCGAGCATATAATTCTGATCACCAAGTTCTTTTAATTAAAGAAGCGGCAAATCTGATTAAAGAGCAAAACATCAAATTGATTGTAGTAGACTCAATTATAGGGCATTTTCGAAGTGAGTATATAGGTCGTGGTACATTAGCAAGTCGTCAGCAAAATATTAATTCCCATTTACATGATTTATTAAGATTATGTGATATATATTCAGATTTGGCAGTTGTTGTTACTAATCAAGTGCAATCGAGACCAGATGTTTTTTATGGCAATCCGTTAAAAGCCACTGGAGGAAATATTATAGCTCACGGTTCCACAATTAGAGTTTATTTGAGAAAGGGGAAAGGAGAACAGAGAATTGCAAAAATTGTTGATGCACCTCATTTACCGGAAAGAGAAGCTATTTTTTCTATAACTGAAAGTGGTATTTCTGATTGAATGATAAAATTCTACGTTAAATTAAATTCTTATTTTCCAACCGTCTTTTTGAGTAAATATTATTTTCTCTTCTTTATTCAGTTGATAAATTATCTGGTTTATAGGTTTTTCAGAAATCGTAATTTTTTCTTTATTAGCTCTTTCTAAGACTTTTTCAGTTAATTGTTTTAATGATTTCACCGATTTTTCATCAAAAAGAATTTTTAAGATAATTCTTTCCATTTTTTCTTTAATATTTAATGGAATCATCATGGTTCTATCATTTTCTAAGTCAGATACTGAGAAATTAATTCCATGATCTTGTTCTATAACAATAGTTTTTAATTTTTGCTTTTCTGGTTTTTCCTGCATTTCTTCGTATTTCGCAACGACTTTGCCTTCTTTAGTAACCCTTATTACTTTTTTCTCTCCATCATTAACGAGAGTATTTTTTTTAAATAAAACTGAATTTGATTCTGAACGTTCTTCCTCTTCTACATTCTTTTGCTTCTTTTCTCTTTTTTTCTTGATTAATCTGCGAGGCATTTTATAAAATAGACTATTGGAATTCGGTAATTTATAAAACCGATTATTATAGATAAAAATATAGTTTCTGCTTTAAATATCTATCTTACTCATTTAAAAGTTCATTCAAAAAACTCTAATTTTTACTTGAGGAATAAATAAAATAAAATTAAAAAAAAATAAAAAAAAAAATTATACTAGTTTTTCATATTCCTTTGCCTTATTTGATAATCGCTTAACTTCTTTTGTTAAATCTTCTCCTAATTTGAAGATTTCAGATGCTATTTTTGAAGACATTTTATATCTTTGAGCCGCTTCATTATATTTTTCTTCTTTAGCTGCTATTCTGGCTTCCTTTTCAAGGGTTTTCATTTTTGTCTTAAGATCTTCGATTTTAGTCAAACGTATAAAATCATCGAATTCATGAGATTCTTTTACTAGTTCCCAATTTGAAGCAATTTTTAAAGCATTTTGGAAGATTTTAATAGATTTATCGTAATCTTTCTCTTTTCTTGCTACTATTCCATTCTTTTTTAAGTTTTTAATTTCTTTTTTGGCTCCTTTTATAGATTCAATTACAGCAGCTCCAGCTTTAGCCTCAATAGGAGCAGAGATAATTTCATGCCGTTCAGATAAACTTACAAAATATGCTTCCCTTTCAGCGGGTCCCATTTGAGCAAGGTCATTAACTAATTTTTGCTTTTCTTCTGGCGATAAACTGACTAATTGAGAAACTTTCTGATTAATTAAGTTCAATTCTTGTTGAGAAATAGGCTTAGCTTCAATGGCTGATATCTCAAGTGGCATTAATATTTTTTTATCTCTCAATTCTTTGATTCCCATGAAAATTTCTGCTGTATCTTTACCAGTCTTTTCAGTAGCATCTTTTAATAATGTGGCAATAAAAAAGAAATTTCTTTCTGAATCTTTCATTAAGTTTTTTGCGATTTTTAATACATCTCTAGATTGGGGTATCTTTAAAGCTTTAGCAGTAGAAAATTCATAGGTTATCTCATGAGGCAAAATAATTGAAGTACTTAGTATCTCATCTACAATAGTTCCGGCTCCTCTAAATATATTTAGCTGGCCTCTCCAATTAGGAAGGTCATTACCATAAGCTCTCTCAAAACTATGTATGAATTCCATCAAATTTCTACGTAAAATCATTGAAGCTTTTTTACCTAATACTAAAGCAACTCTTATATATTCTCCATCTGACAAAAGCAGCATTTTATCTCCATATGATATTTCATTTAATTCTTCTTGGCTCACTAAATCTTTACCAAAGCTACTTATGGCAGAAATAAACCCTGAAATTAATTCAGGATCAATTTGATCAGAACCAAACGATTTAAAATAGACACAAGTCCCCGTTCCTTTATAGAGAACTAATATATGTTCCAAATTAATTGCATCATCAAAAATAGTTTTTACTTCTGTAAGAACACGAGATTTTTCCCGTTTTTTAGGAACTACAACACCTCTATAGATCGCAACTGAGCTTGCTATAGCAACAGCAGCAACTCCAATGATAATAAGATATGGAAGCAAATCTTCAAAAGTTAAACCAGAAGATGGAGCATGTACTATAATATTATAGACATTTTTTGTGTCTCCTTCATGATAATACCTACTTTGTACTTCTATAGTCAATGTTATATTTCTAATAGTATTACTGGTTAAAATTTCAAATTCAACTTCGCCTGTACTATTTGTAGGAGTCCATATGGTTGTTGTGCCCGGGGTTCCATCGAAAATAGGTGTGATTCTTACATTTGATCCGCTAGCAATTATCCAATCAGACCCATTGTTATATTTTACTTGCAGGATTATATGAAATGAATCTCCTGCAGTAATTTGAGTTGGTTTATCCACTACAGAGATATTGATTATATATAGGGCCCTTAATGTCAAATTGAAACTTAATATTGAAGTCTCAAAATCAGTTATAAATACTTTAACAGATATTTCATAGGTTCCCAGTGCGGTAATATCTGAAGTATCTATAGTTCCTTGATATGAATTTGTAGCATTATTCAAAGAATTGCCAATGTTACCTTCATTTGTGGGATTCCCAATTTCAACATAGGTTACTAGATAAGAGTTAGCCATACCAGTAACTAAAGAATCACCATTATCATTATCTGTAATATTAAAGTCAATGTATAGATCTCTTCCAACAAAACTTGTATAAGTGTTAGCTATACCTGTGAGAGTTCCTTCTCCTCCAGGATCAGATACAGAAATAATATAAGTCTGAGTATTATTCCCTTGATAATAGAAAATTACAGGTTCCAAACTTGTGGCATAATTAGGTTCAAATGTGACATTTATCATTAGTTGAATCCATCCAGAATTTAATGCTGTTATTGAAATATTTAATATATAATACCCATTAGTTCCATTAGGATATAACCAAATTTTTCTTGGGAGTCCTGTTTGATTATCTTTTACCGTGACATCACCTACAGGAAGACCTGTGATTGGAAGATTATTATCTGTGTCATTGAAATAGAATAAGACTGTTTGGTTTAAACCATCTTTCTTTATAAGATAAGGTTCAGAATCAATAATCTCAAGATCAGTTTGGGATAATATAATTGTTAGATAAACTGTGATATTTTTTGTTTCTTTCCCCGTTGCAATAACATTGAAAATAGATTTATATGGTAAAGCCGATGCCTGAACATTGCTTGTATCCAGTTGAATTGTATAATTTCCTGGTTCTCCTACATTTTCAGTTATCGAGGATCCTGGTAGAAATGATGGATTTAATTGCAAAATAGCAGGAGTAGCTCCTATAATGGGTGTTCCTAATACATCTGAATAATTAAATTCATATTGTACAATTGTACCTCTTATTATATCACCAAAATCTTTTGTATCTGATGGAGCTATAGAAGTATACTGTCTTAAATGGAATGAAAATTCTGTAGAGTCACTGTTGTAATTTGTTTTGGAAGCATCTATTCCGATATAATTCATTCTATAGTTATAATCGCTTGAATTTATCTGAATTTGATAATATCCATTACCTTCATCAACAATAGGAGGTATAAATGTAGTATTTACAATAATCGTAGCTCCAGGAATACCTTGGTCTCCTGAATTCAAACCAGTGTCATTATAAAATACTCTAATATTAAAAATATCATCAGGAAAATGATCTTCACCGATAGGAGGTGAAATTAAGACTAAATCTGTTACCGCCATGATAGTCAAATCTTTTTCTAAAAATCCTCCTGCAGTTTCATTATGCCACCATATTTGAACTTTAAATATTCCATATTCACTAGCAGTATCAGATATAGTCCAACTTCCTAATGTTAGTTCTGAGTCCGGAGTTATTAAATCATCGTAATATGAATGATTATCATAATAACCCGGGGCAGGACTATAAACAGTTAAATTAATAGCGCCATCGGAAATGATTTCTGAGAAATTCGCAAGAAAATTTACAGTATCGGTAAAATCAACTGTTATTAAATCATCTATGCCTACAACTGTATGGATTTTTTTTAATAGATTTTTAGATTGAGCAGTAATATACCAATTAATCCCATTTTCTGCTTTAGAGATTTGAAGATCCAGATATCCTTTATTGATAGGGCCTAAACTAATATCACTAGTTTTATCCTGTGAAGGACCATTAAATGCTGTAAAATTTTCCCATATTCGAGGAACTGTGAAATTGATTCTGTAATTATCAAAATTTGTGTCAAAAAATGTTAATCCTCCACTTCTGGTAACATTCCAGTCAAGTGATTGACCGCTCCCTGAAATAGTAAAATCTGATGTGGCTTTTAAGTCTGTTTTAGTAAAATTGATTTGAACTTCTGAAACATTACATGAAACATCCCACCAATCAGCTGAAATTTCAAACTCTAGTGATCCACTAGGATCAAATAATTCATTTGGAGTTGTCCAATACCCAGACCCCAGGCCAACATCAGTCACATCAGTATTGTTAATTTCAAGATTTATATCTGAAGGTCTTGCATCATTATTTTCAGGACTTAAGCCAAGCAATAACGACATATCCGCATTAACTTCAGGAGCCCCACCAGTTTGTCTCCAAACAATACTATTATATGTCCCATCGGTACCATGATGCCAATAACCATTATTTGAACTTAAACAAGAAACTCTAATAAAAAATGTATTGCTGTAGGTGTTTGTAACATCAAGTTTCTGATGCCAACCCGTAAAATTTACCCAATATGCATTACCCGCAGCGATAAATGTGCTTAAAAAAGCTGCTCCTGTTATATCTTGGTCAAATTTAATATTTCCTCCTGTAAAAGTTGCATTATAAATATCTACAAAAAAAGTATCACCTCCAATAGTTTGACTCAGATAAACTGAAATATTTTCTACATATCCATCACCTGGGACTTCAAACGAAGTATAATAAGCTTCACTTAAGTGTTTAGTACTTGAGATTTCATCTTCAATTAATAATGTTTTATTTGGAGCGTAGATTCCTTCAATATCAATATTTATATATGAACTATTAAAACCAACGACTGTTGGTGAAGGCTCATAGAATGTATTTGCATTATCTAAATTTGGAAATTCAATATTTGTTGTGTTTAATAAAGCTTGATGTAAAGAAATATTGATATTTTCGCCATCTTTTCCAAATGAGGAAGAATAATCTGCCAATAAAGGAATATTTTCATTATCGAAAGGTATATCAGTATCTTTATTGTTTTCAGAATCTCTTGTTAATTGATTTTGACTTAAGTTAATATAGTTTAAATTAATGGTTGTAACAACTGTTGTAAGTATTAGTAAGAAAAGGATAAGAAGACGTTTTGTTTTTGTAATTTTTAAATAGCTCATGATTGTCATAAATTTTTTAATTTTTTATATAACAATTAATCATTTATACTAATATTTTTATAGATTAAAATTGAATGTTATTTTTCAATTTAAATTGTATAAATTATATCACGATTAACTGCTATAAATCTATCTTTTTTTAAGGAAATTATGATTGATTGAGTACATAGAAATAATCCAATATAGAAATTGAAACCCAATTTTAAGAAATAGGAAGAAAATTTATTGGATTTAAAAAGAAATAATAAAATAAAGGTATTAAAATAGATTTGTTATTCGCGAGATTCTTTCTTCTTTAAAATAATTCTTGCATCTACACAAATTAATCCTTTTTCGTAAATAAACACGGGGTTGAGATCCATTTCATTAATCTCTTCGTGTTTAACCACGAGATCAGATATCGTTAATAACACATTTATTATTGCTTTAATATCTGCTTTAGGCTTTCCACGATATCCATCTAATATTGGAAAACCCTTAATTTCATGAATCATCTCTTTAGCATCATATTCTGTTATTGGAGCAATTCTAAAACTAACATCCTCTAAGAGTTCAACTAAAATACCACCAATTCCAAACATTAACGCAGGACCAAATTGAGGGTCTGTAGTCATACCAATAATAAGTTCAGTAATTGGTTCATCAGCCATTTTTTGTACTGAAATCTTTTTTTCCCTCTGAGATGGAATTTGCATTAGTTCATCGTAAGCTTTGTCTACGTCCTCTTTCGATTGTAAATTTAACTTTACCGCTCCAGTATCAGATTTATGAACAACATCTTCTGCCATAAGTTTCAATACAATAGGAAAGCCAATCTCCTCGGCTGCAGAGACAGTTTCTTTTTTAGAAATAGTTAATTTTTGAACTGGAACAGGAATTCCAATTTCTCTAAGAAGCTCCTTAGATTCAAATTCAGTCAAAACTGTTTGGTTTGATTCAATCTTATTTTTCAAAACTTCAGCTATATTCATTATAATATTCCCGTTTTAGGATATTGAACTATTCCGTTCTAATTATTAAATTAAATTATAAAAAAAATATAAAATTAATTAAAAAGAATCAAAGAATAAAGTAAGGATAATTGAAAAAGACTATAAAATAAAATATAATTAAGAATAAAATTAAATGCGTATTAAGATTTTTTCCATATTGTCATCCCTCTCCTCTTACGAATTCGCCATTTCCTCATCTCATCAACAACCGAAACGCTAAAAGCACCAACAAAAAGGGTTATCCAGTAATATGGGTGGAATAAAGGTACAACATGAAATGCTATTCCCAATGGTGTAAATAGTATAAGTAATTGTAATCCTAAAGAAAGTCCAGTTGCCCAAAATAAATGTTTATTTGGAAACAAGTAAAATGGTTTGATATTGGAAGTACATGTGTAAACAAACAATAATTCGCAAATGACTAGATTTGTAAATAATATCGATTGCGCTAATGAGATCGCATATAAGTTTGAAGCCGTACCCGCAGTTATAAAATCAGTACCTAACCTAGGATCAATTCCTGTTTGAGCCCATGCAGGGATTAATACACCCCAAAGTAGCAAATACAACGTTATATCTGTAATAGCTGTATAAATTCCAAGTAAAAGAACTGGACCTTTTATCTCAGGTAGTAAAGTGAATCCCTTTCTTGGTTTCTCTTTCATTACATCTGGATCCGTGGGCGTAAAGCCCAATACCATAGCGGGAATTCCATCCGTAGCTATGTTAAGCCATAAAATCTGAATTGGCGCAACTGGAAGGGCAAGAAACACAGATGAAAATAGTTTCATTACAATATATGCTACAAGAATTAAAAAGATCTCATCAAAATTAGTGCTTAACATGTATCGGAAGAATCCTTTAGTTGTTTCGAATATTCCACGTCCTTCTTCTATGGCATTTACAATTGTTGCGTAGTTGTCATCTATCAATATCATTTCTGAGGCTTCTTGAGTCACCTCAGTTCCTTTTAAACCCATCGCTACACCTACATGTGCTCCTTTCACAGCGGGGGCATCATTTACACCATCTCCGGTCATCGAAACCACTAAATCCAATTCCTTTAATCTACGTAGAATCCTGAGTTTATGCTCTGATGTAACTCTCGCAAAAATATCTACAGCTTTAACTCTTTCCCGGAGATCATCATCACTCATTTCTTCTAATTCTAAGCCAGTAATAGCTTCACTTGATTCTGTTAATCCGATTTCATGTGCGATGGCAATAGCAGTAATCTTATGATCTCCTGTTATCATGATTGTCCTGATTCCTGCCATCCTGGCTTCTTCAATTGCGTCTTTTACTTCATCTCTAGCGGGATCAATAATTCCGGCTAAACCTAGATATATATAATCGCTTTCAATTTCTTCTTCAGTAAAATCTTCATTTAAAGGTTTATAAGCAATACCAAGAACTCTTAATGCATTTTTAGCAAATTCCTCATTCTTATTTAATATAATCTCTTTTACTTCATTAATTGGCTTCTCTTGTCCATGAAAAACCGCCTTACTAGCATTATTCAATAGAATATCTGGAGCACCTTTAATTAAAGCATAATTTCGATTATCTATTTTTGATACTACGGACATCATTTTTCTATCAGAACTAAATGGAATTTCATAAATTTTTTCCGATTTAGTATCTAATTCCATTTTCATAGCTAAAACTTTAAGTGAGATCTCAGTTGGATCGCCGACCACATCTGTATCACTAGTCCCATCATTTCTAAGGGCAACATTGGAATTATTACAATACATACATACATCAAGAAATCTTTTAAGATTGTTTTCATATGTTGCGGTAACTTGCTTTCCTTTCTCACCTACAATCTTTCCTTCAAGAGCATAACCAACACCTTCCACATTATACTCATTTCCTCCAACAAAAACTTTTACAACTGTCATTTCGTTTTTTGTTAATGTACCTGTTTTATCTGAACAAATAACGCTTACCCTTCCCAATGTTTCTACTGCTGTAAGTTTACGAACCAGAGCATTACGATCAGCCATTTTGCGCATTCCTAAGGACATAACAACAGTAATTACAACTATTAAACCTTCGGGAACTGCAGAAACCGCTAAACTTATTGATATTTCAAATGCTTCAATAAGTTCATCAAGATTAAATGTTGTTGCTAATAAAAGAATTAGTTCCATTAGAAAAACTACTCCACAGATTATTAGTATTAATATTCCTAAAAGCTTTCCAAATCTGTTTACCTCTTTTTGAAATGGACTAAGCTCAATTTTCTCTTCTTGCAAACTTACTGCTATTTTACCTATCTCCGTATGCATTCCTGTTCCAATAACGATTCCTTCTCCATTTCCTCTAGTGATAATAGTGTTCATGTAGCCAAGATTAGTCCTATCGGCCAAAATCATTTTCTCCTCAACAGGATTTAATTGTTTTTTAACTGGTATTGATTCTCCAGTCAAAATTGCTTCATCAACATAAAGTGAGAATTCTCTATAAAGTCTGATATCCGCAGGGAATTTATCTCCATCTTCAAAAAGTGCGATATCTCCAGGAACAACATCTTCTACTCCAATTTCAATAACTCTTCCAGCCCTTCGAACTTTAGCAAAATGTGGTGCAAGTTTCTTAAGACTTTCAAGTGATTTCTCTGCTTGATACTCTTGGTAAAATCCTAAAATAGCATTTACTATCAAAATTGCTGCAATCACTATAGCATCAGTATATTCTGAGGGCCACTCTTCTCCAGATTCAATGGATTCATATATTCCAATTGCTATTGAGATAATTATTGCAAAGATTAGAAGATAAATAAGGAAATCCTTAAATTGTCCTATGAAAATTTGCCAAGCCGTCTTACCCTTTTCTTTAATTAATTCATTTCTTCCATATTTCTCAAGTCTGGTTTGAGCCTCATTTTTAGTTAAACCCACCTCCATAGATGTATTCATTTTTTTAGCTACTTCTTCATAACTATTTGAGTGTGCTTGAATGTTATCTAAATCCATCATAATAATATCAGTTTTTTTTATATGTTTTTGAAAAAAAAATAATTATTTTTCTTATATTCTAATTATTTAATTAATAAATTTAAATTCAATTATACTGATTAATAAAGAAAATATATTTCAAAAAATTGATAGTTCTCTAAAGTTAGAAGAAAAGAGCTCTAAAAAAAGATCTGAAGTTTTTATAATCATTTCAAAAACATGTAATTTTCGATTCAACAGATCTAAGTCAAAAGAACCTAAATTGCTAATAAATATAAATACAAAATTTATATGTATAATATTTCTAATAAAAGTTAAATTAAGTCTTCAAATTAAAAAAAAAACATTTGCTCTAGATCAATATGAGACCATCTCGAATTTTTAGAATGTTATTTAAGATTTTTATTTCCATACTAACTTTATCAGTTACCGTTGTTTCTATACTTGGTGGAATGTCTGCTTTTATGATCCTTCTAAATCCAGATAATATAGGAATAGATCCTGGTGAAATTGATATCAATTTTAATCCATCTCCATTAAATATTAACTTTACATTACCCTTTAATTTGACCAATGCAGGATATTTTGATTTGGAAAATCTTGAACTTAAAGTCGATCTTGCTATGAATTATAGTCATGTAGATTATCCTGTGCTAGGAGTAAATGAATCAAGAGTAATTCAAATATTCAATAAATCACAAAATTTTGGGACAATACCAAAAGGTATGACAGGGAACTTTAATTTTACCGGATTATTTAGTGACTTCAATTTTCCACCTTCATTCAATTTCACTTCAGATGTAGATTGGTCTATAGGTCCTCCCGCTATATTATTTTTTGCTAATTTCACTGTCAGTTTAGATTATTCAGTTGGGTTGCATTCAGTAATAATAGGTTTTATTAATATTCCTTTAGGAGGATTTCCATAAGAGGTGTAACAAATGGGTTCTTTTAAAAATATGCTAAGAGGTTTTATTTACACTGCTATATATGCTGTTGTTACAATTGTTATTCCGTTAGTTACATTCTCATGGCTTTTTCAGTTGACTGTTCAAGGGTTTCCCTTAGATTTTGAACAACAAGAATATCAAAGTATTTTATTTTGGGTAATTGCTTTTGGTTTAATTATTTGCGGTTGTGCATTTTTCTCACACTCATCCCCAAAACAGTCAGTCCGAAAAGCAGTGTTTGCTTTGATTCAAGTTATTGTTAATTGTTTATATTTATGGAGCTATAAATTTTCTGGAGCAACTGATATACAATTTACGATAACTGGTTATGGATTTTTCTCTTTGAACATTCAACAGATGGTTTTAATATATATGGGTATATACTTTCTCACAATTGTTATAAAAATGTATGATATAATAGATTTTGCTGTTAATAGAGAGGAGATTCGAGAGAATCGAATGAAAGCATAAAAGGGGTAAAAAAAATGATTTTACAAGGAGCAGATTTTTATCAAGTTCTTGCCGATATTATTGGAGCAATATTAACCTTCTTAATGCCACTAGTAGCCCCGATTGGGCTCTGGATGACTGATTGGATTACAGTTGTATTTGGGTTTTTACAGCAAAACTTAGGTGGGGACTTAACACTATTTATTGTTATTTGCGTAGTTTTAATAGTATTGGGTATGATCGTTAATATTATTTGGCCGGGTGATCGCCCAGGTAGTATCTTTTCAAAAGAAAAAATCGAAGATTTAGAAGATAAAATTGAATCACATGAAGGAAAAGGTATAATTGATGAGATTACACGATGTAAAGACTGCGGTAACCCTATTGGCGATGCTGAAACGTGTTCTTTATGTGGTGCTCGAAATTAATAATTATAATTTCCTTATTTTCTTATTATTTTTTGATTTTAAGTAGAAATTCAGCAACTCTTTTCCCAAGATCTTTAGCTATCAAACCTCCTAATTCATCAACTTCATCTTTTCCTAAAAATTCCTTCAACTTATGTTTTTGTAAACTAGTAATCGGGATATTACCTTCAATTACAGGGTTCCCTAAAGCATTACCAATAACAACCATTCCTTGAATGAGAGCAAAATTAATTAAATCAGATATTACACCTTCTCCACCATTCCTTAAACCGGTTGAAGCCATTGGAGCAAAAATTACATCTTTTAACAAATAGTTTTTCATTTTCCATGGCCTGGAGCGGTCTATAAGGACTTTAATCTGAGAGCTCACTGAACCAAAATAATTTGGAGCAGCTATCATTAATGCAGATGATCCTAATATAATGGTTTCTAATTTCTTAGTATCATCTTCTTTAGCTAACGGGCAATCATTTGGTGGCCGTAAGCATTGATCACATCCATTACAAGGAGTTAATTTATAGTCTGTAATATGAATTTTCTTTATTTCAAATTCTTCGTTTACAGATCTTATACCTTCAATTGCTTCATCAATAAGAAAATTACAACTTTTATTCTTTCTGGGTGATCCAACTATCAAAGTTATTTTTATCATACTCAAAATTTTCTCCAATAATAAATTATATGTTTTATTAAATGAATAATATTAAATTTAAATTTAGTATCTATTCTAATTAGGTATAATAATAAGAATATTTATCATCGATATTTCAGTAGAAGATATATGGGCACTAATTACAATCTTGAAAGTTTTAAAAACAAAAAGGATCTTGTTGAGGAATTAAATTATTATAAATCTCTTATTATAAAGAAAATAAAGAAGGGAGATTATAATTCAGCTTTAGAAAAAGTAAGATCTGCATTAGTATTACTTGAAGAACACCAAGATTCTTTTAATATTAAAAAAGAGCATCTTGAATTTTATGAATTAGCCAAACAAGTAAGGTCAGAATTATTGGATCATAGAACAATCTATGATCGCCGTTTCAATAATCTTTTAAGAGAAAAGCTCAATGAATCTAATCTTGAAAATTTCTCGAAATTATTAGCCATGTTAAAAAATGATGTAGACCAAAATCTAGATAAATATAATTTAGGAGACATTTGTGCTAATATTAATAAATACTTCAGATTTATTAAGAAAATGTATGAAATTCTGAGTTGTTATAAAGTTCTAAATTACCATGATGCTTCTGACAAAATTTTCGAATTTGTGAAAGAAATTAAATCCGAGAATTTCCCAAATCTGAAGATGTTGATATTATTAACTTATCAAAATTTAGTAAAAGACAGATTATTCGAGTTTTCAAAGGAATTCGATAAACTTCCAATTTCCACTCTTTCTAAAAAAATGGCTATAAACCAAAACCAGTTAATGAATTTTATTAATCTTATAAGAGAGCAACCTAGAAGTCCAATACAAGATTATAAGTCTAGAACACAAGAAATCGTATTCAAAAGATCGAGATTTTAATATTAATAAGAATCATAAACCCCGATAAAGTTCTGGTCGTAAAGTATCTTTATGAGTTATTCCATAATTTATGGTACTTAAGATATTTTCTTTTTCTCGATCTAAAATTCCCTTAATGGGTAAATAATTTGAGGCATGATTACTTCGGAATATGCATTTTGCATTCTTGTTTTTAAAATCAATTTGATTTATAAAAGTTTTTAATTCTTGAAGAATCTCTATTGAATTCATCTCTAGAAATCCTCCTTTTAACTTTTTTTTAAAGATTTCAGTCCCTGAAGGAACCATGAGCGTAAGGAATGCAATATACCAAATCCTATCGTCATCCGGACATATTTTATTAACCAAATCAGCTGATTCTAAAGCATGTTCTTGTGAAATTTCAGGATTATTTCCACCACCAAGGCCATTTATTAACGTTGCTGATAAAGTTATTCCAGCTTTCATCAATTTTTTAGAAGCTTTAATGTGATCTGATTTATTTGCTTGTTTGTGTACCATTTCAAGTAAATTATCAGAACCAGACTCAAAACCAACATAAGCGATTTTAAGACCCGCCTCAAACAACATTTTTAGTTGTTCATCTGATTTTTTAAGTATATCTTTAGAGTGAGCATATACACCACACCTTTCTAAATTTGGAAAAAGTGTATATGCATATTTAGTTACATCTAATAGCTTCTCAGTAGGGGTAACCATTGCATTTCCATCTAAGAAAAAAATTTTTTTCACATTTGATCCATATTGTTTTCTTGCAATATCTAAATCTTTTTTTACTAATTTTACATCCCTAACTAAAAATTTTTTGCGAAGATTTGACATACAAAAATCGCATTTAAATGTACAACCTTCAGTTAATTGAATTAATAGAGAATATGCTTCACTTGGAGGTCTGAATACAGGTTGGCAATAATAAATTTCTTCCTTGTTTTGCATTATTTAGTAAAAAAATAGTTATAATATTTTAATAGATTTCATTTCTTATCATCTGCATCAGCAGGTTTTTTCGGACAAGAATTTAGGTGGCGTCCAAGTCTAATAAATTCTTTGTTACAATAAGGGCATATCTTTTTTTCGGTAGATGTACTAGCTTTTCCTTCTGAATCTGTACTAACCTTTTTTCGTTTTTTCTTAAGCTTCGAAGGTATAATATCCTCTATACTTGCGTCGTCAGGTGCAAACTCACAACTCTGAATATGCGAAGCCAGATTTTCCACGAACTCACCACAAAATGGACATTCATTAGTAATATCAGCAAATTCTTCTGAATCTTCTAAACTCGCCTTTCCAGTTTTTCTTTTTTCAAATTTTAATGGAGTTTCTTCATCTTCTTCCTCAAATTCGTCAAGTGTTAAGTCAATTTCATTCTTAGATGTTATTTCTGCAATTTCAAACTCTTCTAATCTAATTTCTCTTTCCTTTATTTTTTTTTCAGCTATCTTTTTACTCTCTTCATATACTTCAGAAAAGCGTCGACTATTTTTACCTGGGTCATACAACCTGCATACTTGGCAGACAAATGCTCGAGAGCCTAAAGTTAGATCTCTGGCAATACAGTAGCACAAAGATTGAAGACTGTTACTGATATTACCTTTTGGCTCAAGGTTTTTACACACAATTTTTCTTGAATATTTAATTTTCTGTTTACGTCGCGGCATAATGTAAATCACTAAAAAGAAGTATATAAAATAGTGATACTTAAAATTTAATTTTTTTGGATTGCAGTTTAATAAATAGATTTTTTTTTTAAAAATTTAATCTAAAAATTAAAATTTATATTTTTGAGATCTTTAATAATTTTTTTCTTTAAATCAATGTTTTCTAAATTTAACAATAACTCTTCAACTATATCTCTTAATTCTACAACTTTTTGAATAAGTAATTCTGGCTTATTCCAAAAATCTGTTCTTAATGGATGCATTTTTAAGATAGCTTTATTAAAATTTTCAATTGCTGCTCGATAAAAAAGGCAAGCATTTTCTAATTTATTAAGTCGTGATTGATAGATTGAGCCAATTTTATTAAAACACATTCCTGCGCCAGCAAAATCGCCTTCTTTTTCAAAATTTACGGCAGCATCTTGAATTTTATTTAAAGCTTCGTCCAAAACCTCATTGTCTCCCTTCTTTAATAGTACATATCCTTTAATATAATATACAACCCCTAAATAAAAACGATGATTTTGTTGTTTAGCAAGTTTAAATAACTTGTCAACAAATTCTTCAGCAATGGGTAGATGTTCATTAGAGATACATATTTGGGAGGCATTCCTTAATAACTCTAATACTCTCTCAAAATCTTTAATTTCTTTATATTTTTCAATCCCCTGCCTGAATCGTTCGACTCCTGTAATAGCATCTTTTTTTTTAAAAGCCAGATTTCCTTCATAAATCAATTGTTCAGCCTCTTCTTTTATTTTGTTCTCCTTCTGCTTTTTTTTCTCTTCGCTCTCACCATAAAAAAAGTCATTAACTCCAAATGCGATATCTTGAGTCATAGGAATTTCAGTTAATATATCCTTATTTGAAAAATCATTTTGATTAGAGGAATAATGATAAGTCCTTTCATCTTCTAATGGTTTTGCTCTTGATGGTACTTGAGTATTTTTTTCTAATGCAAATTCTTCTTTATAAGCAGATTGTAAAGGTTTTCCTTCGGTTACCAATGCAGACAGCTCGGATAAAACATTTGCAAAAAAATATTTATTTAATCCATCCACAACATAATCTACTTTATGATAGTTATTATCAAACACAGGATCATTAATATCCATATTTACATTTGTTATTCTATAAATTTCAAATCCCGTATCATATTTAGTCATAGCATACTCAGAACCATCTTCGCTTTTTATAACTTCTTCTTTTTTCTTTCCTAAGAGAGTATGATCAAATACTAACCCACAAAAATCATTATTATTCTGTTGAAAGCCTAATTGGTTAATTAAATCTATGTAAGAAAAAAATAAGTTTAAACCTGGATGACTATGGAACCATCCAACCATATAATACTTTTTTCCTTCTTTATCAAGTCTTTCTTGTATTTCCTCAATAAATCCATAATGTCTTTCATCCAACTGGACATCTGTAGCATGTCCAAATGTTAAAGCTTCAGCACGTTCAACGTATACTAAATCTTCATCAGAATACCCAATTAATATACCATATATTTCTTTCCATTCTTCAGGAGGAATTGATTTATTTGCATATCTACTTGTATATAAAATTATTGTCTTATAAGCATCTGCTCTAATAACAACAGGCTTAGTACTTTTTTCTGTTTGCTTTTCACCTTTAATTTCTTCTTTTTCCGAATCAGCTTCTAAATTTTCTTTTTTGGGAACTTCGTCATTATTAGTTTTCTTGAACTCCTCTGTCATTTCAACATTTCCTAATTTAATTATTATTTCTAAAAAAATAATAAGTGTATTCTTAATTAAAATTATGCTTAAAAATTTATATTAACGGATTTTAGCAAATAGATTAGAATTGAATTTCATTTTTTTTTAGAAATTACCTTTCTAAACCGCTCTTTTATTTCTTCTGGAAGTAAGGGGATATTTTTCACCTGTGCATTTCCTGGTTGAGCTTTAATAAGCACAAAATGACAACCTAATGTTAAATTCTCTAATATAGGTTTAATCTGTTCCTCTTTATCAATAACTGTGATTGAGTTAAATCCAGCGCCTTTAGCGATTATTTCCAACCTTGTTCTATTACTTGTATACGTTTTTTGATCCCCTGTAGATCCATAAGAAGAATTATCAATAACTATCAGAGTTAAATTATTCGGGTCATTATTCGCTAATGTGCTTAAACTGCCAAGATTCATTAAAATAGAACCATCACCATCAATACAAATTACTTTTTTCTCAGGTTTAGAAATCGCGATACCAAATGCAATTGAACTTGATAAGCCCATTGAACCTAACATATAAAAATTTTCTTCTCGATCCAATATATCATATAATTCCCTTGAAGGTGCACCAAGGTTACAAACAATTAATTCATCATCTAATGACTCTACTATTTTTTTTATAGCATCGTATCTTTTCATGTCATTCCCTCCACAAATTCCTTTTTAAAAGGATGCCAACTAAATTTTTTGATTTTTCACTAATAATTACTGCTTTATTTATTTCAATGACATTATCTACTGAATTAATAATGAATTTTCTAATATTTAATAAATCTAAGAGATCTGGCGTAAGTTTACCCATTGGAATTTGAGCTGAAATCTTTTCTCCCTCAGCACCTCTATGACTCATTATAAATATAACAGGAATCTTATATAGTTGCAATAATGATTTTATAGCATTTACTGAATTACCTAATCCAGAATTTTGCATCAATATTGCTGGTGTTCGTCCTCCCAAATAAGCACCTGCTGCAATTCCCATTCCCTCTTCTTCACGCGTTATTGGAATATGCTGAATCTCATTTTTTTCATCAATAAGTTTCAAAAGACCTTTTAGCAAAATACAGGGTAATGATAATATCAAATTTATTCCAGATTTTTTAATAGCCTCATATAATAAAATATCTGTATCCATAATACTAATGTCTAATTTTACTTAATTTAATTATAATCATTAATTTTCAAATATCTTTAAAGCTTAAGAATAAACTAAAGTTAGATTTTACTAACAATAAATAATTACATTAAAGTTATTTCAAGATCATTATTTAAGTAATATTGTTTACAGAAAATTTAAGTAAATTTAGTGATTAATAAATTTGATTCAATCAAATATTAGAAGGTGAATAAAATAGTAATTGAATTAGTTGCTTCAATTTATATAATTATAATAGGAATCGCATTGCTATGTATGTGGCTCTTGTTATTAATAAAGAGAGAAGTACCCGAACTTAATACTAAGCCAACACAAATATTTTTTCATTTAGTTGCTGAATTTCTGACATCTATAATGCTTATAATTGGAGGGATTGGATTGATAATGAATCAATTTTGGGGTGTAGCAGTATTCTTTATTGCTATTGGAATGGCTATCTATTCTACCATAAACGCAGCAGGTTTTTATGGGCAGTTAAAAGATTGGCCTATGTTTATTACTTTATTAGTATTTACATTTATTTCTCTTTTAATCACATCATTAATCTTAATTATCGAGTTCCAAATATCATGATAAAAACTTAAATAATCCCTTTTTTCCTAAATTCCCGAATATCTTCATCTGAATATCCAAAGTTTTTAAGAATCTCCATTGTATGTTGGCCAAGTTTAGGAGCAAGTTCTTTTATCTTTAATGGTGTTCGTGAATATTTTATAGGTGAAGCTACATTTTGAATTTTCCCAAACTTTGGATGATCCATTTCAATGATCATATTACGTGCTTTAATCTGAGGGTCCTCACAAGCTTCAGCAAAAGACTTTACTGGCATGATACAAGCGTCGAGATTTTTAAAAATATCCATCCATTCTTTTTGAGTTTTTTTTAAAAATTCTTTTTGTAACTCTATAAAGACTTTTTCTCTTTCTTCTCCCTGAGCAAATTGTTTTAGAAATAAATCATCACGTCCTAGAGCTTCACATAATACTCGCCAGAACTTGACTTCAATAATCCCTATAGATAAAAATTTATTATCTTTTGTTTTGTAAATGTTGTAAAAAGGAAAATCTCCATGTAAGGGATTTTGTGTTTCAACTCCATCATTTAAATCTTTAGAAAAATGGTAGGCAGCTACGAGGGGCATAAAAGAAAAAACAGAATCTGTCATTGATATATCTATATATTGTCCCTTTCTTTCAAGGTTCTTCTCTCTTTCGATTATTGCACCTAAAATACCTATAGCTGTAACTAGTCCGCCCCCTATATCCGCAACTTGAACACCTGGATTTATCGGCTTTTTTTCTTGAGATTCGTCACCATAAACCTTTCGTTCCCTATTTAAATCCAAAATGCCACATATTCCAATGTAATTAAGATCATGACCTGCTATTTGCTCATATGGGCCATATTGGCCATAACCCGTTAGAGAACAACAGATTATTGATGGATTAATTGTAGTTAACGTTTTATAGTCAATTTTCAATTTATTCGTAACCTTAGGTCGAAAAGAATCAAGAACTACATCCGCTTCTTTTACCAATTTATAAAAAATTTCTCGAGCTTTTTCCTTTTTTAAATTAAGTGTAATTGACTTTTTATTTCTATTAAGAATTGAAGTAAAAGCACTCTCACGATATCTTCCTTTTTGAAAGAATGGAGGTGGTTGACCATAAAAATAACGAGGATCTTCTACCCTAATAACATTAGCACCAAGATCAGAGAGTATCATGGAACAAAAAGGTCCAGGTAGCATTCTCGTTAGATCTAATATAATTTTCCCTTCCAAAGGTAATGACATAATAATTAAAAAATTATATAACATAAAAGTATAAGTAAAAAGCTTGAAATCATAAAGGAATTTATTTTTTCCTTCTTTGAATCCATTCAATATTTCCTTTTTTACTTAATCTAAATATTTCATATTCATTATTTTTCAAGAGGATCATCCAAGATGATTTAGTAAGGAATTTAATAAGTTCTTCAGTATCACTTAACTCTTTAACAATTAATTTTGATGTAAAATTAGTTGTGATAAATTTAACATCTCTTATTATCTCTGATTTATTAGCTAGCTTATCTGAATCATTTAATTCATAAGTAGATAAATCCCATAAAGAATTTGGAATAAAATCTTCCTCAAGATTTTTTATATCAAGAACTTTTATGTTCTTAAACTTATCAGAAATTTCAATTTCTGATATTTGGTTAAATCCAATGTAAAGATGCTGTAATTTTCTTAATTTTTCAAGCCGATTAATCTTGATTATTTTGTTATTTCTTAAGTCTAAAAATTTTAACTTTCTAAGATTTTCTAATCCTTTTATTTCTTTTATTTGATTATAACTTAAATCTAGAAATTCTAGCTTAGTAAGCTTATCGATTCCTTTGATTTCTGATATCATATTATTACTAAGATCTAACCTCCTTAAATTAGTAAGCTTTTCTAATCCCTTTATTTCTGATATATGATTATTTCGAAGATTTAGCACTTCTAAATTTGAATGCTTTTCAAATTCTTTAATATCAGATATTTTATTATCAAATAACATTAAATATTTCAAATTAGGAAGACAATTTATACCTTCTATTACAGAAATCTCATTATTATTTAAGTATAGAAACTCAATTTTTTCTAAATTTGATAATCCCTTTATTTTCATAATCCTATTTCCTTGTAAATGTAAAGACGTCAGATTGGTTAATGTATCTAAACCTTTGATTTCTGGTATTTGATTATAATTTAGATATAATTTCTGTAAATCGATAAGATTTTCCAAATTTTTAACTTTTTCAATATTATCAATGTTATTATTATTGAGATTAATGATAGGATAATCCTTAGAAGGAAAAAATATATTTCCTTCAAAATTTACGAATTTTACAATTTTTAACAGAGATTTTAATTTCTCATTTGAAATTTTTTCTAATAGTTTAATTATTTGAACCAAACAAAATGAGTTGTTATCATGTTTTAACACCCATGAAATAGGTTTTATCGCTCTTTCTGGAAAATTAAATATTATAACACTTGCTGCTTGTCCTCGCACCTGATCATTCAAATCTGAGATTAGTAAATTCTCGAGGAAATTAAACACTTTTTCACCTTTAGGATATATTAATCCTAAAAATTTTAAACTTAATATCCTAGTCTTATCATCATTATCATGGATATCATCAATTACTGATATTAATAAGTCTGAAGCTTGATTTTTATTTAATATTTTATTCTTAAAATCCTCATAAATCTTAATTGGCGTTAGAACTGGCATCAAATTAATAAATTCATGAAATTAAATGATGATTTATTACTAATTTATCTTATTTTTTAAAAATAATAAGATAATTAAAAGATACTATTTATTAATTAAAAAAGAAAAAAAATTATTTGAATGCTACAACTCAATTATTTCAGATTCCATTCTTTCTGTATCTACAATAGCAAAAGTAGCTTTACCCGTTATGTAACCACAAATTTCACCGGGATTAATCACTAAAGTACCATTATCCAACTTTTTATTAGATAAGAAATGTGTATGACCTGATAGAATTATATCAAAATTACCTGAATTTCCTAAGGCTTCTATTGTCTGTTCTCTGGGCATGTGAGATGCAAAAATTCGTTTACCACCTAATTCTAAAATCAATTCATTCCCATTCTGAGGAAATTCACATATTTGACCTAAATTTTCTTTTAGAAAAAGACGTTCTCCATCATTATTTCCAAAGACCCCCAAAAAATTCTTTTTTATAGAGTCATTTAATTCGTTAAACCATCTCCTAACAAATGGTGCAACATAATCTCCACAGTGTATAAGTGCATCAACATTTCTTTCATTTATTATAGAAATTGCTTTTAAGATGTTAATTTTGTGGTCATGGGAATCGGAAATTACCGCAATTTTCATTCTTAAAACTCTCCTTTTATATAGAATTTTTAGGTTTTGTATATAATAAAAATAAATTATTAAATGTTTTATATTAATATTATTGCATTAGTTAAACTAAAGCAAATTTTTGTTTTTATCATGAGTTATAAATTCTTAAAAACCGAAAAAACTCTAGTAGATAAGCAATTAGAAATGTATTTTGCTAATTTACACAAGAAAGAAAAAGATATACTTCTAAATGATTTTATTAATCAACTTGAAGAATTCATTTTAAATGAAAAAGCGAAAAGAATCCATCCTATTTTGTTGAATGCCGCTTTTGCGGGTATTGTAAATCCTATGTATTTAGAGGATCAAATAGAACAAATTCGTGAAGTGTCCATATCAGTCGAATTATTACATAGCGGTCACTTAATACATGATGATCTCCTAGATAATGATGAGATAAGAAGGGGTAAACCTACATTTCATGTACAATTAAAAAATGAAATAAGTCAAGTGTACAAGGACTTAGAACTCCCTAATAAAGACGAGTTGAGTGGATTATATGGAAGGGATATGTCAATATTAGGGGGTACACAAGGATATCTTTTAGGTTTAGACATTTTAAAATCTTCAAAATTCCCAGAACAATTAAAACTCTTTGCTATTAATGAATATACACAAGCAATGGATTATTTAATGAAAGGACAGTTAGTAGAAGAATACATGAATTATCATAATATTACCATGACATTAGAACAATATTTGAATATAATGGAATTTCAAAAAGCAAGAATATTTGAAAAATCTACAAAAATTGGAGCATTTTTGGCTAAAGGGAATCTTCATTATCAAATCAATCCTCTAAGTAATGCAATGTTACTTATTGGTCAAGCTCATGCAATTCGTGATGATATTATTGATCTAGAAGACGACATTAAAGGAAAGCAGAAAAAAATCGTGTATATTTTAGCTATCTCAAATACTGATGAAGATCAGTCTAAGAGATTGAATGAAATATACCATAAAGATCATTTGACAAATAATGATGTAAAAGAAGCAGAAGATATCTTCACAAAAACCAATGCCTTAATGATTGCTGAACATTTAGCAAAAAATTTTATCGAACAAGCTAAAGATTCTCTTAAAGATATTTATCCAGATCTAAATAAAGAACAAAAAATGTTCTTTAGTGAATTTTCAGATTTTGTTTATACAAGAGAATTTTAGAATTATCCTCTAATATTTTATACTACAACAAATGGAATATGTTGTTTTTTCAACATTAAGTTATTTAATTCTTTGAAAACTTCTAAAACGTTTTGATTCTCCAAAGCAGATGTTCTAGCAAATCCATCTAATTTTCTTTTTTCTAAATATTCGGAAATCAAGGTATCATTAATAATTTCTGATTTTGAGGTTTTCTTTATTAAATCACTTTTACTCGCAACTAAAATTATTGGAATCTTTGAATCTATAGCATTCTCAATTATTATATCATACCAGAAATCTAGTTGATTAAAAGATGGAAAATTCACTGAATCGAATACTAACAAGGCTCCATTAGCACCTTCTATAAATTTGGGGATTAATGGAGCAAATCTTTCCTGCCCTCCAAAGTCAAAAATCGAATTTACAACATAATTTTCCTTCTGTGGATTTATTTCTTTTGTAAAATTGATTTTTAAATAGACTGAATGAAAATTTATACCAATTGTTGGAGAACTATCAAAACTAAATGAGTTAAAACAATAACGATTAAATAATGATGTTTTACCTACTGAACTGGCACCACAAATCACAGTTTTGAAACTAAATAATATATCTTTTCGATTATAACTCATCTTTTAATAGAGCCTTGAATGTAAATAAAATTATCTTAAGTAATTTTAATGTTTAAATATTGGAATGTTAGATTCTCTAAATTTAATAGAGTGAATATGCAACACCTTAAATAGTTTCCGAGAATCGTTAATAATAAACTAAACTAGTAAAATATATTCTAGAGATGGTTCGATTTAATTTCTAAACTATTTTCTTTCTTTTATTATTCAATCTTTTTAAAATCCAACTGCTTGCTCGTCTTTCCACCAATCTGAAGCACCCAAATAACACTCTCCAAGTTTGTATATAATTTGAGCTCCTTCAATTTTATAAAAGTCCTCTTTATACACTTGATGACTAAGATTAGATAAGCATTGAATCAAATTTTCTTATTATTTTATAATAATAATATCTAAAAATCCCTTTTCTTTTATTATAATTGTAAATAAGGTTGTTTAAATTCTTTAATTATTATTCTTAATGAATCTGTATGGCTACTAAAATTCCACCTGATCAGATAGTTATTAGGCCTCCTGTAGAAGCTTATTCTGTTTTAATACCTGTAACAGGTGGATGTTCATGGAATAAATGCCGTTTCTGTGGAACTTATAAAGGCGTATATGGAGTTTCCCAAGACTATGCTATACGAACTTTAGAGGATGTAAAAAAGGATATTGATAAATATGCTGAGAGTAATTATCATGGTTTTCCTGTATTTTTAGCAGGAGGTAATCCTACTTCCGCACCAACAGATTATTTAGTTGAAATTATTAAATATGTTAGAGTTAAGTTAAAAAATGTTCCACGAGTAAGTTGCTACGCTAAAGCTTTAGATGTTTTAAGAAAGTCAGATGAAGAATTAAAAGCGATAATGAATGCAGGATTAGATATAGTCTATATGGGATTAGAGAGTGGCTCAAATACCATATTAAGAATTATGAAAAAAGGAACTAATGCTGAATCTATGATAGAAGCAGGGAAGAAAATTCTAAATGCTGGAATTAAACTTTCATTATATATCATTTTAGGATTAGGAAGTCATAAATATTCAGAAGAACATGTGAAAGAAACTGCTAGAGTGTTAACTGAAATTAACCCAACTATTTTCCGGTTCAGAACCTTAAATATTTTACCTGGTACTCCACTTTGGGATGAATGGAAATCTGGTGAATTTAAACTATTGAGCCCATTGGAAAATATTACAGAAGAGAGAAATATCATAGCTAATTTAGGTGAAAATGTTACTTCTCAAGTCTTTAACGACCATGTGTCTAATTATTGTACGATAGAATCTTCTAATATAAAAGTAGATCGAGAAATGTTTATAAAAACCTTAGATTCTTATATTAATGACCCAAAAATCCAAAACTTGCCAAGAAAAAACTTAATAAGAATGTGAATATTTGAGGATAGAACAAATATAATCTTTTTTAAGCCTCAAGAACTTTATCCACCAGATCAATGAATTTTTTATATTTAGATATTGAACCTAAAAGGAATTCATATATTTTGTAAATCCGGGTATAACCATTTAATTTTTCCAAAGTATTTCTATTTTCCTCAAGTTCTAGTCTTAGTTTTTGTAACTCATCATCCCATTTTGC
The DNA here is from genome assembly GCA_029856145.1 of Promethearchaeia archaeon. Lineage (GTDB taxonomy): Archaea > Asgardarchaeota > Lokiarchaeia > Sigyniarchaeales > SOKP01 > Loki-b32. Next base: position 55,719 of record JAHQWK010000024.1, read on the forward strand.
CATTCTGTCAATAACGGTTCTAGAGAATTTTAAAAGGATTATTCCCGCGGATTCAGCACAATACGTAATTTTACCTTTAGGTGAAATATCTGATTTCTCTATTAATCCATTTTCTAAAAGTAAGTTTACTTCTTCAGAAATCTTCCCTGCTGACAATCCGGTGATCCTTTGTAATGTTTTTTGGGTAAGCAATTTTCTTGTAATAAAGTACACGAGAATCCTAATGAACATTGGATCTCGACTTGAAAACATGGGGGAAGTGGCAAGTTGATTTAACATATCATCCTCAACTAAATAAACTTCTGGGTCAAAAGAAATCTTCTTCACTTCTTCTTCTCTTCTAATCAAATTGAAAGATTTTGAAGATATATCTTTCAATGTTTCATTAGTTGAATTTTCTATCAATATTGGAAATATAATTTTATAAATTTCAAAAGTTTCAAGCAATTCATCAATTCTATTTGAGAGATGTTGCGCTCCTTTTTTAGATTGCTCAATAAATTTTATCAATTCTTCCTTTTTATTTTTCAAATAAGTTTCTAAAGGACCAAAAGTACTTAATGCAATTTCAATCCCTCTTGTTGTAAGATCTTCAAGCTTGCCGGTAAATGAATATATAAATGTATGAGTGTGAGGAATACGTTCTTTTTGAAAAGTTCCAGTACCCGTCATAACTGATAAAATTGTTGATATAGAGCCCATTGAGAATCCCGTTAACTTTTTTAATTCCTTCTGGGTTAAACTTTCATGAATTAGTAAATAAGAAGAAATCATAGATATCTTTGGATTAACTCTTTTACTTTGAGCAATATCTAATAAAAATTCTACAAGCTTATTTTCATATTTGCGAAGTTTATCACTAAAAAGATGACTAAAATTTTCTGTATCTTCTTCAACTGTCATTTCTTATTTAAATATAGGTTAAACAGGTTTATAAATGTTTTTATATTTCAAACTTTATGAAAGGTGAAGAAAGTTAAATCTCTAATTTTTTTTAATTATCTTGATGAAGAAATTAAAAAAAAAGAAATTTTCATGCCGGAAAAAGACACCAAATATAATCAAATTTTTGACATGGGGGATGTGAAATATAAGAAATGCCCCGTTTGCAAAAAGACGCGGGAGTATCCAGATGAGTTTCAGCCTGAGAGTCTATGCGTCTTTTGTACCGAGGATATCTTTACAGAGCCCGAGTTTTTTAAAATATATCTGAAAGCTATTAGAAAAGAATATGTTTAGCCTGTTCAGGATATGCACACTTATTTTTTTTCCAAGAACTAGCCAATAAATAATTAAGGAAAAATTAAAAGAAAATTATAGAATCTTTAGGATTAAGGTTTAATAAATAAATAGGATCCTACTATTTTTTCTACAGTTGTAATTAATAATTCTTTATAATTTTCAAACTTTATGAAACAGAAGTTTGAGCTATGATTCTGTTGCAAAATTCGTTTCACGACTTTTGAAAAATAAAAACATTTAAATATGTAGTTGATTATAATATTAATGGGTTTCATAACTTTTGAAACTTAAAAAATTATGAAACTTCACATTCCCACCAAGTGTGTAAAAAAATGATTGAAATTATTTCTCAGGAAATATGGATTGGAGATATTGATGCTAATATCAAAGAAGTAAAACCTGAACATATTTATTCAAGATGGGTTTTATTAATTGCGGGTATAAGTTATTTCATTGTATTTATTACAAGTATATTAATAGCAATCTTTCTAGGACCTTTAGGTTATAATCCTTATTTTAATGCGATTAGCGATTTAGGGTCGTCTCATATTACTCCTGTGGCATTTCTTTTCGATAGTTCATGTTTCATCAGTCCTGGGTTTATAATTCCTTCCTTAATTATAATAGAGAAGAGGGTAGCCCCTGAATCTTTTTTTAATGGAATTAAGAATAAGAGTGTATCATTAAAACAGAAATTTGCAGTCTTTGGAGTAGCCTTTGGACTTATTGGACTTATTGGATTGATTTTAGTAGGAGTCTTTAGTTTAGATCGAGCAGGTCCAATGGGAATTTATCATGGGATTGCAGCAATATTAACTTTCGGAGGTTTTGTCCTTTGTATTTTCATATTTACTTTATGTTTAATTTGTTTTCGAGGCGAAATATCTAAAGTTTATGCAATAGCCACATCTTTACTTCCTATTATTATGCTATTTTTGTGGTTTTATACGAGAATCTTAATTTTTGAGTGGCTCTCTTATTTGTCAATCTTATCATACCTACTCTTTTTTCATTTTACTAATTTTAAGAGGGGAGGTTGGTAAAATAGGGCTCTCTAACAGAAAAAATAATTATTGACTTATAAAAAATTAGTTTTTCAAGCCTTAAGAACATTAATTAATAACCTATTTTTATTTACTTTTGATTTTAAGAAATTTCTTGAATACTAAGACTTCCTTTTTTTTTATTACAAAAATAAATAATGTAGAGGTTTTAAGTTCTATTTTTAATTTATAAATGGAATTATTTTTTTAATTCAATTTATATAATTCGTAGATTATATATCAAGGATTTCCTTCGTAATTGATAAGATTTCAACTTCATCAAACAAATTAGTCTTCCCAGTTTTTTTAAACAACTCAATTTGTTCATGATAAAGCGTTTCAAAAAGATTAGTAAGATAATTAAGTCTTTCCTTAAAACTTGAATCTGATGGTTTAAATAGAAAACAGACTATTTCAATATATTTACCGTAAACGGCTTGAACATAGAGACCTTTATAATTAATTTCTTCCATTTTTGAACCCCCAATTTGAGTTACAAATGAATCCATTGCTGTTAAAAAACCTGATACTAATGCTTGTTCCTTGAAATTTTCACTGGCATAATTTATAATTGGCGTTCCACTAGTCTTTTCTATTATTATTAAATCTCTGAATATTTCCGAATATTTTGGTTGATTAGCTTCTTTGAGCATTAATTTATTATGTTCTAAGTCATTGTAAATATCAAATAATCTAAAGTTATATGAGTCAAACGAATTTGTTTCGTTGAAATAATAATCTGATAATTTTATAACTTGTGAAGGAGCTCTCATTGGTTCTTTTGGAAGCTTTTTAATAAACTTATTTCGTATTTCAAGATCATAATTATCGTTCTTTTTTCCTTTTCTTACACCGTAAACTATTTTCCGTGATGGATCAACTACATAAAGCCAACAATTCAAATCTTTCATGTCGTAAATTAAATTTTGTAATCCTAATTTAAGAACACCAATAGGAGTTGTTACAAAAATATTCCAACTCGCAACCTTTGCAGCTTCTTTTATTGATTCTTTTGTTTCAAGATAAGTCTTTTCATTAACATTAACACCATTCATGACGAATACAGCTGCGGTCTTTACTTTCGATTTTTTCATTGTTAAATACATGTCCATTTTAGGTGAAATTGAATCATAGGAGGTATTATGAACTGTTGTTTCGAGATCAGCACAATGATCTGCAAAAGTTTCACTTAAATCTTGCTTTGCTATGAAATCTAAATGATATAGATACCTCTTGAATGTTTTTGAATTAATGACTGCGTATCCACAATATTCCAAAGGGTTATCAAATCTTTTTTGCCAATCAGTTGAATTATATACATTAGTTAGGTGTGTTAAAATGAGTTTTATATATTCAAGTCTACTAACAAATGATTTTTCAGGAATAGTTATCCCATAATCCGCAATAAATTCTAACAATTCTTGAATTTTGCAATTTATTAAAATATAATTAATAGAAAATAAACCAAATTTGCTTTTGCTTTTTTCTATAAGGTATTGAATTACATTATCCTCAGTAATTTCAGTTTCAGCGCTCATTTTTCCACTAAACCCATCAAATTAATATCTAGTAAATTGTACAACTTTTACACCTAGGTTCTTCTATACAAATTTTATCTAATTAATATATACTAGAAATATATCTTTTCGTGATATCCGTATATATAATTTCATAAAATTTACTAAGGAAGAATTTGTAAAAATAATGATTTAGATTGTTCTAGCCCTATTAAGCTTATAAAAAAAAAGAAAAATATGGAATAATTTTTAATAAATAAATGGAATTAATTTTTAAAACTTTTTTTTTATTTGAAAATATTTTAAATTCTCAATTCCCTTATAATTTATTTTTCAAGAGATGCTAGTTCTTTTTCTAATACTTCAATTACTTTCATAGTTAAGGGTAGAGATGCTGTAAGTAATGTAAGGAGCTCATAAACATCAGTATAGCCGTAGAGATTTTCTATTTCATTTTTCTCTGCATTCATTTCTTTTTTTAATTCATTAAGCTCATTATAAAAATCAAATATTTCTTTTTGCGAATTAAAAAAATTCTTAATAATAGCTTTTTTGGGAGAATCCATTGAATAAGTAATCTCGCCTGTTCTAGATATTTTAGATTTCTCAATAAATGCATTCTCAACTAGTTTTTTCAACTCCTGGGAAATCTTGCCTCGGGAAAATCCGGTTAGTTTATGTATCATATCTTGGGTTAGATTTTTCCTTGTAATGAAATAGGCCTTTATTGTGTAATATATGGACTTCTGAAAACCAAAAAGTGGAGCACTTAGTAGAAATTCTATTAACTCACCTTCAAAGTTCTTGATCTCATCATCAAATGGCTCATTTTCACTCATGAGTTTTCCCTCCCAAGGCCTTTTACGAATTCTGAATCAGTGATTAAACCAACTATTTTGCGGTGAAATTCTAAAAAAGAGAGAATCCCTTGAATTCTTTCTAATAAAATTTTATGGCCTTTTCTGAACTGAAAAGGCTCTAAATTTATAATCATTGATTGTAAAAACTTTTTAGTATACTCATTTGTTTCAAATTTATAGACGCTCGTACCTGAAGCAATTGCTGAAAAATCTCCTCCTAAAGAATATAAATATTTTCTAGTCCCCTTAATCAATTCCTTTTTAAGAATTGGAGACGCTTCCATTAATTTCAAATTTTCAGAAATTGCACCCTTTGAAAGTCCTGTAAGCTCTTTCATTTGAGCCTGCGTTAAACCATTACGTTTATGTAAAAGTAGACAACCAATAATTGTGGCTAAAACATAATTTTGTCCTTTTAATTTGCCTGCCCTTACGAAGAATTTAATAACTCTTTTTTCATATTCACGGATCTTTCCCTCAAACATGTGAGATTTTCTTTCCACGTAATCCGAATAATCTTCATCAAGTCTTCGATTAATAACATTCCATAATGATGTAAAATCTTCATTTGAGAGATCCAACTTATTAATTTTGTTTTTTAATTCGAGGATTAATTTTTCATTCCATATTGGATCAGTAAGAAAATCTTTAAGTTTTTCTTTTAGTAATTTGATATGCCCACCTTTATTATTCTCCAAATAATTCTGAGCAATTTTACCTATTATTTCCAATAAATTATTAATTTTCTTCTGATCAATCATTACTGGTACAGCTAATAATATTAAACATCATTTTCTTTTAGTCTTTCCTATAAATAATATTGCTTTTCTATTATTTAAAGATTATGAATTTCATAGATTGTGAAGTTCATAGGAAATGAAAATATTTAAATATGCAATTTCACTCTTAATAATTGTAAGATCTACTATTTTCATTATAAATGAAAAATAAAAACAATAAAGGTTGATAAAAATGAATGCTATAGAGGTAAAAAATCTAATAAAATATTATGACAAAGGAAAAATTAAAGCTGTAGATGATATTTCATTTGAAGTGCCTCGAGGCTCTCGATTTGGTTATTTAGGACCAAATGGAGCTGGAAAAACTACCACGATTCGATGTATACTTGGTTTTCTCAACGCAGATGCGGGAGATATTACAATATTAGGTGAAAAGATTAATCCAAAAAAAGATGTAAAAATTCGGAATCATATTGGATATTTACCCGGCGAATTGGGACTATATAAAAATATGACCGCAAATGATTTGATTAATTATTTTGCGAAGCTCTATGATATTGAAATAGATTGGAATTTTGTTAAAGAAGTAACAGAACGTCTTAAATTAGATATGAATCGAAAATTGGGCGTATTAAGCAAAGGTAATAAACAAAAAGTTGGTGTATTATCAGCTCTTATGGGAAAATTTGATGTGCTTATTATGGATGAACCCACTTCAGGACTTGACCCATTGATGCAATTAGAATTTTATCGAATTGTATCTGAGAGACAGAAAGAATCAAAATGCACCGTATTTCTTTGTAGCCATGTGCTCGCAGAGGTAGAAAAATTCTGTGATAGAGTTGCAATCATAAAGAAAGGAAAAATTGCTGAAATATCTGATGTAAATGATCTAAAAGCAAAAAATTTGAAACATATAGAATTGATTTTTGAAACTCCAGGTAGTATGGAAGCATTTAAATCTCTTTTAGAAACTGAATATTCTGAATCAATCATAAAATATGAATTCCAGACTCAACTTGAATTTTTATTACCCCCTCATCAAGCCCGGAAAATATTATGTGAAATTAGCGAAAGAGACTGGGGTGGTGTTCCTGTAAAAGACTTCTCGATTAGACATTCCACACTAGAGAATATTTTTATGCAATATTATGAAGAGGGCAAATCAAAAGGAGGTAAAATCGCATGAAAGTATTGCAGATTGTATGGAAAGAATTAAAGAAGGATTACAAAAGTCTCTTAATTTTCACAGGTATTATGTCCCTTTTCTTCATGTGGTTTGTAACTTTTTTTGATCCTGAGCTATTTGCGGGTTTGGAGGAAGTTTTTGAGAGTTATCCGGAAGCAATCCGACAGATGATTGGAGAGTTTTATAATCTCGCTGAATTTGGAGGTTTTCTTAACGTTTATTTATTTTCAATGTCGTGGTTCTACTTTGGAATATATTTTATTTTAAAGTCAGCACAGAACATCCCAAAAGAGATAGAGGATAAAACAATTGATTTGGTGTTGTCAAAGCCTATCCCACGGACGGAGTTTACTCTAGGTAAGTATCTAACCCATATAATCGAAATATTATTAATTTATTATGGTGTCATGATGAGCGTTCTTTTAGGAATATTGATATTTCCATCTGTAACTATCAATGGTATCTTTTTGAATGAAATAATTTTCGCATTTCTATATAATTTTATTTTTATGGTTACATTAATAAGTACGGGGTTCTGTTTCTCTACTTTCTTATCTTCTAAAAAGGCATTAGCTTTAGGGTTAGGGGTGGTGATATTTTTCTACGCTGTAGGTCAATTTTGGAAATCATTTCCCGAAGTAGCACAAGAAATTAAACGTATCAGCATATTTTTCTATTCAGACATGTCAAATCTTCTCGTAAATCATGTTTGGGATAACGTCGGATTACATATTTTAGTCCTTTTAGGCTATTCTGTAGTATTAACAACATCTTCGGTTATAATATTTAATAAACGGGATATTCCCGTCTAAATTTATATTATTCTTTTTTTTTTTTAAATCCTATAGGCTAATAATTAGTTTAGAAATACTAATTAAATAGTCAATACCAAAAATTTATAAGTTTGTCATAATACGAATATCTTTAATATTATAACATCTATTTTTACGTTATAATAAGAATATTATATTAGATCTTTAACGAGGTTAACAAATGTCGAATTTCCGTGAAAAAATACATTCAAAAGAGCTTATAGCTACATTTGATGATGTACTAATACTACCCGGATTCACGAATTTCTCGCCTTCAGAGGTTAATATATCTTCAAACTTAGGAAAATATCATCTTAAACTTCCTATATTATCATCGGCGATGGATACAGTCACTGAAGAAAGTATGGCAATCAATATGGCTTTACGAGGTGGTCTTGGAGTTTTACATCGTAATTGCTCTTATGAAAGGCAATTAGAAATGGTAAGAATTGTTAAGCGAGCTAGATCTTTTGTAATTGACGACGTAGCAACAATTAGTCCTAATGCTAAAGTCACTAAAGCAAAATATATGATGGATAATTATAATATAAGCGGGATCGTAGTAGTAAATGAAGCTAAGAAAGTATGTGGCATTTTTACCAAGCGCGACATTCCTTTCTTTGAAAAAGATATACAAAATGGGACAATTAAAGACTATATGACCAAGGATGTAATTTCCATCAATCCTGGAGCTTCGAGAGAAGAAGCACTGAAAGTTTTATACGAGTCACGTAAAGAGAAGTTACCCATTATAGATAAAGATGGTCTGTTGAAAGGGTTAATAACAAAGAAAGATTTAGCTCCAGAATTTCCATTCGCTTCTAAAGATAATGAAGGACATTTATTATGTGCTTTAGCATTATCCCCAAAATTCCCAGAATCCTCTCAAGCTCAAGAATTATTGAAGGAAATTGATAAATATGTTGATATATTTTTTATAGACGTTGCTGATTTTTATAAAAAAGATGATATCGAAGGCACTATAAAGTTAATGAGACTTTTGGAATCTGATTTTGTTTTAGGGAATATTGGCACTTACCAAGCTGCTGAATATTTAATCTCAAAATGCGATTTTGTAGAGGAACGGTTTATTGGATTAAAGGTGGGAATGGGTTCGGGGTCAATTTGCACAACTTCGATACAAACTGGTGTAGGAGCTCCAACTCTATTTGCCACAGCGCAAGTAGCTGATGCTATACAAGATTATAATCAGAAATTATCTTTAATTGCGGATGGTGGTTTCACCAAACCAGGTGATTTACCAAAAGCATTTGCTGCAGGTGCAGATTTGATAATGTCAGGGCATTTCTTTGCTGGTACTGATGAATCTCCTGGTTTTATAGATACCATTGCTGGAAGAAAGGTAAAAATTTATCGTGGTATGGGGAGTAAAGATGCGAGAGTGTCAGGTTATATAGCAGATCGTTATATAGAAGGCTCGAAAATGCTAACTGAAGGTGTTAGTGATTATGTAGCCTATGTGGGAGATGTAACTGGTGTTTTAGCAACTTTGAAAGAAGGATTATCTAATGGAATGATTTATGCTGGTGCGGGATCTATTGAAGAGATGAAAAAAGCATCACTTGGAATTGTCTCAATTGTTGGGCAGCGTGAAACATCACCACACGATCTTATTGGCAAGTTTTAAACACTTGATATTAAATATAAAATATAAAAGAAAAAAAAATTAGGATTTAGAATAATCTATGGACTTACCATAAGTTGTTTTTTATCAAAGTCCTCTGGATTTCCACCTTCTTCAAGAAAGTCTACATAATTCTTTAGGCCTTTTAAAACTAAATCTGCAGTTTTTTCATAGCCTTTCCTAAGTTTCTTATTTTCAAATTCCGTCCATATAGTCACTTCAGTAAGTTCTCCTTTTGGTTCAACAATATAGCCTATTGAATCCATATCGCTGTTCTCCATTTTCCATGTCACATGTTCATTTTCAACAGTTTCTGTATCTACAATTAAGATATCCCCCAAACTAGATTTTAAAAGAAATTTTTGACCTTCTTCTTTTTCGATTACCTCATCAAGGGCTAAATTCCATCTTGGTGTATTTTCCCCATCAATTACAATATCATAAAGTCTTTTAGGGGTTGAATTAATTTCAATTTTTTTCTCAGCTCTCATATAAAAATTACCTCCATTTGATTTCGGATAAAATTTATGTCACCATTGTTTTTATACATTTGTGTCGATATTTAAAATGGAAGGAAGTTCTTAAATTTTAAAATATTAACCTTAATTTCACTTATTAAAGCTCTATTAATTAAGTTTTAACAACAGTAAACTTTTCTTTGTTATTATTACTTCTATTATATAAATAAACTAGAATAAATTGAATTTATATGAAATCTATAAAAAGAGCAATTGTTAGCGTCTTCGATAAAAGTGGAGTCATTGAGTTTGTTAAAGTATTAGTTAATGAATTTGAAATTGAAATTTTATCTACAGGTGGTACTGGGAAATTATTAGAAGAAAATGGAATTGATTATATTAAAATTTCAGATTATACTGAATCCCCTGAGATGTTTAACGGGCGAGTAAAAACTCTTCATCCAAGAATAGAAGGAGGTATACTTTTTCGGAGAGAGATCAGTAAAGATGTTCAAGATGCTGATAAGTATAATATACAACCAATTGATATGGTTATCTGTAATTTATATCAATTCAAGGAGGCTATTGCAAAACCCAACACAACATTAGAAGAAGCTCTGGAACTAATTGATATTGGTGGGCCAACTATGATCCGAGCAGCAGCTAAGAACTTTCCAGATGTAGTAGTTATCCCAAGTCCAAAATATTATGACAAAATTTTAAAGGAACTAAGAGATTCTGGGGGAATTAGTGATAAAACAAGAGCTAAATTAGCTCAGGATGTTTTTACGATAATGGCAGATTACGATGCATCAATTGCGAACTATTTACAGAGTTATTATAATCCAAATCTAATCATGGGGGGACATTTAATCAAAGTTTTTGAAAAGGTTCAAGATTGTCGCTATGGTGAGAATTGGGATCAAACAGCAGCTTATTATCGAGATTCCTCATCGAAGTATGGACTTCACAACCTTAAACAAATTAGTGGAAAACAAATATCATTTAATAATTATTTAGATATAGACTCTTGTATGCAAATCCTTTTAGATTTCGGCACTCAGCATTATGTGACGGCAATTTTAAAGCATACAAGTCCAAATGGTGTAGCTATTGATAAAAAAGATCAATTAATATCGGTAAAAAAGGCATTTAGTACAGATCCTCTATCTGCATTTGGAGGAATTTGGGGCGTTAACAAAGAACTAACAAAGAAAGTTGCAGATTTTATTGTAAATAAAGAAAAAATCTTCGTAGAAGTTTTAATAGCACCCTCTTTCGAACAAGAAGCTTTAGAAATATTAAAACAAAAAGAAAATCTAAGAATTATAGAATGTAAAGATTTCCTTAATAAAAGAAATAAGATATATAAAGAACCAGAAATTAGGGGAGTACTAGGAGGCGTCCTTGTTCAAGAATATGATTGTAAACCAATTATTAAAGAATGGAATGTAGTTAGTAAAAGAAAGGTAGATGAAACTGAAAAAGAAGCTTTAATATTTGCCTATAAAGTTTCAAAATGGACTAAATCGAATTCAGCATGTTTTGCTCAAGTCTATGATGATGGGCTTTACACATTAGGAATCGGTGCTGGACAACATAGTAGAGTTCATGTAGTTAAGCTAGCTGCCCAAAAAGCAATAGAATTTGGACATAAAGAAGAACTTAAGAACTCTGTTATGGGTACAGATTCTTTTTTTCCTTTTCCTGATGGTTTAGAGGTATCAGTAGAATCTGGTGCTAAAGCAATTATTAATCCTGGAGGTTCTATGCGGGACGATATGGTAATTAAACGAGCAGATGAATTAGATTGTGCTTTAGTATTCTGTGGCAAAAGAGTTTTTAGACATTAAATTTAACGTTTCTAATATTTATCTTCTTGATGAAATATAGTTTTTGGATAATATTATACAAGTTTAACTATTATATTATTTGAGGAATTGATAGATTTAAACTTTAATATAAACATTTTTTTTTTCAAAAAAACTATATATGTAAAAAAAAATTAAATTATTATACGTAAAAAAAATCAAATTGACTTTTTAATTTGATATTTTAAATGAGGAGAGAATTTCTAAACGTATATTAATAAGGGAGCTCTTTTAAAAATGGATTTTTTTCAGAAGAATTTAAAAGAAACAGTAGAAGCGATTAATAAATTAATAGATAAAAATGTAACTATCGTAAATACTAAAAGGATAAGAAGATGTAATAATATCAAATCTTCAAATCGTTCTAAGATTAATTTTATTTGGAGAGCTTTAAATTACCTTGAAAACCAAGGAATTTTAACCTTGAATGGTATCACAAATCCAAAAACTTATAAAATTATCACTAATGAAAAAATTGATATTGATGATTTCCTTTCTCAAAACAGTAAAAGTAAATAGAAAAAGTTTATTTTAGATCTAATTCATCTAGCAGTTCGTTAAATTTGCTATTAGACTCCTTATTATCTGGATTATTTATCAATCTTTTTTGGTAAAATATCATATTTGGATATTTCAATTCGATTTTATTATATCTTTTTACCCACGTATTAAAATTATTTAAAAGTTCGTAAACTTCAGGATCCTCTTCTAAGGATTTTATTTCATCTTTCTTTTCTTTTGAGAGAATATTTTTATACTGTTTTACACTAAAACCTTGATCTTCTAATAACTTTTTATTAGTACTACGAATAAACCCTTCCAAACCGCTTCTCCAATAAACATACTTCTCATTAATTTTATCAATAGTTTCTTGAATTATTTTTATCTCTTGTGGAAAGATTGTTTCTTCTTTCTTAGTTAGAATCTTTTTAATTTTTTGGAATTCCGTTTCAAACTTTTTAATGTAATTATTAACCATTTTTTCAAATTCAAATAGAACTATATTATAGTCTTTCGCAAATAATACCTCATTACTAGAAAAAGTTAATGTTTCTTCATCAAAATTTCCTCTTATCTTTCTTTTACTAACTAAATCATCAAAAATTTCTTTCAATAAATCAATTTCTTCTTGATTTAATTCCTTACCATAAAATAAATCATGGAAAGAAAAAAGAAAACTGTTTTCTAGCATCAGGTTACGAATTCCTCGTTCTGTATAAAAAATAATTTCTCCCTCATTTTCATGAAAAATGCCCTTTAGCTTTCCATCTAGTAACAAATCATTCATCAAATCTTCAACTAGGGTTGATTGGATAAATTTCATAGTTCCTAGTGATATATAATCATCTGATTTAGATTTGTCAATTAACATATATTTGATTTCATTCTTAGCTTCTTCTATTTTCTGGGGATTAAATATTAAAAAATCTACCTTTCTGAAATAATGAATATCCAAATCATCGACAAATGTCAAAAAAACATCTAGTTCCATCCCAGTTTTTTGGAGATATTCCTTTAATTTTATTTGGTCTTTTTGTTTTATTTCTTCTGCAATTAACTGTAAGTTTTCATCGATTTTAGATAAAATATGATTTTTATCAATGTTTAGTTCCTTAGAGATTTTTTCAATTTGATTTAATTTTTCCTTTTCATCAGATACTAAACTAATCTCATTGATTGTATCTTTCAAATATTTAGAATAATAAAAAATGTTTTTTTTCTTATTCCAAATCCCACTTCTATAATCTACAAACTGATCAAATACATCTAATAGTAAAAGTTCTCCTATATTTAGTTTATCTGAGATTTTAGAAATATTAAAATAACCTACAATTTTAGAATTTTGAACCTCATTAGTTATTTTTTGGGTCCCTAGGTTAGTCAACCACTGTGTTCCTTTATGAAATTTCGATAAATACTCTCTAGGCATATTTTTTATTAATTTTATGAAATCTTCCTCTAATAGTATCTCTCGATATGTTTTTAATTCTATAATACTCTTTTTTGCAGCTTCAGAATTAATTTGATCTTTAATTTGCTTTAATGAGGTATACAGTTCCAGATCTTTGTGTCTTAAAAATTTACGATTTGTAGATTTAGAAATATCCTTAATGATTTTATCAATAAAATTATGTGGAAGAAAGTTATAATTCTTTATACTCATAGATCCGTTTATTTGTAAATCTTCTAAGAATTTTGACTTAACATAATTTGATGGATAAAAAAACCCAATATTAGAATAGTACCCATCAATTATTTTTAAGTTATTTAATGTTTTGATAAAAATTTTTAGTTCTGAATGGTCATCTATAACCTGAGAAAAAGTATTACGAATATTTTCATCAGATATTTTTATTTTTTGTTCAAAGAATCTCTTTAATTTGCTTTTTTCTAATTCGTAAATATATAATATATTTTCTTTTGTTTTTATATAGAAATAGACTTTTTCATCCTTTAGCTTAGATTTTGCAAAGTTCTTTAAATATTCTTTTAATTTTAAGTCCGTGTTTTTACTTATTTCAGTATAATTGGTCTTTTTCATTAAAAATTGATTTTCTAATAAATTTACTATTTTTTTAGCTTCTTGGTTCTCCAAATCAAATTTGCTAAGCTGTGGATATAACTTTTTTATTAAACTTATTAATTTATTAAATATTTTAGAGGTTTTTTTCTCTTCAAGTAGAGTAATTAATGAATTTGAAATATTTCTAAAGGTATATAAATGATCAAATTCAAAATCCTCGCATTTTTCTAGTAAATTTAATAGAGAAATGATATTGTCGGTTTTTCTTTCAATGTTAAGACTCTTTAAAATAATATCTATATTTTTTTTTGCTAATTCTGGTTTTATTTCAACTAATTTTAGTAAAAAGTAGTGTATATTATTTCTAATATCTTCAAATTCATCTAATAGGAATTTTACAAATTCCTGGGAATATTTTTCCATATAATTAGAATTTGCTAACATTGCAAATCCAATAACAATCAGTGAATTACTTTTTAATTTAATATTTTCAGAGTGAAGAAAAACCTCAATTTTTTGTAGCAACTCTTCAGAAATGAGTTCTATTTTGTTTTCTGCTAAAATAGATAGAATATATGTAATAACAACATTATTTTCTTGTTCTAATAAGTCTTCAAGCTCGGTAATTATTTTTAATATTTTATCTGTTTTATTTTTGCTTAAATACTTATTTAGTTTATCTACTTTTTCAAAGATTACACTGTCCTCAAATTCTTCGAGATTAAACATATTCAATGTTAAAGAGTGTTTAATTCAATAAGAATTTTTTGAAATGCTCAATTTCTAAAATGTTCTTTATCTCTGGAAGTAGATAGGTGGGATTAGATTTTTCTAATCCCTCTTTTGTACCATGACCAGAAAGTAAAGCAATACTTTTGATATCTGCATTCTTAGCACATTCAATATCTGTGGGAAGATCACCGATATAATATGAATTGTTTTTATCTATTGAATAATTGATATTTTTCTTCATTTTCATTAATGCGGTAATAATTGGGTATGGATTAGGTTTTCTAAAGGGAGAATCGTCTCGGGAGATAAAGACAGAAAAATATTTATCTAAATTAAATTTCTTTCGAAAATAATCTAATCTTTTTTTACTCGTATTAGAGACAATTCCTAATTGAAATCCATTCTTTTTGAATTGGTTTAAAATTTGTTCTAGATTTGGTTTTAAAGTTTCAAATTTTTCAAGCTTCGGATACATACGTCTAAATTTAAGAAAGAATAGATTTCTTTTCCATATACTTGGAATAAATGGTTTGTATACTTTAGTAATTCGTTTTAAAGCCACCACTCTATTTTTTGAGTCAGATTCCTCAAAAAGTCTCGCAAAATCTATTAATCTCATATTTTCTATGTTTTTCCATCGATAAAACTCATTTTTAATTAACTTAGATGCCGTATATTCGAGAGATTTTTGAGTAATAATTACACCATCAAAATCAAATAGCAAAATTGGTGGATGAGACATAAGTGTATTTTAAAGTGCTATTTAACACTTAAATTTATCTATATTTGCTTTGGCATTAAAAGAATAAAAAATTAAAAAAAAGATTATAGGATTATTTTAAATTTTATTGATCTATTTCATCTGGTTCAACTGACACGTGAGAAAGCAACCAATCAAGTTGCTCTTCCTTTTTGTTAATATTGAGCACTGTGGGTAATATCATTACTTCATCTGCCTTTCCTGGCATTATCGTGAAGCGCCCGGCTCTGAGCATGAAAAACTCAAAGACATCTGGAATTTCCTTCTTAAATCGCAAGCTTTTTACTGGAAATCGCTCAGCTGAACTAAAGATCCCTTTTTTATGGATAATTTCGTTTCTTTCAATTTTATAATATTCAAATCTCGTGCTAATGACAATAATCCCTAATATAAAAGCTAATATTAACGTCATTAACATATAGAATTCATAAGGTAATGCTATATCAATTTGTATTCCTGTAAATTCAAATGCATAAGTTGCCCCTAAGAAAACTACAACTAAAATAACGATTACAATAGCTAATATTAAAACGAAGAATTTAGTTGAAGAGAAATCGAAAGCAGTTACAAAAATATTTACAAAAAACACTATAAACCAAATATAACCCAAAACCATATTTGGAGTACCCATAATTGATTGGATCAGCCAGAGAATCAAGGAAATGACAAGCAAGGGATAGAAGAAGATAACTTTGGGATAAGTACGGAGAAAGATTTCACTTGGGTGCTTAGGTTGTTTTTTTTGTTCAGACATAATATATTTTCACTATTTTTTTTTAAAATTTAAAGAGGATTATAAAAATAATAGATAGATGTGTTATTTAAATATTAGTATCTTTTAGATTTAATTTAAAAGGAGAATTTAAGGCGTTATAGACATGCTCGTGAGACTTTTGTAATTAACACTAATAACGAAGTGTTTGGATGGTTTTAAAAGCACTATCAATATGCTGATTTGCATTTTCTAATACAATCCCCATATGACCTGGGAGCAAAATTGATACATCAAGTTCTGTAGCATGCTTAATTGATTTTTTCAAGGCATCTAATGATCCTCCTGGAAAATCATAACGACCAAAACTCCCTATTTTTAGAAATTTATCCATTTGAAAAACTAAATCTCCTGGAATTAATATTTTTTTTGTATTTTCATAATAACATATTGATCCTAAAGAATGTCCTGGCGTATAATGGATTTGGAATTTAAATTCAGAAGATATTTCAATCTCTTTTATATTTTCTAAATTTGTGACTTTCAATGGAATGATTTCCACGCCAAACATGCTGGGTTTAATTCCTAAATTACCAGGAAATATTCGAGATACATCTCCTTCTCTTAAAATTTTAGCGGTTTCACCATAAGCATAAATTTGAGGAGGGGAATCTACCATCAATTTCATTAATGGATAAAGCCCTAGTGTATGATCTACATGCTCGTGAGTCAAAAACACTTTAGTAATATTAGAAGGATCAAGATTATATTTTGCCATACCCTTAAATAAACCTTTGAGAGAAATGCCATTACCTGTATCAAATAAAGCTAATTCTTTAGTATCTAAATCTTCTATGATATATTGATTGCAATCTAACATTTGATCTTCTGAAAAATGGTAAAGATTTTTTATAACTTCTTTACCCTTTTTTTCAGATTCTCCATTAGAAAAAAACATGATGTATATGCCAGTTCCGTATTTTTAACAAGATAAAATGAGCTTAACTTTTATGTTTTTCTTTTCTAATATATAACAAATTATTAAATGAACAAAAAATAAATAATAATAGTATGGAAAATCAACCCAATATTGAAGATTTAAAATCTAAAGTAGGTTTTGGTATAAAATTTTGGTTAGAATTTGATAATAAAAGTATATTGGGTTCTGGATGGGCTGAGTTGTTAGATAAAATTGAAAAAAATGAAGAAGGATCTTTAACTTTAGCCGCTAAAGAATGTGGATATTCTTATAAATATGCATGGAACATTTTAAAAAGAATAGAGAAAAGAACCGGCATGTCTGTTGTAGTAACTGGTAAAGGAGGTCGTGGTGGAGGTGGATGGGTAAAGTTAAATGATTGGGGACATTACCTCTTAAAAATCTATAAAGAGTATTTAAAAGAAATAATAAAAATTGAAAAGAAATTAGGAGAATCAATAAGTAGTAGCTAATAAATATATTTTAATTTCAATATTGATTATCTTCCATAAGGAAATTTCTGACTTTGTTTCTTGAATAATTTATTTAAATTTAGGGTTTTAATATGGAAGACTGCTTCAATCAATTAAGTAAAATAAAAGTATCTGAAATAATGATAAAAGATCCGCTATATTCCTTTCCAAATGAAAAAATCAGTGCTACTGAGCTATTGATGATAAGAAAAAATATTGATGGACTTCCTATTGTAAAAGATCGTAAGGATAAGCAATTAATTGGGATAATTACACAAAGAGATATACGTCTTGCTAGATTTGCAATGAGTTTAGACTCACCAAATACAACTGTTAAGGATTTAATGACACCAGAACCTTTTGTTGTAAAAGAGAATGACACACTAATATATGTTCTAGAGATAATGTTTAATAAAAAAGTACAAAGATTACCTGTTGTAGATGAAAATAATTACATTATTGGATTAGTTATGCAAAAAGAGATCCTCAAAACTCTTCTTAAATATATGAAAAAGTAATTAAAAGAATTCTTATTTTTAAATTCTATAAAATAATTATAAAAACTATTAATTTAGATTATTAATAAGAAAAATCAAAATAAAAAACATTGATAAAAAATGGCACTGCCTTTACCTGGAACACCAATTATAATTGATATCGGATCGGCATACGTAAAAATCGGATTTGCGGGAGAACCGGGGCCAAGATTTGTGTTCCCCTGCATTACTGGAACCGAGAAATATAAATCTGTCATGGTTGATGTAAGTGCTAGAAGCATATATGTTGGAAACGATGTATCCCGTATGCGTGGTGTCCTTAAAATCAAGCATCCCGTAAGTCGTGGCGAAATCATGGACTGGGACAGTTACTATGAAATCCTGAATTACATTTTTTATTCACTACTTAGAATTGAAGATCTTACTCAATATCCTGTATTCTATTGTGAATCTACTTTCATGCATAGAGAAACTAAAGAGTATATTGCTCGACTTTTCTTTGAAACTCATCGGGTTAAAAGTTTGATAATGATGCCAACACCACTGTTATCTTTATTTAGTGTTGGCTTAACAACAGGCTTAGTAATCGAATCAGGAGATGGTTTGACTTGGATTGCCCCAATAATAAATGGAACAATAGTTCAACATGCGGTTCAGAAGCTTCCTCTTGCCGGAATTGATGTAAATCAAAACTTTAAAGGTCTTTTAATGAGGGAAGGTGTAAGTATCGCCTCTAGTGCAGCGGATGAAATCATACAAGAAATAAAAGAGAAAAATTGTTACTTTGTTTTAGACGCGAATAAGCCCTTAAAGGCAGGAGATATGTTTAGTGTTCCAATGCCAGATGGTTCGACTATTAATGTTCCAACTTATATTCTATATCAAGCTCCGGAAGTGTTATTCAATCCTGGAATGCTAGGATATAGTAATATTATGAATCTCCCTCAAGCAATAATTGCTAGTTTAAGAAATATTGATAGTCTTTATTGGTATGATCTTTTATCTCATATAGTTTTTTCAGGAGGGAATCTTTCATATTCCGGCTTTCAAGAACGTTTCGAGGCGGAGTTAGATTTGGTTATTCCTCAATTAGGTTCTATTCCAAAACCTGTTACACCCCTTTCTGCTGTTAAAAGCGAATTAATCAAGCTACAAGCAGTTGAAATTTCAAAAAAGAAAGAGGATACATGCCCTAACTGTGGGGCTTTTGTGGATCTTAGCGATGGAAAAAATTTATGTTCCTCGTGTGGTGGAGTATTAATCTTACCAGAAATCAAGATTGGTGAAAAAGATGAAATTAAACAAAAAACCCAAGAGGGAAAATGCCCACATTGTGGGAAAGATGTTTCTGATTTAGATTCACTCTTTTGTCCTTATTGTGGAAAGCCGATAGAAACTTTAGAAGCAGGTAATGTCTCGAAAGAATTAATAGAAAAAACACCTGCACAAGAATTCTCTGAATCTATTAAATCAGCAAGTAAAATACTCAAATTTTTTGTACCTAATAATCTTCAATATGCTATTTTTAATGGAGCTGCAATTCTCGGAAGCTTGGAATCCTTTAGAAAATTATTTATTACATACGATCAGTTTCAAGTTAATAAGGAATTATTATATAGAGATATCAGTGAAATTCTTTAAGTAGTAAGGATATTTCTCTTTTAATTTATAATTCTTTTTAAATCATATGAAATTGAAATATCACTTTTAGTTCATTAATCATATAGTTAATTTTTAATTTCAAGATATATTTAACAAAGTAAATTTTAATTTATCAGAATTAGGTACTTTTAATTGAAGCATAAATATCGGAATTTTATCATTATTATTTTTGTATTATTTTTAACATTAAATGCAATTCCGAGTGTGTTAGGAAAAACACGGCAGTCATATTTAAAGGATTTTATATTAGATACTGAAATTGTAGGAAAAGGGTTTTCCAATGTTATTAGTGATGAAGACAATGTGAATTTTGAAGCAACAGCTTATGCTTTGAATCTTTTGAATGATTGGGGAAGAGATCCACAAGAGATTGAAGATCTTAAAAGTAAATTGGAAGATAATATTGTAGCAATGTTTGATAGTACTCATGTAAATATATATAACTTATACTATCTATTGAATTCACTGAACATATTAGAACATACTATTGATTCAAGTTTATCAAATAGAATTTATGAATATCTAAATGAGACTGAGCAGATAAATGGTGGATTTTCTTTTTCAAACACAACTCATTTGCCAAGCTTAACTTATACATTTTATGTTATTCAACTTTACTCATTGATAGGGCAACCGATTGCAAATATATCAATTCATAAAGATTGGGTTCTTTCTTGTAATAATACTGATGGCGGGTATGGAGGTAATCAAACATTATCATCTACATATATTGATACATGTTTTGCAGCATTTATCCTGGATGATGAAAGATTTGGAGATATTAATGATTTAGTCGATATTAACAACACATTAACTTACCTCAAATCTTTTTATGTTAATAATTCTGCAGATCTTAACAACTATGGAGGATATCTTCCTGATGAATTAGCTGGATATGCTTTATTAAGTAGTACATATTATTGTGTAAAAGCAATTTCTTTAATCAGTGGTAGTGAATTCAATAATCAAGAAACAAGCTCATGGGTACTAGCACGCCAAAACTTCGAGGATGGTGGATTTGTAGAGAATGCTGAAGGAATCCAACAAAAAATCTCTTCAGTCATATCTTGCTATTATGCATACAAAACTTTGGAAATATTAGGCTCTTTATCTAGTTTATCTCTTGATGTTTGGATGGTTGAGTTTAATTATCTGATTTTAGGTATTGTATTAGGTTCGATTGGATTAATTATCGCTATAGTTGTTTTTCTTTGGAGAAGGAGAAGAATATAAGGATTTAATTATTGTAAAAAAAACACAATATTTCGATATTAATATTATTACTTTTTTTAATTTCAAATTTTATTATAATCAAGATATCATGAGTAATAAAATATTAGATGGAAAAAAATTAGCAGAAAAATTAAATTCAGAATTGAAAAAGCAAGTTAAAATAGCAGCAGAGAAAACGGGAATTAGACCAAAATTGGCTACGATACTTGTAGGGAAGGATCCCGCTTCTAAAGTCTATGTGAATATTAAACATAGAACTTGCCAAAGTGTAGGTATCGATTCCATTATTATAGAGTTAGAGGAGAATATTTCAAAGGAGGAACTTTTAGAGAAAATTGATAAAATTAATAAAGATGCTAGTATTCATGGAATTTTAGTGCAAATACCCCTTCCAGAACATTTAAGAGATTATACACCTGAGTTTTTAGAGAAAATCTCACCATTAAAAGATGCAGATGGTTTAAATTCTGTTACAAGAGGAAAACTTTTTGATTATAATGAAGATCAAGGGCCTTGTACTCCAAAAGGCATTATTTCACTATTAGAACATAATAATATAGATTTAAAAGGGAAAGATGTAGTAATTATTAATCGTTCAAATTTGGTTGGCAAACCTTTGATTTTTATGTTGTTAAAAAGAAATGCCACTGTTACTATATGTCATACTTCAACAAAGGATATTGATAGTTATCTCCAAAAAGCAGATATAGTTATAGTTGCAGTCAGAAAACCAAAATTCATAACTAAAGAAAGAATTAAAGAGGGAGCAATTCTTATTGATGTGGGTATAAATAGAATTGAAGGTAAATTATGTGGTGATGTTGATTTCGAAGGAGTCTTAGATAAGTGTGGAAAAATAACACCCGTTCCTGGAGGAATAGGCCCAATGACGGTAGCAATGCTTTGTGAGAATACGTTTTTCCTCTATAAAAAACAGATGGAACTTCCTTAATATTTCTAAAAATTAATCTTTTAAATTAGAATTCAACTTATAATTTAGGAATTGATAATCCAAAAAAAAAATTTCAATGATATGCTTTATCCTTTTAAAAAACAATTAAAATTATATTAAATAAAGTTTTAAAAAAAAAATAGAAATAAAAAATTTAATTATTTTATAAAAAATAACAATTTAGATAGTATATAGATATCCTTTTTTAAAATGGCGATTCTTGAAGTAGGAATAAACATAGGTATGCGAAACTTAGTTGAGATTAAATATTATTCTTCCTCAGATGATGTCTTAGATCCAAACTTACGTGCGGGTTTTTTAACGGCACTTGAAAGTTTTACCAGCGAGGTATTCGGCGATAATATAAATGTAATCTCTCTTGCTTCCTTTAAGTTAGTATGCTTCTGTGAGATGATTACATTACCAAGTGATGATGAAACTAATAAACAGCCTTTATTATCATATGCTATAATAGAAAAAGCAACAGATGTTACAGTCGTCAAACGCCAGTTAAATCAAATCATTACTTATTTCTTGAACCGCTATCCCCTTAACGATATATTTTCAAAAAAACCTAAATACTTCAAACAATTTGAAATTCGAATTAATGAAGTGTTAGGGGATTTAAAATTGAAAACAGAGGATAGATTTCGTTCTTTATTTTAAATTAATACTTAAGTGTTTTGTTTTGAGCTCAAATTTACCGACTGCTGCAAAAGCAAAATATCAAGAATATCTTGATGCGGGTTCTACAGAAGAAAAGATAAAAAAGTTAGAAGAATTTTTATCTTTGGTTCCTAAACATAAAGCTACAGAAAAAATTGTTGCCCTTAATAAATCTCGTTTAGCAAAGATGAAACGTGAAGTAGAGGAGCGGAGACAAAAGCAGAAAATCACCCAAAAGATTGTCAGCCCTTTTTCAATAAAAAAGGAAGGACTCCAAATAATATTAATTAGCAATTATTATACACCTGGAGTGGGAAAAACAACTCTTTTAAATTATTTAACAGGAGCAGCAAATGAAAAAATTGGTAGATTCACCCCCATTCCAGAAATTGGAATATATAAGTATCAAAATATTAGATTTCAAATTGTGGATATGCCCTCCATTATGGAAGGTGCTTCTGATGGAGTTGGTAATGGAAAAGAAATTCTTTCGCAACTCAGAGCAGCAGATCTATTATGTTTTTGTATCGACTTATCTCGAAATATTAAAGATCAGATGGATTTATTGTTAAAAGAATTAACTAGAGCCGACATTCGAATAAACCTACCCCCTCCACCTCTCACTATTGAGAAAACTGGGGCGAATAAAATTCAAGTCCTATATATGACTAAAGAAGCAAAAGGAATTGAGGAATTGGAAAAATTAACAGAAGAAATAAAAGAAATTGTGAATGAAAATGGAATACGTAATGGAATTGTAAAAATTTACGGGAAAATAACAATTGATAATATTATTGACGTTCTTACTCCCTCTGTTGTATATAAAAAAGTAATAATATTGGGGACTAAAGGGGATCTTCCTCATACTCAAGAAACTTTTGAAATGTTAAAAACGAGATATTCTGATAGATTTCCGATAATACTAGGAACAAGTTTCCAGAAAGAGAATTTTCCAAAAGATTTTGGTGAAATAATCTTAAAATTTCTAAAGAAAATTAGGATATTTACTATGAGTCGTGGAATAGTAGCCGATCAACCTCTCCTTATGGAAGAAGGAGTAACTGTAAAGGGGGTCGCTGAGAAGATTCATAGAAGCTTTTATGAGAGCTTTGACCATGCTATTGTTATGCGTGAAGGAGTGCGCCAGAAGCGGAAAAAAGTTGGTCTAGATTATATTTTAAAGGATTATGATATAGTAGAAATACATATAACTTAATATTTGATATTTTCTATTAAGTTAGGTATTTCTTTGATTTCTTTCTTGAAAACATTATCTAAATTGGATATACCTTCTACAATATTTTTAATGCTCTCCAGACTGTAGATTAAATTCTCTAAATAATCAATAAGATCTCCTTTAAAAACCATGATTTTAAATTCTTCCATCAAGTAACTGGAAATCTCTTCAATTGTCATATTATGTTTGATTCTCAAGTCAAGGATTAGTTTTTCTAAATTTAAACGACCGCAATCACAATATGGATTATCTTTACAACTGCAATTAAATATTTCGTTAGTTAATTTCATTATAAAATCAATAAAATCACGGGAAAATGATTTTCTCTTTCGGACATACTCTGCATTCATTAAGGATAATACACTAGCACTAAATAAATTATTCGAAAAATATCTCATATTGATATTCTTTGATAAATCTGCAACTATATTTTTTGATAGGTATATGTTTCTAAGAAATTCTAAGTCTAAAGCAATATCTAAAGGTGTTTCTAATTTATTCTGTAATTTTTTTATAATTTCAAGACTTTCATCAACACTTAAAAATGAATTTGCAATTGCTCTTCCTAAACGGGTTGCTTTAATTGTCAAATCTTCTTTTATTCGTATTAAATTAAAAGATATTAACTTCTTCAAAACTTCTTCCATATCGAAATGATTATTTATTAAACGGTTATAAAAGTTATACACAATTTCTTTTGTAATCCACTTATTAAACATAGAATTAAATGCAAGAATTTCTGTTTGAGATTTATCTTTATCAGGAACAAGCTCAAAATCTTTAATCTTTCCATTCAATAGTTTTATTGCTATATTTTCTTCAGTAATTTTCATTTTAGGAGAATATATCTTTCCAGGTTCAACAAGTATATATGCTAAACCCTTTTCATGTTTTTTTAATCTTCCACTTCGTCCTAGCATCTGTTCAAATTCTGCAACAGATAACCAATTTATGCCCATTGCTAAAGATTCAAAAATTACTTGGCGAGCTGGAAGATCTACACCTGCTGCTAATGCTGCAGTTGCTATAACCCCAATAATCTTCTGAGTCTGGAATTTTTCTTCAATTTCTCTTCTTTCTTCATTGGTTAAACCTGAATGGTAAGCTAAAACATTTATCCCTTTGTTCTGTAAATAAGCTGATATCGATTCACACTTTTTTCTAGTATTTGTAAATACTATTGATTGCCCTTTAAATCCGTATATAGATTTCATAGAAAAAGCAGCTCTTACTAACCTAGAAATATACTTATTTTTTTGAGTTTCGTTTAGACATAATAATAAATGACGCTCAACTGGAACAGGGCGATTATTATACTTAATTAATTCACAATTTAATTTTTTAGCTAAAAACTCTGGTTCTCCTAAGGTTGCACTTAAATATAGGAACTGAGAATTGAATTGTGTTTTTAGTCTAGCTATTAAACCATCTAATATAAAACCTCGTTCTGGATCAATTAATGTTTGAATTTCATCAATTACAATTGTACCAATATTACCTAAGAGATCTTTATTCCCACTTCTTAAAATATAGTCAATTGCTTCATAAGTTGCAATAATAACATGGGCATTAGCTAAGTCTTTAATATTGGTATCCTCTTTTTTTCCAAATAGTGATTCTCCAACTCTTTTGATGACTTTTAGCTTAATTGTTTTATATTTTTCTTTAAATTCTTCTGTCCTTATATTGGCTAAAGCTACAATTGGTACTAAATATAACATTTTTGCGGCTCTGTCTTTTAAAACTTTTGAGACTCCTGCTAATTCTCCTACTAAAGTTTTACCTCCACTCGTAGGAGCCATAATTAATTGATTATTACGTTTTGATAATAAACCCTTTTCAATGGAAATTGCTTGGATTGGCAATAAATTAGTTAATCTTAACCCTTTCAATATCTCTTTAAACGCTGGAGGAATGTCTATACTATCTATTTCTTGATTAAGATATTTTTTGCTAATTGAAGATGATTTTTCAATATCATAAAGTGTTATCTCACGGGATCTTACAGGATCAAAATCTGCCTTAAATGACTCCAATACTTTTCTAATATCTCTAAATTTGAGTATTAAATGCATTAAAAAATTCTTTAATTTAGGGCTGATTTTCTCTTGAGAAATAAGCCCGGTAAGCTTAATTCTATTTAACATAATATCATAAGCACATTCAGAACAAATAATTTGATTCTTATAAGATTTAATTTGAAGATTCTCATTTAATAAAGTAAAGTTATGTTTTTCCATACAAGAATTGCATAAAGTTAAATTAATAATCCTATCCGTGTCATATTGATAATTGTTTAGCATTTCTTTAACAGGTGAAACATCTTGAGAAGGAGTTTGGCTTGAAAAAGCGACAAATTTGTTTTTATCTGATAAAATGAACTTTCTTAGTAATCGTGGATTAATTGGCTGTGAACTTCCTTCTTTCTCAATTTTATTAAAATTTAGAGGACGTATTCTATTTTTAAAATCTAGTCCAAAAATTACCGTGCCCCTAAAGAATGGTTCCTTTACGTAAGAAAATGTAAATCTCTTTTTCTTAAATGATTTTAGATAAAAGAAATTAACATTAAATTGCAATTCTTTCTTATGCTTACGATTTCTATCAAAAACTATAAAGAAACTTCTTAAGGGAACACTCAACTATGAAACCATTTAAGCAATTAATTAATAATAAAATAAAATGAAAATTACCAAATCAAATTTTCTAGTTTTAAAATAACTGACTAAAATAACTTAAAAAATTAGATAATAAAAAAGAAATTAGAAACTAAAACCCAAAGACTTGTTTTATTTTATCATATATCTCTTTAATTTCTCTAAGTTTTGTTTCATCGCCTTGATTTAAGAAATGGGACAACCAGTCTGCAAGTCCACCTTGTTGTATCCATTGTAAGAAGTATTCAACTGATTGACGTTCCTCAGCAGACATTTTTTATTCGACTTTTCTATTATATTTGTTTTTAATTATATTTTTCTTCTATATAAAAGTTATAAATCATTCTATTTTATATTTTTATAATTCTAAAACATTTTTGATGAAATTTTTAATTAAATCTTATAAGTGAAAAAAATGCCTGATATAAGAATTAAGACTCCTCCATTGGATAAAGTATTCGAAAAATGGAAGCAAAGAGCAGTAAGAACGGATCGGAAAAAAATGGAAAAAGAGTTTGGGACAAAAGGTGCTGTTTTCTCATTAGACGCAGTTAGCGCAGCTGAATATGTAAAAGAAACCACAAAAGAGGCAGCAATTTATTTTGCACTTAAAAAATCTCTTGGTCCCGCCCCAAAAGGAAAGGAAGAAAACCTTGTAACAGCCCCAAGAGTTGTTCGAGAACAATTTTATTCCTTTAAAGGAGCTGGAAAGATAAATAAAGAGGAATGGAAAGGAAATGAAATAGTTCCTCACTTTGAATCAATTCAAGCAGTTTCTTGTAAAAATTGTCGAGGAAAAGGATATATCGAAAATAAATGTAAAACCTGCAAAGGAACTGGAAAAATTGAGGAAACTTTGACAGTTCTTGTTGGTGAAGAACAGAAAAAGGAAAAGAAACCATTTTCTTATCCCTGTGCAACTTGTTTTGGCACAGGAAATAGAACAGAACCTTGCAAAGAATGTGGAGGTTATAAAAATATGTATAAATATGAAGAACTCCCTGTACCATTTCAAACAGTGGTAACAGGAGCCCCCATCCTTCATTCAAGCGCTCAAACCAAGTATGAAAAGGAGATTGGAGAGGATCTCCATAAAATGATTGAAGACGTCGAAGGAATAAAATTTAGTGATTTCAAAGAATTAGACTCTAAAGCAGAAGCGTCATTAGGATATTGGAATAAAAATATTAAAAAAACCATTAACTCTGCTGGTAGTGATTATAAATCTTATGAAAAAGACAAAGATGCTCAAATTACATCTCAAATTTATCTCTTTCCTATGATTTTGATGAATGCTGAAACGAAACGTGGTAAAAAATTTGAAATTTATAGTCTTGGATCAGGAGAAAAATTTATGGTATATTCTAACTTCTAATTCTTTTTTTCTGAAATTAATTACTAATTTAACAAACATAAATTTTTTATTTTCATCTTAAATTATGCTTCAATATCTTAATTGAATTGTTTTCAAAACACAAACTTATAAATAACTAGAATCTACTTTTTTTTTAGAAATTTTTTATTTAAATAATTTAAAGCTTATTTAGCACTATGATTAGTATAGTAGAAAAAGAAAAATTCTTAAGTTTAAAATGCAATTGTAAGCATTGTTGTGATACGGGTAAAATTAAGATTTATAGAGTTGATTGGGAGGATTTCGACGAGATCAAGTGTGAAAAATGTAAACCTGACTAAATAAACTTGTATAAAATAACATTCTAGGCCTTAGATATAATAAAAAAGTGAATAAAACCAAATTTTTCTTGATTCTTACTGAATTTATGACTTATTCTAAATTTTAGACATACATTTCTAAAGTTTTCTATTTATTTAAAGACTTTATCGAATACTTGCGGTAAGTTGTTGATTATAGGTTTTCGCGCTGTAGCAATAAAAGTAATAGCAATCAATCCTCCTAACCCGAATTGGATTATGCCATTTAAAATTAATTCATACGATGCTGCGGGTATGCCGAAAATGATAATTTCATATAAGAAATATCCAATTACCATCGTAAAACCACCAGTTAAAACAGCTAAAATGTCTCTATAATTAATTTTTTTATAAAATTTTTTAGGGTTAGCGATGATACCCACTAAAAAACCCTCTAAACCTTTAATTATTAAAGTTCCAGGAGCATATATGGTATAGCCTAAAAAAATATCTGCTAAAGCTGAACCTATACCTCCAGAAAAACCTCCTATTATAGGTCCGAACAACATACCGCAGATCATTACTCCTGCATCTCCAATATTGATGAAACCCTGAGTAGCTGGAATTGGAATAGAAATTACCATTGTTAGTATGCAAATAAGAGCAGAAAATACTCCAATTATTGAAAGTGATAAAATTAATCGTGGTGTAAGACGCTGTTTATAATGATCTGGTGCTGTTACTTCTTCATTTTTCAATGTTTTTATCGCCTTTAATTATAAATATCTAATTTTTTGAATTTTTTAGACTTTATAAAATTAATTTACAAAAAACTCTAATGATAGCTTTTAAGAAAAAGAAATGAAAAAAGTTACTTAAGTATATTATTTGAAGCATAGGCGATTAGAATCTTCCCATAAAAATAGTGATGACTACTCATTTCTGATTTACATGAATGAACAATTTGACATTCATAGCTTAAATCAGAGTCTTTTATAGTAGAGACTTTTGTTTTATTTCCTGGAATAATTTCCAATCCTGCTTCTTTAATTTTATCAGTATTTCTTCCAGAATAAGAACCTGCTATATCTACCGCGTGATATATTTTATCCGAAGGGATATTTACAGTAAATTCATTGACTCCCTCAGTAAGTAATTTATATGTGTATCGACTATAAGCTACTTGTGCTCTAATAACAGGAATACCCTCTAAATCTTCTATACTCTTCCAATCTAAAGCCATAACATTGAGTTTTCCATTTTTATCCATTGAAACTAACAACGCTGTATTTCTCTTAAAATGTTCAATATAATCATATGGCCCAATTTCTTGCCTAGTTTTAGACATTTTTATAATTCTAATATAGCTATTTCTTAATATATCAATAATTGTTAATTATGGCATAAATTTCTTGTCATGTATGAATTTGTCTATTGCTTCTAACACGTTTCTTCCCAATCATCATTAGGATCAATACTTTCACAGCAATTAGGACACCAATCATCAGGATAACCTCCATCAAAATCATCTGCTTCTATATTTAATAATTCATCATATATTTTTTCTGAAATTTTACCTTTAAGCTATGTGTCATAAGTTAATGTAAAAATGTTTAATCAGAGTCATCTTCGTCATCGTCATCATCATCATCATCATCATCGTCATCCTCCTCCTCATCATTATTTACATCAATGGTCTCATACTCTTCAGCATCACGATAACAGGTTTTACAATAAGGTTTTCCACCTACATAAATTGCTTTATCTTGGAGTATTTTTTTCTCGCAATTTGTACAATAAACATCATCTTCATCATCAAATTTACCCATAACAAACACCTCCATATTTAATATAGGGAACTTTACTTAGATAACCAAATAAGCTCAATCTATAATTATAATTTATATAAAAAAAAATTGTAACCATCATCGTATCCATCAATTAATTGTAATTTTTTCTTTGAATTCATTTTTAGATAGGATGTTTAATTTAAAATATAATAAAATAAGACAAAAAATAATATAAGTATTGCATAAAATTAAACAATACAGCTATTTGCCTTTTTTAATCTTTTCTCAGCATCATTAACAATACTATTAATTATGTCTTGAACAGTTTCGACAGAATTAATTAAACCGATACTTTGACCTAAAAGAACAGCTCCCTCTTCCACATTACCATCATAAGTCATTTCATAATGTTTTTGATCGTCCATTACTCTCTCTGGTGTTAACTGAGCTTCCAATGCCATCTTTTCTTCTTTACTTGTTACAACTCCATGATGTAAAGAATAATTATTTTTCCAAAGGCGTATTGGCCCAAGAACTCCAGTAACCCATACTGTGTCATCTGCTTTTGCTGAAGGTACAATATTTTTGTATTTTTCATGGAATTCACTTTCTTTTGAAGCAATAAATCTTGAACCCATTGCAATAGCTCCTGCACCCATTGCTAATGCTGAAGCTAATCCTTCTCCACTAGAAAATCCTCCGCATGCTATTATTGAAGTGTCTGGATATTTTTTCGTGACTTGTTGTAATAAGACTAAGGTACTGATTTTTTCATAACTTTGATGTCCTCCGCCCTCCCAACCAGTAATAACCATACCATCAACTCCAGATGTTATACATTTATCAGCAAGCCATAATGCTGGTGCCACATGGAAATGCTTAATGTTAGATCCACTCTCTTTTAATCTTTGATATGTTTTAGCTTTTGGCAGCATTTTCGATGAACCAGCGCTAGTTACTGCATAAACACATTGTTCTTTTATTTTTGGATTGTTCAATATGAATCTTGAAATCCCTCGACAGAGTCCTGGAGCATCTAGTTGTAATCTTGCTGTTCTAATATTAAATCCAAAGGGTTTTTCTGTATGTTCCACAACATATTCCATATTTGATTTCATTTCTTCCAAGGCACTTTTCCCAAATAGATTAGTATGACTCAATACTCCCAATCCACCGGCTTCAGAAACTGCAACTGCTAATTCCTTTGTGTAAAACGGACCCATAGGAGCAGCAATTATCGGATGCTTAATTCCAAACATTTCAGTTATATCTGTTTTTAATCCCATATCCTTATACCATTTTCAACTGTTTTAATAATTATAATAATATAATAATATTAATAGTGAAAAATCAAAAAGTAATATAAATCTTTTATAAATTTAAAAGCAATTACTTAGATAAGTTGCTCTTAATAAAAATATACATTTAATTAATTTAAGAGTCAGATTAGGATTTTTGATGTTTACAGAAGTATTTTTCTAAATATATTTAAATATAAGTTCCGTTTTTGTTTTAATAAATTAAATAATTCTTAATAAAGGTTCTTTACGCCAGAAAATTTTCAATTCAAGAATCTTATTAGTTTTTTCTAGGCGATTAATGAGTTGGATAATACCATAAATTTAAAACTAGTTGTTCTCGGAGAAGGAGATGTTGGGAAATCTTCTATTATAAATGCTTTTATGGGGAAGCAATTTCCCGAACAGTATTTACCAACAATTGGCAGTGAAACTGCTAAAAAAGAATACGTTATAAAAGAGAGTGGTAATATTATAAGAGTATTTCTTTCTATATGGGACACAGGAGGTCAGAGGTCATTTAATCCTTTTAATCCAGCTTTATATAAAAATATCGATATAGTTCTGTTAGTTTTCGATTTAACAAAACCAAAAGAAACATTGGAACTTCTAAAAGAAGAGTTTTTAAAACATGTAAATTATCATTCTGAAGATGTTTTAAAACTATTTATTGGAAATAAATTGGATGCACTTACTAATGTTAAGCAGATTAAAACAAATTTGAATAATTTTTTAGCTAAAAATGACAATGTAGTATTCGTATCTGCAAAAACAGGTGAAAATATTAATGAGTGTTTTGAATTATTGATATATACTTTTTTAAGAAAAGCAGAAATATTGTATCCTGATATTATTCAGAATAATACAGCTACAAGGTTCCTAAATTTAATTAATAAAAACGAAAATCAATTAAAAATCGGATTAATAAATTTAAAAAATTTAGATTCAATATTAAAAAAGCAGAAGATAAAACCAAAAATCAAAGAAGAAAGTGTTGAGGAAAAAGAAATTAAAGAATTGAAATATTATGACTTTCTAAAGCAAGAGTTAGAAAATAACACAACTCAAAAAAGCGATATTATGGATCTATTTTTGATTAATTTATCTGAACTTGACAAAACTATAGAGCATTTAAAGAAAACCCACTCTAAATCAGTTAAGGATTTAATTGACAACTTAAAAGAACTCTTAATTATTACTAAAAAAGATTTTGAACAGAATGTTGACTTAATAGCAAAATTAAATAGAGAAGAATTTGAATTAGTAAAAATCATCTCAAAAACTAAAGAAGAACAATCAAAACTAAATAAGAAGTAGTTTTTCGCCTAGATAATAAAACAATTATGATTAAAGAATTAATAAAAATGAAAAAAGGTGAATAAAATATCTGAAGAAATTTCTTTAAAGGAATTCCAGAAATTAAAAGAACAAGTTAGTAAGCTAGATAATAAAATGAATGAACAGTTTAAAAAATCTGAACAAAAAACGAATGAGCAAGTAAGTAATCTAGAAAAAAAATTATCTGACAGGTTGGATAAACTTGATCAAAGTCTAAATGAGCAAGTTAATAATCTTGAGGAGAAATCAACTGAGCAAATCAATAAATTAGAGCAAAAAACAAAAGATCACTTTACACAACTAGAACAGAACATGGATAAGCAGGGAACCTCGACGAGTAAGAAAATAGAGGATTTAGCAAATATGTTTGAAGGGGAATTAAAAGAAAAATTTACAGCACTTTCAAAGAAACTAGAAGAAAACTTTAAGACACTCAATTTAGAAATAGAAAATAAATTTAGAACAGTTGACCAAAAGTTAGATAGACATGTTAATAATCTGGAGAATCAAATAGAATCTCTTATAGAAAAAATTAACACTGCGAGTGAAGATTTTTCTACAAAATTAAATAATTTCAAGGAAGAGTTTGATACTAAAGAAGAGGTTCTTAGAGATATGATTAAAAAATATAATGAAGAAAACACAGAGTTTAAGAACAATCTAGAACCTATGTTAGAGAGACTTAGAAGTGAACAAGATTTAGTTAAAATAACTGTTGATGTGCTTAAAAAACAGATAAAAGAAAGCGCAAAAGAATGGATTGATGATGAAATAAAATTGGCTTGTAAAAACAAAGAAAAAGAAATTCTTATGAATTTATGGATTGATGAATTGAAAGAAATTATAGATAATTTAGATAAATTAAAGGAAATTCATCCAAAAGAACTAAAACTTCATATAAATGAAATTTCGAGTACTATAGAATCATTTAAACAAAAGTTTTTAAAATAAATCTTTTTTTACCCTTTCTGAAATAGTACCACCATTGACACCATTGATAAAGTTTTACCGATATCTTTCAATCAGGTCAAAAGATACATTAACTCCATTTTTAGAGATTAAATGATTTAAAAAAATGCAATTTACCATCTAAAACATTTTCATTTATAAAGTTATTCATTTATTTGGTCCTAATACCGAAATATTAAAGAGAAAAAATCAAAATTTAAATATCTGAACACTCTCTATTTCTTAAGAATCAAATATGATGAGCAAAATAATGTTCTATTTGTATCGACATCTATTTAAACAAAATAGAATCTGCAATGAAATGAAAAATTGCAAAAATTAAATAAACATTCATATTCTAATTCTATATGAGGTATTAATAATTATAATCCAATATTCATAAAATGACTGACGAATTTAAAGGAGAAGAAAAGGATAGTAAATCGGAAAGGGAAGTTGATAGAATAGATAAGGAATACTTATCTAAAGCTAAAAACTCAAGAGATATGATAGATAAAAAACTAAGGACATTTGAAAATAGTATTGAAGACATATCAGAAACCATAACAAATGGAGAAACGGCAGAAGAAAAAGAGACTGAGAAGAAACCTATAGAGGAAATTAGCGAAGAAATAAAAGAAGCTCAGGAAAAACTTAATACTATTAAAAAAAAGATAGATGATAAAGAAGAATATCTTACAGCGATTGAAGAGACTATAAAACAGCTTGAAGAAAAGTATAATCGTAAAACTGAAGAGATGGATAACGTAGAGGAGAGACTAAATATTACAACTGAAAGTAAAGAGAATTTGGAACAAGAATACATGGAACTCTTGAAAAATAATGAACAATTAGTAAAAACATACGAGACAAGGCAAGTGGACTTAATTGTTCTTACAGATTCAATAAAAGAAAAAATTACTACTCAAGAAGAACTTCGTAATAAAATTTCAAAAATGAATCAAGAGATCCAATCAAAAGAAGATTTACTTATAAAACAGAGAGAAGAAGCTGAAGCATTTGAAAAAAAATTAAAAAGTCAACATGCTGAAAATGAGACTTTAAAAGTCTCAATTAGCAAGAATAAAATTGAATTAGAACATTCAAATTCAGAAATTGAAGCAAAAGAAGAAGAAAAGAAGCTTTTAACTGAACAGATTGATAAAAGAGAAAGTAGAATTAAAGAGATCGAACTAAGAATCGAAGAATATAAAGAAGGGTTTCCAGAAATGGAAAAACAAAGAGGAACATATGAAGAACTCCTTGCTAAATATAAAGTACAATTAACTGATAAACAACAACAATTAATTGAAATTGAATCTCGAATACAAGAATTGAATGATACAACAAATAATTTGATAGAACAAATTATTGCTAAAGAAAATCTAATTGAAGCTAATGAAAAAAGAATAGTGGATTTAAAAAAAGATATTGAAACTTCGAATACAGAGTATATTGAACTAGAAGAAAGATTAGAAGCATTAACTGAAAAATTAACGCATATGGAAGCAGAACATGAAAAATTAAATAAATCAAAAGAAGTAATTGAAACTAGCACCAATGACTCAAGAACAATTTTACAAAAACTCAAATTAGAATTAGAAAGTCAAGAAAAAGAAATTAGAGATAAAGAAAGTAGAATACATAGATTAGAAGTCCTATCTGCTATTTACCGAGCTTCTAAATTTTTTGGAGGGATTTTAATAGGAGCAGGAATTTTCTTCATAGTCTGGGCATTAGGAATATTTTATCATTTTATTGATTTTGGTAATGCAAATGATTTTATAATGGGTTTATTCCTATTAATTGGAGCTATTTTATCAATTATTTCAGGTGTATTCCATTTGGAAAAGTCATGAAATTCATTTTAAAAATCAAATGTCTATTTAAAATTCTTTATATAAATTTAATGGGATATTATTGACTGAAAAAGATCAAGAAGAAATTCTTCCAACTCGACACGTAGGATTGTTGGCGGGAATTTTATACGGAATTGGGTGTGGCATTGGCGGTTCAATTTTTATTCTATTAGGATCAGCTATTTACGGAGCTCAATCTGGTGTTCTGATTAGTCTAATTTTAGGAGGTATATTAATATTTATTACAGCTCTAAATTATAGTGAATTATCTACTAGCTTACCTGTGTCGGGGGGAGCTTATAACTTCAGTAAGGAAGCATTAGGAGGATTTTTAGCTTTTATAATTGGCTTCTTTTTATGGATCGCAAGTATCCTAACATTCTCATTTTCTGCTCAAGCTTTTACTGTTGTAATAGAAGCTTTTTTTCCTGGAACATTTATTCAAAACTTATTTATACCAATAGCAATTTTATCAATTCTTTTTACTGCTGTAGTCATGTTTCGAACTCAGAAAGTAGCTTTAAGAACTCTGGTATCTTTAACAATAGTTTTATTAATTATTTTTGGAATTTTTATTTTTGCGGGTATTTTTATTGCTCCTACTACTAATTTATCAAATTATGATCCAAGTTTTCTACTTTCTGAAACTAACTTCTTTGTTGTTGTTTTTTGGTTTTCATCCCTATTTATTTTTTTTACAAGTATTACCTCAAATTTAGCTTATATAAATGCGGAATTGAAAACCCCATCAAAAAATATTCCTAAAACTAATATATTTGCAATTCTAATAACTCTACTTATTTACTTATCTATAACTATTGTTGTAATGATCAATATTGGTTCTGATACTTCAGGTTTAGAAAATTCTCCAATCTTATTATCATTAGTTTTGAATGATATTTTAGGTTTTCCTGGATATTTACTGATGGGCATCGCAGCAACAATTTCAACATTTATAGCAATGAATGCTGCTTTAGGTTCTGCCGTAGCTGTAATGTTCGCACTAGCAAGAGATAATTATATCTCAAAAAAATTTTTAAAAGTAAGTAAAAAAACCAAAGTACCTACCTTAGTAATAATAGTAACAACTACTATAGCGGTATTTTTTACAATTATAGCAATTATTTTTGCAGACATTGGATTTATAGCGAATATCACAACTTTTATTTATTTCTTTGGATTAGCGTTTGTAAATTTTGCAGCTGTTATCCTAAGATATAAAAGAAAAGAATTAGATCGTCCTTTTAAAGCACCCTTCTTTCCCTACTTACCTGTGATTATTGGCTCTACTTGTTTAATATTAAGTTTTGTATTAAACCCTAATGCTATACTTCTTGGTTTACTTATTTTATTTATTGGAATAACGTATTATTTATTGACATTAGCAGATCGTCATTCAGTTATTTTAACCTTAGCAGGATTGAAATTTTTTGCACTTGTCCTGGTTGGAATTTTCATTTGGGTTTTAAACAATTTCAGTGTTTTATCCTCTCCAATAAGTGGTTTTTCTTCAATTTTTTCTTATATATTATTACGAATACTAATTTCTTTAGGTATATTTGCTGCTGCTACTATTTTTTTTGACATTTTCCCTCTCAAAGAACTGGTTTATTTCTTTATAAAAAGAGTTAATAAAAAAGAAGTGGCTATTGATATTGGAATTGGCCAAATAATTGAGTTAAAAAAAAGTAAAGCAAAATTAATTTATAATATTAACATCATCATTAGTATAATTCAAATTCTCTCTTCTATATTTATCTTCATTTTAGTCTCCTTATTTGCAATGGATATAATTTCAATAGATTCAATTACTTTTGGAGCTATTTTTATGCCTCAAGCAACGGCAGAATACTTATTTAATGCAGTTTTAATTTTTCTTGGCACAACATTATTATTTGGTGGGCTATTTAGTCTTTATTTAAACAAAGAACATAGAACACTAGGAATTTAAAAATATATCTCTTCTTTTTTATAATTAAGATTTTATTCAAGGTCTATTTTATTTATGCAATTTCCGAAATTGAATCTACACATACATTCAAACTATTCTGATGGAAAACAAACCATATGGCAAATTGTAGAAAAATCCATCAAACTAGAATTAAATTATATTGCAATAACTGATCATTTTACAAATTCATGGAAAGCATGGGTTTCTACACTAAATAATAATGAAACTATTTCAGCCTATTTAGATGAAATTTCAAATTGTCAATTATATTTAGCAAATAATAATATCAATTTAATGGTTTTAAAAGGAATTGAAGTAGATCTTGCGAGTTCAGAGCAATTTATTAAAAAAAGTGTACAAATCGATAAGTTTGATTTGATTTTATTTGAGTATCTTCAAAGTTATGAATCTATTGCTTTTATTGAAAATATAATCTATTACTGGAAAAATCAAATGAACGATCCTATTAGATTTCCAGTTCTAGGATTAGCACACTTTGATCCTTCTTACTTTATAACCAGTGACCTTGACACTTTAATGAAATTTCTCAAAAAACATATCATCTATTTTGAGTTTAACCCTAGTTATCCATCATTTTATTCTCCTCGTTATGAAAGATTTTTTGAAAAATTAAGAGACTATCAAATTCCAGTTGCTATTGGATGTGATTCTCATAACCTGAGAACTTTAGATAATTTCGAGGAACCTCTTGAAATGATTGAATATTATAACCTTGAGAGAAATTTTGAAATTCTTATAAACATTTTAGATCTTAAAAAAAAGGGTAAGCACAAATTGGCTATTTAAGTTAATTTCTCCCTCTTTAGATAAAGATAGAGTTATTGACAACCTTTACTAATATAATTAAGGTAATATTTAAATGCTTTTTCAAATGCTATATCGAGGATAATTTCATTTTTAGATTCTGGTTGTTTCAACATACTTTTTAAGATTTTATTTCCAAGAAGAAAGATTTCTTTCACAGCATTTAGCCGTCTAGTTATAGGCAATTTAGCTATGTCTGCTATAGTTTTATTGTTTTTTACCTGCCATTCTCTTAGAGCATTCCAAACAATGCCTTTGATTGCGGTCTCCGGAATTTGGATAATTATACTTAAAAAAGTAGATATTTCTTGAATTAGTTTGGATTGATCTGGAGTATATTTAACTTTTATATATTCTGCTTCTGTAGTTTTTAAAGCCTCCATATCGAAATTAATAGTATATGATAAAATAATCCTCAACCTCTGTAATGCTAATTAAAAGATCAAATAATTTTTATTTAAACTTTGATTAAAGCAAAAGCTTATAAGGGTTTATATTGTCCCTTCTTTTTGCTGGCACATAATATCTAGCGATTTTGTATTTGACTATAAATATTTAAAATACTCCATTTTTTGAAAACAAAAAGAAGAAGATTTTAATTTATATAAGTGGAAGGAAACTAAAGGTGTGAATTTGAGTGATATTAAATAAGCATTACAAAAATCTTTTTAAATTCGATTATTTTTATGTTTTGTATGGATTTTCAAGAAAAAATTGATCTAGCTGCTAAATGGATAGCTGAATCAGAACGATTAGTAATCTTTACTGGTGCGGGGATTTCTACTGGTAGTGGATTACCTGACTATAGAGGCCCAGATGGCGTATGGACTCGACGTGATAAGGGTTTACCACCCCCTAAACCAAAAATTGCATGGGATCAAGTAAAACCAAATCCAAGTCATTATGCAATTGTGGAGCTAATGGAAATGGGTAAGTTGAATTATCTCATTTCTCAAAACGTTGATGGACTTCATGCTAAATCTGGAATCCCTTTTGAGATCTTAGCTGAACTTCATGGTAATCAATTTTTCATGAAATGTTTATCATGTAATAAAAAAATGTTATTTGAAGAGGTTAATTGGAATAAAAGCATATGGGGTCCAGGATATAGAACACATCCTGTTCGAGAAGGTCAACCAACATGTCCTCATTGTGATGGGCGAATAATATCAAGTATTGTAAATTTTGGCGACCCACTTCCTTACGATGAGCTTCAAGAGTCAATAATACGTTCTGAAAGAGCTGATGTTTTTTTTGTAATTGGTTCATCTTTAGTAGTGACACCTGCAGCAAATATGCCAGGGATCGCAAAGAAAAATGGTGCTAAATTAATACTTCTTAATAAAGGAGCTACACCATATGATGCCGTAGCAGATATAAGGTTTGATAATTTAATTGAAGAAGTTTTGCCCCTAATAATGGAATTAGTAAGAAAATTAATAGTCGATAGTTAGAATCCATTCTTTTATTTTTTAATAAGTAATTTAAAAATTATTCGCAGTTGTTTATTTATGGGAATTTTAAGAATTATTATTAATAATTACTAATTTTAAATTCTTTAAAATTTCCGTTATACTACATAAAACTAACAATTAAAAGGATAACTTTAAATAAAAAATCTAGCATCATCAAACTAATTCCTAATCACTTAGTAAAATTTTAAATTTTGTTATATCAAGGAATCACTAAGGTAAATCCCTTATTTATTGTTGTTTTTATTGCTTTTATGTCAATTGCATATTGGTTAATATCGGGCCGAAAAATAAAATCTTTAGAATTTAGAGTGGTTATACTAGGGTTAGCTTCAACAACTTTCATGGTAATTATATCTCAGAATATTGATCCAAATAATCCATTGATTTTTATCAGTATGATATTAATTGGGGTACCTTTTATGGTTTTTAGCGGTTGGTATAATATTCGGACTATTAAAAATAAAACTATGCAATTAAAGAATCTTGTTGATAATGTAATAAAGGCTAGCTCGGAAATGACTATAAACGTAGCAAATGTTGCTACGGAATTAGCAGCAAGCGCTAGTGAAGTAAATGCAACATCTGAAGAAATTTCTTTATCTGCCCAGAAAATCGCGTATGAGAGCCAAGATGTTATGGTTTCGACTGATGATATTCAAGAAATAATGCAAATTATTAGAGATGTTTCCGATCAAACTAACTTACTTGCCTTGAATGCAAGTATAGAAGCAGGGAGAGCCGGAGAAAAGGGTCGAGGTTTCGCAGTTGTGGCTGATGAAGTTCGAAAATTAGCAGAAGAGTCAAAAAATACAGTTATGAGTTCTGGAGGAAATGTTGATATAATAATTACAAAAATTCAATCAATATCTACATCAATGGAAGAAATAAGTTCTGCAACCGAAGAACAAACCGCTTCAATGGAAGAAATAACTGCCACTGCCAATAAATTAAGCAGTCTTGCTGAAAATCTCAGAAAAAAATTGAATATTGATCTTGATAAAAATTCTCAATATGTCAATTGAAGATGTAGTCCCTCTAATAATGGTAAAAGTAAAAGAAATTTTAAATAAAATTAGTAATTAATTACTCTGGTTTACTTTTTTTATCGATACAATAAGGTATTTTTAATGAGAACTATTGATGAAGATCAGATTAGAAAGATAAAAGAATTTATTTTTAAAAACGGAAGACTACTTGAAAGAAGATTATTTTCATTTTTTTTTGAAAACGGAAATAGAAATGACGTCATTAAGGCTTTAGTGGCATATCAGAATTTGGATGGAGGTTTTGGTAATGGAATTGAACCAGATCTATCGTTTCCAGACAGTACTGCTATTGGAGCTGAAACTGCAATGTATATACTTGATCTCTTGGATTATGTAAATAATGAAATTACAGATCATATATTTAATTGGATTATTAAAGAGCAGAATGAAGAAGGGTATATTAATCATCCTCCTAAGAATATGTCTAATTATCCATTTCAAGAATGGTGGAGTGGTCCTGATGATCTAAGAATATTTGCTTTATCAGGCTTTCTTAAAAAGTGGGGATTAAAAGATGCTACTTTTTTTAAAAAAGTAAAATATTTTTATTCAAACAGCTCTCTTCCTAAGGAATTTACTTTTTATGAGTATCCTTATTTTATATATCTGAAATACTTAGGAGAAAACAAAGAGGAAAAAAAGATGCTACAACATATTATCACCCAACTCCCGAGTATTTTTGAAAAAAATAAAGAATATTATCCATTATTTGGTCGACATTGGTATCATGCTCTCGATTTTGTTGATAAAAAAGTAGTCGAAAATGAAGCAGATAATTTTGTTAATGGTCTTAAAGACGATGGAGGTCTTAAAATAATTTATCAAAATTTGCCTTGGTGGAGTCCGATATGGACATTAGATGGTTTAATATTATTAAAGAAATCAGGTATTATTGAATTCTAACTTATAATTTATCTCATTTTATTTTAGCATATATGTTTTTTTTTCTGTCGAATTCTTTTAGAATTTTTCTTCCTTCTTTATTATTTAAGGATAAGTTGATTTCACTTTTTCTACTCAATGATCCAATAAAAATTTCTTCCTGATCAGAAAATACAACAATATTTTGGCTAGAATATTTTGGAGCTGCTTTTAGAATAACCCTATCTTTCATTACTTCTATATCAAGATTAATTCTTTCCTTTTTAGATTTCTCTCTTCCATATCTAGATTGCTCTATGTATTGATTTGGTTTATCTTTAAATCTTTTAGGTTTTATAGGATTTATTACAATATCTTGACCAAATGAATAGATTTCGAATTCTAATTGCCTGGTTTTATAATCTCTTACTTCGACAACTGGTCTAGCTAGATCTCTATCTCTAAATCCTGAAGGAACTTTAACAGTCATTTTAATTACTAACACACTTGAAATATCACCACCTTCAATAAAAATAATCGTATCTATTATTGAAGGCAACATTCCAAGTTCTATACGACCAATGAATCTTTGAATAGCATCTATAGCAGACGATGAATGTACTACGCCAACCATACCTACTCCAGATAATCGGAAATCTGAGTAAATTTCAAAATCTTTTGTGGTTCTTACTTCATCAAAAATTGTAAAATCAGGTCTCACAAGTAAGAGAATATCAGCTGAATTCTCAAGACTTCCTTCTAATTTAGTGTATTGAGTTATTTCAGGCTCCACTTGTAAATCTCTAACACTTTCAAGTGTTTTAATCACTTTATCTTGACTCAAATAATAATTCGCTAATGCTGCTGAAAAAGTTGATTTTCCTGCTCCTGGTGGACCTGCAACTAAAATTCCTTCTGCTTTTTGTAATCTATTCTGTAATCTGTTATCAATTGAATAGTCAGATAAACTTAAGCTTACGAGAGGTCGTACTGCAGTTATTTCTACATCATTAGAAAAAGGAGGCCGGGTAATCACTATTCTAAACTCACGTAATTGTGCTACAACAGCACCTTCTCTTTCAATTTCTATAAAAGAATGTTCATCTTCTCGTACATTTTCAATAATTTCAAGAGCAATATCCTCAATTATTTGTGGGCTTAAAGGTTCTTTACTAACTTTTTCAAGATGCCAATTACCAGGAGCACCTTTCTTAGCATAAGGTGATAGATTTCTTTTGAGATGAACACTCATAGTAGTCTCATCAAAAAATTCCAATAATTTTAGTGAAAGGGGTTCTTTTTCTCTTAGAATTTTTTTTTCCCAAGTAAATATTACATCTAAACCTTCAAAAACTCCAACATCTCCTTGAATTCGGTCCGAAGTGATCAACGTTGCACCATTTTCTAACGCAGATTCTCTAATCAACGCATCTAACTCTCCACCGGGAGCCATTTTTATTTCTTCTCTAGTCGGTCTTTTCCCTATAACATGAAGAGCAATCACACCTTCATCATGAAGTTTTCTTAATTGCTTTAAAACATTTAAACCAAAGAAACCAATTTCCTTCTGAATGTTAGTTCGATATTCAACCTCAGCAATAACTACATTCGAAATAAAGATTTCTGGTTTTTCCCCTAATTCTCCATTTTCTATTAAACTGAGAACCTGACCATTAAAGATAACACTTGTATCACAATTGAATTTATTTGGCATTATCTATTTCGCTATTCTCCCCTTTATTCAAAATTTGGAATTTCTTTACGCTATAGTAGATGGGTTTAGATAATCGATCAACAGTAGCGACGATTAAATCCTTTCGAGAACTCATAGCAACTCTAGACATTTTATCCAAGTCTCTTAATTCAATAGGATCTCCTTCAAATACGGGAAATATTAGAAATTTAGCTGAATCTTTTTCAAAATCAGCCCCTCTCTTATAAACCCGAAAATCTA
Source organism: Promethearchaeia archaeon (assembly GCA_029856145.1). GTDB lineage: Archaea > Asgardarchaeota > Lokiarchaeia > Sigyniarchaeales > SOKP01 > Loki-b32. The sequence continues at coordinate 99,178 of JAHQWK010000024.1, forward strand.
AACCATTACCATAACCTGTGCGGACGATATATCCTCTTTTTCTTAAATCCATGTAAATAATATACTTATGCCATAACCTCTCATCAAATTGGGTAAAATAAGTCAATAAACTTTCAAAATCATATAATTTCTTGTTTTTATCATTATCTTCCCATATTAATATCCGATTCCTTTCACATAGAAGTAACACTTCTGTTGATCCTAAGACTAAAATTTCTAGCCCATTACTATTTGTCTCTATAGTACCTATATAAGATGTATTATAAAATTCTTCAAATGCTTTATTATCCGAAATTATAACCTTATCTTTTTTGATTATACCTTCTAATTGAACTTTCTCAATTTTTTCAGCTAATTCTTTCGTCATATAACATTAAATATGAATTATTTATAATTAATGAATTTTTACGTGTACTTTTCTCTATTTTTAAATTAAGTAAAATAAAAATATAAAGCATAGGTAGAAATCTGTATTTCTTAAACAAGTATTTTAAAAACTAATCTTTAATAAGTGGAAGTGAAAAATAAAAAGTACTCCCTTTATTCCTACCTTCAGATTCCATCCAAATTTTCCCCCCATGAGATTCTACTATTTTTTTTGAAATATATAAACCTAATCCAGATCCATCAATTCCTAAATCGATTCCCTGACCATAACGTTCAATTTTTCCAAATTGCTGAAAGATTTTATTTTTTTCCTCTTCTGTGAAGCCAATTCCGTTATCTTTTATTGAAACAGCAACATAATCTTCTAAGATTTCAGTTTTAATGTCGATCCATCCTTTTGGTGGAGTGTATTTTATTGCATTTATGAGTAAATTTGAAATTACATCATGAATTTCTTCTTTTTCAAATTTTGTTATTATAGTGTCTTGAATTTCTAAATTAATCGAGTGCTCCCTTTTTGCGACAAGAGGGTGCAACTCCTCTACACAGTAATTAATTAGGAATGATAAATCTTCTCTTTCAAGTTTTGGTTTAAATTCAGATGCTTCTAATTTAGAAGTTTGTAAAAGGTTATTAATTATATCCTGTAATCTTTCACATCCTTTATTTATTTCCTCTAAGTTTGAAATCATATTAGGATTTAGATCTTCTGAATATTTCGATAAAATTAACTCAGAAAAACCTTTGACAGAAACTAATGGAGTTTTTAATTCATGAGAAGCTCTTCGTAAAAATTCAGATTTTAGGCGATTAATTTCTTTTAATTCATATTCTATTTGTTTACGTTCTGTAATATCTCTTACAATTGCCCAAATTCTATATGGATCACTTTGTTCGTCTTGTAAAATCCAAAATCTTACACTAACCGGGATAATTGATCCATCTTTTCGAATAAGTTCTTTTTCATATATTTTACTTTCTTCTTCTGATAATTGTGTAAACGTTATCTCATCCTCAATATCATACCACTTTGACGGTGTAATTTGACGATTATTTTTAGTTAAAAGCTCTACTCTTGAATATCCGAGCATCTTAAGAAAAGCTTCATTAAATTCGATAAATTTACCTTCCATATCCGTCGAATAAATTCCATCTGTACTAGATTCAAATAAAGTACGATATTTATTTTCAGATTCTTTTAATCTTTGCTCAGCTTCTTTTTTATCTGTAATATCTCTTGAAATAAATATTGCTCCACTGATTTCACCTTTCTTTTTTAAAAAGCTACCTTTCGTTTCTACCCAAATATAATGTCCATTTTTATGTTTAATTCTAAATTCTTCTAACATTTCTCCTCTAAGTAATCCTCTCTTTATCGCTTTAGAAATTCGTTTAATATCATCTGGATGAGTAAAATCTCTTACTAGTTTACCAATAACTTCATCTTCTGTATACCCTAATACATTTGAATAAGCATTTTTATTAATAAATTCATGTTTAAAATCTTTATTCAGAATTGCAATTAAATCATTAGCATTATCTGAAATTAAATTAAATTTTTTTTCTGTCTCCTTTAAGTTTTGCTCAAGCATAAATTTTTCAGTAACATCGGTAGCTGTTCCTTCTACAAGTATACTGTCTTCTTCTCCTTCTTTAATTAGATGAGAATTAATTTGAATATAAAGTGTAGATCCATCAGGCTTCTTAATTTTCATAATGAAATCTTTAACAAATCTATTTTTCTCTAATTCATCATAATAATTTTGCTGGACTTCAGGATCTGAAAAAAATTGAGATGAAGAAGATCCAGTTAAATCAATTGAAGAATCTATGCCTAAAACTCTATTAAGAGCAGTATTATGAATTAATAATTTCCCATTTAATTCTCCTTTAAAATAAACTACATCTAAATTATTAATGATCTCTTGAAGTTTTTCTTGAGAAATTACTGCTTTCTTATTTTTTATATCCAAATATAACTTTCCTCTTTAGTTTTAGAAAGATTATTCTTAGTGAGAATACAATTTTAATCTAATTAACAATAAAATATTATGTATTACTTTTTTTTTTAAATTTGCTAAGTTTTATATTAGTGTTTTAAAATATCACTGATTTATATATTTATGAAGGAAATGCTTGAAAAGCTTTTATTAAAATTAGACGATGCGAAGAAAATTACTTTTATGGGTATAGGAGAAGAAAAATTAAGTGATGATGGAGTTGGGCCTTATATTATAAGTGAATTATTAAATTATTCAAATGACCGATACCTATTTATTAATGCTGGAATTGATCCGATGAGTAGGATTGAAGAAGTTTTAGAATTTCAAGCATCACATCTCGTTCTCTTTGATACTTGTTCTTTAAGTAAACCTCCTGGGACTATCGCTTTAATTGAACGAGAAAATATTCAAGAATCTGTTCCAATATCATCACATACAATTCCAATCCATGTAGTTGTTGATTTATTAATTGAAAAACTGCCAGATTTAAAGGTTTTTATGATTGGAATTGTACCAGAAAGTCTTGAAGGATTTTCAGAGTTAAATTTATATAAAGAAGATGAATTCTCACTAGAAGAACGAAGTGAGAATGAAGACCTTCCCTTTTTTGAATTTAATCTCACAGATACTATCCAAGAGGTAGCAGATCAGATTATTGAGATTATTAAGGAAATTATGCAGAAATTATAAAATCTTACTCATTATCCTCTAAGATTTTCGTTATATATTCCGTGATTATTTCAATAGTTTTAGAAAAATATTCTTTTTCTTCCGGATTTAAATCTCTTTTAAAGCTTTCTAAAAATCCAATGACTTTATCCGCTTCTCTAAGTTTTCTTATGTGATTAGAACCTTTTTCATTTAATGAACCGCCCCATGCCATGAATATCAAATTTTCGAGATTAATACCTTGATTATATTAAAGAATTATTCTGTTTAAAACTAATTATTACTTCATTTATTTTTTCATTTATCGACAAAATTATTTCCCAATTTATTATTAAATGAATATTATGCATTTAAATACAAGATATGTGTATTAAGTTCAAGAGAATATATTATTGTGAATTCTATAAAATCTAGAATAAAAGTTTAAAAATAAGTTGTTCTATAATTTAAATTGGAAATTCCAGATAAGAATATGTAATTAAAATGATTAAAGAATTAATGATTATAGATCAGGCAGGAATCGCTTTATTTTATCACAATTTCAAAAATAATGATAAATTAGATGATGAACAATCCTTAGCAAGTTATTTTGATATAATTTGTCGATTTACAAAAAACAGTTTCAAAGAAAGTTTAAAAACATTAGTCTTAGACAGTTTTATCTTTTTCTTCTATACTCATAAATCTAATTATCATTTAGTTCTTAAATGCGAAAATGAAAAATATAATAAAGACGTATTAGAATCTATTTCCGAAAAAATAATTAAAAAATTCTTATTAAAATATAAAAAAGAACTTAAGGATTTTAACGGAGAAACTTCCCTTTTTATATCATTCTCTGAAGATGTTATAGAAATTTTAGCCTCAAAATTCGATGAGTTTAAGAAATTTTTAATTATGGAACAATAGTTAACTAGTGAGAAAAGTTCAGTAATTTCGCTTTCGAAGACAAATCAATTGAGTATTAAAAATGAAATAAAAAAATTTATTGAAAAAAAAAAATCAGTTTTAATGAAACTTATAAAAAAGGCGGAATTTGTTAAAACAAATTTGAAAAAATTTCTTGATTTCTTGAAATAAAAGATAATACAGGATGATAATAGGAAAAGGATTTATAATAAAGCATAATTTTCCACTAAACTCATGTAGAAAATGACGATTTGAGATATAAAGATATTTATTTCATACATCAACTACATTATAATTTTTGTTTCTATTGTAGAAAACACTAATTGAATTGAAGAGCTCACCCATATTTTTTTGCTCTCTTTTACATAATTGTCCTTCCTTTGGTGCTTGCCAATTTATTACATATTTTCTCCAATCAGAATCATTTAAGATTTTGGAATGAATTCCAAAAAATATAAGAATTTCTTTATCATTTACATAACCACTCTCGTTTTCGATAACAAAATGAGGGACTTCATGTAAATATGTCCTTCCAGCAATCATGTAAGAAAGTAAAGAATGATGTCCATCAAATAAAATCCATTCCGATTGCTTTGTCTTTACTAATTTAATATTTGGTAATCCACGTGGAGATAGGATATCTTTTCCAGATATTATTTGTTTAACCATTGTTCTTATCTGGTTCATACTTTTAATGCCATTAATATTGTGGAGGTTTATAATTTCTCTCAATAAAACTAGTTTTTTAACTTCTTTGATTGTTTCTTTTATTTTTGAATCTAATTCTTTTTCAAACTGCTCTACAGTATCATAAATGGTAATGTTTTTATTTCTTAAATGAACTTTTAATGATGAAATGCGCGTTAAATTTCCATCTTTAGATTTATACGGATATATTATTTTCACGAATCTATAATTCATCTGTATTAAAAATATTTAACCTAATTTATAAAGCTTTTATGAGGGTTTTAACCAAACATTCCATATTTCATCAATAATTGATAATAAGTTATTAATACAATTCAATTTTGCTGACTATACTTTAGTAAATTATTAAGAAACATACATTTACTAACATTCAAGTAGTTTAATTACTATCTATGAATTAATAAGAGAATTATTAAAAAAGAGATCGTTATATCAAATCATGGTAATAGTACGAAGAGAAAGAGTTCTTTTAGAAGCAACTAAGAACGAGTTTGAAAATCAGGCAGTATTAAACCCTACAGTTGTTCAGCAAGGAGATACATTGCATTTGTTTTATCGCGCTGTAAAAGAAGGAAATTATTCAAGTATTGGTTATTGTAAATTAGAAGGACCCTTGAATATTGTAGAAAGAAAAAAAAGTCCTATTTTGTTTCCTGAACATGATTATGAAATACATGGTACGGAAGATCCTAGAATCGTTTTTCTTGATGGTACTTATTATATGTTTTACACGGCTTATGATGGAAAAAATGCATTAGCAGCATACGCGACTAGTAAAGACCTTAAAGTGTGGGAAAAGCATGGAATAATTTCAGCTAAAATGAAATACGATGAAGCAGGGCATTTTTTTCATTTATCAAAACTAAAAGAAAAATACCATTTCTTTATATCATATTATAAGGATGTCGTTGCTGAAGATGTACTCTTATGGGAAAAAGATTCATTCATTTTTCCAATAAAATTTAATAATAAGTTTGCACTGATTCATAGAATATTACCTGATATTCAAATTGTTTGTTTCGATGATTTTAAAGATTTGACAACCGATTTCTGGAAGGATTATCTAAAAACATTAGGTGAACATGTTGTAATGGAGCCAAAATTTGGATACGAATCAAGAAATATCGGTGCTGGAGCACCATTAATAGAAACTGAAAGAGGTTGGCTCATGTTATATCATTCTGTAGAGGATTCTAATAAAGGTAAGGTGTATCACGCAAGTGTCGCCCTCCTTGATAAAAAAAATCCGTTTAAGGTAATAGGACGACTTAAAGAACCTCTTTTTTCGCCAACCGAAGATTATGAAAAATTTGGAGATGTAAATAATGTTGTTTTCCCCACAGGCACCGCAATATTTGGAGATAGACTATATATTTATTATGGTGCCGCTGATAAGAGAATAGCCGTAGCATCGGTAAATCTGTATAAACTTCTTCACGAACTCTTGGCGTCTGAAGTAGAAGTCGGGATTGGTTTTTTAGCAGGACAGATTTTTAATCTTACATTAAAAGAAGAACAAAGTTTAACTCACCTTAAGAATTTATTGCATCAAAACGAAAAAGTTTTACTAATGGCAATTGGTTGGCTAACAAGGGAAAATAAAGTTCTGTGTAGATTTGATTCAGATGAATTATTCGTTAGATCTCTAAGGTAACTATTAACAAAAAATTATTTCAATTATCGAAGATCTTAAATTTTTTAATGTTTTTGTCTTTTCTTAAATTAATTTATCGAATTTCATATTATGGAACTGTTTTTCTGTATTATTAAAGATCAGACGTTTAATGTCATTGTAATCAAAAAAACTGAACCTTATCCAGTAAAATTGGGGATAAATAACATCTAAAAATTTAAAAGTGGTAAGATTATAAGATAATTACTTCATTTCTAATGAAAAATGTAAATCCCTTTTTTTTTGCTACATATATTCATTTTTTGATTGTGATTTAGAATGGAATCTAATTGGATCCTTTATATAGCCACATATCCTCCCAGAGAGTGTGGGATTGCTACTTTTACAAAAGATTTAATAACAGCAATGGATAAAAAATTTTCTCCTTCTCTAAAATCAAAAATCCTCGTTATGAATAATAATAACGATAATTATTATGAAAATATTGAAGAGGTTTTATTTGATATTGCTGTTAATGATATTTCAGCATATAAAAAGGCAGCGAAAAGAGTAAACGAGATAAATTCTATAAAGCTAATAAATATACAACACGAATTTGGTATTTTTGGTGGAGAATATGGAAATTATTTAATAAAATTTTTAGAAATTGTGAAAAAACCAGTCGTCATATCCTTCCATACAGTCATCCCAAATCCAGAGGAAAAATTAAAGAAAATTGTTCGCAAGTTAGCAAAAAAATCCTCTTATTTAGTTGTTATGACTAACAAGGGGATCGACATTTTAAGAAAAGATTATGATATTAAAAAAGAGATATTCTTAATACCTCATGGAACGCCAACAGTGTCATTTGATGATAGTATAAAAGAAAAAACAGCAATGGGTATTGATGATAAAATTGTATTATCGTCTTTTGGCCTTATGAACTCCGGGAAAGGTTATGAATATGTAATTGAGTCGTTAACTGAGGTTGTTAAAAAATATCCTAATATTTTATATTTAATAATTGGCGAAACCCATCCCTTAGTAAGGAAAAAAGAAGGAGAAAAGTATAGAATTTTTCTCGAGGAAAAAGTGAAGGAGTTTAACCTTGAAAAAAATGTAAAATTCTATAATAGGTATATGACGTTAGAAGAAATAGTAAAATTTCTACTAGCAACAGATATCTATATTTCTTCAAATCTGAATCCTAATCAGATTGTTAGTGGTACTTTAGCATACGCAATAGCCTGCGGTAGAGCGATTATCTCTACACCCTTCATTTATGCTAAAGACATTATTACACCTGAAAGAGGTCTTTTAGTAAAGTTCAGAGATACTAATTCAATTACTAATGCTCTAATAAAAATATTATCAAATCCCCTCTTAAGAGAAGAAATGGAAAGAAATAATTATTCATTTTCCAGGTGCATGATCTGGCCAAATGTAGCAATATCATATTATAATGTTTTCAAGCGAGTTATTCCTGATTTAGAAAAATGTGAAATGTCATATCCAGAAATCAAGTTTGATCATATCAAGAATCTTACGGATGATTTTGGAATATTACAATTTGCAAATTATGCAAAACCAGATCAATTATCTGGATATACTCTAGATGACAATGCTCGAGCCTTGTTAGCTTGTACGCTATATTATAAGTTATTT
>JAHQWK010000025.1 GCA_029856145.1 Promethearchaeia archaeon
CAGATCCTTCCCCAATGCATCCTCTTGGGACAACAGAATTAGGAAGAGATGTGTTAGCAAGGTTAATATTTGGAGCATATTCTTCTTTATCAGTTGCATTACCCGCGATTATGTTGAGTGTTGTCGGAGGGATATTAATTGGTGTTATCGCAGCGTATTATAGAGGATGGATTGATTCAGTTCTGATGAGAATCTGTGATATCTTATTAGCCTTTCCAGGCCTGATTCTTGCGTTAGTAGTGATTTCAATTGTTGGGCAACAAATTCACATTATAATGATTGTCTGGGGGGTTTTAGGGATACCCTTTTATGCACGATTAATCAGAGGAAATGTACTGCAAGCTAGAGAATTACCCTATATTCACGCAGCGAAAGTGTCTGGAGCAGGAAATGGAAGAATAATGTTTCGACATATATTACCAAATGTTATTCAACCAATCATCATTTCGGTTACCTTTAATGTTGGCGCATGGATTTTAGGGTTAGCGGCTCTTTCATATTTGGGTTTTAGCGATCCCACCATGATAGAGTGGGGAAACGACATCAATTTTGCGAGAGCAAATCTCTACTCAGCACCATGGGCTTCTCTGTGGCCTGGATTTATGATATTAATTACGGTTTTGGGTTTCATGCTCCTCGGTGATGGGTTAAGAGATGCGTTAGATCCAAGATTAAAAAACCTATAATTTTTTTTTTTTTTTAATAGAAAGAAGCATTTTTTTCAAGAAGATCTTTAATTACTAAGAGTTCATAATATCTTTTGCAATAATCTCTGGTAATTTTGGGACAGCTCAAAGTAAAATTAAAGCTTTAATGGATGTTGGTGTTAATATTGCTGAAACCCCTTGGGATGTTCCTAAGTTAATTAAAGTAATCCAAAAAGCCAATTATATTATTTAAAAAAAGATCTAGAAGAATTATATAATCTATTGAATGAAAAACAGAATTAATTAAAAAATTCCAAAATTTGTTCAATCAAATAACAAAGAAATGATCATAACTATAATAATTGTCTAGGAGTAAGATTCTTTCTCTTTCTATTGGTGTTTTATTTTCCAAATCATAATTTTGTTCAAATTATTCATTGAAAAGTTTTATAACTGGGAAGGTTTTCCCATATTACTAAGGTGCGAAAAATTTATTAGAAAAACGATTCTACCTAAATTATCAGTTTTAATGAAATTTTTGTAAAAAAAAATAAAAGAGTTAGAAAATTTTGGCTCAGAAAAATATTTATGAATATGACGCAAAAAAGCTTCTAGCAAGTGAATTGCCTAAATATTATCCAAATTTTAACTATCATGATAAATTAGCCATCGCCGAAAGTGGTACTGATTTAGAGCAATTAATTAAGGAAAATCCCTGGATTGAAACAGAAAGAGTTGTTATCAAGCCCGATCAACTATTTGGAAAAAGAGGAAAAGCTAATTTACTTTTACTCGATGCTAATCTTGATAAAATGAAACAGTTTTGTATGACTAATTTAGATCGAGTTTTTGAAATTGGTAATATTAGAGGACAATTAAAACGCCTACTTATTGAACCTTTTATTCCTCATGAGAAAGAATATTATATTTCTATTACTTCTGACAGAGAAAATGATATTATCCACTTTAGCTTCGAAGGAGGTATATTTATCGAGGAAAATTGGGACAAAGTACATCATATCCCGGTCCCTCTTGGAACTGATATTAATACGTTTGATTTAGCAAATAATTTACCGGGTTTAGGTGAACTAAAGGATGTTTTGATACCTTTTATTAAAAGCTTATTTCAAGTTTATGTTGATCAAGATTTTGCATTTCTTGAAATCAATCCATTTGCTATCACAGAAGATAAGAAAATTGTTCCTTTAGATGTAAAAGCTCGGTTAGATGACACAGCGGCTTTTCTTCACCAAGATACGTGGGGAAATCCAGAAAATCCAATCGAATTTCCAGCAGCATTTGGACAAAAAATGTCTAGTGAAGAAGCTTATATAAGAGAATTGGATGAGAAAACTGGCGCATCTCTAAAGTTGAAAGTTTTAAATAAAGATGGAAGAGTTTGGACAATGGTTGCTGGAGGAGGTGCATCTGTAATTTATACTGATACTATAGTAGATTTAGGTTATGGGAGCGAATTAGGGAATTATGGTGAATACTCCGGAAACCCATCAAAAGAACATACTGAAATTTATGCCCAAACTATTATTAATCTCATTACTGAAAATCCAGATCCAGAAGGAAAACCAAAATATTTGATAATTGGAGGAGGTATTGCTAATTTTACTGATGTAAAAGCAACATTTACAGGAATTGTAAGCGCAATTAGAAATTCTGTTGATAAATTGAAGAAAGCAAATGTACAAATATATGTAAGGAGAGGGGGACCTAACGAAAAACAAGGTTTAGAACTTATGAAACAAGTTGGAAAAGAGACAGGAGTTCCAATAGAAGTATATGATAGATATACTCATATGACTAGAGTTGTAGAATTAATAAAAAAAGCTGAAATCGTTGGAGGGAATTAAAAATGGAAGATTATGAACTATTTAATAGAAATACTCAAGCAATTATTTATGGTTTTCAAAGAAACCCCATTCAGAGGATGCTTGATTTTGACTTTGTAAGTAGAAGAGAAAAACCCTCTGTTGCTGCAATTATTAGACCTACTCAAACAGCAGCAATTAGTTACCATAAAGTTTTTTGGGGAAATAAAGAAATTGTCATACCCATCTATAAAACACTTAGCTTGGCAATGAAAAATCATATTAATGCTGAAGTTATGATTAACTTTGCTTCTTTTAGATCGTCTTATGAAACTAGTAAAGAAGCTCTTGAATCTGATACAATACGTACAGTAGTTATTATTGCAGAAGGGATTCCTGAAAGACAAAGTCGTGAACTAATTAAAATTGCAGATGAGAGTAATAAAAACATAATTGGTCCGGCAACAGTCGGGGGAATTAGAGCCGGTGCCTTTAAGATTGGAAATACGGCAGGAACCTTAGAGAATATCAAATTATCTAAACTATACCGTCCTGGGTCAGTTGGATTTGTATCGAAATCAGGTGGTTTAAGTAATGAAATGAATTTCATGATTTCACAAACAACAGACGGAATTTTTGAAGGGATTGCGATAGGTGGAGATCGATATCCTGGATCTCGGTTAATCGATCATCTTTTACGATATGAAGCGAACCCCAAAATCAAAATGTTAGTAGTTCTAGGAGAAATTGGTGGTGTTGATGAATATGCTATTGTGGATGCTTTAAAAAGTGGGAAAATAAAGAAACCAATTGTTATTTGGGTTACAGGAACAGCCGCAAAGATATTACCTCAAGGCCTGCAATTCGGTCACGCCGGTGCTATGGCAGATAGTGCAAAAGAAACTGCAGATGCTAAAAATCGTGCCTTACGAGAAGCTGGTGCTATTGTCCCAGATTCATATGAAGATTTAGATAAAGAAATTAGAAAAACATTTGAAAATTTAAAAAAGGAAGGTAAAATAGATCCAATCGAAGAATTTGAACCACCAGAGGTTCCATTAGATTATAATACTGCTATTCGTTTAGGGAAAGTACGAAGACCTACTGATGTAGTTGTCACAATATCAGATGATAGGGGTGATGTTCCCACATTTGCGGGTATTGGATTAGATACAATAATCAGAGATAAAAAATCTATAGGGTATGTTATTGGTCTTTTATGGTTTAAAAAAGAATTACCAGAGTTTGCCCAACAATTTATTGAAATGGTAATTAAACTAACGGCAGATCATGGACCTGCTGTAAGTGGAGCTCATAATGCGATTATTACAGCACGAGCAGGCAAAGATTTAATGTCATCGGTTGCTTCAGGTATTCTCACAATTGGTCCACGATTCGGTGGAGCAATCTCGGATGCAGCTAAATATTTTAGAGAAGCTTTGCAAAAAGGAATGAAACCTGTTGAATTTATGAATTATATGAAAACTGTCATGAAAATTAACATCCCAGGAATTGGCCATAGAATTAAATCAGTTCAAAATCCTGACGTACGAGTCCAATTATTAAAAGAATTTGTATTTAAAAATTTTAAGAAACATCCACATCTAGATTATGCGCTCGAAGTTGAGAAACTTACAACGTCTAAAAGAAATAATCTGATTTTGAACGTTGACGGATGTATTGGCATAACCTTCTTGGATCTCTTGGAAAATTTAGATTTCACGAAAGAAGAAATAGAAGATGTCATTTATAGTGAAGCTTTAAATGGTATATTTGTGCTTGGTCGTTCAATAGGAATGATGGGACACGTTTTTGATCAAAAACGTCAACGAGCTGGTCTCTTTAGGCAACCTTGGGATGAAATATTATTTACAGAATAAAAAATTCAAAATTAAATAAAAAGTAATTAAAAATAAATAAAAAATCAATTAGAAATAATAACAAATTGGAGGCATATAAAATTGAATGAAATGATTGATAAAGCAAAGGATCATTTTGCTAAACTCGTAGAAGAACAATTGGAAAGAGTAGAACGCATGAAAAAAGCGGGTGATTGGACCGATTACTCTGCACTAAAACCTATTATCATTGGATTTGTAGGTGGTGACGGTATTGGTCCTTATATTGCTAAACATGCCCAAGCAATTACGGAATTCTTATTAAAAGATGAACTTGAAAGTGGTAAAGTAGAATTTCGTGTAATTGAGGGATTAACAATAGAAAATAGAGCAAAAGTAATGAAAGCAATCCCCGATGACGTGTTAGAAGAGATTAAAAAGTGCCATGTATTATTAAAAGGTCCAACAACAACACCAAGAAAGGGAGATAAATGGCCTAATATCGAAAGTGCAAACGTAACAATGCGTCGTGAATTGGATTTATTCGCAAATGTTCGACCTGTGAAAGTTCCCGAGAAAAATATTGATTGGATGTTTTTCAGAGAGAACACAGAAGGGGCATATGTTTTAGGTTCGAGGGGAATAAATGTTTCAGATGATCTTGCCATTGATTTTAAAGTTATAACTACACAAGGAGCGGAGAGGATAATTAGATTAGCATTTGATTACGCAAAAAAGAACAATATTAATAGAGTCACTGTGGTCACTAAAGCTAATGTAGTAAAAGCTTCGGATGGTAAATTTTTAGCTATGGCAGAAGAAGTTGCAAAAGAATACCCTCAAGTTGAATGGGATGATTGGTATATTGATATAATGACAGCAAAATTAGTTGATCCCGCTCGTCAAAGCCAGTTTAGAGTGTTTGTTGCTCCTAACTTATATGGAGATATTATTACAGATGAAGCTGCTCAAATCCAAGGGGGTGTTGGAACTGCTGGAAGTGCAAATATTGGAAAACAATACTCTATGTTTGAAGCTATTCATGGATCAGCTCCGCGAATGGTTGAGGAAGGTCGTGCACAATATGCTGATCCTTCAAGCATAATTAAAGCAGCAGCACTACTCATGAACCATATAGGTTTCACAGAAAAGGCTAATAAACTTGAAATGGCTCTTGATATTTGTGCTACTTATGAAAAGAAGGTGGTTTTAACTGGTCGAGATACTGGGGCAACTGGAGAAGAATATGCAAAATATATAATGGAGACACTCCAAGATCCTAATCTTGAGCAAAAATGGAAAGGGTATCAATAAATACCTCAGAAATTTTAAAGAATTTTTTTAATTATAATTTTTTTCATTTATTTCAATATATATTCAAGATTTGATTTCTTCATATTAAAAAAACAAATTTAAATAATAAAAAAGTATTTCATATCTAGACATGTAAATATTCGACATATATTGAAAAATCCTCAAACCTAGTGTATAATGAGTACAGAAAAATTAGTTGAACTTATTGAACATTCAATGAAGAGTGGTTATATTAGTATGCTTATTTTATTAGCTCTTGAAAAAGAACCAGCTAATGGTTATAAACTAATGAAAAAGATTTCTGAGGAAACATTTGGAGAATGGCGACCAACTAATTCAACAATGTATCCCTATCTTTCCAATCTTACAAATAGGGGATTAATTCAATATGAAAAGAGGAAAACAGGGCAAAGAGAAAGCAAAGAATATTACCTCACGATGAAAGGTAAAAAAGTTTTAAAGATGTTGGTAGAAAAACAGCAAGAAATGAACTTATCTTTATTAAGTATGATTTCAACCGTCTTGGATGTCAACAGCCTCCCGAGTAATCTTCTGGATTTTTTTAGCCAATCTTATCATGAACGTATTCTAATTGGTAAGACAAGCGAAGAAAAAATTAGCATTCTCAGCAGACGAATTGAAATTATAAATTTAATCTTAGAAATCATTGGAAAGAATAAAATTGAAATGGAAAAAGAATTAGAAAAACTTAAAGGTAATTAAAATAAAGTTTCTCCAAATTGCAATTAAGATTATTATAGAAATAAATTAGAGAGGTACAACCTCGTTTATATTAATAAAATAAAACAAAAAAATGAGTAAATAAGAATATGGGTGTAATACTAAAACTTGCTTTTCGTAATATGAAAAGACGTAAAGTTCGCTATATTTTAACAATAATAACACTTGTCATTAGTGTCGCTTTGTTTGGCGGAGTTTTAATCGTATCTGATTCATTCAATGTAATGATGTTAAAAACTATAGATGAGCAGTTAGGTACTGCAGATATTTTAATTAGATCTGCTAATAGTACTGACGGTTGGTTTGAACCTGATGAAATTAATAGTGAATTAGAAGATGTAAGACACGTTGAATCAATAGCTTACCGGATTTCAGGTTTCAATGTTTATATTAGTGCAACTAATAGTGGAAACCAAGTAGAAAATAGCACAAGAACAGGGATATACGGTATTGATCATCAAGATGTGGATGAACGAGAATTAGGTGGGAAACCCTTTATATTAGATTCAGTGAGTAATGAGGATACAATCGAAAAACTTCTTGAGTATACCCACGAGGATACTGGAGATAAAGTAATAGTTATTTCAGAATCACTAAAAATTCAATTAGGAAAAAATCTTAAAGCAAATGATAGTGTTTGGGTTCTTCCAAATGACGGAGAGTTTCTGGGTTATGACCCTCTAAATACAGGAACATGGCTTGAATATTCTGTTGTTGCTATAATACGGGATATCGGTGAAGGGAAAGATTTCGATCCAGAAAACCCTTCAGAGTCTGCAATGACTATGATTGGAGTTGGTGGAGGAGGACCAGGTATTTTTGTAAATATCAATAATGCTCATGAACTAGTGGATGGTACAGAAAATCATACTGGTGAATATAATCTAGGTGTTGTAGGAGTTGATAATATATACAGTGTATCTTCCGTAGTCGAGAATATTGAAAATAATTTAGAAGATCTTAATGATGGAAGAGATTGGAAAGTTAATGACTTAAAATCAAGTAATTTAGAAATGATAAATACTACAATGAGTATATTAGAGACTGTCTTTCTAATTTTTGGTTTAGTCGCATTAATCCTCTCAATTATCCTAATGATGAATATTTTTAATATTATTAAAAAAGAACAAGAATATGAGACAGGTATGTTCCAAGCAATAGGAGCATCTAAATCTGAAACTTTTAAACTGTTTTTAACCCAAGGTACAGTAATGGGAATAATTGGAACAACATTAGGAACAATATCTTCCTATTTCATATCGTATGTAATTTTTTCAGTTACATTACAAACAATCCAAAGTATTACAGCACAATTTGGAGGGCTTTCAATTTCAAATTTTGAAATTGTTTTATATCCTGCAACTCTAATTACAACATTTATAGTTGGGTTAGTTTCTAGTATTTTTGCTTCACTTTACCCTAGTTGGAAAGCAAGTCGTAAACCTATCATTGAATGCTTAAATCCAATCGAAGAAAAGTCTAAAAGGGAGAAAAAACATTATTGGAAAAGAATAATACTCTTCATTTCAGGGAGTTTACTTATCTCTTCTGGGGTATTGCTTATGATTTTTACACCTGAAGCTACAACTGCATTTATGCCATCCGCACAATCAATGCCAGGGATGGATCAAGGAATGGTGGTTACGATGTTTGCTCCTATTTTAGTCTTATTTGGGATTATTTGGTTAATTGTACTTAGCATAAAACCGCTTAATAAAGTTTTCGTGGCTTTGTTTTCTCCATATCTACGGAAAACAAGATTATTAACTGAAAAGAATATATTAAGACATCGAAAAAGAACAAGTCTTACATTCACTATGATTGCTTTAACAACAAGTTTTCTTATAGGGATGAGTGTAATGATGGATTCAATAAGAGCAGGTATAGGTACTACCATTGATGACTTTATGGGTGCTGATATACGACTATACACTTTCAATACTCCCAGATCTTTCGAAGAAGGCCTCCTTAATCAATCAGGAGTAGATGATGTAATGGGAGTAAGTCATCAAAATGCACAAATTCAAATAAATAATGATTGGATTGGACATAGCTTACTTGATCGAGAATATAATACTACTATTATGGTAAATGTTTTGGACACAGAAAAAGCTAAAGAACATCTGACTAAAACTACCATAATTTCCCCTACAACAATGACTCTTATTGAAATGATGGAAGAAATTAAAATGGGTAATAATATCATAATTGATGAAAATTTTGCTGATGATTATAATTTGAATGTTGGTAGAAATTTATCTGTAAGATTTTCACTAGGAACAACTTATGCAAATCTAACTGCAATACTTGATACAGATGATTATAATGCACATGAAGATACTTTTATAGTAAATATGACAATTACAGCAATTATTCGAAGCATTCAGGGGTTTTCATCACTAGATCTCTTGGGAGTTCAAGGTGAAGGAAAATCTTATAATACGTTTATCTCTTGGGAAATCTACGAAGAAATTGCTAATAAAAATCTACCTGGTGGAGGTACTGATCTGGTTTTCAGACAATTAACTCAAACTGGAAACCCTATGTTTGATCTAGTTCAACCTAATTGGTTCGCCTTTTCTACTGTGGAATCAATTCTAAATGGTATTAGTGGAATCGAATATTATACCACAAGAATGGACTATTATACGCCAGTATCTTATAACGGTTCAGTAATAGATTATGCAAGTTCGGTTGCGGGTATTCATACAAATTCTTCTGGAAACCTTAGATCTGATTTATACTTTGGAAATAATAATCTTGTAAGCCAAAAGCTTGGATATGTTGGATCTACAATGGAAGAACTACTCAATACGACAGAAAATATATGTGTAGTGGATGAAATTTTCATAAAAAACAATCCTACTATAGGAATTGGTGATAATATAACTATTTTTCCACATCAATTCAATTTAGAAACTATTTCTGCAGGAGGTTTTCCATATATCACTACAGCTATCCCTTATATAAATAATTATACATCAGTATCAGGAACTACTACAGATTTAATTTTTTCTGATGACGTATACTTATCATATGTAAGTAATAGAGAGTGGCTTGCTTTAAATATTACAGTGAATTTACTGCCTACTAACTTATATAAAGCTATAAATGTTACCATAGAGACTTCAGTAAACACCACTGTCGATTCTCTAGAATTGGAAGTTCTTAATATTTATACTAACACATTTGAAAACCTAGGACCTATCAATAATATTATAGAGAATAATAACACTTTTAATTTCAATTTAAACCATTATTATGTTGATCCAATTGGAGATCTCAAACTAAGAATTATTGGTCGTAACTCCACATATAATGGTAACTATAATTTAACTATTGATAGCCTAAAGCTTGGAGTAGCTAAGTCAATTTATTCAACAATAACTCCAGATTTTTGGCCAAAATTTGAAATTATAGGAATTATTGAGGCACCTACTTTGTATAATACCGAAAAATACAATTGGTATGCTGGTTTTGAATTGGGTTATGATATTAGTGGAAATTCAATATTTATAAATTACGAAAAAGCAAGAAATGTTATATATTCTGACTATAGAGGATCTGATTATTCTAATGATATGGTAACTTCAGTGTTAGTTCACTGTGATCACCCAGAAAATATAACAACTTATAAAAATTTGTTGTTACAAAATCTACATTTCATAGCAGGGGGTTATTGGTCAATAATTGACCTTAAAAGTTTGACTCTTTCAATTAGGACCAATGTTTATGACTGGTTTACGTGGGTGGAAGTCGGAGTGCACGATGAAGATGTTTTAGAAGAACAAATTAATTACATAGAAGATCGAGGTTATCTTATAATATTTGCTTTTACAAAATCATTTATGAGTTCTACTTTTAGGACGATGATTAATTTAATCGTTTTCATTACGAATGGTCTACTTATCTTTGCTATAATAATTGCAATGATTGGGTTAACTCTTCATAGTCTTCTTACAACCATGGCACGTAGAAGGGAAATAGGTATGCTTAGATCAATAGGATTAAGTAAAAAAGGGGTAATTCGTTCAATATCAGGAGAGACATTAATTTTAGCACTTTTGGGTGTATTTACGGGTATATTTGCAGGTATAATTCAAGGATCTTTGATGGTGGAAGCTATGCCCTCCGGTGGATTTCTCGCAGTTACTTGGACAATTCCTTGGTTAACTATTGGCATTTTGGTATTGACTGTTTTAATAACTGTAATTTTGAGTTCAAGATATCCTGCAAAATGGGCAGCAAACTTGAATATCATAGACGCGGTGAGAACAAGATGATTGATTGAAACAAATTAAAAAAATGAGGTTTAGAAAATGTCAATTAAAAAGAAAAAAGTGAGGAAAAGTGAGGATGAATAAAGAAAGAAGAGCAACGGCAAAAATGATTAAAATTGATCCAAGCATAGTTCTTACTGTACAAGATCTCACTAAAACGTACACTATAGGTAATTCCACAATCACAGCTTTGAACAAAGTTAATCTAACAATTAGAAAAGGTGAATTTATTGCTATCGTAGGTCCATCTGGTTCAGGGAAAACAACTTTGATAAATTGCCTAGGTGCTCTTGATTTCCCAGATTCAGGTAAGATTATTTATAATGTTGATGCTAAAGGAATGGGACTTGATATAATGCTAATGACCAATAAACAACACAAAAAAATGCGATTGAGAAAGATTGGCTTAATTTTCCAATTTTACAATCTTTTTCCTATCCTTACAGCTTACGAGAATGTAGAGCTTCCGATGGTAATTGATAAGAAAGATCCAAAATTACGAAAAGAAAAGGTTAAAAATCTGTTAAAAAGGATTGGATTAGAGGAACGAATGGAGCATCTACCTACTCAGCTGTCTGGTGGGGAACAACAAAGAGTCACGATAGCTAGGGCTTTGGTTAACGATCCTCTTATTATTCTTGCTGATGAACCTACAGGTGAGCTCGATACGGAGACAACTACAAATATTATGAAAATTTTCCTTGATTTAAAGAACGCTGGAGAATCAATTTTAATGGTTACCCATAATAGAAGAATAGCAGAAGTAGCAGATAGGATTATAACTCTTACTGATGGAGAATTTATTAGTGAAAAAAATGGAGGAAAACCAATTAAAGAAATCTATAAATTCTGAATTGGAGGTATAAAAAATGAAGAAAGCTAAAAAGAAGAGGGAAATTCAGTTTATAAAATCAGTACTTCATGATGTTAAAGATTACGAATTAATAAGCCCTGCTACAATGATCCAAACTTTTAATTTAACTAAAGTTTATAATATTACGGAAGGAATTGAAATTAGAGCATTGAATGGTGTTAGCATAGATATTAAGAAAGGTGAATTTGTTTCAGTTATGGGACCGTCAGGTTCTGGAAAAACTACCCTTTTAAATATGATTGGTGCTCTTGATAATCCTACAAGTGGGGTTGTATACATCAATAGAACAAATATAGCTCATATGAATGATATACAACGCACAAATTTAAGACTTAAAGAAATTGGCTTCATTTTTCAGTTTTATAATCTAGTACCAGTTCTTTCAGCTTATGAAAATGTGGAACTTCCGATGCTTTTTGCAGGTAGAACCAAACGAGAAATTGAAAGAAATGTTAATAAATTTCTTGATCTTGTAGGCCTAAGTGAGAAGAAAGATCATCTCCCTTCAGAGCTTTCAGGTGGAGAGCAACAAAGAGTTGCAATTGCACGAGCATTGTGTAATGAACCTTCCATCTTAATAGCTGATGAGCCTACAGGTGAACTTGATAGTAAAATGGGTATGGAAATAATTAAATTACTACGAGAGCTTAATTTAGAGCTTAATCAAACTATCTTAATGGTCACTCACGATCCTATGGTTGGTGCTCTTGCTGAAAGAATGTTAAAAATGCGAGATGGAAAAATTATCGAAACTGTAATTACTAATAATAAATAATTTTTTAATTTAGTTTTATCCAAACTTAAAAATGACTGGTCGAGATACTTTAAAAGGATTTTTTTACTTTCT
The DNA here is from genome assembly GCA_029856145.1 of Promethearchaeia archaeon. Lineage (GTDB taxonomy): Archaea > Asgardarchaeota > Lokiarchaeia > Sigyniarchaeales > SOKP01 > Loki-b32. Next base: position 12,365 of record JAHQWK010000025.1, read on the forward strand.
TATTTCTCATCATTCTATATAAAAGAAATATATATACAATAGTCAAGCTACAACAAATCAATAAAGGATGAATAGGGATTGCATTAGTAATTATTCCTGTAGTTAAAATTCGTACTCCGCCTTCAAGAGTAGCTAAATAGACTCTATCATCTTTCACAGCAACTCTCAGAGTTCTCCATTGGTGATGGTAAAATCCAATCTTGATAGGATTTTTGGGATCAAGACAATTAATGACTTTAAGACCTTCACCGTCATCTGCTATAAATGCTATTTCATTATCAATAAGTTTAACATCATTTATTGATCCTCCATCAAAATATGTCCCTAAAACGTTTATGTTCAAGGGATCAGAGAAATTCAATATTTTCAATCCATTAGTATAATCATTAAAATAAACTAAATCTTGATAATGAGCTTTGGGTGCACCACCATCATATCCTTCACCAGTATCAACAGTGCTTAGATGTGTGATATTTTTTGGATCACTAATATCTAATAATTTTAAATCAATAGCAGTAGGAGGGCCAATAATATTGGGAATTCTTGTACCAACAAAAGCAAAATCATCTAAAACATAAACAGGACCCACATGACCAACGCCATCAACCCAATTATCTATCATAATTGGATTATTTGGATCAGTTACATTGACAATTTGTAGACCATGATTCTCAGCACCAACAAATAATAATTCTCCTTTCAGTTGAATGTATGTTGAAGTTGTATAATTTAGGTAGACTGAAAGCAATTCTAATTGGTTTGGATTACTAAAATTAAATATGTTTACGCCTGTTGAAGCAGTAATAAATACTAATTTTCTTTCAAGATCAAGTTCAATATCATGCACAATGGGTAGAGAATAATAATCTAATTCAAAACAATTAGTAGGATCTGTTATATTGTAAATTGTTAAGCCTCGATTAATTTCCGCAAGGAAAGCCAAATCATTCTCGATAAATCGCATATTAATAATGCCAGTCCCAGGTGCTATCGAGCCAATTTCGGTAAAAGTGGAAGTATATTCTATGCCCCTTATTGAGATAGGATTAATAAATAATGAACAAAAAATAATAAAGACAAACAACTTGATTATTTTCTTTTGCATAAACATAACTCTCTCTTAATTAAAATGTATTATATAAAATATACATAAAAAAGATCTTATTAAAAAACACTTGATTCAGAATATCTTAAGAAGTTAAGTTGAGAGAGTTAAGCTTAATGATAGGAAAACTTTATAATAAGAAAAATGAAAATACTTACAATAATAGGAAGCCCACGGAAACGTAATACTTATAAAGTTACCCAACAAATTGAAGAAAGAATGAAAGAGTTAGGAAACATAGAGTTTTGTCAATAGATCAATAAGAAATCATGAATTAAAAATTTATTAATCAAATAGAATTTGCAGCTATTAAACTTGAACAAGAGAAAAAAAAAATGGAATTTACTAGTTTTTAACCTTTTGAATTTTTTTTGAGAAGTTCTGCTACCTTGGCTATATCTTCATCCATGTTAGGACCTTTCTTGACTATCACGGTAACATTCATATTAGAAACTTGTGGTTTCCCTTTTTTACCCGTGAAAGGAACGTCTACCTTGTACTTGATCACACCTTTTTTTATCTTCTTCTCTACTATGTCATAATTGTCCTTAAATGGATATATATGACCATAATTCAAGATACTGGAAGCCTCCATGTCAGTCGCTATAGATTTTGCTATGGAATCTGATACAGACTTGTGGACGGCATATGATCCGAGCCGGATGAATTCCAGCCCCATTCCACTTAGTCTCGCTTGCTTGATTTCCTTCTTTCCAGAAGCAATAATTCTGTAATTCGATACATAAAGCATCCCAGTGATTTCGGAATTGTCATCTTGGAGCCATCCCTCGGCAACTACTATGAATTCCTCGCCAGGAAGCTTGCAAAAGTTCTCAATGAAATGTTTTTCGAAATCTACCAGTTTAGCGCCATATCTAGCAGATGCCATGAACATAAAGCCTTTATAGATCTTTTCATTGAATTGTTCCAAATCTGCTTGGATGATAGCCTTAAAGATTTCACCCATAGCATCGTAATCGGATGGTTCTAGCTTCTTGAATCCCCCTAGTAGCTTCTTTACAACATTTCCGTGCTTTTTATTAGCAATAAGATCTAAAATTTCACCTTTAAGTGCTGTAAAATCAGTTGGTGCCATTATATTCGCCTTACTTAAATTAGTTTTCATAAGAAAGTGAAAAATCCTTGAAAGAATCTTCTATCGTGAATTCATATCCACGATAAGAGTATGATCCATCTCTTCGCTTTTTTCACTCTTATTTTTTTTAGTTTTTAATTACTAATACCATGATAACTTTTATGTTTAAATGTTTGCTTTAATCATATCATATTGGATTTGTAGAGAAAGCTAAAAAACTAGAGATGGCTTTTTTGGAGATATGTGCAATTTATGAGAGAAAATTAAAAGTAACAGGAAGAGATAATAGTACTACTATAGATAGTTTTGCAAACTACATTATGTAAACAATTCAAAATCCTAATCTTGAGCAAAAATGGAAAGTGTATCAGTAAATACCTCAGTAAATTTAAATAATTTTTTTAATTCATAATTTTTTTTATTTAATTCAATTCTGTACTAAAACAGTTCCCTAGATAGATTTTAAGTAGCCAGATTTACCGCTAACTTAATTTTATTTAAAATAACATACTAATCCTCCAAATTGGTCTACAATAGCACCTGCCTCGGATGCTTGGCTAACGATTTTAGTTTTAATCCCAAGATTTTTTGCGATTTGTAAAATTCGATGTGCTTTATTTCTATTTTTTGGATTTTTTAGAAATTCTTCAGTTAGGATAATATAATTTGGCTTAGGTAAATTAGGATTTTGTTTTACAAGTCTTAGTTCATGATCAATTTCTCTCCAAGTATAAAGAATCTTTGAGAACTTTTCATTTTTGTTAATTGTTTCTGTCAGTTCTTCTAATATCAACAACCCCTCTTGATTTGAGGTTTCATCAACGATATCTTTAAAAGATTCTTGTGTTTTTAGGTAATATACATCCTTTTGAGTTTTCGCCTGATTACCTATGATCTTAGAAAAAACGACTTGTTTATCACCTTTTTTTAATAGCCATGAATGATGTTTATTAACGTGATTAAGAAACTCATCTGAATATTCTTCTTTCGGTGGTGAGAGCAGTATTACACTTCTAATACCTTCTTTAATTATAGGTCTTAATGTATTAATGATTTCCTCATGAAAATGATATAATTGCTTTTTATTTTGATTTCTTCTCTTCCTTCCACGATTTATTTTGAAGTGTAGCCTAATGGTCTCACTAAATATTCTCCAAAATACAGCATCATTATTATGCAGACCAATAAGAATTGCTATTGGATGACCACGTTTTACACGTTTTTTTCTTTTAGCCATGATAAAATAGAAAATTTAAAAAGATAAAATGAAATTTAAATACGTTTCAATTAATGACGGAAGAGATTATAATTCTAAGAAATTTTTCAAGATTTGCATTCCATGGAGCTTCATTTTGATGGATTCGGGATGGAACTGAATACTCCTATTATAAAGTTACTAATATTTTATGATATCTATACCTTCAATTCTTTCAAAGTGGTTTACATTTCTGGTGATTATTTCCTTAATCCCATTTGTTAACATGATACCCGCAATAAGAATGTCATTATCAGCAATTCTTTCACCTTGAGATTCTAGGAAATCATAAATCTTGGCTGCCCTTTCAGCTTCTTTATATCCTAAAGGAAAGATCTCCATACTATTTATAAATTCTAGCCAAGGTTTGTAAAGTTGCTTATATCTTTTCTCAGAAATTTTACGTCTGGTCCTTTCAAACCCTATATTCATTTCATAGACGGTTATAGAAGTAATGTGGATCAGATCTTCGTGATCTTCAATTGCTTTTTTGAGTTCTTTATTTCCAATTAAATAATCGACGCATGCAGAAGTATCTAGAAGAATCATTTTAAATCCTCTAAAGTTGATTTATTCCAATTTCTTTCATTACGAGTTGATATTCCTACCCAAATCTCTTTCTTTTCCTCCTCTGAAAGGTCCCATGCTCCAAAAGATTTTTCAAGTGTATTTTTCTGTATTTTTAAGAGCCTTAAGAATAGCTCTGAAAAACTTTCATTGTCGTGCTTAATTTTAAGTAGTTTATTATAAACATCCTCAGTAATACTAATATTCTTAGAAGTCATATGTATACACATATACATACATATATTTATAACTATCTTTGATTTTTAGGATATTCAATTCTCGGCTTCATTTTGATGGAATCTGGATGGAGTTAAATTAACAAGGACAAGAAGTAAAATAAATTTCGAGGAAGCGAGGAATAAATTTAAGGACCAAAAGAATGTTTAATTAAAAAGAAATGTATAATTTGTCATTCATCCTTTAATTGCTTGAAAAAATCATCTGGATCATCTACTCCAGATTTTAATAATGCATATTCTCGTTGTATTTCAAGTTCCTTGCTAGTTAATCCTAAATATTCCTTGTCTAGTTCATCTTGATAACGTAACCAACAACCCAATGCATCAGTATAATCTTGCCAACCTCCAAATACAAGTTTACTTAAAATATAGTCCTCTTTCGAGGCAACCCAACACTCTAATCCTCCAAAATTGATTCTGACCCTTCGCTTTAGACCAAGTGGTCCAATTTTTTTATATTTACTATAACTTTTTCGATAAATGATATAATTATCAAATTTAATCACTTGTTGCTTATCTAAAAACTGTAACAACTGGAGTTCTTTAGCTGTTTTTGATGTTGAAATCCAGTCTTGTATTGGATAAAATTCATTTTTTTTTAACAGTTCAATATATGTATCAATATTATGATTAACTGAATAAATATCAACAACAAAATCAATATCTTGGGTTGATCTCGTCTCAGAATAAATACTAACTAAAATTCCCCCAACTAAATAATATTTAATACCAAATTCTCTCTCAATTTTTTCTAAAAAAGTAATTATTTGGAAAAATGCTTTTTCATACCTGACTTCCATAATCAATTACATCCTTTTTATTTTTTTATTGAACTTATACATACTCATCATGATTTCTTTAATGGATTTACTCGGATATCTCTGTTTTTCAGTTTTAATGTAATTATTTAAATTAAAATTGCATAGTTCGAAAAATAGAGATATTGAAGTTTCAATTGGTATTTTTTTCATTAATTCTATTCTTCCTTTAAAATCTCTTGCCAGTTTCCTAAAATTAATATTTAATTCGCTTTCCATTTAAATTCTTAAATTAATAATATTGGCCCCTTTAAATATAATAATAGGAAAACGGTTTAATAATATTTTAGAATCAATCATATTCAAAAAATAATTAAACATAATATATGTAATTCTTATTAATCCATTCTTTAGGTATGTGGGTTGTCATTCCCATATTATTATCAATAACTATTATTACAAATCCCAAATTAATTATTATAATAAATTAAAGAAAGTAAGAAGAATGGTCAATTTCTATGAAGAAAAAAAAAGTCGTTATTATCGGAGCACTTGGAAATGACTACCATGTGTTCAATCTCGTATTTCGAGATAATGAAGAGTATGATGTAGTTGCATTTACAATCGCTGGAGAGCAAAACGTAGGGACGATTGAAGGCGCTGAAAGATTTTATCCTGCAGAACTTGCAGGAAAACTCTATCCAAATGGAATTCCTATGATTTCCGAGGAACAATTGGAAGAAATAATAAAAGAGAAGAATATAGATGAAGTTGTTTTTTCATATTCAGATGTCTCTCATGAAGAGGTTATGCATAAAGCTTCAAGAGTTCTTGCTGCTGGAGCAAATTATCGTTTAATTTCAGGAAAATTTACACAAATAAAAGCTAATAAACCTGTAGTTGCTATATGTGCAGTAAGAACTGGTTGCGGAAAAAGCCAAGTTTCTCGAGCCACATATAGATATTTAAAAAGTAAGGGATATCGCGTTGTAGCTATACGAGAACCAATGCCCTATGGTGATTTAATTAAACAGAATGTCATGCGTTTCGAAAAGTATGAAGATTTAGATAAATATGATTGCACTATTGAGGAACGTGAAGAATATGAACCTTATATTGAACAAGGGTTAGTTATTTATTCTGGAGTAGATTATGAGAAAATTATTAGAGAAGCAGAAAAAGAAGCAGATGTGATAATTTTCGATGGCGGAAATAATGAAATATCTTTTTATATTACAGATTTATTGTTCATAGTCGTCGATCCATTAAGACCCGGTCATGAATTACGATATCATCCCGGAGAAGTGAATGCTAGATCCGCTGATGCCTTTGTCATTAATAAAATGAATAGTGCGAAACCAGAAGATGTTAAGATAGTCGAAGATAATTTAAATAAATTAAATCCTAAAGCAATTCGAATCTATACTAATTCTGTTGTATCTATCGAAGGAAATCAGGATATAAGCGGAAAGCGAGCTCTAATTGTCGAGGATGGTCCAACACTTACACACGGAAATATGGCATACGGAGCAGGGTATATTGCTGCTAAAAATAATGGAGCAATAATTGTTGATCCTCGGCCTTACCTTACAGGAACAATGAAGAATGTATTTGAAGAGTTTCCTCAAATAACTGACATCGTACCAGCAATGGGTTATAATGACCAACAAATTAAGGATATGGAAGAAACACTGAATAATGCGGAAGCGGAAATTATCATTGATGGAAGTCCAATAGATCTTGAAAAATTAATAAATAGTAATAAACCGATTGTCAGAGTTAGCTACGATATCGAAGCTATAAAAAGTCCAACAATAGAAGAAGTACTGGATAAATTTATTGAGAAAAATCTGAAGTAATAATTTATTATATTAATTTAAAAGGCAATTCAATGTCATTAAATGTGCCTCTTCATTATTATTTGATCATCATTTATTTCTTTTCACATAATTTATGGGTATGAAAAACATTTTATTCCTAGGAATCATGTATATCTTAATCCTTTGTAACTAATTGGTTGTTCTCCCAATAGTAATTTGTAAGTCCTGCTTTTCCATAAGCAAATAAAGTTAACTTTCTGAAAAGAAATGTTGAAATAATTTTTCTAATTTGATCCAAGAATCTCTATCAGATAACTTGGATTTCTCTCCGTCTTGTTTGAATAAATTGAATTTTAAATTTAATATCTATTTCTCTGACCATAAGATTTATATAGTAAAACTTACTGATAGTAAGTGACTTACTGACGGTAAGATAATTACTATTAGTAAACTTAATAAATGACTTGTACTAACATGAAAGGAATAATTAAGTTGAAAGTGGTGAATAAAGATTTCCAAATTATCTAGAAGAGAACGCGAAAAATTACAGCGTCATAACGATATACTCAAAGCCGCTGAAAATAGATTCTTTAAAAAAGGCTATGATGAGGTTTCCATGGATGATATCGCTGGGGATTTAGAGCTTTCTAAAACGACGCTCTATTTGTATTTTAAAAATAAACCATCATTGTTTTTTGCTGTAGTAATAAAAGGCGTGGTTATGCTAAGGGATACATTTAAAAATGCTGAAAAAAGTGAGACTACTGGATTAGGAAAATTAATGAGTATAATTCGAGCTTACTTTAATTATTCACAAATTCACTCAGATTATTATCGTCTTAACCTTTCAACTAGAGCCCCTCGTTTTATGAAAATGCTTCAAAACGACGAGGATCATGATGCAGAAATTGAAAATGCCGAAGAATATATCCAACTAAAAGAAGAATTACTTAGTATGTTAACGGACGCTGTCAATTTGGGAATTAAGGATGGTACAATAAGAAAGGACTTAGATCCAATACAGACAGTAATGTTCTTGGGTTCTGCCATTGAGGCTATAGTACATCTATCTCCCGTAAATCAATTACTCTTAGAGACGTATGGTATCACCGCTGAGGGATATCTTCAATACTCGATTGACGTGTTATTACAAGGTATTGCTGGAGAAAAAAAAAATTTGTAAAAAGATGGAAAAAATATGGAAAAAATACAAGTATTAATTGCTTATGGTACTCGTTATGGAGCAACGACGAGTACCGCTGAAGAAATTGCTAAAGTTCTTCAAGATGAAGGACTTGAGGTAAGAGTTGTCAATCTCAAAAAAGAGAAGATCAAAGATATAACAAACTATGAACTTGTTATAATTGGGAGTGGAATGAAAATGGAAATGTGGACGAGTAAAGCTAAAGCATTTTTAAACAAGTTTAGCAGTGAGCTCAAGAAAAAGAAAGTGGCAATCTTCGTGTCTTCAGGAGCGCGAGCACTCATGGAATATAAAGGAGAACATGATGAAATTATTAGAATTACTAAAAAATATCTTGAAGATAAAGCTTCTAAATATAATTTGAATCCAATCTCTATGACCATGTTTGGAGGTATCTGGGATTATAATCAGATGGGTAAAATTTATAGAAAATTTTTAGACGCAGAAAAAGAAAATTTCATCCCGGCGGGAATTAAAGAAACAGAGCCAGGAGTTTACGATTCAAGAAATTGGGATGAGATTCGTAAATGGGCTAACGAGTTAGCTAGAATGATTTATGACAACTCTATTAAGATTAAAGCAACTTAAGAACATTTTAAATTTTTTTTTAAATTTCTATTTTAAATCCATTTAAATAATATTTAATTCTAAAGTCTCATTAAATCATCCATAGTTCGAAATAATGATTTTAATTTAATAATCAGAACTTAATAGAGTGAAAATCTATGATTTTAGCGGAAAAGAAATATGAAATCCAAGACGTCCAAAAAGGCTATGCAAATCGGACTTTATACATCAATCTTTCTATAAATGAGATTACTATTAGGTCTGTCTCTGATGAGATGAAAGAGAAATTTATTGGGGGAAAGGGTTTTGATTTAAAGTTAATGTGGGATTCTATCCCAAAAGATCGCATAGTTAAATGGGATGATCCTGAGAATGAAATTTGCATTTCTTCAGGGCCATTAGGTGGGAGTATATTTTATCCTGGCTCTGGAAAATCAATTGTTACCTCGATATCGCCTTTAACAGGAATTATTATGGATTCTAATGTCGGAGGTTATTTCGGACCATACCTTAAATTTTCGGGATTTGATGCATTAGAAATACAAGGAAAAGCAAAAAATGACGTAATTATTTATATTGATGGTATAGAAGGATTAGTTCAAATTAAAGAAGTAGAAGATTCTGAAGGATTGTCTGAATATTCCCATGAACTCACTCAACAATTGACAGAAAAATATGCTAAAGATGATGCTGAAAAACCACGTGTTTCAGTAGTAAGTTCTGGACCTGCGGCAAAGCATTCTAATTGGGGCATGTTAAACTTCTCTTGGTTTATTCCTGGGCGGAAATGGGCGTCGTACAAACAAGCTGGGAGGGGTGGAATTGGTACTGTTTTTGCAGATAAGAAAATAAAGGCTTTAGTGTGTCATTCTCCAAAGGTTACTGTCAAATCAAATAACCCGGCAGATTTAGAAGAGGCTAGAAAAATTGGAAGAATGTATAACCAAGAAATAATTAAACTTGACCCAATACAAAACGAAATGCGTAGAGTTGGAACAGGGCATCTTCCCGACATCATGAATGTTACTGACCTTTTACCAACAGAAAATTATCGCTTCGGAAGACACAAAGAAATTAGTGGAAAAGATATCCCGTATAGTAGAGAGATAATGAGAGAGATATATTCTGGAAAAGAAGGAGGGGATGGATGTTGGATTGGATGCACAGTTAGCTGTTCTCATTACTCAGAAGGCCACGAAGTTTTAACCGGTCCATTCAAAGGTCAAAAATTGATTGTTGACGGCCCAGAATACGAAACAATAGCTGGATGTGGGTCAAATTGGGGCGTTTGGGACCCAAAATGGGTTCTAGAAGTAAATTTTTACTGCGATACATACGGTTTAGATACAATTTCGGTAGGGACAGGAATAGCTTTTGTAATGGAATGTTTCGAAGCGGGTATCTTAAATAAAGAAAGGACTGGAGGATTGGAATTAAATTTCGGAGATGTAGAAGCTGCAGTTGAGTTAATTCACCACATGGCTAAAGGTAAAGGATTTGGAGTTATAGTTGGAAAGGGTATTAAATATATGAAAAAATATTTTGTTGAAAACTTTGGAGCGAACCCTCAATTTGTACAAGATATTGGTATGGAACATAAAGGTTTAGAGTTTTCTGAGTATGTCACTAAAGAATCCTTGGCGCAACAAGGTGGATATGGATTAACAAATAAAGGACCGCAACATGATGAAGCTTGGCTTATTTTTGATGATGCGATTAGAAATTCAATTCCGACTTTCGAAGATAAAGCTAAAGCTCTGCGTTACTTCCCTTATTGGAGGACCTGGTTTTCGCTAAATGGACTCTGTAAGCTCCCCTGGAACGATATCCAACCATTAAGCCAAAGAGAATACCCAATTAAAGATCCTAAAACGGGAGAGTTAGTTCGCGCGAAAATTCCTGATCATGTGAAATTGTATGCTAAATATTTCTCAGCTGTTATAGGAAGGAATTCTACTCCAGATGATCTGATTACCATGTCAGAAAGAGTTTACAACTTCCAAAGAATTTTTAATATACGACTAGGACAAGGATTACGTGAGGGAGATTCTAATCTACCTTATAGAGCAATGGGACCTGTGACACCATTAGAATATGAAAGCCGTCTAGAAAGATATGATAATCAACTTAAAGAATTAGGATTTGATATCTCTGATAAAACTACAGAGGATAAGATAAAAATTCTAAGAAAGTAACGTGAGGAACAATATTCAAAACTTCAAGATGCTGTATATAAAGAAAGGGGATGGAATCAAAATGGTTGTCCTACAATAGAAAAAGTGAGAGAATTAAGAATTGACTTTGATGATCTTATTAAAATTATACAACCCCACCAGTAATTTCAATACACTAATTTTCTAAATTAATTTTCAAATCTTAATCTTATATCCAATTTTCTTTAAAACGAATTATAAGCCAAATTAATAAAGGTTTAATTAATTTTACTTTTTTATTCAATTAATAAGAAATTTAATATTTTGCTTGAAAGAATATGACTATTTTAGAGGATGCTTTAAAAAAAAAAGTCACAGATGATTTTAGACAGATTGCCAAGGACGAAAAAGTAAATATAAATACAATTTTAAAAGCAGTTTCAAAAGGTCAAGCTGTAATCATAAAAAGAATAAATAACAAACCAGTGGGTATTGGTTTTCCTTTTAGGACAAAGATTAATGTTAATATAGGTACATCCACATCATTGGTTAATGTCGATACAGAATTAGAAAAAGTTAAAGTTGCTGAGAAATTTGGAACAGATACATTATCAGACTTATCGATGGGAGGTAAAATTGATTTAATTAGGAAAAAGATTTTAAATATCTCAACTGTTCCAATAACTACTGTACCGATATATCAAGTTCTTACAGAAGCAAACTCAATTGAAGGTATAACTGACGATTTAATCTTTAAGGTTATTGAAAATCATTTAAAGGATGGGATAAGTTCTTTAGTTATCCATTCTGGCTTTAGTCTTGAAGATTTAAATCGAATGAAAGGAAAGAGGTTAATGGGAATGGTCTCTAAAGGTGGCTCATATACAGCAGCTTATATGGTCAATAATTCAGTTGAAAACCCATTTCTAAAAAATTTTGACAAGCTCCTCGAAATTCTAAATGAATATGATGCGATATTAAATTTAGGAAATGCTATGAGAAGTGGATGTATACATGATAAAATAGATGAATTTCAATTTTCAGAAATAAAACTCAATTCAAAACTTGCGAAAAAAGCAAATAAAAAGGGAGTACAAGTAATTATTGAAAGTTTAGGAGGTCATATAATGGCTAAGGATTTAATAAAATATTTAAAACTATATAAAAAAATTACAAATAATAGACCTTTGTTTGTATCAGGACCAATTCCAACAGATTTTGCTCCTGGTTACGATCATATTGCAGCTGCTATTGGAGGAGCCTTTGCCTCAGGTTTTGGCGCAGATTATTTATGTGCCATTACCCCCGCGGAACATCTTTGTTTACCTACCGTCGAAGATATTAAAAAGGGATTAATATCTTGTCGTATTGCTGCTCATGTTGGGGATTCTTTTAAATTTGGATTAAATTATTTATTTAATGATGACCTTCATCTTTCTAAATACCGATTTCAAAAAAATTGGAAAAAACAATTTGAACATAGCGTTGATCCTACGGAACCTCAAAAAAAGCATCCCATTAGTGAAGATGTCTGTTCGATGTGTGGAAAATATTGTGCGTTATCAATTTCACAAAAGCTTTTTAATAATAAGCCATCAACAAAATTTTAATATATTACAAATCTTTAATTTAAAGCTATTGTAGTAAAAAATAAATTTATAATTAAAAAGAAGAATCTAAATGGAAGATATAACAAAACATCCTATTTTAGAGATACCAGACAGAAAAAAGATTAATTTTACATTTGATGGGGAACAATTAACTGGATTTGAAGGAATGGTTATATCTTCAGCACTCTTTTTAAATAAAATTAAGATTTTTGGCCATCATGTTAAAGATAACAGTCCGCAGGGCATATTTTGTGCTAATGGTCAATGTGCTCAATGTAATGTTATTGTGAATGGAATACCCGTAAAAGCATGCATGACACCTCTTAAAGAGGGAATGTTAATAGAAAGTTGTAATGGATTACCAGAGCTACCCCCTGAGGATAATGTTGTAACTGTAGGAGATTCTGATATTGTTGATATTGAAGTACTCGTAATTGGTGCGGGTCCAGCAGGATTATCAGCTACTAAAAGCTTGGGAGAAAATAATGTTAAAGTGATCTTAATAGATGATAAAGCTGAACTTGGAGGTAAATTAGTTCTTCAAACTCATAAATTTTTCGGCTCACAAGAAGATGTTTATGCTGGTAAACGAGGTATAGATATAGCAAAAATTTTGGGAGAATCTGTTGAAGCTTTATCGAATGTTAAAGTCTGGCTTAATAGTATTTGTTTAGCAGTATTTAGCGATGGGTTAACCGGTATTTTGAAAAATAATGATACATATGTACTAGTCAAACCTAAATACCTCTTGATTGCTACTGGCGCTCGAGAGAAAATGCTTGTATTTCCTGGAAATACATTACCAGGAGTTTATGGTGCTGGAGCTTTTCAAACTCTAGTTAACCGTGATTTAATAAAAGCGGCAGATAAGATATTCATTGTTGGAGGAGGTAATGTAGGTTTAATTGCTGGCTATCATGCAATTCAAGCAGGTATAGACGTTGTAGGTCTAATTGAAGCTTTACCCAATTGTGGAGGATATAAAGTTCATGAAGACAAACTTCGAAGGTTAGGTGTTCCAATTTATACAAGCCATACAATTGTTTCAGCTAATGGGGAAAAAGGTGTAGAATCCATAACAATTGCAGAAATCGATAAAAATTTCAATGTTATATCAGGAACTGAAAGAACATTTGCCTGTGATACCATTTTAATTGCTGTAGGACTGAATCCTGTTGATGAATTTTATTATAAAGCAAAAGAATTTGGATTTAAGTTTTGGGTAGCTGGTGATGCTCAAGAAATAGCAGAAGCTTCTGCTGCAATATTTACCGGAAAAATTGAAGCTTTAAAAATCCTTAAAGAAATTGGAATCAAAATTTCTGAAGATATTAATCAATTAGATAAATTTGCAGAAGTTATGAAAGCCAAACCTCCTCATCCTATCGACATAGAAATTAAATTTAAAGAAGAAGGAATATATCCAGTATTCTATTGTAATCAAGAAATTCCTTGTAATCCATGTACGACTGTATGTGATCAACAGCAAATTGAAACTATTGATAATGTAATAACGCAATTACCATATTTTAAGGGAGAGCAAGATTGTGTTGGATGTGGTAAGTGTGTTGCTGTTTGTCCAGGATTAGCAGTTGTTCTATTAGATTATCGAAAAGATAAGGATTTTCCGTTAGTAACATTTCCTTTTGAGCTTACTGAGGCGAAATTAGAAAAAGGGGAAAAAGTTATTGTTGTAAGTAATGAAAAGGAATTAGGAGCATTTGAAATTCATAGATCCCGAATATTAAAAGAATTTCCTAAAACCCAACTAATCACTATTAGGCTACCTTCAGAAATAGCAAAACAAGCTGTAGCAATTAAGAATTATGAAACTAAATATATTGAACCAATAGATATATATCAAAAATCATTGACAGATGATGAAACAATAGTTTGCAGGTGCGAACGTGTATCAGTAGGTGAAATTCGAAACTGGATACGTTCAGGAGTCAGAGATTTCAATGAATTGAAAGCCTTAACAAAAGTAGGGATGGGGGCTTGTGGCGGTAAAACTTGTACTCCTCTAATTGAGAGAATATTTCGAGAAGAAGGGGTATCTATTGATGATATTACTCCTGGTAAAAAACGTCCATTGTTTATAGAAATTCCAATGGGAATATTCGCCAATGCTAAAGATAAAAAGGAGGAGCTGTAGATGGTTGAATATGATGTAATTATTATTGGTGCTGGCAGTGTTGGTGTTCCTACGGCTTTAGCAACAGCAAATGATGGACTTAAAACGCTAGTCATTGATTCTCTGCCTTCAGTTGCTCAAGCAGATAATAAACATGCTATTGGAGGTATTAGAGCTACTCATTCTCATAAAGGAAAAATCTGGTTGTGTCAAAGATCAATAGAAATTTTTTCTAGTTGGGAAGAAAAATATGGAGATGATATTTGGTGGGATCAAGGAGGTTATACTTTTCTAGCATATTCCGAAGAACATGAACAATTACTAAAAGAAACAGTAAAACTTCAAAGAAGTTATAATTTGAATATTAATTATGTTGATAAGGAAAAGATAAAGGAAATAATTCCCGGTATTAATGAAGATGGATTATTAGGAGGAACTTATAGCCTTGAAGACGGGAATGCATCACCTTTGTTATCACTACATTCCTTTTATAGATATTCCAAAAATTTGGGAACAGAATATCACTTTGATGAAAATGTTATTGATATTCTTACCAAAAATAATAAAATAATTGGTGTTAAGACCACAAAAGGAAAATACCAAACTAAATCAATTATTAATAGTGCTGGAGCTCAAGCAAAAGATATTGGTAAATTAATTGGAATCGACATTCCTGTAGAACCAGATTCACATGAAGCAGGAATAACAGAACCAGTAAAAAAATTCTTTTCACCAATGGTTGTAGATATTAGACCATGCTCTGATCCAAAATGTGGAGACTCAAAAAATTATTATTTCTACCAAAATAAAGAAGGTAAAATTATTTTTTGTTTAACTCCTAGTCCAAGCATTCTAGGTATGGATCGTAGGGAAACAAGCTCATTCTTACCACAAATCTCAAAGAGAATGATAAAACTTCTCCCACGTTTAAGGAACATAAAAATAAGGCGGACTTGGCGTGGCTTATACCCTATGACACTAGATGGAAACCCTATTGTCGGAAAAATTAGTGAAATTGAAGGATATATTAATGCTGTTGGAATGTGTGGGCAGGGATTTATGTTGGGCCCTGGATTAGGAGAACTTCTAAGTCGTGTCTTAACAGAAAAAACTACTTCAAGAGATAATGAGATCTTAGATACTCTTTCTTATAAACGCGATTTTGGTGTGGAAGAAGAATTAAAATAAAATCGAATAAGCACATATCTTGATTTAAATCTAATCTTTCTTTTTTATACTCAATTGGAATTAAAAATTTTAAAATACTAAAAATGGTTCGACATCTTTTAAAAGTATCAGATTTTTCAAAAGAAGAATGTGAGAAGGTTATTGATAAATCAATTGAGATCAAGAAAAATACTGAAAAATATAGTTCTGCTTTAGAAGGGGAAACCTTACTGATGCTGTTTGAAAAACCTTCCTTAAGAACTCGAATATCTTTTGAGACAGGCATGCAACAATTAGGAGGACATGCTATTTTTTACTCAATAAAAGATTCTCCTTTAGGTAAAAAGGAAAATATTTCCGATACAGCAAAAGTCGCTTCTCGATTTGTTAATATAATAGCTGCTCGTGTTTTCAAAAGACAAGATATTTGGGATTTAGCTAAATATGCTGATGTACCGGTTATTAATATGCTTGATGATTTTGCGCATCCCTGTCAAATTCTTGGTGATTTTCAAACCATTAAAGAGAAAAAAACTCATTTAGAGAAAATGAAATTATCCTACTTTGGTGATGCTTATAATAATGTTACTTATGATTTAATGCGAATGTGTGCATTATTCGGCTGGAGAATGGATGTAGCTTGCCCTAATTCTCCAGAATATTCACCCGAACAAACTGTACTAGATGAAGTTTCTCAGATCTCTAAAGAAACCGGCGCTGAGGTAAAAGTTGTTCATGATACTATAGAAGCTGCTCGAGATTCTGATGTTATATATACTGACAGCTGGATGAGTTATGGAATACCACAGGAACAAGAAGAAAAGCGGAAAAAAGCTTTTATGCATTATCAAGTTACATTATCAGTTATGGAAGTAGCAAAAACAGATGCAATTTTTATGAATTGTTTACCCGCTATGAGGGAATATGAACAAACAACTGATGTAATTGATGGTCCTCAATCTATTGTTTTTGATCAGGCAGAAAATAGATTACATATTCAAAAAGCAATAATGCTCTTTCTACGAGATAAATTTTAGCTTTAAATTCAATTTAAAAGATTTATATAGATCAATATTTTAAGTATTTTGAAATAATTGAAGGTATTGAAATTATTCAATATTAATTTAAGGTACATAATAAAAAAATAGGTGAACCAATTGAGCTTCATAATAACTAAAGGAATCAAAAATAAAGTTAAAAGAGGAAAATTGTCTTTAAAGAATATGGGCATCACCAATATGTTTGAGATTCAGGGGCTTGGTAATCTTACAAATCTAAGGAAATTAGATCTAAAAAAAAATGCTATAACAAAAATTGAAAACTTAGATTGGTTGATAAGTCTAGAGAAGTTAAAACTTAAAAAGAATAATATTCTAGAGATTGAAGGACTTGATAAATTACAGAATTTAATTAATTTAAATTTAAGTTGTAATCAAATACGAGAAATTAAAGGTCTTGAAAACTTGACTAATTTAAAGCGTCTAAATTTAAGAGAAAACCAAATTACAGACATAAAGGGGCTTGAGAGTCTTAAGAACCTAAAATATTTAAGTCTAGGTTTAAATCAAATAACAAAAGTAAGCGGTCTTGATACACTTGAAAATTTAGAAGGCTTAGATCTTTCAAATAATCAAATCTCTAAAATTGAAGGGCTTGAAAACTTAACTAATTTAAAAACTTTATATCTTACAAAAAATAATTTCACTGTTATAGAAGGTTTACAAAACTTACGAAATCTAAGACAAATTACTATTGGATTTAAAAGAGTAATCGGGGGGGTAGAGCTTAATGGAAAAAAATTCCCTACAAATGAAAGAAAAAAAATGGGTGTTAAATTTGAACCAGAATATGGTATGCGAATAAATGCAAGAAAAATAGTTCTATACTGTCAATTTCCAAGAGAGACGGAAATTTTTGATATCCCTACTTCTGGTATATCTGATTCACAAAAAGATTGGAAGAAAAGAATAAAAAAGTGAATAGCATCTTTGAATCCACTATTCGAGAATAATCTTGGTGTATGAAAAAAATTTTAAATAAAAAGCAAGATAATCTTATTTTTCTATTAAATGTGTGATTGATTTTCTATGAAAACTCTGATTGTTGCACTTGGTGGGAATGCATTAATTAAATTTGGAGAAGAAGGTACCACAGAAGAGCAATTTCGAAATTTGAGAGTTCCTATAAGTCAAATTGCGAAATTAGCAAGAGACTATAAATAAAGGAGAAATCTCTGTCTCATACAAATTGCGTTTTGCAGATATTGATGAATTTGTCGAGGAATACGTGGAAAATATTGAAGTAGCAACGCTTTTAGGTAATGGGAATGCAAAGATTAGCAAATTAGATGAAAAAGTAGAGAAGTTAGAACAGCAAAACGATGCACTAAACAAGGTTCTTGAAGAATTTATTGAAGATAAAAAGAAAATGGAAAAGCAATTGAGCAAAGAAATTAAGAAAAACACAGAATTGATTACTAAACTTGCTGAAAAAATCAAAAATCAAGATAAATAAAAATTTTTTAAACTCCTTTTTTTTCAAATCTAATCAAAGAGATTTATAAATCTTGGTATTAAATTAAAACATGAACTATTTTAACAATAAAAATGTGATTGATTAAAAAATGGTTAAAAAAAAAATAATTTTATTTTTATTAGTACCCCTCATAATTGTAAGTTCTATTGTTGCTGTTTTTTTATTTTTCCCAAAAGGAACTTCAGATAATCCAATTGAGTACAATTTTAGAACAAAATGGGACACGTCACGAATAAGTTTGGGTTCGAGTACTCCCAATCAAATCAAATTACCATTGGAATCAGGAGGAACCTATGATTTTACGGTCAATTGGGGTGATGAAACTAACGACACGATAACGAGCTGGAACCAAGCAGAAAAAACGCATACATATTCTTCAGAAGGTGTTTACACGATTAGAATAAACGGAACAATTACTGGTTGGAGTTTTAATAATGGTGGAGATAGATTAAAACTACTTGAAATTCAAGAATGGCATGTTTTACGACTTGGAAATGCAGGATCCTATTTTTATGGATGTTCTAATCTGAAGATTACAGCCAGTGATGTTTTAAATTTAACAGGAACATCTAATTTTTATAGTGCTTTTAGAGGTTGCAGTTCTATTAATAAAGTAAAAAGAATGAATGAATGGGACACATCAAAGGTTATAAATATGAGCTACATGTTCTATAGTGCTAATCACTTCATCCAAGATATTGGCAACTGGAATGTTTCAAGCGTTACAGACATGAGCTCTATGTTCCGAAATATTTTTTACTTCAACCAAGACATTAGTTCCTGGAATGTTTCAAGGGTTACAAATATGCAATATATGTTCTATGAGGTTTTTTCCTTTAACCAAGACATTGGCAACTGGAATGTTTCTAGGGTTACAAATATGCAGTTCATGTTCAGGGATGCTACTTCCTTCAACCAAGACATTGGTTCCTGGAATGTTTCTAGGGTTACAAATATGCAGTACATGTTCGCTAGTGCTACTTCCTTCAACCAAGACATTGGTTCCTGGAATGTTTCAAGCGTTACAAATATGCAGTCAATGTTCGCTAGTGCTACTTCCTTCAACCAAGACATTGGTTCCTGGAATGTTTCAAGCGTTACAAATATGCAGTACATGTTCGCTAGTGCTACTTCCTTCAACCAAGACATTGGTTCCTGGAATGTTTCTAGGGTTACAAATATGCAGTACATGTTCGCTGCTACTTCCTTCAACCAAGACATTGGTTCCTGGAATGTTTCTAGGGTTACAAATATGCAGTTAATGTTCGCTAGTGCTATTTTCTTCAACCAAGACATTGGTTCCTGGAATGTTTCAAGCGTTACAAATATGCAGTTAATGTTCGCTAGTGCTACTTCCTTCAACCAAGACATTGGTTCCTGGAATGTTTCAAGCGTTACAGAAATGGATTCAATGTTCCAAGGTGTAACATTATCGACACTTAATTATGATAATTTATTGATTGGATGGTCGGCGTTAACCTTGCAAAATGGAGTCTCATTTAATGGAGGTAATTCTCAATATAGTAAGAGTCCAAGTCTCGCTGCTACAGCAAGAGCGAATATTATTAGTAGTTTTAATTGGTCGATTATAGATGGTGGACCGGTCTAGAAAAACTAAAACATTTTTCTTTTAATAATCCAACCACATTTTTCGAATATTTTTGATTAAATTAGTGTTATGATTAAAAAAAAAGCTTAATCCTCCCTACGTTTTCCATTGCAACCAGCTTTATCAATAGTGATTAAATTACACAATTTTTATATATTTAATTAATCTTAAATTACATAAAATTAGGTTGGAATTATCATCTAAATATAATTTTTCTAGATCTCTAAATTGTGAAATTAACGATGGGAATTCTTTTAAGTTATTAAATCTTAAATCAAGTCCTGATAATGTTTTCTTTTTAAAAACTAATGAATACTGAGGTGATAACGGTTGATCAAAAAATCTACTTCCTTCCACGATTCTTGGTTCTCTATTAATAAGTTTTCCTATTCCTTTTAGAGCGTCAATTTCATTCATACTTAGAAATGAATCTAATAATTCTTCTTTTAAATATTCTTTTATATACCCTTCACTTATTAGATACTTAATAACAGATGGATGTCCACTTTCAAACCGTTTTATTATTTCCTCTTTTAGAGTAATTTCAGCATAGGAATCTCCTAATTCCACTAATTTTTTAAGTAATGGAAAAGCAATTGTTCTATGAAGCAATCGAGTATCGTAATCATTCTCTGCCCATGCTTGCAAGTTGGAGCAGTGAGCCCAGAATTCTTGGTCTGGAGTAATATTAAATGATGATAGTGAACTCTCTTTAAGTGAAATATCTAAGATTTCTTCTGCTTCATCTATCGAATTTAAACTCTTGATATAACCAAGGTTTTCTTTGGGGATATGTATTAATAAATATTTGCATTGTCGGAATAATTCATTATTAACATAAATATTTGTCTTTCCATCTTCCAACCTTAATTTGATATACTTATTAAGTATAAACTCTCGCATAAATCAAGTAAAGATTTTAAGATTTGAATCTAATCATGAAAATAATCGTTAATAAAATTTTTAAATGTTTACTGTCTAAAAGATTTATTAAATTATAAAATTTATATCTTGAGACACAATCTTTATGAAGACTCTAATTATAGCTCTTGGTGGGAATGCCCTTATCAGACCAGGTGAAGAGGGAACTGTCAAGCAAATGCTGAATAATCTAAGAGCTCCAATTGGGCAGATTGCGGAGCTCTCTCGAGATTATCAGATCATCATCACACATGGTAATGGGCCCATGGTGGGCTCACTCCTCCTACAACAAGAAGCCGCTCTCCATGTTATTAAGATGCCTTTACAAATATTAGTAGCAGAAACTCAAGGCCAGATTGGTTTCATGATTGAGAGTACATTGGATGAAGAGCTTATGAAAATAGAACTCGATGAAGAAAAGCTTTTCATCACAGTTTTAACTTATGTAAAAGTTGATTCTAAAGATCCTGCTTTTAAGAATCCTACTAAACCAATTGGTCCTGCGTACCCTGTTCGTACAAAACAAGGTCAAGTGAAGACAGCTAAAGGATGGCGTCAGGTTGTTCCTTCCCCTAAACCAATAAAAATTTATCAATGGCGTGAAATAAAGAAGTTAATGGAATTAGGAAGTTGGATTGTAATAGCGTGTGGTGGAGGAGGTATACCTGTAATAAAAGAAGCAAAAAGGTTGTATGGTGTCGAAGCAGTAATAGATAAAGACCTTGCTAGTTCAAAATTAGCTGAACAAGTAGGCGCAGAGATTCTTCTTATTGCTACTGATGTTGAGAAAGTTGCTCTTAATTATGGAACTCCTAATCAGAAAGATCTAGAAAAACTGTCTGTATCTGAAGCTAAAAAATATTTGGAAGAAAATCAATTCCCTGCTGGAAGTATGGGCCCAAAAATTCAAGCAGTAATTAATTTTATGGAAGCAGGGGGAGAAAAAGCAATTATTACTTCAATAGATAAAATTAAAGATGCTTTAGAAGGAAAAGCTGGAACTCATATTCTTTTAGATAATTAATTTTTATTGCTTTACAAATACTTTTTCAATAATACCAATTGCCCAATCAATATCATCTTTTGTAATAACCAGGGGAGGGGCAAATCGAATTGTTGTTGAATGTGTATCTTTTGCTAAAATTCCATTATCCTTAAGTTCTTCGACAATTTGTCTAGCATCTTCGGTAAATTCAACAGCGATTAATAAACCTTTTCCTCTTATTTCTTTAATTGGAATTTTAGTTTGTTTTTCAGCAACTTCTTTTAATCTTTTTATAAAATAAGCCCCCATTTCTTTAGCTCGTTCAGCAAGATTCTCGCGTAAGTGGATATCTATTGATTTCATTCCAATAGCGGCAGCTAAAGGATTTCCACCAAAGGTGCTACCATGAGTACCTGGAGTTATAACATCTGGACCGATAATTTCTTTTGTACTAACACACGCAGACACAGGATATACCCCACCTCCTAGAGCTTTTCCTAGCAATAACATGTCTGGTTTCACATCTTCATGATCACAAGCAAAAAATTCTCCAGTTCTGCCAAATCCGGTTTGAATTTCATCTAAAACCATCAATACATTGTATTTTGTACAAATTTCTCTTACCTTTCTTAGATATCCTTCTGGAGGAATTTTTACGCCAGCTTCTCCTTGAATTGGTTCAACTAAAAAAGCAGCTACTTTTTCAGGTCCCGTTTCTAATATTATATTTTCTAATTCTTCAGCATCTCCATAAGGTATAATAATAAAACCCGGTGTATAAGGCCCAAAATTACCATAGTAACGTGATGCAGAAATATCAGAACTAAAACCTACAATTGTAATAGTTCTCCCATGAAAGTTATCTCTACAGACAATTATTTTGGCTTCATTTTTAGGGATTTTTTTCTTTATATACCCCCACGCTCTTGCCACTTTCAAACCGGTTGAGACCGCTTCTGTTCCAGTATTCATAGGAAGAGACATTATCCCCGAATTTGTAGGATCATTAATGTGTGGTCCAATAACATCGGCTAACATCTTTAAAAATGGCCCCATCATGTTATTATGAAACGCACGAGAAGTTAATGTAACTATACTTGCTTGCTCCTTTAGAGTTGCTACAATTTCTGGATGACAGTGACCCGCATTATGACTTGAATATGCTGATAAACAATCCAAATACTTTTTACCTTCTGGATCGTAAACCCAAACTCCTTCAGCTCTAGAAATTACCACTGGAATCGGGTGGTAATTATGAGCCGCATATTTGTTATCCATTTCAATGAATTCTTTTGAAGTTGGCATATAATTTCACATTTCTTTCTTTACTTTAATTACTACTTAATTATATGAACATATTAATTAAAAGTTTAGAGGTTCTCTTTCTAAATTTGGGAAGAAAATGGGAAATCTACCATTAACCTAGCATTCAAAGAAAATTAACAAGGACTAAAAATTTTGGGGCAGTAGTACTAAGTTCTTTCATTATAATACAAATATTTTTTTCAGCGGTTATTTTCAATGCATTAGGACTTGGTTCTGCCATATTTTCATTTGTTAAACTATAATTAGATAATCAAATTTAAAATAGATTGCTTTCTATGATACATATTCATTAAAAGTAAATTGCTTATTCAAAAACACTAACTGAAATTATGAAAAACAAAATGATTATTAACATAATTTTGGCAAATTTACTTTGGGGTTTTATTCCCGTTATTGTAGAAGATTTATTTTTGGAAGTATCAATAATTATGGTAATTTTTTTAAGGTTTTTGATTTCTGGATTTGTATTGTTAATTATAGCTGTCATTCTTGTATTAATTAATAATAGATTAACTCATAATGAATCCATATCACTTAGATTTCTATTTAAAAATCTATTACATAAAAATAGGAGATTTTTCAATATGAAAAATATCTCATATTACCTATATTTGGGTTTTTTTGGTATAATACTTAATATTATTTTTTTCTTTTTAACGTTAAAAACTACATCAATAACATTTACAATGGTTGGGTTTCTTTTAAGTGTAATTTTTATTGCTTTTTATGAAAAGGGTGTGAATTTTGAGAAATTTGATATTTTTAAGGTACTTTATATTATACTTTTATTTTTTACAATCATAATTTTGATATTTGTAGGAAGTACAGGAGCAGCATTAGAGGGTAGACCTGTAATGCTAAATGGGATAATCTATTTGTTAATTTTTAGCATAGCAATTTCATTTCTGTATATAGTTATCAACAGAGATGCATATTCATCTGAAGAAATGAAAATTGTTAACCAAAATAGGAATTATAAAATACCTCGATTTCTCATTAAAATGTCATTTTCTTTTTTAATAGGGATAGTTTGTATGATTCCACTTATCTTAATCATTTACATCTTACCAGTGGAAACTGATTTAACCTATGAGATATCAACTTTTTTTGCTCAGTTTAGTAGTATTTTTTTGATTTTAGGGAGATGGGAGATGATTTTTTTAATGATTTTTTCAACAATTATCCCATATCTCTTAATTTTTATAGCAAATGTTAATTGGAAATCCGAGAATTTAACTTATAGTCAATGGAGTAGTATTTTAAATTTAATCGATCCTATGGGTTCGATTATTTTTTCAGTGATTTTTGTAAATGAGTATTTTCCTTACGAATTATTAATTATTATTATCTTTTTACTAGTCTTTACCTTCGTGATTCGATATTCTCATGAAGTAAAGAATTTAGTTCATGCAGTCCTTCTATTAAAATTGAAAAAAGGTTCAATTAATAGAATTTCTTTACGTATTTTTAAATATCATGGGATAACTTCTACATATGCGTTAGTTGGAACTCATGATTTGTTGTTAAATGTAAAAATAAGTTCTATAAAAGATTTTTATAATCTCATAAATATAAGATTAAAACCTTTAAATGAAATTGAAGATATTGAAATTTTATTTATTAATAAAATTGTTAAAACACCAATTTAATAAATGGGAGATGGTATAATATATGACAATCAAAGCAGTTATTTTATGTAAATTAGGGATTAGTGTAATAAAACCTGTAATTGAAGAATTGAAAAAAATTCCCCAAATAACAAAAGTGATGTCTTTAACAGGGGTTTATGATGCTTTAGCGGAAGTTATAGTAGAAACACCTGAGGAATTATATGAAATATTTGCAAATAAAATAGATATGATTGATGGAATCACAGCGTCTAATACTCATATGGTAATGAAAGAATTTACTAAATAATTTTTAATTAAGCAATATCTTTAATATATCTCTGAAAAATTGATTAATTATACAAGCTTTCTGTTTACGATTTCCCTTATAAAAAAGGAGGCTACAATTTCAGCATAGGTACCAGGCCCAAATCCGGCATCAAATCCTAATTCTTTCGCCAATTCATTACTTATTCTAGCACCACCACAAATTAAAATAACTCGATCTCTAATTCCTTCAGCTTCCAATAGGTCAACTAATTCTGTTAAGTTTTTCACATGAATGTCTTTCTGAGTGACTGTCTGTGAAACAAGTAGAATATCAGCTTTAAGTTCTATTGCCTTTTTAACAAATTCTTCATTAGAAACTTGGCTACCTAAGTTATATGCGTTTATCATTTCATATTGTTCAAGGCCATAATGGCCAGCAAAGCCTTTCATATTTATAATTGCATCAATGCCAACTGTATGTGCATCTGTTCCTGTAGATGCTCCAAGTATGACTATCTTACGCCTTATCTTTTCTTTTATATAATCATTTATTTCTTCTTTAGACATAACATCTATTTCTACAGTTTCTACTTGAATTTCAGTATAATTAATTGTGTGAATCAGTTGTCCATAGAGTACAAAAAAAGTGAATCCTTTATCTAATCCAGTATGATAAGCAACCTCTGGGTCCTTTAAACCCATTTTTTTTGCAAGTTCTTTAGCAGCTTCAATTGCTTTTTCATCATGCTCTACCGGAAGTGTAAAACTCAATTGTACCTTCCCATCATTCATTGTATCTCCATATGGTTTAATCCTTGTTAAATCAAGTGTTTTATCAAAATCCTCTTTTGTAGTAGAATATAATCCTCCTCCCATTTTAATTTCCTCCTTTAGTTAATTCTTTAATCATAAGTTCTATAAATGGATTAAAATATTCTTTTTCTTTCATAATCACTCCTTCTAATCCCTTTCCCCCATCTATTGGTCTTTTAATGCTTGCAAAGATTCCTTTCTCAATTGTTTTAAACAATCCTTCCTTATCAATTTCTTTTAATAAATCGTAAGCTTTATTGAGTACTCCATTCACTCTCTTTTCCATTATTCCTCCTTCTTTAAAACTTATCTCATCACTAAAAGCTCTCATATTCTTGAAAATATAGCGTGCATTTTCTATTGATAAAGCTCTATCTGACATGAATGGAGTATGAATTGCTTCTGTTAACATACCAAGTAGATGGATTCTTTGATTAGTCATTATTGTAATAATATTAAATAAAGCATCCTGAATATGCCCTTTGAATATATTTCCAGTCATATACTTTGTAGGCGGCATATATTTAAGAGGCGCATCAGGAAATATCTCTCGTGCCATTTGAGCTTGAGCAAGTTCATATAAAAATCCATTTTCTAAGTTGGGATCCATTTCAAACGCATGTCCTAAGCCCATTTGCTCTTCTCTAAGGCCTGCAACTAGAGCAAATTGTTCATTAATAAATTGTGATGCTAGTACTGTATGGGCAGCTTTATAAGCTTCAGCAGTAGTTAGATAATTATCCTCTCCAGTATTAATTATCACACCTGCATAAGCGTTTATCATTCTTGAAAAATACTGATCAATAATAGTCCTTTTCATATTGATATCCCGAAATAAAATACCATAAAGGGCATCATTGAGCATTACATCAAGTCTTTCAAAAGCCCCCATAGCAGCAATTTCGGGCATACATAAACCAGAACAATAATTTGTTAATCGTATGTATCGTCCTAATTCTTCACTTACTTTATCTAAAGCCTTTCTCATAAGACGAAAATTTTCTTGAGTAGCATAAGTCCCCCCATATCCTTCAGTTGTTGCACCATATGGTACATAATCAAGCAAGCTTTGTACAGTGGATCTTATAACTGCAATTATATCGGCACCTTGTCGAGCAGCTGCTTGAGCTTGAATAATATCTTCATAAATATTACCTGTAGCGACGATAACATAAATTAAAGGTCCTTCTTTGTCACCATATTTATTAAGAAATTCACCTCTCTTCTTTTTATTTTGAGAGATTTTTACTAAGCTTTCTTGAGCAATGATATTTACTGTTGCTTTAATTTCAGAAAGATCTTTTAAGGGCAATTCTGTTAAATTTAATTCATCTTTAGCGACTTTTTCTGCGATTTCTTGAGGTGAAAGACTAGTGTGTAATATAGCATTGCCAATATAAATAGCAGCTCCAATTCCAAGCCCATTACCCTTATTTATATTATCTATAACAATGTTAGGTAATGGAACTTCAAATTCATTCACTCCATCTATCCCTAATAATCTACAAACAGTTCTTTCAATTGTAGTTGTTGTATTTTTATCAATAAAATTTTGAGTCTCTATTGCAATATTCTTTGCTGTTTTCCTAGCCTTCTCTACTAGAGAAAAATCTATATTTAATTTACTTTTTAATTTTTTTTCGCTTGTCATCAAAATATTCACTTAGCTTATTAAAAATTTGAACGATTTTAATTTTTTTAGTTATTAACTCCAAGATCATAAATTGGAATCTTGATTTCTTGTTTTAATAAATTTAGAAATTTATCCTTATTAAATTCATATCCATAAGGCGATGTTGGATTTATTGATACAGCAATTATTTTGATGGGGTTTATTACCTTTAAAATTCCTCCTTTTTTCTGGAATTTCTTCATAATCATCTCGCTTAGAAATAGTTTTGTTCCATCTTCAACCAAAAATATAATTCCTCTATATTTATCAGTGGTTCTCATTAAATCAGTTAAAAATTTATCTGTCAATGCTCCATTTATTACAACGTATTTAGTTTCGTGATCTAACGCTTGGGCAATTTCTTCAGCGGAATCCAACGATGTTAATACATCTAATGTTTTAACAGAATTATCTGAATTGATTATTCCTACTTTTGCTTTTTTTAATATTTTTTTAATTATCGTTAAAATTTCGTTATTTTCTTCATTTTCTAACGTCATTAAATTAATTGTATGACGTGTCAAATCGACCACTTCTTTTATATTTCTTGATACAGAAGCACCAGTCGAAAGTATAGTTGCTTCTGATATTAAAGGAGTGGCATATGCACGTCTATCAAACGCACCGTCTATTAATATAATCTTGCATCCTAGTTGTTTCAAATCTAAACAGATTTGATACAAATATGTATTAATAGAGGGTCCAGCCAATTCAATTAATCCATTGCCTAAAGCTTCTAAGATTAAAACTTCTCCTAAAGGTGTGTTTATTCCTGTATTTTTAATAATTTGCATTGGAATTGTGCTTTTTTTATAACATTCTTCGGCAGTTGCAATAATTGTTCCTTTTTCTATAAATATCCTTGGTTTTGGTAATTCAGTTATGACATCATATTTCTCTCCATCTCGCCCTATGGAGGTAAGACCAAGTTTAACTTTCCCTTTTAAATTTTTAATTAAATAATTTAAGGTAGTAGTTTTGCTAACATTTTTAGCTAAACCAATAATTGTGATTATCTTAAAATTAAGAATATTATTTATGATATCAGACATAACTCGTATTAAAAATGAATCTTTGAGTTCTTATTTGCTGAGTTTATGTTTCCTCTGATTTCTTTCTAAATCTCCTGGTTCTATAGTAACTTTTTGTCCTGCTAAGAGACTTGCTACTCCAATCAATTTATCTTCTTCCTTGCAGTGGCATTCTGGAATGTAATCTACTGGTTCTTCATATGTCGTTATAACCCCCTCATAATTTCTAAGTACTACTCGGTGGTGTCCTTGAGAGATTGTGTAATCAGGCATAACAGGAATTTTCCCTCCCCCTCCTGGTGCATCAACGACATAGATAGGAACACATAATCCTGATGTATGCCCTCTTAATCCTTCTATAATCTGAATTCCTTGAGCTATGGTTGTTCTAAAGTGTTCTAGACCTAATGAAAGATCACATTGATAGATATAATAAGGTCTAACCCTTATTTTGACAAGTTCTTGAACTAGATTTTTCATTATATGAATACAGTCATTTACACCACGTAATAGAACAGATTGATTACCAAGGGGGATTCCCGCATCAGCTAACATTTCACAAGCTCTTTTTGAATCCTCTGTAATTTCATTTGGGTGATTAAATTGTGTGTTAAACCATATTGGATGATATTTCTTAAGCATGTCACACAACTCTGGAGTTATTCTTTGAGGCATTACGCATGGAGTTCTTGACCCTATCCGAATAATTTCTACATGAGGTATTTCTCTAATTTTTTTTATGATGTATTCTAGTTTTTCATTTGACATTAACAAAGCATCTCCTCCAGAGAGTAGAACATCTCTTATTGCTGGTGTATTCGCTATGTAATTTATTGCTGTATCAATATGATCTTGCGGAGGAGCTTTATCATGATGACCTGCGAATCGCCTTCTTGTACAATGCCTGCAATACATCGAACATTTCTCAGTTATTAAGAATAATACGCGATCGGGGTATCTATGGGTTAAACCTGGAACTGGAGAATCAACATCTTCATGAAGTGGATCAATTAAATCTGAAGTAGCTCTATGTAACTCATAATAAGTAGGTATTGCTTGCTTCCGAATCCCATCATAAGGATCATCTGGATCAATTAGAGATAAATAATAAGGAGTAATTGCCATACGATATTCCTTTAGGATTCTTGAATCATCTTCTTTTTCAGTTAAATCAATATATTTTTTAAGTTCCTCTAATGTTGTTATCCTATTTCTAACTTGCCAACGCCAATCATTCCAATCAATATCTTTTATATGACCAAATAATTCGTTTCGCCTATTGACTTTCATACTTAAACTCAATGTTATTTATAATTTTTACTTTAACTCAACAATTGATTAAAAATGCGTTTCTTCAAATATTTTATGTAATTTTTCAGACTTTTATAATTATCAAAGCAGAGAAGAACATTAGAAAAGGATCATAGAAAATTAATCTTCTTAATTATTGTCTATTTTTAAAAATTGGAAGGAATTAAAATATCATATCATCTAAATTTTAAATAACTTTAACTTAAATTAAGCAAAAGTTTAAATAATATAATTTACGATTATTCGTAAATAATTTTCGATCATTCGTAAATCTTAAGAAAATAATCATAGAGGTATATATTTGAATGTTATTTTGGGTTATCTTATTTAGTATTTTAGGAAGTGTAGGTGCAATATTAGCTGCTTCAATTTTTATTCTAATAGGTGAAAGGATTCAAAAAAAATTAGTTACAGCATTACTTTCTTTTGCAACAGGAACTTTACTGACAGCTGCATTGATGGGATTGATTCCTGAAGCTATTGAGTATGCTGGAGAACCTCATCTAGTAACTATAGTAATTTTAGGAGGGTTAATCTTTTTCTTCTTCTTAGAAAAGTTTCTAATATGGAGAAACTGTCAAGTCAATGATTGTGAAGTCCATGCTCATGCCCCGGGACCTTTAATATTAGTCGGAGATGCTTTTCATAATTTTACTGATGGAATTGTAATAGCAGCAGCTTTTCTTACTAATAATTTTGGTATTGGTTTAGCAGTAGGGATTACAATAATCATGCACGAGATTCCTCAGGAAACAGGAGATTTTGCAATATTACTGCATGATGGGATGTCAAAGAAAAGAGCACTTCTATATAATTTATTATCAAGTTCAACAACAATCCCCGCTGCCATCATTAGTTATTTTGTTTTGGATGTTTTTGAAACAACAATTCCGATATTTTTAGCAATTTCAGCAGCAAGCTTTCTTTATATTGCATTATCAGATCTAACACCTCAACTTCATGAGAAAACAGAAACAAAAGAAATAATTAAACAATTAGTTTTAGTTGTTATTGGAATACTCGTAATGGTTATTGTTCTATCTATAGGAGGCCATAGTCATTAATAATTAACTGCTCTTAATCATGTTGGATATAGATTATCAAATTTTGAAGATTATTTATAGAACTAATGGTAAAGCAAGGTTAAAACATATTCAAGAAGAGATTAAAGCAACTAAGGGTATTAAAATTCCATTATCAACGATTAATAGTTGTATTGAGAGACTTGAGAAAAAAGAATTTGTTGAGTGGGTTAGATATTCTCCCCTCAAATTGACAGAACAGGGTTCGGATTTAGCAAAAGAATTAATACGCCATGCGCAATTGCTTGAAGTATTACTATATAATGAATTAGAATTAAGCGCTGAGGAAGCTCACGTAGAAAGTGAAAAATTTAACTTACTATTCTCCTGTAATACTATCAATAAAATTTGTGAAAAATATAAACACCCATCAGAATGCCCATGTGGAGACACAATCTTAAGCTCTAACAACTGTTATTGTGAAAATGAGTAAAAAAAACCCTAATAGATATTCATTTTTATTTGAGATATTTTTCATTGAATATGTTCCGCAATGTTTCTGATTCTCTTACTAAATCTAAGGCAATTTGAGCATGGTTCTTAGCATACCCACAACCAATTAACATTTTAACATCTTTCCCTATTCCTTCTGCTCCTAAGGCTGCTTTTGTAAAACTAGTTGCCATAGAAAAGAAATACACGATCCCTTCATTTTTAACTGGAAGTATACTGGACATTTCTGTGCTAGGAATACTCAAACAATTTATTGAAATATCCACTTCCTTTCCATCATTCACCATATATACTTTATCTAAAACTTCTACAGGGTTTAATACATTAGTAATAATTATTTCATCACAAAATTGAGTACTTTTAAGGAATTTTGCTCGTTTTTCATTTCTTGCTTGTCCGATAACTTTTCCATCCTTTCCAGCCATTTTTTTAGCCATTAATGAACACATCAATCCTGATTTTCCTGTAGCCCCTAAAATTAATACACTATTTCCTGGTTTTACTAAATTCTTTACTTGAGCTGGAGCACCTGCTACATCAAGAATGGCCAATGCCAGAGTGTCCTCCATATCTTCAGGAAGTTTAGCATAAATTCCACTTTCAAAAAGAATTGCTTTTCCCGCAATTTCAACCCTATCAATATCAGGTTGAATTTTTAGAATTTTATCTATTCTAAGTGGTGTGAGGGAAAGTGAAACAAGTGTTGCGATTTTATCACCAACGGTTAAGTCAATTTTACCTTTTAATGCATCACCAATTTCTTCTACATTTCCTATTAGCATTCCACCAGAGCCAGTCACCGGATTTTGCATTTTACCTTTTTCATTAACAATTTGCAGTATTTTTTCTTTAATTTTTTCAATATCGCCTTTAGCCTCTTCTTTTAGTTGTGTAAAACTGGCTGAATCAATATTTAAATAATCTACATCAATCAAGATTTCATTATCATAAAGAGTCATATCGTTTGAAATCTTTATTGCAGGTTGAGGTAAAGCTCCCTTTGGTTCAATAACTCTATGTGTTCCATATCTATTTCCTTTCTTCATATTACATCTTATTCATTAATTTTTAGTCCTAGTATATTTCTTGCTTCATGAGGAGAAGCAATTTCTCTTCCTAATTCTTTAGCAATTCTAACTGCTTTTTCCACTAATTCTCCATTAGATTTTGCTAACACTCCTTTTGATAGATACACGTTATCTTCAAACCCTACTCTCGCATGCCCCCCCATTATAATAGCTAATGTAACCATTGGAAATTCATACTTTCCAATCGCACCAACACAAAATGTCGAATTTTCAGGAATACTGTTCACTAAAAAATTTAAATCTCTTGTTGAAGCATTTATACCACCAATTACTCCTAACATAAAATTAAAGTGCATTGGATCCTTGATATACGCCATATTCCGTAATTTTAAAGCCATATCAACCATTCCCTTATCAAAACATTCTAACTCATATTTAATTCCACGTTTATTCATTTCCTCAGCAAAATAAATTATTGTATTTTCTGTATTTACAAAAATATCATTACCTCCAAAATTCATAGTTCCACAATCAAGTGTTGCCATTTCTGGAGGTGGATCTAAATAAATGGGCTGGAGTCTTTCTTCATTAGTCATTCCTACAGCTCCACCAGTTGAAGGTAATATAATTACATCAGGACATCTTTTTCTAATTTCCCCAATGCAAACTTGAAATCTTTCTTTGTTTTGAGTAGGGGTTCCATCATCTTCTCGGACATGTAAATGGATTATGCTAGCTCCCGATTTATAAGCTGATTCTGCTTCTCTTCCTATTTCCTCCACTGTATAAGGAATATTTGGGTTACTTTCTTTTGTAACTTCTGCCCCACATATAGCAGCAGTAATAATCAATTTTTCCATTAATTTCACACAGTATTGTTTATAAAAATAAAACGTGAAAAAATTATAATAACTTCTTAGCTTTTTTTAAAGCCTCATTTATCATATTTGCTGCAAAATCTAAATCTTCTTCTGAGTGACGATAACAAATATAACCATGATGGTAAGGTTGAAGGAATATTTTTCTTCGAATCAGTTGTCTATAGAATTCGTCTCTAAGTTTCCTATATAGAAAGTCTTTATCCGGAATAAAGGTTATATATGGCATCCAAGGTTCTCCAGAATAAATACATGGGACACCACTATCTTCAATATACTCTTTAATTCGCTTTGCAAATTGCTTCCCTTTTTGATGTATATTATCTAAAACTTTTTCGCGTTCTAGTATTTCAATCGTTTTAAGAGATGCGATCTGAGTCAGACTATTAGGGAAAAAGGTTGAACTTAAAAAGACTTTTTCTAATAAAACATCCATAAATTCTGCTTTACCAACAAGAGTGCTTATCGGGTATCCATTTCCCATAGCCTTACCAAACGCTGCAAGATCAGGAACAACACCAAACATTTTTTGTGCTCCACCCATATCTACTCTAAAACCTGTTCTTATCTCATCATATATTAATAAAGCATTATTATCACTTGCTAATTCACGAAGACCTTCTAGATATCCTGGTTTTGGCATCTCAACCTCTCGACCGCCAGGAGTATGTATAGGATTTACAATAATAGCAGCAATTTCATCCTTATTTTTTTTAAATAAGATTTCAACTTCTTCTAGATTATTAAACTCAAATTCATAAAAATCCTCATATAATTTCTTAGGTATTCCCGCTTCGATTCCATGAACCTCACTGAAGGCGTCATACCAACCATGGTATCCACAACTAAGAATCTTTATTTTTTTTGTGTATGCTCTAGCAACTCTTATTGCTGCTGTTGTTGCATCCGTTCCCATCTTCATTAATACCATCTTTTCACAGCAAGGTATCAAATCTCTTATTTTTTTTGCTAGTTTATTTTGAACTTGTTGAGTTAGAGACATACAGAACCCCTTATTACGTATTTGCTCAATAACAGCGTTATCTATTTCTTCTTCCCTGTGACCAATGATAATTGGGCCGTAAGCGCACAACATATCAATATATTCATTACCATCTACATCAATTACTTTTCCACCTTTTGCAGATTCAAAGAATATAGGATATTCTCCCTCAACAAAATTATATGGACGTCTTATACCTAAAATTGCTCCTGGAATTACATTCAATGCCTCTTCATATAATTTGAACGTATTATTAAGATTTAATTTATCAGACAATTTCTCTCTCCATTTTTTCTAATATTATAGCAATTAATTATTAAACATAATTATTGAAGATTACTAAACAAAATTTTGTCTTAATTTAATATTCCACAAGATTAAAGTTAGTTTTACTTTTTCTATGAAAACAGATATATTACTCTAATTATAATCCATAAGAGATTCATTTTTGTTTTAATAATATTTTGGTGTCAATAAGAAAAGTAAATCGTAAAGTGTTGGAAAAAAATGTCAAATAAACTAGTATGTAGTATATGTGGCTCTGAAAAAGAGGTTCCCGTTTGTTGTGAGAAATCAATGATGGTGAATGATGGATATTTACTTTGCTGCTGTTCAAAAGAATGCGGATACCAACCTATTCCTGAATGTTGTGGAAAAAAAATGGAATATATGAAATATTAGATAAATAATAAAAAAGAAATAAGGATAAAAATAAGTGATTCTACCAAACTAAGTTCGATATAATATCTTTTGCCGTATCAGCTTGTTTCTTACTTAAAATTTTACGAATCCTTAGATCATTAATAGCATCTTCAAGACGTGTATCTAAGTTTTTTGTTTCCATCAAATTATTTTTATCGGATTGTGTTTCAACTAATTCAATCATTGCATTGTCTTTATTCATTAAATCTCGTAATTTTTGTCTGAATCCCGCTTTAACTTTCGTTTCTACTTTTTTCCCTTTGTCAATTAATATGGGTAGTACAGGAGCTCTTTCAGTGGTTCTCTTTGTATTAAGATCGGTAAAGAAGAATATATATATCGGGATACCTACAATGACATTTTGAGTCTTGATCTCAAGAGTGTAGTTATTAAAGAAGTTTTGAACATCAGTCATCTCTCTATCTTTAATAGATTCAATATTGTCCAAACTAGATTGTTTTTCTGTTTTTATTTGAGCAATTGTACCTTCAGCAGAAGTTAAATCTTTACTAAGTCCACTATGCTTTGCTTCAATTTGTTTTTCAACCTCTGCTTTTTTCCGTTCTAACTCTCTTAACTTCTGTTGTTTTGTTTTTTCGAGATCAGAGATTTCACGTTGAACATTTTTTCTTAGTTGAGCAATTTCATTATTATATCTACTGATAGAATTTCCTAATTCTCTATATTTTACATTAATATCCTTTAAACCTTCTTCTACTAAGAATAGATCACGGTTATTAATTGCATTTTTCAAGCCATCAACACTATTTTTAATTGAGCTAAGATTATTATTCAATTCTCCTGTTTTATCATTTATTTTATATTTTCCTAGTTTTACTAATTCTTCTGGAGATTTTTCAATTTCTCGTTCTTTTTCTGCTTGTATTTCCTTATTTAATATTGCGAGTTGTTTCTCTTCTTCACCTGTATCTACCTTAGTATCTCTAATTTTGTCTACTTCTTGCCCTCCTTTTTGTATCCATCTCTCACATAATTTTATAATAGCATCTCCAAACGTATCAAGCATTTTAACATCTTTCTGTGAAACATATACTGGGATTTCTGTTGCTATTTTTGTCTGATTAACACTTTTAGTAATAGGTCCTCCTTCTAGTATAAAATAAGGAGTAGAATGAGAACTTAAACCATATTGGTTAAGGAAAAAATTCTGAAAAAAACCTACTTCATTGGTATTAAATAAAGCCTCTTGTATAACAGTGCCCCTTTTAAAGTTTTTTGAACGTCTTAGATATGTATTATTATAAGTCTGTAATGAATTTAAAAAAGATACAGGATCTGCTCCTTTAATAACATTTTCAGGTCTAGGTGGCATTTGAGCAAACTCTCCTACACTTAACTTCTCTTGTTTATTTAAGAGATAACTACAGACACAAGCTCTTGTATCACTTAATGGTATTAAACGAACTGGCCAGAATGCTGTTGAAATTTTTGATATTTTTCCTAATTTTTTAAGACTTTTACCATATATACTAATACAATCAATTAAACCCATCGCTAATTCATTTAATAGAGCCGCTTGGCTACGTGCAGGATTCACTTCGCCCATATTAATTAAATAAGGTACTACTTTATCAACCATATTTGATTCACTTGATATTTCTATATTTATTTTTAATATCAAGATAATAATTAAAGTTATGCTTTTGAGTTAATTAAATAACATCTCAATTAAAATTTTAAATAATGTAAGAGAAAATTAATATCATGGAATAAAGATAATTTCTGAAAATCATAAGTGTTGAAATAATGATAGATAAATTTCTGGACGGAAAGGGTGCTCTAATCACAGGAGGAGCTTCTGGTTTTGGTAGAGGTTTTGCGTTCGCTTATGCACAAAGAGGAGCAGATTTAGTATTAGTAGATATTAATGGAGAATTATTAGAAGAAACTGCTAAAAAAGTCAAGCAAGAAACAGGTCAAAACGTAATTCCAATTGTATGCGACGTAACAAAATCAGATCATGTTCAAAATATGGCAAAACAAGCTTTCAATGAATTGGATAACATCTATATTTTAAATAACAATGTAGGTGGAGGATTTGGTTTTTTTGATTTATTAAGAGTTAGAGAAGATATTTTTGACAAAACTATAGCTCTTAATCTAAAGGGACAATGGTTAATCGCAAAAGAAGTATGTAAAAGAATGAAGAAACAAAAATTTGAACCACTGGCGGGAAAAGTTATTCATACCGCTTCAATAGCAGGTGTTAAAGTAGATGGAGGAACTCCCGTATATTCTATAAGTAAAGCGGGTATTATTGCAATGATGCAATTGCTTGCTCAAAGCTTAGCTCCAAAAATAACTGTTAATGCTATCTCTCCTGGATACCATTTAACAGGAGCATATAAAGACAAATTAGATGTAATGAAAATGACAATGGATGAGGGTCATGTAAAGACTCCCTTAAATAGATATGGTACAGTTGAAGATGTTGTCAATGTTTCTGTTTTCTTAGCTTCTCCAGATTCAAATTTCATCACAGGGCATAACTTCATCGTAGATGGAGGAATCGCAGAAGTTGGTGTTCAAGCATATTATTTTAAATCAGAAATTTAAATTTTTAAATAGAGGTGAAAAATTTGTTAAATATAATAATAGCAATATTTCAGATAATATGGATATTGCTCTTTGTAGGTTTTTGGGTTGTTTTTTATTTTACAGAGTATAAAAAAGGTAAGATGTCAGAGGTTTTATACAAGCATGAAATTTCCTTCCCATTTCCAGAGCTAGTATGGATTGTGCCAAATCTTATTGTAGCTGCTATAGGTATACTAATAGAACAAAGTTTTGGGTTTTTTTTTTCTGCTTTAGCAGGTAGTGGGATGGTCTTCATAGGAATTATAGATATAGCGTTTGATATACAAAATAAGCTATTTAATAGAGAAAAATATGGTTTTGATGCACTTGTGAGTATAGGGATCATCGTTCTAACCTTAATATTTGGTCCAATTTTTATTATATATGGAGCATTTGGTCTTGGTATTATCTAATTGGAAATAGGGGAAAAATTATGGCAAAAGAAAAGTTGATAAAAAAACAACCTTTTAAAGGTAAAGTCGCATTTCTTATTGGTGCTTCAACTGGAATGGGAAGAGCTATTGCAAAAGATTTTGTACAACTAGGTGGTAGTGTACTAATAATTGCTAGACGTCAGAATGTCTTAGAAGAAACTGCTAAAGAGATCCAGCAAAAAATTTCAGATAAATCTCAATTTGTAGAATCTATATCGTGCGATGCTACAGACATGGAGAAATTGAAACCATTGCTAGAAGATTTTATTAAAAATCATGGATTACCAGATTATTTATTCAATCTAGTAGGCCGTGCTATCCCTGGTTATATTGAACAATACACTCTTGAAGATTTTAAAGAAAACATGAATATGAATTATTTTGGTCAATTAATACCTACTCTTATTCTTCTCCCATATTTTATGAGAGAGAAGAAAGGACATCTAATCTACTTTTCATCTATTTTAGGGTATTTGGGAATGATGGGATTTTGTGCATATGTCCCTACCAAATTTGCTATTGTAGGATTGGCAGAAGCTCTACGCAATGAATTAAGACCATATAACATTAAATGTTCAATAGTATATCCTCCCGATACAAATACACCAGGACTTAAAACAGAAAATGAGGGTAAAACACCAGAATGTGTGATGATGTCGGAAACTGGAGGTCTACTAGAGCCCAAGGAAGTCGCAGAATATGTTATCGAAAAAACTTTGAAAAATAAATTCCATATTTCTCCGGGTATGGCAAAAACGTTTCGTTACCTTCATAGAATTTTTCCTAAAGTTGTTAGATGGTATTTAGATCGAGACTACAAAAAAGCACGAAAAAAGTTGGGTAAAATATAGTTAAATCTAGTTTTTTTATTATTTTTTTGCAAAGATATATCTAAATTTGTGAGTATGTAGACCAAGATCACCATGATTCTCTTTCTCTTCAATAATATTTGTTTCAATCACAGAAAATGCATTGAAATGTTTCAATATATCTTCTTTTGTAAAATAATGTGTAGGTCGATATGGCTTACTTTCGAAAGTGTTCTCTTCAATTTTAGTGCCTTTTCCAAAACGTTCTTCTTGTTCAGAAAATACTGAGAAAAATATAAAACCATTATCTCTTAGTTGGCTATAACATTTTTCTATAAACAAGGCTCGTTCATTTTTTAGTAATAAGTGTAATAGGTTATAGCAAAATATAGCATCATACATTTCATCATTGAAGGGCATATCTAACACAGAACCTAACATTAGTTTAGATTTTGAATCTAATTCTTTGGCTATATTTAAGCCTATTTCAGAAATTTCAATACCTGTCACTTCATAATTATTTAATGAAAAGAATTTTGTGTGTCTTCCGTAACCACTCCCGGGAATTAAAATTTTTTTAATATCATAGTTTTTGAATAATTTAAGGGCATAAATTGCAGTTTTACTAGGTTCAATTCCCCAAATTTTTCCTTTACCTGAGAACCTCTTGTTCCAATATTCCATAGATGCTTAAAAGTTATTAAATTAGAAGATTTATTTATTCAAAATAAAAATATATTAATAAATATTAAAATTTCTATTTAATTGATTCAATGTTAAAATATAAGGAATGAAACCAGAAATTGAAAAACATCCATAACAAAGTAAAAAAAATCGGTTTAATTGTAAATCCTATTTCCGGAATGGGTGGCAGTGTAGGACTTAAAGGCACTGATGGTGATATTTACAAAAAAGCTATAGAAATGGGTGCTACTCCTATTGCACCAGACAGAGTAAGTGAATTATTATCTCAAATTAAACGAAAAAATGAAATTTTTTTTCTTGTAGCACCGGGCATAATGGGGGCAGATTATATCAAGGATCAAGGATATAATTTCGATATCATAGGAGAAATTAGTGATCCTTCAGGTCCACAAGATACTAAAAGGATAGCAAAAAAAATGATCGATTCTACAATTGAATTATTAGTATTTTGCGGAGGAGATGGAACCGCAAGAGATATTTATGACGCTATTGGATTACAAAAGCCTGTGGTTGCAATCCCTGCGGGAGTAAAAATGTTTAGCTCTGTTTTTGCGCTTAATCCTAAAGCTGCGGCTCAAATTATAGATAAATTTATAGAAGAGTTTGTTGAGACACAAGAAAAAGAAGTATTAGATATTAATGAAGAACTTGTACGGAAGGATAAATTGGAATCAAAATTATATGGATATTTGAAAGTGCCAAAAATCTTGAGTTTAATACAATCCAGTAAAGTTGGTTCAAAATTTGGAAAAACAGTGGAGCAAAATAAACAAGAAATCGCGCAATTCATAGTTGAGAATATGACAAGTGATGTTTTATATTTATTAGGTCCAGGAACAACAGTAAAAACAATTGCAGATTATTTAAAATCGCCAAAAACTCTCCTCGGAATTGATGCGATATACAATAAAAAGATAATCGGAAATGACTTAAATGAAATAGGTATACTTGAATTGCTAAAAGAGCATAAAATAGCCCAGATTATTATATCGCCCATAGGAGGTCAAGGTTTTATCTTTGGAAGAGGAAATAAGCAAATTACTCCACAAATTCTTAGAATAATAGGGAAAAATAACGTAAAAATTATAGCAACAGAAGAAAAACTGAAAGAACTCGAATGTTTAAGAATTGATACAGGTGATAATGAAGTTGACGATATATTTAAAGGCTTTACTAAAGTGATTATTGGATATAAAGAAGAATTAATAATAGAAATAAAATGTTAGTAAAATATTAATTTTAAATGATGTTAAGTTCCTTTAATTTTTTTTCAGAGGGTTTTCCGGTTTCCCAGTCCCATTCTCGCTGTTTATAATAGGTTCTTAAATTTTCTTCTAATTCTAATTTTACATGAACAGTTTTACCAGTTTTTAATTCTTGTTTTAGTATATTTGGTAATTTGTCGTCTTCCCTTGTAGTTCCTAGGCTACAATTTAATAATCTTTTTAAGTTATTTATTCGTTCTCCAACTTTTAAAATTGATTTTTTGTCATAATTAAAACCAGTTGCAGAGTTTATGTGTCCTATAATATGATCTAAACTGAGACTGACAAAACTACAATTAATAGCAGAATCATCTATGGCTCTGATATCTTGTAAAGCAATAACTCCTTTTTCTCTCCCTTTGATTGACGATCTACTTTTGCCAATTTTTACACGTAATTCTGGATAAGAAGCAGTTGTTATTTCTACGCTATACCAATCACACTTTTGATGATTTGCTCCCACACAACTTGTAATATAACTTAAAGCTTGCCCCGCAAACGCTCTTGGATCATGCATAGGCATTTCTAAGCCTTTCACATGAGCAGCTAATTCTGGATCAATTCCTAGTTCTTCAGCAATTAATCGGACACCTTCAGCTAGCAAGTTTCCTATCCCTTCCCGACGTGAAATCTTTTTAACCAAGTTTAATATTAATTTTCCATTGCCCCATTTTATCTCTTCGAGTTTGATATCATCTAAGAGTTTTTTTATTTCTACAATATTAAGATTATTTTCAACTAAATATATCAGAAAGGCAATACAGACCCCAGTTGATATTGTATCAATTCCATATAAGTTACATAAATGGTTAGCTAAAATTACATCTTTAGAGTCAAATACACCACATAAAGGCCCAAATGCGGCTACGGTTTCATATTCAGGACCATCAACTTTTATTTCTTCACCATTGTCTACAATAATCGTTTGCTTGCCACATTTCATAGTGCAACCAGCACACCCATAGTCTAATACGGGATATTCCTCTCTCAAAGTTTTTCCTGTTAACTTTTCAGCCGGAAATTCTGTTTCTGTAAAATAATATGCAGGAGTATCTCCAAGAGCCATTCCAATATCGAGATAACAGTTTGTTCCATATAAAGTATATAAAAGCGGTGTTGTCGACTGAAGAAGATTACCTATTTTTGCTTTCTCTGCTTTTTTTATTAATTCTTTACCTATATTTGGATCACTAATTTTGATTTTTACAGTTCCATGAATAGCAATTGCTTTCAATTTCTTTGAACCCATTATTGTTCCCAACCCACATCTTCCAATAGCTCTCCCTTCATCATTTATAATCCCTGCGTATTTTACCAGATTTTCTCCAGCAATTCCTATAGTAGCAATCCTAACTTTATCATTTTTTAGCTCATTTTTAATTATTGATTGAGTTTCATAAGTATCTTTACCCCATAATTTACTTGCATCTTTAAATTCAATTTTTTCATCATGAATATATAAATAGATAGGATCTTTAGATTTTCCAACAATAACTAGAGCATCAAACCCACTATTCCTTAGTGAGATACAAAAAAATCCCCCCGATGTTCCTTCTCCCCAAATTCTTGTGAGGGGGGATATGCCAGTTACAGAATATCTCCCTGAAGAAGGTCTTATTGTTCCTGTTACAGGTCCAGTAGCGAAGATAAGTGGATTTTTTTCTGAAATGGGGTTATTTTTTAAAATTTCATAATCTTCATCTTTTAACCAATCATATGTTAATTTAGCACTTAACCCGGTACCACCTAGATAAGCTTTTGCTATTTGAGTATTTAAGTCTTTAAGCTCAACCTTTTGATTATTTAAATTAATATATGCAATTTTCCCATTATAACCAAACAATTGTTTGCTCATTTTTTAACCTCTGGTTTTTAATTAAAAATCAATGATTCTTCCATCCCACGCAAATTCGAAAATTTTTCTGTATAGGTCTTCATTAATAGGACGATATGTTGTTAAAGTTACAGCATCATTAAGAGCGTAATCAGCTAACTTATCAATTTTTCCAAAATATTGTTCTTTTTGTATTTTTGGATCTTTAATGTCCTTAACACAAGTAGACCCATCAACTGAATGTATAAAATCTTTAATTGATTGAATAAGCTCATTTAATAAACTTTCTCTCTTTTTATTTTCAGTTTCGATACCGAAAATAGGACATAATTGGATCCATTTATCAGTAATTTTCGCCTTAAAAGCAATTCCATATGGTAAAAACATACTAACAGCAATACCATGATGAACCCCAAATATCTTACCAAAGCTATGACCTAAAGCATGATTTATTCCAGGAGCTTGGTTTCCATATGAACCAAATGCAGCTAATGTTGAAGCAATTTGCATATGGCTTCGCGCTTCTATATCTCTTCCACCATACTTATAAGACCGAGGGAGATATTTTATAATTTCTTCAATAGTTGTTTTATTTGTTGCATCAAAGTAGGGGTTACCCCAATTTGTTGTAAAAGACCCCATAGCATGTGCTAATGCATCTAAACCAGTAGCCATTGTTAAAAAAGGTGGCAAATCTTTTACAAATTCTGGATCTAATATAGTAATATCTGCTAATAATTCATCATGGACAACTTCTATTTTTTTTGGAGGATCTCTGGTGGTATCAGTAATTAAAGCTGCCGTGGCAATTTCAGATCCAGTTCCTGCTGTAGTAGGTATAGCAATCAGATATTTAATCTTCTTACGTAATCCAAGGGCTGCGCCAATGCTAGGCAAAATCATGAAAAGATTTTGTTTAGGTTTTTCATACTTTACTAAAACCATTTTAGCAGTATCGATAACACTCCCACCCCCAATTGCAATGAGAATTTTGGGATGATATTGTTCGCAAATTTTAGCTCCTTCATCTATAGTTAATACTGGAACTTCTGGTAAAACACCAGACCATACTTTATAATCCATATCAATTAATTTAAGGTAATCCTCTATATTTTTAACAAATTTTTGAGTAAATGAATCTGTAATGATTAAAGCTTTTCTTTCCTCCTTTTCAATAACTGCTTCTAAATATCTTGCTACTCTGAGTAGTGATGATTTACCTGTATATATTCTTGACAAGAAAAAATTTGTTTCTAATCCTCTTACCGCTCTAGCACCCAATATTGGCATCAGATCTTTAATTATTTTAGATTCATACCAAGTAGGCATCTTAACATATCCCCTTTATTATCTTAACAAAATTTTTTTTTGAGTAATAGATATTAAAGACAGATTCAATAAAAAAACATTTTTAATTCAAGCTGCGATACTATCTTAATTAGAAAAAGATGATTAGTTTAATTTACAAATTTTTGGTTTCGAAATATGAAGATTAGATTAAATATGAATGAAATGTACAAACTTCCTCCAAAAGAGGTAATAAATCCTGTAAAAGATTCTATCAATGAAATCAATAGATATACTCCTCAAAAGGAAGTAGATATTTTAATTGAAAGCTTATCCCGTTATGTAAATATCCCACAAGAATCAATTTTTTTAAGTTCAGGCTCAGACTTGATCATAAAAGAATTCATTTTTCTATTTTCGAATAAGAGACAAATAGTAATTGCCGAACCAACCTTTGTTATTATCAATAATTCAGCTCAGAATGCTGAAAGCTCTTTGATAAAAATCAGGTTAAAAGAACCAGATTTTAAAGTGTCTTTAGAACCTCTACTTGAAGAATTTAAAAAACCATCATTAGTAGTTTTTGATAACCCAAATAATCCAACCGGAAGCTTACTACTTACTCAAAGTGATGTT
Organism: Promethearchaeia archaeon; assembly: GCA_029856145.1. Taxonomy (GTDB): domain Archaea; phylum Asgardarchaeota; class Lokiarchaeia; order Sigyniarchaeales; family SOKP01; genus Loki-b32. The sequence goes on from JAHQWK010000025.1 coordinate 56,834, forward strand.
GAGACTATTTTGCAGTATGAAAATGTTATTTTATTAATTGATGAGGCATATTTTGAATTCTCAAAAGTAAGCTTTGTTGAATTAATAAATGATTACCCCAATCTCGCGATCTTAAGAACATTAAGTAAATCTTTTGGATTAGCAGGATCAGGAATTGGATATCTGATTGCGGGAGATCTGATACGAAAAAAATTCCAAGGATTAGAGATAATGTTACCTTACCCAAGTGTAATTGCTGGGAGTAAAGCTCTAGAAAACCAGACTTACATGTTTGATTATACTAAGGAAGTAGAGAATGAAAAAAGAAGAATAATGAATTTTGCTGTAAAGTTAGGGATAACGGTTTATCCAAGTTATACCAATTTTCTACTAATGAAAACGAACTTACATAACATCTCAGAAAAATTAGTAGAACGAGGAGTTTTAGTACATGATGCATCGAATCAATTAGGATCAGAATTTTTCAGAGTCACCATAGGTTCTAAAAAAGAAAATGATTACTTTTTAGATTCTCTCAAAAATATTATTATCTACAACAAGGATTGATTAAAAATGTATTAAATTTAACAATATATCTTTTCTAATGTAATAATTAAATTATAAATAATTAAAATTTGAGTTAAACGTGATTATATGAGCGAAAAAATTACTACTATTTCTGTAATTGGAGCAGGATATATGGGTCGACAAATTATTGAGAAATCTGCCTTATACGGATATAATATACATGTATTTGATGTAAGTCCTGAAGGATTAGAGGAATTTATTAGTGAAGTTAAAAAGAAAACTGAACGGAAAAAGATCAAAATTGATATAAAACTCTTTACTAGTATTTCTGAGGCAGTGAGAAATACAGATTTAATCATTGAGACAATTCCAGAGAAAATAGATTTAAAAAGAGAAATTTTTTCTCAGATTGATAAATTAGCTCCAACCAATGCTATAATAGCAACTAATAGTTCTTCCATTCCGATTTCAAAATTAGAAGAGGTTGTTGAACGGAAAGATAAAGTATTAAATATTCACTTCTACAACCTATTCACCATGCCGATGGCAGATATCATGCGGGGAACTAAAACTAGTCATGAGACTTTCCAGAAAGGGAAAGCTTGGTTAGAGAGTATTGAAATCCTTCCTCTTGAAGTAAAAAAAGAGTGTTATGGGTTTGTTCTTAATAGAATATGGAGAGCAATTAAAAAGGATTGTCTAAAGATTTGGGCAGGTGGATATGCTGACATTGAAACCGTAGATAAAGCGTGGAGTATCTTTTGTCAATATTTTATTAAAAATGATTATGGTCCATTTCAATTTATGGATCGAATTGGATTGGATGTAATTTATGATATAGAAATGTCTTATTTCAAAAATAGTGGATTCCCAGATGATAAACCACCGGATGCGCTTAAAGAAATGGTTGAAAGAGGGGAATTGGGGATTAAAACGGAGAAGGGATTCTATAATTATAAGACCAAATAATTTTTTTTGAAATTTTAATTTAAAAAAGTAATTCTTATAGTCTTAATTTTTATTTAATATTAGATATGTCAGAAAAGAGAAAACAAGAAATTCATAGGATTAAAGAACTTGAAAGTATCAATTTGGCTACAGAAGATATTAGAGAATTTGTGATAGAGACCAAAAAAGAAGTTGAAAAAGATAATGAGCTATTAGCAAATCAGATAAACAATAAGCTCAAAAATAATGGTATAAAATCTATTGATATAGTTGGAGCGATAGGTGCTGGAAAAACAGCAATTTTAGAAAAAATAGCGGAAAAAATATCAGAAAAATATAGAATCTTAGTCATCTGTGGTGATATTACTACTAGAGTTGATGCCGACAGAATAGAGAAACACAATGTCGATACAGTTCAAATAAATACTGGTCGAGAATGTGCTTTGAACGCATATCACATTCATCAAGTTCTTAAGAGTAAAGACTTAAACGATTATGATTTAATTTTTGTGGAAAATGTTGGCAATCTCATTTGTCCTTCAGAGTTTAAACTAGGAACAGATAAAAGAATCACGGTTGTTTCGATTACTGAAGGTGAGTGGGTTATTGAGAAACATCCAATGCTCTTTAAAATGTCTGATATCGCTGTTATTAATAAAATTGATCTTTTAGAGAGATTGGGAACAAATCTTGATAAAATGGTAAAGGATGCTAAGAATTTTAACCCAAACATAGAAGTAATAACAATAAGTGCTAAAACTGGCAAAAATATTGATTTGTTAATTGAAGCCTTAGAGCTATAGAAATTTATTAGTGAGGAAAAATGAAAAAAGAACTAAAAGAAATTGAGAAAACAATTAGTAGTTTAGAGCTAAATTCTCAAACTCAGATTCAAGAATTATTGAATATATTCTTAAAAACGCATCTTAAACGAAGTAAAATTGACAACTTTATAGGTGATTATCCAACATTTATAGAACCTGTGCATCTTGAAGAGAATGTTAAAATTGGAGATGACGTACTTCTAGGACCAAATGTATTTATTGGAAAGAATTCAGAAATAAAAAATTACGTAGAAATATCAAACTCAATTATTTTTGATAATGCTATTATTGGTGAAAACATAAAGATGGATAATTGTATTATTGGAAAAAATAGTTCACTGAGTTGTAAAAATACTCCGATAGATAATTGTGTTGTAGTCGGAAATGTGAAAACTAAAGAAGACCTTTACAAGATTATGTATAAATTTAAGTAATGTAATTTATTCTTGAATTTCTATTTTAAATTAAAATTAATTTGGTTATAATTTTGAATGGGGATAAATATTTTGAGACAAATTTAAGAAGATGGAATGAACTTGTAGATATTAATGCTAAAGCCAAGTCATATGATTTAGAAGGATTTAAATCTGGAAATATATCCTTATTTCCCATAGAGCTTGAAGAATTAGGAGATGTCAAGGGGAAATCGTTATTACATCTACAATGTCATTTTGGAATGGATACACTCTCCTGGGCGAAATTGGGCGCTAAAGCAACAGGTATAGACTTTTCAGAGAAGGCGATTAACTTAGCAAAAAGTTTAAGTAGAGAACTTAATATTCCTGTGAGATTTATCAATGCAAATTTATACGATATTCCGAGTATATTAAATGAACAATTTGATATTGTATTTACTTCATATGGTACTATTTGTTGGTTACCAGATATAGTTAAATGGGCTCAAATTATTAGCAATTGCTTAAAGACCGATGGAATTTTCTATATAATTGATGGACATCCTTTTGGTTTTATAATTGATGAAAATCAGGAGCCTTTTAAAGTAGGATTCAACTATTTTTCTGAGGGAACACCAGTATTTTTCGATGAGGGCGGTGCTTATGCAGATCCTTCGGCAGATCTAAAAAATCAAGCTTCATATCAATGGGACCATCCTATGAGCGATATAATAAATGCTATATTAAATGCAGATTTAGAGATAGATTTTCTTCATGAATTTCCATTTACATTTTTTAATATACACCCTGATATGAAAATAAGAGAAGATGGATATTGGGAATTCCAAAACTTAAAATTCTCTGTTCCAATGATGTTCTCAATCAAGGCACATAAAAAAATTTAGCAGAGAGCAAAATAAAAAAAGAAAAGGTGTAAAATTAATTATAGATTTAAGGCCAAGAAATTGGCAGCGAAACAGTTAAATTGATGAAAATTAATGCGTATAACGTAGAAAAGGTAATTCTAAATAATAAATTAGCAGTTTCGGTCAATAATCCTTCTATATAAGCTGTATCAATACTTACGTTAATTTCTTGATTTAAAGTTTGTGTGAATGAATGAAATGTGTTTTGATATGGAACTGGAGAACCACCTATTTTCGTATCAAAAGGAAGTAAAACAGGATCACTTGATGTTACTGTAACAATTTCAGCATTTAAAATTACATTATGAATAGCATATAATCCGTTGTTGGTTACATCAAAAGGTATCGTAATAATAAAGGAATCATCTCCATAGACTCCTGGAGTTCCTCCGTCATCATGGACAGGAGGGGGAAAAGTATCATGAAGATTTACTCTAAGATTTAACCCACTAAAAATTATACTTCCAAAATATCCTACGATTATTAGGCTAGCAATTATTCCTAGTACTTTAAAGATTGTGCTGACTTTAAACTCTTTTTTGACCGTAACTCGGTATTCTTTCTTTTTACGTAATTCAATAGCCTCTACTAAATACCGTATTCCTCTAATTATAGTTGCCCCTAAAAGTAACCACGCTATAACTTTTAAACCTAATAGAACCTGAATATAAGACATGTCAATATAGTACGTTCCTAAACTCGTTCCAGGATCAAAACCTCCAAATATGTAGAAAAGGAATATTCCAGAATATACAGTTATTCCAAATAAAATAAGACGATTCGCAGGTGTATCTTCAGGGAATGCATGTCTTAACATTGAGATAACGATCCCAATAATTCCAAAAATAATAATGGCTATTCTATATGCGTCAGTAAAAGTCATTATACCGTACAGTTCAAGAAAATAAAACAAGACAAGAGGAACAACGAGATAAAAGATAGCAGAAAGAATTCCATGTAAAATTATTTTTCCGTATTGAATTTCCATAACTCTTTAACCCATTTAAAATTTGTATATTATAATTTAGATGAAATATTATCCTAAATATCTCCTAAGTCGTATATAAATTTTCACACGATAGAGTTATTTTTTGTTAATTATTGTATTCTTATCAATAATCTAAAAGATTAGTTTCAATATTCTCCCATCCGTAAGCTTTTTCAATATATCTATTTCCTCCAATTTCAATAGATTGTTCACCGATATAATGTCCTCCCAATTTTTCATAAAATCTACAGTAGGGATTTTCTTTTAATACCCAAATAATCATACTTCTTACATTATTCCTCATAAAATATATAACTACTAATTTTACTAATTCTGTCCCTATCTTTTTGCCTTGAAAGTCTTTTAAAACATAAATGGCACATAGTTCTCCAACATATCTTTCTGGTTTGATTGAAGTTATGAATGGATTATATTTTTCTAGAGTTGCTAAAGAGAATCCTACAATTTCATGGAGATCAGTCATAGCAACATAAATTTTAGCGCCATGGGTTGGATTTTCTAATCTTTGTCTCCAATTTTCTTCTTTGTCTTTATAAGATAATGTTTGAAGATATTCTTCTGATATTATCCCTCTATATGTTGTTTTCCAAGTATCTACTTTGACTTTAACGATTCCGCTTAAATCTGAAAAAGTAGCTTCTCTATAGTTCATTTATTCTACTCTAGATTATCTATGTTAATGAGTTAATATAAATTCGAAATATAATTTTGAGATGCTTGAAATCAGATCTCTGTTCCATTATCATTGTAAAAAAGGGGTATTAATTACTCAAACCACATTAATCATCATTTTCGAACATCTAATTAATATAAATATTTTGAATAAAGATAAAACTTTCATTAAAATTATATTTAAAAATTAAAAAACAAAAAGCCTATTTGAATTAATAATACCTTATTTACATCCAAAAACAATAATAAAATTTGATAGGTGAAATATAATATTCGTCAAAATAGTGAAGCTATTTGAAATGAAGGTCGTATCTTTCCATTCTTGGGGTGAATTCATCGGGGATCCTGAGATTAAAACACTTCAAAAATTAGAAGAATGGATAATAAAAAGGAGTCTATCGATTGATCCTTCAAGACATCAAATATTTGGATTTGATAATCCAGTTCCACAAGGTAATGAGAAAGGAGAACAATTTGCTTCCAAAGAAAATCCTTATGGATATGAAGTATGGATTACTATCCCAGAAGATTATAAGATCGAAGAAGATCTAAAAATAAAGAAGGTTGAGTCAGGATTATATGCAGTTGTTTCTGTAAAAAGCGTTATGGATATAGGCTATGGTTGGAAAAACATATTCGATTGGATAAAGAACTGTGAAAAATATGATTTCCATCCAAAATGGAAAGGAATAACAAAATATTATGAAAAAGAAACGATTGAACATGGTAAAATTGGACTTGAACACCATATCAATTATCCTGAGAAAGAAATAGATAAAATGCTTATGGAAATATATGCCCCAATAATTGAAAAAAAATAAAGCTAAATATTGTGAAATGCTTGAAGATAGTCTTAGGATTACTATCTCCAAAATTAATTATTTCTTCGTGAAACCCGTCTTTCACGATTAATCATATCATGGAATTATTCTCACCATAAGATGTAGTGTTACCGAATTAAATCAAAATTTTTAAAAAGAACCTTTAAATTATAAAACTAAATATTAATTAAACATAAAGAAATCATAAAATATGCCACCATCTAAAAAAAAAGCAATATACATTATTGTACCAACCGTATGTTTATATATCCTTGTTTTGGTTTTATTCCTCTTAACCCCATTTGGAACTGCCTATGACTTTTTTATAAGATTTGGTGCGTTATTTGGATTTACATCTATGTTTGTAGCAACTATGATGACTCCTTTTGCTGTTCAATTATACAAAATTTTTGGGAAACCATTTGTTAAAATACATCACATTTATTCAATTACAGGTTTATTATTAATTACTCTCCATCCAGTAGTTTTTGCAATTTCAGTGTTTGATATTACTGTTTTTATACCAGATTTTACTTCATGGATCGATTTTTGGCGGTTAGGGGGTCGTTTAGCCCTCATTTTGATCTATCTTGCAGTGATCGGAGCACTTTTAAGAAAGAAATTAACAAAATATTGGAGAATTCTTCACATTTTAAATTATGCTGCACTATTCTTAGCTTACGTTCATGGAGTGCTTATAGGAACAGATTTCCAAAATATAGGGATTTTAATTATCTTTTCATGCATGATAATCGTTAGTTTTGGCATTCTAGCATTCAAAAGATATATCAGTTTTAAAAGGAAGAAAAAGGATTAAAGATTTTGAAATTTATTTTTTTTTTAAGTTGATGAGAAATTATTCACCCGTAGTTACTTTTCCTTGAAAAGAGGAAAACTGATTAAATATGGATTTAGCATCGCCTTCAATTTTAGCAAAAACGTTCACGGGACTTGCAGCAACAGGTTTATTGCCAGAACTCGCGGGAGTTGGACCCCATAAAATACAGAATCCTTGACCACTAATCCAATAACCGACATCTCCACTATCGCATTCCGTCTGAGAGTTTTCTGCAGGAATTGAGACAGGACAATCGCCATACAATTCTTCACCCCATCTTGATAAATTCACTTCAAAAGGAAGAGAATCCCAAATTGCCTGGCAAGTTTTAGGATTTTTGTCTATTAACAATTTAGCTTTTACCTCTCCGATTTTTTCATTTTCAATTATTATATATTTCATGGTACTACATCAAAAATTAGGGTTTTAACAATATATAATAATCGTTAATATTTAAACAGAATAAATAGAACAATACAAATAAAACTAGAAAACCAAATATAATTTTAATAAACAATAATATTTATAGGCATAATAAAAAAGTGAAAGAGTTTTAGAATATGACACAAAATAATGTTGACAAATTACCGCTAAATCCAATTGAAGCTCAAGGTTTATTGATTAAAGCTGTGTATAAAAAGTTTGGAGTAGAAGTATTGCCTATTATAAAGAATGTTTGTGGGAAGCAAGGAAAGGCATTGGGTCTAAAAGTTAAAAAAAAAAATCCGAATAACAATTTGACTACTGTCGCTAAAGCATTTTCAAAAAGTTTTAACCCAAATTTCGTTAAAGTAATTTCTATCTCGGATGAAAAATTCCAGATTCATGGCACTAAGTGTCCTTTTGGTCTTGAAAATACCTCTAGAGAATTATGTGAAGCCGTTATGGCCATTGACCATGAATATTTTCGTGAAGCAGTTAGTGATAAGATCGAACTCAAGATTCTCAAAACTGTCGCGGGGGGAGACCCTTATTGTGATACTGTTTACGAAATAATGAGATAATCATATTCCTAAGAATATTATCAACTATGATTTTAGAAAAAACTATCGCCTTAATTAAACAAATTTATAAAATCCATAAGATTGTTCCGCCTAAAGCTACAAAAGTTGTGATCGGCTTAGGTTATACAGGTGTAGAAGTTTCTGCTTATGCTTATGAACCATTTTTAGGATTAGCATCAACTTTACCTAGCATTATTAAAGCTACTAGTTGCAATAAAATTACTTTTGCCGGAGAGCTTACTAATAAGCCCCTTAGTGAATTATTGGACTGGTCCCTTAAAACGCCGAGTTTAGAAAGAATTATTGGAATTGCTACTCTGAATAGTGTATCCCAACATATCTTAAAAATAATTAACCCTTATAAGAAACTTGATGGAAATGTATTAGAACACTTGAATATCAATAATGATACAAAAATAACGTTCATAGGTTTAATTAAACCACTGATAAAAGAAGTAAGTAAAATAACTCAATTGATAACAATTGTGGAAGATACTCTCTCATCTCCATTAGAGTTTAATCAACTCGACTTTAAGCAAAATTTAAATGAACTGAAAGAAGATGAAATATTTACGGATATTTTATTTTGTACTGGAACTGCTTTAATAAATAATACTCTTGAATCTATCTTAGAAAAATATAGAAGAAAAGCTCGAAAAATAATTTTAATTGGCCCAACTGCTAGTATGATCCCTGATATTCTATTTGATTATGGTATAGATATAATTGGAGGAATTGAAATCTTTAATTCAGAAGCCACGATACAAATTTTGCAAGAAGGAGGGGGGACTAAGTTATTTAAAAAATATGGAAAAAAGTATAATCTGATGAAGGAATGAAATCATATAAATTCTTGAAATTCTATAAGATTTTTATAAAAAAGATTCATTGTTTAATTCCTATAAAATGGCAGAATTATCATTCAAAGTCATTGTCATAGGACCTGCAGCAGTAGGTAAATCCAGTCTTATCCGAAGATTTGTAGATGATAAATTCACTCTTGCCTATAAATTTACTATTGGTGTAGATTTCTCAACTAAAATCATAGAATATAGGTCTGAAAAGAAAGCAAGAGTAACTATTTGGGATATTGGGGGTCAAGATCGCTTTAAAATACTACGTCGTAATTTTTATGAAGGTACCCATGGTGCATTGGTGGTATTTGATCTTTCAAGAGCCCAAACATTTTCAAAAATGAAAGAATGGATCTCTGATATGAATCAGTTGCTTGAAGAAAAAGTTCCACTCGTAATTCTTGGAAATAAAATCGATTTAATTCCTGAAATAGGTGAAGTAATCGATAAAGAAGAACCAAAACTATTTGCTGATAAGATAGATAGTACATATATAGAGACATCAGCTAAATCAGGTGATAATGTACAAGAAGCATTTGTTGAACTTACTAAAAAAATAGTAAAGAATACTTTTAATGAATGATTTCCATCTGGATTCTTTGATTTTGATGGAATAAAAAAGAGTTTCTATCTTTGCTTAAAACTCATATATAAATTAGGATAAACGGAGGATTTAATTTATTTATAAAGTTTGTTATAAACTACCATTTAATTAGGAATTATATCATTCAATTAATATAAAATTAGTAAAGAGTATTTTTTAGATAAAAATAGTAAGCTTGACTTCCATTTATGTTTGAATATTTATTAAAAATAATAGTGATAGGGCCTGGTGGTGTTGGAAAGTCTTCTCTCATTCGTAGGTTTGTTGAGAATGAATTCTCTTTTAATTATAAATTCACAATTGGGGTAGAAATCAATTCTAAATTGGTAGAATATAAGAAAGGGTTATTTACTCAACTCACAATTTGGGATATAGGGGGACAAGATCGCTTTAAAATATTACGTCGAAATTTTTATGAAGGTACATATGGGGCATTAGTGGTTTTTGATCTTTCGAGAGCTCAAACTTTTCCAAAAATGAAAGAATGGGTATCTGATATGAACCAGATACTTGAAAGAAAAGTTCCACTTGTAATTTTGGGGAACAAATCCGATTTAATTCCCAAAATGGGTGAATCATTAAATCAAGATGAACTTTATCATTTTGCTGAGAATTTAAACAGTGTTTATCTTGAAACATCAGCAAAAACAGGAGATCATGTTCAAGAAGCATTTGCTCAACTCACTAAAATGATTATAAAAAATACATTTGGTGAATGAGTACTTTCTCGAATTTTGAGTTTTGTCGAACATAAAAATAATATCTATTTAAACTCAATGTTTTGGAAAATCTTTTAATATCAGATTAAGATTATTTATTAGAATTGTAATTTAGGTTCTATATTTATCATGGCACTCTATGTATTTAAGGTTATAATAATTGGACCTGGCGCTGTCGGAAAAACATCATTATTACACAGGTTTGTTGAGAATAAATTCTCTTTTCGATACAAGTTGACCATAGGAGCAGATTTCCTTTCAAAAATTATTGACTACAATGAAGATTCAATAGTAAAATTACAGATTTGGGATATTGGGGGTCAAGATAGATATAAATTTTTAAGATCAAGCTTTTTTGATGGAGCTAATGGGGCATTAATAGTTTTTGATCTTTCACGATGGCATACATTTGAAGAACTTGACGATTGGGTATCAGACTTACGAGAATATGCCGGCGAGAAAATTCCTTTTGCACTAATTGGAAATAAAGTGGATTTAATCGACAAAAGAGATGAGCTCTATGAGCGAGAGAGTGCTGAAGTATTTGCTAAAAAGGACCAAACTTTCTATGTTGAAACATCTGCGAAAACAGGTGAAAAGGTAGGAGAAGCTTTCTTAAACCTAACAGAAAGAATGTTGAAAAATGTGGATTCCAAGTAATATGTCTTACTAATCTACGAATTTTAGTAAAGCAAATGAAATAAGATTGGTATAAAATTTTGATTTATTTCTTCTAATCATTTCATTTTTGAGATCTTCATAGTCAAATAATAAACCATCCAATTTCTTTTTAGTTGATTTTATGTCTTTGTTAATAAATTTAATCTCTTCTTCCAATTTTTTAATATAACCTAATCTTTCTTTTTTTTTTTCTGTATCTGTTATTCTTTCTATATTTTGGAGTTGACGTGTTGTGGGTCTTTTGTTTTCCTTTTGTTCTAATGTTTTTGTTAACGATTCAAGTTTAAGATTTAGAGTTCTTCTCTTATGCGAGTATATTTTTTCTTTTTTTTTTTTTTCTTTATTAAAAATATTATTATTTAGAATTTTAATTTCTCTCTTCCATATAGATGTTTTCAATTTAACAATTTTTTTCGCATTTCCCTGAAGATTATTGATAGTATTATAATTTATATCAATTTTCTCTCTCTCATCATTAAATAGGAATATTTCACTGAAATTTTTAATATCTAATATAATATCAGCAAATCCATTAATTTCATTTCCAATTTTATCAACTACAATAGCAGAGATTTGATTTTCAATTATATAACCTTGAAATTTTACTGAAAAGATAAAAAGATATAATTCTTTTTCTTGAATTAATTTCAAATCATAATCTCTTTCTAAAGTCCCCCTTTTTAAATTTAATACACTAAAATTTCCTTTAAAATCATCACTTATGCAATAATCCAAAATATTATCAATTAATGGATGACCTAGAGCAAAAAAATCAATTTCTTCTTTATTCCTGGCAAGATCTAAATTGAATGTTCCATAATATTCACTTAGGAATTTATATTTAGGATTTTTTAGTAAGAAATTATTTAATATAATTTTTGATTTGATATTAAATCCATCTATAATTTCAAAAGAAACATCTTGAACATCTTTAAAAACGCCATAAATCTGATTATTAAGATTAAAGAATTGTTTTATTAGCAAATATAACTCATTATGAGTAAGTTTTATATCAATACACGATGCTAAGGAGCTGATTAAGCCTTCCATCTGAAAGGATTTCTTGTCAATCATTAAATCATCTAATTGTATCTCTATCTCTTTCGCTTTTCTTATTTCCTCATCAAGTGTGCGGTAAAACTCATTTAATTTCCTTCGCTTTTTTGGATCTTCCTCAGCAAATATTACATTTTTGAAGTCCTTTTCAATTCTGCCTATGATTGGTTCTAAAATCCCAATAGATTCTTCAAACAAATTAATTCGTTTTAATAAAGCATGAATCACGTCAGTTTCAACAGTTCCTTCCATAAAGAAATTGTAAATATAAATTTGTCGTGATTCTTGTCCAATTCTATCTAACCTGCCAATTCGTTGTTCAAGTTTCATAGGGTTCCATGGTAAATCATAATTAATAAGAATGCGGCAAAATTGAAAGTTTCGACCCTCACCACCAATTTCTGTAGAAATCAAGATTGAAAACTTCTTGTTATTTCTAAATTTCTCAACTGCATCATCTTTCTGATTTATATCTAATCCTCCATAAAATAGTTCAACACTAAATTGCGGATTATGATTCTCTATTAATGATTTTAGATGTTTTAATGTATCAACAAATTGAGTAAAAATTATTATCTTTTCCTTTGTATTTTGGAAATAAATTTTATCTAATAATTCCAATAGTTTATCTGATTTAGAATCGTATGGAAGGGATTTTAGTTTATTATAAAATTCTTTTAAAATTCTCTCTTGATTGAGAAGATCTATTGTTTCATCTTCCTTTTCTTTGATTGTTTTACTATTGAAAATATCAATTAATTCAGAATCAAGATATTGATCCTCTAACTCTGATTCATAAAATTCAGGATTTTCTTCTTTTATTATAGCCGTATCAAGAAAAATATTTTTATAACGATTAATTTGTTCTAATCTTCTTTCAAGACTCCTTAAAAATGCATATTTTGAACTAGTTAAAAGTTTCTGTAAAGTTGTAATAACAAAACCAATCCCAGCATTTTCTTTACTTATAGAAGAATTATAAATTTTAGCAAGATACAGACGAATTTCATTATATACTTTTAATTCTTGTTTAGTAGGATCAACTATAATCGTATTTACTATCCTTTTATTTAAAAGATCACCAGTAAATACATTTTTCTTGCGATTTCTAATCAAAAATTTGGATAATGTATGGTCCTCTTCAATTTTTCTTAACAAATCTATTTTAAAAGAATTATCTTTAAGTTCAGTAGAAATTTGGTTAACATTTTTTTTCGTGTCTATGTATTTAAGATCCTTTAGGAGTTTTATTGTGTTTTTTACTTCAAAATTGTTTAATTTCTCAATATTATTCAAGTTTGTAATTAATAAATTGATAAATGGCATATTTTTTCTAAAATGTTCAAAATCACTAAAATTATCAAAAGTTTCAGGTTGAATGAGCTCAATTAGAGAAAATAATTCAAAAGAATGAAGTTGTAGAGGTGTAGCAGTTAATAAGAGTAAACTTTCTGAATTAAAAATTAAATTCTTTGCTAACTCATAATTAAGAGTTTCTCGGTAATTCCCGGTTGTAGCATTAATAATGTATCTTCTTAAATGGTGTGCTTCATCAAAAATTACGATATCCCATGATATGCTTGATAATAATTTAATATATCTCTTATTTCTGGCAAATTGAAGAGAACAAATAATTAAGTTATTATAATAGAAAGGATTTTGGAGAATCTCCGGATGTTTATAGCTTCCTGTACGTTTTAGCTCTTTAACTTTTTTACCATCATATACAGTAAAATTGATATTAAACTTATTTTGCATTTCAAATTGCCATTGCTTAACTAAAGATGCTGGGACTATAATTAAAATACGTTCTGCTAAATCCCTTGCCATCATCTCCTTGATATAAATACCTGCTTCAATAGTTTTTCCAAGACCGACTTCATCTGCCAAAATAATTCTTGGAAACTGTTCCTCAGATAAACGATGAGTTACATTTATCTGGTGTGGCATTAAAGTTAAGCGTGAATTTGTAATGCATTTGATTTGATATGATTTATAATAAGAATAGAAAAGATTTGCCCAATATTTAATCAAGAAATTCTTAGGAGGATCAATTACCTGGTTTGAAATCAGAGTTTTTATTGGAGTTTCATATTTAGAATAAATTTCATTTTCATAAATTTGAGATTTTTTACCATTTTCCATTAAAAATTCATAGGAAATTATTCCATCCTTAATCAGGAATTCTTTTTTATTTATATAACCAATTCCTTGTTTAGTAACTATTTTATCCTCTTCTTGAAAAATAAAATGGACTAGATCAATTGGATGGATTATTTTTATTATGTTGTTTTTAAATAAGACTTTATATTTAGTAGAAAAATGAGTATCATTATCATCTAAAGATTTTGAAGTGGGGATTTCTAACTTTTTTATTACCCTTCCAGTCCCTAAATCTGGATTTAACCTATATATAACTAGATTACTTAAGTTAAACTTTTGTCCTTGACAATATATATTAAAACATTTAGAAAATCTTGATTCTAATTCTTTTCCGCAGAATGGGCAGTTATACTTAAGAGGATTTATCTTTAAAACCATTATCTTTATATTGTATTTAATATAGAAACAAGTAAAAATTTTAGTATTTTAAACCAAAAGTGAAAAAAAAATGTCAGACGCAGGGATTGAACCGACTTATATCGGAAAAAATGAAAACCTGGTATTTATCATTCCCAATGAACTCTTTAATATGAGCTTAGGTCCGGCGGAAGTCTTGGATCGCGAAACTGCTAAATTATTTAGTAAATATCTCAGAGGTACATTTAAAGGGTTTCAACAATCAAGGAAGACGAAATATGGGAACGAAAATAATACAAAAACAGAAACCACTTCTGATTTTTGGGAGCAATTTGAAAAAAAAGCTAGCGGACTTGATGTAAATTTTATAGGGTATACTCCTGTTAATGAAAACTATATTTTTAAAGGTCTTAAAGTATACGGAAAAAATGCAATAGTACTTGCAATGGAAATGAAATGGGATCAAATCAAAACAGCTCCAGGAGCTATTTGTGAAATTGAAGTATTTAGGGTCTACAAAGTATTAGGTGATGTAACAATTGAATTGGCTGAATTTTTAAAGGAACAAGGTTATAAAAGTGAAGCACATCATCCTTTTGGTGGAAAACTTCTATATGGACCACATGCTATAGCTGCTAATTTAGGAATAATGGGAAGAAATGGATTAATTATTACACCTGAATTTGGACCACGACAAAGGTGGAGTATAATTACCACCGATGCAGAAATCCCTAAAGCAAAAGAAAGAGACTTTAGTGAATTAAAGGAATTCTGTGAAAGATGTGGTATCTGTGTGAAGGAATGTATAGGAGGAGCAGTTTTAGAAACCCCAATTAAAAAAGGAAATGGTGTAGTCACACATATAGATCGATCTAAATGTATTCAAAGTATATTGGATAATAATTATTGTAGTTATTGCTTGAGGATATGTATGCCTTCAAGTTGATCCTAAAAATTAACTTAATATAAATTTTTTATTATCAAATTATAAAAGTTATATTCAAATTGTTTTAACCTTTTTAATAAACTGTAATAAACCTACTTTCTTGAGAAAAAATGACTGAATCTGATGATAAATTAGCTGATGAAAAAATTAAAGGAACAGCTTCAATAGAAAAGCTTAGAAAAGTTAACGCTGCTGCTAATTATTGTTATGAATGTAATCGCTGTGTGAATGTTTGCCCAGTAGCATTTCTAGATATTTTCAATCCCCGTGAATTAATTACTGATTTAGTTTTCCTAACACCAGAAGAAGCTTTACAAAATAATGATATATGGAAGTGTCTTACCTGTGGATTATGCTCAATTTATTGCCCAATGACTAAGGAAGACACTGGAGTAAACTTCACCCAAATTATTAAGGATCTTCGCTCTCTTGTTTCAGAGTATGAACCATTACAAAAGGGGTTATTAAGTTGTAATCATGAAAGGGTATACTCAAGTCTTCCAAAATTGATGGCTGAAGACAAAATTAAATTTACTAATAAAATAGGATTCTTAGAAGGAACGGGATTAAAGACAACTGATAATGGAGAAATTGGATATTTTATGGGATGTGTTCCGTTTCTAACAGGCACGGCACCATGTGTTGTTGGATGTCCTGCTGAAGTAGACGTTCAAGGATACGTATCACTTATTGCAGAAGGTAAATTTCAAGAAGCTATCGATCTGATAAGAGAAACTAATCCATTACCATTCTTATGTGGAAGGATTTGTACAGCTCAATGTGCATTAAATTGTAACCGTCAACATTTTGATGATCCAGTAGCTATACGTGAACTTAAGCGGTTTGTTTGTGACTGGGAAGCTGAGCATCCTAATCAAAGTAAAATTAAACCCGTCCCTCAAACTAAGGAAAAGGTTGCTATTATTGGTGCGGGGCCAGGTGGATTATCAGCAGCATATTTTCTCGCAAGGATGGGATATAAACCGACTATTTTCGAGAAGGGAGATAAAACTGGTGGAGTAGTAAGATATGGTGTCCCACAGTACAGACTTTCTGATGAGGCACTTGACCATGATATAGATTTTATAAAAAGCATGGGAGTAGAAATTGTTTTAAATAAAGAATTTGGTCCAGATTTCACAATAGAAAATATTTGGGAGCAAGGTTATAAAGCAATCTTTATTGCTGTAGGTTTGTATGTCCCCAAAACTCTCAGACTTGAAGGTGAAGAATTACCCAATGTAGACGTAGCAATTGATTTTCTTTTAGAGCGGAAGTATAAATGTGCTGCAAATCCAGAAGAATTTAAAGGTAAAACTTTTGGTATTATCGGAGGTGGAGCAGTAGCAGTTGATGTTGGCGAAACAGCAATTCGACTCGGAGCAACTAAAGCTGATCTTGTCGATATTTTAACTGAAGAAGCATTAAAAAATGTACTTAAGGACTTACATGAAGCTGAGAGAGAAGTGATAAAATACCATTTTGAAACATCAACAACAAATATCACTCAAGAACCTGATGGAAAATTAGCTTTAAATTGCTATAAAATTGAATGGGGTGTTCCTGATCCTAAAACAGGAAGGAGACCCTTAAGTAAAATTGAAGGTTCAGAATTTAAGATTGTAGTTGATTATATCGTTATTGCTATTGGTCAAGGACTTGATCCAGAACCTATTAAAGCTGCTACAGATAATCAATTAAAAATTGAAAGAGGCAAAATTGTAGTAGATGATTTAACCTATGAAACTGGCATCCCAGGGGTTTTTGCTGGCGGTGACATAATTTATAATTCGTTAATGTGTGCTGTTGATGCCATTGGAGATGGAAGAGAAGCGGCATTTACCATTGATCGTTATCTCCGCGGGCTTGATTTTAAAGAAGGAAGGATAAGGAAGGATGATTTAAAGCGATCCACAATTCCTAAAAAATATATTCAAACCCAATCATGCCAAGAAATGAATTTCATGCCAGGTAATGAAAGGCTTGTTTGTTTTGATGAAATGGAAATAGGATTTAGTATAGATCAAGCAAAGAAAGAAGCTAATAGATGCTTAAATTGTAATTGCTGTTGTAATCATGATCAGATACCAGAAGATTTTGAAAATGCGCTTGATGCCTCTGGAGTTATGATCTGTGATTATGGGAGTCAAGATAATTTACCATCACTGAATTCACCTAATTATTTTGAAATCCCGAAAAGTGTTATAGGAATTTTAAATCAAAATGATATAGTTCCAGTTGTCTTACCAGAAGAAAAATGTTGCGGGCATGATAGTCTTTGGCAAGGAGATGTTGATACCTTTAAAAAATTAGCAGAATATAATGTAAAACTATTTAAAGATGCAGGAGTTAAAACTTTAATCTTTAGTTGTGCTGAAGGATATTATACTTGGAAAAATGAATATAAAAATCTGTTTAAAGGCAGCGATAAGTTCGACTTTGAGATTTACCATATTACTGAATATATATTAAAAGAAAATCTGTTAGAAGATATAACTTTTCCTAGCTTTGACAAAATTAAAGTGACTTATCATGATCCATGCAGACTTGGGAGAATGAGTAATGTTTTCGAAGCACCACGTGAGGTATTGAAACTTATACCATCTGTAGAATTAATAGAAATGGAAGATACTATGCAGGATGCAGAATGTTGCGGAGTTTCTGCATATGTTTCTTGTAATCAAGATTCAAAAAAATTACAAGAGAAAAAAATCTTGCAAGCAATAGAAACTGGAGCAGAATACATAATTACAGCATGCCCTAAATGTATTGCTCATTTAAACTGTTACCTAAATGAAAATAGAGATTTAAAAAATAAGATAAAAGTTATTGATCTTGTAAGTTTTCTAGGAAAGCTTCTCTTTCTCATCTAAGATATCAATTGATATTTCATATTTTTTTATTTGAGTCTCAATAAAGATTTTTTACACTTTTGTAAGTCTCATATAATCAATCATAATAATGTAGAGAATAATTTTAAAGAACGAGATTTTTAGGATTAACAAATAACCTTTAAAATTTTGATACTTTATTTTTTCATAATTATTTACTATAAAAAATAACTCATAAATAATAGTGAAAAACATGAGTAAGACTAAAGAAATACCTATTCCTGATAAGATTTCGGGTTTTACGCAAGTTAGACTTGATGTAGATCTAACAGATGGAAAGATTAGTAAATCTACATTATCTAATGAGTTTTGCCGGGACTGGATTGGAGGTTACGGATTCGCGAGTAAAATTCTATGGGATGAATGCCCAACGGGAGTTGATCCCCTAAGCCCAGAAAACGTGTTTGTATATGCACATGGCCCATTTCCAGCTACTATATTACCAACAAGTTCTAAATATGGAGTATTTGCTAAATCTCCATTAACTGGTATGTTTGGCATGGCAATATCCTCTGGATCTGTTGGAGCTCAAGCTCGCCGCGCTGGTATCAATATGATTGTAATCAAAGGTAAAGCACCAGAACTTTCATACTTGGTTGTGGATGATGATGATTATTATGTCGTTCCATGCCCAGAACTTGCGGGAAAAGGTTGTTGGGAGACAGAAGAACACTTGAGAGAAGAATTTCAAGATCAGAGATTGGCAGTTATGGCAATTGGTCCTGCTGGAGAACGAATGAGCAAAATGGCGTGCATAACCAATGATCGCAATAGACAAGCAGGAAGAACTGGGATGGGCGCAGTTATGGGGTCTAAAAATCTTAAAGCTGTATGCTTTAGAGGTACTAAAGGCGTGAAAGTAGCATCCCCAGTTGAGTTTTATAAATTAGCTAAAAAATTAATTAAAGTTGCTAATGGCCCTGCTACAGCTAAATATCGAGATTTAGGAACTCCTGCAGGCTTAACAAGCTATAACAAACTGGGAATGATGCCTACATTTAATCACCGCGAGGGAACTTGGGAAAAAATTGATGATGGAACTTTTACGGGAGATACACTTAATAATGACTGGGTGGTAAAAAAGGTTGCATGTTCTCAATGTTCAATTGCGTGTGATCATATTGCTAAAGTACCAAAGACACATCCTCATTGGCCTAACTTATATGCTAGTATAGATGTAGAGCTTTGTTATTCATTTGGAACAAATATGGGTACTTCTGATTGGCCAACGGTATTTAAATGTGTTCAATTATGCGATGATTTAGGTATTGACGCAATCTCAGGCGGGGTAACGGCCTCAATGGCGGCAGAATTGTTTGATCTAGGGCTTATAACTAAAAAGGATTTAGGCTATGAATTACCATTCGGTTCAACGGTCAATTTAGTGAAATTCACAGAAGAAATGTGTCTTGGAAAAGGATTTGCAGGTGAAATCTTTGGAGATGGTTGTAAACAAGCAGGAATTCGATTAGAAGAAAAAGGAATAAAAAACGCAGGCTATTACGGAATGCACATAAAAGGCTTAGAAATGCCCGCTTTTGACCTTCATGGTATGACGTCCTTTGCGGTTGGAGAAAGTGTTTCAATTAGAGGGGCATGCCATTTAAGAAATGGAGCCTATGGACTCGATGCTAAAGGAAAGTTCGACAGGTTCGGATACGATAAAGGTCTCGAACGTGGTAATTCAATAGTGGCAGTTGAAGATGTTTATGGCATAATTGATTCTTATATAATATGTAAATTCACTCGTGGAATTTACGAAAATGATGCCGAAATGGCAAAAGTGTTTGAGCTTGTAACTGGTATTCCACACACAGAAAAATCATTGCTGACAAGAGGAGCTGCAATAGTTACGCTTTCTAAATGTTTCAACATTCGAGAAGGATGGATAAGAGATCATGATCACCCTCCTGAGAGGTTCTTTAAGGAATCACACACAAAAGGACCAGCTAAAGGAGTTACTTTAAAGGAAGATGGATATCAAACGTTATTAAGTGGTTATTATGAAGCTAGAGGTTGGGACACCAAAACAGGAATTCCAACTGATGAAACATTAAAGTCTCTTGGATTAGATTTTGTAATTGGTAAATTACAGCCTGCTGGAGGTAAGAAATAAATGTCAAAAAGCATTAAAAAGAGAGGCGGAGTAGTTCACCAATTTATAATTGTTGACCCAAATTTATGCACGGGCTGTGAGACATGTGAATCTATTTGTTCTTTCGTCCATGACGGCGAATTCAACCCAATAAACACACGGATCCACAGAGTACGTATTGAACCAATTTTAAATGTCGCATTAGCATGTCAAAAATGTGATGATGCTCCATGTGTACGCAGTTGTCCTGAAAAAGCTTTAGAGCAGGATAAAGAAACTGGCTCGATTATTGTCGATGATGACAAATGTAATGGTTGCGCCTTCTGTATTCGTGCATGCGATTTTGGAGTTCTCAGTTTACATATCCAGACTCAGAAAGCTCTCATCTGCGATTTATGCGAGACTATGAAGGAAGATTATATTGATCCTGAGAGAGGAGAAAGATATCCAGCTTGCATTGATGTCTGTCCAAAAGAAGCTATCTCATTAAAAGATGTAGAACAAATTGGTGAAGAAAAACGGATTGATGCGGTAAAACGCCTTTTTGGCGAAATCCTAAAAGAAACTGAAGCTTAAATCTAAATTTTTATTATTTATATTTTTTTCTTAATCTTAATGTTTATTAAAATAAGGTAAATTTGGGTTATTTTATTTATATCCCTATTTACAAGTTTCCCGATAATTGCGTCAATAACAATTAAGCCAGCACTAATGAATGGTACGATAATTCCTAATTGAACGCCATATATTACCCAAAAAAGCCAATAATATTTTTTAATTTCACTCAAAATGATTTATCTTCATTTTTTTACTAATGGTTTTCAAATCATCTATTAATATTTCATTTTCGCTTTAAAATTTATAAAAAAAATTCAGATCTTAATTAAAATGATATGAAATTTCATAATAATTGAGTTTTAATAATATAGACTATTTACAATCACATAATACATTTCTCAGAAATGTTCTAAGAACTGAGAGCAAGTATGGTTAATCTTTAATAATTAGGAGGTTAAGATTAACAAAGGTGAATAAGATTGTCTGAAAAACAGACCAAAGAAAATAATAACGAAGATCAACCAAGAATAGGTGTGTTTGTGTGTCACTGAGGTATCAATATTGCGGGGATCTTAGACATTCCAAGGATAGTCGAAGAAATAGGTAAATTAGATAATGTTTGGGCTTATCCATATCTATCATTATGTACTGAAGGCGGATCTACAGAAATCAAGGAGAAGCATGAAGAATTTAAATTTGATAGGGTTTTAGTTGCCGCATGTACTCCAAAAACTCATCAACCTGTGTTCCATGCAATATTATCAGAGATGGGATTACCACCAAGATATTTGGAGTTTGTAAACATTCGAGAGCATTGTTCTTTTGTACACCAAGCTCCAGAAGTACGTGAAAAAGCTAATCTAAAAGCTATTGAATTAATCAAAGCAGGGATCGCCAGATCGAAATTATTAGAGGATGTTCCTACTAAAACTGTTCCGGTAGAACCAGCTGCTTTAGTGGTAGGTGGAGGAATTGCAGGATTATCTGCTGCCATCGATTTAGGAGATGGAGGATATAAAGTATATTTAGTTGAAAAGAATACGACTATTGGTGGACGCATGTCTCAACTTGATAGAACCTTCCCTACAGATGATTGTTCTATATGAATCTTGGGACCAAAAATGCTTGAAGCAAATCGCCATCCAAATATAGAAATATTGTCTTACAGTGAAGTCTCGGAAATTGATGGTTTTATTGGCAACTTTGAAGTTAAAGTTAAAAGAAAAGCTCGATTTGTAGATGAAACGAAATGTACCGGATGCGGTACTTGTACTGATGTATGTCCTGTATATACCAGCAATTATTTTGATGAACATTTATCTGCAAGAAAAGTTATTGATATTGCTTTTGCTCAAGCAGTACCAGCAATATCACAACTTGAAAGGGATGTATGCATTGAATGTTTTGCATGTGTTGACGCATGTGACCAATCAGCTATAGATTTCAGTCAGCAGGATGAAATTGTAGAACTTAAAGTTGGTACGATAATAGTCGCTACTGGTTGGGACCTTTACCAAGGTGATGACTATGGATATGGTATTTATGACAATGTAATCAACCAAATACAACTAGAGAGAATAATAGCACCAAATGGGCCAACCTATGGACACTTAAAGCGACCATCTGATGGCAAACGTCCAACCAAGATATTGTTCATTAACTGCGTTGGATCTAGAGATGTAAATAAGAATGCTCATTGCAGTGTTATCTGTTGTAATCTTTCTCTTAAAAATTCTAAATTAATTAAAGCAGAGTACCCTGATTCTCAAATCGTTTGTTGTTATATAGATATGCGATGTGCTGGGAAAGATTATGAAGAATATTACAGAAGAACTCGAGATGCTGGAATAATATTTGTCAAGGGATTGGTTGGTAAGATCGAAGAAGATCCTTTAACTAAGAACCTTAAAGCACAGTTTGAACCAGTTGGAACTAATTCTGTTGTTACAATGGAAGCTCATATGGTTGTATTATCATCTGCTTCACTTCCATCTCAAGGTACAGTAGAAATTGCTAAAGTACTGAAAATGGAAAAAAGTCCTGATGGTTTCTTAAAAGAATATCATCCTCGGCTTGATCCAATTAGTACAAAAGTACCTGGTATATATATCTGTGGCTCTGCTCAAGGTCAGAAGGAGATTGATAAAACAGTAAGTCAAGCTCGAGGAGCTGCATCAGTAGCAAGTATTCCAATGGGTAAAGGAGAATATACTATGGAATTAATTCGAGCGACTCCATCAGATGAACGTTGCGCTAAATGTTATAAGTGTATTGAAGCTTGCCCATATACTGCGATTTCAGTAAATGAGAATGGTAACCTTGTTGTTGACTTAATAAATTGTCGAGGTTGCGGAACATGTGCGTCTTTATGTCCATCTAAAGCTATTGAATTAACTTACTTTAGAGATGATCAATATATGGCGTTAGTAGATGAATTATTACCAATAGTGGAGTAAAGAGGTAATGAAAATGGCAGAAGATAATGATATTAAAATTATAGTTTATGCTTGCTGGAAATGAGGGTATGGTAGTGCCGACATGGCAGGTACTATTCGAGCACAATATCCGGATTCCATCAGAAATGTTTTAGTACCTTGTGCTGGACGCGTTGGACCTGATTTAGTAATGCGAGCATTTGGAAGAGGCGCAGATGGTGTAGTCATTAACGCTTGATACCCTGGAGAATGTGATTATGAAACAGGAATTTATCACGCATATCGACAAGTCGAATATATTAAAGAAATTCTAAAAGTCGTTGGATTAAGTCCTGATAGAATTAAAATAATCTATTGTACTGCAGCTGAAGGTCAGAAATTTCAAATTGAAGCTATAGAAATCGATAAAACAATCCGTAAATTAGGACCAAGTCCTCTACGTACAAAAGGCACACCTAAAAAAGGAAAAGCTAAAGCAAAAGCTAAGGCTTAATAAATTTAATGTGTTTACTGATGAGACTGAGTTAAAAAAACGAGAACTCAGTTGAAGAAATGGTTGCACCATATAACACATAAAAATGGTTTGATAAAATTTAATAAAAATATTTAAAATTTATTCCAAAAATTTGGGAAATTTAAGAAAAAAGAATAGTATAGTATATAGATAGAGTTGGAATTGCATGGAAGCAATGGCAGAATATTTGATAAAGATTGAAGATTTTTCCAAAATCTTAGCAACTTTATTAAAAGAAAAAGCTGTAGATAAAATTATTGGCGCTCAATTGAGGGTCGATAAAAAATCCGGGAATATAGATAGATTCACGGTTCAACCAAAATTAGTAGAAAAAGAGACAGATGTGAAGGATTTTCCATTAACTCCTTTAATTGCATTTGGATATGCAAGAACAGATTCTGCTTCAAAATATCTGCATAAATCTGTTGCTGGTGCGATGAATGAAAAAGTAGGGTTAATTGCTCGTCCTTGTGATACAAGGGCACTAATAGAACTTGCAAAGATCAAGCAAGTAAATCTTGATAATCTCTTTATAATTGGTATTGAAGATAGAGGAATGCTTCCCAAAGCAGGACGAGAAATGAGAGCAATTAAGGATGTTGATGCTACTAAAATTATCAAAGAAAAAGTAGGAGATAAAGGACTTATTGTTATGATGGAAGATGGAAGCACAAAAGAACTTAATCTTACTGTTGCTGAAAATTGTTTAAGATGCTATCGTAAAATTCCCGTTATCGCGGATTTAACTGTTAGTGATCTTGGTATTCCAGTTGATTCAGATGAGATAATCCTAAAGGTATATTCAGATAAAGGAAGTGATATTTTAGATAAATCAGGAGTTAAAACAAAAGCACTTCCAGATAAAGAGAAAAAGGCTCATTCAGATAAATTTAATGAAATAATCGAAAAAGCAAAAGAAAAACGAGCAAAAGATTTAGAAGAATGGGATAAAATTTCACAAGAAGAAAAAATTACTGAATTACTTAAGTGTACCGCATGTGGAATATGCATCCGTGGATGTCCTGTTTGTTATTGTATAGATTGTATTCTCACGAAAAAGAAGAAAGAGAAGAAAATTGATAATGTGACTTACCAATTAACCCGAATAGCTCATGATGCTGATAGATGCGTGGAATGCGGTAATTGTGATAATAATTGTCCTCAAAATTTACCGTTGTCATTATACTTCCAATCTTTGAATGAGACCTTTAAAGAAAAATTTCACTATGAAGCAGGCATATCTCTTGATGATATTCCATTTCGATCTGGAAAAGCAATTTCCCAGATGGAATTAGAAAAAACCTAAACCTAATTTTTTTAAATTCTTTATTTTATTATTAATTTTGATTCGTAACGCTAATAAAAGTATTAATTTTTGAAAAAAAATTTAGATTTTTCTTTAAGATAGAGTTAAATCAAATAATAAATTCATAAATAAATTTTAAATATCTCTCTATCTTATAATATCAAGTCGAAAGCCCAAATTTAGAGTACTATCATGAATGATGAAAATACCCAAAATGAATTAAAAGAAATTGTAAAAAAACTTGACAGAATCAGAAAGCTTAATGATGATATCCGATTTATACTCATAATAATAGCTATTATTTTAAGTATTTTCGTTTTTATGAGTTTTATATATTTCTCAGGTCATTTTCCACCACTATAACGATTAGGATTTATGAAATTGAACATAAATTGAACTAAAAATTAAAGAGATTCAAGTTCCGCTTTTGATTCTATCAATCTAAAATTGAAATAGATATATACTCATTTTGGAAAAAAATTTAGATTTATACTTTAGAGAGAGTTAAATCAATTTTCAATTTTAATTACATCATTTCCTTTAAGTGATAAAGCCCTCAAAATTCTGGGTGAACATTTAAAGTATCTCCTTTTTAAAAAAAAAAGAAAAAAAATTATTGCTGTATCATTTACTATTGCAACATTCCTAATCCATTTATTATATAATATATTCCAATTACAATTGCCACAATAGCGACAATTGCCCCTATGATTCTAATAGCTTTACTTTTAGATTTCGGTTCTTTTTCCTCTTCAGACATTTTTACTTCACATTTTTATTTATTAATTGAAACTTTTAATTATTGGATAGACGAACTTAAAATTTGGTTTAAATGATTTACTCATAAGATATTTATTCATATAAAATTTGAGGATAGATTTTCATTTTCATTTATTTCGTTTAAAAATCTTATTTTTGAAATTCTTTTGGAATATGAACGGCAAACGTACATAGTAATCCTCCAGTAAGGGGGGTTTCGATTGGTTCTACTTTGGTTGGTTGATTGAATATTACATCCCAGTATTTTTTTGTGTATCCTGCACTGCAATAGCAGAAGTCAGAGAAAAGTTCTTTATCAGTACCATTTTTTATTGCACCTCGTATCCAAGGACAATAACAACTATAAAAGCCTTTCATTCTCTTATCATTTGCTGATATATGTTTCTTTGTATGATATGGCATTTTGGATGTGATAATTTTATTCCCACCTCTTATTCCAGGAGAAATAGAGGGGGTATGTTTTATAAATTCGATTACTTCTTCATCGATATACTGTGCAAATTCCAGAGTTCCCTCCGTCTGATGTTTTTGAAGTCTTTCAATTAAATCTTGCTTTTTTAGTTTTAAAAATTCATCGATATCATTTAATTTTAAGAAATCTTCCCTATCTTTTTCAATAGAGCCAGGACGACCATGTAAACAAGGTTTTAATAATTCAATTGTCTTTTCTTCACCGATCTTCTCTTCCAATCTTTTCATAATTACTTTAGTAAATTCAGGCTTTTTCTCGGGATCAACTCCTAAAGGGGGAATTTTAATATTTTCAAAAATTTCATCTCGTATTTTTTCCCCAAATTGCTCAGCAACTCTTTGATAAAGATTGTCCATTGCATTATAAGATTCTGCGATATCGATAATCTCAACAATATAATCATATTTTTTTATGAAGTTAGCATAATTGATTAAAGCCCTTAATAAATCTAATACTGTGTCGCTATTCTTTTCAACTAAATATTCCGTATAATTGAGTATTTCTCCATTAGGAATTGAATCAATATTATTATTATTTTTTTTGAGAAATCTGCCAAATTCATTTAATCTAGAAACATGGATGACCGCTTGTTCTTGAGAAACATTAATTTTTGAGAGATATTTTAGAAATGCTTTTTCTTTCAAAATATATTACCTGTTCAATTTAATGGTATTAATTTGATGATATAAGAATATGTTAAAATCGTTGGATAGATTAAAAATTCTTTACTTTTTAAGCTAATATGATTAATTCTCTATATAGCTTTATTAATTCGATATTTCAAAATATTATGATTTTAAATATGTCGTTCATAGATGGAATTAGCAAATCAATTATCCAAATTTTTTCCAAATTTTATTTTTTAAATAATCTTATCGTAAAAGTAGAAACCTTATTTCTTCCTTTAGATTCTACAAAGATTTTCCCCCTATGTAAGTCTACAATTTCTTTTGAAATATATAATCCAAGTCCGGAGCCTTCAATATCTACACCTAAATCCATGCCATACCGTTCCATTTTTCCAAATTTTTCAAATAATTGTTCCTGTTCTTTTTCAGTCAGTCCAACTCCATTATCTTTTACTCGGATATCAATATATTCTATATTTTCGACAAGATTAATGAGAATTTCCCCTTCTTTAGGAGTGTTTTTAATTGCGTTTGAAATAATATTTGAAAGAACTTGTCTGAATCTAAGTCTATCTATCTCTATATAGGCTTCATTTGGAAGATCTAATTTCATCTTTAGTTGACGATTAGTTGCTAAATAGTTCATATCTTTTACACAATCAATTAGAAGATCTATAAGATTTTCTTTTTGCAGCTTTAAACCTATTTTTTTAGCATCCAATCTTGAAACATCTAATAAATTATCAATCAGTTGTTTTAATCGAAGACAACCTCTGTGTCCAATTTCAATGTATTTCTGAGCTTCATCTCCAATTTCGTCCATATAGAGTTTGATAAGGATTTGATTTCTCCATATATTGACGTCATAGGAGTTTTTAATTCATGGGAAACTCTGGTAATAAGATCTTTCCTTAGTTCATAAAGTTCTAATAATCTTTTATTTTCTTCAGTTATGAGTTGTTCTGCTTCTTTTTTTTCGGTAATATCAACTATAGAAATGAAATTCGCTGGTATTCCTTGATAGATCATTTTACTTGTAAAGTCTTCTAGCCATCTTACCTTACCATCTTTATTAAATATTCTAAAAGTATTATTTGAAAAGAGACTCATAGTACCTTCTATATTACTTTGTAAGCGTTTTGAAATTATCTCTAAATCTTCGGCATATATCATTTTTATCATATCTTTTTCTGACCAATTTAGTATTACCTCAACATGGTCGTGGATTTGCAGTTGTGGCCAGTGAGGTTAGAAAATTGGCAGAGAACTCAAAAAATGCTATTTCTGGGTCATATAACGAAATCAATGAGATAATTCATATGATTCAGAGTGTATCTCGTTCTATGGAGGGGATAAGTGCTTCTGCGGAACAACAAACAGCATCTATGGAAGAAATTTCTGCTACAGCAAATAAATTAGATAAATTAGCTGATAAATTAAAAGAATCTTTAATAGAAGAAACTATTTCGTAATTTAGGAAAATAGATTCTTCCAAAACCTTTTTTATTAAAAAAATTTTCTTATATATTCTATACTATTAGGTAACTCTTCAACTTTATGTAATTCCATTATCAAAGCTCCATTATAATTATATTTTTCTATAAGATCAAAGACTTTCTTAAAGTTGACGTTCCCTTTGCCAAGTGTTGGATGGGTATCAGAAAAGTTCCCCAAATCATCAACTAAATGGATATTTTTTATCTTTGTATGGATTTTTTCCCATAATTTTTCAATATTATCATCACAAGAAGCTGAATGTCCAGTATCCCAAGTGAAATATATATCATTTCGTTTTACTTCAGAAAAGAATTTATAAATTTCTTTATAATTCAAGAAGAACCCCATCATTTTTGGCATATTCTCTAAACATGTAATCAGATTATTATTTTTGATTTTATCCAATAATTTATTGACAGAATTAATTAATCGATTTCTTACACCATTATAAGAATGGTGAAGGAACTTAGCGTCACCTGGATGGACTGTATATACTTTTGCGTTAATTTTTCTACATATTTCTGCTATATGAACATAACATTCAATAGAAGCGTTCAATATCCAAGGATTATGTGTACATAAACTTAAATCAGCATAGGGAGCATGAAGTTGTTTTTCAATTGAAGGATAAGAATTACATAAATCAATAAATTTTTGGGTGTTTTCTCCTATCAATATCTCAGGAGGATCTACTATTAGTTCACACATTCTAAGGTTGTTTTGTTCAGCAAAAGTGAAAGTTTTTTCAATGGAGTTAAGAAGTAAGTCTATTGAATTACTAAATTTTCCATTATTAATTGAATCATAAATAAATGCTATAGAGCCAATCCCTAATTCCATGTAAAATCAAATTTCCAAAATAAGATTTATTTAAAAAATCGATAGTTTTTATCATTAAAATTAATAGATAAAGTCTTTCATTTTATAATGTCCAATTTCAAGAAAGAATTAAATAGTAGGAACTCAAATTTTAAAATAGGAATTCAATTATTATTTTGAAGAAACATATGTCAACTCATATCATTAAAAGCAAACTAGTTCCTCATAATATTTTTTTTGTCATCCCAAGTTGGGGAAATTTACTTGGTTATCCAACACTGGGTAAATATGCTAATCATAATGTGTCAAAAATCTCTCAAGATCTCGTTATTTTCTTAGGGGGAACTGAATGCGCAATATCAACTGAAAGAGGAACATTCTATTATTTATTTGGCTTAGGATATTATTATCTTAAGTTCGAATTGCAATCTGGAAGGTATATTACTGATAGTCGGCAATTAACGGGTTTAATTTTAACTGATTTTGTTTATGACCATCTCGCAACATCAATAAATATTACATTAGAAAATGATAGAGATGTAATCATTGGTGAAAAATTATTCAAAGTACCAATTGACATGTCATACAAATCAGATAATAAAATTACGTTTATACAAGGTACCCTTATGAGAAATTTATTTATTCCTTATAAAGATATATTTTTAGAATTTATGGAAGTTTTAAGGGACCCAAAATCTTTTCAAATAGATAGGAATGGGCATATGCTATTAAGTACTTCCTTGGATTTCTATAATAAAATAATAATTTCAGGAGATATGCAATATGAAGCTAAAACAAAATATATAGAAGCTACAGCAGGATTATACGGGATAACTCTAGGAGCAGATAAATATTTAAATGAAAATTTCACTCCTACAGAATTACAAGATATTATAGATACTATTCTAAGGTTGAAAAATGTTTATTCTTCTATTGAATATGACCCTATGTTCCTATTCTCTATAATTGAAAAATCAGCACCTTTTCTTAGTTCTGGTAATCCATTTTCTTTTAATCCTGAGGGCGATCGGATGGATAAGAAGATGCCTAAAGAGTCAATTTTTATATCTGCCGAGGATAAAATGAACTCTTTCAAAGATTGGCCAGTACAACTTAAAAGACAGACAAAAGAACAATTAGAAAAAGCAAGTATCCAAGAGAAATCTAAGCTCTATCAACCTGAAAAACCTGAAACACTTGAAAAACTAACTGTTACTAAATTTGTAAAAAAAGAAGAGGATTTTGAACTCAGGACCATGAAACGTTCTTTTATCCCCACTAAACCGCTTCCCTATATTCCACATGAAAATCCTTTAGAGTCCCTTGTAACTTTAAAAGAAATCGTTGAAGAAAATTATGATATCCAAAACATTGGAAGAGCTTTTGAAATAGCAAGAAATAACATCAAGAAAAATGTTCTCCATATAAATTACTTATGGGAACTTAGTAAGTATGCTAATGTCTATCAAAGAACGGAACCTAATTTAGGATTGAGCTCAAAAGAAAAGATGGAACTTTTAATAGATATTGATAATTGGATTAAGATAACCATACAAAAATTTGGAAATTTAGAAAAATCACAGAAATACTTCTGATCATGGTTAATATCAAATCTGTTGTTAGCAAACTGCAAAAGCATTATCCAGATGCAACTAAAGTTGCTTTAGTCGATAAACAAGGAAAAGTATTATTTACTACGGGTAAATGGTATGTTAAAAAAGACATTAAAGAATTTCTCGCAAAATGGGCTAGTGGAAATGCTCAATTTGTGACTCTTGATGGAATACGATACTCCATTTTGCAAATGGAACCGGAACGTTTTATTGGCACTAATCGGAAAAATAAAGGACATTTAATAGGAACATCAACGCCAGACGGAAAAAATTACATGTTGGCTTATGTCAGACCCAAAGCAAAAGGTTGGTTTCACATGGCATATCCGGCTCTGGCAAGAGCAGCAGCTATGCTAAAAAAGAGCTCTCAATCTGAATTTATTGAATCTGAAGTTGAAATTAAGGAAGAAGAAGTATATGAGAGCTCAGCAGGACAAATGGCAACCTATCAGGTAGCCCAACCTCAACCAACTATTGATCCATATCTTAAAGCAGAAATCGAAGGGTTTTCACAATGGATTAATAACCCACAAGGATTAGGAGCATATATCTCCAATATTTTACAACAAAATGATCAATATCGTATTTCTAAACTTGCTGAACTATATAATGAGTTATATCGTTTATTTTATGGTTAGTTAGTAAAGATAAATCAATTATTTTTATTATACATTTAATTTGTTTTAAATTGAAACTTTTATTATCTTGAGTAAATTATTAATAATTAATTTAAAACTTAAATGAGTAATAGAGAAAATGAGCTTACCATCAAAAAAAGCTATTCAAGTTGATGAGAATACAGTTAATTACGAGTACAAAATGTTAAACCATGTAATGTCGTTGGTTTACCATGAAGATAAATGTGTAGAGTGTGGGTTCTGCCATCGTGTATGCCCCATTACTGTTTCAATTTATGATGAAGTTTTAAAACGAACCGCTATAGGAACTCCAAAAGAAATGGGCATAGAATCAGATAAGAAGATTGTAGTAGACACAGAAAAGTGTGTTTGGTGCGGTTCTTGCACTTGGATTTGCCCCGGTTATACATTAGAACTTTTCATTAATGGTGAAAAGAAATTAAATCTTGTAGAAAATGGCTCATTACCCGAGTTTGAAGAGGAAGTACGGACTTTAGAAAATGGAAATAAAGTCAGAAAGGTTGTAGAGGGTTCAATAACTATTACAAGTACTGAAAAAGATACTAAAGTACTCGATGCGTTTTGTGATGAGTGCGCTGTCAGTGCTATGGAGAGAAAGGGTAAAGAGATTGAAGTAGATCGAGACAAGTGTATCTTATGCTTTAAATGTACTGAAGCTGCTGAGAATTATGATAATATAAGTGTCGAGGTACACCGCGATAGGTTTAAAAACATAAAAGGAGATCCCTCTTCTGTCTGGGACGGTATCATGTTGAGAGTTCTTGGAAAAGAAGGAAAAGTGAAAGGCATTATGAGTCGAAGCCAGAATAAACTTGCCGATGCTGTGATGCGTTTGATGGGTAAAGAATTTGAGGAAGAAGAAGAAGCTTAAATAATTACTATTTTTATCCTATCCTTATTATAATTTTGTACTTATGACAATTTTTTCTTCTTATTTAATAAAAGTGGAGATCAATATCCTAGAATAGACCATGATGATTTAGGCTCTTGTAGAAAAGATGGCTCCAATGCGTGTACTTATATAGTTTCATGGAATTAAAAATAAGGATATTCTGAAGTCTAAGGAACCATATAAAATTTTTTTCTTTTTAATTTTTTAAATATTATTTATCCCTAAGAAATTTATTATAAACATCCTTAGATGTAGTAAAATATAAAACTATAAAATTAAAAAACTATCTACCACATATTTAGTTTGATATTTCTAACAAAAAGAACTAAAATCAAAAATTTAAAGTGATAATAAATGGCTAAAAGGGTAGCAATTAACGGATTCGGTAGAATCGGACGAAATTTCTTCCGAGCTCTAACAGAAATATATCCTAACGAAATTGAAGTCGTATCCATTAATGATTTATTCGAACCAAAATACTTGGCTTATGTTTTAAAATATGATACTGTTTTTGGGCGATTTAAAGGAACTGTCGAGGCTAAGGAAAAATCTTTGGTAGTAAATGGAAAGGAAATTCCTGTTACTGCAGAACGAGACCCAGCAAACTTGCCGCATGCTAGTAATAATATTGAAGTTGCTCTCGAGTCCACCGGATTCTTTACGAAAAGAGAGGGCGCCGCAAAGCATTTAGAGGCTGGAGCTAAGAAAGTTTTAATTAGTGCACCTGCGGTAAATCCTGATTTTACCGTTGTAATAGGTTGTAACGACGATAAATTAACTAACGAGCATAAAATCATTTCGAACGCATCTTGCACCACAAATTGCTTAGGACCTGTAGTAAAAGTACTAATGGACAATTATGGAATTGTTAACGGAATGATGACAACAGTTCATTCATATACAGGCGATCAAAAACCAGTTGATACAGCAAGAGCAGCAGATCCCATAAAAATGATTCGTGGTCGTGCTTGTGCAGCAAATATAGTTCCAACTTCCACTGGTGCAGCTAAAGCGATTGGTGTCGTGTTTCCAGAATTAAACGGTAAAATGGATGGTATCGCAATGCGTATTCCAACCCCAAACGGGAGTGTTGTTGATTTAAAAGTAAATCTAGGGAAATCTACAACAGTAGAAGATGTTAACGCTAAAATGAAAGAAGCCGCATCGGGTTATCTAAAAGGAATTTTAGAATATACTGATGATGCAATAGTAACTACCGATATTGTTGGCAATCCCGCAAGTTCTATTTTCTCTAGCTTGTGGACCAAGGTAATCGGCGGTACTTTCTGTGGTGTCGTTAGCTGGTACGATAACGAATGGGGCTACAGCAATCGTTTAGCTGATTTAATCGTTCAAAAATTATAGAGATTTAACTTTTATTTTTTTTTAATTTATTTTTTTTGGTTTTATTTTAAAGTTCAATTGATAAATAAACCAATTACCAAATTGCTCCTCTAATTCAAAACCAACTTCTTCTGCCCACTTTTTTTCTGTTTTTCGTCGGGGGTAATCTGGATCAGGAAATATTTCACTTAATGATATTAATCCATCAGTTTTTAGAACCCTTTTAAGTTCTTTAAGAGCTCTTATAGGTTCTGGAATTTCAGGAAGACAAGCAATCATTAGAACACGATCAATGCTTTCGTCTTCAAACGAAAGATTATAAGCATCATCTATTTTCGGAATGATATTAGTGATATTCTCTTTTTCTATTCTTTTTTTTAATCGGTTAATAACTGATTCTTGTATGTCAATAGCGTATACAATTCCCTCTGGTAACACTTTCTTGGCAATTGCTTTGGTGTAACTCCCTTTTCCCGGTCCAATTTCTACAACAGTCATGCCTGATTCTAATTTCAATCGTTCCGCAACTTTTTCAGGTTTTTGGATGAATTTTCTTCTAATTGGATTGTCAATTAAACGGGTCATAAAGCTGGGAATTGGAAATTTATGATACTTTCGGATAATTCTCAGAAGAATAAATACAATGAAAAAGAATATACCGAAAATAATCAGAATTATGAGGAAAATAAATCTTATGATTAACCAAAAATCCATTGGTAAAAAACTCTTGAATATATAATTTTAATCTACACTTTCCCATTCAACCTTAACGCAAAAGGTTTGAGAAAACTTAATGCTTTGGGGGGATCTGCTTGAGGCATGGCATATGATACAAGCACTCCTCCTTGAAAAGGAACGAATAATATATGTCCCATCCCACTTTCACTGGTTCCAACAATTCCTTCAGCAGTAGTTTCAACAACCGAATATTTTACATCACTTAAAACAAATAAGTGGTCTCCTTTAATAACATTCATTATAATGTTCGTTTGATTAGTTAGATCCCAATTTTCAGTCTGAATAACTAAATTACCCTTATCAGACACCACTGCAATGGCAGCAATTTTTATGCTAGTTTCTAGGGCTGCTATTCCCAATTCATCAATGATATTTTTAATTTCATCCATATTATGTATACTAAATTTATATTTTTTAAATATGGTTTTTGTTTTAACTCTTAAATTAAATAAATGAATTAAAAGAATAATCCTTTTAAAGTTCTTTAAATAAAAATAATCCATGGATCTTAGCACGGGAAAACCTATTGAAATAACAGATAAAAATCTATTTGATGAATATTTCCAAAAATATCCACCAGACATTTCTGAATTTACATTTACAAACCTCTTTATGTGGAGGAATTATTATAATTTCTTGTTATTAAAATTTAAGGAGCATTTAATCTTATTCTCTAATGATTACTTAAAAAATAGAAAAAATCCTATCAATACAGACTCAAGAGATTATATTTACTTTTTTCCTCCGATTGGTCCTTTTCCTGACAAAATAATTATTGAATTATTTGAAAATATTGGAAATATAGAGGTTCATAGAGTTCCAGAGGATATCTGTGAAAAACTAACTAAAAACGAGAAATATGCAAAATTAAATTTGGATTGTCTTGAAGATAGGAATAATTGGGATTATATCTATAACAAAGATGAAATTTTGAATTTAGCAGGAAACAAGTATAGACAAAATAGAAGATGGTTACAAAAATTCTTAAGTAGTTATAATTATGATTTTAAATTATTAAAAGAAAATCTTGTTGAAAAATGTAAGGAACTCCAATTAGAATGGTGTGTTATGAGGGCATGTACCGAAGATGAGAGTTTAGAAGCAGAACAAGAAGCAATATATGAAGCATTGAATAATTTTGAGGCTCTTGGCTTTAACGGAGGTTTATTATGTGTTGATGATAAATGTGCTGCTTATACTTTTGGAGAGATGTTAAATGAAAACACTTTAGTAATTCATATTGAGAAGGCTCATATGGAGTATATGGGGTCCTATCAAGCAATCAATAATTTGTTCTTGAAAAATTGCTGTGTAGATACGATATATGTTAATAGAGAACAGGATATTGGAATAGAAGGGCTAAGAAGAGCAAAAGAGTCATATAAACCCATTCGAATGGTAAAAAAGAACATTATATATCAAAAATAATTTTAGAGTGAATTTTTTTATAAATGAAATAATTAGTATAGCGCAATTTTTTAAATTCTCATATCTGGTTACGACACTTCAGCACAGCGGAGGCTGTACGACACTTTCACCGAAGGATACCTATTTACAGTGTGGTACATATCGAAGCGGCGCGAATTACGCACAACCTGGTGATGTATGGAGAATTACACCCGATCATCAAACACATCTATTTATAAAAGAAGATTCGATTGATTTTATTTTTCTCATGTTATGATTTGAGTTTAATATATTAAGTAAATAGGGGTAAATTCAGTATATTTAAAGAAAAACAGTTTCGCGATTTTTTATTTAAAAATACACAAAGCAATTTATGGTTACTATGATGTTTAATTATTCTGATGTGATTGCTGAATCACTTGAATTTCTCATAGCTTTAGGATCAATAATCGTGGTGCTTGGAGTCGCAGTAGGATTGTTAGGATAGTTTTTTTAGGACAATTTGGAAAACGCGACATGATTGCAGTGATTATTGTTTCTACCATTTTATTAGCTGTATGCGGAACCTATCCATGGTTAGAATGTTTTGAAATTCGGTGAAGAAGCATTAGCTGAGAAATTAGCGTTAGAGTTGAAAATTATTAATATTCTAATTAAATTAAGAATTTAAAAAAAATAATTATTAATTTTGAATTTTAGTTTCTTGCTTAATGAGCTTTTTAATCTGGTTTTGCTACACACCAATCTATCATAATATAGTAGTTTCCGCCGAACCATTTACAATAATCGAATATAACTTCAATATAATCTAAATACCTTGTGTCATCAAGATCAAAAGTATAATATCCATCATGTAATGAATAATATCGTTCTCTATCCCCTGTGGTATAATAGATATTTACATCATAATGCTCTCCAGAAGCTGTACCATCAAAACTTAACTTTAATTCATAACATTTTGTATTTGGAAACCCAATTTCCATTGTAGCAAAGTAAAGTGAAAAAAGCTGATCCGCTTTAACCTTCCATACATCAAAATCATAATAATATAATGACTCTAGATTACCGGAGCTTGTATCCCCTGGATGAGCATGAATTGATGATGGGAGCAAATTATAGCCTCCCCCACCTCCATCGCCAGGATCAAATTGAGCTTTTGAAATTAAAGGTATACAACAAATTGATATAAAAGCAATAAAAAGCATTATCCTTGAAGACTTTTTAATATTTTTCATTTCTACCCTCATTCTTTGTTTTTTTCTTAATTATTTCTTAAATAATTTTTTCTCATAATTCTTTAAAAAAATTAAATTTTTTTTAGATGAAGTTAGGATCACTAATTGCTACTTATATCTTTAAATATATTTGGATAGAATGTTCAAAATTTCTTTATTAAAGAAATCTTTGACATAGTAAAATCAGTAAAATCAAGCACAATACAAGCTATTGGTTTTAATTTTTGTGAAATGGGATGTGTTCCAATCTTCCCATGAACATTTTTTTTTTAATTCTGTCAAAATTTCTTGATATTTCTCACAATTTTAATAACCTTTAATTTAAATGCTATCATGATATTTCATCATTGAGTTCCATTGTTTATTAGTTTTTTTTATGGAATCAAAATTACTGAGATCCAATGAGATGAGCTTTTTAAATGCAAAAACAATGTAAAAATAGTAAAATAAAAGAAAAAGAAGATCCTTATGTAAAGAGAAGATATAGCATTTTAGCTTCTATTCTATCTTTAAATTATTTTCATTTAACCAAAATTGTCT
>JAHQWK010000026.1 GCA_029856145.1 Promethearchaeia archaeon
TACAAGAAGTACCAAGTAATGATCAATTATGAGCATACTCCTTATAAATAAACATCATCAACCACATACAACTATAGCTGTTGCTAAAATGCTTATAAAACAGCCAAGAGCAATCCCACATGTTACACAATGGCGTCTTTATAATACTGCTGCAGGGAAGGATGGAATGAAGCAATACCACTTAATTTATACAGAAAGAGGAAAGTTAGAAGAGGCATCAATGGCTGTTTATAAATATTTTTTTCCTTTTACAACCCAAGTTGAGGGGTATAATATGATAGTCGAAACTCTAATTGGAGTTTCAGATTCCTATAAGATGATAGGAATGAAATGGGAGTAATTTAATTTATAATTTAATTTTTTTTTATTTTATTTATTTTGCTTTCCCTTGGCTAGCAACGGCTTCTATTGCCTTTTCAATTTCTTCTTGGTCACCTAGATAATAATGAGTGATTGGTTTCAAGTCATCATCTAACTCATATATTAAAGGTACTCCTGTAGGAATATTTAATTTCACTACTTCTTCATCGGGTATGTTATCAAGATACTTCACGAGTGCTCTTAAGCTATTCCCATGGGCCGAAATCAAAATCTTCTTGCCAGATTTTATAGTTGGAGTAATAACATCATGCCAATAAGGTAATACTCTGGCAACTGTGTCTTTTAAACATTCAGTTAAAGGAATCTCATCAGGACTTAAATCTGCATATTTTGCTTCATTTCCAGGATATCTTGGATCGCTAGTCTTTAGAGCAGGTGGGGGTATATCATAGCTTCTTCTCCAGATTAACACCTGTTCTTCACCCACTTCAGTGGCCATTTTTGCTTTGAAAAATCCTTGTAAAGCACCATAGTGCCTTTCATTTAAACGCCAAGATCGATAGATAGGAATCCACATTAAGTCCATTTCATCTAACACAATCCATAATGTCCGAATTCCTCTCTTTAATACTGATGTGAAAGCAATATCAAACGTATATCCTCCTTCTTTTAATAATTTTGCAGCTTCTGTCGCTTCTTGAATTCCTTTTTCTGAAAGGTCTACGTCAGTCCAACCAGTAAATCTATTCTCTTTGTTCCACGTACTTTCCCCATGTCTTAAAAGTACTACTTTATACATATTTAATCATATTCTTAAATTATATTAGTTATGTTATGTAATAATTTTAAAACTTAATATATATCTTTACTTTTTATATCATAGAATTATAATTCACATATGATTTACACGAGAGAGAGATAAATTGAGAGAAAGTGGAATTTTAAAAGGTGCATCGAGGAAAGAAGAAAACTGGAAGAAAGTTAAGTTTGGTGAGCCTTTTGAGCAAGCTTTAGATCGATTCAGAGAAAATGTTCAGAATCGAAATGATTTTGATCCAACTTCATTGCTTCAATTTGGTTTGTTTATGTCTATGGCTGTTATTAATATATTAAAAGAAAATGAAGCAATATTTGGAATTGAAGGTCAAAAAGTAGTTAACGATGCCTTAATAAAAACGGTATATGAAGTGGGAAAACAAATTGTCGAAAATGTTGAAATTCCCCCCGATGTTTCTGACATAGAATTAATGAGTTTCTTAGCAACAATAATTAACACTCAAGCATGGACATCTATAGAAGAACCTAAGATAGATAATGAAGATAGATGTTCCTTTAATATTTTATGGTGTCCACTCCAAGATATTTATTCTGCTTTTGATTGCAGGGTGCAAAGATATTTAGTCCAAGGGATCATCAATTATTTTCAAGAAAATCTTCTTAAAGCAGAATTTCAAGTAGAGTTTAAACACACAATTCCCGCTGGTGCTGAATGTTGCCGATTTGTTATAGATAGGAAAAATCCAGGAGAACAAAATAAATGGGAGACATATTCACGATTGTTAGAGCGTAAAGCACTAGAGAGATTAAATGAAAGAAAGAAAAAGGATTGAAATTATATAAAGAATTTATAACTAATTTAGGACTTTGAAAAATATGTCAATAAAATTCAATATAGAGGAAATAGAATACAAAATTAATGAATTTTTGATAATTAACAAAAGTAAAAAATTTTCTGTTAGCGATATTATGTCAAAAATTCGAGAATGGTATCCATTTGAATTTGATGTTGGGGGGCAAATGGGTATTTTACAGATGTTAATGAAAATGGTGGAAGACGGCCGAATAATAAAGTAAAGAATAATAATTAATATTACTGAAATATATCATCTATTACTTCACAGTTAGAATTATTCTATGTGAACCGTCAATTTTAGTCAATAAAAACTTAGAAAATCAAGAATTTCTTGAGATAAATAATAGAGAGTTAAAAAGAGGAGTCCTCAAGAAATGAAGGAGAAATAAAAAATGAAATACAATGCGAGATTTAAGGAAGAAATTAAAAAAAAAAATTAACTCAACAAACAACAGTTTGGGTATTTAATTCTATTGCATACACTCATCCTGAAATATTGACAATCCATTTCTTTCAATTAATTGCCGTTTAAAACCATTAAATTTTTAAAAGAAGTAATATAGGGAAAAAAATATGTCAGTAGAATATAAAGGTAAAGAATATAAAGTGAAAGGAAAAGAAGGGAAGAGATCTCTAGATTTAAAAGGAATTAAAATAACTGATATAACCGAAATTAAAGGACTTAATGCTTTAACTGACTTAAACAAATTAAAACTTAATAAAAATCAGATCTCGGAGATTAAAGGCCTTGAGAATTTAACAAACCTAAAAAAATTAAATCTTTCGGATAATCAAATTACAGAGATTAAAGGCCTTGGAAACTTGACGAATCTGCAAGAATTGTATTTATCACACAATAAAATTACCGAGATTAAAGGCTTGGAGAACTTGACGAATTTAAAAGTAATATGGCTTGATCATAATCAAATCTCGAAAATTAGAGGATTAGATACTTTAACAAAATTATATCTACTATACTTGGGTTCTAACAAAATTATTACAATAGATGGAATTGGAAATTTAAAAAGTTTAACTGCTTTGCATTTTTACGGAAATCCTGTTCAAAAATGGCTTGAAAAGAATTCTCACGTTACAAAATTTGGTTATGTTAAAAAACCTCAAAAACTGGTAGAGTATTGTCACTTAAAAGATGTATCAAAATCGGGAGTAGTCAAAAAAGTTGAACAACCTGACGTAAAAAAGTTGCATGAACTATTTAAAAAAGATTAAATTTTAACATAAAACCTTATCAAACTGCATAATATCAATTACTAGCCTAAAAATATTATTAAGATTGGATTTAACCCATTATCTAAAATTTTTACTTTATATTATTATTCATTAAACCATCCTTAGAATATGCAGTACGAGAGCGACTATTAAGTTTATTTTTAAGATAAAAATCATAATAAATTTTTTACATATCTTCCAATATTTCAATTAGAATTTTGAAGGCTCGTGCTTTCATGTTTTCAAGTTTGTATCTGAATATTTTATCTAGATGAATTTCGGGCTGTTCCACAAGAGGATGGGATATTAACGGCAAGAAAATATAATCCAGCCTCATATATTGAATTGTCTTCAAAAACAGGGTAAAATGTAGAAAAAGCATTTGATATAATAACAGAACTTTAGTTTGAAAGATATTCAAAGGAACAAAAAACCATTGTTTAGTTTAGTACTTTCTGCTAATCTATAATATTTTAATAAAACTGTATCTTAATTACTTTTATTAACTTAATTACACTTAATTTGAGGTGCATTTTATGATAGAGGTATTTAATAAAAAAGATAAGCTTGAAGGATATATTGATGGAAAAAAGTATTTAAATAAAAAAAAGAAATTATTTGGGTTCATTGAAAACAATGAGTTTAAGGATAAATCCGGCTATACTCTATTAATTCTTAAAGATAATGGAGTTATTACATGGAATGAGGGAGAAAAAAAAGGATATATAAAGGATGGAAAGATTTATTCTTCTTTTGATGATAGACTTCTATATGAGTTTAAGAAAGATAAAGGCGAAATTCTAGATTCTGATGGAAAAGTAGTTTTTTATTTTAAAGGAGATTTTGAAAAATTGGAAAATGTAGATTTTTTTGGAATTGCAGGACAATTCCTTGAGTTATTTGCTTAAAATTTTTCAATCTTATGCCAGACTTGCATTTTATTTGGTCCACGATTCCCCCAAGCTTAATAACAAGGTTGAAATATTTAAAGAAAGGGTTTTATAAAGTTAGAGGCAAAATATAAAGGATCATTCGTCGTTCCTGTAGACGATGGTAGTATTTGTGATGTAAACCAGGCTATTGAACGATGGATGGATAACTTTTAAATTGAATCTTGTTAATAATTTTTTTAAAAGAATTTTTTTTAATGCGAGTTCTAATAAATTGACGTATTCTTAAAGGTGGACTTGCGAAGAAATACGACCTATTCGTAGGATTTTGTATCAAAAAAACAATCTTCTTTTTAAAAAGAAGATTAAAATTCTATTTACAACTAATCCAAATAATATTAAAATAATTATAAAAAAACAAATCAAATAAGGATTATAAAAAATGAGTGAACCATTTTTTTGGTGGACTGAAGATCAACTCAAAATTTCTGAGAAAGTACGAGAGTTTGTTGATAAGAATCTTGAAGAAGCTGAATATTATTTTTGGAAAAAGAAATTTCCTTGGCCGCTAGTAAAAAAAGTTGCAAAAGAAGGATTTTTTGGTACAGGTATTCCTAAGGAATATGACGGTTTGGAATTAGGCGCTACTGGAAGCGCTATTGTGGCTGAGCAATTAGGACGTCTCTATTCTGTTGGTCATGTTTTCACTGTAAGCATGTTGGCGGGATTGGAACAAATTTTAAGATATGCTACAGAAGAACAAAAAAGATTGTGGCTTCCAAAACTAGCTAAAGGTGAAGAATTAGGTGCTGTCTGCATAACTGAGCCATTTGCGGGCTCTGATGCTGCTAATGTTTTCACCTCCGCTAAAAAGGAAGGAGATGAATGGATAATTAATGGAAAAAAACGATATATAACTGGTGCTGGTGTTTCTGATAGATATTTTATTTATGCTAAAACAAGTGATGACCCTGCTATTCGTAAGCAATATGGGCATATAACTTCATTTATTGTTGAAAAAGGTACTCCTGGTTTTACATTGGAGCAGATAAATCCGTTAATAGGACTTGATAATGTTCCAAATGGTTATTTAGATTTTGATCATGTAAGAATTCCTGATAAAAATCGTATAGGAGCAGTAGGAAAAGGATGGAATGTTATGATGGCAGGATTGAATTTTGAAAGATTAATTGGATCTGCTGTTTTTGGAGGAATGTTTGAAGATACTATTAAATTACTTTTTCATTTCACTCAAAGAAGAGTTCAATTCAATCGAACAACAAACCAATTTCCCGGTGTTCAAGCTGGAATTGCTGAAATAATTTCTAAGTATAAGGTTGCTAGAACATTTTCCTATTATTGTACTAAATTATTAGATGAGGGAAAAGAACCTATGATTGAAGCCTCAATTGCCAAATTGATGAGCACTGAATTTGGGCGAGATTGTGCTTTAAAAGCTATTCAAATTTTAGGAGGAGATG
Organism: Promethearchaeia archaeon; assembly: GCA_029856145.1. Taxonomy (GTDB): domain Archaea; phylum Asgardarchaeota; class Lokiarchaeia; order Sigyniarchaeales; family SOKP01; genus Loki-b32. The sequence goes on from JAHQWK010000026.1 coordinate 5,556, forward strand.
GTTTAACAAGATTTCTTCCTACAGAACGCTTTTTACGTGACGCAAAAATCGGTGAGATAGTAGCAGGGACAACTGAAATACAAAAAATGATAATTTATCGCTTCAGTGCTATGCTTCCCAGATATAACAGTTCTATAAGATTTAGGTGGGATGAGGAGGTCAATGCTCCATTAATATCAATGAAAGATTCTAAATTCAAAGGTCTAGAATTAAATGAGGAAAATATTTTAAAAATAATTGCTCATGACTATAAAATTAATCCTGGCTTATACATGACTCCGGATGATGTAAGAGAAGATATTGGCGGGGGAAGTCGATCTACAATCAGAAAGATTTTTGAAATTTTAGAGAGTCAAAAATCAATTGTATGCCATAGAGATAGACAAGGAAAGATAGTGTTAGTAAAAGCGACTTACGAAGGTTTACAAAAAGCTTTTCCAAAAGAGCACTATCAATGGTTTCCTGAATGGTATGATGATTCAGATAAATTTTAAATAATATCCTTTACCTAATTTTTCCTTTTTCAATTTTTTTATTTGAAATATAGTTAATTTTTAAAAAAAATTACAGAGAATGATTTAATCTTGTTTCAATTTAAAATTATTAAATTATTTTAGCTTTTTACAAAGTAGATTAGAAATTATAAGCTACTCTATTTTAAAATCTTCAATCATTGAAATTTTTTTATTAGTATCAATTGTAATAGCATTCAGTTTTATTTCCTCATCAGTGCTATCATCTTCATCGATCATAACAAAATAAAAAGCTTCTCCTTCTGTATCATAACCAACTTCCATTTCTCCACAGGTCTCGGGTAAAATCTCTTTAATGTTTTCTGGAGCATTCTCTTTTAGGATTTCGTAGATAGTATCTTCAATCTTATTCTGACTTTCTCTAATTTTCTTGATATTTGCAAAATCAAAATTTCCCATGGACTCCTGGGTTTTAGAATTAAGTTCATTCCATTCTTGAAACATATTTTTCAAATTAGGTTTTGAAGCCATACGAATGCATTATTATTATTTAAAAATAAAGGTTCTTATTATCACAAAAATAAAGTCTAACAGAACATTATCTAAAATAATATAATATATCAATAAAAATTAGGTGAAATAATGAGCATCTCACTTCCAAAACCAGAATTAAAAGGAGAAAAAAGCCTTGAAGAATGTATTTATGAACGTGAAAGTATAAGAAACTTTAAAGATAAAATTATAGAGGTAGAGAAAATCTCACAAATATTATGGGCTACACAAGGGAGAAAAGGTGAAAAACGAACCGTACCTTCAGCAGGAGCAACATACCCATTAGAGATATATGTTACTCTCAAAGATAAGGGGTTTTTTCATTATAATATTAAGACCCATTCATTACAATTGATTACGGAAGACGATTTGAGTAAAAATCTAGCTAGAGCTTCATTAGATCAATATTTTATTGCTGAAGCGTATCTAAATGTAATAATCTGTGCGGAATTCTCGAGAACAACTAATAGATATGGACAAAGGGGTGTGCGTTACGTATTTATTGAAGTTGGACATTCAGCACAAAATATTCACTTAGAGGTTGTCGCTTTAGGCTTAGTTTCAGTCCCAATTGGTGCTTTTGATGATGATATGGTAAAAGAAGCACTTGATCTTCCAAAAAAAATTGAACCTCTTTATATTATACCTATTGGATATTCTACATAATTTGCTGAGCGTCAAATCTCGATAGTATTGGGAAGATCCATCTTAATATTTGAACTTATAAAATATATGTTATTAAGTTTTTAAGATGAATTAATATGTATAATTTCAATTTAATTACAAATAATCACTATTATTTAAATGTCATACGACGAGAATCTTGTAAAAAACAGAATAAAAAACAGCATAATCTACAATTCAATTATCTTTTTGTTTTTTATATACTGGTTTTTCTACTCTTCAATTGACAATATTTTAATGCCTATTGCGATATGTGTGGCAATTTTTTTAATTATAATTGCTAAATTAATAACGGAACGTAAAAATGGATTTAATAGAAAAGAAATACTTTTATATATATTACTTTTTTTCATCCCTTTTTCTTTATATGCAAATGTTATCTTATTTTATAATACTTCAATTACTTTTTTTATTCCATTTGATAGTTTAGTAGGAATAAACCATAACCATAATATTATTCTGTTTTTACTTTATTTCTCAATAATCTTACTAAAATTAATAGGCATTAAGATCTATTTCTCAAGAAATGTAAAAATCCTTGAAGAGGGAAGAGGAGATGAAATATTTCAATTTTTTACAAAGAATTTGAATTATAAAAAGATAATCCTTTTAATAATTCTCTTTCCATTGGTAGCTTTCATTGAGGAATTGATTTATAGAACTCTTCTACTTAGTGTTTTAACATATTATCTTAATTGGGAATACTTTTTAAGTATTATCTTCATTTCAATTATTTTTGGATTAGTTCATTTCTCTACTTCAAAGAACTGGGGGCATGTAATTTCCACTTTTATATCATCTATTATTTATTCTCTTGCTCTAATTCAATTAGGTTTATTATATCCCTGGATATTTCACTTATCAACTAACTTATTTGTTCTATTATTCTATTATCAAGGAAAGAAAAAATACGTTACTCATAAAATATCTGAAAATTAACTGAAATAATATGAATGGATCTCTATTCCATTAACAAATTTTTTAAACTTATTATCAGAAGTGATATTATGACTCAAAAAATACTAATATTAACAGGAGATTTTGTTGATGATTATGAATTAATGGTGCCTTATTCTGTTCTTACTATGTTTGGGTGTGAGGTTAAAATAATTTGTCCTGGTAGAGGAAAGGGTGAGTTTATTAAAACAGCGATTCATTACATTTCAATAGAAGATTGGGAGTTAGCTTTGAAGAGAAAACCTATTACATATTCGGAATCACTTGGGCACCCTTATAGATTAAATGATGATTTTGATTGGGAAAATGTAGAGAAAGAAGTGGGGAACTATGACGGACTTATTATTCCTGGTGGAAGAGCTCCAGAATACTTATCTTTAGTTCCTGAAGTTCAAAAACTTGTCTCTCATTTTATGGAGAATAATAAACCAATCGGTGCTATTTGCCATGGTCCTCAAGTTTTAGCTTATGCTGATGCTGCTCTTAAAGAAATTGAATTTTTAAAAGATAAGAAAATTTATCCTTATCCATCTGTAGCTCTTTCTTGTACTCTACAAGGAGCAATAATAGAGGATGAATATCCTGCTAATATTGCCTATACACAAGATAAATTAGTAACAGCTCCATCTTGGGATGCATTACCTGATTTTATGAAACAATTTCTTAAACTGCTTAATTTAACTACATTACCTTAAAAAATAAATTATTGAATTAAATTTTAAAAGTAATAAAGACGCCTGAGTTTGATAGAGATTAAAAAAAATGAAAATCAATTTTCGAGAAGCTAAAAGCATTATCACTAAGAGCAAGATTCCTTCAATCGATTACGTTATAAATCCCTATACTGGTTGTCAACATGGTTGTGTTTATTGTTATGCTGAATTTATGATAAGATTTACAGGACATAAGGGAGATAAATGGGGACAGTTTTTAGATATAAAAACTTTTGATTTGAATAAAATTAAGCCTCAGAGATATAATGGAAAAGTAATTTTGTTAAGTTCAGTAACAGATCCGTATTTACCCTTAGAAAAGAAATATCAGAATACTCGAAAAATACTGGAAAGTCTAGTTGGAACTGAAGCTGAAATTTCTATTCTAACAAAATCGAAATTAGTTGTTAGAGATATTGATTTATTTAAGACGTTTAAAAATATTAGAGTTGGCATTTCAATTAGTACTTTAGATGAGAATTTCGCAAGAGTTATTGAACGAGCGGCATCAAAACCTTTAGATCGATTGGAAGCGATTAAACAAATTTCTAAAGCGGGCATTGAAACATATACATTTATATCACCTTTTTTTCCAGAAATTACTAATTTTAAAGCAATTATTGAGGAGAGTAGAGAATATACCAATCGTTTCAGCTTTGAGAATTTAAACTTCAGGCCTCACAATGTCCCTAGGATAATGAAAATAATTAAAGAGTATTATCCAGAATTGCTTCCGAAATATAAAGAAATCCAAAAAGATCGAAGTTATTGGGAGATACTTGAGCATGAGATTAAAGATTATTGTGAACAAAAGAATCTTAATTATGAGATTGAATTCCATCATGGAGGATTTTCAAAAAGTTAAAAATCAATTTAAAATATATAATAATAAAAGGAGATTTTTAGCCAGATGCCAAGCAGTATATTTTCTCACCAAGCACCCGGATTGTTATTAAAAATAAAATATCCAAGAAAGTTTGATGGAACAGCTTTATGCATCAGTACATTAGTTCCTGATTTTAATTTACTTGTTAACCCCTTTTTAACATTTGATTTTAGAAATATTACTCATAGTCTATTAGGGCTATTAATATTTACTATACCTTTGACCATAATCTTAACAATGCTATTTTCCAGATATATTGGTCCATTTATCGCTAATATTGCGAAAAGAGGTAGTAGAATATATAAGCCGTTGAGATATTATGGTTTAGATGAATGGGATCATTTAAAGAAAAAAAAATATAATAGAAGATATTTTGTTGTTGCGTCTTATTCTGCTTTTATTGGAGGTTTAACACATCTTTTACTCGATCTTCCTGCTCATAAATATAATTTAATGTTTTTCCCTTTAGTAATGCTAAACCCGGATTTCTTATTATATTCTATTAAAGATTTTGGTATTATCACTATTGGCCCAATACAATATAATGCTAATTTAACTGTATATCAACTTATATGGTTTATTGAAACATTAATTACGTTTGTTATAGCTTTATATCTACTTAGATATATGAAAAAACGTAATTTAATTAAGAATTGGTATGAAGAAATACCAGAAGTGAGTCGATAGTAAACTCATGATCAAATATTAAGAGAATACAGGCACCGTGGAGGCTTTTTAAAAAGCTAAAATTGTCTAATAATAATAAGTTCTTTTACTGATGTAATGATTAGGGTAAGAATGTGGTGCAGAAGCATGTGATTTTTGTTCATGGAGAAAGAGCAAATAATGCAAAAGGATATAGTTTTATCGGATTAGTAAACATAATAACCATAATATATATTTTGTTTTAACTATTAAGAAAATTACGTGATCAAAAAGAGGTTGATATTCAGATGCCAAACGGTGTAATTTCTCACCAAGCACCCGGATTGTTATTAAAAATAAAATACCCAAAAAAGTTTGATGGAACAGCATTATGTATCAGTACATTAGTTCCTGATTTAAGTATACTTGTAGACTTCTTTTTACCCTTTTCAGTTAGGAATATTACCCATAGTCTATTAGGGCTATTTATATATACTATTCCATTGACTCTAATCTTGACAATATTATTTTGTACTTATATAGGTCCATTTATCGCTAACATTGTAAAAAGAGAGAGTAGAATATATAAACCATTGAAATATTTTGGCATTGATGAATGGGATAACCTAAACAAAAAAAAATATAATAAAAGGTTCTTTATTGTCGCATCTTATTCTGCCTTGATTGGAGGTTTGACGCATCTTTTGCTCGATCTTCCAGCCCACGGCCAAATACCGATGTTTTTTCCAATAATACTGCAAAATCCCGACATACTATTATACTCTTTAATAGATTTTGGTCCTATTTATATTGGTCCAATAAAAATCGACCGCTTAACAGTATATGGATTAATATGGATTATTGAAGACACAATTACCTTAGTTCTATCTCTCTATCTTCTTAGATATATTAAGAAGCATAATTTGATTAGCAAATGGTATGATGAACTCCAGAGGTGATATGATAGTAAACTCATCATCAAATGCTAATAGAAAACAGGAAATCATTGCTTATATATTATTAATCGTTACTATGGTTATCTGGGGAGGTACTTGGCCAATAGGGCGATGGTTAGTATCTGAAGAAGTAGGAGGTGCAACAATTCCCCCATTCATGATAGCAGTGATCCGTTATTTTATGGCATTAATTTGCTTTTTTCTCATTCTTAGATTTAAAGAAGGAAAGCTAAATTGGCAATTTGCTAAGGAAAATTGGAAAATTTTAGCATTAATGGGGTTATTGTCTGTAACAATTTATCAAGCAGGTTATCTTATAGGTGAAATCTTCACAGCGGCAAGTGATGCTAGTATCATGGTTGCAACAAATGCTATTTGGGTAGTAATTCTTTCCAGTATATTTTTAAAATCAGAATTTTTCACTTGGAAAAAAATGATTGGAACCCTAATGGCCTTTATTGCTGTTATAATTGTCGTTGGATTTTCTCCAAATGTTGGTGTCTCAAATCGATTACTTGGAGATATTTTGATTTTAATTGCAGCATTTGCTTATGCGACCTATACCGTTACTTCCCGTTATTTCTTGAATAAAATCAATAATAATCCTGAATTACCTAAACCAAGCTCTTTATGGATAATCACTTGGGTATCGTTTTTTGGTTTTTTAACAACCATTCCTATAGCTTTTATTATTAGTCCAGAATTTCTTAACCCGGTGGAATATTTAAACATTCCACCTCGAATATGGATTGGGATTCTATATTTAGCATTCCTATCTACAGTAGGCGCATATACTTTCTATTTAGAGGGAGTTAAACGCTTAAATGCTAGCAGAGCAGCCATATTTCAAACATTAGTACCATTATTTGGAGTTATTCTCTCAGCGTTATTTTTACATGAACAATTCGATGTTTTTATCTACCCCTTTTCCTTACTATCAGTAATACTAGGAATTATTCTCGTTAATCTTAAAGTCTCTAATAATAAAGGAGAAAAACTAAGTAAAAGGAAAAAAAATATTATTTAATTTGTCTTTCCGCCAATATATTTTGTCATCAGTTTCATCATATTGTTTACTGGTACTTTATCATACTTTTTTACCATTGTTAAAGCTTCCTCAGGACAATTGAATGCACAAACTCCACATCCGATACATCTATCAAAATCAATTGAAATTCGCTGTTCTTCACTTTCTTCATCAATAAGTTCAATGACTTGCATAGGGCAAAGATCTATACATGTTAGACAAAATACACAATTTGATTTATCATATTCAGGTAAGAAATTCGAAGTCGCAACAACGTTTGGATCATTAAATTGCCGAATACCTCGTAACATTACACAACAATCACGATCACAGTTACATATAAATGTTGTTTTGTCAGTTACATTCTGGGTAGTATGTACTAAACCTGCTTTAGCTGCAGCAGTTAAAGTTTTAAGGGCTTCATCTTTTTTCAACTCTCTTCCAAATCCATTTTCTAGTGCATAATCCGCAAAAGTGTTAAAAGTCATACAAACATTTATAGGATAATCATTTACAGGAATTCCATCATTATGTAGTTTCATATGAGTCCTGCAGGCACAATCCATTACCGAAATCCGACGTGATTTCTCCACTAGATTTTTAACTTGTTCAAATGGTAATATTCTGTTTTTTATAGGTTCAACTTCTTGATCAACCTCAACGAGTTTTCCTTTACCTCTACTAATCGTCTCATCTATTGCATCTTGCTCTACAAATACTCTCATGAATGGATAGGAGGACCTGAATGTATTTACAATATTCCCTTCATTATAGTATTTCTCATATTCCTCAGTAAATATTCTTAGAACGTCTTTTTCCTCTTTTAAAGCTCTCTCATGATTAGAAAAATATAGTTCAAAAAGACCTGGAAGTAAAGGAAACATTGAGTAGGTAGTTACTTCGTCTCTAGTAGCAGAAAATACTCTTTGAGTACGTGCCATCTCTATTAACTTTTGCTCAATCTCATCAATAGGGCGTTTGAGTTTTTTAGCAATTTTTTGCGCTGTGAATCTATCCAAGTATGGTCCGTTAAAAACCAATAAAATCTGAGCTTCCTCATCTGAATATAGAGCCTTTAGAATCTTCTCTATTTCTTCCGACCAAGGAACTCCCATCTTCTTCGCTATTAATTCATAATTTCCAGCCATATTTATCACGAATTTAATCTTATGATGTAAATTATTTCTATTATATAAATATTACAATTATACTATAATAGTTAAATAAAAGATTATAATTTGAATTTTGTTTGTTGAAAGTTTCAATAAGACCCATAGAAGCTCCAGGAATGTATATCTAAATTATTAGCTATATTCCGATAACTTTTTCTATAGAGTTTAGTTACTAAACATAACATGGTAAATAATTTGAAGCTTGTAAACAAAATCTTAGAAACTCTTAGTAAATTAACATTTTTAGATAAAAGAAGAAAAATCACCCACAAAGATATCAAACTTTATCCTTCAGAAATTCATCTTTTACTATTTATTTATCATATTCAAGATACAAATATAACCAAAATTGCTGAACACCTTGGCTTGACCAAGGGAGCAATTTCTCAAACTCTCTCACGTCTTAATAGGAAGGGAATAATTATAAAAAGAACTGAACCATCCAAAAAAAACCAATTACAAATTCAATTTACGAATAAAGGAAAGGTGTTGATGGAACATGTAATTGAATTTAGAAATTCTCTTGAAACTAAATATTTAAATTATTTGGAAACGAAATCAGATGAAGAAAAACAGACAATTTCAGATTTTCTTGATACAGTAGTTTCAGTAATGCATAAATCCAAAAATTAAACTTTATACGATATTGTCTAAATTGAACAGAAAGGTTTTTAAACAATTATTATCTTATTCTTCTTAGTGTTTAGATACTAAACACAGGCAAATTTATGTTAGAAACATTTAGAGGTAAAAAATATGGATACGTCAAAATCAGAAAGGATAGTACAAAAGTTCTTACAAGAAGAACCAAAGTATAAAAGAAAGATACAAGAATTTTCAGGAACTTTTGAAACGACTCTAGAAAGGATCTTTCCTCTTTTATGTCCTGCTCGTGAAGCTGATTGGATCCCTGGATGGGATTCGGAGTTAATTTATACTAAATCTGGTTATGCAGAAGACAAGTGTGTATTTCGCACTAATAAATCAAATTCTGCAGGTGAAGGTTTATGGACTTTCACGGGGTTCAAGTTAAATGAATATGTTGAATTTGTAAGATTCCAACGAGATATGTTGTTACATTGTAAAATATGCTTAACTCAAAATAAAGATGGAACAACTACGACAACTTGGAAAACCATTTCAACATCATTATCTGAAAAAGGAAATAAAGAAATTGAAAGAATGTCTGTTGATAAAAAACACAATCCCGTTATTCAATTGATGGATTATTACTTGAAAAATGGAAAGATGATTTCAAAACTTTCACTTATGAAGAATAAGATACATGGTCAGCATTAATAATTCGAAGGTCTAAAGAAATATTTTTTCAATTCTTTTTTTTATTATTCAGGAATAATAATTGAATGATCTTCTTTTATTCGGTCTAAAACAATTTCAGTTTTGACTTCTTCTACTCCTGGAAGATTACGAAGTTTTTCAATAAGACCCATAGAATCTGAATGATTCAAACATTTTGCCATAATAAATAAAGGATATTCACCAGTAACTACATAAGCATACTTGATTTTTTCCATTCCCTCGATCTCTTGTTTCACATGCTCTAATGGTTTTGTAGCATTTACTCTTAAAGACGCCATAACCATTTCTCTATAACCTAACTGGCGGCAGTCTATTAACGCAACATATTTTTTAATTAAATCCTTTTCTAATCTTTGAATACGAGATCTAATAGCTGTCTGGCTTTTCTCTTCTTCTAAATTTTCTTTAATTTTTACTTTTATTTGGTTAATAGTTATTTTTGCATCTTCTTGTAAAAGTTCAAGAATCTGTTTGTCTACTTCATCGATTATCTTATTTGCTGAATTTGTAGTAACCATTTTTTAATCCCTTATCTATTTTTTTCAATATTTAATAATTACTTGATTGGTTATTTAAGTTTCAAGTAATTATAAGAAGTCTTGATTTATAATTTTTTTCACTAAAATTACATATTAATTTAGTAATATTTTCTAAATAAATCATTCTTTTATAAATAAAAAAACTATTATTTAAATATGAATTAGTATTTTTTACTAATAAAGCTATCATAATTAAATTAAAGTGATAGTGAAATAAAAAAAAATAGTAGAAAAAACTAAAAAAAGTGAAAAAAATGGCTGATAAAACATTTGACTATACTGGTTTAAAATGTCCGATGCCAGTTTTGAAAACTAAAAAGGAATTAAAAAACTTAACTTCTGGACAAGTTATAGAAGTAATCTCTGATGATGTCGGGGCAAAAAAGGATATTCCAGCGCTTCTTAATAAAATTGGCGATGAATTAGTAGAACTTAGAGAAGATAATGGCAACTTAATTTTCGTCATTAAGAAGGCTTAAAACACATTATACGGAGTAAGGATATTAATATGTCTAAATATGTTTTCTTTATTAGCACGGAACCTTACAAATATCAAGCTGTAGATTCTCTGATAGAAATAGGAAAAGCTGCACTAAGAAAGGGGCATGAAATAACGGGTATATTCTTCTTTGGAACTGGTGTTTACAATCTTAAAAAGGAGATTAATTGTGGAACTACTATAAGAAACATCCCAGAGAAAATTGAGAAATTTTCCTATGAGAATAAAATTCCAGTTGCAGGTTGTAGTACATGGGTTAGTTTAACAGGACTTAAAGAACCTGAATTCATTGAAGGTGCGTCTGAAGAGGGATTAGGGGATTTTTCAAACTGGACAATTAAAGCTGACAAATTAATTGTATTTGGAGCTGGTGGTTAAAAATTATGGTAGAATCTGTGGTAATAATAAGTGATCAATCGCCTATTGGAAGAAATTCGGCAGTTGAGGCTATTAGAATCGGATCGGGATTCACTGCTCTTGGAGAATTTATTGACTGCAAAATTGTATTTATGGGAGATGCTGTGTATCTATTTAATAAAAATTGCGACCCTGAAGCTGTGGGAATGGACCCTCTTGCTGAAGTATTAGAAATGGCTGATTTATCTGATTTAGAAGTATTTATGATTGATTCTTCTTTAACTGACGCGGGATTAACCAAAGCTGATATGATTGACTATGAAAACTTGAAAATCATTGGATATGATGAATTAACAGATTTAATTGCTAATGCTGATACGTGTTTTAGATATTAAGGGAGGATAGAAAAAGATGTCAGAAAATCTTGATATGATATATTTGTTTGGATTTAGTGGGTTAACGGGAAATCAATTACAGAGATTAATACCTATTTTAAAAAGCCAGATTAAAAAGAATACGAGACTTGGATTAGTTTTAATTCACGATGGCGTAATAGGCATAACAACAAAGGGAAAAATACCAAAACAAATGGAAGAACTTCTCAGTTTAGATGTGGCTGTGTTTGCTATGAGATCAGATATGAGAGCTCGCGGTATTGCTCCAGAATATGTACATGACAAAATTAAGTTTATAGAATATGATGATCTAATAGATGTTATAGATGCTACGCCAAAAGTTATTTCTTGGATGTAGCAAGGTAAGAAAATTAAATTCGCAAAATTTTTTGAAAAATTCTGGCTAAAACCAGAAAATATAGAGTATTAAACAAACAAAAAGGAAATTTTTAAAAAAAACAAAAAAAGGTGGTATATGTGGCTGAAACTGAAACAATAAATTTTATAGTAAAGGATAAGTCATTTGAGAAGTTTGCGATGATGGCTATCCTTGGTTCAACAGGCGACGCGATGGATGTGAAAATGAACTTTTTCTTTACCTTTTGGGGTTTGAATTTATTAACAAAAAAATTTAAGCCAAAAGTTGCTGGAATGCCTACTCCTATGAAAGGCATGGGAGCAAAAATATTTAGAAAAAGGATGAAAAAGTTTGGGATAGAAGATCCATGGGCTTTAATTAAAGACGGTGTCGAAAGCGGTAATTTGAAGTTATATCCATGTCAAATGACCATGGATTTAATGAAAATTAAGCATGAAAATATAATCGATTTTGCTGAAGAACCTGTTGGTGCTGCTTCATTTTTAGAAATGAGTAATGGCGGCAGAATAGTTTCATTATAAATTAAAATAAATTTTTTTTTTTATTTTTTATATTAAAAAAGGTGATGATAAACGTCTGATGTAGAAGAACAAGCAAGGGAATATAAAACAGACGAAGATTTTAATAAAGATTTTTTTAAAGATATTGAAAGAAAATCAAATATTTGGCAGTGCATTCAATGTGGTACATGCACAGCGAGCTGTGAAAGTGGTAGATGGACTGCTTTAAAGACTCGTTCAATTATTAGAAAAGTTATTTTAGGAGATTTATCGGTATTAAATGATCCTGATATATGGTTGTGTACTACATGTTATCAGTGCTATGAACGATGTCCGCGTGATGTAAGACCTACAGATGTTATTATGGAGTTGCGAAATTATGCTACTAAATTAGGGAATATTTCTCCTAATCATAGGGCTGTTGTAGGGTATTTAAAAAACTTTGGACATGCCGTACCGATAAATGAAGAAGTAAAAAAACGAAGAGTCGAATTAGGATTAGAAGAATTACCTCCTACTGCGTTTAAGTTTAAACAGGAGGGGGATGATAAAGATTTAAAAAATTTTGAAGAACATATGTTCGATTTACCTCCAGTTAAGGAGGAAAAAAAGGAAGAAGAGGAGACGTAAAAAATGGTAAAAGAAAACATATTTGCTTTCTTTTTAGGTTGTTTGATGCCAAATCGATATCCTGCTATTGAAAAATCAACGAAATTTGTAATGGAAAAACTAGGATACGAAATTTTAGATATGGAAAGAGCAACATGTTGTCCTGCGCCAGGAGTCTTCAGATCATTTAATAAAATTGATTGGATGGTTGCTGCGGCAAGAAATTTATGTATAGCAGAACAATTAGATGCTGACATATTGACTGTTTGTAATGGATGTTTCGGAACACTCCAAGAGGTTAATAAACACTTGAAAACAAATGAAGAGCATCGTGAAATGGTAAATGAAAAATTAAAACTCATCGGAGATTATGAGTTTAAGGGAACGATAGATGTTCGACATATTGCTGAAGTGTTAGGTTATGAGATAGGTCCATGGGGGATTGAAGATCATATAGTTCGAAAAGTTAATGCTAGAGCTGCAATACATTATGGTTGTCATTTTCTGAAACCTACTAGAATTAGAGAGATTGAAAGCTCAGAAGGACCAACAATTGTAGAAGAATTCGTTGAAGCTTTAGGAATTCAATCTGTACGATTCAATGAACAATTAACTTGCTGTGGTGCTGGAGGAGGTGTTAAAGCCTATGATGGTAATGCAAGTATGACTATATTTGCAGAGAAGATGAAAAATATTGATGATGTAAAGCCAGATTTTATATTAGATATTTGCCCCTTCTGTCATCTCCAATATGAAACGGGACAAGATTACTTGAATAAAAATAAGAACTGTAATTACGATTATCCTGTAATTCATCTTTCTCAATTAACTGCCTATTGTATGGGGATGGATAAAGAATTTGTTGGTTTACATTATCAACTAATGGGGAAAGATTATATCTTTGGGGGAGAAGAAATAAGAAAAGAAATAAAGGAGGCAATTTAATTGACAGTAAAAAATCAGAATATAAAAGAAACAGAAGAGGTTGAGAGTATGGCAACATCTGAAGATTCTGAAGAACCTAGAATTGGTGTTTTTGTTTGTCATTGTGGTCATAATATAGCTGGAACAGTTGATGTGGCTGAAGTTGCTGAGTATGCTAAAACTTTACCGAATGTTGTTAAATCTGAACATTATATGTTTATGTGTTCCAAACCAGGAGTTCAAATGGTTAAAGATTCTATAAAAGAATTAGGTGTTAATCGAACAGTGGTAGCTTCTTGTTCTAAAAATCAACATGGCAAGACCTTTGCTAGAGCAATTGAAGAAGTGGGATTAAATAAACACCGTCATCAACAAGTTAACGTAAGAGAATATAATAGTTGGGTTCATAAGAAAGAAAAAGAAAAAGCAACTCAAAAAGCTATGAAATTGGTTGAAGCAGGGGTAAATCGAGCTAGAAAGTTAGAAGATGTAGAAACAAGAAGAATTCCAACAACAAAAGCGGCATTAGTTATAGGAGCTGGAATTGCTGGACTTCGATCGGCTTATGATATGGCAGAATTAGGTATTCCTGTATATCTAGTGGAAAAGGAATCAACTATTGGAGGCCATATGACACGATTAAATAAAACATTCCCTACTTTAGAATGCCCACAATGTTCAATATCCCCTCTCACGAATGGAGTAGCTAATCATCCTTTAATAGAACTTTATACTAATGCTCAAATCAAGAATGTTGAGGGATCGTTAGGAAACTTTGAAATTGAGATTGAAATTAAACCTAGGTATGTTAAGGATAATTGTACTTCTTGTGGCGAATGTGCTACTCATTGTCCAGTCGAATTACCGAGCGAATGGGATATGGGGATGTCTATGAGGAATGCAATTTATAAAGCATATCCACAAGCAATACCCGCTACTTATGTAAGAGATAAGAAAAATTGTATTGAATGTAATACATGTATTAATATTTGTCCTGTTCAAGCTATTGATTTTTCAATGAAACCAGAAACAAAAACTGTGAAAGTTGGATCCATCATTGTTGCTGCTGGATATGCTGAATATAATCCATCTGAAATTGAACCCTATCATTATGAACAAGAAGGATATGAAGATGTTATTACTCAGTTAAAATTAGAACGAATGATGTCTCCAACATCGCTTACTAATAGTGAAGTTCTACGACCCTCTGATGGAAAAATCCCAAAAAGTGTAGTCATGATCCAATGTGTAGGGAGTAGAAATGATCAAGTTGGAAATCAATATTGTACTGGTGTATGTTGTAAATTTGCAATAAAAAATGCAAGAATTATTAAAGAAAAGTATCCTGATACTGAGGTATCGATATGTTATATAGATATCAGAACACCAGGATTAAATTTTGAAGAATTGTATAAATCTGCTCAGGAGATTGGAGTGAGATTTATACGAGGAAGACCGTCCGAAATCATAAAAGATCCTATTTCAGGAGAATTATATGTAATTGTTGAAGATACATTAAGTCAGACACCTTTGAAACTAAAAGCAGATATTGTAGTATTGAGTGCCGCAATGGTGCCACCTGAGGGTATTGGTCCTTTAGGATCTAAACTTCATGTCTTGCGTTCAAAAGAAGGATTTCTAAAAGAATTTCATATTAAAATGAATCCAACCTTAAGTAGTAAGGGAGGAGTTTTCTTAGCGGGAACAATTCAAGGCCCAAAGGATATTACAGAAACTGTTGCTCATGCGGGAAATGCTGCTGCTTTAGCTGCAGCTCCTTTAGTTAAAGGTTATATCGAAAGGGAAATGTTAGTTCCTTCAATTAATTATGATTTATGTGTAAATTGCGGATTATGTAAAACTGTATGCGCTCCTGCAGCAATAGATATTGATGAAAATGGTGCTCCAGTTGTAAATGAAATTGCGTGTAAATCTTGTGGCATGTGTATGCCAGTGTGTCCTACAGGAGCTATTCAATTAATTAATTTTAGAGATGATCAACTATTAGATGAAATTATTGCCGTATCTGGCGGAGGTGCTGTTTGCGAATGAGTGAATGTGAAACCACTGACGAATTGATAAAAGAAAAGATTCAAGATGTTGTTGTTTTTATGTGTAACGAATGTGGTCAAGGATCTGCTAATACTGCTGGTGTTGCACGAATAAATTATGATCCCGCAATAAGAATAATCAGAATTCAATGTACAGGTCAAATTGGTCCTATTCAAATTATGGATGCATTAAATAATGGGGCAGATGCTGTTGCTTGCGTTGGATGCTGTTTAGGAGCTTGTCATTTTTTTAATGGAAATGTACTTTCAATGCATAGAATTAAACTGATGAAGAAGTTATTTAAAGAGTTAGGATATAGTGATCAATTTGTAAACCAATATACTTCTCGAGCAGCAGAAGGCGAAACCGCTGTAGGCGATTTTGAAGATATTATAGATAGATTATCAACTGCAATTAAAGATGAGGGGACGATTAAAGATGGATGTTAAAGTGTTTCAATTCAATGGTTGTAATAAATGTTTTAACGAAACATTACTCCTAAAGTTGGATTCTAATTATAAAGTACGGTTTATAGAAGAACCACAAAAATGGAAAGGAGAAAATACAGAAGTTGCGGTAATCACGGGATATCTATTACCAAATGATAAAGAACATCTCGAGAGAATTAAAGTAAACTCAGAACGAGTTATTGCATATGGAGATTGTACAACCATGGGAGGTGTATTTGCATTAGCAAATCAACATGGTTATGAAATTACTCCTTTAAAAGATTTAATTGATAATCAAATAAATGTTAATGGTTGTTTAGGGGAAATTGAAGAATTAAAAGCGGTGATTGACAGAGAAGAACCATCAAAACTAAGGCCTCTCTGTGAGGTGTGTGCACGTAGGGCAACTTGTGAATACTTAGATGCTGTACAACGTCAGATTGAATCAGATGATAACGAAACGTGTTACAATGATTTAGGATTTCTGTGTAATGGATTTATAGCTAAAGAATGTAAAGAACGATGTATCAATTACAACACACCTTGCAGAGGTTGCCAACCAATGGTGGAAAGATCTGGTATTAGAATGTTAGGAATGTTCGGCACTCTTATGGGAAATATTGAAGTTGCTACTGAGCACTCTGAAAAGGGTGCAACTGATAAACTTGGAGATGAAGAAGATGATGTAACAAGAAGTTTGCCAGATATTCTTGGTAACTTCTTTAGATTCACACTACCTACCTCTGGTTTGCCTAAAGGAAGAGTAAAATCTTCAGGTACAATATTAGAAGATGTATTTACAGGAAGATTAATTGAAGAATTGCCGTTAATTTCTGGATTATTAGGAGGAAGTAAGTCAATTTCATTAACTCTAAAAATTATTGAATCCTATGAAGAAGCGAATCAAATTGAAGTAAGCGAGAAAACAAAGAAATATCGTGAAGAATTATTGAAATTAGAAACAGATCTAAAGAAAGCTTTAGAAAATGAGGATCCAAAACAGTATAAAGAAATAACTAGTAAAATTCGAAAAATTGCTGGTAATATGAATTTATCTAACATCTTCTTTGGTGGATTTAAATCCCAAATTAATGAAAATGACAATTTTGATGATTACAAAACCCACGTTTTTGAAGTGATTGAAGGAACCTATAAGAACGGTTCAGTTGAATATACCATAGATCCTAATGGGATAGTTAAAGAAATTAAGATAAAAGGGGGATAAATATGAGTTTTGAACTATTGAAAAAAGAAATTATTGATGTTGGATTATGCCAAGGTTGTGGATTATGTGTCGGCTTCTGTAAGCATATTGAGATGGAAATATTACGGCCTACATTAAAGGATTATTGTATACTTGAAAGAAATGGACAAGATTGCGGTAAATGTTATCAAAGTTGTCCTCAAGTTATCCAGAAAAAGTTTAAACAAAAACTACCTATAGCAATTTATTCTTTAAGAAGTAAAAATCCTGAAATTTTGGCAAAAGCTGCTAATGGTGGTGTAGTTACAACCCTAGCTAAAAATCTATTAGATAGTCAAACACTTGCTGAAATAATTATGGTCCAAGATATAGATGAAAAACCTCAAGCAGATATTGTAACTGATCCTGATGAAGTTGTAAAAAAGGCTGGAGTAGTATACGGACGTTCAGGAGTTTTAGAAAAATTAGTAGAAGTTGTTGGAGAGACTTTCGAACCCGTAGGAATTGTTGGCGTTCCTTGTGAGATGAGAGGTGCTGCTGAATTGGAGGAAGAAATGAATAGAGAAATCTTAAAAATTGGTTTATTTTGTAATTCTCACATGCGAACAGAACAAACTGACAAAGGAATAGTATGTTCTCCTTGCTGTAGTGGTTGTCCATCAGGGGTAAATGCACAAGGATATATTTCCTTAATTAGACAAGGTCAATATCAAGACGCTGTTGAGTTAATCCGTGAAAGTAACCCACTCCCTTCCATATGTGGAAGAATTTGTACTAATGAATGTGAACATAGTTGTACTTTAATTGGAGATGACCATCCAGTAGCAATCCGAGAACTTAAGAAATTTGTTACTGAATGGGAGATAAAACAAGATAAAAAGAATAGTATGAAAGGTAAAAGAAATATTAAAAAAGGTGCTAAAAAGGTGGCAATTATTGGTTCTGGACCAGCAGGGTTAACTGCGGGATATTTTTTAAGAAGAATGGGTTATGCACCAACTATTTTTGAAAAATCAGATCAAACAGGAGGAATGTTAAGATTCGGTGTACCGCAATTTAGATTACCAAATTATGTATTAGATTACGATGTACAAAATATTAAAAATTCAGGGGTCGAAATAATTCTAAATAAGCCATTAGGACCCGAAATGACGATTGAAGACTTAAAAAATAATGGATTTGAAGCTATTTTCATAGCTACTGGCCAATACAAACCTCGAACACTTCATTTAGAAGGAGAAGACCTTCCTAATGTTCATGTAGCAATTACTTTTTTAATGGATAGAAAATACCGCTATTGGGAAAATAAAGAAGAGTTTAAAGGAAAAACTCTGGGGATAATTGGTGGTGGTCCTGTAGCAATTGATGTTGCTCAAACTGCCCTTCGATTAGGTGCAGCCAAAGTTCATCTTGTTGATATAATGTCAGAAGAGCAACTTAAACTAGTTTTAAAGGATATTCCTAAAAATGAAATGGATTATATGAAATATCATTTTACTACATCAACTTCTAGAATTACTCAGAACAATGAAGGGAAACTGGTGTTAAATTGCTATAAAATTGAATGGGGAACTCCCGATGAAAATGGAAAAAGACCGTTAAATAAGATTGAAGATTCCGATTATGAAATTCAAATTGATTCAATTATAATTGCTGTTGGTCAAGCTGTTGATTTTGAACAGATTGATATTGCTACTGATAATAAGTTAGAAAAAGAGCGAAATAAGATTAAAATAAATGAAGTTACCTTTGAAACTAACATTCCTGGAGTATTTGCAGGTGGAGACATAATTAGCAATTCAAAAGCAGTAGCAATTGCGGCAATAGCCCATGGTAAAGAAGCTGCCTTTTCAATAGATAGATTCCTAAAAGGAGAGGATTTAAAAACAGGACGATATAAACAAGATAAAATGTTTTTCACAGGACCTAAAAAATCTCCAAAAGATTATTCTCCTAAACCAGGAAATCTAGAAGAAGCTACTGAAGAAATTCAGTGGAGTTTTGAAGAGATTGATCAAATGTTTAATGAAGATATGGCATTACAAGAAGCTCGCAGATGTTTAAGTTGTAATCATTTTTGCTCTCATTGTCAAGATTTTCCAGCAATTTATTCAGATTTAACTGCTGGTGAAGTTGGTTCTCAAAAAGGGTACACAACAATTGTAGTCTGGACTGATAGAGGTAAAGAAATTGTAGAGACTGCAATTAGAAACGGTTTATTTGAAGAAGGCGAAGTGAACGAAGTCGAATTAAACAAAGCAATTAACCTTAAGTCAAAACGAGAACTTTTGACTTTTGAAAAAACTCCAAGGCAACGAATTTTAGATTATATCACCCTTCAAGGATCAAGTACTATAAGTGACCTGACAAAACAATTAGATTTAGAACCAAAAAAGGTCAGATATGAAGCACTTCGACTAGCTCAATTAAAGCAAATTGAAATGAAAGTTGATCCTGAAATGGATGAGCCATTATTTACTTTAATATGTGATTAAAACTAAAACTAATAAATATTAAGAGGTAAAGAATATGAAATTTGATATGGAATTAAATGTCTGCGGGTCAGTATGCCCTGTTCCTGCTTTAAAAACTAAAAAACAACTTATGAAAATGAGGCCTGGAACTGTTTTAAAAGTAATAACAGATTACAAACCTGCTAGTGAATCTGTTCCACGTGATTTAGCAAAAACAAAGCATAAACATTTAGGAACAGACTTCATAGAAGACGATGAGCAATGGAATATGTATTTTGAAGCAGTAAAGTAAATATATTATTAATTTTTTTCTTTCTTTTTTCTATAAATAATTAATTGAGCAATTTTTTATAGTTTAATTTACTTTGTAATAAGCATGAGAGACTATAATTATTATAATAATAATTATATAAGATATAAATTGGATGTCGAAAAGTATAATAAAAGAGCACAAACAGGCCCTTGTTTTATATGTGAAATTCTAAAGAGCAATCCAAACTATCCCGCTCATATAGTCTATCAAGATGAGGAAATTATTTCATTTCTTGATGCTTATCCTCGATTATATGGTTGGACAATAGTAGCACCAAAAAAGCATAAAGAAAGCGTAATTCTTGATTTTACTCAAGAAGAGTATCTCTCGATTCAATACAAAATTTATAATATTACGAAAGCGATTATAGAATTATTAAAACCTGAGAGAGTTTATATTTTATCTCTTGGAAGTCATCAAGGTAATTCACACGTTCATTGGCATATTGCCCCTTTACCTTCAGGCATGCCCTATAATGATCAACAAAATGGAGTATTCAAATTAGACATTTTGAAGATACCTGAAGAGGAACAAATGAAATTAACTTCAAAATTAAACAATAGTATTCAGATATTGAATAAACATAGATAATAAAAAAAAGGGTGTAAAAATTTTAATTACTTCTTGGATACTTGCTTCTTCTTGATTATTACTAAAGATACTAGACTTATACAGACAAAGATTGAAATAACCACTATAACAGTATCATACCCAGGAATTCCACCACTGACAGCGGGATGAATCTTATTCCACATAAATGCCACTTCATTTATCCAGAGCTCAACACTGTCAATGTAAGTCGAATCATCATCATCGGTTGAAAATTCAGCAAGTAAATAGCCATTGAAAAGTGTTTTCCCATCATTTCTTAAAACAATAATAGCATTATCTGCTGTTTCTGATGCGGTGTACCCTGCTAAAGCAGTAGCATTTGGATATACAGTTAATCTATCACCATCATCAGACCAACTATTATCAGAGGTAAATTGAGAACCCGTAAAATCTATTGGATTTGTAAAAATGTCATGAGAATCATCCCAAATATACACAGGTTCTCCACTAGTGATATCTCCAGCAGAAGCGACACCAAATTGTAACCAGAGATCATTTCCTGAATACATATCCACCGTATAAGTAGACATAATGCAATATCCCCCAGATTCAATATACTCTGCTAATTCACTATAATATGCATTTATATTAGAAGAAGGTTCATCAACAATTACTAGATTCCAATCTTTTAGATTCAATGATAAATTGAAATAATCATCATCTTGAGTGAGATAAAATGGAATTTCAAGTTCATTCAAAGCAGTTGCTACGGAAGCTGAATAATAATTAGGGGCACTACTGTCACTTGTGTATAAAAGAACTTCCGCGTTCCATGAGACTAACCAATTAGCAACATTAATAGCATATTGAGAGTTGCTTAAACTACCGATGTCTGCATCTCTAAATGGACCTACGTCTCCCATTAAAAGAACTCGACCATTTCCATATTCTTGTCCAGCGACATATATTTCTGATGCATCGTAACCCCAGATTGGATATGCATCTCCAGAATAAACAATTGTTCCAGGAGAAATAGCAGTTATCGCACTACAATCCTCTGTAGTAGGATGTTCCACAAAATAAGTAGCACCATTAGTGCCAGTTACAGTTAATTCTAAATCGAAGTTACTATAAAGATAATTAACATTACTATTCTCATCACCAAAACCTCCATGTTCTCCAATAGCAACAACCCCTCCACCATTTTGTACCCATTGAGTTACTGCTGTTACTTCACTAGACGTGAAGTTAATGTATGGTAGACAAATAAATAGCATATCGTAAGGACTTAGATTATTTGTAGTGAGGTTACCCATAACTGAAGGATATAATTTATCGAGGGTATAACCTCTACTGACGAGAGTATTCCTCCAAGTATCATAATGAGCACCAGATACATAATCATCCCAAGGATCTATCCCATAATATGGAAGGTGAGATAAGTCAAATAAGATTCTTCCTTTTGGCCTAGGACATAACCATTGAACGGCTTCACTAATCACGGAACTCATATTTACACCAATAGCATTTCCCAAACCGGGGAGATGTACTACACGCCCTCCCATATCTAGAGGATCTCGTGCGACAGCAGTCGCATAATTATTATTTCCGTCTCGATTAGCTAATTTTATCGTATCTGCTCCAGCAGAAGTACCAAGTAAAATATCCCAATATAAAAAATCCATCCAAGTACCTGCAGAAGAGAATTTATCTCCAACATCATAATATTTAGTTATAGGATGCCGAAAAGAAACATTATGACTTGTTCCCGATAGATAGGCAAAATAAGTCCCCCACCCGTGATCTCCTAATGATTCAGGAATGAGAATGCCTTCATAGCAAAGATAAGGTAGAGCACTGTCAAAACTTAATAATCCCCCTCCACCTAACCAAAACTCTTTTACATGTTTTGTTATATTTTCCCTAGGTAAATTATCGACCATAATAAAGAGATCAAAGTCTGCTGTCATTAATTCATGATTGTATATATCTGTGCATGTTAATTCTGTTACCTGATGTCCTTCAGATTGTAAAAATCCCATCAATTCGTTATAATCATTTGTGTATGTTCCACCCGCAGAGTATGATGTTTCTGTTGTATTCGGTTCATTATATATAGCAATACGAATTGTATTAACTGCAATTTGGGAAGTTTTTAGATTAGTAGTCACTGGTTTCTCCGAAATAGTCTTTGGTACAAATACAAATTGTAGTATCAATAGACTAATGAAAATTGTTAAACAAAAATTCATTTTTTTCATTGGTTTTCACATTTTTTCTAAAAGTTTTTTATCAGATAAATATGTATGACATAGAAGATTATTTCTCTATTTAATATTAATGTTATTCGTTACAGATTTGTTAAAAGTTTTTTTACGGATTATTCTTGATTTAGTATGGATTGAATTGGGGGAAATTTATGATTTAAAGATTATATTTAAAATTAACAAAAAAAATATAGAATATGAACAATTATATTATATGGAGTTTTTTAGCCAAAGATTTGATGATATTAAAAAATCAAAAAATCCCGAAGTAATAAATGATTTTTTAATAAAATTGAGTAAAAGCCCAAATATTGAATATTTTTCGATTTTAGACTATTTTATAGACGAGATAGATATCCAAATATTAGAGAAAGTTAAACTTAACCTTGTATTTTTAATAGGTGAAATTGGTAAGGGCTCAGTTATAGACACTAAATATTTAGAGTTTTTATCTAAGACCTATTATTCATCAGATAGATGGATTCGGAATGAGATTATCCAAGCGTTTGGAAAAATTTTAAAGAAGACTGAAATATCGCAAGATGCCATTGAATTAATTGGATATGCTATAAATGATGAATATCCGCCAATTAAAGTTAATGCTCTTAGAATCTTGTTAAATTTAGATGATATTCCTCTTTTTGTAAGAAGAAATCTTTTTTTTACACTAAATTTAAAAAATTCAGAATTAGAAGAATTATGTGTGAAAATTTTTGAAAAATTTCTTCCAGACTTTAATAAATTGTTTAACTCACTGAACTATTCAGATAACTATTTAATCTTAAAACCAAAAGCAATTAGGAGTTTGCTAATAATATATTTTAAATCTCCTATTAATTTAGAATCATTTCGGAAAAAGATTTCATCCTCAAATTGGGAAATTGAGCATAGAGAGAGATATCTCAAAGAGATTGATACTTATGAAAAAATTCTATTAAAAAAAATATAAAGAATACGATTTATTGATATCTTTTAAGAATCTCATTCAAATCTTCATTAGATAATACTATTTCATTAAAAATTTTAATTAATATTTTTATAATTTCTCTAGGATTGCCTTTAGAACGGTTATAAATATATTTTAGTACTATTTCGTTAAGTGGATAATAAGAATCTGAAAAATCCCTGAAATAATCAAAATAGTTAATATTTCCGAAAAAAAATTCTAAATTTTTCTTATAAAATGTAGAAAGGTCCTTTTCTATAAAGTTCGATAAAATAATAGGTTCCTTCAATACATTTAAGAGATGGCTATTTTTATCTTCAAATTTATCTTTAATTTCCTTATAATAATCAACTGATTTCAGAGTAATAATTATTCTTAGACCTTTAATTTTATTTAAATTAAGAATTTTGTCTAATAATTTCTCCGCTGTATGCTTTTCTGGCGATTCTCTGCTCCCATAAAGCCAGCTTCGATCAAAAACTTCTTCTTTTTCTTCTCCTATAGATATAGGTTTCATCATAGAAATAATTTTTTCGAAATCATCGATAAATAATACACTATTTACTATTGAATTTTCAACTAATACTTTCAGCATTGTATAGGAGTGATTCCTTCCCCTTAAGTCATGATTTAAATTTAGTCTTGAAAGTTCTCTTATATCTATAACTTCTCCTAAAAACCATCTCTCAGCTTCTATTTTTTTATATGGATCAAGTTGATGAGCTGTTAATGCATTTATTATATCCATTATTGCTGTTTTATGCTCAAAGTTTGGTGCCCAACTATCAAAAGCAACCTTTCTCACCTTCTCGATATCAGCTAAATGAAAAAAACCATACTTTCGCTCTAAAGCACCCCATTTATTACATAATCTTCTCGCAATATTCCTTAAAACTTCAATACCCATACTTTCAATAAACTCTGAGTATGTATAATAATAAAACTTCTTAATAACATTCTCTAATGAAACATAGATGATATTATAGTAATATAATTCATGTTTTAAGGCCCAAAATAAATGTGTTTTCCCATTACCTACACCTCCTATTATAGGTAGAATAAAATTTTCATCTTTTTCAATTACATCAATAATAGAATATAAGAAGTCTTGCCTTGATTGAACTAATCCAATATCCTCTTCAATTTCTCCTGTAGACACAAATTTTTTAAAGGGAGAACCTGTGAATTTTAAGAGATTAAGCAGTTTTTGTTGTTTATTTTCAAAAAGGAGCATTTTTAAATCGGTTTACTTTAAGATTTTAATTCTTCAATTCCTAAAATTATAATATATTCAACTACTTTATCATCCACGTTGATAATTGATTCGTAACTTATATTAAGTTCGTCATTTTTATCTCTTCCAACAATCAAGCAATCGTAAAAAACTGGATCACCATTATCATCAATAACTACTCTATCAGCAATAATAATACCATTCCGGATCATTGAAATAGGATTTTTTAGTATCTCACCTTTAAAAAAATCTAAATGATTAAGTCTAAATTTGGGATCGTCTAAAAGTAAGCCTGCTGTGTGAAGTAAATTAATAGTAAAAGGGAAATCGTTCGAAAATTGACCTTGATCATATTGTTCCATAGTATTTTCGGGTATTAAAATAGAATATTCCAAAGGGATCTCATTTAAATTCCATTTAAAATTCATACTTCTTGAAAATGGGTTAATATTTTTTTCGACTTTTTCGAACCCTACAAGTAAGCCTTCAGATATACTGATTCCTTCTAATTCTGATACAATGATGTTATCAGAAAAGATTATTTTATCTTGCCATTTTGATATAATTGAACCCGTAAATTTTCCATTGGTTTGTATCCCTTTAAAAGAATCATATAAGATAAAATTGGGTGAATTTGTCATGGTAACTATTTTTTCTTCAGTATTAGCGACTCTTTTTAAGCAATTATTTCACATTTATATCATTAATCTTATATATAAATACTTTCCATATATTTTTTGGTAGAATATACAATAGATATTAACTGATAATAAAAAATGGGTTCTTCCATCCTTTCTCAGAAAATTTCAGAGCTATCTAAATCAGAGTTATTAGATAGAGCGAGTCAGTTCATTTTTTCAACTGGTTTAAATGATGGAACATCAAAATTATGTAAGGCAAATATGAAATACGGCTTAGCTTCATTCCAGCTTATCCAAGAAAAATATGGATTTGAACCAAAGGCAACTTTTATATCTTCTCCTGATGAAACCATCTCTAGAAATAAGTTTAGATGGAATTCAGGGATAGGATATGGTGGAAAATTAAATTGGGGGCATGGAAATGATAAAATAATTTTTCTTAACACAAAACCGAACTGTTGTGGTATTTTAGTTGGGGGGTTAGAAGAATTACCAGATCCGTACAATTTAATCAAAAAAGTTGATAAAATTAAATCAGAAGAGCTATACTATGATCAGATTAGAATTAATTGGGATTATGGAATATCTAATCATTTCATTAATTGCCTTGAAACTAAGAACTTATCTGACTTGGATCTTCCTCCATACGTATTTCTTATTCATGGTTCCGCTCCTGAATTTAGAGACGATAGAGACGATGGTTTTGGACTTTATATTGACAAGTCAAAAAAACTAAGAGATATTGCGATTGAAGAAAAAAGTAAGTTTGGTATACAATACATATTATTGGATTCTAATGCTAAAGAATATCTTGAATTAAACAAAAGAGCTTTAGAATTTTCAAATTTAAAAAGGAAAATTATCGCCGATAATCTTTTTGATTATGGATATGAAATTATTTGTAATCAAGCACACCAATTTTTAAAGGATTACAATAATATGTATTTAGGAAGCAATTGTACGGATAAAAATTGTGAACTGATTAAATCAAATATTTTTCCGACAACTCTTAGAGCAGATATTGCAGCTTATTTATTTAAGGGAAAAAAAAATTTATCTGAAAGAACACTTAAAAATCAAAACCTCTTAGAAAGGGGAGAAAAATTAGAACTCTTAGACTTATTATTAAATGCTAATATACTTCCACATGGTGGAGGCTATAAATTTACAGATACGGAAAATGTGCTAGATATATTAGAATATAAAGACCAGAGATACTTTGTTACATCTTTAAAATCAAATGTTAGTAGATTAAAAATAATTAGAAATGTAAGTGATTTACAATTTGAATATCGAGGACGTGATATTATTCTTAAAACTATTCAATTAGATCTTGGAGATATAATTGCTAGACTGAATCCGTTGTTTTCATTAAAACTATAATTTATTCTATTCTTGCTCCAAGTGGAAGATCTTTGTCAGGCACTAAAATTGATACATTATCACCTTCAACAGCCGCTAGAAGCATTCCATGACTCAATATTCCTCTTAATTTCCTTGGTTCTAAATTCGTTAAAACTATAATTTTTTTTCCTTTTAAATCTTCAACTTTATAATGCTCAGCTAAACCAGCTACCAAAATTCTTTTTTCAGTTCCCAAATTAATTGATATTTTGTAGAGTTTATCTGCTTTTGGAACTTTTTCAACATTTTCAACCAAAGCAACTCGAATATCTAATTTTTTAAAATCTTCATATGAAATCAGGTCTTTCTCACCTTCTTCTGGTTTTTTTTCTTTTAATTTTTTATATTCTTTTTTAATATCCTCAATCTCTAATTTTTGAAAAAGAGGTTTAGGTTTCTTAATACCTATTCCTGCTTTTATAGAATTTTCATTAATGCTATCCCAAGTTAACTCTTTTAATTTAGGAGCATTTAGATAAGATAAAATCTTTTCGGAAGTTTCTGGTATAAATGGACCTAATAATACTGCTAAAGCGTATACTGCTTGAGAACATATATTAAATATATGTCCAGCAGCTTTTTTATCTTCTTTAATTAAATGCCATGGGGCCTTTTGATTTAAAAATATGTTCCCTTCTTTTCCAAAATTGACTATATCTCTTATTGCTTTTCTTATTTTAAAATTAAGTAGACTTTCTCCTACTTCGGCACTAATATTATTTATCCTTTCTATAAACTTTTTATCAGTTTCGTCATATTCTATTTTTTCCGGGATTTTACTGTTAAATTGCTTTTCTATAAAGGTTAAAGTCCGATGGACAAAATTACCGATATTATCATTAAGGGTTTTTATATTATTTTCAAATTCAGACCATAGAAAAGAAGTATCACCTGTTTCTGGGCGATTAAATATCAAATTAAATCTCCAGTAATCGAGAGGAGCTAATTTTAATGCGTCATCAATCCATATCCCAACTCCTCTTGATTTAGAAAACTTTTCATTCTCATACAATAACCATTCGGTTGATGAAACGTTATATGGTAATACAAGTTTATCACTTTCTTTTTTGTCTTTATTATACGCAATTAATAATCCTGGAAATACAATTAAGTGAAATATAATATTATCTTTCCCTATAAAGTAGACCGTTTTTGTATTAGGATCTTTCCAAAAATAATCAAATTTATCGGGTTCATTAATCAGCTTATCTGCCCATTCTTTTACAGCAGTTATGTAGCCTAATACGGCCTCGAACCATACATATATAGTTTTATCTTCAGCACCCTTGAAAGGTGCAGCAATTCCCCAATCTAGATCTCTTGTAATTGCTCTTTCATGTAAGCCCTCTGCAATCCAGCTTAAACACATTTGTCGAGCATTAGACGGTAGAATTTCATTTTCTTCAATTAACTTTTTTAACTGATCCTGTAATTGAGATAGATCTAAATACCAATGTTTTGTTTTTCTAATTACTGGAGTATTTCCACATATTGCACATCTAGGTTCAAGAAGTTCTAATGGAGTTAACAGTTTTTGGCATTTATCACATTGATCTCCTCTAGCACCATCATCCTTACAGTTAGGACAAGTTCCTTCTACAAATCTATCAGGTAAGAATAAATCATTATTTTCACAGTAGAGTGATTCTATTTCTTTTTCTATTATAAATCCATTTTTCTCGATATCCAAGTATATCTTTTTCACAAGTTCAATATGAGTAGGATTATGAGTTATAGTATAATTATCAAAAGAAATAAGCCATTTTTCATGCAAATCTTTAATAATTTTATGGTATTTAAACGCTAGTTGTTCAGCAGAGATATGTTCTCCAGTAGAAGCGTTTATCTTTTTTGCTTCCACAGAAATGGGTGTTCCATGAGAATCTGATCCAGAAACAAACACTACTTCTTCTCCTTTCATTCTCAGAAATCTTGCAAATACATCTGCGGATAGTGTACTTCCAATTAAATTCCCTAGATGTGGAGTAGCATTCACATAGGGCCATCCTGATGTTACTACCCATTTACCTTTCTTTATGTTAACTAATTTAATCGACCTCAATACTTGAATTTATTAATAAAAAGAATCCTAAGCTTAAATAATTTAAACAAAGTAAGTATAAATAATTGGTTATTCAAAGATTATTTTTGCTCCACAATATCGGCAAGCTTTAATTTCCTTGTACATCTTTTGAAAACAAGGTTCATGATAATAGGCAGTACAATTTTCACATTTATAAACTTTAAAATCACCTAGGAAAATACTATGACAATAAGAACAAGATGCATCAATTTGATCGATTTCATCATCAGGTACTAATGTCACCTCCGTCTCCAGAATTTCATCTTCTTCTGCAATCTTTATTTCTGGGAGTTTTTCTGTTTTCTCTTTTACTAGTTTTAATGCTGCTCTCGGCAATTCTAACAAAAAGAAACAAAAAGGGCATCGAAACACATTTTCTGTGTATTCACTTTTCTTAGCCCACATAGCAGCACAAGAGAGATGCATTGCTCGATCGCAACTAGGGCAATAGCGTCCCTCACCTAAGAAATCAGACCCAGTAACTGCAGCTTTAACAGAGTGACAAATCTGACATTTCTCTTGTCCTCTACCTCCTCCTTTCATCATTAACTTAATATCTGGTAATGAGGGCCTTCTTAATGGAAGTGCGATCTCACTGATTAAGGGTGCAATTTTATCATTTTTATCCGGGGAGAAATAATCTGTAGTTTCTCTCACTTCTTTTTTGGAAGCAAATTCATTTCCTGCATTAATAATTGCTTTAGAATTATTAAAATATTCAAAGTCTCCTCCAGTTGATTGTGTTATTCTTTTTAATGAGTCTTCACCATGATCCTGTACACCACCTAATTGACAAGCATCAATAAATACACCTAAACCCTTAGCAATGTTGACTATTTTTCTTAATTTACTGATGTCATTATTTAGTTTATTATCTGTAATAATAAATATACGAGCAGTTTTTCCTCCCACTTTACGCATCTCTTCAACAAGAATTTGAAGTGCAAAAGCAATACCTTCGTGTAATAATCCTTGACCTGAAATTTGAACTTTCTTCAAGGATTTAATTAACTTCTCTTCTTCGTATGCAAAATCAATTAATTTCCTTGTTATATTCCCAAATGTAATTATTGATATTCGGTCTTTCAAATCAATAGATAATTTTGATTGAATGAAATTCTTTGTTGCTTGTAATTCAATAGCTAATCTACTCGGTTTAAAATCTTTTCTTAACATCGACCTAGATGCGTCTAAAAGAATAACTGTATCTTCAATTTTCTGTACAGGCAATTTATCCCAAAATTATCTTATTTATGAAAAATTAATTAAATAATAGTAGTAGAATCTTATAAATTTCTATATCTGATTTAAAGTACTTTATTATTTTAAATAATTATAAGCAAATAAAGTATAGACTTTAATGGCATTAATATAATCTTTTATTTCTATATATTCATCAGTTGAATGAGCACTTGCACCACTTCCAGGTCCAAACATTATTGTTTTAACACAATAACCCGTATTACGGAAATGAGATGCATCAGCACTAGCAGGAAATAGGAGGTAAAATGGTTTTTTATTATACGCTTCTTCGATTATCTTATAAAAACTTTTCAAAATAGAAGATTTTTTCCAGTCTTTCCAGTATGATGGTTCAGAATATTGAATATTTTCTATATATACAAAAACTTCTTTTGGTTCACCTACAGGTTCACTTTTTAAAATATATCCTAGATCTTCTTCAATCAACTTTTTTAATGCATTAAAAATAGGATCTATATTTTGGCCAGGCAATAATCTAAAATCTATGATAGCTTCACATCTATCGGGTACAACATTATCTTTTATTCCTCCCTTAATGATTGTTAAGCTTTTCGTAAACTGGGTGAGTGATTTTAAAACACTATTTAAAATTGGTTGTTCATTTAGAATTTTTTCTAGAACTTCTGGACGGGGAAGGGCATCACTTATTAGCTTTTTTAATTCTTCTAATGAAAGTGGTGGTTTAATTTTTGGAAGATATTCATCTATTTTATCCAAATTATGAATAATTTCACTCATCATATAGATTGCATTTTTTCCCATAAATGGCCATGAAGAATGAGTGGAAATTCCATTTGTGATTATCTTTATGATAAGACGTCCTCTTTCACCGATACTTATAACGTGAGGCAAAGGTTTAAGCCTTGTTGGTTCAGCAACAATGCTAAAATTAGGCTTAATTAATTTTAATTTATTTTCAATGCACCATTTAGCACCATATACACCCCCAGTTTCCTCATCTGCAACTGCATTCACTATTAAGTTTCCAGAGAGTTTGATTCCTAGTTTTTTTAGGATTTTTAGAGCGATAACAATTCCCGCTAATCCACCTTTCATATCTGTTGTACCTCTCCCATAAATATACTTATTTCTTTTGATAGTAGCAGATAATGGCGGATATTTCCATTCCTCTACATTTCCAGGGGGAACAACATCCATATGTCCATTATATAATAAATTTTTTCCTTCAAAATTATCATTTAAATATGCAATTAAGTTAGCACGGTTATCACCAAAGGAAAAAATTTCAGATTTTATATTAGAATATTTTAAATATTTGTCAATTATTAGAGCTACATTCTTCTCATTCCCAGGAGGATTGTAAGACTCAGCTTGAATTAATTCTTGGAAAAAAGTGATATATTCCTCTTGATTCTGTTCAATTTCTTTTAATATCTGATCCTCACTCATTTAAATTTTCCTTTAAGTTAGTTTTTATTATAGATATTAAGAAAGATTTAGAATTTTATAAAATTTTTTTAAATCGGGAATTTCCTTAATAAAATTAAAAAATTTAGGAAATTTTAATACTTTTAAATTATTTTATAAACAAAAATTAGATATTACGGTAATTTTATTGATTCGACGAAAAAAAGAGATAAAACGAATATTTATTACCGCACTTTTCATTGTTACAATTTGTTTGTCTAATGTGCAGATATTAAATAATTTTATTGTATTTCAAGATGATAAAATAAATAATAATCTTGATGACGAACTCATAGATGAGAATCTTCAAAGTTCTAACCGTAATATTGATGAAGTATTTGCAAATTCTGGTGTAAATCAAGATGTTAGAATTTATACAAGTAATACATCAGTAAATTTACAAAATAATGAAAAATTCTTTGAAATTCCTTCACTTGCTTCTCGAGATATGTCTCTTGTTTATGGAAATTTTAATTTTACATTTCAAAATAACTTTACCACAGATTATGTTATAGAGGATTATGATGCTCTCTACGCAAATGATTTTATCGCTTTTGATTATGATACAGATTATTCAGGTATTACTTACAATAATGGTACGCGACTTGATGGAGGTTGGGATTATTTATGGGACGATTTAAATTCTACATCTATTTATTTTGATGCTGAAAATGGTTTACTAAATTTTACCATTTCGGCTAATTTCACAGGCACTTCATATACTTCTGGAGTCATTAATGGTAGAGTTCAGTTTAACCGGTTAAAAATTCTTGGTTTCATCACTTCATTAGTTTTTAGACTTTATGCAGATGCAGATCTCACAGTGAGGATATATGATAATTCACATTCTACTTGGATAGATGTGATATCTGGGCTCCCTATTAACAGTAGTTTTGGTAGACAAAGAATAAATGAGCATATCATTAATGAAAATTTAAATTTCATCGATTTAACAGACACTTGTCATTTACAGTTTATTTTTGAAAGATCTGATCAAACCCAATTTGAGGCAAGGATACATGGATTTGAGATGCAATCTACTTATGCTTTTGATATTCCTATCACTAGTCAAGAGTATGTGGCATTAGAATTTGATTTAAGAGGAGAAGAATCAACAGTTAACGGGTTTTATGCCTGGATAAGAACCCTCGATCTAGTAGAAGCTGCTACCACGGAATTAAATATATCTCTATATCGAGCGGATAGAACGGTTATAAGAACCCCCAGTAATTTAAGAAATATTGATTTAGAGCCAAATTATAATGAGATGATAGATTCTGTGTTAGTAAATGGATATAATGGGGATAGTTTAACGCATTTTAAATTTGACATAAGTAATACAGGAAAATTGAACCTTTATAATTATTTTATCGTTATCAAATCTAATAATCTTAATGAAGTTTATAGTTTGGTAACATTGCCTCATTACTATTTTGGAGATGAAACAACCGACCATCAATTAAAAACAACTCTAGATGATGGAAACAATTGGAGTAATGCTGAACAGGTAATTCCCACTACCACATCAACATATTTATCAGGACAGTTAGACGCCAGCTCATTTAAGTTAAATGTAACAAGAGGATATATGCCATCAGATTTCATTGTGAATGATAACCATACTTTAAGAATTCAAGATATACCATTAGAAAATTTCGAGGATGATGCATTCCCTTATAATGAAAGTTCATACTTAACATGGGGTTTAGGTCAATGGAAACATGATTTTCCAACAGCTATCGAGGATGACCCTTCAAATCATTTTCGAGTGGATCTTACTTGGAATAAATCTATTACTAAAGGATTTAAATTCAATGTATCATCATGCTCTGTGAATGCTTACTGGATTGAACCTGCGGTAAGCACATACACCGCATACTATAATATTGATCCTGAATGGTTATTTACTTACGATTTGGATAAAAATGATCCATCTTTCACATATTGGGAATTTCTTGAGTTTTGGTATGTCTTTCATGATTATTTTACTGCTTATAATGTAACAAATCCTATTAATGAAAAGATCCTTCCGCAAGGAGAAGAACAAAGTATAATAACTGAAGACCCAAGTAAAAATAAAATAATTGTTCAAAATGATATTATAACGCAGAGCGGATTTTATACTCTTAATTTAACTTCACATAATTTTATCTATGATATGCATAGTTATATTAATTATAAAGGAATATTATGGGAATCAAACGGTTTTATGAATGGAGATAATATATCTCTTCGTGCTGATATACAAGATCATAAAAATAATGCACCTAAGAGCGATGATTTAAATGTAATTCTTTTTTACCCAAACGGAACAGAATTTATTGAACTGAATTCTTCAAATGGTCTTATTGATGATTCTATATTATTTTACGATTTTAATAACCAAACAATTCTAGATGTTACAAAAGATCTCACAATTTTTGGAGAATATCATTTAGGTTTCTTTTGCTTTAATGGTTCTGCTATAGGATGTAAAAAATTAACGCTTTACATTGATGTATATGATATTGAATTATACAATCTTGAATATTATTCATTTTTAAACGCGAATATACTTGATGGAGAAATAAAAAATAAGGTTTTCCAGAATTATACTATGTTAGTAGCTTCTATAAACGATACAACAGGAGTTTCTATGCCAAACTTCTATCCAATCAATAAGACTGATTTAAATGAAGTATTTTCTTATGAGGTTGGTGGACAAGATTTAGAAATTATGATCACATCTTTTTTACAGAGTGAAAATATTATAAATCCCGGTGAAACGATAAATATAAACATAACACTCCAAAATCTACATGAATTTATTTCCTTTGAAGTGATGGTTGAAGTAAAATTAGTTTCCTTCATAAATGAAGAATGGATTATCGCAGAAGATACATCTAATTCCGTTCTATTAGAGTTTTCAGGACATCCAAATGATAATAAAGAATTTAGCTTGGATCTTACAATTCCCAATTTAGACGGGGGTACTCATATCTGGAAAGGTGTTAATGCTCCAATCAGATTAGGTGGTGCAAAAACAATAGTAGAGATTTATATAGATGATCCAACCCTTGTTGGTGTATTTGAAAGTCTGGATTACTCATTGGTGAGTAATGAAACTTCTGATAATTTTGAAGGTTACATTCTTGGAATGAGGGTAGCAGAAGAAGCAACAAGTAGGTCTATCTTATATGATTTTGAAAGAGATGAATGTATTTATTTTCCTGATGCTTCAAAATTCCTAGTTAATATAATCGATCAAAATTATGTAAGTAGCTATGAACAATTTGCAGATGAATTTTTCTTAAATCTCAATAGTAAATTTATGAATATTACTATAGATCCTATCAATCCTATTAAAGGACAAACATTCAATTTAAGCTCCATCTTAACCACTGAGTTTGGAGATACCTTATCCGGAAAAAATATATCATGTCAATATTTTAATGATAATGATATCTGGATTGACAAAGGTTCAGATATTACTGATTCAAGTGGTTATACTAATTTTTTTATAGACACTCAGACAATTGATTTTGGAGATGAATTATTGCTTAGATTAAATTGGGTTGGTGATACCATAAATGGGATTACAAAAAATATCTCAGTAAATATTATCAGTGAACAAAATAATCTTTCCATATCAATAAACCAAAACGATGTTGCTATTTATCAAGGAAAAACCACATCTTTTAATATTAGACTTGATAATATTGGAGATTCAAATTTAAGAATCACCAATATCACTATCGAGCTAAACAAAGATCAACAATATTCGATCGTCGAAATAGACTATATTACATTAAGTTGGTTTCGAGCAGGAGAAAGTTCTTTATTGATTGTAGAAGTCTCAGTTAAAGATGTTAATAGGGTTATAATTTCAATATCAATAACCGCACAAAATATTCTTACAAACGAAAGTATCATCGTTTCTAAAGAGAAGACATATAACACTTTTCAAATACCTATTTTTGATTATCTAATTCAATATTTTATGGGAATGATTGTAGGTCTTATTGCCTTAATTTGGATCATTACTTTATTATATGCGAGGCATACTAAAAAACAAATTGAAACTCCAATTGAGGAGAAGCCTGCAAAGAAACCACGAAGAGGATACGTCCCTGTAGCTGAATTAAAAAAGCCTAAGCCAGTCAAAAAAATAGTAAAAAAGAAAGAAGAACCTAAGGAAGAAGAAAAAACGGATTTAGATTCTCTTCTGGAAGAAAGAGGACTAGCTGATAAAAAGAAGAAATCTGAAAAATAAAAATTTCCACTTTTCTTTTATTCAAATCTTTTAAAAAAAAGAGAATATAATTTAAAGATTACTTATTGAAATCAAGTTTCTTTTTAAGAGTCCAAGGGAACTCCTTCCATCAACTCCAGCTAAAGCGATTAACACATTTTTCTCTGAACCCACTAAAACAGCATACCCATTGTCAAGTTCTATTGTTGTGGTTTTTAAAGAACCTTTTCCAATATCATTACCTAAAGTGTTAGAATCTTTAACAATTTTAGCACAAGCTTTTGCAATTTTCGAATGATCCATATCAGTAATTGTTTGACCTATGATAACTTTCCCGTTCGCGTCAGCAGCTATTAATCCCTCTGTTTCGGGTACGATATCCATCAGTTCCGCCAATTTCTTTTCAAGAGTCTTTTTATCAACCATGGTATTTTTCCCTTATATAATCATTTCAATAGATTAGAATTCTGACATTGGTTAAGAAATTATCTTAAATAAATATATAGTTAAATATATCGTTTAAGGAATTTAAATTTATCAAATATAAAAAAGGAAAAGTGAAAAAATAACTTTTTATTTTAGAATGATTAAAATCAAATTCTCTTCTAATGCTATCATTGTTTCTCTTGATTCTCCGCCTACTGATGTTTCTAATCTTATAAAACTAAGATCTCCTTCATTTAACGCATCTACAACTTGACGTCCTTTCCCGATGAGTGAAGTAACATAGGCTGCAATTTCTTCTGAAATATTTATTTCCATATTTGAGTCTATTGGTAAGCCTGATGAATCACAGATAATAACGCCACGAATTCCCTCACGCTCCTCAAAGCGCCTTATGATAGCTTTGACCTCTGCTCGATTTATAATCTTAACTACACCTTTAAAAAAAAATATTCTAAATTTTTAGATATTATAATAATAAGATTATAGGTTTTTAATAATTTATATGACTTTTCAATAAATTAATTTTTTTACATGAGTTATCTAAGTATCATTAATTCAAAAAATAATTTCTAAACATATTTAATTCTCTCTCTTCTCTAACAGATGTAATACCCATATGTCCTGGAAATATAAGAAAATTGTCTGAAATTTCTGGATTATACATAATCTTATTTTTTATACTTGAAAATAAAACCCGCGGATCTCCTCCTCCAAGATCAGACCTCCCAATACTTCGACGAAAAATTAAATCACCGGTAAAAATTACTCCATCTATATTTTTGCCATCGTATTCTTTTGGGTCTTTTGAATAATATGATAATGAACCTGGAGAATGTCCGGGAGTTTCTAATACAATAAGTGTCAATTCTCCAATCTTAATAGTGTCCCCTTCAGAAAGCCATCGATTAGCTTCTTTATGTCTATAAATACCAGAATCAAATTCCTTTTTATTGAACATTAATGGAATATTAAAATATCTCAGAATTTTCCCAAGTTTTAATGTATGATCATAGTGTCCATGCGTTAATAACAGACTAATAGGATTTACATTTAATTCTTCGATAACTTTAATAATAGTATTAGGTTCACCACCGACATCAATAATGACTACTTCTTTAGTTTCGCTTGAACCAAAAATGTAGGAGTTAGTGCCAAGAGGCCCCAAAATTAGTCTTTTTAATATCAAAAAATATACACTTCTTTAGGTATTAAAGGTAAAAAAAAATTGAGATGTTATTTTTTCAGCATTTGGTTGAGATCATTTAATTTATTATAGAGTTCCAAACCCTTCTCTGTAAGTTTAATATACTTTACTTTGCTTGTATTTTCAATCTCTATTAAGCCTTTCTTGATTAATTCCTCTTTCACTCGAAAAAACGAATTATAGTATGAAAATTTATTTAATTCGTTGTAAAATGTATGCTTATCTGCCCGATAGTCTTTTTGGTTAATAAGAACCTGGTACGTGTCCTTAAAACCTTTCTTTTTCATTAATCCTATTAAATCTTTAAATATCATAATAAGTCCTATACCTAATTAAAATGTCTAGAATATCTTACTAATTTGTAATGGGAAATTAAAAAACATTAAAAAATCTTTTGATTAGAAATTATTCATTCGAAAAGATTAAATTTGAAGTTTTATAACAAAAATTTTTGTTAATTTAACTATTATATTGAAAATTGTTCACTTGCAGATTTGATGCGCTCCCTTTGTCTATGGATATTTTAAGAGATAGTGGGAAAAATGTGGGAAAAATTTAAATAAGATCAATATAATATAATAAATAATTGATTAAAAAATTAAAAAAAAATTAAAAAAAATTTAGGAGGAAAAAGAAAAAAAGTAAACAAAAATGTTAAAAAAGATCAGTTCAGATATTATTAAAAGTGTTGAAAGAAGCAATAAGCAAGTGAATAAGATTCCTTCCTTAGATCATTCTAAAATAACGGAGAGAATTTTAGAAAGCTTTATCGAGGGTATAAACAAAAATAAGAAAATTGATAACCCATAGTAAATATAGTTTTTTCTTAAATCTTAATTTTTTGTATTTCTAAACAATAATTTCTTAATTCTTTATTTATTTTAGTATTATATCTATGAATACAGAATCAGCAGACATAGTTATTTTAGGACATTTAGCTAAAGATATTATTGAAATTGATGGAACAAGCTATACAAGTCTAGGAGGAGCAGTTTATTATGGGGGAATGGCTGGATCTCATATGGGCCTAAAGATTACAGTTATTACAAGATTAAAAGAAGATGATTTTTCACTTTTAGAAGTTTTTAAAAAAAATGGAATAAAATATTTCGCATATCCTTCTGAGGAAACTTCGGGTCTACGAAATATTTATTCGTCAAAAAATATGGAATTTAGGGATTATAAACCGCTTGGGTTTGCCGGTTTGTTTAAAAGGGAAGAGATTCCTGAGTTTAATCCTCCTCCAAAATTTTTTATTATTAGTCCTATTGTTGCGGGAGAAATTAATTTAGAATTATTGGAACATATAAAAAAGAAATACAATAACGTATGTCTTGATATACAAGGTTTTATTCGATTAATAGACCATGGAAAAGTGTTTTATTCTACCCTTTCTCTAAAAGAAAAGAAACAAATAATTTCTAATATAGAAGTATTAAAGCTTGACCAAACTGAAGCAGAAATTTTAACATGTCATCAAAATATCAATCAAGCAGCCAAAAAATTAGCCAAATTTGGACCAAATGAAATTTTAATCACCCATGAAAAGGGGATTTCTTTATATACTTCTAATTCAAAATTTACTTTCCCTTGGAAAAATAAGAATTCAGTAGGAAGGACTGGAAGAGGGGATACTGTTTTTATTAGTTATTTGGGGTCGAGGTTAGATAAGAAGCCTGAAGAATCCTTAAAATTTGCCGCAGCTCTTACATCTCTTAAATTAGAATCTCCAGGGCCATTTAATCTACCATTATATCAAGTTGAAAGTTTAATTAAAAAAGAGTATTAGTTCAAACATGAGACTTGGAGGAATAGTCGATATTTCAACAAAGGATATTCCGGGAAGATCCAGTATGGTCCTTTTCACTGTAGGGTGTAATTTTAAATGTGAGTTTTGTTATAATAAATATCTTTTACAGCCTAATATTGGGAGAGAATATGAAATTAAAGAAATAATTGATAAAATAGCCACTAATTCATTAGTAAGCGGAGTAAGCATTACTGGGGGTGAACCAACTCTACAAAAAGATTTACTTGATCTATGTAAACAAATTCAAAAAATTGATAAATATATAAGTATAGATACTAATGGTTCAA
Organism: Promethearchaeia archaeon; assembly: GCA_029856145.1. Taxonomy (GTDB): domain Archaea; phylum Asgardarchaeota; class Lokiarchaeia; order Sigyniarchaeales; family SOKP01; genus Loki-b32. The sequence goes on from JAHQWK010000026.1 coordinate 45,432, forward strand.
ATCCAGATGTCATAATAAAAATTGTTCCATTCATTAATAGAGTCGCTATGGATTTAAAAGGTCCACTAATTCCAGGAAAACTTGAAAAAATCGCAGGTGTTAAAGTAGAATTAGATAAAATTTTAGAAACTATAAAATTTTTGAATGACCAAAAGCAGATTGATTTTGAAATACGTACTACTTACATAGGAAAATTATTAGATGCTGCTGATATTGACGAAATTATAACCTTTCTTAACAATGTAGGATTCAGTGGTAATTTCGTATTGACACAATATCAATTTCTTGAAGGTGTAGGTGATGAATACAAGAAGATTTTTTCAAAACCAGAGCATGATATTTTAGTAAAATTAATAGAACTATATAAGCATAAAGATTTGTTTTTTAAAATATTTTTACGGGATGATGTTGTAGGATATTGTAGCATCAATGAATTAAAATAGAGTAATAATTACTTTTTTAGGGTTTTTGTTTCAATTTTCGATTTCATCGCATAGAACACTATAATTCCACAGACAATTATTATTGATTGAATTATTATAGTAAGCAATTTAAAAGTAAATAATAATCCAATACATGTAATTGCCCCTAATAAAGCAATTATTGGCACCCACTTGATATTTGGTTTAAGTTTAAAGGGTCTTTTCACATCTGGTTTAGATTTTCTCAATGCGATTAAACTAATATTAACCAAGATAAAAGTTATGAGAACACCAAAAACAGTAGCATCTGCTACAATTGAAATATCAACAAGGAAAACTGGAATTATTGTAAAAACCATGGTAAATAATATGGCTAGTATAGGTGTTCTGTGTTTAGGTGAAATCTTTTTCAACCCTTTTGGAAGAGCTTTATCTCTTGCCATACCATACATCATACGAGAAGTAACGATTAACATGATAAGGACTGTATTAGCTGTAGCAAATAGAGCAATTAGCGACAAAAGTATGCCTCCAAATGGTCCCAGAATTGTCTCAGCAACATCCTTTAAAGGAGCGTCGGAAGCAGCAATTGTGGAATAATCCAAGATACTCACTATTGAAATTGCAGTAAAGCAATATAGAATTGTGGTAATAATAATTGAATATATAATAGCTTTAGGAAGATTTTTATGAGGTTCTTTTACTTCTTCAGCTATGTTAGCAATATCTTCAAACCCTATATAAGCGAAAAAGATTAACGCAACTGCGGAAAAGATTACTGTAAAAGATGAACCCGTGGGAAGGGTGAAATAATTTGGTTCTTCTGTCCCAAAAAAACCAATTATTATAATAATAATTAAGCCTGATGCTTCAATTAAAGTAAATAAGATATTAGTTCTGGTTGATGTTTTAATCCCTACAAAATTAATTATGCTTAATATAATAATAAGTAAAATTGCGAAAATAATAGTTAAAAAGACTGAGGAAATTCCAAATAAAGTTGATAGATAATTAGCGAAACCTAGAGCAACCGTAGCTGCAGAAAAAATACCTGAAAAAATAATAATCCATCCTAAAATAAATGATAGATCCCTTTTCTTAAATGCCTCTTCTGTATAGACAAATTCAGCAGCACTTTTAGGATACATTGCGGAAAGTTCAGCATATGACAAACCAGTAAAAGCGCCAGTTATAGATGCCAATATAAATGCTAGCCATGATAGATTCCCGGTAGTTCCTACAACGTCACCTATTAAAGCATATATTCCTGCTCCTAAAACATTTCCCACTCCATATGCAGTAAGTGCAAATAGGGAAACTCTGCGTTTTAATTTAGGTTTCTTTTTTACTTCTTCCATGGTTAGTCCCTTTTTGAATATAAATAATTATTATTTCAATTTTATAAAAAATGTAGTTTTTTTTAGTAGTGATTTTTTGCATGTTTTATAGAAAAATTAGAATTTATTTACTTCAATTTCTCAGGTCTTACTATGCATGGTTGCTGTACATGTCTATGTTTTTTTGTTTGTTGTAATCTTATTTCTCTCTTTCCCTTCGCATCTTCATAGCGACGCTTTTCTTCTTCTGTCTCTGGAATTATTTGAGGAATCTCCGTTGGTTTATCATTCTCATCAAGAGCAACAAAAGTAAGATACGCCGATCCTACATGGGTATGTGTTCCTGTTCTCAAACATTCTGCTTCTATTCTAACTCCAATCTCCATGGATGTCTTTCCAGTGTAATTAATTGATGCTTTCGCGAATACTAAATTTCCAATATATACAGGCGAGATAAAATCCATCCTATCGAGTGAGGCTGTTACGCAATTAAGATGCGTGTGTCTTGCTGCTACAATGGCACTAGCCTGATCAACAAGCTTTAAGATATAACCACCGTGGACATTACCTGCGACATTAGAATGCTCAGGCATCATAACTTGTGCTAATTCTACTTTAGAACCTGATACTTTTTTATCTTTCATAATTTAATCAATTTAACTGAAAATTTTTAAAATTAGAAAAATCCATTATTACCCAAAAGGTATAATGGTACTTAAATAAATTATTAAAATGATAGAGGCGATAATGAGTATTGGTATAATTATTAAACTATATTTTCGTACTTTTCTTGGAAATTTCTGTTGACAATTTGCACAATTTGCAGCAGGAGCGTTTGTTCTCTTAGAAAATCCATGTGTTATGTGATCTTGGCATAAAGGCTTTCCACATATAGCGCAATTGGAAACCGCTTCTTTTCCACATTCAGTACAAGTTTCCATTTTAATACTCATTTTATATCAAATATATGTTTAATTATTCATTTAGGATTATAAAAACTTGGTTAATAATCAATAAGGATTTGGTTTTTATAATACTCCAACTGTGTTTATATTATAAATGAAGTTATTGAAAAGGATAGGGAAAGAAAATCTATATAAATATATAGGAATTGCTCTTATCAGCTCGAGTTTAATTTTAACAATAATCTCCATTTCATATGCCTTTTTTTTAAGTAACCAAAAAATTTCTTATTTCGATAATGAAAATATTGATGTAGAATCAATTTCAGTAGAGATGCACGATGGAGTAATTATTAAAGGTATAATTTATGTTGATAAAGATCTCAAAGAAAATGACACAAACTCAATCCCAACAATTCTATTACTTCATGGCATTAATGGAAGAAAAGAACATAAACTAGATATAGTGTATCAATATGTAAAAATAGGTTTGCTGTTATTTCTGTAGAACTAACGTTTTGTTGTATTCTACATGAAAGTATTCTTTAGAATAATTTAATATTTTTCTTAATAATAAGGAAAGATTGTAAAAATCTCTTATCCCTCCTCTTAATTTTTATCTTAATGGATATTTTGGCTTTCTCTTTCCAAAGAAAGCGTTAGCAGCTTCATTTACATCTTTAGAGGAGAAAGTTAAAACTATTGAGCTATTTTCATATTGTAGCATGTTATTTAAACTTGGAGAATCTAGTGATAAATTAAGGGCTTCTTTCGTCATACGTAAACCTAAAGGGCTTTTAGTCAATAATTCTTCTGCCAATTTTAAAGCCTCATCCAATAAATTTTCTTTCTCTACAACTTTTAGGATAAATCCTATTTTCTCAGCTTCTTTTCCAGAAACACCCCTACCGCTATAGATTATTTCAACTGCTCTGGAAAGATTAATTAGACGTGGAAGGAAGTAGCTACTTCCCATATCCGCCCCGGTTAAACCAATATTAATAGAAGCATTTATAAAATTAACATCATCACTGGCAATTCTAATGTCAGAAGCCATTGCAAATCCAAATCCACCTCCTGCTACTGAACCGTGAACAGCCGCTATAATTGGTTGAGGAATTTTCCTCATTTTCATGATGATCTGAGTTATACGCCATTGATGATACATTTTTCTTTTTATTGGCTCTGACGTATTCAAGTAATAAAATTTTTCATATCCTTTTGGATTTCTCTTCATATTTAAGATTAAACCTTCTTGTAAATCTGTTCCTGCTGAAAATGATCTTCCTTCCCCTCTTAAAATTAATACTCTAATTGATAAATTCATCATTAATTGATCCAATACGTGATGGATTTCTTCTTCCATTTGAAATGAGATTGCATTTAATTTCTCAGGTCTGTTTAATGTTAAAATTCCGATGCCATTTTCTCTCAATTCAAATTTAATGGTTTTATATTCCATATATTTTCACATTTTTTTCAATTATTCATGATTTTGGATATTTTGGTTTTCTTTTTTCGAAAAATGCATTAACTCCTTCTAAAAGATCCATAGATGTTGAACAGAGCATCTGTGAGCGGTTTTCTATTTGCATGATTGTTTCCAAACTAGGGGAGTCAAGTGATATATTAATAGCTTCTTTTGTCATTCTAAGCCCGAGTGGACTTTTAGTAAGTAAATTTTCTGCTATTTCCATTGCAGCTTCTTATAATTTAGTCTCATCACCTATAATTACTTTCATGACAAGTCCAATTCTTTCAGCTTCATTAGCATCTATGAATCGACCTGTATATAATATTTCAGCAGCTCTAGACATGCCAATTAGTCGAGGCAAATGATAGCTACTCGCTAAGTCAGCACCAGAAAATCCAATATTTATGAACGAATTCGCTAATTTTGCATTTTCTCCCGCAATTCTTATATCTGCTGCTAAACCTAATGTAAAGCCTGCTCCTGTGGCAGGTCCTTGTATAATGGCAATAATTGGTTGACTTATTTTCCTCATTTTAACAATTAGTTGGCTAGCTCTAGCTTGTGCATATATCTTAGCTTTGATTAAATCTTTATCTGGGGCTCTCATGAAGAAAAATTTCTCTTTCAGTTCCTCTGGCTTTTTTTTTGATTGAAGAACTGTAGACTCTTTTAAATCTAATCCAGCGCAAAAGGCTCTACCGTCAGCTTTTAGAATGAGAACACGACAATCTAAATTTGTCATTAATTGATCGAGTAATGTGTGTAAATCTTCAATCATTTGAAAATTCAAAGCATTTAATTTATTTGGACGGTTAAGGGTTAATATTCCAATACCGTCCTCTCTCAATTCAAACTTTATTGTCTCAAAATTCAATTTTTAAACCTCAAGAATAAATAATTATTTTAACTAGATATCTTAGATAGGGTTGAATTACTTAAAAATCCATAAAAAGTAAGTTAATATCAAATGATTAAATAAATATAGTAAACCTTTTAGATACGATTTAAAATTCAATAATGATTTCAATAACTAATAGCTCATCAAGAAGAACTCTCAAGTTAAAACAGAAATTACTTTCAAGCAAGTATGAATTATGCATTGAAAGGATGAGATATTTTACTGAGATTTATAAAAAATATCCCAATGATCCAGAAATTATTAAAAGAGCTAAAGCAGTTGCTCATACTCTAAAAAATATGACAATTTTCATCAGAGATAATGAATTACTAGTTGGAAATGAAACGAGTAAAAATTTAGGTGAAAAAATTAATCTTGATTTATACTCGTATGATGGAACTTTGAATAATCATCGGATAATTAAAAAATATGAAAAAAGAAAATTACATCCTTTTTTTATAGGAGAAAATGAAATTAATGAATTATTAGATATTATTCCTTTTTGGAAAGGTAAAGCTTTATATAGCGATATTATCTCGCAAAAAGTTTATGATGAAAAGTTAATTAAAGGAATGGACAGAATTAGTTTAGCAGCTCCTAATATTGCTATAGCAAATGGGACTAATGAAGGCCATATATGTGTTGGATATGAAAAACTACTAAAATTAGGGTATAAAGGAATTATTAAAGAAGCTGAATCATATCAATCAAAAATAAAAAATGACGACATCAAACATAAAGAAAAATTTAATTTCTATGAAGCTGTAAAAATTTATTATAATGCAGCTATTCAATTTTCAAGGAGATATTCTGATTTTGCCTATAACTTGGCTTTAAATGAAAAAAATGAGCAAAGAAGGAAAGAACTTGAAATTATTGGAGCAATGATGGAGAAATTTACCAAGGAAACTGCTAATTCGTTCTATGAGGCAATTCAATTTATACACTTCACTCAAAATATCATAAATATAATTTACCAAAGAAGTGTCGTCGCTTTAGGTAGGTTAGATCAAATTCTATGGCCATATTATAAGAGAGATAAAGAAAAAAATAAAATTACACAAGAATTTGCGTTAGGATTAATTGAAGAATTAAATTTGAAGTTAACTTGGAATGTGACATTATTACCAACAGATTATACTACTATCTCAAATGCGATTGGGTTAAATACACAAACAATTACCATTTCAGGTGTAGATAAAGAAGGAAAAGATAATACAAATGAACTTTCTTATCTTTTTCTTTATGCTTATAAAAATCTAAAAGTATTTTCAACGGATTTATCTATTAGAGTTCATAAGAACAGTCCTAAAAAATTTATAAAAGAAGCAATAAAAGTTTTTCGATCAACATCAGGAATGGCTTTTTATAATGATGAAGTGCTCATCCCAGCCCTAGTAAAAGCGGGTTATAGTTTAGAAGATGCGCGTACTTACGTTATTATCGGATGTGTTGAACCAACAGGTCAAGGTAATAGTTTTGCTGCAACTGCGCGTATGTTTATGAATTTACCCGGAATTTTGGAATTGGTTTTAAACAATGGATATAGTAATTTATCGAAAATGGTGGACGGCTTACAAACTGGAGATCCTGGTTCTTTTAAAACCTATAAGAGTTTCTATGATGCATACAAGCGACAATTAAGGTATAATATTAAAAAATCTGTAAAAATTGCGCAAATAGGAGATAAAGAAGCAATGAAGTTCTTCCAACATCCATTTCTATCAGCTACCATAGAAAGATGTATGGAAAATGGAACTGATTATGTATGTGGGGGAGCGAAGTACAATTTTTCTTCTATTACTGCTTATGGTTTTGCTACTTTAGTTGATTCACTCTATAATATCAAAAAGGTTGTTTATGAAGAAAAGTTAATGCCTTTGTCAGAACTTATCGATATATTAAATTCAAATTTTGAGAGTCAAGAAACTTTTCGGCAAAGGTTAATAAATAAATATGAAAAATGGGGAAACGATAAGCAAGAGATTGATTCATTAGCTAATGAATTATGGGATTTGTTTTGTATTGAGGTAATAAAACATCAACCAATTAGAGGTGGACGATATAGTGCTGGTGCTTATTCAATGGGAATTCATGTAATGGAAGGAATTTTTACACAACCAACGGCAGACGGTAGAAAAGCTATGGAGGCAATCTCAAATAGTTTATCTCCGGTAAATAATGTGGAAAAAAATGGACTTACAGCAATTCTAAACTCAGTAGCAAAACTAAATTATGATTATGCTACTAATGGTATCGCCCTAAATATTCGAATCCATCCTCAAAATCTTATGAGTGAGGAAAATATAGAGAAGTTTTATTTTCTTTTAAAGGGATATTTTGACAAGGGGGGGATGCAGATACAACCAACCGCAGTTTCAACTGAAACACTTAGGGATGCTCAGAAACATCCTGAAAAATACCCTGATTTAATCGTAAAAGTGGGAGGGTATAATGCCACTTTTATTGATCTGGGAACTCCAATTCAAAATGATATCATTGATAGATTAGAGCATATTTTATAATTTTTTGTAGAAGTTTTAAATGAAACTATCCTACAAGATATTAGAATAGAAAAACCATTTGTTATTTTCACCTTGTCAAATTGTTATCTCTGTAATGTTGAAATAAAGGATCTCCCATACAGATGTAAATTTTGTGGTATGATTTTCTGTAATAAGCACAGATTACCAGAAAATCATGATTGTCCTTTTGATTTAAGACAAAAAAATAAAGATTTTAACTCTTTGGATAAACCACTCTATCAAGATGCACTTGATTTTATGGATAAAGACATAACTGTAGCTAAAATTTATGATTACGTAACAACAAATCAGATGACTAAATTAGAAGCAATAGAATTGTTGAATTATTTCCTAGAAAGAATTGATAATAAAGAAATTAGAAGGGTAAGCATACTTGCTTTCAAAATTTTAGAACTTAGAAGTGATAAAGCCTATAGTGTTCTAGAAAATTGTCTTCTTTCAGATGAAGATCCTAGCGTGATAAAAAACGCAGCAGATATTTTAAGATATCTGTTCCCTAAGAAGAGTAAAGAATTATTAAATTGGATAAGTAAAAATGATAAGAATTTGAAATAATAACTAAAATAAATTAAAATAAATTATTTTTTCTTTTTAGAATTAGACTTTCAATCTCTTCACTAAGTTCTTCAACTTCCTTCTTATTATAATATTTTTTTACTCGAGTGTGCGCAATCCACCATAATATTAAAGTAACGGTCATTCCTATAATAGAACTAGAAAGAAATAAGTTGGTTACTCCAATTGTCTCAGATAATGGTCCAGTTATTATAGATGCAATAGGAACTATAGCAGATGAGATGGCCCAATCAAGAGAAGACAACCTTCCCATTTTATCTGCTGGAACTTTTAATTGCATTATAGTTAAATAAATAGTATTAAGGATAGGAATAGTAATACCAGTAATACTGACTACAATACCCATCATTAGAAATAATTGATAAGGAGTTAAGGCAATAATACCACTATTCATCATTAAGAGGAATTCAAGTCCAAAGTAGATGAAAAGAGCATGTTTCCACTCTTTCTTTATGGAAGTTAACAGTGCACCTAACAGCATACCCCCATTCATGAAAACCATAAGAAATGCCAAATTTGATATATCACCTGAATGGCTATATTTAATGAAATGCGGCATCAATATATTAACTGGAACTAATAGAAAGTTAATAAACATGGATATGAGAAGCATCATAAGAAGATCTGGAATTGATTTCAATGTACGGATTCCACTTTTAAATTCTTCTAGAAATGATATCTTTTCAACAGTCGTAACTTCCTTCTTTAATTTAGGAATTTTAATTACTAACAAAGGAATAATAGCTATGATAAATGTAAGTGGATCAATCCAAAGTATGATTTCAAACGGAATTAACGAGAATAACAAAGCGCCAATTACAGGTCCTAAGATTTGAATGAAACTTCTAAAGAAAAAATTAACCCCATTCATTCTACTTAATTTTTCCTTGGGTACCATCGTCGGAACAATAGCACTTACTGTAGGGATATGAAAACCTTGGAAGATTCCTAGCAAACTCATTATTCCAACTATTAATATTGGGTTCACCACTCCAAAGTTGAAGATAATAATTACAAGAAGCATTACATATGCTTGGAGGGAATCAACTACTACTATAATTGTCTTCCGATTCCATTTATCAATTACCACACCAGATATTGCAACTACGATTGTCATTGGTAATATATAAAGAAAAGATGCTAATGAAAGAAGCATCGTGCTCCCTGTAGAGTCAGTTATCCACCAAATTATCGCAAAATGTGAAATTGATGATCCTAACACAGTAAATAACTGTCCTATCCAAAAAAATATATAATTTTTAAAAGTTTTTTGATTTGCTAAATTTTCTATTATGTATATCACCTTATTTTTTGCATTTTGAAAAAAAAAGAAAAAAATTAGATTGAAATATTTTCTATTTGACTATTGATTTCTTCGAGTGCACTTTTACTATCAATATCAACTTTTCTAATACCTGTGAAACTCCAAAAGCCAAGTGTACAAATTACACCGAGGAATCCACTATAGAAAAACAACGACGGAATACCTAAAATTAAGGCCATTGGCCCTGCAAGTAATGCGCCTATTGGTGATATCGCTGAAGATAAGGCATGATCAATTGAAGTTACTCTTCCCATTTTATCAATAGGTACTGTAGTTTGTAAAAACGTTTGATAGAGAGCATTTATTATTGGTAAATTAAACCCTAAAATAGCCCCCCCTAAACCTATAATATAATAGTTACCTATAGGTGCTATCGCAAATATCATGTATCCTATCAAAGCAATTATAATACTAATAAAAATCACTCTGAGTTTATTTTTCCAATTCTTCTTAATTGAAGTAACTAACGCTCCAGCAATCATACCACCTGTGAAAGTAATTTCAGCTAATGCTAAATGCCCGACGCCCCCTCCATGATTATCAATGATGAATAAAGACATAAGTGCGTTAACAGGTTGGATTAAGAAATTTAATAACATCGATAGGATTACCATAATCACTAATCCAGGAATAATTTTTAATGTTTTTAGACCTAATCTAAATTCTTTGAAAAATGAGCTTTTTGCCTTTTTTTCTTCAGTATGATTGACTTGTCTCACAGAAGGGATGTTTATCAGTAATAGTGGTATCAATGCAATAAAAAATGTAATAACGTCCACCCAGAGAATCATATATACTGATAAAAAAACTAACATCATTGCCCCTATAAATGGTGCTAAAAGCTGAACTACACCTGTAAACAAAAAGTTAACCCCATTAATTCTTGATAGCTTATCTTTCGGAACCATTGTTGGAATGATTGCATTAACAGTAGGTACATGGAATGCTTGAAATACACTGCGAAGGCTGATAAAGAGATAAACAATCCAAATATCTGGACTCCCAAAATAAAAGATAATTATCAAGAGAATCGTAATATATGCTTGTAATGAATCTACAACTATAATAAGTACCTTTCGATTAATTCTATCTGCAATTACCCCTGCAAAAGGCATACAAATAGTCATCATTAGTATATATAAAAATGAAGCAAAAGCACTTATTATGGGATCGTTGTAAATATCTGCGATCCAAAACGTTATTACAAAAAATACCACCATCGAACCAAGCAAAGAAAATAATTGGCCACTCCAAAAAAATAAATAACTCTTAAATGTTCCCTTATTCGCAATTTCTTCCATTCTTTATCCCCTAATTTCCTAATTTTTTTTTAATATATTTAATTAAATTTTTTTCTTAAATTATTCATTTTAGATTTTCCACTTTCCTTCTTCATAAATTATATTACTATCGGCTACAATTTTTGAACCTGGGACTTTCATATCTTTTAGTAGATCCCAATGAATTGAAGAGACATTTTTTGAGCCAGTCCATTCGAAACCTAAACCTAAAGCACAATGTAGTGTACCACCCATTTTCTCATCAAATAACATATTCTTAGTAAATTTCGTAACCCCATAATTCGTTCCGATAGCAAATTCACCTATTCTATTAGCATTCTCTATTTTTAATATTTCTTCGAGGATTTCTTCACCTTTTTGAGCTGCCGCTTTAATTACTATTCCATCTTTAAACTCTAAATAGATATTTTCGACTTCTTTCCCCATATATATCCCGGGATATGTAAACCTAATATGCCCATTAACAGAATCTTCTACAGGACCAGTATAAATTTCACCATCAGGTAAATTTCTCTGACCACTGCAATTTATCCATTTTCGACCCTTAACTGACAATAATAAGTCTGTATCTTCTCCAATAACGTGAATTTCTTTAACACCATTTAAATAATCAACAAAAACTTCTTGTTGCCTTTGCATTTTGCGCCATTCCTCAATAGGATTCTCTTTATCTAGGAACAAACTCTTGGTTATAAAATCGGAATATGAAAATAAATCCATATTTGCTTCTTGGGCATAAGCGTTACAAGCATAGGGAAGTACCATCCACTTTAATTCTCCTTTAGAAGTCCTTTGCTCATAAATCTTCATCAATTCTTTCCTTTCGGGAGCACTCCTATATTTAGATAATATTTCGGGATTAATGTTACTATATTTGCGTGAATTATAATCTGCTCGTATTTCTATTATATGATCAGCTTCTTTAGATGCAAATTCTTCAATTTTATTAACATATAACAACTGTTCTTCTGAAGCAAATTTATAAAAAGTTTCTCTTATTCCTTCAATACTAGGCTTAATTATTGGATGAGCCCCAACTTTAATAACTTCTAGGTTTAAAACTTGAAATAAATCTTGTGCAAATGCAGGTCCACCTATATAAACCGTATGCCCCTTCTTTATCTCAAGTGAATATTCTACCACAATCTTAGCCAGTTTTTCATAAATTGGATTAATCATTTTATATAATCACCTTTATTTATTACATTTTATCAATTAATTCATTCAGCTTTGAAATAACTTCTTCTGAAGAGCTCGTGAATTTGAAAACACCTTCCTCAAGAGTACCCTCAATTCCATCCGCAACTATCTCATAAACCATATTCTCAGCATCTTCATTTGATTTATCTAACGCTTGGGCAAATTTATCAATTGGTAAATTATTAAGGAGCTTGATTAAACCACTTACTCTCTTTTTAATCTTTTCCTTTTTATCAGGTTCCAAGATAATTGCTGTCTTAATTTTTGGCCTTCCTTTCTTTTTTCCAAATTGCTTTCCAAGTTTTTCACCTATTTCCTCTATACCCGAGTCTTTTACCACTTGCTCAATATCTTCTCCCATTAACTCCAAATTGCGCCCCAATTTTTCCAATTTTGCTAAATCTCCAATGTTATTTTTAACAAATTTCATAGACTTTCGAACCAACTCTGAAACTGAAGCACCTAAACCATCTGCCCAATCTCTCCACTCATCACTCATTTCAGGATCAACAGAAATGTTTATCCTTGATACTTTCTTTTTTATGTTTTCTATTCTTTTTCTCACTTTTTCATCAAATTTCGCTTCATGTTTTTCAAATTTCTCTTTCAGACGTTCAAGCTTGTCTTTCGCATCTTCAATATGATCTTTGGCATCATCTCCATATTGCTCTAATTCTCCTTTTATATTTCCAACTTCATTAAGTAAACTTTCTCGTTCTTCCATAAGTTCATCCAATTCATCCCTCAAATCGTCTTTTATATCTTCAGCCTCATCTTTTAAATCTTCAATGACATCCTTTAATTCATCATGCAAGTCGTCTAATTCAAAATTCAATTTGTCCTTTAAGTCATTTAATTCCCATTTTACTTTACTTCTCTCTCTTTCCTCTTCATTTAATTCTTTTTCATTCCATCCTTCATCATTCGACATTTTAATTCCTCCTAATTTCTTTTATTTTTTTTTCATTATTTTTTAATTTTAATTCATATATACTTAATTCTAATATAACAAATCTCTTTCTGTAATTTGAATAGGTTCATTAGCCAAGGTTGCTTTTTTGTGAACCTCAATACTGTCAACATAATAAAGGTTTCCTGAAATCTCCGTTCCCTCACCAATATAGACATTTCGCCCTCTAACATCTCCTACAACAAAAGATCTTATAAGATCAACATTGTTTTTAGCGAAAATGCTTCCATGCACTTTACTAAGATGTTTATAAATACTTTTACCCAACGAACGTTCACGACCTAGAGTTACATCATTTCCAGATACATCTCCATGAATTGTTGATGATCCTGTAATTTTAATCAGTTTCTGAGATGAGATTCCACCTTTGACACTTGCAGAACCTGAAATATTAATTCCCTGAAGAGCCTCAACTCTATCTCCTACCCTTAATGAACCTGAGTTTACTAATGTTCCTTTAACTAATATCTCCCCTCCAACTGTCATTGAACCAGAAGATTTTGCATTACCATCTCCATGAAGGGATCCTATAAGCCTAAACGAGCCAGAACTTTTGACATCACCATGAACAGTCAAACTCCCTTCCCCCCTCAATGAACCAGAGGATTGAAAGCCATTACACTCAAAATTTCCCTTTATTTTAGCAGAGCCCGAAATATGTATCTCATCATCAATTTTTCCCCCCGAAAGGGTTCCTGATCCAGAAATTTTCATTTTTCTTACCTCCCTCTTTATTTTTTTTTTTTTTCTAATTTTATTTTTAAATTAATTTTTTATTATATTTTCCCAACTGGTGCCAGATAAAGAGTGATTTCGTTCTCTCCATCGACACCAATAAATTTATCAAGTTCATCTTGCTTATATGCAACAATGGCACATGTACCAGTACTTATTGCCTCACACGCAAGATAAAGGTTTTGGCAAATATGACCAACTCCCATTAAAATATCTTTAAGAGAATCTTCTCCATATCGCCACTCCAATCTATATGGTCTAGCAGTCCAGATAAAAACAACAGATGCTTTTCCAATAAAGGCTTGCCCATGGCACACTTCGACTAATTTCTCAGATAGACCAGTTTTATTAGTGTCTAAAACCAATAATTTATGTTCTACTGCTAAATATCGATATAATCCAGGCGCTAACCCTTCAATATTATTTACTACTAAATATGTTTCATATGGATGCATTGCTCCACCAGAAGGAACTGTTCGTTTAGTTACCAACCCACCACGAGCAAGTTCCTTTACTCCTTGTGTAGCCCATAGCAAAAAAGATAATTCCTCTATAGTTAATTCAGCTTCAAGATACTTTCGACGACTTTCTCGATTATTTATTGCCTGCATTAAGGAAATATCATCTAATTTAATAGAATCATGTGATATTAAGTCAATTAATCTAGCATCTTCAGGATACGGCTTTTGGATTGGAGGGATAGGAAAACCCTTCATTTGATCTGTTTCATCTTCCAAAACCGGATTTTTAAGATATTTTCGATATTCCATGTTATAATTCCTCCTAGTTAATTAATAATATCGTTTAGCACGAATTTGAGCATCCAACTTAGCTTTTAGATCCTTATAATACTCATATCCAATTTCTTTTCTTTCTATTCTTTTCATTTTTTTAACCTCTAATTCATATTTATTTCTTTTCTTTATGATGTTTTAATAATTTTGATGATCATGATAAAAAAAAATAAAAAAAATTGTATTTAATAATACATTTTATCAACAAACGCTCTTTTAGCGTCAAACTGGGCTTTAACATTTTTGTAATATTCATAACTATTTTCCATTTTTTTTTTCACCATTTTTTTATTTTTTTTTTAATTTTTTTTTGAGTGTGTATAATTTTTTATTCTCTGATCATGAAGTGTGTATTATCATATTTAAATGTTGTGTATTGAAGTGTGTATTTTTGATCGTAAAAAGTATGAATATTAAGGGGAAGAGACGTTCTATTCATGCTTTAGTGAATTGCATGGGGGGGTGTACTAAAAAATTCAATACACAAAAAAAATTTAAAAAAAAAATAAAAAGATTAAATAGAATTTTATCCAGCAGTACTAGCAGGGATTAATAGAATATCGTCACCATTATTTACGTCATAGTCTTTTAATGAGCTATTTTCATCCATTGTAACGCCACCAGATGATAAATGAAAATCATTAGGATCAAGTCCATATAAATTTCCTAATGTATGTTTAATATCATTCACATTATTACTGTCATTCACAGTTAATTTTTCTTTCTTTTCACCAGGACCAATTGTTGACATGAAGTATAAAGTTAATTTCTTTCCTGCTGAAGGGGTTTTAGACGCGGGAGTTTTAGATTTTACTGGTTCTTCTCCACCCAAATTTTCATCAAATTCATCAAAACTCATTCATATCACTTCCAAATTTTTTATTAATTTTGTTTTTTTTATTTTAAATTTACTTATACTTAATAAAATGGCATTAAAAATTTATTATAAAACCCTTTGGAATGATTTTGAAGTTTTTTAAGATTAGTAAAGGAGATCGCATTATACTTGATAGTTAAATAAAAAAAGAGGGAAATTAAAATTGGATTTCAGTCTAAAGTGCTGATGATCAATCCGAAAAGTTGTTTCCGGAAATGATCTTCAAATTTTCTGATTTTCATTCATAAATGGACAATAACATCATATCTTATAATTATTTTTCTAATTCCTTTTCCTCTCATTTTTTTAAACCCCTAGTTAATAAATTATCAACACACTCAATATGTGTTTTCAGATCTTCCATGAAAAATATAGACTTCAAAACCTTTTTGTTTGTTGATTCCTGAAGCCTGTTTATATGACCAGAAATCATTCTAACTTCTTCTAAAAATATATAATATTCTACTGACATTTCTAATCACTTAATTTGCTTATTAGGTAATTTATTTTGATTAAATGTTGATGTATTTCAAATAGGTCCCCATCAGCAAATTCATTCTTCAAAATTGCTTGGTAGAGAAGATCTCTTTCGGAAAAGGGGATTTTTTCTGTTCCTGCATATAAGTCTGGACTCCTTTTTGATTCTCCAAATTCAGAAAATGAAACTATGATATCAGCAAAATTGATTGGCTCTATCCTCAGAATTTCCTGATTAATGACTATCTTATATTTTTTACCTATAGATTTAAAGCTCATAATTTTAATATAGACAAGCTTCGATATATAGTTTTTATTGCGGAACTTTCTGCGAAGTTCGAACTAAAGAAAAAGAATTAAAAACAAACCTAACTTTTTTTAATAAATTTTAGGTGTTTAACTGATTAAAATTAGTAATTTCTATTATTGTATCAATCATAGGAAAAACTACATGACTCTAACGCTTTTAAATTAAAAAGATAAATTTGTATCTACTAATCGATATAAAAATTGAATATTAGAATGACCAGAGAAGTTCCACAGAATAAAATATGTGTGGATTGCGGAAAATTAATATCTTATTCAGAGTTTTTAAGGGATAATCCTTCTATTTCAGAATTAAGAGCTAAGGATTTATGGAATGATTCTATGATTACTATTTTTTGCCCCGATTGTTATTTCAATCGGCCTGAAAGGCCATTTAAAGTAAAACGGGGTTATTTTAATTATTATGGTAAGTCTCGATCATACCATAAATAGAAGGAACTCAATTAATAATATCTTTTCGTCTGACATATTAATTTGACATATTACGTATATTCCAACTTCCACTTTTTGTTGTATCTATCTTTATTAATGCAAAGTTTCATTGAGAAATCATGTATCAAAGGTGTATAAGTGAAAAAATGGATTATTCAGAAACATTTTTAGAAATGCTTCAATTTCTCCAACTTACTTATAAAAAATTCCCTAAATTCATGATAGAAATCATGGCTGAGAATTATGGCATTCCCCTTAATGAGATTAAACCATTAATGATAAAATTCAGAAAACAAGGAATTTTACTAATATTAAAAGAAGAAGGTTATACTTTTACATTAAATAATAATTTCTAGTTTTAAATAGAAACTTTCCCTACTTATACGACTTTTTTGATGACTTCAAATAACATAGATGAATTTTAAATAGTTAATTCTCATATTAATATTCAAACTCATAATTAAATCAAGAAATCAAAAACAACAATAATTTCTTAGAGAATAGAAATTGCGAAAAAAAACTGATCTTAATTTAATCATTGGAATTGTAATATTTTCAATTGGATTGGTTTCGGCTGCGTACAGCATTATAACATTAATTATAAGCTTATTGGTTTGGTACACGGGAATTATTGTATACGTGAAAGATCTACTATTTGAATTGGTGTTTATACTTCTTGGATTCCTTATAATTAGAAATCGCAAGATTAAGCAATAACAAAGTAAAAATCGTGTAATAAAAAGAAAATTGAAATCCACTTAATTTTTTAATACTTCTTTTTTTTTATTTTCCTAGATTCTTGACACTGGATTTATAATTCTAAACTATTATATGATTATTAATAAACGCAAAATAAAATCGATGAAAAATTCTCATATAGGAAATCTATTAAGTCAATATGGAGAAAATGTTAAGGGGATCTTAGCTGTTTTAGTTTATAAGAGGAGAGAATCGGCTCTTATAGAAGAAATTATAAATCCTCATATTGATGAGCCCCAAGTTCATGTAAATTATAGTTTTATTAATGAATTAATTAAGAATCTTAAAAATGAATTTGGAGATGATAAAGACTTCCTGATAATTAGAGAACTATCCAGAAAAAAAGTGGTTTCATGTTCACTAGGGTTCAATTACATTCTAATAACAATAGCATCGAAAAAAACTTCTGATATCGAATTAAAAATATATTCCACTCACATTGCTGATGAAATTGAGCGGTTAGAGGAAGAGACAGAACTAGAAAGTCTTAGTTTGAAGATCCCTGGTATTATAAAAGTATTTTCAAAAATAAAAAACGCTAAAATTTCTACAAATAAACTCTCTTTAAAGGTTATAGTTCTTGGAGATTACCAAGTGGGTAAGACATCATTAATTAATGCATTCACTGATAAAAAATTTAAAGTCAGTTGGAATCCTACTGTCGGTTTTAATGTATACAAAAAGATTTTAAATATTGATGATACTGTTGTAATGAATTTAGCAATATGGGATACTGGAGGTTTTTCAAGCCAAATTTCTCCAACAAAAGAAAAGATTTTCAATTTCGCTGATGCTGCAATTATTGTTGTAGATAAAACACATCAAAATATTTTAAAAAGTATATTAAAATGGTATAATGAAATTAAAAACTCTTTAAATCAAGAAATACCAATTTTTTTAGCAATAACTAAGAATGATCTTAATGTAGAAGAGGGTCATTTAGATTTAAAAAAAATTGAAGATTTTACAACAAATTATCAAATTGAGTATTTTTTAGTTTCAGCTAAAAATAGAGAGAATATGGATGAATTATTTTTTGAAATAATTTATAAGATTATCAGTTTAAGAACAGAACAAAATTCTTATGGAGTATTTGAAGAAATTGATAAATATAAAGGTAATTATTTAACCCCCATAGAGATCAATGCTTTGAAAGATTTAGAACACCTAATAATAGAAAGCTTAAATATTCAGGGTGGATACTTACAACAAATAGGAAGAAAAGTGGAAGAAAATGGAATCCCTGTAATTTATGAAATTGATCAAGCTTCATTTGGTGTTAAAATAGAAGATGGTAATGTTATTGGGTTAGGTTTATTCAATTGTTATTTAAAAACGCTACCTGAATCAATTTTTTCATTCAAATTCCTTAAAAAATTAAATTTGCGTTGTAATCAACTAATACAATTACCTGAGGTGATTCTGAGATTAGAATCTCTTGAATGGCTAGATCTTGCTTTAACAGATTTAAAAACTCTTTCGGAATCTATTGGAAATCTAAAGAAATTACGATTTTTGTATCTTGAAAATAATTCTTTAATAACTTTACCGAGTTCGATTGGAAATCTTGAATTTCTTCAAAATTTACATCTAGAAAACAATCCGATAAAATCTCTTCCAAATGAAATGAGTAATTTGCGATCCTTAGAGAAATTATGGTTAGAAGCACCAACTTATTTTTATAAAGGAGCATTAGAAGAATTACCTGAAGAATTTGGAGATCTTCCTTTCCTTCAAGTATTAGATTTAAGTTCATGTGAAATAAAATATCTTCCCAATTCTTTTGGGAATCTTAAATCACTCAGGATTTTAGATCTATCAAATAATAAATTAGAATCCCTTCCAGATACATTTGGGAATTTAAAGATGTTAGAAATTTTAAACATAGGAAATAATAGGTTAAAGTTTCTCCCAGATTCGATAGGAGACCTTCCAAACTTAAAACAAATATACGTATCCAAAAATCCATTACGAAAAAAAGCTTCTGAAAAATTTAAAGCCTTAGCATTGAAATCAAAAGGCTTGAAATATAAGAGATTGATAAAACTTTCAAATATTTGCAAACAAGAAGAAGGAGTACAAAAAATTGAGAAAAATGGAATAAGCAAAAGAAAAACCGGAAATATCTTAAAACCATTGACTTATGCTAGTACTGTGGCATTTTTAGGATTATTAACCTTTTTTTCATTTAAAATTAATTCTCAGACGCTTGATATTACGATATGGTCGCTGTTTGCTTTGGCATTTTTTATAAATTTCTTGATTGGTACCTGTATTATTGCTAGTATATCAAGCTATTTTAAAGTTTCATCAATAGTTTTTACTCAAAAAATTATTAAAATCTTTGATATACTTGTAATTCTCTATTTTATTTGGGCTATACGTGCAATGATTAGAATATTTTTATCAATTGAGTTAATTCCCTCAGTAAATTTCTTATTTGAATTCTCTGTTCCACAATGGATGCTAGACTTCTTAGTTAATCTAGGTTATAACGAAAGTTTGACGTTCTTAGAAAACATGGATATCTTTTTTGGACATTTCTATTTAAAGATTTTCAGTATTGCGCTTGTTTTTTGGGCATTATATCGAAATGGATTTGGTCATATAAGAAAAACTATATTTGATGAAAAAGCAAATAAAAATCTATGGATATTTCTAATTATTGGATTATTTGGAGCTTTATCTCTGGCAATTATGAATTATAGCAATTTAGCACCATTTTTAGGTATTGGATATAATATTGGAGTCATTATTGGTTCATCTCTTTTTGTTTGGGAGATCAATAAAGTTAAAAAAATGTTTTTTTATTATTATCTTTTGTTAATATTAGGTGGAATTGTTTTAATTTGGATTATTTCTTATTGGAACATTCTCTATTCATTGATAATAAGTGTTATTTTGATTTTCTTATTTTTTATACTTAGAACATTGCAACATAAAAAAATTAAATATTATCTGTACTGAATTATCGTATTATTGAATAATTTTAGCTTTTTTTGAATAAAACTTTTATATTTCTTTCTATTATTCCATCTCAATAATTAAAAATACTAAGTTAATATATGGCATAATGCAAATAAACAAGGATAAAGATGAAAAAGAAGTAATTAAAAAAACTATTCTGGATTATTATCATGAGGGCCATGTCAAAAGTGATCCAGAGCTATACGAGAAGATTTTGCATGATAAATGGAAATTTTTCTTTTTTGATAAGGAGGGGCAATTTAGAATTGTTAATAAAGAAGAATATATGTCATGGTATGATCCTAAAAATGTGAATGAAAACTTAACTTGGAATACAGAATTTTATAACATTGATGTAACAGGGAATAATGCTGCAGTGAAACTAAAAATTGAAAATGAAGAAGTTGGTTATATTGATTACTTTAACCTTATGAAAATCGACGGTAAATGGTGGATCGTCCATAAGCTTTCTCATAGTATTAAATAATCTTCTTTTAATAGTTAAAATTAGCGTCGAATCCAAACAATGAATCTTGAATTTTAGTTTTAATCTCTTTTGATATATTTTTCACGATATCCTCATGAATATATTCTAAATATTCTAAGAGCACTTCTTTAATTATAGGTTCAATTTCTCTTGTTAATTCATCAATAATTTCATGTTTTTTTAAATAAGTATCTTTGAAACTTTGTAAATAGTTCCTATTCAATTGTTTAAGCCATGCTTTCCCTTTAATTTCTAACATGCCCAGAATTTTTCTAGATTTTGCTGCATTAAAATGCTTAAACTCAAATTCATATTTAGTCAATTTCTCTTCAAAATGTCTAACAATTAGGGTTTTTTCTTTTAAATTCAATTCTGCTTTAGAATTCAAAAAAAGAATAATCATGAATTTATCAAATAGAAAAAAAATTTGAACTTTAATATTAGAGCCATGGATTTCTAAATTTGATATATTTTGAATATTTGTTTGTCCTGCAAATGATCTAAGTGAGCTAAAATACATTGAGATTAAGTCAATTTCTAAAAACGTTTTCTCATTTTCTGATAAATAAGATTTTATTGGCCCAAAGTTGTTTTTATTCTTAGAATCATATTCAATTACCATTAATGTATTTCCATATTGATCCGCGATTAGAACTCCAATTATGGGAGGAATTTTGTTAAAATTACAAGAGTTATAGGCACTTTCAGTTAAGATTTTTTCACGATTTTCTTTTAGTTTTTCATTTTTGTTATTTTCTTTTAGATAATAATTATTTTGACCTGTTTCCATTAAAGAGTCCTCAATTGATAGTAATCATAAAATTCAAGCATAAACAATTAAAAACACAAATCTCTTTAAAAATGTAAGAGAGATAAATGAATTTTGAAAAAAGTAAAGACTTAAAATAAAAAAAAAAAAACTCATAACATATTAAAGAGACAAGAATAGGTATGTATGGTAGCAGGTGCTACAGTTATATCTCTCATCTCAACAGCTTTACCTTTATTTACTATCCCTTTTTCTTATGTAATTAATAAAGAAACAATTTCAAAAAACGCCTTTATGGGAATAATAATAACTTTAATAGGAGTTTTAATCATTTTATTTTAATAAATCCACACTTAAGCTGGTAATGTTAAATAGTTTTAAAAACTAAATTTTAAGTTAATTTTTTATTTATTTAAAGAAAATATATATATGAATATATATACAAATTTCTTATATAAAAAAAGTATATATAAAAAAGGAAAAGATATGTCTTAATCATAACTTTTAAATATATACTTTTATATACAATAGTAGATATGAGTATATATTAAAATAAAATTAAATAAAAAAGGCGAAAAATACAAAATTATGTCTGTTAAAAGTTTGTATGAAATTCTATTAGCTATTATTGGAATTTCGAGTTTAGCAGGACTTTGTATTGTTATTATGGTAATTGCTGGTCTATTTGTTTAGTTTTCTTTAGAGACCAAATAGAGACCAAATTTTTTTCTATTGTCTTCTATATCTTCATAAATACACCATTCAGAAACAAGGTCATTTTCGATCCTAGCCTTCCAAATTACATAATCCTTTTCTAAAGAATCTTTTGACAATTCCTTATATGAGTCATTTGCTCTATCAATAAAAATATGATCTTCAGTCTTAAGATTGGATAATCCTTTAATATCCTGATTATTAATATATTCATTAAACTGAAGAGCTATTAATTTTGGATCTTTTAATTTCATTACAATTCTCTGTAGACTTAATAAGATTTATCTTATATAATATGGTAATTTTCTTATTCTATACAATATAAAATATTCTTAAAATTTATATTACTAATAATAAACTCTGTTTTGAATAAAATGATTTTCCATACATTTGAAGAAGTTATGTGGTTTTTAGTCTTTTACCTCATAGTTCTGTTAGTAATGGCAATTTTCTTGAAACTTGCTTTGGGTTTCTTTAGTAAAGCGAGGAATACTAATTTTGGCAATGTTTTTTTAACGGCATTCTTAATTACTGTAACTTTTGCTTTAGTTTTTTTGTTTTTAGGAGGTTTGGTCGCTTGGTTGGTTGCTTTCATCATAGCATGGTTACTTATTTGTGTCAGCCATAATGTAGGATTTTTAAGTGCAATTGTTATAACTGTTATAGCTTTTCTATTATATGTTCTTGTTGTTATCTTACTTAGTGCCTTATTGCATGTAACAATTAATATATGGCTATTCTAAATCTCTTCTTTTCTTTTTTTATCTTATGAGTGAAGCCTTTGATGAAAAAATCAATTTTGGAAGATCCGACATAAAAATTATATGAATCTTTTTTATCGACAAAAATATATAATAATCCCTTAATAGTGTGATTTAAATATGAATCCTTCAAAGTATATATTGTTCATTCCTAACGGTTTGAACGTCGAGAAGAGGTATTGTTACCTCAATGCATTGGCACCGTAAGGTAATCAGTAGCGATATGAAAAGAGATTATGTGTAAAAGCATAATTCGAACTAAAATATAGGCCATTAGGTTTATATTCGGTGTTCGATCTGGCTAGTTCGCAAGAATTAGTAAGGTTATCAAACGATAACACTATTCAAAGAATAAGAAATTATTTTATGTATGGTATTTCTCTTCATGACGTAAATTGATTCAATGTTTTGTAAATTTTTCCACGAAAGTGAAAAAAAAATAATACCGTTTGCATGCGAAAACCTTCAGGTATTCATTTGCAACTTCTCGTCCCTTCTTTCTTAATAACTTTTAAATTCAAACTTAGTTTTTGTGAAAGATTCACTAAATAAAATTAAAAAAAAATCAGCCTTTTTCTTTCTTTAGTAGCTTTAAAGAAAATATATATTTCTTAAGTAAGTATGTAAAGAAAAAATTTAAAACTAGAACTCAGAATACTATATTTTTACTTCTCCATAATTTTACAAATTTTCTGAAGTCTTCAACAGAGATTCCTAAGTCATTATGTTCTTTCTTAGTCTTCTTCTTTTTTTTGATATGTGTCGGTTTGGATTTTACACTTAATTCCCAATCATAATAAGAATCTGGACTAGTCACAAGAAGAAGATTGAAACTATTCAATATAAGTTGAAGGAGTCCGACAAATTTTAGATAAATATATAGTAAAGAGTCCTGAAGAAAAAAAAATAACCTTTCTATTCGATCTCAATTCCACAACTGGGACATATTTTAGCACTTTCTTCTATCTGTTTTCCACAATAAGAGCAATATTTAATGTTAAGTCCCTGAATCACATTAGGGTCCATAATTTTTTCCTGTTTTGAGGTTTTTCCATAAGTGTTTAAGAGTGAAAATAAATGAGAAAAAAGACCATTATACCAAGATTGTTTTAATTTTTCAACTCTAAATATATTTCGAGCAAGTGGTGTCGCTTCAACTCTAATTAATGTTTGGTTTCCTTCCAATGTATAAAAATTTATTAGAATTCTCTTTTTCCAATTTGGATCATGACCGGTGTTAGTCATCATTGTTCCTTGTTTCGCCTTAATAAATATAGGTGGTGTTGATGTTTTAATTTTTGCTTTATATTGACCATTTAACCATTGTATTGTTAGATCAAATGCCTTATGAGGATCTATTTGAACTTTTTCCTCATAAATTACATTTACTTTCATAATTAATTTGTAATTCGTATTCTAAATTAAATTACCCATTTCTGTGATCTATAAATTAATCAATAAGACTATGATAAACTTAAATATAAAACCAAGGAAGTCCTCCAAAGACAGTGACAAACATTAATGTTACTCGTAGTATAATTCCTGGAAGAATATTTTTAGGTTTGGGACTTAAAAAAGCTATTAAAGCTTGTTGAAAAAATATTAATAAATAATCTATTGGAGAATAATAAACTATTATCTTCTTTCTCGAACAATTGGAAACATTTTATTAAAAAACAGAGTACCAAATATGATGCTTACAATATTTGTAATCCCATAAAATATTGCAATAAGAGTTAATTGCTGGTAAATAAAGAACATAAGGATAAAAGATAAGAGCCAAAAACTAATGATATATTGGATGCAAACTATTAATGTCCATTTAAAAATTCTCTTCTGTGGATTAATATCACCAATTACATAACGCTTTCCAAATTTATTAAAAAAGTAAATTTTTAATTCATAGGTTAAAATAAGTAGGAACCACACAAAGGGAGTAGCTATTAAGGAAGCAAAAAAGAAAATAGGAAATTTTGGAGTTAAAAAATACATAAAAGAAGGAGAAAATAGAGCTATAGTCTGTAATGTTATCATTAGTATTAGTTTTGCTTTAACCCTATCTCGAGGTATTATTGGCAGTGCTGCTAATACAGCTTCTCCTGAAACGTCAATATTAGATATCCCATATACTAGCATACTAGAGATTATAGGGAAAAAGAATAATATACCTAAACAATAGAATATAGTATCTCTTACTATCCAGATTGGAGTAGAACCAATCCCGACATTATATGAGAATATGAAAATACATGATAGTATTATAGGCATAACTAATGATAGAAAGACTTTAATATCATGTGAAGCTACAGAAAGATCTTTACGTAAAAATGCACTTACAGAAGTACGAGTTTTTATTTTAACTTGAATTTCATCTTTTACATATATTTGTTGAGTATTTATTGAACTTGAGTTTGTGATTTTAGAAAGTACTTTTGATGTTTTCATGTGGATTGTATAAGTTATTAGAAGAAAAAGTCCTAATCCAACAAATGTACTAGTCCACAGGTTAAAAGAAATTTGAGAAGGAGTAATTACTAAAGATAATATATAACTGGGGTTAAATGGATAAGGAAGAGTACTAAGGATTACATTAGTTAATGAAGCGTGTTCATAAAAACGAATAAATTCAAAAATATCACTTATAGAACCTAATACCCACTGGATAATATATATACTACTAAGAATCACAGCGATATAACTAAATATATTGAGTAACCTAATCATAAGGGCTTTTTTTGAATTAGTTCTATTAGAATATAAAACTCTGTGGAGTCTTTCTCCTAATAAAATAAGTAGATCGAAAGAAAACACAATATTTACAACTGAGATACCGAGGCTAACAATGAAAACCAATATGTTTTGTGTTTGAATTAACAATGTAATTGGAAATCCAAATACAATAAATATAATAGGAATATCAAAAGTTCGAAAAATTGTTAAATAAGCTAATTTCTTTAATCTATCTCTTGAGATAGGCAGAGTTTCAAACCACCTAAAAATCAGTCCTGACATTACCATACTAGATTCCAATATTCCCATAAGAAAAAAATTAAAAAACTGCAAAACAAAATACAATCCAAAAAATATAATACCCGTTAATGTAGTATTCTCCATTGAAAGTGGATACAAATTAAGACTTTGAATGATTTCTAAATAAGTTAAAATCAGAAGTATTGGTAAAATCCCAAAAATTACAGAATAGAGTAATTTAGTTGCAATAACTTTGACTTTAAAAGTTCTCCGTCTTTTTTTATATCTTTCTAAAAATAATGATTGATATGAGCCTTTAGCTTGAAGTAATGATTCTAAGAGAAGCTCTCGATTAGCATATTTTGCAATAGTATAGAGACTTAAACTTTTTTCTGTCATTTAATTCTTTTTTATTTATTTCAATTTCTACTTAGAACTCTCAGTATTTCTTATAGTACTTTAATGATAGCATATTTATTATAATATTATTGTTTAAGATATACAACAAGTTAGCATTATTTTTAAATGGAATATCTGAGTTCAATATATATCTTTAATATCTATGGGAATTTAGCTCTTTTTATGAATATCTCAGCTAAAAATTATTTGCATTCTTTTAGAGTAAAATCTCATACCTTTGATGATTAGTAAAATTAAAAATGTTAGTGAATAAATTAAAATCATTATCTATAAAAGATTTTAAATCTAAGATTGGTAACACATTAAAATAGCTACAAAAAAATGTAAAAGATAAGTGTTAAATAGAAAATTATCAAAAACTTATATTTTCTTCATATTTAAATATTTCTTCATCATTAGGAATTAATATAACAAAATCACTACCTTTTGAGTAATCATCTGAGACTCTATTCTCTACCCAAATTTGTCCATCATAGCTATCTATTATGCTTTTTACAAGAGATAACCCCAATCCCATACCACTAACACTTCTTATTTCATTATAGGCTCTTTCGAATATTTTTTCTTTCCTGATATTATCAATTCCAACTCCATTATCGATAAATTCTAGTTTTAAAAAACATTTTCCATTTTGCAACACACTTGAAGTTTTAATAATAATTTCTATTACGGAATTTTCATTATATTTCACAGCATTAGTTAGGATGTTTACAAAAATATCATTTAAGAGCTCATTTGCTCGCACATATAATTTATCATTAATTAAATCCATCTGAAGATTAATATTTTTTGCAGGATAAGATTTCTTTAATGTTCTTACAGATTTCTTCAATATTCTTATAAGTTCAATTCTTTGAATAGATTTTTTAATCTCCTCAAGTTTAGATAGTTTACGTACATTAGAAATTAATTTAGAACCTATTATTACTTGATTTTTAATTATTGATAAAAATTCTGTTATCTTCATCTCAGAATTTGGTTTATTCAAGTAAAGATTACTCAATTCTGTTGATGATAAAATATTTTGTAGGATATTATTAAAATCATGAGCAAATAGATCCTTATAAAATTCAGCTCGATTAAAAGCATCCTTAAAATCATTTTCAATTTTCTTAAGTTCTGTAATATCTTTGATATATTCAATGATACTCCTAACATTATTATTTTCATCCATTAAGGGAAAAGTAGATACATAAATCCAACCTTTTATATCATTTTCTGATGGGTAGGGTACAATTTCTGTATGCATTTTACCTGTGTTGATAGTTTTAATGCTTGGACACCAAGGACATTTAGATATTCTTTTTTGATAAACAGAATAACATTTTTTGCCTATCAAAGGACTATCTAACTCATACATTTTCTCCATCCAATGATTTGCCTGAATAATATTTAAATCGAGATCGAGAATACTTATTCCATCTTGAATACTATCGAAAATATTGTTGATGAATTTATTTTTTTCTTCTAATTCATCGATTAATTTATTTCTATTTCGATAATAATAATGTGTAATTACACCAAAGAATAATAGGAAAGAACAAGCAATTGAACGCATCCATAATTCATGAGGATCAATTGTAAAAAGATGTTCTAAAAATGTATCTTCAATCTCAAAAAGACTTGTATGCAATAATGCCTCAATTATCCAGAAAGAAATGCATAATAAAACGCCAATAAGAATGAAACTGTAAGAGAGGATAAATTTCTTTAGATGGTTAAAATTTAACGTCATTGCTTAAAATTCTACGTTAAGTAATTATTCCTATACGTTTATAATTATGAAAGATTTTTCTTTTAAACTTTGTTGTAAAAATAGGTTTTAAAAATTAAATCTCCAAGTTTAACCCCAAATATTTGTTAATTTTAAAAATTTCATATTTATACTTATTTAACTTAGAATAAAAAATAAAAAGAAAAAATCAGAGCGAATTATTTACGAATTGGTGGTTTTATTAAAAATGCTAAAACAATAGCTCCTATTGATAAATATGCCATTATAATAAATAGTACTAAGTAGCTCCCAAAAACTGTAACAAATAGATTTACACCAACAGCACCTATAAAGCCTGCAATCCCATAAGCAGTGAACACCATCCCATAATTAGGACCTATATTTTTCGAACCAAATAAATCCGCAGTAGCAGTTGGAAATAAACTAAAATTACCCCCAAAACAGAAATAAATTGCACATGTTATTATCAAAAAATAAACCTCGTTAAAGTTTGTAGTAAAGTAAAGAAGCAATAGAATTGCTTGAGTTGAGAACATTATTAACATTGCTTTCTGGTATGTTATTAAATCAGCCATCTTACCCCATACAATTCTTCCTAGACCATTAAACAGTGCTGCTAAGCTTCCTATTAGTACAAAATCAGCGATCCCAATAACATATATGAAATTTTCGCTTACATCAACTGTTTTTGCGAAAGAAGCATATGAACCAATTACCATTAACCCAGACATGGCACTTAAGATAAAAGTAGCCCAAAGCATCCAAAATTGAGGGAGTTTTATTGTTTGCTTTCGTTCAAATTCAAGTCCAGAAATTCCACTTTCCTCTGAGGGTGGTGGTGGAACCCAACCTTCTGGTGTCCAACCTTCAGGAGGATTACTTAATGTCATTGCGCCTCCAACTATAAGAACTAAATATATAATTCCAAGTATAATAAACATTAGAGGTATGTTTGGGGATATTGTTGATACAAAATTAGGATGGTCAGTCTCCAGACCTGTTGGGTTTGCAAGTGCTTTTATTACGTAATTGAATATAAAAGATCCTGCTCCAAATCCCGCTACGGCAATTCCATTTATGAATCCTTTTTTGTCTGGAAACCATTTACTTGCCGAAGCTATAGGACAGACATAACCAAACCCTATACCTGCTCCAAAGATGACACCATATGTAATTAGTAATCCAATAAATGTAGTCATAAATGCTGATATAATTACACCTCCACCCATTAAGATTCCTCCAAGGATAGCAATATTTCTTGGACCATATTTTTGTTGTAATTTTCCCGCAAAAACCATTGTAATAGCAAATGACAATAGTCCCATACCAAAGATATACACTGTTAATTCCCTGATCTCATTTAAATATGGACTGATAAAAATAGTAAGTGTTCCCCAAGAATATATTGTACCTAATGCCAGTTGGATCATAATAGCGCCAATGACAATAATCCAACGATTTCTAATTTTTTGTTCCTCAGACATTTTTCATTTCACTATGATAATTATATAAGTTTTAAAATTTTTTGATGGATAAAAACATTCTTTTAATATTTTAAAAATCGTTAAGCAAAGCTTCTTATCGGATTTATACAAAAACGTGAATTTTTTGAGGTTTTTATAAAAAAATTAATTAACATATTGTATATTAACAAGTTTTATATCAAAAGGATATTCGTGAATTTCATATGAGATTTATATCTGGCTTAAAGAATTTATCAAGAAAGACACTTTTATTAATCATATTAGTTCTTTTTCTCATTTCTTGGTTTTTGTTTGTAATTGGGTTCGATCTTTTTTCAAATATTGAATTTAGCAGGTACTTTTTATATTTTCTCGGAATATTAGCAGGATTTACATTAATTTTATTTATAATATCATTTATAAAACCCATTGATAAAATGGGTATAGTTATTATAATTATAGCAGCAATTTTGACGTTACCTGTTATGTGGCTTTTTAGCTGGATTATAAATTTCTTTTATATTTTCTGTTTTCTTGCAAATGCAGCTGTAACTGCTTTTTTTGCCTATAAATTTGGAATGGATACTTCAATAACGGTTGACGATTATTTGTATAAAAAAAAGCGCTCTAGAATATTCACACGGATAATAGAATTCTTGATCTTTTTATTTCTCTGTTGGCTGTTTATTTCAATAACTATTCGATTTTTCAGAGAGTATCCTATTATAGGGGGTGATAATTTTGCTAGAGTTTTTGTTAATCTCTTTTGGGTGGATCTAGTCTTAATAATTATAGTATTACTGAAATTGATCTTTACAAAAAAATTAGCAGCTTATATTACATTTTTCGAGGTCATAATTTTCTTTTACGTTCTTTATCTTGTAATTGATCTTTGGTTAGAATTCATCCTTCTTGATAGTGCGGGATATGATATTTTGTCATTTTCTATTGATTTGCTTTTATTCATATATGTTATCGGGTCAATCTATGACAGAGTTGATTATATAAACGAAAAACTTAAAATATTTAGAGCAGATACAATAGCATTATTTGTCATCTTAATGAAACTAATAGTTCAGATTACCAGCATTATACAAGAATTATATTTACCCTATATCCCTGCAATAATACTTCAACAAATAATATTTCAGGTACTAGTGTTATGGTTTTTCTTTATTATCTTTACTATTATAATCGGGATATACACTATTTTTAAACATAAAGAAGGTAGTTCCTAAAGCAAAGATCGTTGAATTTTCACTCAGTTAATATTTTTAGGAAATAATTCCTAATAACATATAATATGAATTAAATTGATTTAGAAATCAAAATTATGAGAAAAGATATTAAGAAATTACTAATTATTATTTTCAGTATAATCGGCTTAGCGGCAATAATTACTGTTGTTACTTTAGTTTTTATCAATGCTGGAACTAATGGTGGTGGAGGATGAGGTTGTGTGATAATTAACTTTCAAATATTCGATTCTACGATAAATCGTTTAATAAATCCTATTTTCGAGCAATTACAGAATTTTGCAATATTTTCAATATAATAATCCGAATGAAATGATTCTTGTTAATAAATGTGAGTAGCAAGTTGATCCGTCTAGCAAAGGCTTCGGAAAAAAGAACAAAAATGAGTTATTATAAAAGATAATATAAAATTTTATTATTTAGATTAATTTAGGGGTACTTATGCTTAAAGCAATATTATCAGTAAATGAGAAAAAGATTCCATTGAAAGATTTTATGCAAGAGATGCTAACGAACATTATCTTAGGTTATATAAAATCAACAAAAGGGACTCCTGAACATATAGAAAAGATTACAATTGAAATTAATTTATAATTCTTCCTTTTTTTCTGTGATTTAAAAGATTCTAAGATATTTTTTAAAAATTTATATTCCTTCTTAATTTTAATTAATTATCAATTCTACTACAAAGAATAATGAAATTAGAACCAGAATGTATTGGTTGTCTCTTTAATCAAATGTTAAAGGCATTTAGATTACTCCAGCCAAACTATTCCCGAGAAATTATTATTAAAGCTCAGAAAGAACTCATGGAATATCTTATGAATTTCGATATAACTCAAAACGCAGCTCCCATCCTTGGAAAGGTAACATATAATATAATCTCAGATCTATTAAATAATGAAGATCCATATCATGATCTTAAAATTCAATATAATAGCCTAGTTCTGGAGTTTTTTGATGATATTATGAAAATAATTGAAGATGCAGAAGATCCTTTATCAAAAGCGATTTTGGCTTCAGCCCTTGGAAATACGATTGATTTTGCCAGCCAACACGAAATGGATGTTTTATCTGATCTAAAAAAATTTGCAATTGAAGATTTAATTATAAATGATTATGTAGAATTTCAAAAATCGCTTGAAAATACAACACATTTGTTAATTATAGGAGATAATGCTGGAGAGATAGTTTTTGATAAAATTTTGATTATAATTATTAAAAAGTATTACCCAGATTTAGAAATTGTTTATTCTGTGAGATCTAAACCCATTATCAATGATGCCACCCTTAAGGATGCCAGATTCATTAATTTAACCGATTTAGTACAGGTTATTGAGTCAAATGATGCTCCTGGAATAATCTTATCTGAAACTACAGAAGATTTTAAAAACAACTTCCTTAAGAAGAATGGTGTGATTTTATCCAAAGGTCAAGGGAATTTTGAGAGTCTTTATGGTATGACAATTCCCCAAAAAGAAGTCTATTACTTATTAAAAGCAAAATGTAATTTAATGGAACGAATATTTGGGGTTAAACTTGGAGATTTAATTTTAAAAAAAAAAACTAAAGGATTTTAGTTGGTTGATTTCGTTCTTAATTTTTTAATTGCATCAGTGAAAAACCCAAAATCTCCAATTTCGGATCCCTTTTGCGAATCTTTAATCCTATTAAAAAATTCTTCAATTTGTGTAAATAATATATTTTTAAATGAAGTAAATTGACTAACTTCATTACAATCTTCATTAATTTCCCTACGATATAATGAATAGAACATATCTAATGATTTTTCTGCTTCTGCTCTTATGTCATGTTTAATGAACTCCTTATCAAGAATTGCTACAAAAATCAGATTGTATTTATATACTACAATCATTTCTACGTCAAGTCCTTTAATGTTAATCTCTTCAATCTTCCCTAAGTTTTCTCCGAATAATCCTAATGCACCAACAAAAGAAGACAGTAATACTGGATTAATTTTCGTATCTAAAATAAGGTCAAGTAAATATTCACCTGACTCTTTACAAATAATTATCCCCTTTAGGAGCTTATAATCGTCAGTAATAATTATCCCTGTTATTAATCTAATTAATACTCTAAGTAACTAAAAATAATTTTGTTTAATATAATCATCTAATTTATAATTTTAATAATAGGATATATTATCTGGACAATAGGGTTACAATCCGATTATCAAGTTTATACTGCTTCATTGATTCGTGACGGTGACACATACAACAAATAATTTTATTATTAAGAGAAAAAAGTATATTATTATTTTTCTAAAATATTTCTAATTTTTTTAACAGTTTCTTTAAATGCTTTAGTTGATTTACTTTCTGGGTACTTTATAATAAACGGTAATCCTTGGTCCCCTTGTTGACTAACTTCAGTTTCAAAAGGTATTTTCCCTAATAATGGAATATTAAAATCTATAGTAGCTTTCTCCACTCCACCAGGAGGGTATAAATCTACATATTCTCCACAATGAGGGCAATTAAAGCCGCTCATATTCTCAATTATTCCAAGGACGTTTCTCTCCATTACTATTGCCATTTTTATTGTTTTCCTTGCATCCATTAAAGCAACTTCTTGAGGAGTAGATACGATCACCACATTTTCATCTGGTATTAATTGTAAAATATCCAGAGTTTCATCAGAAGTACCAGGCGGTAAATCACAGATTAAATAATCAAGTTCTCCCCACTCTGCATCTCCTAAAAATTGTCTCACAGCACTCATCTTCATTGGTCCTCTCCAAATCACTGGCTCGTCTGGTGTAAGAGTTAAAAATGCCATACTCATAACCTTTAATTTTAATGGTCCATCAATAGGATAAAATCTTTTAGCTTCAGAATCAACTCTTGGTTTCAATTCTGGGTTAATTCCGAGCATTTTTATAACATTCGGTCCTGTAATATCTACGTCTAGAATTCCAACTCTCAATCCTACACTAGCTAAACTCATGGCAAGGTTAATTGCAATAGTGGTTTTTCCTACTCCACCCTTCCCCGAAATTACTACGATTTTGTGTTTAATCTTTTCCATATTTTTTTTAATGTTCTTTT
Source organism: Promethearchaeia archaeon (assembly GCA_029856145.1). Classification (GTDB taxonomy): domain Archaea; phylum Asgardarchaeota; class Lokiarchaeia; order Sigyniarchaeales; family SOKP01; genus Loki-b32. The sequence goes on from JAHQWK010000026.1 coordinate 79,393, forward strand.
CTCTCTCGTCTATCATCATTTCTTTCAAATCAATATCTGGAATCTCTTTTTCTGACATATTTTTTAATCACTTCAATTTTTATGATTATATCTTTATCGTTTTAATATTTAATTAATGGAAAAAAGAAGTTGTTTTAACATTTTCTTTAATAAATTATGAAATTTTCTGAATTTTCGGTTATAATTTTAAGTCTTATTATAAGTCTTTTATAATAAATAAACTAAAGAAATTAATAAATCTCAAAATATTATTCTTTACTGGAAAACGTAGAAAAATTAAATCATCAAGGTGTTTTTGAATTCCAGTAAGTAACTTTATGGAACTTTACAAATTTTTACCCAAGACTAATTGTAAAAAGTGTGGGAAGCCTACTTGTATGGCTTTTGCATTAGATTTGTTACAGGGAAAAGTAAAAGTTGATGATTGTACCCCACTTTTAGAGCTTAAATATAAAAAGGATTACGATAACTTAAAGGAGTTATTAGGAGCTGATGAGGGTAAGGAAAAAGAGCTCAGAATAGACGTAGATACTGATTTATGTGATGGGTGTGGTATTTGTGTTACAGTATGCCCTGTAAATGCTAGGTATTGTCCTCCAACCTTAAGCGGAAAAGCACCAGATTATCCACCTGAAAAACATCAATTATTTCAAATTAAAGGTGGAAAATGTGAATTATTAGCTATAAAATATTGTCGAAGAATAGAAGCACAAGGGCGAGAAAGAGAATGTCGTGTCTGTGAGACATATTGTCCTCGTGATGCTGTTAAGATTGATTATGTATAATTTTTAATTTTATTTTAGAATATATTTTTAAAAGTGTATAATATAATGAGTAGTAAACGAGTTACATGTTCAGGTTGCGCGCTATTATGTGATGATATTATTGTTAAAAGTGATGGATTATACATTGATGAAGTTTTAGGAGCATGTTTGAAAGGGAAAGAGAGATTTGATCAAGTAACAGCCAAAAATCGAATAATTAATCCTCAAATTAAAAAGAACGGAGAATTAGAGAAAGTACCATTTAATGAAGCATTAAATGAAGCTGTTAATATTATTAAAAATTCCTCTAGACCTCTCTTATATGGATTTTCAACAGTTAGTTGCGAAGCTCAACTAAAAGGGATTGAGCTTGCAAAAGTGATCAATGGGTTTATAGATTCTAATTCTGTAATCTGTCAAGGAAGGGTTTTGAATAAATCAAAAGAAACTGGAATTACATTGACTACAATCACAGAGATTATTAATAAGGCGGACTTGTTAATTCTATGGGGTGCTAATGCAGCAGAATCAATTCCACGTTTATTAAATAAGGCTCTTTTTTCACGGGGAAAGTTTAGAATGACTGGAAGAGAAATTAAAACATTAATTGTTATCGATCCAGTAAAAACTGCCTCATTTGGAGTAATGGGAGTAAGAGATATTGCACTTCAAATTGAAACAGGAAAGGATATTGATTTAATTCGTGTTTTAAAAGAGGAATGTTGTAAAGCAGATAGTATTCAAGATAATGGGGTGGCAGGTATAGATAAAGATGATCTTAAAAGATTATTACTTCATTTAACCGGGGCTGAGAATGGGGTTATTTTTATAGGTCAAGGGCTTTTAAGACCTCAAACTAGAGAAGATGTTATTAAGGAATTACTTGAATTGGTACAATTAATAAATGTAAAGCAACAAAAAGGGCGTATTTCTGTTCTAATGTTAGGAGGTCATTATAATATGGCAGGGTTTGACCATGTTGCTTTGTCAACTTTCGGGAAAAATCACAGCTTACAGTTCTCAAATAATTGCCTAATTGAAACATCTGAAACAATAGTTTCAAAAATAGAAAAGGAAGATTTTGATTGTTCTATAATTGTAGGAACCGATCCAGTCTCGCATTTTCCTTCTATATTAAGTAAAAAATTAATGAAACAACCATTAATTCTTATTGATAATAAACAATCAGCAACGTCTTATGTGGCAGATGTTATCTTCCCATCAGCTATAACTGGGATTGAATGTGGAGGATTAGCCTATCGAATAGACCATGTCCCAATCGAGTTAAAAAAAATAATAAATCCTCCAACTAATGTTGATAATGATGAGAAAATTCTAAATAAAATTATTAATGCATTAAGAGGGGTTTGAAATTATGGATATGATAGTTAATACCATAAGAATGATCGCTTATGATCAAGTTAGGGAGTATTCTTTTGGAGACAATAATTCTTTGAAGGAGAAATTAGGGATTGGATTCATAAATCCTGAGGATTTCAAAAAATTAAACCTTAAATCAAGTTTAAATCTTAGATTAACAAATAATTTTGGTAGTGTTGTTATAAAGCCAAAAGAGGACAAAGATGTTCCAATAGGAACAATTATTATACCAGTATCTATTTGGGCAAATCAAATAACTGGAATCGAAAATGATGAACTTGTTTATAAGAATATAAGAGTTTCAATAGAAGTAACGTCAGATTCAGTTTTAGGATTAAAAGATATATTAAATTCAATTAATGAATAAAAAATTAAGAATTTTAGAAATGGATAAATTACTTATCAAAAATGGTTTAGTGTTTGATCCTATCAACAAAATTGAAAATGAAAAAAAGGACATATTAATAGAGTCCGGCAAAATCGTAGAAGGGTTTAGTAATCAAAAGAATGTAAAGGAGATTGATGCAAAAGGAAAAACCGTCATACCAGCAGCTATAGATATACATACTCATGTAGCATCTCAACAAGTTAATTGGGCTCGATTATTAGGAACAAATCATAATTTATTTAAGGAAATTTGGAAGGGTTTAACTCTAAAGAATATCGCGAGAAATTATATTTCTAATGGATATACTTTTATTCTTGAAGCCAATGTATTCCCATCTTTAGCAAAACAAACTATATTTAACTTTAGACAATTACCAGTAATCGATAAGGCAATGTTATTGAATGTTAGTAACTTTTGGCCTTTAGAGTTAGAATTTCAGAGAGGAAAAATTGATGATATGGCAGTATTTTTATCAGATCTTTTATTAAAGACATATGGGTTTGGATTTAAAGTCTATAATCCTTTTGAAAATGAAGCATGGAACTTTAGAGAATTAAGAGATAATGTTTCTCAAAAGGGAAGGTTATATAATTTTTCAGCTCTAGATGTGTATGAAAATTTAGTAAAGTGCAATGAAACATTGGGATTACCACATTCAGTTCACGCACATATTGAGGGATATGAAACTGAGATTGGTAAAAATAATCTTTTTACTATATTAGAAAAGTTAATCTCATTAGATCTAGAATCCAATCAAAAAACTAATTTAAATATAAAACGAGATCAAATTTTTCATATTGCTCATGCTAATGCATATAATCTTGATGGGAATAATAAGGGACTCGTCAATCTTTTGAATGAAAATCAGCGTTTTGATATTGATCTAGCATTTATAGGGTTTAATCAGGTAAATCCCTTAATATCATCTGATAGAAGACTCATTAATTCTATGTTAACAGAAGATATTATAGATAATCCACATAAACTGATAAGTTCCGCTGTAGAATTTGAAGGAGATTCATTTATTTCAATGAGAAATTTCAATAAAGATAATTACCATGATTGTATTTTGTGGGCTAACGCTCTGGATTTAGCTTTAAATGTTAAGAATAAATTTCAAGTAAGTTTCTCTTTAAATTTTCCTAATTATGCGAATATTACAGATATTCCCGAAATTATTACTTGGTTAATAAGTAAAAATGCTCGTGAAACTTTTATGAAAGATATGAATAAAGATTTCCTAAAGGATAATTCTCTAATTAATAGTGATAAAATTCTAAGCTTTTCTGATTTTGTATGTTTAACAAGAGCAAGTCCCGCAAAGGCTCTCGGATTAGGAAGTATTAAAGGAAATCTTGGTAAAGGGGCTGATGGAGATATAAATATCTTAAACATTAATATTAATGAAGTAGATATTTCAAAAGACCATCAAAATTTAAAAAAAGCCTTAACAGACATTGAATATGTTATTAAATCAGGAAACATCGTTAAAAAGAAAGAAAATCTTAATTTAGATCTACAGGGGGCAATTTTCTGGTCTGATGGTAAAATCGAAAGTAACCAATTTGTTATTGGAAAGAAGGAAGAATTTTACCAAAAGTATTCATCAATGTTTTATAACTCGCTTAAAATATCAATTGATGAGACCTTTTTAAGAAAAATTGAGTAAATTGACTTTGTTGTCATTTTACAGATATATCAAAAAGTTTATAATCATCTTTTCTAATATTTTCATACATTCGAAAAAATTGATATTCAGAATTAGTAATCCAATTTGATAATTATGAGTGAACCCTCTAATAAAAAAAAAAAATGTCCTCAATGTGGTAAAAAAAATATACCCGAGGATAAGTTCTGCACTAATTGTGGATTCGAACTTAAGGAATATAGTCCTGGAGATTTTGTCATTATGGAACATCTGAAAGGATCTTTATATGGTAGCATAGCTTGTTTGACTATCTTTATAGCATTCATGATATTAGTAACAGTAGCTGTAAGTTCTCAATATGGTATTCAGGCAATTATCCCTCTGATAATCATATGGCCCATTGTAATAGGATTTATGTTCTGGGCATCAAGGTATTTACGAGGACTTTCTAAAATCAGAAAATTCATTATCACAGGTGAATATATTGAAATTATTGTTCCACATAAACCTTATTTTAGAGTGAATTGGTCTGAGTTTGACGCAATCGAAGTCCAAAAGCGAGATCATCAGACTTGGGCTGTATTGCCAGGAAAAGTCATAATAGGCCCGAGATTTATCTACTTTAAGTTAATCTTTAAAGGTAGTAATTTTACCGAAAGTTATGAATTTGAATCGGGAAAAGATTTTAAAAGAAGATCACGGAAAGAAATATTGATTGCTCTAGAGGAATTTGCGCAAAAGATGAATAAAGATTATAACGGACCAACAAAAAAATAATTTACTTAAAATTTTCTTTTTTTTTAATCCTTAAACTTAAGTATCTAATTGGGTTCCACAGGAAACACAAAAAGTACTCTTTTTGTTATTTGCTTCACCGCAATGGACGCAAAATACTTTTGATAAATTCGCAATTTGATGTTCCGAAATTTCTTGGATTTTATCAAGATTAGCTAAGAAATTATGGTCGATTTCTTTAACCAATTTCATAGGGGTAATGTCCATTTCATAAGCCCATTCTTTCATCATGTCTTTTGGTACTTTTGATGGTATACCCTTTCCAAAATTTGAATAATTAGCAGAAACGCTAACATATGTAGTGTTATCAGAAGGGTTATAACCAAAAGTCATTTCGTACGTTTCACCCATAGACGTACCATAAAGATGTGTTGAAAAACCATGACGTATTCTAAGCTTACGAAATAAATTATTTGTAGATATATACTGATCTTTTATTTTACCCTTATGATTCTCAAAAAATACTAACGTTCTATTCCAAGCATCTTCTAAGGATAAATTAATTGCGTAATATCCATATCTTTTCATAATTTGTAATATTCCAATCTTGTTTTAAATTTTCTTATTTTTCATAAATTTATTAATATTTAGTAAAAAAAAAGATAAAAATTAAAATATATAGGAGTCCAATTTTTCATTCGTGATCTTAATATTTAAATTAGACTTTTTCGTGAAAGTACTGGTTCTGCTGGAAGTCGAGACAATTTTCCACTAATGTGGGATAAACATTTATATTTTTAAATAGTTCCAAATCTTATTATTATAATAGATCATAAAAATTATCATATTAAAATGGTGTATTCTAATAACAATATCAAATGAAGTTGTACAGAACGAGAAAATACGGACTATTGTTAATTCGGCTTATGAAGATAAAGAATTCATAAGCCTAATGAAAGGCATCACGATGGAATCCATTGAATCTAATTCTTTTTATAAAGAATTTGCTATTAAAGAAAAATTTAATATGGATGATGTGAATCAAATGGATGATTTAGCGCTAATACCGTTTATAACTGCAGCTACTTTCAAGGAGTCAGCGGGGATGTTTAAAAAATTATTGAAAATTCCCTTAGAATCCCCTGAGTTCAAGACTTGGAATGTTTCTTCTTGTACAACTGGAGATCCATCTTTAGTAGGGAGATCTTTAGATGATATAGAGTTTTTAGCCAGCATGACCATAAAATGTATTTATGAGTTCATCCCAATACCGATGGAGGAGCATAATCAATACGAGACTATTTCGATGAATTTTGCCCCCAATGTTACGTTTTTAAATCGGATTGCGTTGAGATACACTGATTTGAGACCCGTGAAATTATATACTAGCACTTTAAACGAAATTACTACTAAAATAACAAAACCAAAGTATTTGATTAAATTCTTTATCTTCAAAGCATTTAAAGAGATAATCAAGAGACGTAGTTTAGTGGGTGCTTTTGGAATTAATGCTAAACATGTAATAAAGACAATCAACAAGAATTCAAGTAAACCCGCTGATAAACAAAAAAATATTTCAATTGGGGGAAGTCTCCAATTATTAAACACGTTCATGAATAAGTACTTGAAAGAAGCAGATATAAAATTTGATTTACCCAATAGTTATATAACTACAGGTGGCGGGGGATGGAGTGGACATAAATCTCAACTAAAGTATCCTCCCATAGAAAAAACACAATTTGTTTCAGATTGCATCGAATTTTTTGGAACTAAATTTGAAAATATTACCGATATGTACGGTTTTACAGAAACACCAATAGTTTTTGGCAGTCATTGGTCAGACAAGTATAAGGAATTTATATTTCACTGTCCACCTCAAGCTAGAATTATAATTAGAGATATGAATACTTTAGATCCTCTAAGAAATGTGGGTGATAAAGGTTTTTTGGAAGTTCTTACCCCGTTTGGAGTAGCTGCCTCCGTAAATCATGCTGTTTTAGTCGATGATCTAGTAGAATTAGTATCAAAAAATAAGTGTCATGAATGTGATTATGAAGGTGATACTTTTATAGTTAAAGGCAGAATTGAAGACAAAGAAGGACTCGGATGTTCATCACTCGTTGAATGGATATAAATCCTAGAATTCTCATTGAAATCAGACTCTGAATTTACCTTTCCAAAATGATAAACTTTACTAGATTAAAAATTAAAATTGCTATAAAAATAAGAAAAAGAAAATAAAAAACTTGCTCTAGAACATACTCCTTTTCATCTCGTCTCATCTCAATCCGCTTTTCTCCAAACACCCTTCAACCGTACCCCCGTCTTATACGCTTATTAAATTTCCAATAAAAAACGGAACTATCGTGGAAGTATCGGAAGCTCAATTATAAATAAAACTATTGTTCAAAATTTAATTAACAATTATTAAAATGCAATTTAATTTAAATCTTTAATAAAGAGGAAATGAAAATGGGAAAAAAAAATCGAAAGAAATTCAAAAAAAAGCAGAAACATTGGGTCTTAAAAACTTACAGAAATATACTTTTTTTGGTCAACGTAAAAAAGGGGCAGCTATTTTGAAAACAGAAACAAAAAAGCATACTTTTAGACATAATATGCCCAAATTTTTAATTAAGATTATAAAATGGTTAGAGAGTATCGATCCCTCAACTCAAGAAACTGACGCTGGAGGTGGCAGGAATGTTACTTTTTACTTACTTTCACCGCAAAAAGGCGTATATATTGAAGTAGATGACAGAATTGCTGGTGCGCTTGATATTCCACGTAATCATGTATATAAAATGGATATTTATGGGCAAAATGAGGATTCTATTAGACAAATTGTTAAAATGGTCAATGATCAATGGAAAGAGGGAATTTTAGCTCACCTTGATTTGAAAAAAATTGAGAAAAAGTTTAAAATCAGCTCAGAAGAGGTAATTAGTTCTTGGAATCAATTTCTAATCACTTAATTTTGAAGTAAAAAAATTAAAAAATAATAATTAAATATGGTGAAAAGATTGAAAACAGGTTATTATTTTGTTATATGGGCAATATTGACTTTTCTCTTAGCCTTAGTTATTAATTTGGCGTTTTGGGGAGTATTAATAGGGGGTAATGCTGAATACTGGGGATTTCTATTTACCCAAGGTTTATGGACGTTTCTTGTCGGCGGAATTGGCGCTTGTATAATCATAGTCTATTTTAATTTTTGAGGGAAATATAATGAAAAACAAAAGCAAATTGAGACTAACCCTAATAATAATTGGGATAGTTTTTACGTTATCAACCATAAGCAATTTTAATATCATTAATGACCATGGTGAAAATGATAGGACCACTGAAATTCGAGACGAGAGAAATTTTAAAAGTCTCAAAAGTTCAGGTTATTGGAACCTAGATTTTATACATGTTGATTACAACTGGACATTTACGTCAATAGACTATGATTGGTGTAGCGGCGATGGTTCATGGGGTAATCCCTTCCTAATTGAAAACGTTACCATTAATGCTCAAGATAGTGTAAGTCCTATCGTTATTGAAAATAGTAATGCTTATTTTATAATTAGGAATTGTACACTTTATAATGCAAGCTCTTTTCCTTATACCGGCATCCTCTTAAATAACACCTCTAACGGTACAGTAATAAACAATTATTGTCACGATCTCTATGCAGGAATCCATTTAGAAAATAGTGATAACAACACGGTCTCGGGGAATATCGCCAGTGATAATTATGTTGGGATATATTGTGGTTATTTTAGTCATAACAACACGATTTCAGGAAATAACATCAGTAACAACAGTTATGGAATGTTGTCAACTTTAAGTCATAACAACACGATTTCTGGAAATACTGCCAATAACAATCATAATTTTGGAATAGACTTACATCTTTGTGAAAATAACACGATTTCTGGAAATACTGCCAATAACAACAGTTTGGGATTCACGATAGAAATGTGTCATTACAGCAAGATTTTGGGAAATACCGCTAATAACAACACTAATGATGGATTTTTACTTAGTAGTGGTAATAATTACACAGTTTCGGGAAATACTGCTAATTACAACAAGCGTGATGGAATATACTTATCAGGGTGTAATAAATTTCCACTAGCTTATCATTTCCATTCATCGGTCTCGGGAAATACTGCTAATTACAACTCCCGAGATGGAATACGGTTAATTAATAGTAATGACCTCGTGGTTTCGGGAAATAATGCTAATTACAACTCCCGCGATGGAATATACTTATGGGGGTTCAATTATGATGATAACGCGGATAATATAGTTTCGGGAAATACGCTTAGTTACAACACGGTATATGGAATAGAATTATCCCTGGAGGGTCATGACAACACAATCTTTTTAAATAATTTTATAAATAATGGGCAAAATGCTTTAGATGATGTTGGATATATTAACCGGAAAAACAGGTGGGATAATGGAGAAATAGGTAATTCTTGGGATGATTATATCGGTGTGGATCTTAATGATGATGGGATTGGAGATTCACCCTATTTAATCAATGGATCAGCAGGAAGTATTGATCGTTATCCTATTTTTGATGATGGTCAAGACGATTTTACCCCCCCGATTATCGCTATAATCGAGCCTAGTGATGGAGAGGTGTTCGGCGTATCTCCTCCCCCGTATGTAGTCAATATCACAGAACCTATTTTGGACACTGTCTGGTACACAATGGATGGAGGAGTCCACAACATTACAATTACGGTATTTACTGGAAGTCTTGATGAAAACATATGGAATACTCTTTCTGATGGTCAAGTTACGATTATTTTTTATGCGAATGATACCAATGGAAATATCGGCACAAACAGTGTCATTATAATTAAGGATACCATTGAAGAATTTCCTCTCACATTAGTCATTATCGTAATCTCATCAATTGCAGGAATAGGAGTAGCGGGAGTTTCGATGGCTCTGTTACGTAAAAGAAAACGAATGAGTAAAGTTATATAATATTTTTTTTCTCATTTCAAAGGAATTTTCATTGAAATCAGACTCTGAATTTACCTTTCCAAAATGATAAACTTTACTAGAATAAAAATTATAATTGCTATAAAAATAAGAAAAAGAAAATAAAAAACTTGCTCTAGAACATTTTCCATCAACTCTACTCAACTCAAACCTTCTAAATTTTTATTGGAATTACATAAAAAATATCAATTAATGGACTCCCACTCATTAATCAGTTATCTTTGAGATGAATATATTAAAACCTAAAAAATAAAATTCGAAAATGAAAATGTCAAATATAGGTGTTAAAAAAGAATTCCATGATTTTGGTAAATATATTCAAGTTGCTGCAATTTTAACGATTGTTAGCATTACCACAGGAATAGCTGGTTTTATAGCATTGATTTTTATTTTTATTGCAATGGGAAGTCTTAAAAGGGCAAATTATACCTTAAATAACTCGTCGTTACATGAATTTCGCTCAAAATATATCAAGGGTTTTATTTCAAGAATATGTGGTATGGTCGTCTTGATTATCGGAGGTGTTAACCTTGCTTTATTTTTCTTTATCCCAACCTCGTTCCCTATCTATATCTCGCTCTCTATACCTATAATTCTTATGATATCGGGTATAGTGTTTACATATGTAGGCGTGGCAGCTGAAATGAAAGCGTGGAAAAATCTGAAAATATTTTTTGAGAATAATTTTAAGATGTTTCCAGCTAATATATCTGAAGAGGCAATTAAGGGATGCGATAAACTAAAAAAAGGTACACTCTTAAGTTCATTATGGTTTTTAATCGTTCCGGCAATCATCGGATTTATCTATCAAGTTAAAGGATATTTTATGCTAGCAACATTAAACAAATTGTCGGCTAATGACGCTCCAGAATCTTCAGAACTGCAAGTAGACTTACATAGGCCTCAACTAATAAAAAATCCTGAAAGAAAAATCAATTTTTGCCCAAATTGTGGAGCCAAATTATCTAAACTAGGAAACTTTTGTGCTTTATATGGTTCAGAGATTAGATAATATTTATTTTTTTTCTTTTTATAGTTTTTTATAAATATTTACAAAATTATTGTTCTAATGCTATTTACTGTTTTTGGATAATTTTTCAAAGAAATTTTCATTGAAATCAGACTCCGAATTTACCTTTCCATCCAAATTTTCATTAAATTTGGGATAAAAATTAAAAAAAGTAAGGACCCTTCTATCCACTTATTTTACAGAACAAAACTCTTTATACATTTAATTATTAAGCTGGTATAATGAATGGAACGATCGTAAGGAGAATCGTAATAACAGTAAGTAACTTAGATAAGAATTTAGCCTTGATTAAAGGAGTCTCTATTACTTTAATGAGCAGCTGAAGATAATAACTTTGAGCAGCATAATTTTCTACCTTTTCATGTTTATAGTAATCATTCAGTAGATTTTTTTTTAATTCTCCCTTTGTTTTTTCAGATTCTTTAACATAATCTAATATTGCCCAAATAAGCGTTACGAGAAAAAGAGTAGAAAAGCCAAAATAGACCCAAATAAAAATGCTTAGTACGCTTACAGCTTCAATAAAACCTAAAAATATAAAAGAAAGAAAGAAATAACCATAAACGAATTGTCCAGCGTACAGAACAAGGGGAGAAACATTCACAGAATTAAAAACTAAGAGGGAATTCTCTGGGTGGTCATCATGTTTCTGCTGCCATACAAATACAATCATACTTAAAAAAAAAGCAAGGGTAAGTAAGAGCATGAATGAAAGAAGCAGGTCGATGAAAAAATTCGGGATTAATAAGATAAAAATAATAACTAGAGCTATATTTATCAATGGAAGAAGACCAAGAAGATCCCTTTTACTTAGTATCATAGGCTCTTCTACTTCTGTTGGTATCCTCAAAGGACCACCTTTTCTTTTTGGTTTACTCGATTCATCACTCAAGGTCGTTATGCCTCACCCATATACTTTTCAAGTATCGTTTCTGTTATGACAAGTTTCAATTTGCATATATATCATAAAAGGATTAGTATGTCTAATTTGCCAATATTTTTAAATTTTATAAGAAAGGTTCTTGAAATATACCAAAATTCTCTGCAGATATAATTAGTTTTTCTTAAATGAATTATTTAAAATTCCAACCTTCTTTTTTTATTCTTTTTCTAAGAATTTCATGCTAATTTTCTTTAAATAGATATTTTAGTGAATTTATAGTTTTTCACAGGAATTTTCATTGAAATCAGACTCTGAATTTACCTTTCCATCCCAATTTTAATAGAATAAATAACCTGTAGTAGGATTAGAAATAGAATATAGATTCCCAAAACAATAGTAA
>JAHQWK010000027.1 GCA_029856145.1 Promethearchaeia archaeon
AAGAAACAATAGAAAGGATTAAAACTAAGAAAATAGAAAAAGGAGATGCTCTTACTATAGCAAGAGTCTCTGCTATTAATGCTGTTAAAAAAGTACCAGATTTGATTCCCTTTTGTCATCCAATTCCTATAAATAATATTAGGGTAGATTTTGAAATCGAAGAAGAAGTTGTAAAAGCTACTTGTAGAGTTAAGAGTATTGCGAAAACAGGAGTTGAGATGGAGGCTCTAACTGGAGTTAATATTGCTCTTCTGAATTTATGGGATGTAGTGAAAATGTATGAAAAGGATGAAAAAGGGCAATATCCATCTACACAAATCTATGAAGTAAAGGTTGAGAAGAAAATCAAAGAAGATAGGTAATAGAACATGAAAGATAAATGTAATCGAGAAATTAAGCACATTAGATTTTCCATTACTTCCAAGTGTAATTATAATTGTATTTATTGCGACCAAGAAGGCTTTATACCAAAAACTTCAGATTTAACTGTGGATGAGATAACAAAATTATGTAAAATTTTGGCTGAAATACTGAATGTAACTAGGATTAAATTTACTGGTGGAGAGCCTTTATGCCGGGAAGAAATCGGACAAATAATAAAAAATGTTTCTGATCTGCATCTTTATAAAGATATCTCCATGACTACCAATGGGCTCCTCTTATACGAAAAAGCACAAGAATTATATAATGCAGGTTTAAATCGTATAAACGTATCACTTGGTTCACTGAAGCCAGAAGTATATAAAGAAATATATGGCTCGGATTCTCTAGAAAAAGTATTAAAAGGTTTAAAGAAAGCAAAAGAAGTAGGATTCAACCCAATAAAATTGAATTTTGTTTTAATGAAAGAGCTCAATGATGATGAATTAGATAATATGATTGATTTTTGTGGAAAAAATGGATATGTTTTGCAATTAATAGAATTACATGAAGTTTCAGATGCAATAGGAAGGAATGGTGATTTTTATAAAAAACACTACTTTGATGTTAAACCTGTCATAGAACAACTTGAATCAAAAGCTATAAATACAATAATAAGAGGTTCTATGCAAAATCGAAAAGTATTCATATTACCTAATTCCGCAGTTATCGAAACTATTACTCCCAGTCATGAATTTTGTATGGGGTGTACTAAATTACGTGTTGGATGTGACGGAAACCTTTTTGGATGTTTATATCGATCCGATCTTGGAAAAAATATTAAGGAAGCTATCCGAAATCATCATTCATTAGGTAAATATGAACAAATTGTTAAACAAGTTGTTGATTCCCGAGAGCCTTATTATTAATAATTATCAAAATTAATTTAAAAAAATGATTGTAGAAGTCCTTTATTTTGCCGAACTTAAGGATATCGCGGGTAAAGAGAAAGAGAAATTTGAATTACCTGTTAATAATTTATTGGGATTACTAAATATCTTATTTGAAAAATATAAGTTAAAAAATCTAATTTGGGATGATAAAAATCAAAAAATACATAATTTAATTTCAATAATAATAAATAATCAAGCAATCCATGAGAAAGATCCATCATCAATTAATTTAAAAGATGGAGATACAATTGCTTTCTTATTACCCGTATCAGGAGGTTAATACAATATGGAATCTAATGAAGAATTTCAACTTAAATCCGGTATTTATTATAAAGGAGAAGTTAAATTAGAGAGTATCATTGAATCAATAAAAAGAAACCCTGATATAAAAAAGGCAGGATCTGTTCACACATTTACCGGAATTGTAAGAGATTCCTCTGTAAATGGTAAACCAGTAATTAGTATGAAAATTGATGCTTATGATGAATTAGCAAATAAAAGCATTACTATAATATGCGAAAGTTTAAAACAAGAAGAAGGAATAATTGATGTTAAAATCATTCATTTGAAAGGAGATTTTGATCTTTCTGAAGATCTCGTTTATGTTGTGGTAGCATCGGCACACAGAAGAGAAGGTTTTGAAGTGATTAGTAAAGCTGTTGAGATGTATAAAAAAGAAATAGCAGTATGGAAAAGAGAAGATTTTAGTGATGGATCATCCGAATGGATTCACTAAAAATGGTCTATTGAAGATTAAATAATAAATTTTGAGTAATTTAAGCATATGAAAAATATTTGATTCTTATATGAAGTTTTTAAAAACTATTAGTGTAGAAGAATTCAGAAATATTCTTAATTCAATCCAAAAGATAGTAACGGATGAAGAAATAGTCTCTCTAGGAGATTGTTTCAATAGAATTATTTCTAGGGATATTAATGCTAATATAAATGTCCCTCATTTTAGAAAATCACGAATGGATGGATATGCTGCAATTGCTGAGGATACTTTTGGGGCAGAAGAAGATAACTTAATCGAACTTGAGTTAATTGATACAATCCAAGCAGGAGATATATCTCAAACGAAGTTAAACAGGGGTCAATGTTTTTATGTAGCAACTGGAGCCCCGATCCCTGAAAATTCTAATGGAGTAGTTATGGTCGAATTTACAGATAGACAAAGCAATAAGATTGTAATTTCTAAAGCTGTAACTCCTGGCACCTACATTATCGAAATAGGACACGATGTAAAAGAAGGAGATCTTATCATTAAAAAAGATACGTTAAGTGATTTAGCTACTATAGGTATTCTAGCTTCATGTGGTATTAAAGAAGTACATGTATATAAGAAACCAGTTGTAAGTCTTATAAGCACAGGGAATGAATTAGTAAGCCAAGACATAAAAGAATTAAAGATTGGTAAGATTTACGATATAAATTCAGTTGTATTGAAAAAAGCTATTGAAAATACAGGTGTTCTAGTAAATTTCTTAGGTGTTGTAAAAGATCATTATGAGGATTTGAAGTACATTATTAATAAGGCATTAGATAATAGTGATATTGTTATTCTATCCGGGGGTACATCTAAAGGTGAAGGAGATTTAGGTCCAAGAGTTTTAGAAGATTTTACTGATATAGAAATCTATGTTCATGGAGTAAAAATTAAACCAGGCAAACCGATTATATTTGTAAAAATGAAGAAGAAAATATTATTTATTTTACCAGGTTATCCTACTTCTGCTTTAAGTTGTTTTTATGTTTTTATTGATAATTTTCTAAGAAAAATGTCTGGTTTCCCTTTAAGAGAGAAATTTTCAAAAGAAATGGAAGTTGGAGAGAGAATATATAGTACAGTCGGTCGACATGAGTTTAAAGCGATAAAAATTCAAGAAAATGAAGGTGAAAAGAAAATTTTTTCTATTAAAACGGGTTCAGAAGCAATAAGCACGATGTTCTATGCTGATGGATATATAGAAATTGATGAATTAGAATCAATTATTGAAAGAGGAGATAAAAGAAGAGTTTATTTCTTCTAAAAAATATCGAATTAGAAATAAAATGGTTAAAATGATAAAAAAAACAAAAGTTCCCCAAGAACACAAAAAGAAGGCTCCTGAAAAAATAAATTTGGCTTTAATCATTGTAAGTACAAGTCGATTTAATGAGATGGAATCTGGAAATAAAAGCTCAGATAAAACAATCCCAAAGGTTAAACGATTATTGAAAGATGATCAAACAATTTCATTAACTTTTACTAGTATTATACCGGATTCCGAAGATCACATAAAGAGAGTCACATTAAAACTATTGAAAGATCCTACGATTGATTCAATCATATTTAGTGGAGGAACAGGTCTCTCAGAAAAAGATATCACATTTGAAACCTTGGAACCTCGTTTAGAAAAAAAATTTAATGGTTTTGGCGAACTCTTTAGATCACTATCTTACAATGAAATAGGTACTTCAGCTATGTTATCAAGAGCAACTGCGGGTATTTTGAGAGGGAAAAAAAAGAATGTAGCCATTTTTCTACTCCCAGGCTCTCCTAATGCTGTAAGGCTGGCTTTTCAATATATTTTAATCCCCGAATTAGGACATATTTTATACCTAATTAATAAAGAAGAGTAATAATGACGGAAAAACTTCGGACAATAGGATTTTCGAAATTAACACCTTTAAAGGATGCTTTAGAAAAACTTAATTCAAAAATCCAAATAAATCCAACTGAGGAAATTGAAATTAAAGATGCTTTAAATCGTATTTTAGCAGATAATATAATTAGCAAAATAAGTATCCCACCTTTTGATCGATCAGCTATGGATGGCTATGCTATTAAAGCAGAAGATTCATTTGGTGCATCTCCTAAAAATCCAAAGGAGATCAAACTTGTTGGGATAATTGAAATAGGAGAATTTTCAAAATTTAAAATTGATAGGGGGGAAGGAATCAGGATTTCCACTGGAGCACCAATACCAGAAGGTTCAGATGCAGTAATTAAAATTGAAGATACTGAAATTGAAAAAGATTTGATTAGTCTTTATACTTCCCTGGTCCCAGGAAAAAATATTTCAAAGAAAGGGGAAGATATCAAGAAAGGAACTCATGTTTTAAGCAAAGGTACAGAATTAAAAGCTGAACATATTGCACTTTTAACTTCATTAGGTTTTAATAAAATAAAAGTAAGGATTAGACCAAAAATTAGTATTTTCTCGTCTGGAGATGAGTTACTTGAACCGGGTGTTCCTCTAGAACCAGGAAAAATTTACAATTCCAACACACCAATGATATCAGCATTAATAGAATTGTATGGTGGCAATGCTATACGAGGTGAAACAATTCAAGATGATAAAGAAGCTATTAAGAAGAAATTATTGGAAGCAGTAGAAGATTCTCAGATTATCATATTTACTGGGGGTACTTCAATCGGCACAAAAGATTATCTACCAGAGATTATTGAAGAATCGGGTATGATTCTAACACATGGGATTGCTCAGAGACCGGGAGCTCCAGTTTTGATAGGTTTTTTGAGTGAAACTTTAATATTTTGCCTGCCTGGAACTCCTGTTGCGGCTTATGTTTCTTTTTTAAGAATTGCTGGACCTGCAATTAGAAAAATGTTAGGATGCTTAGTTTTTGATCCAAGAATAGAAATTATTGCTACAATTAGTAAAGACGTTCCAGTTTCAGCTCTAGGATTTCTTCATCATTTAAGGGTAAACCTTGAGAAATCTGAAGAGGAATTTATTGCAAACCCTGTTAAATTAAGAGGGTCTGGTGTGATAAGCTCACTAACTTTCTCAGATGGAATAGTTGAGATTTCACCAGATCAGGAAGGGTTAAAAAAGGGAGATAAAGTCAAAGTAAAACTCTTTCCTAAATGATAATTCAAATAATTATAATTAAACTTATATCAATACTTTATCATGACTAAAAAAGAAAAAATAGTGTTAATAGGAGCTGGATCCATGATATTTGGGTCAGGTGCAGTCGCCAATATAATGGATCCAATTAAACTAAGTTAATTTTGTTTTTTCCTTTTTTTCATCAGAATAATTTTATCATTTGATTGATGACAATTTATAATGAAAAATTATTTTAGATATGCTTAACTCTCAAACTTATGGTTGATACAACCAGAGTAGTTAAAGAAATACAAGTTAAATATAAAATAATTGGTAGAACCGAAGAGTTAAGACAAATTGTTTTAGCTCATGCAGTAGGTAAAAATATATTACTAGAAGGAAACGTGGGTGTCGGTAAAACCAGATTAGCTAAAGCTGTTGCTAAATACCATGGTTCTAATGATTCTAATTTCTTTAGGGTAGACTGTAGCGAAGAATTGCTTCCTCATAATCTTGTTGGATATTTTGAACCCCCTCTTGTAATTGTGAAAGGTTATATTGAAGATTCATATAAATATGGGCCATTAGCCTTAGCCATGATGAATGGTGGATGTTTATTTATAAACGAAATAAATAGAATGCCAGAAAGTACACAAAATTCATTGTTAACATCTTTAGATGAAGGAATCCTTGAAATATCTAAATTAAAAACAATTAAAGCTCATAAAGACTTCTTTGTTATGGCAACGCAAAACCCTGCCGCACATGTAGGAGTCACAGTATTAGGGGAAGCTTTAAAAGATAGATTTATATGGATTAACTTGAATTATCAAAATCCTGAAGAGGAAACTCTAATTATCAAACAAGAAGCTAATTTGAATAGTGGTAATGCCAACAAAATAGCAATTATTTCTCAAAATATCATTCAAGTAACCAGAGAAAGTACATCAATACGTAGAGGAAGTTCGATTAGAGGAGCAATAGATTTAGCCACTTTAATCAATCAATATGATAACAACAATAGTACTAAAAATTGGGTTGAAGCTGCTGTAATGGCATTATATAATAAAATTGAGCTCGAAGATGGCTTGACTCAATCCAAAAATGAAATTATTACTAATATTGTTTTAACTGTATTAAATAAATCGGATTTTCAATAATCGATGATTTCTCTGAGGAAGAGTCTGAAGAGATTGAGAAAAGGTTGCATGTAAGGCTTACTGAAAGTCGACCAGATAAGAAAATATTAGAATATGAAATAATTCGAAAAAAGAAGAAAAAACCTGATTATTATAGACATTTAGCTAATACATTAGATTACAAACAAATTAAAGATTTGACATATCTAGCAATTCAATATAAAAATCTTGAAGCTCTTATGGGACTACTCAAATCAAACGTGTATGCCGCTAGTGATGCTTTAGATACGGAAGACGGAATAAAATTTTTCTCAGAAAAAGCAGCAGAATCAGGAGATTTCATGCCAGAAATCTACTTCTTTATAAGACGTCCTATTTCTAAAAAATATAAATCAATCTTTAGACGATTAGCACGCCAAAGTATTTTAAAACTGTCTTTAAAAATAACAAGTAGAGGAATTAGAGGCCAATTCAAAAAAACAGTCCCTTATTATCAAATGGGTATGCCAGAATTTAGTATAGATGAAACAATTCAGCATAATCCATTAAAAATTTATGAAAAGAACTTGAATTATAAAGATATCTATGGAATTGAAAGAAAACGACAAAAAAGAAAAGTAGTCTTAATTTTAGATACGAGTGGAAGTATGTATGGGCGTTTACTATTAAACGCTGCTCTTACAACATCGGTTTTAGCTTACAATATGGAAAAAGAAGATTATGCTATTGTATTATTTAATTCCACAGTAATGGTTATGAAAAAAATTAATCAGAAAAAACCAATTGTTTCAATTATTGATGATATTTTGGATTCTGAAGCTGCTGGATTTACAAATATATCTATTGGCTTAGAAAAGGGATTAAAAGAACTAAATAAAATAAAAGAAAATAGAAAAAGCCGTTTTGGTATTTTAATTACCGATGGAAATTATAACCGTGGAGATAATCCTCTTATTTTAGCAAAAGCCTTTCCTAGGCTTCATGTCATCGGAATGCCTGCAGAAAATGACGCTGATCAAGGTATTGAGACATGTCGAGAAATTGCTAAAGCTGGAAGAGGAAAATTTTATGCTGTAAATGATTATAAAGAAATTCCACGAGCTTTAATTGAATTACTATCTCAAACTTAATTTTATTCTTTCTGAAAAAGTATAATTCAATGCTTTAATCATACATATCAAATTTTAAGATACAATAAAATATTTAGTCATTTTTATACTATTTATAAATATTAGATTTGTTTATAATGAATTAGGTTCATTAAAATAATCCATTTAAAATGATATAAATTCAACTATATTAGTATTATAAATAATAAAGTGAGATTGATTTGGCTTTCGAAGAAGAAAAACCTGCCTATGTCTTTAAAATTTGTTTGATTGGTAGTGGAGCTGTAGGAAAAACATGTATAGCTCGAAGATTATGTTTTGATACTTTTGATGCAAACACTCAATTGACAATCGGAATAGACTTTTACACCTACGACATCCCAATCATAGTAAAAGGTGAGGAAACATTTGTAAGACATACAATTTGGGACTTTGGGGGGCAAGAACAATTTAAACGATTATTTAATTATTACATTGATGGTGCAAATGGTATATTTTTAGTTTTTGAGTTAGTAAAATTAGAAAGTTTAACACGTTTAGATTGGTGGTATGACAGGTTGGTAGAACACAATCTTCATGAACGTCCTAAAATACTAATTGGTACTAAACTTGATTTAGTTCAAAGTGAAAGTAAAAAACATAAGGTTGATGAATTAATAATTGAGCAATTTCTTACAAAACATAACGAACAAGATTATGTAAAGACTTCTTCAAAGGAGAATATAAATGTTTTCCATAGTTTTAAAGAAATGACTAAAAAGATTCTAGAATCTCATAATTTAGATTATGATGGATTTATTTAATCATTAATCAAGTATTCCTCAGGAATTTTTAACCCATACCCTGCCTTTTTAAATTTTTGCCCATTTTCGACGTAAAGATTAGAGCTAAATTCATTTAAATTCTTATTAGGATATCCTTTTTTCTTAGTCGCAGGTATCCCAGCATATAGACTAAAATCTTCTGTTTTGGCTTTTAAAACTGAACCCCCCGCTAAAACAGAACCCGTTCCGAGTTTAGCTCCATCTAAGACAGTTGCTTGAATCCCAACCAAAGAATAATCTCCAATAATACAAGGTCCATGACACATACATGAATGTCCTAACCTTACATTATTACCGATTTTACAAACTTCGTTTGGCCTGGAATGTAGTACCGCATTGTCTTGAATACTTGTATTTTGGCCTACAATAATCTTTCCCCAATCTCCACGAAGTTTCGCCCCAAACCATATATTTGTATAAGCCCCTATCTCTACATCTCCAATTATTACAACATCTAGAGCAACAAAAGAAGTAGAATGAATTTTAGGAATGGTCCCATTGAATGGACTTTTAATTATCATCATAGTCCCCCTAAAGATTGAATAACTAAAACATATTTGATGGTAGTAATTTTTTTTTATTATATATATATCAATATTATATTAGTTTTATAATTACACTACACAAATAATATTCCAGTTATCAATATATTCATCGGCTCTAAGAATTAACGGAGATATTCATTTACTACTGAAATACTACAAAAACTTTCTATCGCGGCTTACAAATGAAAGGAAGATTATGTATAGATTTGACTTAAATTCTTTTTTGTCAAATGAAATATATGATTAAACTTTTGTGTCTATGATTATAACACGAAATAACTGCGGAAAGACTTATACTTATATTCTTAATTTACTTCATAGATTCATAGCTACTTCCTTTTTTAGGGATAACTTTTTTACAATAAAATTTTTCACATAATAGGTGTATTTCAACTGGCTAAAATATCTAATTTCTTATCTGAATTAAAAATTGCCCACCGATTAATACGTATGACTGTTGTGGGAGATGGGGCTGTAGGAAAAACTACATTAGTTCAAGCTTTACTCAAAAAAACAAAAGAAAGTCACCATAATAACTCAAATGGTATATTTTTAGAAGAAAAAAAAATTACCCGTACTCCTTTTATGGAAATCGAATCTTGGAGTTATAAAGATTTAGTTTTTCAATGTTATGATTTAGCTGGACAAAGAATCCCAGGTGTACATCCATTAGATCTTTTACAACATCAGGTACTTAAATGTATTGATATTTATATTTTTGTCTTTTCATTAGATAGGTATGAATCATTTGAGAACCTTAATAATTGGCTCCGGTTAATGAATCTAGAATACAATATAAAAAATAACAATGCTGGTTTTATTTTAGTGGGTAATAAAGTTGATTTAGAAAGAAATGTTTCAAGAGAGTTAGTTCAAACCTTAGTGGGTGAGGATAGGTTTTTCCGCACTTATGTAGAAACCAGTTCTATCTATGGAATAGGTATAGAAGAAATTTTAGAAAAAATTGTTAATATGGGTCTAAAACTCCTAAATTTGAGCGATTAGGGAGATAATATATATATTAATATGCTCTCATCTTCTAATAAAAAATATAAGGTGAGGTGGAGAAATGACCGAGATTAATTGTAAAATTTGTAATGAAATAATACGGTTTGATCCCAATAATTCTGATACTTACTTACATAAAACCGAATCAGGAAATCTAATGATTGGAAAATTATTCACAATCAGATTAGCCCATTTTACTGATTCTGGTTCATCTCATATAAATGTTGTTGTAATTGATGAGAATGGGGAATATCGTGCTCATAAAGACTATTATGAAGAGAAACTTAGTGTAAAAGGAGCCCCTGATCTCTGGAATAAACTTCATCGTTATATTCCATTAGAACTCAGGATGTATTTAACTTTAGGAAGTGATGAAGATAAAATAATTCTTTCTTCAATATCAGAACCATTGGGTAAAACTCCAGAAGAGTGGTATGATTGCTTAATAGACTTATGGCAAAAAAACCCTAATAGTCAATTAATCACATTCCTTGCCGTAAAATGGGGTTTTATAATTGGAAAAGGTAAAGATCTTATTAAATATATTTATAAACCTACTTCTTGGAGTTATCCAATATATTTGCGGTTACAGGCGAGGTTTTCACCATCATCAGAATTAATTCAAATAGCTAAAAGAATTGATTTCACATCTGCTCCATTGATTATTCAATTAGAGGAAGCGGTTGCAAAATCTGAAGTTTTTCTTCGATTAAGTTCTTACGAACTTTTAGAAGAATTATATGATGATTGTCAAAAAAAATGGGGAGATCAAACTTCTATAGAAGTGAAAACAGGATTAATGTTTTTACAAGGCTATTATGGATTTAGATTATATTTCCTGGGAAGAATAAATGAAGCCCTAGAGGTTATAGAACCAGTGTTTAATTTTGGGCAAATTTTAGGAAACCGAGAACTAATAATGGTTGTGGGAAATTTTTACGCCGCTGTTAATCAATCTAGTGGAGATTTAGAAAAAGCGCTAAATATCTTTGAAATCGTATTAAAAGTCAGTGAAGAGATGGGTGATGAAAGAACTCATGCTGTAATTTCATCGAATATGTCTGTTCTTGAATCCAAACAAGGTTTATACGATCAAGCTCTAAAACGTCAACGAGCTTTATTAGAATTACCAATAGTCCAAGAAGAGTTTTTTATAAGAAGTTCTTTAATGAGTATTATTGCTGAAACGCTCTTTATTTCGGAAAGGTATGATGAATCAGAAGAATTATGTAAAAAAGTTCTTTCAGAAGAAAATATACCTACTTATTATAAACTTGATCTTCTTTCTACTCTAAAAAGAATTGCTGGTAAAACAGATTCTCTTGAACTTATAGCTTTTGTAAGAAATAATTTGCCTGATGATCCAGACTTTTTAGAATCACCTGTAGGTGATATTTTTATGCATGATCTACAAGCTATAGAAGCAGAATTACGTAGTAATTGGTCAGATTTGATTGATCATTTGAAGGAAGAAAGAGAAATTATGTTTAAGAACCAATCTGTTGAAGAAGCTAGTGATATTGAAATTAGGCTTGCTGAAGGATACTTTAAATATTTTCAAGAGACTGAGAATCTTGAACACTTAAATCATGCATATAACCATTTGGATCTTGCCAAAACTATTGCTATTGAAAATCAAAGTTATTTAGATCTCTGCAGACTCGTTATACTTAAAGGGTTGTTAGCAGCAGAAAGTAGGTTACCTCAACAAGCTAAACTTTATTTCGATGAAGCATTAAAAACCGCTCGTGATTTTAATTTATCAAGTCTAGAAAAAGAAATAAATGAAAATCTAGAACAAGTAAATAGTGGTGTGATAGAAAAATCAGCAGATTCAGTTTTACGAAGGATGTTTCAAAGATTAACATTCCGAAAGTCTGAAGAAAAAAAAGCAACAAAGAAAAGTACAATCTATACATTATTCATAGGAACACAAGATTCTGCCTGGGAATTAATCCTGCAAAATGAAAAAAGTGGTTCTTTTAAAGATACTAATTATCTTCTAGGATTTCATGATCTGTGGAATAGTATAAAGAAAAAAATGTTACAGCAACAAGTAAATTACTTTACTGTAAGTCGTGGTGCTGTTCTAATAGAAAATTCTACTAATTTTCAATTGTTTGCCCTATGTGATCAATTAGATTATTTAACTAGATTAACAATTCAAAATCTCTTACCCGAATTGGAAGAATTCTCATTCAGACATATTCCAGAAGAATTAGCAGATAAAGTTTTAAAAACACTTAGTAAGGATATAGGAAAGTTTACTATAGTAGATTTAGCTTAATATTTTTTATTATAATTCTTTCCTTTTTTTTCTATTTTTTATATGTATTCGCTCTTTTTGATATAATTTAAATTATAAAAAAAAATTGCGGATTATGTGAAAAAATTTGTCCTACTCATCAAGCAGAACAAAATAGCAAAAAAGAAGAATGTTATTATTGTAGTAGATGTGTTGATGTTTGTCCTCAGAATGCTATCAAATATGGGAAATAATTTAAGCTCAAATTATTTACATCATTTTTTTTTAATTTGCGGTTCTTGCTATTTCTTTACCGAATTCTACACATTTTTCTAAACTTTCATCATCAGGGTTCCATAAAGCGCGTATACCGTCATTAATTACAGAAAAACCGCTCTTTTCCAAATGTTCCTTTATAACCTTTATTGATTCTCCACTCCATCCATAACAGCCGAATGACGCCGCTTTCTTGTTTTTAAAACGCATTCCTTTAATCATCTCCAAAATTTCGGCAACAACAGATAGAATTCCTCCACCAATAGTAGGTGATCCTACAAGAATAATCCTAGATTTAAAGATCTCTGTAATTAAGTCGTTTTTATCGGTTTTTGCTATATTATACAATTTAATATTAACTTTCTTATCAACTTCACGAATTCCTTTTGTAATTGCTTCGGCCATTCTTTTTGTTCCATCCCACATTGTATCGTATAATATTGTAATTTGGTTTTCTTGGTAATCGTTAGCCCAAGTTAAATATTTTTCTACGATTTGAGTTGGATTATCTCTCCAAATAACTCCATGACTAGTAGCAATAATATCTATTGGAATGTTCAAAGCTAAAACTTCCTTGATTTTTTTATCCACGAAAAGACTGAAAGGCGTGAGAATGTTTGCGTAATATTTTATGCATTCCGCATAAAGTTCTTCTTGATCAACGAGATCGTTATACATGTATTCCGTGGCGTAATGTTGCCCAAACGCATCATTACTGAACAGGATATTGTCTCCCGTTAGATAACATGCCATGCTATCAGGCCAATGAAGCATCCTCATTTCTACAAAGATTAATTTTTTACCATTTCCTATATCTAACGTATCCCCCGTTTTTACTACTTGAAAATTCCAATCTTTATGATAATGTCCCTTTATTGACTTTACACCATTTGCAGTACAATATATTGGCGTCTCTGGTATTTTTTCCATTAGTTCCGGAAGTCCTCCGCTATGATCAATCTCCGCGTGATTTGCAATAACGTAATCAATTTTATTTAAGTCAACTTCTTTAGATAGATTCTCAACAAATTCTTTCGAAAAGGGCTTCCAAACAGTATCAATTAGTACAATTTTTTCTTCTTTAATTAAGTAGGAATTGTAAGTAGAACCACGATTCGTGGAATATTCGTTTCCATGGAATTTTCTGAGTTCCCAATCTATTTTACCGACCCAATAAACATTATTTTTTATTTTAAAGCTCATAAACATCACTCAAATGATTTATTATTATTAACAATTTAATTAACAATATTTTTCTTCCTTTAAAAATAGCGTTTCTCTAAAATATTAGCGATTTTAGTTAGAAACGATCTTTTCTTATTTTTTGTTTTAATTAAGATGTTGATTCTTTGATATAAAACATTGATTTTATTTGGAGAGTAATTTTAGTGTCCATCTTGAACACCTAAAATAATCAAATTTTCAAGACTTTTTATACCTCTTATTTCATTAGCTTCGAAAAATAAAGAATCAGTTTTTTTTAATTCAAATTCTCCGTCTTTACTGGTAAAAATTCCAGAACCCTCTAATATAAAAAAAAATACAGCATAAGGTTCAGGGTGTGGTAGTATTTCTAGTCCTTTTTCTAAGCACACACGAACTATGTTAAACATTTTTGATTTAATGATTTTTTTTAGAACTGGCTTTTTTGCTGAAAATGTTATATTAGATAATAGATTATCAGAAATCATTTTTTTCACTATTACTTACCTCATATTTTTTTTCATCATCATTATTTTTTTCTTACTACCTGTTTCGGATAATCTCTTAGGCATGGTTTTCTTATGTAAGATGTAATTTACAATAGATAATGATATTATCCAAATAATTAACATTAAGATGTCAAATTGAACCATGAAAAAATTATTCCCCTCCACGCAAAATCTTAACAAATCGGTTAGAAATGTTATGGGTGATAGAAAGGATATGAATACTAAATTGAATGGCATCGTTTGGAGAGGAACAAAAACTCCGCTTATAAATAGTAAGGGGAACTTAATGAGATTCATGATAATCATCACGTCTGAGGTCATATCTGTTGGGTGCGCAGCCACTAATAAACCTAATAGGGAACCTAAGATTGACATGAGTCCAATCCCAAAAAACATTACAAATATTGTTATTAGTGAATTGAATCCAACTGAAAATATTAGTATAAAGATAATAGTAATAATAGAAGTAATAAATAATGAATAAAGAGTGGAAGCCAAGATTATCCCTATTAAAATTTCATTTAATGATATCGGAGAAGATAAAATCCTTTCTAAAGATTTTTCACGGGTTTCAATTGGTAAGACAACAGGACTAATTGCCGTAGCTGTGAAAAAAGACGTCATTGCGATAATCCCAATAAATACAAGATTTAAAGAGATTTCCCTCCCAATAACCCACGAGAGAGTCATAAAGAAAGGAAACATTAAACCAAAAATCAGTACTGGCCCCTTTTTAATATACAAGATTATATTTTTCTTACTTAAAAGCCAAATTCTAGTTAAACTATCCTGAATCATTTATTAGCCACCCCCTCCTCAAAAGCTAAGTCATCTTTTATTAGATGAATAAATACCTCTTCTAACGATGTTTCTTTTATTTTTAAATCAGAAATCTTTATGTTGTTTTCCTTTGATGTTTGATATAAGTTAGATATATCCTTTAAAGCGTTGGTGCTAGAGAATACATGATAACCGTTTTTATCTTTAACAAGTTTAACTATTTTGGATAAGATTCTTTCTTGTTCAGTGGATATCACGCCGTCAATTTTAAATAGAATTGTTGAAGTAGATTTAAACTGTTCCCGTAAGGTATCTGGACTCTCATCAGCAATGATTTTTCCCTTATTCATGATTAAAATTCTATCGCACATATTCTGAGCTTCTCGCATATCATGAGTAGTAATAAGTATTGTTTTACCTTCCTCTTTCAATTTAAGAATTTGGTTTCTCATTAGATTAACAGAAATTGGATCTAAACCGCTGGTAGGTTCATCAAGAATTAGAATAGGTGGATCATGAAGTAAGGCAAGACAGAGATTTAAGCGCTGTTTAAGTCCCTTTGAAAGTGTTTTCGTTTTAGAATACACCTTATCTATCAAATTAAATTGAGTTAAAAGTTTTTTTGAGCGTTTTTCAATCTCATCTTTTGAAATTCCATATATCCCACCTGAAAACATGAGGTTTTGCCATACACTGTAATCTGAAAAAGCATTGCTAATTTCAGGGACGATTCCAAAATTCTTTTTATATTTAGTTGGATTATGTGTTATATCATCTCCAAAAATTTCAATTTTTGCGTTGTTTTCTAATTGAAAAACACTCGTCAATAATCGAATTGTTGTGGTTTTACCGGCACCATTAGGACCAAGAATTCCAACGATTTCACCTTGATTAATTTCAAAAGAAACATCGTTTACAGCAACGAGGGATCCAAATCTTTTAATTAAGTTTAAAACCTTAATAGCAACTAATTCTGTCATCAAATTTTGATTTTGAGAAATTTCAATCACTTAATCTTTTTTGTTACTATAATATTTTAATTAATATGAGTAAATAGGAAAAAATAAAATATTTTATCCTTTACATGTAAACCTTATTTAAAAGGAATTATATAAATTTCATTATTCATGAAGCACTTAGCTCTTTTAATATAAATATTAAAAATTTAAACTCTTTTACCTTTTTTATATTAGAAGAAACTCATTTTTTTAAAGGAAATTAATTTAGAGAGAGAAAAGATTGGTAAGACCCCCGACAGAGAAAAATATTTGTCTTCGATGTAAGGGAGCACGCTTATTATGTGGTAAAAAAACATGCCCAATTCTATTAAAAAAGTCTGTAATGAAATCATTAGTCCCCTTTGAATTAGATAAAACGAGAAGAGATGTAGAAATATTTGGAGCTAGTCCACCTGGATTTTTCGTTGGTCATTTTAACTATCCAAATCTATATCTAGGACCATTAATACCATTTCAAGAATTTGAAACTGGACTTGATATATCTGATTACCATATTTTGGATGCTCCCGAACTATGGTTTGGAAAAAAAATGGTTGATGTTATTCGTTATAGAAGCAGTTTAGTGA
>JAHQWK010000028.1 GCA_029856145.1 Promethearchaeia archaeon
CTATTAAATTTAAAAATATTTCTTCTTATATTTCTGTGAAAGATATTATAGCTCATGAGATAAGAATAATCAAAAGCAGGAATATAAATGTAGATAATTGTAAGATCTTTAGATTAGATATCGTAGCATGTCATAAAATTACAGTTAAAAATAGTTCTATCTTCCACGGTTATTTGAAATACAATAGAGAAAATCTATTTAAAGATAACATTTTTCATCAAGATTATGCTGCCTTGACATTTTCAGAAAAGGGAAGTAAATCTGGAGATCTTAATATGAAGAAAATTCAAATTGGAATGCCAATTGCGCTATTTTTCCCAGTTTTAATAATAGTAATTTCATTTTATTTAATATCTGTGATAATAGGGCTCTTATCGATGCTTATATTTTCATTACTTTTAATCCCAGTTATTGATATTGAAATAAAGAAGAAACTTGTAAAGGATTTCGGTCCAAACCAATTTGAGAATAATGGGTATGACACTTTGGATGATTTACATCCTCTTTTTTTAAAACCAAAATAGAGATAAATAATAAAGAACCAATAAATCTTTAAATAAGTTACTTTTTAAAATTATCAGAATTCATTGCTTAATTTAAACTAAAAAGTGTAGTGTTTTTTTAAATATATTGAAATTATTTTATCTCTTAAAAGATATAAATTGTATACATTCAGTAGGGATCCTCATAAGAATATTATGCTTGAGATAGGTACGATTATAGTTCAGAGGCTTCTTTTAATCCAATATATTTATTCCAGGAGTTAAAGAAAGCATGCATATAGATATAAGAATTAATGAGTTCAATTACATAGGATTTTCCTTCATCCGTTATTTCTATCGCATATCTTGGTCTAAACCGTTTATCCTTGAATTTTTTTTTTTGTAGGATCAATACATGACCACAATTTTCACAGAAATCAGGCAAATAATAAAAGGGAGTACCACAATGAGGACATTTTTCAATTTTAAATATTAATCCTTGTTCTCCTAATTTATCTATAAGAGTTTTTGCTTCTTGAGTAGTACAAGGTTTTTGCCAGGACATTCGTTTAATTATGGTTTTAAGTGATATTGTATGGTTATTATGGGATTCCCTAAAAATCTCAAACATTATTTTCTCTTTGTTAGTTAATAATTTTTCAAGATAGAAAAGTTCCTTGAAAAGATCTTTTAGAGTGGTTTTTTTGGACACGAGAGAAAGCTTCATAACAAGTTTGCTTAACTCTAATGTTTTATCACATAATCTTTCAATAATATCTGGCACGCTGCTTGTTTTTATATTTAACTTGGAACTAACTAATCTTAATTTTTCGATTATTTTCGTATCTAAAGCAATGCGTGCCATTTTCTTCTTTCCTAAATTAAATCTGAAAAATAAATTTGTGAATTTTTGTTATAATATTGAAAAAAACTAAAAATTTCTATTAGATTTCTTTTTATAATAGTTATTGTAATTCTAACTCTGTATTTTTTTCTAACTTTATAAAATATCTTAGAAATAATAAAAAAAGCTAAACATATAAACTTTCATCAATTATCCAACCAACATGGGACTGTAATTTAATGTTGTGGCTGCTAAAAATGATTTAATCACTCCTTTCATCGAAAAACTTTTTAATGGATTTCTGCTCTCGAAGTTTTTCCAAGTGATAATGTTTGTCTATTAACTTTTCGATCCTAATTCTTATAGCTTCAATTATAAATTCATGATGACTTCTATAACCGAAGTAAGGAAATAGAATGTACATATTTTCAACTAATATCTCTGGAATTTGTATATTCTTGTATTTTGTTTTGAGTTTTCCTGTCAGTTGGAATCACCATTTTCTTTAAATTTTTTCATAAAATTTTTCTTTTTCACCTTATAATTTATAATTTTTATACCATCTTTTTTGAAAGAGTAGACTTTCATTCAATAAACAATTTCTATTGTGGGAGATAATCTCGTCAAATTTTTGAGCATTGAATAATTGATTGACTAATTTGTTATTTCGAAATAAGGAATCCCCTGTCAATATCGCTGAATTGGGATTTATTGAATAAAATGCTTCTGTTAGAGATTCATATCTATAGTTTTCTTTTTGAAGGTTGATTATTGGAAATTCTTTAATAAAACTAAATTCAGAGACATAATCTCCCTGTACTTGTAAGTAGTGATACATATTCAAAAGTTTGATTCGCTCATAATTACTAAATGCAAAAAAGGTGAGATCTTTTGCTAATTGTAGTACGTTAAATATTAATTTGTAAAACTTGATTTTATGACACCATTCTTCAATGTAATAAGTGAATATAATATTTTGAATCATTATACCACACATAAAAACTGGAGAACCCTTAAAATCAATTATCGCAATTTTCAAATTCTTAGGCAAAGGATGATGTTCTTCTTCCAAAAGTTGTTTTTTGATGAATTTTACTTTTGGATCTCTCTCTACATTCTCTAAATTTATAATAATTGGAGTGAAATCATATTGACTATTAATTCGATATGCTATATTCCATTTTTGCATCTCATTTACCTCCATACTTCAGTTACCTTTTGTTCTTCACTTATTTGGTAGAATTCACGTATAAATTTTATTGAGGAAAAATATAACTTACTGATAAAATGGATTGTTTTAATTAACTGTTCCTCTTTCCCTTCAGAACATTGCTCATGTGTGAGTTCACTTAGGTAATGACATACAAGATCTATCAAACAGGAAGAATCCTTGTAAAATTCATTCACACGATCAATTTGCTCTATCGTAAGATGTGTCTCTTTATCTAAAATTACTTGACTCAATATGGTATATCCCACTATATTGAAAATCTCTTGAGTTTGTTTAAGAAAGTTGCTAAATTGCATTTCATTTTGAAATAATTTAATTAAATTATCTTCATTTTCTCCCAAAAATATTTCAGTTTTTAAGTTAAAGAAGAATTCAATGTAGTAGTACGTGTTAAGCAAGTGTTTGAATAGAGGAAAACTAATTTTTTTATGAACTAGGTGTAGTTCAATTAAATTAATCATCTCATCTCTATTTTCAATCTGTAATCTTATTGCCATATTCTTAATAAAATTAATAAAATTCTCTTTATCTTCACTTTCAAAATGTTCCATAAGATCTTGGACATATGCATAAAAACATCTAAGTTCGAAGAATCGATACCAGAAGCTGAAACTTTTTGGAGATCTCATAATAGAATAAATTGTTCCAAATCTAAGTAACGTAGCTAACGCAGGAAGTAATTTGTCTGGGCGTAAAAGATTTTTTATATGAGCCCTTGTAATTATATTTGGTTTTTGTAAAAAAAGCTCAACATCATCATCTTTAAATTTCTGGATAACGTTTTCTAATTTCGCATCTTCTTTTACATTTTCATATTCCAAATATCTTTCACAAATTTTATTTATTCTCATATCTGAAATTGGAATAGACACTAATTTGGAAGAGGGATGTGGACTAAATAACCGAAATACTCCTCTACTCATGCTTGAACAATCAAGAAGTATTGCTAATCGATTCTTAGCATCAACTGATAAGCGAAATAGTTGATATGGATATAATATCCGTAATTTTCGGCGGATTTCTAAAGGTATTTCAATTTGCTCCCGATATACTGTATAAAGTAAGAGGGACTGAAGAAGAGATTTAGCGAACTTTTTGCCATAAATACTTCGCAAGGAATTTATGATATTATTTGGAACCCAATGTATTCAGGAGAGTATTATGACGCCTATACTGAGAACAAGGAAGACCTTACTGATCTATACGACTATTATCAACCCCATATTGCGAAC
Source organism: Promethearchaeia archaeon (assembly GCA_029856145.1). Classification (GTDB taxonomy): domain Archaea; phylum Asgardarchaeota; class Lokiarchaeia; order Sigyniarchaeales; family SOKP01; genus Loki-b32. The sequence continues at coordinate 3,790 of JAHQWK010000028.1, forward strand.
TTCAGCTATCTTTACGTTTCATGGGCAGATGATAATGCGTGGAAAGAATGGCACACCATAGAAGCTCCAAATGTTGATATCAGCACCTTAGATATTATGTTTGAGTGGTATGATGATACTTCGGAGGAGTACGATTCTGTATATTATAACCAGACGCTTAATGAATTTGAAGCCAGAAATATAGCTGTTGAGATTGTATACCCATATGATAAAAATATACAAACTGCAAATTTTACCTTATCACAGGACTACTCTAGCGCCCAAGACCTCGATATTATGCTGATTAAAGGGTACTTTTTCAACGAAACTGGGAAAGATTTTGATCCAGATAATGTAAATATATACTCAAGTGAAAAATTAATTGAAATTTCAGCTCCAAGTGGATATACATTAGATAATTTTGAGAAAATTATTATTTATCTTAACTTCACAGAGGGGGCATATTCAGATTATACCCAATTTAGATTTTTACAAGCTGCTATTAATAATAATCCTGAAGTTCCATTATGGACCAAGAATGATTCGCTCTATGTGGACTTTGAATACAATGATATTGATTACTTCCTCCTTATGGAAGAGTATGCAGTTGGATCTGAAGATTCTATGTTTGAATATTTTGCTTACACGAGAAATAATAAGTTTGTAGATTATGATGATGTTGATACGACCTATTCATTAGATAAGATAGAGCAGTATCAAGATTTCGATAACTTCACAAAAGTTAACGATCCAAAGACATTGCTAGAGTTCTTTGATTTTGATGAGGATTGTACCCATGAGCTCGTAATCCAGAAGGATGATATCACCCAGAATGGAGTCTATGATAGTTTCAAATATGGCTACATCAACCCAGCGGGAGAGATTACGTTCCATACGCTTGTCCAAGAAGTAGCAACTACAGAAGTTCATACTGATAAAGTAAATGATGTAAGAAAGACTGAGAGATACTCTATTGATAGTAAAGATCCCGAATATATAACGACTGCTCAGCGTACCATTATCACTAATAGCACAATAACTTATAGAATACAGAAGCTAACCACTTTAATTCAAAAAGATGATGATTATGATGGATATATTGATCATGAAGTATCCTATGAGCAGACCTTTTACAGCTCATATACAGTTCTTTACTCCACAGAAGTTACTTATATTCATTTCAAACTAAGAGACGGTTCTGAGAACTTAGAAGGTGGTCAAGAAGAATATGAGGGATACTTGACAGAATATAGGAATTCCACACATATTATTTCCGATTCAAGTATGTCCTATGCGTTTAGAGATTTCGAGTATGGTGAGGTTGTAAGCACCAGATATTATGATGATGTATTTCCAAACGAGTTATCGGAAGTATATAACTTAGACAATAATCTTGTGCCAGTTATCAATGATAATGGAGATGAAGATAGTTCCAATGATGTTATTACCTACGTTCCTGCCCTTGAGAATCTTTTATCCCTTTCCCATCCTAGAGATGGAATTCCAGCTATATTTGATAGAAGAATTATAATTAACGGTTCTGTGGAATTTGATAATATTTTAGCAACTCAGAAAGTTATCTCAATTGCGGCTACTTATAATGAGGGTACAGGAATTAATGATTATTTAACCGAACAAAAGATTGTCGCTGATGTTATCGAGGTGGTTCCAGAAACGGGAGTATATTATGATAACGTCCGAGGATATGCTCCAGATAACCTTGAAGGGTATAGATACCTTTACTATGATGAAGATGGTGATGGTCTTCACAGTACAATCTTTATTGCCGACTCAGATGGCGAAGTGGTCGGAATTGGCTTCGATTACGATGGAAACTCCTATTTCGAGCCTCATAAGGTCATGATTACAGAGAAACATATTATTACAAGTGCGGCTACCGCAGATGATGACATAGCTTTGAAAATGACATTAAAATATACCGGTCATGAATCAATTAATTATCAAGATACTGACAGTTATGATGGCATGTTTGTAGAGCCTACATTCAGAGATTCTTTATTTGATATCTGGAAATCGCAATATACAGGGACGTCCAGTGATTTAATCAGATTTGCGATGCGACTTACGCATCAAGTATTTATAGAATCTCTTTCTGCTGAGAAAATCATTGGAGATATCGCATGGCAAGTAGTTTCACAATTAACGGCATTTGTAGTTGGAAAGGTCACGGGAATAGCTTTGACTGGTATAATAGGAGCATGTACTTCAATAGGCTCGGCGTGGCCAGGTTTCGGGACTGCAATTGGTTTTATTGTCGGTATGCTTATGTATTGGCTTTTAAACTCTGCTATGGCAGTTGCGCAGCAAAAAGAGATAAACAACTATTTAGCTTCTCAGACCACTTATAACGAGGAATATCAAGACACCAAGACGCTCTCGGATAAGTGGTGGATGGATAGATATTTTGGCGATATCATGCCAAATACACTTCAAGGAAGTAAGGCAGGAGTCTATACTCCAGTAAAAGCTGAGACGGACAAGCATATATATGAGGGAGAGGTTATTCTTGCCCCTGCTCATATCGAGAAGACGACCGTTTTCGGCACTCAATTTAACCCACTATTATTAGATTATTCGCAGCAGACACGATCTTATCTGCAATATTCGGATTTTGATGATCCCCTGTTGATGTCATTCTTCAATCAAGATATAGAGGAATTTTATGGAATATCTATTGAGCAACTTCCAATATTAGATAGCTTAGATCTCACTCAACCCCATGATCTGCGAGCCCTTTACATGAGAAATTCCATTATGTACTTAGAAGATGAGATTTATAAGGCAACTGAAAACGATCCTGAAGATAGTATTTCATATGATCGCATTATTCCGTACATGGTTGGCGTGAGACCCTCATTACAGTTTATCGATTCTGATACAGTTTTAGCTCCAGAGTTTTACCTTGACTATCCTATTTATGTAGATCATGAACAATATGGCGCTCTTGAAGAAGAATATTATCACATTTACAAAGTCTATAATGGCACTACAGATATCATACAGTTGATCCCCGAAGATACTGTGGAGAATCGCTTAATTATGTCAGATATCGTGAATATTGTGCCTTACTATGTAGATTCACTGGGAAATCAACTTCCACTTTTGGACATTGACTATATTCCGGAATTTATTTTTAATGCAATTACAGGAGAAGTAATTTTAAATTCAAGTTTTACAATACTTTTAGAAGAACGTCTTGCTGATATGGAAGATCTATATAACAATGTTGAGGGGTACGAAGGTCATATTATTCTCGAATTTTGCATAGAAAAATATAGGGATATTTCCGTGGAGAGAGATGACATCACACCAGAAGAAGCTTATCAAATTGCGACCATGCAATCTGCCCACCAAGCGATTTTAGAATACACATACCAATTTACCATTGCGGAACAGACTCAGCAGAGACTTTCCGAGGCATGTTACACCATATTTGTCACTATTATTAGTACTCTTATTGTAATGGGCGCTACGATTGTAATTGACAAAGCATTTAGTAAATTAGCTAATAATCTATTTGATAAGTTAGATGATGCGATTCAAGCAGGGACTGCTGGAAAAAGGCTAGCTAATCTTTATAATAATATGAATGCAGGAGAATTATTCAATAGCCTTCTTAATCCCGTATCTAGAGGTCTTGGATATAACATGTTTAAAATCACGAAAGCGCTGATTTCTGAAAGTATTCAAGAAGTATTTGTTGACCCCTGGATTGAAGCCTACGTTACCAACGCGGTAGCAGATCTTGGTTGGGACGAGACAGCACAAATATACCTCAGTGGGCTTGCTGAGACCGGGCGTGAGTTCCTTTTCAGCGCAGTCACTCAGTTTATGTGGGCAAGTGTGAGGCCCCAAACTTCGCTGAACCTTCAGAATATAGCTGCTCAGCAGCAACTGACCATAGAGCAGATGAATGAGATGAGGCAACAAACACAAGAAGCTCAAATTCAGAAAGATAATCGGAAAGATTATATCCGTGACAGCTTCTTCACGGTGATGATGTTTATGGGTGCGATGATGGGAGGCTTCGGTGGGTCAATCGGCATGACTATTGGAAATCTTATGATTGTCGGCGGTGATTCAGCTGACAGTTTATTTGAATTGAAGGATGCCGTTAAAGATATTTTAGAATCAAGACACCAAGAAGTTCGAGTCCACTTTGATGCTAAGATTGCTGACACACTTAGAGCAGAGATTGCTATGAAAAATTGGATTGATGAAGATCTGAGAGAAGCAATAGATTGGGCTACTCTTAGTGAACCGCAAAAGCAAGAGCAAATTGAGTATGAATATATCCCATCCAATTTTGAAGTATGGGCAGATATGGTAAGCCGCTCTCGATTGTTGGGTACACCAGTAGGAATGCACCTAATGCCAGGCGATCCAAATAATTATATCGCACAACGTTTCCCACGATTGCCCCAGTATTTAGGTGATAATGTCTTTAGATCTATATTAAGAGAAGTTCTGAACTTCCTAGATCAAGAGTCGGAGAATATTATGAGAGACACAAATGGCATGACTGAACAAGAAGCATTAAATTATATTACTAGAAATGCAATGCAATACTTGCATAGTGAAAAAGCAGATTTAATGGACAGTTTATCTCGACAAGATGAATCAAAGCCTAACAAGATCGCTCCCAAGGTGAAAATTTACATTTCTGTCATTTATTTATTAAAGTTCACTAACAAATTAGTGAATCAGATACATAGATCTATTTCGGGTGTTAAGCATCAATACATTAAATTCGTCAAGGATTATCTTGAACTTTCTGCTCCAGAGAGGTTCACTTATAATATTAAAAACATCGAAGATATGTTAAATTCAATTGATTATGAATTGGTTTCACCATTGACTCAGAGGGAATTCGATTTATTGGAAGGTGATTCATCAGCCAAAAGAATTAAAATAAAGTGCCCAGAAGGTCATGAATATTTTACAAATCCTTCAAGTATAAAAAACAAGATGCTTAAAGGTGAAGGATTATGTCAAAAATGTTATCATAAGTCAAGAAGGGTGTATACTTTTGAAAGTATAGTACAAGAAGTAGGTGAACGGGAAGATTTAATAATTTTTCCAAAGACTCAGGAAGATTGGGATTCAATAGGAGGATTTCCTTCTGACAGAAAGATTAAGGTTAAGTGTGGTCAATGTGGTGAGGAAAGAGAGTGTATGGCAAAGACATATTTCGAATATGAACGTTGCCCAAGTTGCTTTCATATAGACGCTTCGCTTTCTTATGAGACGGTTAGAGATAGGGGATTAAATGAAGGATTTAGGTTAAAGACTCCTAAAGTAAAGTTTAATAAGATAAAAGCTTCCTATGCTCTTGATGGTACTAAGACTTGGGCGACAGAAGGTTTAGAATGGAAATGTCTAGATTGTGAAGAAATTGTTAAAATAACTTTTCAAAGTATAAGAGATGCTAGAACTGGATGCCCTTCGTGTAAGATGTCAGAACATCAGAAACATAGTCATAAATATTTAGAAGCAACATTTGATTCACCATTTGAATCAGAGAAGAGGTTAGGTGATATTGATTTAGATGAGATTGGGGTATCACCTTCAGGTTCCTTATTTAGTCCAAATCTTGTGTTTGACGGATATGCAATAGTTCGAATTCCAGGTTGCTCAACACCTATCCCAGTACTTTTTGAAGCTCGTGGTTATCAATATTGGCATTGGCCGAATCAGTACTTTAAAGGGACATATGAGGATTTTCTAGCTTGGCAGCATTATAGGGCAAATGCTGAGCAGAAAAATAGATTTGCTCATGAACATAAAATAGTACTTATTTCGATTTACGAGGAAAAATTATGGACTAGAGCCCAAGTCAGGTCAGAACTTATTCGTCAATTTAAATTGCAAACTAAAGCTTACGGATACTCTGAAGATGGAATAACCTTAGATCCACCTGAATATAATAATTTTATTTTTAGGAGAAGATTCTTAGGTTTAATTTAAAAGAATTTTATTGATTAAATAAATATTTATACTAAAAATAATCTAGTATACTAGATGAAACCTATACAGTTTTCGAAAGATTTCGCATGTTGCCATCACAAATATCTTCCATGTCGGTTTGGATATCGTGATGATGATGTTTATAGATGCAGTTATCATCGATTAATGGTGTTGGCTAAATGGATAAATAATGACGATTATACTGCAACCAAATTACTTAATCAAGCATGCCAACCTATTAGAGATGAAGAATCCTTCTCAAAATATTTAGCGAAAATGCATAAAGAATATGCCAAAGATATTATAGAGAATGCAAGTATAGGAGATATGATTTTTTGCTTTGATGAAACTAATAGCGAAGTTATTTTATTAGAAAAACCAGAGACAGATACAGGTCTTTGCGTTTATAGAGCTTGTACAGGAGAGATACGTTCTAGACCAGTTAGGCTTTTTCGAACAATCTCTCAAGGGAATTATATAGCAGAATATTTACTCGAAGGAGAAAAAAGCGAAATTGAATCCTTAATGATTAAACGCATGGCTCTTGAAGCTGGTTTTCGAGTTGAAATTCATAAGACTGATTCTGGACACATGGTAAAAATATTTGGAGATACCCAACGAGAAGTCGATGATTTTATGACTATGTGTGTCTATAATAAATTCATGCTTTATTAGTTTCAATTTATTTTTATTTAACCTTTTTTTACGGTCATTTTGAGTTCATTTTAGAATTTGGGAGTCTTTATTAACTTTAAAGTTTAAAAAATATGAGGAGAATAACCCTAATCCATTCCGAGCATCGCTCTCATGCCAGGATATTGTGCCGCAGCGAGCTCTTTCGAAATTTGTTCGGCATATTGGTGAATAATACCTATTGCTATAAGAAGACCCGTGCCAGAAGTCAACGCTCCTAGACTGTCTGCTCCAAAACTTAAACATGCTATAATAAATCCGTTTAGAATGACGAGAGTCGGTATGTACCTTTTAAGAATTCTTTCAATTATTTTTGCAGAGCTTCTAAATCCAGGGATTTGCATTTTTGAATCTAATATTTGTTGAGCTATATCACGCGGCGCGAGTCCTGAAACCTCAACCCAGACACGGCCGAGCATCACACATAGAAATATAAATATCACTAGATAAATAACAGCTCGAAGAGGATTTGCTGCTAATTCTCCAAGTCCTATTGGGGGCGTGAGTAAATATATTAATCCTCCTGTTGGAACAAGCTGAGTGCCTTGAACTGCCCCCCCCGTTACAGGATTAAATACGCCTATTAAATCAACCCAGAAATCGGGGAACGGGCCTCCGTTAATTGCACGTAGCGCAGAGTCAGGTCCAGCAAATAATTGTCCAAAGAATAGAATATTTGCGTACAATGCATTGACTAAAATGACAGGAATGTTGGAAACATAAAGTAATTTCATTGGATATTTACTTTTAAAGCCTCGACTACCACGATATGCAAGTGGTATCTCAACACGTGTTGACTCGAACCAAATTACGATCAAGAATATAGCTATAGTAGTAATTATACCTAGTAGCGAGGGATAATTAGCTCGGGTAAAAAGTGCTCCCAGTTGACCCAAGTTGTCGGGGTTGGCATCAAACAATGCCGTAAAGAAGGCTATGACAATTCCTCTGGGTAAACCATCTCCTCCATCAGCCACACTAGGTGTAGGAACAAAACTAAAACAATTCCAAAAGATTTGTCCAGCAACACCTGCAGCTATGAATAAGGATACACCACTTCCAAGCCCCCAACCTTTCTGGAGGACTTCATCTAGTAATATAATAATTATTCCTGCGAACAATAATTGGAAAAAAACAAAGAATCCTTCTGCAAGGCCTAAAGAACCAAAAGCTCCACCAAAAATATAAGCTGTAGCATTGAAGATTGTTAAAAATATAGCAAGGACTTTTTGAGCTCCGCTAAACATCGCTCTATCGTATGGATCTGCCATGTTCACGTTTATTATTCGGGAACCCAGAAGTAATTGCATAATAAGACCAGATGTTACTATTGGTCCTATACCTAATTCTGTTAACATTCCCCTTTGACTAGCAAGAATAACTCTTAACCAATAAAAATAATCTGTGGATTCTTCAATCTTTATTCCATATAGCGGAATATTACTCATGATCAAGTAAATTATCAAGACTATAGCGGTCCAGATAAATTTCTCTTTAAAAGCAACTTCGCGTTGTGGCTGTTTAATTTCCGGCATCACCTTTACAAATGGAGTAAAGAATTTAAGGAATTTTCCAGCCATTTTTAATCAGGTCTATTAGTTTTTTCGATTACTCTATTTTAAATCTTCTTGAAATATTTTCAAATTTTAAAAATTGAAATGTAATTTAAAAAAAAATAGAATTTAAAAAAAAGTTTGCGATTTAGAGAGACATTTGATATGATAATGATTCAAACTATTATTAAAGAATTATAAAATGTAAAAAAAGTAAATAAAAAAATTAATATATCCTTTAGGTTGAAAACCTAGTTAATACACGAAAACGATCTCATTGATTAAGATAACCCTCATTAACAACCAACTTCATAGAGATTGACGATCTATGCATTCTGGTTAAAATAATGAGCCAATCCCTGTAGGTTCCTCTTCTTCTTTAGCTTCCTCTTTTTTCTTCTTTTCTCCTTTTTTCTTCTCAGCAGTACCTCCTGCTGGAGCAGCAGTTACAGGTATAGTGCTAGCAGATTTTATAATATCCTCAATCTTTGTTCCTTTTAGACCAGCAATTAGTTTTGTGATTTCTGTTTTATCAACTTTCGCACCTGCGGCAGTTAATACCTTTTCTACGTTTGCTTCGGTAATTTTACCTCCAGTTTTATGGAGTAATAAAGCTGCATAAATACTTTCCATATTATCTAACCTCTTTTTTATTTTTTTATCATTATATTTGTAATTTTAATTGAAATTTAAAAAAAAATCTTAATTTTCTATCCAAACAATCCTCCAATACCAACATCTTCCTTTTCTTCTTCCTTTTCAGGTTCTTTTTCTTCGACTTTAGGCTTTTCTTTCTTTATTTGAACTTGGATTCCTTCCCCGAAAATAATAGAATTTAATACACTAGCTTCAGAAGCAGCTTTTCGAATATAATCCTCTTTCATATCTTCCAAGAAGAATGGCATCTCGAATAAAATTGCAAGTGCTTCTCTATAAGCTGTAGCAACGTCTTGTTCAAATTTTTCTATATCCATGTATAATATTTCCTCAGGTATTATTTCACCATCACACCATGCAAAGTGAATTTTAATTAAGGATTCTATTGGTGTAATTCCTAATTTTTTCAAAACTGCTGCTTGTTTAACATTAACTAAATCACCAGTTTTATGTGTTCTTGTATCTTCTCGAATATATATAGTATCATTCATAATTCTCGTTGGCAATCGTAAAGTCATGTTTAATTCACTAATAACTTGTCCTGTTGGTAAACCTGTATCTCCCGCGGGGACCCAAATATCTACAGGGGTGATTTCGTTTGGCTTTGCTGGAACCATCCACTCATTTTTCATAAAGATCTTCTTTAATTCAAATAGATCAAGATTAGTAAAAACAAGACTTGATTGACCTGGGATGTGATCTGCTAATTCATCTAAACTTTTCTTTTTGGCTTCACTTTTATATTGTTCTATTGCGCGGAGTTGAAGTGATTTTTTGGACATTCTGAATACTGCTTTTCCTCTTAAAATTTTACGCATAGTTTGAATTTGCATATCATTAATATGTGCAACTTCAATAACAATAATATTTTTGTAATTTCTAAATAAATCAACTAAATGATTAATTTCATCAATTTTCCATTGTGGTATATGTTTATTTTTAATCATAAGTTCACACCTCGATAGTTTTTAGGAATTCTTCTGTTACATTTACAGATTTTCCCATTGTAGATTTAAGATACATCGATTTAAAATTATTGAACCTATGAGGCATTTGATCTGCTATGAAATTTACGATAGTCTTCATGTTTTCAAATAATTTGTCTATACTCATAGTTTTCTTACCAATCTTAGCGAAAATAATAGGTTGTTTTTTCATTTGAATTCTAATGATTTTTTTATATCGTTCATAAGCTGTTTTTAAATCTTCAGGACTAGAAATAATTCCATATCCCGTAGGGAAAGGTTTTGGCATTTTACCAACAGGTCCAAGAAATCTTGCTAAATATCGAGCAACATCTCTCATCATTTTATCTTCTACAACAAAGTAATCATATTTTTTAGCAAATTTTTTCTTGGATTTTTTCTCTTCACTATTTAATTTAACCAAACCGTCTGAATCGATAGTATCAACCCCTAGTTTTTTTGCTTCTAGTAATATCTCATCAGACGCAATCACACAAATATTTGGTTTATCATTCGTAACTATTTCATTCGATAAGATAATCTCTTTATCAATTCGGTTTTTTGGATCATTTAAGTTAACATCTTTAATATTGATGATAAGATCAATGGACTCATCAAATTTTCTTACTTTATCTTTAAAGCCTTCTTTTTTTATTACTGAAAAATCAATAGCAGCATCTAATGATCTTCTTAATAATTTATCATCTACTTTCAAATTCTATTATTCACCTCTTATTTTATCGTCATATTGTCCATTATCAATTCGCTTTTGGATGATCCTAGGATCTTCTCCTTCTACTGTTAGTCCTACTGATAATGCTGTTCCTAACACTGTCTTTACAGCTGTTTTATATGTCTTATCTAAAAATTTCTCTCTTTTGCCATCAACTACATTCTGAATTTGGTCAAGTGTCAAATTCCCAATTATTTGTTCTGAAGTGGCAGAAGTTCCTTTTTCAGCACCAACTTCTTTAAGTAATAATGATGCTGTAGAAGGTGTTTCAATGAATATTTCAAACTGTTTTGTTTCTGTATCACATTCAATTCTAACCGGTACAGTTAACCCCTTAAAGACCATTGTCTGTTTATTGATCTCGTCTACTACATCTTTAATGTATGCATCGAAAATCGAAATAATTTTCGTTTATGCCAGTAGGTCCAACAGTAGGTCCAATTGGCGGGCCACCTGACGCACTTCCTCCGGTCACAAGAGCCTTTACAACAACTTTTCCTTTTTCACTCACATACTCTCACCGTTTAATTTTTCTTATTATAATTCAAAAAATATTCCTAAGGTTAAGAACGCGAAATTTTTATGAATAACTTATTCAATATCTATTATATATTGAAACCGCTTTAATTTGCGTCCTAAGTTTCTTAGAAAAATATTGTTTTGAACTTAGTGTGATTTAGAATAAAACAACATTAAAAAATTTTATTAAAATTATTCAGTTTTGGAGTCTACAACAGAGTGGTATAATTTTAGAAATTTAAAACCATTTGACAATATAATTACATTGATTATCTCCATTATTCCTACAAAGTCCTGAATCATCATGCTCAACTCGTAGAAACTTTGAATTTTTTGGAACAAAAATTCTTGCTGTATTTGTAATTATCCCTCTATCAAAATCACACGGATAAGAGTTATTACATATCATTTTTACTTCTTTATCATCAATTTTTTCAAACCTATAATGACCAATTCCTTCTTTCATAGTTCCTGTTTCCGGATCATAAAGAATTTTATCCTCTATTCTATGACTCATGTGAAAAGCAATATCTATAGATGCCAGAGCCTTTTCGATACTGTCAAATTCTCGTGGCCACTTTGTATTCTCAGAAATTTTATTTCCTACTACATAAAGTGTATTTGGCCCAAAGACTTCAAATATTGTTTTAAATGCATCTAACCAGTTTTGTTGAGGATACCATTTATCTTTTTGAGGATTTTCAATATTATTATCAATTAAAATTTGTAATATTCTTTCCTTGACAGTAGGTAATCCTTCAACCATTCCTAATATAGACTTTCCACTAACTTCTACTTTTGGATTAATTACTTTAAATTGCACCAAACTTTTTCACAAAATTAAAATGACTTATAAGTAATATGGATATAGAAATATTTCATTTACTTATAATTTGAATTTTAAATTACTTTTTCGTAGCAACCTCTTAAACAATATTTTCAATTACAAGAAAAAAAAAATTAAAAAAAATTAAAATCTACAACAAAGACTACGTCCATGATCAAGATTATATTTGAAATATTCCTCAGATAATGTTTTCATAACTGTATCATAATCCAAATTTACTTCTTTAGATATGTCCTCAATCCCAATACCAGGTGTTGAGATTAATTCACAGATTTTTTTCTTAACTTCTTCGCTAACTTCTATACTCATTATAATTAATTAATAGTTTTTATTAAAAAATTTTAACTAGTAAATTTGATCATTTCATCAATTATTTTATAATTTGGTAATATTAAATCTGCAGCACCTGTTTCAGCAGCAACTTTTGGCATTCCATATAGTACGCTTGTATCTTTTGACTCCGCTATTGTCTTTCCACCTCTGGATTTAATCGCTTTGAGTCCATCTACTCCATCTCTTCCCATTCCAGTTAATAAAATGCCAAGTGTTTTTTCTTTATATACTCTTGCTGTTGAATAAAACAACACATCTACAGAAGGTCTACAGAAATTTACGGGTTCTCCTTCATACGTTCTTACACAAGGTTTATTATCTTTAGCAGTAACTTGCATGTGTTTATCTCCTGGTGAGAGATATATTGTTCCAGATTTTATCTCTTCATAATTTAATCCAATTTTTACGTTAACTTTACAAATATTTTTTAAAGACGTGGCAAATTGTCGCATGAAAAGATGGTTTAGATGTTGTACGACTAAAACGGGTGCTGGAAAATCTCGAGGGACATCACTTAAGATTGTTCTTAAAGTTCTCGGACCACCTACACTGGCACCAATTACTATGATTTTTGTAGACACCTTCGTAATAGTAATTGGAGTAAGGTCTAAAAAATAATCTTCTGATCTATGCTCTATTGATGATTCTAATATTTTATTAAATTGGACTTCTGGCTTTATTTTTACTTTTTGGCTTTGCTGAATAAAAATTTGTTTATTTAAAAAACGTATCTTGTTATCAATTTTATTATTTTTTCCAATATCTGCTAGAATCACTTTTGATATTAATTTATCTCCAATAGTTGGAAGTACATCCTTCCAAACGCCGATAGGTTTAACAATATAATCATAAGATTTTAGAACGAGAGGAACTTCAAGAGAATCCATATTTTTAGGATCTACATCTGTCAATACAATAGTAGTTATGTTGAATTGTTTTATTATAAAATTAAAAGGTGTTAGCCAATCTTTATTTTCATATTCGATATCGAGAATTAAAACATCAGGATTCTTACTTTTTATGATATTAATAGATTCTTGTCCATTTCGTGCAACATCTGCTATTCTTATCCCTTTATGAGGAGAAAGCATATCAGATAATAAAGTTCTACGGTAGGCGGATTGAGAAGCTATTAATACAGTTTTTAGCATTATTTTTCTCGTTGTCTTCTACTGAAAATAATGAAATTTCTTGTTTATATATATTCTGGTAATAAAACTAAATTGAAATTAAAAAGAATCAAATAATTATTACTTAAAATCATTCTTCCAGAATAACTTTATGTGTGATTTTTCCTATTTGTTCTATTGACGCTTCAATAAGATCTCTTGGTTGGATTGGGCCTACTCCGCTTGGTGTGCCTGTTGCTATAATATCGCCAGGGACTAATGTAATAAACTTAGATAGAAAAGCCAAAGTTTCAGGAATTTTGAAGATCAAATATTTTGTATTTGAATGTTGACGAACTTCCCCGTTTATCTTCAATTGAAGTTCCAAATTATGAGGATCTTCAATCTCACTACAAGGAGTTATTCTTGGGCCTATAGGTCCAAATGTATCGAAATTTTTGCTTCTGTACCATGGTAAGTTAATATTTCTATCACTTATCTGCATTTTCCTAGCAGTAATGTCAAGAAAAATAGTATAACCTTCAATATATTCATATGCATGCTCACTTTGAATATTTTTACATGTCTTTGATACAATAAAAGCCAATTCTACTTCATGATCCACTCGATTATATTCTTGCGTATTGTAAAGTAATTTAGGATAAATTATTGGATTCCCATTAGTTACCAATGTATTTAATGTCTTTACAAAAAAAATTGGTTCTTTTGGAATCTTTGCTTTCATTTCTTTTGCATGTTCCACATAATTTCGTCCTAAGCATATAATTTTTGTTGGTTTTATACTATGATCTCCAAGCTTCATACTTTTTCTCTTATTTAGGTACAATTTTTAAATTAATTTAAAATATGATTAAACTTTAAAGAAATTTATCTTTCAGATTATTGTAAACTAAATGGAAAAATAGATATCTCAAAGAGTAGAAAAAAATGAATGAAACAAATTCTAATACAAAACTGGATGAAAAAAAAGGGAAATCTCTAATTCAAACTAATCTAACAAAAAGAGTAGCAACAGCTGCTATATTTATAGCCGTTGGGATTGTATTAGCATTTTTCAATCCTTTTGCCTTTGTTGAAATTTTAGGAGGCCCTAAAATTTTTCCTATGGCGCATTTTATTAATGCTATAACTGGTGTTCTAATAGGCTTAACTTTCGCATGTACAACTTCCCTAGGTATTGCTATTTTTAGATATCCTCTAGGAATTGGTTCAATTCATGCTTTTCATGGAGGTATCTCAGGCGCCTTAATTGTTGGAATCATGGCTTATATTTTACGGAAAAAAAAACCTGATTATGTAGAATATGCTGCTTTAACAGATCCAATAGGGACGGTATTTATCGCAGCAACAATCGCTAATTTAATTTCACCAGTTAATCTCTTCTATTGGTGGGGATTATTCGCGGCTTCAAGTATACCTGGCTGTATTTTAGGCTTTCTGATGTTGAAATTTCTGAAGCGTCAAGGATTTTCCTGGACGGATTTTTTTCAAAAATAATATTTTTGGCTTATGTTATTTCTAAATAATTTTAACTTTGAAAATTGTATTGGAAATCACACTCTCTTATATGGAGAAACTGATACAAAAAAGACTTATTACACTGCTAAATTTGTCCAATTTCTAATAGAAACAAAAAAAATGAATCCAAAGGAAATTAGTATTTTAGATTTTGCCCCTCCAAATGAATGGATTAATAATATTAAAATTGGAGGTAAAATCGTGGATTTTTATGAAAATAGTATTATCTGCAATAATTTTTACTTTAAAGGAGATATCATTCCACCTCGCCTTAATGCAAGAAATAAGAAAGAACTTTATAAAAATGCATGTAAGAATTTTAAAAAAACTTTCAATATATTAAAGATTTTCTCTAAAAAACCAACAAAAATATTAATTATTAATGATATATCTATTTATCTTCACATAGGAAATAAAAAACTATTATTAGATTCAATAAAAAGATCAAATACCTTTTTTGGGAATTCATACTATGGTTCTTCTATAAAAAGCGATTTTAATAATGTATTTAGCTTAAGGGAAAAGCGATTAGTTGAATATTTTTCTAAAAAGATAGAATATTCATATTTTACAGGATAGAAATATTAATATCTTTTAGGACAAAATAATTTTAATTAATGCCCTATTTAATTATCTACAAATTAAAATAGAATTTTTTGATAGATATGAAAAAATTAATTTTATTTGGTCCTCCAGGAGCGGGAAAAGGCACGTTCAGTTCACAAATTAAAAAAGTAGTAACTGAAATTGTTCATATAAGTACTGGAGATATCTTTCGTGAAAATCTAAAGAATGAAACGCCATTAGGATTAAAAGCTAAAAGCTATATGGATAAAGGAGAACTTGTGCCTGATGAAGTAGTAATTGATATGGTACGAGATAGATTAAATAAAGAAGATGCTAAGAAAAGTGGTTTTATTCTTGACGGATTTCCTCGAACCTTACATCAAGCAGAAGCATTATCAGAGATAACCGAAGTAGATTTACTTCTATTATTACAAGTTTCAAGAGATATTATATTTAAAAGAATCTTAGGGAGGTATAGTTGTAATAATTGTGGTGAGATCTATAATAAATACACACTCCCAACAAAAGTAGAAGGAATTTGTGATAAATGTGGTGCTGAAATTAAATTTGAGCAAAGAAGCGATGATAATGAAGAAACTTTGAAAAGTAGATTAGATGCTTATGAAAAGAATGCCAAACCACTTATTAAATATTATAAGAAAAGAGGAAAACTGAAAAAAGTTGATGCTACAGATACATTGAGTTTCACTGATGATGATATAAAACAAATTATAGGAATATAAAATTTCTTTTTATATTTATTCTAAATCATGAAATATAATCTATGTATTCCAATTCCAATTAGATATACAACTATTAAAGAAGTTAAACCAATAATTGAAAAAGTTATAAAATCAAAACCTAATCTAATTGAATTGAGATTTGATTATATTTCTAACGTTAATACTCTTTCTGTGGATTTCATAAGAGATTTATTGAATATTATTCGTCCTCATGCTGCCGTTATCTTTACTTTCAGAGATTCATCTGAAGGTGGTCAAATTCAAATAGAACAAAACGAGCGCTTTAAAATTTATAAATTGTTTATAGCCGTTAAACCTGATTATGTAGACCTTGAAATGAATACAGATAAAGACATATTAAAAGAAATTATTAATTTGTCTTCTCAAAAGGGAGTAAAATTAATTATTTCGCATCATAATTATGAAAAAACACTTACATATGAAGAGGGAATCTCTCTCATTCATGATTTTCACGAATATTTGATTAAAGTGCTGTTAATAAAACCTAAAATACTTGAAGATAATATTTATAAGATTATTTTTACGGCTCAAACTTTTGAGGACAATCTAATACCATTAAAAGTATGTAAGGAATTCTCAAATTCAAATCAGAAAATTATCTCATTCTGCATGGGAACTTTAGGGTTTTTCTCAAGAATTATGTGTGTTATTAAAGGATCTTTTCTTACATATGCTTCTTTGGAAGAAAAAACAGCACCAGGACAAATTAATATTGAGAAAATGAAAGAAATATATGATCTAATTCTAGACTAGCTTTAAATTCATCATTCTTTAAAATTAGAATTATGAAGATTAAAAAAAGTGGATTTTTTACTTTATTATATGGTCGTTTATTTTGCATTTTTATTTCATATTTATCAACCTCCAGTTCAAATCCCTATAGTAATCAAACAAATAGTAAATGAATCCTATAAGCCTATAATGGAGGCTTTACAAGACCATCCAGAGGCAAAGATTACTTTAAATATCAACGGTACTTTAACCGAACAGTTACATGATTTTGGCTATGACGATTTGATAGGAGCAATTACCACCCTTGCTTCAAAAGGGCAAATTGAATTTACAGGGTCAGGGAAATTTCACCCTCTACTTCCTTTGATCCCTGAGCCTGAAGTTAAACGCCAAATAACTCTAAATAATGAGACAAATCGACATTTTTTTGGGAAGCTTTATAATCCTCGCGGATTTTTCCCCCCAGAAATGGCTGTATCTGAAGAAGTTTTTAAAACTGTGAAAAAGTCTGGTTTTGATTGGATAATTATGAGTGGAATTGCTAATACTTTACCCAATTTTCCCACAAATAATATATCAATTCATCCCAATGGATTAAGATTGTTGTTTAGAGATGATTATATCTCAATTGATTGTGCTTTTGATAAGATTAACAATGTTGATGCATTTATTAAACGCTTATATTATAAACACACATCAGAAGATTATTATGTTATACTTGCTATGGATGGTGAAACTTTTGGACACCATGTTAAGCACGCTATAAATAACTTTTTAATCCCATTATTTCAAATAGTCCCTCATAGAAATGATATTAATATCTGTACGATTTCCGAAATTGTTGACAGATTTCCTAAAGGCTTCACTCAAGTTCCACGAGATTCAAGTTGGTCAACAATGCCATATGACATTGCTACTGATGTTCCATTCCCTCTCTGGTTCGACCCTCAAAATGAAATACACCTAGAGCAGCACAGATTTTTTATGTATGCCCTTACAATGATCCACCTATCTGGTAAATATCGTGATAGTATGGATGAGGATAAGAAAAGAATATTCGATAATGCGAGAAATCTATTAGATCGTGGAATTCACAGCTGTCAACAATGGTGGGCTTCACAACGCCCCTGGTATTCACCTGATATGATTTTACGTGGATTAAATGAAGTATTAATGGCAAGTGTAAACGCAAAACGTAGTGTTCCCGAGAACAATCCAGATATTAAAGAAGCTATGGAACTGATAATGGAAGATATGTTAAAAGCGCAAAATAAGATTGTTTTATCGTTAATATAGATTTAAAAATAAGAAAAAAAATTATAAATTAATTTTTTTTGAAAATATTA
This sequence comes from Promethearchaeia archaeon, assembly GCA_029856145.1. GTDB lineage: Archaea > Asgardarchaeota > Lokiarchaeia > Sigyniarchaeales > SOKP01 > Loki-b32. Next base: position 22,114 of record JAHQWK010000028.1, read on the forward strand.
CCACACCCACCGCACTTCATGTTTTTTGCATAGACTGGAGTGCCCTGCTTCAGCGGTAGGCTGAAATAGCTTTACCTATACTGTAGTAAAGCACGTTATTCCTGTCTGATTCTTCATGAAGCTTGCGTGGATTCTCATTGCCACATTGAGGACATTTTACTCTTTTATATTCTGTCATATACCTTAACTCTGTTATAATTATTATAAATATTTAGTAGAGTCTATAAATTTAAATATAGGTTTTTAATTGAGTTTATATAGCAATCTCCCGAACTAGATTCTCATTTTTTTAATCAACTGCATTGATGACAATTTCTGCCGCTGTTTCATAATAGGACTTTCGATAACTTAGAATTTTTTTTAATTTTTTCTTTTTGGAATTGAAAATTGGACTTTCTAACAAAAGATTTTTAATAAGAAATTTAATATCTATAATAGGTGAATGATAAATGGCTTCAAATTTAAAAAAAAGAACATTTATTGAATATATAGATATTTTTATAGCTATTTTAAACACTATCGTATTAGTCTTTGGAGCATTTGTAGTTCCTAAGAATATCATTTTAACCACTATGAACCTCATTTTTACAGCAGTTCTTTGCGGATTATTACTAATAACATTTTTGATAAATAATCCTTATTACATATCACCAGGTTACGGAATGGTACTCTTTGGTTTAGTTCTTTCTTTCGGATTATTAACATTGCCGGAGTTTCATGCTTCTTTATTATGGATTGGATTTCTTATAATTGTTATCTTGGATATCATTTATGTTGCCAATATGATAAAAGGATCAGCAAGTTCATCGAGTAGAGTGGCCACAGCGGGAGGACGTGTTTGGACTCTTGTAGAACCAGGTACTGATACTCCAACCTATATAAAAGGAGGTACTGTTGATCGCAAACAGAAAAAGGCAATTCAAAAAAAATATCATATGTCGTGGATAATTTTGATCACAATGATCTCTATGTTCATAATTTTCTTAACATTAATACTGTAATTATTCAGATAAATCTTTAATTAGGATTTAGCAGGATTATAATGTTATAACGTTTAGATTTGATATCAAAATCCTCAAGATATTAAAAAAATAGAATCGATATTACTCAAGGTGTTTCAATTCAATTAAGATCATAGCTACAATTTTATTTATTAACTTTCCAGAAGTCTCAACAACAAAATCTGCAGCAGACTCATATAGAGGTTGTCTATAAGTCAAAATCTTTTTAATCTCTTCCAAGGATTCTTCTTTTTTTATTAAAGGTCGAGATTTTTTTCTATTTTTCATGATACGTTTGTAAATTTCTTCAATAGAGACAGTTAGTAATATGATATGACAATTTTTTCTCAAATTATCAATATTTACTGGATTTAACACAACTCCCCCACCACATGAAATGACCACTTTATTTAATTTTGAAACTATTTCACACACAAAAGCTTCATATTCTCTAAATTTAGCTTCTCCCTCCTCAGCAAAAATTTTAGGAATAGATTTACCAACTTCTTGAATTATTAGTTGATCTGTTTCTAACAACTTATAATCTTTTCCAAGACGTTTCACTAATGCCTTACCAATAGTCGTTTTTCCTGTGGCCATAAAACCAATAAGAGCAATGGAATCTTTAGTCATATTAAATTATATTCACTGTTTTAATTTTTGGGTTATTGTTGATTTTTAGAGAGGTTAATCGACTGAAAATCCATGTGTTCCCAGAGCGCCTTTTTTTAGTTCTAGATAGTTACCTGCTATATATGCTGGAAAGTTAAATTTATCTGGATCTAAAGTTTCATTTTTTACATAATTAGGATCAGAATGTGTAGCAACAACTTTCCCAAAATAACAGACATGTGATCCAAATTCTACTTTTTTAATTACTTTACATTCCATATTCCATGGAAACTCTTTTACCATCGGAACTTGCACCACAGAAGCTTTTTCTTTTGTTAAATTTAATTCTTTCCATTTATTAATATCTCTTCCTGAACGAGTACCAATATAGTCAGTTTCTCTTAATTGTTCTATTGTTGGATAATTAATTACAAATTCGCCAAATTTTTCAATCAACTTGTAAGAAAATCGCTTAGGTTGTATAGAAACAGCAATAATAGGAGGATCAAAACAAACCTTTCCTACATATGCTAATGTTATTAAGTTTGCTTCTTCTCCTGTACCTATAGAAATAACTGCCGCGGGCATGGGAAAAGTTGAAATTTTTGGACTTAACTTTATTTTTTTCATTCTAATATCCTTTTGTTAGTTATTGCTAGTTTAATTATTAATAATTTTAATTTTTAACCTATTAAATAGATTTAATTTAAATTATCTCAAATTTTTCTATAAAACTATTAAATAATAAAGAATTAGTAAGTAATCAAATTTCGTTGAAAATAATATAAGGTGAAAGAGAATTATAATAAAACATCGGGGTTTCGAACCTAAATTTGATTCCTCTGTATTTATAGCACCTACAGCTGCTGTTATAGGTAAAATTTTGATTGGAAAAGATTCAAGGATAATGTATGGTTCTGTTCTTGATTCAGAGGCCTCTAAGATCGAAATTGGTGAATGCTCAGTAATATGTGAAAATGCTGTTCTTAGAGCTACAGCATCAGGAAATCTTGAATATCCTGTAATTATTGGTGATCATGTTTTTATTTCACCACAATCAACTCTTATTGGTTGTAAAGTTGAATCTAATTCATATATAGCTACTGGTGCCACTATCTTGCAAGGTGCCATTGTCCAATCTGGTGCTGCAGTTGCTGTTGGAGCTTTTGTTCATGCAAAAACACTTGTTCCAGCTAATTCATTTATTCCTCCAAATAACATTGCTATTGGAGATCCTATCAAAATTTATCGTCCAAAAGATCAAGAGGCATTAGCTAAAGCTATAAAATCAATTGAATTTGCGAAAGTGGCTTTTAATGTTGATGCAAAATGGGAAAATCGCTTTGAGAGGTATAGACAAGCTACACAGGTAAGATCAAAAGAATTTGAGAGTCATTTTAATGATGAGATAATTGGTTGAGACAAATAAATCTTTGTTATCTAATATGAAAGGGATTAATTTTATTACTGCTCGTACAAAAGTTCTATGCATTATTGGGTATCCAATTGAACATTCTATGAGTCCAATAATGCATAATGCTGCGATCCAAGACCTTAACCTTAATTATATTTATTTAGCATTCAGTATTTATCCTAATAATTTAGAACTTGCTGTAGAGGCATTTAGAGCATTTAATATTAAAGGAATAAACGTGACTATCCCTTTCAAACAAAAAATCATGGAATACTTAGATGATATTGATACTATAACACAGAAAATTGGAGCAATAAATACAATCAAAAATGATAAAGGATATTTAACTGGTAGAAATACGGATGCAGAAGGCGGTAAAAAGGCAATATTGAATGCAGGGTATACAATTTTGGGAAAAAATATCTTATTATTAGGAGCTGGTGGAGCTGCAAGAGCTTTGAGTTACATTTTAGCGAATGATGTAAATAAAATAGTAATAGCAAATAGAACTGAAAAGAGAGCAGAAAAGCTTACAAATGAATTGAAAAAAAGTTTTGGGATAAATGCTGAGCCAAAGAAATTTAATAATTATGTCTTGAGAGAAGAAGCGAAAACAGCTGATATCTTAATCAATACAACTCCAGTTGGAATGTATCCGAACGTTGATAAATCACCAATACCTGCAGAATTTTTGCATAAAGACTTAATTGTTTTTGATGTAGTCTATAACCCATTAGAGACTAAATTAATAAAAGAAGCCACTAAAAAAGGATGTAAAACACTAGGGGGTTTAGATATGTTAGTTAATCAAGGTGCTTCTGCATTTGAGTGGTGGACTAATAAAAAGCCAAATGTTAATTTAATGAAAAAGATAATTATTGAATTTCTTAGTAAGAAAGAATATGAATTTTTTAAAAATAAAAATAATAAAAAAAATAATAAATTATTGTATTGAGGTTCCACAAAGTGCACAAAATTTGGCATTTGCACTAATATCTAGCTCAGATCCACAATTAAAGCAGAATTTTGATTTTTCTTCAATCTGTTGCGGTTCTATAATAATTTTTTGATTCTCTGGTTGATTAGAAGCACTAATTACCTGATAATTTGAACTTGGTTGATTATTTTCCTTTCGTTCATAACAAATTGAATCACAGTGAATACAGCGGGGTTTATGTGATTTATCTAAGTAAACAGCAACATAAATTAATAACCCGATACCACCAGTGAATATAGCTAAAATAATTGCTAAGCCAATATTGAAATCATTTGGTTTTGTATATACATTCATCTTACATTTTTGACAATACATTTTTCTATCACTCCAAAATATATAATTTTTTATTTAATTACAAGGAGATTTTGATTGAATTAAAAAAATTTGGAGTCCAATTTTTAAAATCGATGAATATTAATATTTCTACAAAGGAATAAAATTAAAAAATTAATTATCTGTAATTTGACTTCCGCAAGTCGGACAAAATTTTATTCCCAAATCTAATTTTTCTCCACAAAGGGCACAAAAATTAGGTCTAGCTCCTGTGACTTCTTCAGTTGTGTTTATAGGTGCGGCATATGAAGCATTTTGAATTTGAGGTTGAGATTGAATTGTATAGGGGGTTGAAGTTTGAAAAGCTGTAACTTTAGTTCCGCAATGGACACAATGTTGTTTTGGTTTATTATAGTAAATAGCGAGGTAAATTATTAAGCCAATTCCCGCTGTAAAAATTAATAATATTATTGCAAGACAAGTATCTATCCCTTCACGAGTCAATAATACATTTTGCTGACAACGGGGGCAATAAGCAGTATCACTCATTTAAATTTCTTTAACCTTTATTTATTTCTTTTAATAATTAAAAATAATTATTATATATTTCTATTCTTTAATAGTAGTTCCACAAATAGGGCAAACTGTCCCTTGATTTAGTATTTCTTCTTGACAATATGGGCAAATTATTCTTTCTTCCTTTTCAGTTTTTTCTTGATCAATTGTTTGAAGTATTCGGGCAATTTGGGCTCTTGGTTCAGGAAATTCTTCTTGTGAATTGTAAAAATCTAATCTATTTTGGCACGTAGGACAAAGATTTCTTTTTAAGATAACATAACGATAAATTAGAAAAGGAACTAAAGCAATCCCTAATGAAGAAATGATAGTAAGAATCCAAACGTTATAATACATATTATCCATAGTCCTTCTTTTTGGCTTCAAAATTTCTTTCTCACAATTATCACAATATGCGAAATTTTTACCCATTTCTCTCATTTTAAATAAGATAATTTAACCATTTTAAATTTTCTGATAGGTTTTCATAATTATTTATAAATATAGTCTATTTTCCTTTATTTTGTTAAAAATTTAATAATTTAAATTAATTAAAAATAAAAAAAATAAGTCCTTATTAATAATTATTTACTAAATCTAAGTTGAAATTTCTCCAATAAAAAATTTATTTTTAAATTAATTTGATGCAAAAATCTTTATTTATTGTTTTGGAAGGAGGAGATGCTGCAGGAACTACAACTCATAGTCATCTTCTTAAAGGTTTTTTAGAAGGCAAAGGTTTTAAAGTTCATTTAACACAAGAACCTTCACAAAGCAAAATAGGAAAACTTTTAAGAGAATTTTTGAAAAACAAAGATATTCCACCTACTACAGATGCTTTATTGTTTGCAGCGGATAGAAATCTCCATTATAAAATTGAAATAAAAAATAAACTTGAAGAGGGTTTTATCGTTATTTCTGATCGATATATAGAATCTTCAATAGTATATCAATCTATACAATCTCATGAAATTTCAGTTGAATGGGTTAAAGAAATAAATAAATTTGTAGGTTTGCCCGATATTACAATAATTTTGGATATCGATCCGAAAATTGCTTTAGCAAGAAAAGAGGATGAAGATTTAGAAAAATTTGAAGATACTTCATTCTTAGATAAAGTAAGAAATCTTTATCTTCAACGTGCTAAACAAGAAGGCTATTACATAATCAGCTCGGATGCTATTATTGAATTTGTCCAAGAGAAAATTCAAAAGATTATTATTGATAAATTAAAAAATATGAGCTAATTTATTGAACTAAATAGTAAAACATATATTTTCCTATAATATAACAGAAATAGAGTAAATTTAATCAGAAATCATATATTTTTTATTACAACATTGAAAACTGGAACTCCCTCACAAGAACAATCTTTTAATGTTGATAGGCTATATAATTATGTTAAGATTTTTAGCTTTCCTCGCTTAGTTGGGACAAGTGGAGAAAAGAAAGCTGTTGAATTAACAATAAAAACTTTTAAAGATATTGGATTTAATGAGATACAAATCCAAAAAGAACCTTTTAAATTTTCTGATTTTTATTCTACTACACTCATAAAGCTAATTATGGTCATTAATTTAACCTTTTCCTTGTTTATCTTGATGTTTGTATATATTAATTTATTTATTACGATCTTTATAGGGGGAATCATGGCAATTTTTCTTTTTTTACTCGTTAAAGGGCTAAAACATCCTGAAATTCCTGGTTTTTGGGGCGAATATTATGGAAAGATTATTTCAGCCACTAATGTTTTTATAAAAATACCAGCCAAGAATCTAACAACTGAAGATGCCGGAAACATTATAATTTCAGCACATTTAGATTCTAAATCTCAAACGTTTAAGACATATTGGAGAGTATTTTTTTATAAAGTGTGGTTATATAGTGGGATTTTTCTTGGAGGATTTTTTATAGCTCTATTTATTCACGCCTATACTATAATAGAAATAGATCTATTGATATTAGGACTTGGTGTATGGATTTTTACTATATTAATCTCAATTTCAAATATATTTTTAATGTTTTTAAATACTCATAATTATTCTCCCGGAGCATTAGATAATGCTTCTGGAATGTCAGTCGTATTTGAATTAAGCAAAAGATTTAAAGAAAACCCACTTGATAACTTCAACGTCTGGATTTGTCAATTTTCTGCTGAAGAACTGGGAACAATGGGTTCCAGAGTTTTTGTAAACAATCACGAAGGTGAATTTATAAAAGGCAGAATATTTCAAATTAATTTAGATATGATTTCTTGCATAAACGAATCCAGAAATCAAATAGAATATCTGAAATCATATGGGATTTTACCTCGAAAGAAAATTGCACCCCTCCTTAGTAAATACTTAGAAAAAGCTGCTATTGCTGAAAAAGTGAATATAAAAGGATTTCATTTATCAACAGGAGCACATACTGATTCTGTTCCTTTTCATCTAAGAGGATATGATTCTGTTGACATTGTCACAAGAGCTGGTGCTAAATATACCCATAATAAGGTTGATAGACATGATAAAGTTGATCCTCAAGTATTATTAGAAGCATGTTTAATAGTTTGGAGAGTAGTTCTTTCTTTAGATAAGGATTATGAAATATTATGTAAAAATCAGGAACTAATATGTGACTTTAATTAATCAGTTAAAGAAGAAATTATTGAATTAAGTCGTTACATTAACTCTTCGATTTCTTTTTGAATTTTTTCAATTCTGTTTTTGGATTTTTCAAGTAATTTTGTTTTTCCATATTTACCAAACCATCTATTAAATCTTTCTTGAATTGATACTTCTCTGGTACCAGCCATATGTTTATCTGCTAGACATATGATTTTTTCTTCTAAAGTCGAAGGTAAATAATCTCTTTCAGGTAAACCTACTTTTTTCGCATCTTCTTTATCTAAACCACCTAATATATGAGTCTCACAGATTCTAGCAAGTTTAACTGAAAGTCCTCTATGTTTTAAGATTTTACCCCCTATTAATGCATGTTTAAAACCATGAGTTTTTGTTCTTCCAATATCATGCAGTAAGGCGCCAATTTCAATTAAATTCATATCTACTTTAACTTTTTTTATTTTTTGAGCAATTTCTATAGCTTTATCAGCAACTTTTTCTGAATGGCGTCTAACAGAAAGCGGAATTTTCAAAATCTTTAATAAATCTAATGCAAACTCTCGATCGGGTAAAATCTCTTCTTTATTAACCATTAGTTTTTATAATTTACCAATTAACTTTAAGTTTTAGATATGTGAAAATTCATTCAGTGGCAATTCTAGCCAAGAACTCTACAATTATAAAAGTGTAAATATCAATATGTGAAAAGAGCAAAGTGGAATATTTTCCTAGAATTCCTCATAAGGCCCGCTTATTAATCCACCAACTGATCCTCCTATTAATACCCCTATTAAAGCGCTAATTATACCTCCTAAAGTCTCAATTAACTGATTTTCTGTGAATAAAGCCATTAAATCCACCTGAGAAAAAATGCTTAATATAATCCAAATTGATAAAACTATAACAACCACTAATGAACCTGCAATTACGCCTCGTCTTAAACCCTTTGCAATTGTACCTGAGATATAACCAATGAAAATCCATGCTAAAATCTCTGGTGCAAAAAAGCCGAGGATGGAAGGAGATCCAGTGATAAATGAAATCATATCAAAATCAAAATTTGCTCCAACTAATAATGCAGCTATTCTTAATACATCACTTCCAGCATGTAACTCAATTTGATTTAGAATAACCATCATATTAAAGAAAAAGGCTGAAAAAAAACTTAATATGACCCCAATGATAATGCTAATAACTAATCGATAGGAAGTCATTATTAATACAACTTTAGAATTAAAACCATGTTTGATAATTATATTCTAAGAATTATAATAATAATAAAAATCATTTTGCCATATTAATACTTTAGTTCTTAAGGTTTTACAAAAATCTACTCAATAAAATATTAAAGTTATCATGTATTCAATAATATATTCTTGAATTCGTTGAATTCTAAAATATTTTAATTACATTTACGTCAGAATAAAATAAATAAGGCTACAATTTTGGCTCGAAAGAAAAAGAAAACCGAAGAAACGGAAGATAAGAAAAAGATCGAAACTATAGAGGATTTTAGCGAAGATCTTGATATCGATTTTGAAGATGATCTTGATCTGGAAGAAGAACTTAACTTATTAGATACTGAAGATATTGAAGCTGGCCTTGAAGTAAAGGATAAACTAATCGATAAAGATGAAGAAAGAAAACAACTTTACTTAAGTTGTGGTATTCATATTGGAACAAAGTTATTAACGGGGGATGCAAGACGATTTATTTATAGACAGACTAATTATGGATTATATGTTATCGATTTAACACAAACAGATGAACGACTTAATATTGCAGCAAAATTTTTAAGTAAGTATGTTGAAGAAGGAAGTGATAGAGTTATCGTTACTTCAGTTCGGCGATATGGGAAAGAACCAGTTAAAAAATTTTGTGAGGTACTAGGGTGTAGAGCAATCACTTCGAGATTTATACCAGGCTCCCTTACAAATCCTATTATTGATACTTATATCAAAGATGCAAGTGTAGTTTTAATTGTAGATCCTCACGCTGATAAAGTAATTTTACATGAAGCTAAATTAGCTCGAATTCCTGTAGTATCTTTATTTGATACTGATGATACTCTTGATGGGATCGATCTTGCGGTTCCAGCAAATAATCGAGGTAAAAAAGCATTAGGCTTAGCATTTTGGCTATTAGCAAGGCATATAATGTTAGATCTAGGTAAAATATCGAGTGAAGAAGAGTTTCCCTATACTTTAGAAGAATTTACTTCAAAAATTGTTCCCGTATATCGTCAAGAACAACAAAGTCAAGCAAGAAGATGATTTATTAAATATTAATATCTCACTTAATTAAATTTCAATTTCTTATAATAATCCTTTCACTTTTGAATTATGTATATTAAATTTTTAACATAAAATCAATTATCTTTACATGAAGAATAAACACTCATCATAAACGGATTTTCATGAAAAAAATAATAGCGTTTAGTGGTAAGGGCGGTGTTGGAAAAACTACCAGTTTAGCACTTTTTTTAAAATATATTTTAGAAACTAAGAATAAATTGGATATTTTGGTAATAGATTCTGACCCTGATGCGAATATTGCTGATGTTATTGGAGAAGAGGTTCAATTCTGCGACACAATTGGCGGAAAGATGAAAATTTTAAAGGATAAAATTCAAAAAAGACAACTACCTTTAGATGTACCAAAAAACCAAATTATTGAGGGGGATGTCTACAAATGTCTAATAGAGATGAATGAATTTGATCTTTTAGAAATGGGTCGCCAAGAAGGAGAAGGATGTTATTGTTATATAAATTCAGTATTAAAGAATGTAATTGATACACTTTCTAAAAATTATGATATTACGTTATTAGATTCTCCTGCGGGATTAGAACACTTTGCGCGAAAAACAGGTCGGGATGTGACAGATTTAGTCATTGTTACAGATCCTTCTAAAATGGGGATCCATACGTTAACACGCATATTAGATATCACAAAAGAATTAAATTTAAAATTTGAAAATATATGGGTGTTAGGAAATCGCTTTCCAGAAAATTTAAGGGGAATATTAGAAAAAGAAGTTGAAAATATTAATCAGCAAAACTTGAAATTATTAGGTTTTATTTCAAACAACGATGAGATTAGTACGATTAACTTAACTGGTGGTAACTTGCTAGATTTATCACGAGATAATTATTCATATCAGGAAGCTAAAGAAATATATGCGAAAATAATATAAAATTAAAGATAATCATTAATCTTTTTATTCCGAAAACGTTTTTCTACTCCACCTCTCATCCCGGGTAGTTCAAAACACTTGTCAGGAATCATCTTTTTAAAGAAATCCTTATTTTCTCGTTCAGCAATAAATTGTGAACCGTATAGGGTCTCAAAAATTTGTTCACCAGAAAATTGGATATCTTCGAAATATGGAATAATTGGACGCTCTTTACTAACTCTTTCTACAACTTTTTTAAAGGGAGATTTAACTTCTTGAATTACTCCTTTTTCATTAATTATCCCAGTTTTGCCAGAAAGTTCATTATGTAAGCAAATTATACCCTGAGGAAATCTTTCGTGAAAGTAATTTAATATAAAGTCCATTACTCGATGTTTAAGAGCAACAATTCCATATAATACACCTTTATTATTTATTTCTGTTCGTGTAAATTGTTTCGCACGATATGCTTCAGTAGACACCTCTCTCATCATATGATTAACTTTCTTTGCTAATGGAGTACCTGAATTACGTAGGATTACTTCAGGAGTTCTCTTAACTTGTCGGATTAGATCAGGAGAAAATTTACAATGTCGGGGAAGATTATTAATCAATTCTTCATGTGAATGTCCTCTGGCACACCCAACAACTTCTAATGGATCTTTTTCATTTGCTCCCTTTCTCATATAATCTCCTTATGGGAAATTTTACTATTATTGAGATCGATAAAATTATGAAGAGTTTTTTGGTTTTGTCCATTTATTAAGAGATAAGGATCAGCCCGTTTTAACACTACACCAACAGATTTTAGATCTTGTCGACGTCTAAATGAAAATTTTTGAGATTGCAGATTAATTATCCGTTTAGCAGATATTGGACCAATTCCAGGAACTCGGAGTAATTCTTGGTAAGTTGCTTGGTTTGGATCTACTAGTCCATGATCTTTAAAATATTTCCTTGCTAAATGAATCTTCGGATCTCCCTTAGGTAAATTACCCTCTTCTGTTATAATATCTTTCAAATCATTTAATTTATAATGATATATCCGTAGGAGCCAATCACTTTGATATAACCGATGTTCCCTTTCTAATGAAGCCGCTTGTTTACCCGCTAATGGTGTACCTTCGATTGGAATAAAAGCAGAAAAATAAGCACGCCTTAGATCAATTTCTCGATATCCCCAATCGATTCTTTTGAGTAAGTCATAATCACTTTCATTTTCGGCAGCCCCCACTACAAATTGGGTTGTCTGACCACTATTGAGAATTGGAGCACCATCCCATCGAAATTTTTTATACCCATTTTCTCGTCGATCCTTAATCTTTTTTTGTTGGAATTTCAGTTGATTATCTTGCTTTAAATCTTTCATAATTTTAAGGGTATCTTCATTGTGTCTAATACGAATCTGTTTTAACCAGCGCTGTCGTGTTATAATATCATTGTTGAAATCTTTTTGTTCTGCGATCTCTGCAAGGTAAGCTTTAGAGGAGGCCTCCATATTTATTGAAATACGATCAGAAAGAGAAATCGCTTCTTTAAGAAGATATTGGCTCACACCAGGTAAACACTTAAAATGTACATATCCTCGAAAATTATATTTGAATCGAAGGAGCCTAATTGCTTCTAGCATTTCTTCGGTTGTATCATCTGCACTTCTACAAACTCCTGATGAAATGAACACGCCCTCAGCTACATTCATCGAATAGAGCTTCATGAATGTACGAGCATATTCTTCTGGTGTAAAGCTCATCTTTCGCTTACAACTATGAGAAAAGCAATATTTACAATTGTAGATACATTTGTTAGTATAAAGAGTTTTAAAAAGACTCATGCAACGCCCATCAGGAGTATAACTATGACAAATCCCGGCACTTGCAGTAGCCCCAATCCATTTTTTTGAATCTCCAAAAAGTTTTGGATATTTATTTGTACGACTTGAAGCGGTACTGGCACAAATATCATATTTAGAATTTTCTCCTAAAATTCGTATCTTTTCTAAAACAGAAGGCACTTTACCCATCAATTAAGTAGATTAACATACCCTAATAAGGTATATATGTTTAACTCTTGATATTTACCTTATAAAAAGAGGGGGATATAGAATTTTCAAAACAATTTTTATTATCTGAAAAACTTACTAAATTTTTTAGGATTTTTTTAATTCTTTAAGAATGTCACTTCTAATATTTTTAAAAGTTTCTCCTTTATCTGCGAAGGTTGGGATATCCCCATGAGCGGGTTTATAAGAATCTATTCTTATTCGAAAATATGTACGAATGATATCAATAATTGCATCAGAATAATCCGTCCAGATCCCTGCTTCAATATTTTCATTTAAAAGATCAAGCCAAAAATTTGGAATTGAAAAAATAATTCTTGATGTATTTGCTACTGACTTGGTAAAAGGGATAATAGTAGTAGGTCTTCCTTCTTTATCCCATTGTTTAGCTGCTGAAATTGTCCCATAAGAGCATTTTTCATCAATTACAATAGAAGATTGTTTTTCTCCTTTTTCAAGTCTTTCAATTATACGTGAATATTTTTCTTTATCAATTTTTCTAGGCATATTAATTTCACCTACTACTATAATATCTACTATTATATTTAAATATTTGTAGTAGAAAAATAGTAGATTTTTGTTAAATTATCTTTATGAAAAAGGATTAATTTCGTAAAAACATCAAATGATATTTCGAATACTATTAATATAAAAACTAAAATTTATTCTATACTATTTTATAAACTGAAAATACCCTATTTAATTTTCGTTTTAGTCTATCTGAAAGGTTAAATTTCTCAGAATATAAATTGAAAATGAGCTCATCAATTTTTTTTTGTTCTTGAATGTAATCATAATTCATATCTTGCATTTTGTTTTTAATGATTTTTTCTACTAATATCTCAACTTGATTTTTCGTATTTTCGTTCGGTAAGATAAAAGGTAAAGCATGGATTCCTGTAATTTGTATACTACTAGTATTATTTATAATTCCTTTCGCTAAATAATTATATAAAGAACTATTTAGCAGACCTAAAACATATGGAATCGAGATTGATTTATTCTTAAGTATAAATCCAATAGCTTTATTAGAATCCCAATAACATCCTTTTGGCATATAACGCGCTGCTAATCTTGAACTTACTCCACTTATTATAATACCTTCTTTTTCAAATGGTACATTTTTAGGAATATCATAATTTTTTATTGACTCTTTTCTCCAATCTAAAGCTTCCATTATTGGTCTATAATATTGATCTGAGCCACCTCTTTTCAAATAAGGTTTCCACTGATTTGATTCTAAATTTTCACGATTAACAATATTATATTTTTTATCAGGGTTAGTTATTTTCACATTTCTCCTTTTAAAAATATTCGCAAGTTCTGTACCTTCAATGGCAGCTATGAAACTCTTGTTATTATGTGTGTGCATCCCAATAAATCCTTGTATATAATCATCTGATTTAGGGGCCTTTTCAAATAAATCAAGAACTTCTTCTTCAATATCGTTAAAAAAGATGTTAAATGGTAAAGAGTTATATTTAGATTGCTTTATTTCATTAACAATCTTAGGAGCTTTGTAATCATTTTCGCTTTTTACTCTAGGGATTATCCTCATAGTACTATTTTCTCTGTTCTTTTTATTTTTATGACCAGAGCATTTTGTTAAAATAATAATGACAGGACTTGTACTTACATTTTGATTGGAGAACAAGTTTTTTGGTGCTAAAAGAATTTCATTTATTTTACAATTATTAAGAATAAATTTCCTTAACTTTTTATGGGTACTTAGAGTTAAGAACGAATCACTAGTGATAAATCCTAATTTTCCTCCTTCTTTTAACCTCCAAATACTATTAATAATAAACATTGCATACGTTTCATGAGCATTTATTTTCCCATAAATTTTTCTTAGTTTTAATTTATTTTTACGGACATAAGTACTTGCCTTGTTTAAATATGGTGGATTTCCTACAACAAAATCAAATTCATTATATGTGTTAGGATATAAAGCGAAGAGTGTATCCTGTTCTTTAAAGGAGACCCCTAACTCCTCAATTTCATTTTTGAAATTTGGATTGATATCATAAGCTATTATCTGATTCCTATCAATACCAGATTCTAATAATTTCATTATAAAGATTCCAGGACCTACACATGGGTCTAAAATTTTGTGGTTTTCTTCAATTTCTCCTAATCTTGATACTATATATTCTGCTGTTTTAGAAGGGGTTAAAACTACTCCTAATTCTTTACTTTTATATTCGATTAGTAATCAACGCTTTTTTTTATAATATATTAACAACTAAATTCATCTAATATATGATCATCGACTTCTTTTAAAATATCTGTTATAAATATACATAGTTTTTTTAAAAGATTCGTGTCGACCTTATCTATAGTATCATTAACAGAATGGACATACTTATATATCTCTAAATCCCCAAATCCAAATCCTCGGAATCCTTGGCTTTTTAGATATAACCCATCGCTTCTGATGCCAAATGAACTTTTTTTATAGTGAAATCTTAAATTTAATTTCTCAGCACTTTTCTGAAATGTATTATACAGATTAATATTTTTATTTGGATTGATAGAACTGCTGAAATATGCTAAACTCTTACCTATGGAATCAAAATTGATAATAATCGATTTAGTTTTATCTAAATCCCCACATTCATTACAGAAGTGGCGAATTCCCATTGTCCCACATTCTTCAGCACCAGTAAAAACAAACCATAAATTATAATTTTTAAGCCTTAACTCAGGATTTAAGTAGTAATTTAATAGTTCCAAAACGCTAACAACCCCCGATGCATTGTCTAGTGCGCCATAAGACTTATTGTTAGTGGTATTAATCATAAACAGAAAAGTTGTAAAAAAATTGATTCCCACGAAAATTGCACCAATTATATATAACCAAGAGACAATCTGAAGAAAAATTATATAATAAAGAATAATAACTATCATAGCAATAACATATGATGTTAACCAGATTCTAATAGTCCAAATTCTAATACTTATAGATAATCTTTGTCCTTTTGAATCTAAATGAGCGAATAACAAAATTCCTTTTGAGGTATTTTCTTTTTTTTTTGAGGGATATTTTACCACTAAGTTTTGAGAAGGAAGAACTCTTCCAAACTCCAACCTCTCTGGATTTTTCACAAATAAGAATAGGATAACGAATGCTATCCCAACAGATATCAGGGTTATCTGTTTAAAATATCCCTCAATATTTAAAAAAATTATGAATAGAAGCCAAAAAGCTAAAGAAAATGCTATTCTAGGATAAACTCTTGAATAAAAGGTGGAAAAGACAAACTCTTGGATCGAGAACGGTAAATTTAGCTCATCGATGTCCTTTTTTATTATATTAAAAGCTAAATTCTCTTCTTTAGTTCCAGAAAGTCTTGGAAATGATAACTTTTCCAGATTTTTCCTTATGCTATTACTATCAATCATAATCTTCAGCTATAGGATTTTTATCCATGCATGGAACTTCAAATTGACAAAACGCACATCCGACCGGAAAGCTCGCAAATCTTATTTTCCAATTAACACGACGATTATGAGGATTTAAAATTGGACCAATACGAGTTAACATTTTTCTTGCTATTCTTTGACCATATTCGTGACATTTAATTTTATTATGGCCATTTGCATCAATAGCATTGGCGGGGCATCTCTCTTCACATTTTCTACAAGTACCCTTTGAATAGTATAAGCAATTTCCATATGGATTTTCACTTTTTCTTGGAGTAATTTCTAATGGTGCATTAGTCACTACCGAAGCTAATCTGATATTACAACCGATCTCGGTAATCAACCCTTCGTGTAAACTAAAGGTTCCTAAGCCAGTAGCAAACGCAATGTGACGTTCTGACCAAGTTGAGTAAAATTTTTCCTTTACCAATATACTAAAAGAATCACTTAACATTCCCGCTATCGTTTTATAATTTTTTTTCTTAAGATATTCAATAACCTGCCTACATGTATCCTCTTTAAAAGCATTAGCATAATTACGTCCTATACAATATATTTCAGCAGGAAGAGTAACTCGTAAAAACTTTTTCACATTCTTGCTTTCTTTACGAATTTTATCATTAAATGGAAAGACGATCGAAATAACTCTTAGATTTGAAGCTGGTAAATTCTCATATCCTTCTGCTACCCATAATTCAAGTGGAGTTAAATGTTCTGACCCTACAATCTCTTTGTATTTCTGAAAAATTGGGTCATCTCCTTGAGCAACACCTATTATTGGGGAAGAAAATATTCTATCTCCTCCAAATTTCTCAGGAAGTTGATTAAGTTTACTTGTCTCGAAATAATTTTTTAAAAATTGAGTTAATTCAGCATTCATAATTATCAATAATTTAAAAACATTATATTAACTAAAAATCTAATTAATCAAGTCTGATTGTTTATTTCATTCATCAGGAAAACAATGCAGATTTTTAAGGCATTCTCTAGAGTTCCTTTCCTAATTTTATCTGGTGTATCAGTATTTTGATGATAATAACTTGAACGATGTTTCCAATCAGCTGAATTTAAAAACCCCGCCTTAATATTTGCTTTTGAAAATGATGCAGCATCTGATCCACCGCTTAATCTGCCAAGTGTTTTTTCTAATTTTCCTGCACCAAACCTTTTAGCTTGAATCCCAGCTAATTCTGCTGCTTTTAGCAGTTTTTGAATTACTTCTTCTGAGTGTCTTGTCCGAGTTGTAGGCTCATATTCTATGACATGGAACCCATCTGGAGTCTCTAAGCCATCCATATTTACGACAACTGCATCATAATTTTTCAATTCTTCTAGATGAGCAGAACAGTAACGATGCGACCCACGTAATCCACTCTCTTCACAACCGAAACTAATTAACCTAATTTCAGTATTTTTAGGAATTAATTCTTTATGGTTTTTTATATATCTTCCTAGACCTACTATTACTGAACAGCTACTTAAGTTGTCAACTGCCCCAGGAACAACATTTCCCTTATCTCCTAGTGGTACAAAAAAAAACAAAAATATGAAACAAGGAGTTCCGATTATTAGTAACCAAATTGTAACCCATAAAAATATCCCCTTAAGGGTTAAGAATCCTATCAAGATTAATATCAAATTAATAAATGAGAGGACTAACCATGTTAATATTACCAATATCCCTAGAAATGCAAGCGGGATAAAACCCCAACCAATCAATTTAAGTAAATTAAATTGAAGAGCAGAATCAATATGACTTGAAAATATTATTATTCTCTTTTGCTCCTCTTTTGTTTTAACCTTACCGATAACGTTCTGTGATGTTTTTTTACGAAATAAAGGGTCGATAAACTCATTATAATTGAAAAATTCCTCCCACATTATTAAAAAGGACAGAAAAGTTAATAAAAAAGAGATTAAACTAAAAATTATTAATAGTAGATCAGATACCCACTGCATAAATAGGTAGAACACCATTGAAACAAATGTCATAATTAAAATTATCTTAATCCATCCAAGAAATGCTTTTGGATGACATGTAAAGGATTCTACAACTATTTCATCGCAAGTTTGTTCAAGTTCATCTTTTATAACTTTTGACCCCTCAGCTTCTTGTGGACTACACGACATACGTGGCCCTACTTCCTCAACTATTTTTTCCACTAAATTATACATATAATCCGCATCTTCTTTTGAAATTTCTAAATCCATTTTTATCGATCTCTATTCATCGCTTTTTTTTAAATGAGATTTGTTCTTAATAAATATAAATGCATCTAAAGGACAAAAATATTAATTATAAATGCTTACCTAACAAATAATTTATTATACTTCAAAAAGACATAGGAAGTTGATTCTCTTTGAGTTTAGAAATTTATCAAGTTATTCTTTTAATATTAATCGGGGCACTTGTAGGAATAAGTATTAGTTTTATTGGTCAAACAGGTCAAGGTGTTGTACTTCCGATTGTACTTCTAATAACAGGTGATGCTTTTCTGGCAATTGCTATAAATTTATTAAATGATTTAATTACGTCTGTTTTTGTTAGCATTGGATACATAAGAAAAAGAGAGTTTAAAATAAGGAAAGATACTTTAATAATTATAATTGTAGCTTTGTCAATTTCACTTTTAGGTGTTTTTATATTATTAATTACACCGATAGGCAATATTTATGGATGGTTTATACCACTATTTATAACATTCTTGGGTTTTATTTTTCTTTATCGTGGTTTTCCTACAACAGAAAAATTGAAAAATACCGCACATAATTTATCTCAAAAATTTTTAAAAAAAAGTCGCAAAACTGAAATTTTTGATAAAAAAGAAAAAAAGGTTGATGAAGAATTTGCGATTAGAGGAGAGGATATACAAGGTTTTATACCTGGTGGATCACGCCTGTTTTATATTTTAGCACTTGTTTTTGGAATTGTTATTGGACTTAATTCTGGTTTATTTGGAGCAAATTCAGGCTTTATAATTGTGCTTGCCTTGGTTATAATTTATGGATATCCAATCAAAAAAGGTGTTGGTACAGCTTTAATCTTAAGCATTGTAATGTGTCTAGGTACATTCATAATTTATCAAATTTTAGGAATTATGATTAAAGGTCAATTCTTTTTTGATTTAGAAATTTCTCTTTACTTAGCAATAGGATCAATTATAACAGGAATAATAGCATCGTTATATGTACAAAGATTGTCTGCTAAAACTATGGGAAGAAGTGTGGGAATTGTTATATTTATGTTAGGTATAATATCTTTAATATTTTATTTTATCTCGTGAATTTAATATTTTTGTTAGGCTTTAATATATGGTAATATTATGGGGTCTCAGCATGGAAAAATTATAAGTAGGGATTATAGGAACAGGGGTTATATTTAACCTTAATATTTTAGTGTACTACTTTTTCAATAAAGTAAAAATAAAGAGTTGTAAGAATAAACTTTTTATCAATTATTTTACTAAAAGACATGGTTGTCATAGATATAAAGGTAAAAAGTATTCCTTTAAAAAATTGCTGCCATGGATCCTTTCTCGTTATTAATAAAACCTGTTTCTGCAGATTGCAATCTAAGATGTGATTACTGCTTTTACATTGATCACCTAGAAAAAGTAGAGAAGAAGCCTCGAATGTCAGATAAAGTCTTAGAGATCATGATAGCAAGTTATTTACAAACAAATCAAAACAATAGATTTAGCTTTGGATGGCAAGGTGGAGAACCTACATTATTAGGGTTGAAATTTTGGGAAAAAGTAATAAATCTCCAGAAACAATACGCTCCTAAGGGAGCTGTTATTAGTAATGGCCTTCAAACAAATGGAACTCTTATTACTGGTGATTTAGCAAAATTTTTTGCTGAATATAAGTTTCTTCTTGGTGTCAGCCTTGATGGCCCTTCTTATTTACATAACTATTATAGGAAAACAATTGGTCAAAAATCGACTCATGATTTAGTTATGCGTGGTATAGAACTCCTAAGAGAGCATAGTGTAGAGTTTAATATTCTAGTTTTAGTTAATAATGAATCTGTTAAGAAAGCTAGCGAAATTTATCATTATTTGCGAGATGGGGGCTTTAATTATCATCAATATATCCCATGTGTAGAATTTGATAAATATAATAATCCGGAGTCTTTTTCAATAAAGGGAGAAGAATGGGGAGATTTTCTCTGTGATTTATTTGATCAATGGATAAAAGAAGATATCAATCAAATATCTATACGACTTTTTGATTCAATCTTGGAATATTTAGTCTATGGAAGATATAATGTATGCTATATGGGAATAAATTGTTGCCAATATTTAGTTGTTGAATATGATGGAAGTATTTATCCATGTGATTTCTTTGTTCGAGAAGATCTATTATTAGGAAATATACTTGAAGATAAATGGGAAGATATCCTAAATTCACCAATTTATCATAAATTTGGTCAAAATAAATCTAATTGGCATGATAATTGCAGAAGCTGTTCATTCATTAATTTATGCCATGGAGACTGCCAGAAATATCGCACTAGAATTCCTCAAAACTCACAAATTTCGAGTGTTTTGTGTAAGGGTTGGAAAAATTTTTTTACACATGCTTTACCTCGGTTAAAAATAATTGGAGATAAAATAAGAAACGGAAATAAAATAGCTTCCTCAACCTAAATAAAATCAAAAAAGATTGGACCTAATTCTTTATGCCCTTGTGGGAGTGGAAAGAAGTATAAAAATTGTTGTATGAAATAACCAAGTGCTATTTATATTGTCTTTTTCAAAAGTAATGTTAATAGAAGCTCTATAGTAGATTCCCGCTAATATAAGAATTTTCATATTCTTATTTGTAATAAAACCTTACGTGTTAATAAAGTCTTTAAAGCAAGAATACTTTTTTGCTTTATTAAGTAAATGAATTGATACTAAAATGAGTAACATTTTCACTGACCTTGGAATTGTTGGTATTACGTACTTCTATGTAATTTTAACAATTTTTATCCCACTGATATTATATAAAAAAGAAAAAATCTCTAAGTTTTCTGCAAGAAAGATAGTTCATATGTTTGCTGGTTTAGCAATTCTGAGTTCACCATTTTATTTTTGGCCATTTTGGGCTACTATTATTGCGGGCACTTTAACTCTGTTTGTATATTTTAGCTCGAAAGAATCAAAAGTGAAGCAGCTAAAAGATTTATATGATGCAATCTCTGAAGAACAAGAGGAAGGTTTAAAGAGAGCTTTCCTTCAAGGTCCATTTTTTTATTGCATTTCAATTACCTCTTTAGTTCTTATTTTTGGAATATTTGCTCCAGACCAATTTTATTTTCCAATCGCAGGAGTGTTAATAATGATAGTTGCTGATACATTAGCTTCAGTAATAGGAAAACGCTGGGGAAAAATAAGCCTTAGCTTATCATGGACAAATTCAAAGAGGACCCTTGAAGGTTCTTTAACTTTCTTTTTTACTGCATATTTATTATGCTTTCTCTCGTTTTTTCTATTTGGTTTATTAATTCCCACTTTTCAAGAACCATTATCCGTTCCTACTATTTTAATATATTCTTTAATTACCAGCGCAATTGCAACAGTAATCGAACTAATTTCTCCAAGTACTTACGATGATTTAACAGTTCCTTTGGGTAGTACGTTAATTATATACCTTTTAACTTTACTTTAACAGGAAAACCTTTGTAATTTTATTTCAATTAATTATCAAAATTATGAGATCACTTATCATGGAAAATATACAAAAATCCTTTGATGTAATAGTAGTTGGGGCTGGTACTGGTGGTACTACAGCTGCTAGATTTGTTGCTAAGAAGGGTTTAGATGTATGTTTAATTGATAGAAAACAAAAGGCAAAGATTGGAGATAAAATATGTGGTGATGCAGTAGGAAATGAAATCTTTGAGATTTTAAAGATAAACCATCCAAAAAATGAAGAATTATCTTGTCATATAAAAGGAGCGAAATTATATTCACCAAATCTTAAGAAATGTATCACTTTATTAGATCCAAAACAAACAGGGTATGTAGTAAATAGAATAGAATTTGGACAAAGATTGTTGAATGAAGCTCTCGATGCCGGTGTAAAACAATTCTTAGATAAAACCATGGCTTTAGATTTATTATACAAAAATGGAACGGTTAATGGACTTCAAGTTAAATTAAAAAATGGAGAAAAAGTAAATCTTAATGCTAAAATCGTAATTGATGCTAGTGGTTTTTATTCTCCTTTAAGAAAAAAAGTAAAAAGTTCTTTGATTGAAAAACAAGTTCTAAAGGAAGATAGCATATTATGTTATCGTGAAATCGTAAAATTTTCACCTAAAGATCAAGAAGTTAAAGATCCTGAATATATTACAATAATTCTCGATCAAGAAAAAGCTCCAGGAGGATATATTTGGTATTTCCCAAAAAATGAGTCGACTATTAATATAGGAATTGGAACATTTATGGAATATCGAGGTAAAGTAAAAGATCTCTATAAAAAAAATGTATTTCAAGAATATGTTAAAACTCGCAATGTCGACATTCTTTCGTCAGGTGGCGGTGTTGTTCCTGTTAGAAGACCATTATGGTCATGTGCTGACAACGGATTTATGCTTGTCGGTGATGCAGCATGCCAAGTTAATCCTCTTCATGGTGGCGGGATAGATCCCTCTATGAGAGCTGGATATCATGCAGCAAATTCAGCAATTCACGCTATAGAAATTGGTAACAATTCAATAAATGAATTGTGGGATTATAATTATAAAGTAATGACAAGTTTTGGAGCAGAATTTGCCTCATTAGATTTATTAAGAATTGTACTTCAAACCCTTTCAAATGATGATTTGAATTTTGGTTTAGAACGTGATTTATTAAGTGGCGAAGATGTCTTAGAAATTTCTTCAACCGGTAGTTTAAATTTATCTTTAGTTGATATGGCAGTCAAAGCTTTTAAAGGGATTTCTCGTCCAAATTTGTTATTAGATCTAAATTTTCTTAGAATAAAAATGAAAGAGATCTCTAAATTTTATAAAAACTTTCCCCATAAATTGACACAATTTCCGGAATGGAAGGAAAAAATTATTGAAATTTATGATAAAATTAATAAAATGATTGTAAATAAGAAAAAAAGCAAATAAGCATGAAGATGTGAAATAAATGGTTGATATCATAATTGATGAATATATTGAAAGAAGTATATATGAATACATAATTAAAAAAATCAACAATGAAGGAGCCCTGCATTTTTCTTTAATAGACCCAGATCCATTAAGACAAAGTCCAAGTAAAGCAGCAAAAATGGCAAAATATGCTGAAGATGCTGGAACTGATGGGATCTTAATTGGGGGTAGCACTGTTTTTGATCAAAGTTTTGTAGATAAAACTATTCAAGCAATAAAAAGCAAAGTAGAAGTACCGATAATTATTTTTCCTGGAGGTATTAGTAATATATCTCAATATGCTGATGCCATTTTTTTCATGTCATTATTGAACTCCTCTGATCCTTATTTTATTATTGGTCAACAAGCCCTTGCTTCCTATACAATTAAATCCTATAATTTAGAATATATTTCAATGGCATACTTAATAATAGAACCTGGAGCGACTGCAGGCTGGATTGGAAATGCAAACTTATTACCAAGAAAAAAACCTAAATTAACAGCTGCGTATGCTTTGGCAGCTGAAATGATGGGTTTTAAAATCCTGTATTTAGAAGCAGGGTCTGGTAGCGAAAAAATTCCAATCGAACACGTTAAAACATGTTCATCAGTTTTAAATATTCCAATAATCACTGGAGGTGGAGTTGAGAATAAAGATGATGCGAGAGCATTTATTGAAGCAGGAGCCGACATTGTCGTTATGGGTACTTTCATAGAAAATAATGCCTTAAAAGATAATGGAAACTCATTAAAAGTTATAATTGATGAGATTAAAAAAACTGGTAAAACCCAGAAAAAAAATCATTCAATAAAATAAACTTGGAATTATCATGAAATTTAAAGACGCTATCGAAATTCTTCGTCCGATTAATGATATTATGGGAAGCTTAACTGTTATTATAGGTATTTTAAATACTAGAAGTAATGATCCAATTATCCTAACTTGGAATATAATTTTAGGTGTTATTACATACTTCTTTTTAGCAGGTTCAGGAATGGTTATAAACGATTACTATGATATAGAAATCGACAAAATAAATCGTCCTGAAAGACCGATACCTAGAGGTGCAATAACATTAAAACAAGCAAAGATTTTATGGATCGCAACATCTCTAATCGGGATTACTATCGCAATACTTCATAGCTTCTTATTTAATATTGGATACCTGAACGTTATTATAGCTGTTCTTTTTGCTTTTATGGGATGGTTATATGCAGCTTGGGGTAAAAAAAGTGGATTTATTGGAAATATAATTGTTAGTATATCCTTTTCGATTGGACTTATTTACGGAGCTGTTTTAAACAATTCGAATGTACCTCCGTACATATATTTCTTCTTTTTAACGTCATTTTTCCTTTTACTTTCTCGAGAAGTTATTAAAGGTTGTGAAGATATTGAAGGAGATAAAAATCAAGGTGTAAAAACATTAGCAATTCAGATTGGGGTTAAAAAATCAACAATTTTTTCTCTGATATTTGCATTATTAGCAATAGTTTTCTTTATACTACCATGTTTCACTAATATTTTAAATCGCTTGTTGTTTTTGATTTCTATGGCTTTTGGTTTGGCTATAGTTTTATATGCTATCGTATTAATGTTAAAACGCAATTTAGAGAGAAAAGATTTTAAAAAAATTAGTCTAATATTAAAAATTGCTATGTTTCTCGGGTTAGTTGCTTTTATCTTTGCAAGCTTTTAACAATTCTAAAAGATCGTCGAAATCTTTCTTGTAGATTAAATCATTTAATTTACCTTTGAATTCCTCATTGATTTTATTATAAGGGAAAGTTTGAATTAATTTTCTAACTTGAGTTAAACCTAGATATTTTCTTGTATACTCTGCTTCAGAATATTTATAGGTTGTGAGGAATTCACTATCCAATTTCTCCCTAAACACTTCTAATATAAAATTGAAATAATTTTTTAGTAATATCTGTTCATTTGTTGTAATGATTGGCTCCAAAAATATTTGAATTGGATGAGTTCGATATGTATTCCCTGAAACGTAAATTCCATCAACTTTAAAATTTTCAGCGATTATTCCTAATCCAACTCTTCCATCAAAAGACCCAGTATCAACTGTTCGAATATATAAAATGTTTGACTGGACCTTATCTTTTAAATTATCATTAATGTGTAGAATTAGACTCTTGTATTCATTATTCTGATAGTTATTAGCATCAATCACTAGAATCTCATTGTACCCTTTATTTTTCAATACATCTTCCCTTAATAAGTAATAATTTACAATTAAGGGTTTTTGGGTTGGGTATTCAATAAGAAATTCCTCAAATTCAGAACCTGCACGATATTTAAATTCTGGTTTAAGAATGTATCTTTTTTCAATTAAATTATCTTGCTTTTTTATTTTAATTCCCTTAAATTCTATATTTTCAGACTTTGGAACTTTTTTTCTTTTAAAGATACTAATACAGATGTTTGTTCCTGTATATTCAAATATTTTTATTTCCAATATTATCATTTTAGTAATTTTATAGTATTTAAGGAAATCAGTGCGGAATTTATTGGAAACAGACGCACCAAATAAGAAATTTGATGGAATAATATAAATTAAATTTTTAATCTCATTTCTCATATCATTTATCATGGCAATTTGGTATAAATCTTGATAACCTTCATTTTTACCTTTAAAAAATTCTAAGTATTTTTGAGTTTCTTTGTGCTTTCTAATATAGCCTAAATATAAATATGGTGGATTTGTTATGTGAAATAAAGGAAACGGTGCATTATTCAAAAATTTAGGGAAACTCTCTAAATTATCTCGTAATTTAATATTCTTTTCGGCAATTTTTGAAGGGATACCATAATTTTTAGCATTAAAGATGCATTTATGAACCATTTCTGGTTGAATGTCAAATAAAAAAATATGTTCCTTAAAAAATTGAATTCTTTTTTCAACTGAAATTAAATTTAAAATAGGTAAAATTAAATTTCCCTCTCCAGCATATAAATCAATCCATGTATATTCCCATAATTTCTCTTTTATTTCAGGAAATATATATTTTAAAAAAATGTCTCTTGAAGTTAAATGAACCCCTAAAGTTCTTCGATGTTTATTATTTTTAAAGTCTTGTAACTTATTTCCCATATGAATTTGACTCACTAGAACTTACAGATAATTTTATTAATAACTTAGTCTCAATATAAGTTTATGATTAATTGGATTATAATTTTATTTCTGTTAATCTGTTCTAATACCTACTTTTAAAAAAAAATTAAATAAAAAAGTAAAAAAAAAAAATTGAATTTAATCCCTAAATTTTGTACTTTTCAGCCTTATAGATTTTATAGAAGTCTTCAATCGTACTAAGTGCTACTAAAGCTATTATCAAGCCTGCAATTCCTCTAAAAATCCCATAAAATTCTGGTGCAATTCCTATATTTATAAGAGCATCCCCAGGTTCGTTAACGACTAATATTGGAAATATATCCGGTCGATTCATCATCAAGATTACTACTGAAATTGAAGCGAGTTTTATACCTATCGTTATACCATGTATTATTTGATGAGCAAACATTTGTCTATTTCCTATTAGTCCTCGACTTAAATCTAAGATCCCTTCAATTAAAATGAATAACCCAGCGAATTGTAAATATAAAAGAAATTCTGGGTCAATTAAACTTGTTATGGCAGGAATTGGCTGTGCTATAAAGAAAACCCCAACCGCAAGTGCGATTGCTCCACCAATAATTTCTCCTATAGGTTTTATAAATGGTTTTGTTGGTTTTTTCTTTATCTCTGAAATTGGAATTCCTTCTTCACGAGCGATTTCAAGTTGTTCTTTATACTTTTCACGTTCTTTTTTCGATTTAAAATCCTCAGGAAAATATCCTTCCATTGATAGTGCAACGAATATTATGGTTATTATAGCAAAAGATGAAAGACATCCAATTTGTATTCCTTGAATTATGCCACCGATTAATTCACCAAAATCAACATTACCAAATATAAAATTTACTACTTGGGTTATGATAGAAATCCCAATTATAACAGAAAATACAATAACTAAAACCTTAATAAAAACAGGCCACATCTCCTGGGTAATATAGAATTTTGGCGTTCCTCGACGTTTGTATTCCTTTGCAATACTCTCTGGTTTTCCCATATGAGTAATTGCCATCCGAATAGAATTTATTGAGGGTTGGCCAGTTTCAGACAATTCTTCTGCTTTGCTCCAAATGTGTTCTTCAAGCTCAGCCAAGATTTCCTTATGCTCTTTTTTATCTTTTAGCCATTCAGGTAATTTTGATTTGACTTCCTTCAAATATTCTTTTACTATATTTTTCATTTCTTTTTCACTCATTTTTTAAACCTCTTCCTTTTAATTCTTTTTCAATATTATGCCCACATACATCACAAAAGCGAAGTTCAAGATTTATGAGCTCGATTTTGTTAGCACACATAGGACAAAATAAATATTTTTCCGATTTTAAGTTAACACTTACATCAAACAGCGGTGCAATAGCCTCAGTTAATTTACTATAAAATCCCGCAAGATGATTAAAAATTTTCTTCCCATACTCAGTAACACTATAAAATTTTCTCCTTCTACCTGATTCTTCTCTTTCTGATTTTATTATATTATCGTCCTCTAATTTTCTCAAGATAGGATAAAGTGTTCCTTCTTCAATAACTAACATTTCATTTGTATGATCTGTTAAATCTTTCAAGATTTTATAACCATGTAGACCATTCTCACCTGCTTGAATTAGTATCGATAATATGCAAAGTGAACTTATACCCCTATTAATCTCAGTTTCTTGTTTTTCTACAAAATCTCTGAAATCTTTTGAAGCTATCAATGCATTTGAATCTAATTCTCTTACACGTTTTATCATATTTTATAGCTCCTTTTTTTTATTTTTCGTATTTTTTAATAATATAGTATTTTATGAATACTATACTATACATAGTATTTAAAGTTTACTATTCTTTGCAAAGTATACTTTTTTTAAAGGTTTAAATTTTCACCAATTTTTACTAACTAAAACCTAAATTTTTAGGAATAGAATTTAAATCTAAATATGAATTATAAAAACACTCCCATCATTGTAGGAGCCGCTCAAATCACACAGCAAAGAGATGTAGTTCAACCTCTTGATCCTCTTAATTTGATAGCAAAGGGAAGTCAAAATGCTCTTGATATGTCCGGAGTAGACGGTTTACGAAATGTTATTGACACAATATATATGTCGACTATTTCTAGCTGGATTTATGATGACGCTCCAAGTAAACTTAGTATGCTTCTTGGTATAGAACCCAATCAAAAATATTCTGCACCCATAAGTGGTAACACACCTCAATTATTAGTCAATAAAGCTGCTAAAGCGATATTCTTAGGTGAGAGTAAAGCAATTCTTATTGCAGGAGGAGAAGCATCTTATTCTAAATATCGTGCAAAAAAAGGCGAAATTACATTAAATTGGCCAAAACCACCTCCAAGAGCAGTAAATAAAGCTCGAAGAGCAATTATATTTTACTTAAGCCAGTTTGAAAATCATTATAGATTTACTAACCCTACATATACATACGCTTTAATTGAGACGGCCTTAAGAGCATCTTCAGGTAGAAGTTTAAAAGAACACTTAGATTATATCGGCAAACGCTATGAACGCTTCTCAATCATTGCTTCTAAAAATATTTATGCTTGGGAGCAAAAAAAATTTAATGCCGAAGAGATTATTACTCCCAGTCCTGATAATCGAATAGTATGCCATCCATATACTAAACGTATGGTCGCTAACCTTTATGTAGATCAATCTGCGGCTTTAATAATGACAACAGAAGATATTGCTCAGAAACTAGGGATTGCGCGAAAATTCTGGGTTTACCCAATGGGAGGTGCTGATCTTATAAATATTTTTTATTTATCTCAACGTCCTCAGCTATATAATTCACCTGCGATTAGAAAAGCATCACGACTAGCATTGGAGCAGGCAGGTCTCAAACTAAATGACATCGATGTTTTTGATCTTTATAATTGCTTTCCTTGTTTGGTTGAAATTGCTAGGCAAGAAATTGGTATTCCTGAAGATGATCCACGTGATTTAACCGTAACAGGAGGACTTTCTTTTTTTGGTGGACCTTTTAGCAGCTATTCTATGCATTCAATTGTAACAGCAGTTGATCTCATCCAAAAAAAGCCATCAATGAAAATAATGATCTTAGCAAATGGAGGATATAATACAGCGGAGTCAATTGGGATTTATGGAAATGAACCTCCCGCAAAACCTTGGAATGAATTTAATTATACCAGCTTCCAAAAAATAATTGAAGCAAAAGCTTTACCTAAACCGATTGAAAAAGCAAAAGGAAATCTTATAGTTGAAGCATATACAATTATATATGATAGAAAGGGGTTACCAGAATGGGGTGTTGTTATGGGACGCTTAGATAGAGGGGAACGCACTCTAGCTTTTATCATGGCAGATCCAGAAACATTTTTAAAATTAGAACAACAGGAACTTATAGGACAAAAATTTTTGGTAAAATATAACTATGAATTAAAATATAATGAGCTAATCTTTTAAAATTAAGTTTTTTTATTCTTTTATTTTATCATTAGAATTTGTACTTTATATTATTATATTTAGATACGGAATTAATGGAAAAGGAAACAAATAAAAAGATATAATTTATAATTTTTATAAAAGGAGACGGGATAAGAATAATTTGAATTCAGTTTCTGGGTAAAGAATAAATTTAATATTTATAAAATGTTAATAATATAATAAGAAGGGTAATATGATATGGGCAATAAAAGTTCATATAAGGAATTCGTAGATCCTATTTTCATAAAAATGAAAAAAAACAGTAAATATATATATTATACACTCACGAAGCCTAAAATTGTTAAGATTTCTATATATATTAGTCTACTCACTTTTTTTCCAGGATTGATCTTGGGATTAATTATTGCAATTAATTTTGGTTCTCTTGAATATAGTGTTTTGTATAATTGGATAAGTGATTTAGGATCTTTTATATATACCCCTGCACCCTTCATTTTAGATTTAACATGTATATTAAGCGCAATTTTCATTGTTCCTTTAATCTTGAATTTAAGTCGATTGTATAGTTCACATCAAAATCATGAATTAGATAACTCAAAGAAGGAGCATTATACTATATTGTTTCGAAGAATATTTGGATATATTGGTGTTGTGTGCCTTTTTGTTGGTGTTATTGGAATGTTTTTTATTGGAGTATTTAGTTTAGATCGTTCTCCTTTTGATTTACATTTTTATTTCTCAACTTCGGCGTTTGGTGGATTTATATTTGGTGCTTTTTTTACAGGTTTAGCAATCGTATTAAGGAAAAGATTATTTCCTAAAACTGTTGGTTTTTTTATGATCTTTGGTCCATCAACAGCCTCTATATTATATTTACTTTGTCCAGCACCGTTAACAAGACAGTTTCTTGAATGGATACTGATGTTTAGCTCACTAGCATGGTATTATGTCATTGTTTTCATTACACTACAAAAACTAAATACGCTCCTCTTTTTTAATCCTGATTTTAAATGGTAACAATATGGATTAATACAAATCTCTCTTTTTTTCCTTCGGAAGTAATTGAAGTAAATATCTAAATTCTTCTTTTATGTTTTAGTATAATCTCATTAATACAATTGAAAAATGGACTCCATTAGTTTTAATAGCATTTTAAAATTAATTCTAATCAATATAGAAAAATCATTTATATTCAAATCAAATAAATAAAGGATTGAAAATGAGCTATTCTGAAAATGAAATAATAAATAATTATCTCACTCAAGTATATAAAAAACTTCCTGAATGGCTTAAACTAAAAAAGGAAGATGCTGATAAAATTTTAAAAGATTTGGAAAACCAAATTTTAAGTGAATCAAGAAATATTGCTGAAGGTCAAGAACCCTCTGATGCTGATATACAACAAACTTTATTCCAAATTGGAACTCCTGAAAGTATTGCTAAGATATATAAACTTCGAGGTACACCAAAATTATACATAACAGAAGAACTTTTTGACTTTTATATAAGAACGATGCTTTTTTTCTTTATAATTGTCATTGCAATAAATGTTATTGTATCAATTTTTCAATTTTTCTTCCAACCATGGTGGCAAGTTTTTGGGAGTATGTTTACAGGGATATGGATTGGGTGTTTGATAACGGCTATTGTTATTACAATTCTGTTCGTCTATTTTTCCATGCAAGGCTTTTTACCCGAAGATTTTGGCTTCATTCCCTCACGATTAGCGTTGATATTCCCTTTTCATATATCAGAAATGGGTTTACAAGAAACTAGAGAATATACTAAAGCAAAATTAGAGGAAGCAAGTCAAAAAACAAAGGAAACAATCACAGAAGCACGAATCCGTATGAAAGAAAAATTAACTGAAATAAAAGCTATCACAAAAGAAAAATTAGAAGCAACAGAATTAAGGAGAGAACAAAAGCTACTAGACGCTAAAATTCGAAGAGAAGAGAAATTAGAAAGAGCCAAACAACGTAGAGAAGGAAGAAGAGAAGAAGCTAAGTTAAAAAGAGATTTAAAAAAAAAGCAGCCAGTTACTATTGGTGAATTAATTTTTGGTGCTATTGGAGGAATCGTATTTGGACTATTCATTATTATACAGCCTTTTGCAGGGATTCCAGGATTATTTGTCACTGAATTCCTCGATTGGTTAAAATTATTCGGATTGCTTATAGTTATCAGTGGTTTAATTAACTTGATTCGATTAGCAATTGGCGTTAGAAATCATACAGGTCAACAAGTAATGCTAGTGCTCGAAGCACTATATTCATTAGCATTCATACCTGTCTTTTTGATTCTTTTAAATAATCCTGAGATATTTCCAATTTCTCTTTTTTCAGGAGGTACTATCTCTGTCATTCCGTATGATACAAGCAATTTAGCTTACATTATTTATTTCTGGATAATAATTGGAATAATAATTGCAATTTTGGGCTCTATGATAGGGAACTTTTACAAAGTAAGTAAGCTTCAAAAATTAAAAGCAGAATTTTATTGATATCTTTATAATAAAATCAAATTTTTTTTTCTTATTCTCTTATATTTATATACTAATATCAACCAAAAATTCCGCCACCGCCACCATTACTAGGAATAACATTAATACCCGCCAACGGCAAAATAACAAAAAGTAAAAGTACAACAAATATTATTACTACAGCAGCACTAACAATAATTATTATCTTTTTTTCCATAATATTACCTATCATTTTTTGTATTTAAAAAGGTTTGTTAAAATAAAGGGGAGTAATGTCTTTTTTTTTAGCATTCGCACTTAGACTATTAATATTTTTTTAGAATTTCTTATTAATTAAAATTGTTAAGTTATAAACTTAGTTTTCATTTTATTTGATATTAACCTCCATTTTGTAAGAATTAATTATGAATTTACCTAACATTCTGGAAAAAAAGTTAAAGAGTGTTATTGCTTTTTTAGAAGGAAAAAAGGTTATAGTAGCTTTTTCGGGAGGTGTTGATAGTTCACTTCTAGCATTTCTCTCAAAAAAATATGCAAAAGACACTCTTCTTATAACTGAAAGATCAATTCTTTATCCTGAAGAAGAAATCGATGAGGCATCTCAATTTGCTAAAAAACATGGCATAAATCACACGATTGTTGAACGAGATCCCTTAAAAGATGAACAGTTCCAGTGTAATCCCTCAAACAGATGTTATATATGTAAAACTGGATTGTATAATGATATTCTTGAAATAAAAAATTCAAAAAATTATGATGAAATATTAGATGGTTCGAATACAGATGATCTTTCGGATTATAGACCTGGAATGCGAGCCCTAAAAGAGTTACAAATAAATACTCCTTATATAGATTTCAATATTAATAAGAATGAGATAAGAGAGATAAGTAAATTTTATGAACTAGATGTTCAATCTAAACCATCGATGGCATGCTTTTCATCTCGAATTCCTTATGGACAAATCATTAATGAAAATAAATTAATAATGATTAGGGAAGCAGAAAAATTTCTTAAAGATAGATTTAATCTAAAACAATTAAGAGTGAGAGTACATGAAGAAAAACTTGCACGGATTGAATTCTTACCTGAAGATTTATCCAATATTTTAACAGCAAGTAACATAGAACTAATTAGGAACAAATTAAAGGAACTTGGGTTTATTTATGTCACAATTGATATTGAAGGCTTTCGATCAGGCTCAATGAATGAGGTTTTAGATTTAAATTAGTGCTTAAAATTTCTAGTTCAGGTTTTTTATGTATTTAATTATCTTCTTTCGCTTATTTAACGCTTTTAAGGCTGAATTTTCAATGTTTTTTTCCATATTCTTAAGAGATTCAGGTGTTTCTTCTCCAATTTCTTGTTTTATTTTTGTATAAGCAGATTCTCTAAATTTTGGAAGGATTTCTTTTTTTTTTTTCTCTTCATAGGTTAGAAATACTTGGTTTGAATCATCCACATAACCTATTTCATCACATCTAATATTTTTTCTTTTAAGATCGCCGATAATTTTCTCTGACACAGATTCAGAACAAAATATTAAAAGTGCATCTAAAGAAACTCCTAAATAATCCACTCCAACTTTTTCTAACATATCTAAAACAATAGGATTTACAAGATTTCTTACTTTTTCCTCAAAGATATTAACTCCACAATTAGCTTCATAATTAATTTCATATAGATCTCCTCTTAAACCACCATTTGTAACATCGCACATAGCTCTAATTTCATTTATGTAATTAGAGTTTAAAACGATTTCACAAGCTTCAAGGAATTTAATATTCATAGTTTCTTTTACAACTTCATGATTTCCAGAATAAATTGCTGTGGTTGTGATTGTTCCACCTCCTCCACCTTCCGTCATAAGTATTCTATCCCCATTTTTTATGTTCCTTCTAGCAAGTAATTTTCTCTTAGCAAGACCAACTGCTGCAATTCCTCCTACAAGTCTATTTCCAATAACCATATCACCTCCAATTCTTAAAGTTGAACCTGCCGTGATAGGGACATTAGTAAGTTCTGCGATTGTTGAAACTCCTGACATAAAATCAAATAATTTTCCAACATCTGCATCATCCCCTAAATGAACATCGACCATAATTGAAATTGGTTTTGCTCCCTTAACATACAAATCTCTTAATGCGGCACGTGTAACATGAAATCCACAAATAAAGGGAAAATCACTTAATCTGGAATGAATCCCCTCCATTTTAGAGGCTACAATTAAATCATAATGGCCATATCTTTTTCCATTAAAACTAGTAATACTTGATAATCTTATTGCACCAGCATCATCTAATGACGTAGGTGCTAAGAATGGTTTTTTATCAGTCTCAGATAATTCTGCAATTAATTTATGTACAAAAAAATCACCTGCACCTCGACACCCTACTCCTTGCTTCCCTATAGTAACATTAGCATTATTTATATCTAATAATTCTTTTATAAAAGGGTTAGCAACTGAACTAATATCACTTTTCTGACATTCTTCAAAAATTGCTTTTGCATATTTAATTGCTAAAGAATTATCAATATCTTTAAAATCATGATACTCTTGTACTATTCTATCAATAATATCTTGTTCAGAATATCCCTTTTTTATTAAATTCCGAGTTAATCCTTCTAAATCACTCAAATTGCTCAAATCCTTCTAAATCACTAAGAACTATAAATAAAAGTTTATAATACATTTAAATTATTTTGAAAATTCTTATTTATAGTTTAGAGTTCCTAAGTTAAAAAAGAATAAAATGACCTCTTTAAGAATAACAACCCCTTGTCGCATTCATCTTTCTTTAATAGACGAGAATGGATACACTGGTAGGGTTGATGGTGGTATTGGTCTTATGTTAGACCGTCCTAATGTAGTTTTTGAAGCCTCTAATAGTGCTAAAGAATTCAAAATTGAGGCTCATAAATATTATCGAGAATCAATTGAAGTCATCAATGAAATAGCTTCTAAGGTATTTAAAAACTATAATATTAGTAATAAGAATTTTCATTTCAATCTTAAAAGATACTTCCCCTCACACGTGGGATTAGGCTCAAAAACTCAATTATCTTTAGCTATTGCTACAGCAATAATGCAGTTGAAGAATCTTAGTCATTTAACTCATAAGGATTTAACTAAATTAGTAGAAAGAGGAGGAACCTCTGGAATTGGTTGGAGAGGTTTTAAAACAGGTGGATTTATTTTAGATGGTGGACATGATTTTGGACGAGGAAAAGAGAAAGAAACTTTTTTGCCTTCGTCTGCTTCAACTTCAGCTAACCCTGCATTAACAATCTTTAGACATAATATACCTGAAAATTGGAGATTTGTACTTGTTATCCCTAATGTAAAAAAGGGCGCTTATGGTGATGAAGAAATCAGTGTATTTCAAGAATATGCTCCAATTCCTAGAAATGAAGTAAATGAAGTATCGCATCAAGTAATTATGAAGATTTTACCAAGCATTATTAAAAATGATTTAAAATGCTTTGGAGAAGGATTGAGAAGAATTCAGAACATAGGATTTAAGAAGATCGAAATCGAATTACAGCATGACATCGTTAAAGATTTAATTAACTTTTATGAAGATTATGGGCTAAAGGCTTATGGTATGTCATCTTTTGGACCAAGTGTTGTTGGTATTGTAGAATCAGATATAGAAGCAGAAACGCTACTAAGAGAAGTTCAAAAGAATCAAAAAAATAGGGGAGGTCATATATATATTTGTAAACCTAATAATACAGGAGCAAAAATTGAATTTATAGATTGAGGTCAAATGCCTATAACTAATGAAAATATTTATTTTTCATCTGATCTAAGTGGGAGAGAAAGAGCGTGTTTTGAGGCTGGTATCAAATTAGGAGCTCTTTATCACATTCTATGTGGTATTCCAATAACATCAGATGAGAAAATTATTAATTCTATTGAAAACGGTATTGAAACAGCAATTTCTTGCCAACCGTATGTTCAATCTGTAAAAATAACATTAGATAAAGGGAATATTAAAGGAAATAAATCTACACAATTCGATTATGATGAAATATCAGGGAAAATTATTCATGCTGAATTAACTGTAAAATATAATACAATTGAAGTATTAGCAAAAATCGATTGGATTGAAGATTTACAATACCCTCTTATGTTTATTGAAAAAATTCATGAGATCAAACGATAAAAATTGAATTCTTTGATACTTCATGAAACTGGTTAAAAAAACATTTTTGTTATATATATATTAAAATTTACTTATGAGAATATAATTAAATGAAGACGAAAAATATAAGTGTTAATATTAAAAAAGATGAGAAAATCCCATTTAAGGAAACATACATAGCATTTTATAAAAGTAAAAATAAAATAAAAATTGATCAAAAATTTATAGATAAAACTAAAAACCAATCAATAACCTTAAACTTCAAAGAATGTGAACGGTTGATAAATTTACTCACTTTATTTGTTTTTAATGGGAAATTTGAGCCATATAAAGGAAAAATGCTTAAGTTTGAAGAAGATTAATACTTTAAACTACTAATGTATTTGTTCACAAGGTAAATTGCTTTTAGTGCTCTTCTATTTTTTCCAAATCTTTCAATATTCTCTATAAAATCTTTTATTTTTTCATGAATCTTAGAAAATAAAGCTTGGTTTTGATTCTCTCTAGCAATCTTTAAACGAGTTGCTAATATTATTGCTTCTAGAGCTAGATTTTCCGCCCTATTAAATAGTTTATGAGTTTCTTGAAGTTTTTCAGTAAAAATAACATCTAATTTAAACACGGGTATAATAACTTCTCCTAAATCATCGTTTTTAGTTTTTTGAAATTCTTGTGAAACTTTCCCTATTAAAATTCCCCATGCTTTTCTTATATAAGGTACATCCTTAGCATGAGATTCTAGATATTTAAAATCATAATATTTTGAGGGAAAATCCGTCAAACTAATAGGAGAATCTAGTTCTTTTAAAGCAGCTAGAGCATATAAATATACGTCATCAACGAAATTAATCGCAATTGTACTATAATCTTTCAAATTTTTATAAGTAATTGTACTATAGAAAGGAGATATTTGTATTTGTCCGCCTTCTATCATTCTAATGCCCATACAAGAAGCATTAGGCTTAATTTCCTTGCCACTTTTTGTTATAGAATAAGTTGTGGCTATGATTTCATATAAATTATCTTTTTTTAGTCCGAAATCTTGATAATTAAACATTGTGATTCAACAGAGGGACTTTTTAGATTACTTCTAACTTAACATTAATTGATTCTTTAATTGAGGAATAATAATTAAAGAGAAAATTTATCTACTTTGGGTCGTGTTTCAATTTTTGGGTAAATTTTACCAATAATTGGGGGAGAACTATTATAAATTTCTTCAATATCTATTAATCCATATTGAATATCTTCGATTTTTTGAATACTAGTAAAGGTTCCTTTCACAACTTGACTGGCCATATCGAAATTAGCACCAATGACAGCAACTTTAGAATTAACAGGTATTTGTAAAAAATCTTCCCTTAAAGCAGTTAATGGGAAATAAAGCCTATTATGATCAACAGCATTTAGTTGAAGATGTGGAATAATTACGGGATACCCATCAGAAGGATCGATATAAGCTATCGCTCTTACACCTATTTTATTTGTAAATAGTTTATACCCTATAACATTTAACCTCTTTTCCTCTAGATTGGTTTTAGATTCTTTTGCAATAGCTTTGAAAATTTTTCTTGGGATATTACCAGGTGGTAAATCTCTAATGGGAGTTACAGCAATAACATTATTATAAAAGACTTTATAAACATTAATATACGTTAAATATCGGAAAAAATCTAATTGATTGAAATATTCAAGGTCTTCTCCTTCGGTTTTTATATGAGTAAAATCAGTTTTTACTTGAATGAACTTAAATGGAGCTTCCGGAGTCATATAAAAAATACCTTGTTTTGGATTTTTTTGCACATTTTCTTTACTTGTACCTGCAAAAAATTGCCCCCATACTATTTGATCTCTGCTTTTCGCCCGATTTGACGTAATAATTGTAATATGGGGCCAACCCCTTGAATCTATTGTAGAAACCAATTTTACCATTATTTCTGGTTGAGTAAATTCAATAAGTTCACCAGAAAATTCAGAATCCCAACCAGATTTATTATTATCTTCAGCCATATTTTATCAAGTTTTTTATCTTATATAAATTCTTAATGGATATTATCAACAAGATGGTGTTGTTGATTTTTTACTGATTTTGGTATTTGTATCTTTATCCTCTGATCTCTTTGTCAATCCTGACCAACATGGGTTTTTAACACCTGTTTTTTCTGCAATTCTAAGAAAATGTTCCATATCTTCTTTTTTCATTAATGGTTCTTCCTTTAAGGACCATTCCATATCTAATCTTTCATATTTTGAGCTACAAAGATTATTAAAAGAAAGAAGATCCCATCGTTCAGGAAAATTGTCTAATTTATTGACAATAAACTCACCAATTCCTTTAAGATTTTCCTCAGTAGCAGTATAATGTGGAATAATTGGAGTTCTAATCCACATTTTTTTACCATTTCTTTTCAAATTATTAGAAATCCAAATGGCGTTTTCTAAGATAACTTCATTGGGGACTCCTGTAAATTCTTTATGCTTATCAGAATTTATCTGTTTTATATCTAAAAGTACTAAATCTACATGGGGCAGAATACGTTCATAAACCATTTTGGATGCATATCCACATGTGTCAATAGCAGTAGATATTCCATTTTCTTTACATTTTTTCAAAAACTTAATAACAAATTCAGGTTGTTGGGTAGGTTCACCACCAGAAACTGTTATTCCTCCATTAGACTTAGTATAATAAACCTTATCTTTTTCTATCTCATAGAAGAGATCTTCTAAATTCCACCATTTACCTAAAATTTTTAATGCAGTAGAAGGGCATTCCTCTACACACTCTCCGCATCCATTACATATTTCTCTATCAATAATTAGTCCAATTTTGTTAAAAGATAATGCATTTTGTTGACATGTTTCTATGCATGTCTTACATCCAATACATTTATGTTTAAACCATTCAATTTGAGGAATTTTAAGTAAAGATTCAGGATTATGGCACCATATACACTTTAATGGACAATTTTTAAAAAACACAGTTGTTCTGATACCTGGACCATCTTCAGTTGAAAATTTCTGAATTTGGAAAATTAAAGCTTCAGATAATACCATTTTCTTAAATTTTTTCTTTTTTTTTAAAATTTGGAAAATAAATAAAAATTTCTAAATTCTATGAGATTCTCTGGCAATTATTTCATCCT
Organism: Promethearchaeia archaeon; assembly: GCA_029856145.1. Taxonomy (GTDB): domain Archaea; phylum Asgardarchaeota; class Lokiarchaeia; order Sigyniarchaeales; family SOKP01; genus Loki-b32. The sequence goes on from JAHQWK010000028.1 coordinate 61,670, forward strand.
GTAATTCTCTCCCTATGGTGGTGAAGTATGCATTATAGCCTGTTACTCTAACTAAAAGATTCTTATAATTTTCAGGATGTTTTTGAGCATCTTTTAACATTTCAGAATCGAGCATATTGACTTGTAAGGCAGTGCCTCCGTTTTCTATATAACCTCTTAAATAAGCTTTAAATTTCTCTTTATGCTCCGGATCTTCAATTATAGATGGATTAAAGGTAATTGTATGGCTTGCTCCATTGGGTAAATAATTAATATATTCTCCAGTTTCAGTTTTTCCTCCTAATACTTTACCAACAGAATTAGTAACTGCTGTAGGTCCTTTTTTATCAGCTCCATCAGTAGGACAGATTGCATTTGATAGAAATGATCCCTTATTTCGCCCATTTGGTGTTGCTATTGTATAACTAGCATCTGCTCCAGCCCAGTAGTTCCATGATAACATTCCAGGACGATATTGATAATTAGTTGGTGTTTTATATTTCCAACATTCTTCAGACCATATTTCCATTACTTTTTTAGAAAATTCATCAGCATCATCCTCATCGTTCCCATATTTAGGAGTTTTATTCATTAAGTAGGTTTGCATTACTTCGTTTCCCTTGAAGTCATTTTTAATAGCTTCTTTAATTAGTGCTATTGTATATTTCTTATCCTCATATACAAGCTTCTTAATTGATAGTAATGAATCTACTGTTGTAGCAAATCCCACTCCTTCAACAGTAACAAATTTTAATTCAGGACCCCCATTGATAATATCTAAACCTTGCTCTATGCATCCTCGAACAATAGATGATAAGTATGGAGTGCGAATAAAATCCCCTCGAAGTTCTTCGCACATATTATTTATATCCACAGTATACTTAATAATAAATTTAACTTGTTCTTTCCAAGCGTTATAAAATTCTTCCCATGTTTGAAAATTTTCAGCATCTCCCGTTTCTGGTCCGATTTGTTCTCCAAGTTTAGTAGCAATATCATTCCCAGGCATATTTTTGCCATTCCATAGTGTTAACTCTATAGATTTAGTTAAATTAGGATTACAATTTACAGTTCCACTTCTATCATTACCTTGCATAGTATTTTCTAGACAACCTACTACTCCATAATTCCAAGCTTCTTCTTCAGGAATACCTTCTTTAACCATTCCAGCAATACTTCTCTCGTCAAAATTCAGAATGAATGGAGCTCCTTGAGCTCTCGAAATCATATTTACTAATATATCCAAAAGTTTATCCGGAGAATTTCTATGAATTCTTACGTTAGGTTTAGGCTCAAGACTCGGATACCATGAATCTATGACTTCAAGCATAATGTAGGTAAGTTCATTTGTTAAATCCTCTCCATTTGAGCCACATCCAGAAAGTGTTATAATTTGACCGTATCCGGATAATATTCCCTGATTACCAACTCTAATCATTGCATCATACACAGTATTACAATGAAACCAAAAACTACCTAAAATATCTCTTGTAAATTCTTTAGTGATTGCTTTTTGTTCAATAACATCCTTTTTATACAAATCCCATAAATACTGATCAATTCTTCCAAAAGAGAGGCCTGGTCCGGGGTATGATTCTTCAGCCATTACTAACATGTGAGTGAGCCACACTGCTTGAACTCCTTGCCAAAAAGTCTCAGCCGGTTCCCATGGCACTCTTTCTAAATTCTTTGCCATTTGTTCAAATTCTTCAACAATTTCAGGCTTTTTTTCCTCCTTTTTTAACCTTCGACATTCTTCAGCGTATTTTTTTGCTAATTTCCTCGGAATTTCTGCTGAGATCATCATTGCCCTAAGTTCTTCCCCTTTTGGTCCCTTTTTTTCCTCTTTGCTAAGTCTTTCGTATTTCGTCTTAGCTTTTTCATAAATATATTTAAATCCTTTTTTAACCACAGTTTCATAATCAGGTATAATATGACCTGGAATTGCTCCTAGATTTCCGAAACCAGATTTATGGTACTTAAAAACAGCTTCTCTATTTCTTATATTTTTCTTCCAATATTCTTTTGTTTCTTCCTCATTAAAACATCTGCTTAATTGAGTATTAAATCTCCCACCTACAATTAAGTCATTTTCAGAAATAATTTCGTGAGGAATATAGTTAAGCATAACTTTTTCGAGAAAAGTGGCTCTACGTTCTGTTAGAGATAATTCCCAAAAATTATCTGGTAATTCAACAGGTATAGCCATTGATCTAAAAGATGAAGCAAATACACCCTGATCATTTTTTCCCAATACCTGAATATAATAATATACTTCAGGATTAATATACCAATCTCCCTCATGGAAAACGATATCCCAATCTGTTCCTGTTGTAAATGACATATATTGGTTATTCCATTCTCTTTCTAATCCCTTAAAATAATACTCTCTAAGCCATTTGGATCGAGGAGAAAGATCGTGAGATTCTGCAATAGGGAATTTTAAATTTTTTCTTTGATAAGCGTTATTCATATTAATCTTACTCATTTAATACATCTCAATGCATTATATCAAATTAAATTATGTTTTAATTTGTATTCTAATTAAAATAAAACGAATTCAATTATAAAATTTAAAATTATTAAAAATAATTAAAGAAAAAAAAATAAAAATTAGATTGAAATAATGTTTTCAATTCTGAATTTCTTTTACACGACAGTGATAATAAATAATAAATTTACTTAAGTCTTGCTTCCGAAAGATTGAGATGATCTGTTTCGACTTCTACAAAAGCTTGAAATATTTCTTTCACTCGTGAATTTTGAGCCTCAGCAGCAGCTTGGCTATAGAACTTAATAGCTCTATCTTCTCTAGCATGAGACTCATCTAGATTTGGATTGTATTCAGTGGCACATTTGTCATATTTTGGGAATTCTACTTTATCTATCTTTAAAATTTTTTTCCAAACAGAAGCATGTTCACCTTCCACTTTAGCAAGAATTTTAAATAACTTTTGACCATCTAATTCTGGAGTTTTTTTACTCGCACATTTATAAAAGATATTATTTGAAACTTCAACTTCTAGAGCTTTTTGAGCATTCGCTTTATCTTTTTCGTTTAATTCTACATCCCAAGCGCCAGTATCATCATATTCTGTCGATTCTACGAAATATTTTTTAAATGCTCCACAAAATGGGCATCGACTTGGTGCTTCTTCTCCAATATATGCTTCTCCACATATTTTACATACAAATACCTTAACAAAAATCGTTTTTCACCACTTTTATAATTTATTTTTTTATAATTTTTCTTATAACTTAGTATAAGATTTCATTTATAGATTAAATTATTAAAAATTTCCACGGTTTTTATAGTTTTAACTTAATTTCTAAAAAAAGAGTAAGCTAAATGCAATTATTAAAAAAAAATAGAATATAAAAAGAATTATAGATTCTTTTATAATTCATTAATATATTTAATCTGATTATCGTTGTATAGAGTTCTTGGTATTGACCCAGGATCGAAAAGTTGGGATTTCTTCGGTTTAGAGGATAATAAAATAATTTTGGACACATCTTTACCTACTAAAGAGCTTATTAATGATCCACAAAAAGCTATTACGATAATTAAAACTGTAAAAAATATTGATTTAATGGTTGCTCCAAGTGGGTTTGGACTTCCTTTAAAAAATGTCAATGAATTGACAGAACAAGATATATTTTTTACTTTGTTAAAATTTGATCAAAAAGAAAAAAATAAGTTAGTCGGTCTTGGAGAGGTTTTAAGATTAATTAAAGCTCAAAATATTCCAGGAATTATTGTTCCTGGAGTTAAGCATTTATCCACTGTTCCTAAATATCGAAAGATCAATAAAATTGATATGGGAACTGCTGATAAAATTTGTACAGCAGTCACGGGAATTAGAGACCAAATGGAAAGATTTAATATTGCACCTCAAGAAACAAATTTTATTTTAGTTGAGATTGGTTATGGATTCACAGCAGTCTTAGCAATTGAAAATGGCCAAATTATTGATGGAATTGGAGGATCAAATATAATGGGTTTTCGTGCATGTGGTAGTCTTGATGGGGAATTAGCTTATCTAATTAAAAATATCCATAAGAGAAATATCTATAAAGGTGGTGTAGCTTATATCTCTGGATACCCTGATTTGAGTCTAAAAGAGATCACACTTTTAGCAGAGAAAGATGACCAGACTAAGATTGCGCTAAAAGCCTATTTATCGAGTGTAAAAAAAGCCGTTTTCGGTATATCATCATCATATTCAAATAAAAATAGAATAAAAGAAATATTATTGGCTGGTAGGGGTGCAAGTTTAGCATATTTTCGAGAAAAAATGATAGATGGGCTAAAAAATGTTGCCCCTGTAAGAGTAATGAATTCTTTTAGTCAAATAGCAAAACGGGCAGCTCAAGGTGCTTCCTTCATCGCTAATGGAATCTTAGGAGGAAGATTCGAACCAATCATTAAAAATCTAAAAATTAGAGATGCAACCGGGTCAATATTAGATGATATATTTATCCCATTTGAAAAAGAAAAGCTGATAAGTGATTTAGATTAAAATTCTTATAATTACTGGTCAACAGAGTTATATTATAATAGAAAAAGTTGTTAATCCTATTAAAGAGCATAAGATAGATATTATAAAAGCACCGATATCAATTTCAGCATTTCTTACAAAACTGATCACATCCAATATTTTAGAACAGATAGAAATTTCTAATTATGATTTGGTTTTATTGCCCGGCTTTGTTCAGTGGGATTCTCGCGATTTAGAAGATAAATTTTCAATAAAAATTAGGAAAGGACCAGAATTCGCCTCTGATTTGCCTATTACTTTAAATAATTTAGAAAATCTCGAATTATCTAATACCATCCCCGCAAATAGATTATTAGAAATTTCGGGAGAAAATAAATTTGCTGAAATTGTAAAGGAGCAACTAAACTTAGCGATAAATAACCTAGGGACTCATACATATTACCTTAATGAAAGAAAATCTAATATCATAATTGGAAGGAATTTACCACCCCCGATAATTGCTGAAATAGTGAATTGTACAGAAAAAAGCAATGAGAATATTCTAAAAAAAACAAAACATTATATTAATTCTGGAGCAGATATTATTGATATTGGATGTGTATCTAATAAACCAAACCCCGAAAGAATCAAAGAGATAATCAAATTAATCAGGTCAAAACATGATGTGTTAATAAGCATCGATTCAATGACCCCAGAAGAGATAAATGCTGCTGTAGAGGAAAATATTGACCTTATTCTGAGTTTAGATCTTGGAAATTATAAAGAATTGTTAAATATACCTAAAAACATACCTATTGTTATTCTCCCCACTAATGTTAAGAAAGCCTACATTCCGAAAGATCATGAAACTCGTGTTGAAAATTTGTTTAGATTAACAAAAGAATTATTTAACAATGGGTTTAAGAAATTAATTGCTGATCCATTATTAGAAACACCAATTAATCCCGGAATATGTAATTCTTTAGAAACCTATTTTTCTTATAAAAAAGTGGTTTCAGAAGATAAATATAAAAATTATGAACTCCCCTTATTTTTTGGAATTTCAAATGTGGTTGAGCTCATTGATTGTGATTCTGTTGGAATTAACGGTTTGTTAGCAAGTATAGCAATTGAATTAGATATGGGGATTCTTTTCACAGTTGAGCATAGCACAAAATTGATGGGGGGTGTGAGAGAATTAAAAGAATGTGTAAAATTAAATTATATTGCGAAATATAAAAAAACGCCCCCGATAAATCAAGGAATCTCAGTTTTTAGAGCTAAAGGAAAAACAAATCAAAAAACACCACTTATAAATCATACTAATGCTGTATTAGTAGATAAATTACTGACTGATTATATTCCAGATGACAGCGGTTATTTTAGAATTTATACAAATCATTATTCTAAAGAGATTTACATTCTTTTCTATTCTACCGATGATCAATTACTCTACACTTTCATTGGGGACAATGCCGAAGCTTTAAGTAAAAAAATAATTCAATCTAATTTAACTAACAATATATATCATTTAAATTATTTAGGAAGAGAGTTAAAAAAAGCAGAAATTTGTTTAATTTTAGATAAACCGTATATCCAAGAGGAATAAATCAGTAAAAGAAATTAGTCATTTGACAATATGATTGGTTGAAATTTATATAATTATTAAACTTATATAGCATATTTGCATAATTTAAATTGTCTTAATTGAGTTAAATATCATGATACCAAAAAAAATGGAATCCTTTCTTAATAAACATCTCCCTAAAGCCACTCTTAAAACCCGGCTTAAAAAGGATGATGGAAGATGTTACCTAGAATTTGGCAATTTAGACGTCCATCTTTTATCTCATTTGGGGATTATACGTGATAAAGTTGGTCCTCACCTAGTCGCATGTATTTGGGATGAGAAATCACCACTGGAAATTGGTGGATATGTAGTTGTCGATTCTCTTGCTGGAGGGCGTCCTTCGATGGGAGGGATTAGGATGTTACCAGATGTAACTCCCTCTGACATACATAATCTAGCACGAGGTATGACGCTAAAAAATGCAGCGGCTAATCTTCCCTATGGTGGTGGAAAAGCAGGAATTGTTGCAGAAAGAGATCTCTCTCATGAACAACATACTGAGATTGTACGTGGTTTTGCTCGATTAATTCGAAGGTATAAAGATATATATCTTCCAGGACCAGATGTAGGGACTAATGATGCTGATATGAAGACTATTGCTATTGAAAATGGCTTAGACAATGCTCTATCTAAGCCAGCTGAAATGGGAGGTAACCGTATTGATGAACTTGGTGCTGCCGCTGGAGGTGTTATAATTGCTTTACAAACCCTTTTAGATATAATGCCGAGATTGAGAATACTCACTCAATTCGCTAACTTGGAAATTCCTAATACAAAAGATCTTAAAATATTGATTCAAGGTTTTGGGGCTGTTGGTGCACACGCTGCTCGCATATTGAAAGAACGAGTCCCTGATGCGAAAGTTATAGGTATTAGTGATTTGGAGGGTTATCTATATAATGAATCTGGATTACCTGTTGAAGAGTTATTTAAATTATGGAAAGAAAAAAAATTAGTAACTAATCTATATTTTAAAAATCAAATAATTTCAGAAGGATATAAACATCCTACTAAATTTTCTACAAGTGCAAATAATTTACTCCTAGAAAGTGCATTTTGCATGATTCCTGCTGCTCCAGTTTTTAATTACTTATGTGTTAGAAGCTCTGAAAACCCTTCAATGACTGTCGATCGAATGGGAAAATGGTCAGTGATTATTGAAGGTGCTAATACTTACTCTCCTGATCCAAATAGAAAAGCTGCCAGAATTCGGATGGAACAAATTGTGTATCGAGAAAAAGGAGTTATGATCGCAAATGATTATTTAGTTAATTCAGGAGGGGTCATATTTGCTGCACAAGAGCATATTTTAAGAACTCCGAATAACTTACAAATTCCAGAAGAAATGTTAGGCAACCGTGAAGCAGTAGAAAAATGGTTAAAAGATCATGCGGATGAATTTACTGAATTATCAAAACAACGTTTAATAGCAGGTGAAGAATATAGAGAAAATGTCCTTCCTAATAACATGATTGAACTAGTTGATCTGCTAACAGCACATACAGATATGTTACCATGTACTGCTGCTGAACAAATAAGCCTTCAACGTCTTACAGCTAAAGAAAGAGAACGTACAGCAAAAGATATTATGATACCAATACCGACTATAGATGTCAATAGTACTATTCAACAAGCAGCATCTTTACTTATTGAAGATGTGAGTGATATCATTGCTGTTCTTTCAGATGATAAACTAGTGGGAGTTGTAACAAATTGGGATATTACTAAAGCGATAGCGGAGGGTAATATAGATGCCACTCTTGATAAAATAATGACAATGAATGTTATTACAGCTCATCCGAATTTTACAATTTTAGATATCATACGTGAATTAGAGCAATATAAAATCTCAGCAATGCCAGTTGTTGAAGAAGGTATTGTTTTAGGAAAAGTTAACTCAGATTTAATTGCCCAACGTTACGTGTTAGATTTATTACAGGATCGAGAACCACATTAATAAACAAAAAACGCATTTTTAATAGATTTTACTAAAAAGTTCAAGATCCTAATAATATTTAATAATATTATATATAGTATCTCTTTGTGCTGGTTTTTTTCCTGCCTCACTTATTATTTTTACTATTTCTTCTGGAGATAAATACTCTCCAAATTCAGCACCAGCACTTTTAGATATATTCTCCTCCATTAAAGTTCCTGAAAAATCATTAACACCATAATTTAGAGAAACTTGGGCAAATTTCGGTCCTAATTTCACCCAACTGCATTGAATATTATCTATATAGTTATTCAAAAATAATCGCGCAACGCAAAATAGTTTTAAATCATCCATTCCATAGCTAGGATGTAAAGGATAATTTTCAAGTTGAGATAAAATTGGGTTTTCTTTTACGAAAGGTAATGGAACAAATTCAGTAAAACCATGGGTTTCCTTTTGAATTTCTCTCAAAATTTCTAAATGTTTGATCCTATCAATTAAATTCTCGATATGACCATACATTATGGTAGAAGTTGTTGGAATTCCTAAATTATGTGCACAAGTTATAATCTCCTTCCATTGGGAAGCTTTAACTTTATTTGGGCAAATAACTTTTCTTATTTCATCAACTAATATCTCTGCGGCTGTTCCTGGAATTGAATCTAATCCTGCTTTTTTCAATTCTTTTAAAGTATCTTCAATTGAATTTTCATACAATTTTGATATATAAAATACTTCTTGTGGAGAAAAAGCATGAGTATGCATATTTGGAGCGATATTTTTAACAGTTTTAAGAATATCTAAATAAAATTCAAACTTTAAGTCAGGATTTATGCCACCTTGAATACAAACCTCTGTACATCCAGTTATTTTTGCTTCAATTACTTTTTCTCTAACTTGTTCTATAGTCAGTAAAAAAGCGTCAGTATGAGTAGCTGGCAAGCTGAAAGAACAGAATTTACACCTTTGATAACAAATATTTGTAAAATTTATATTTCTATTTATCACAAAAGTTACAAAATTTTGCTTTTTTTCATAACAGATCCGATCAGCTACATATTGTAAAGCAAAAAATTCTTTTCCCTTTACTTTTAATAATTCTAAGGCTTCTTGTGAGCTTAATTCCTCTGAAGCTAAACTTTTCTTTAAAATTTCTTTAATAACTTGATTAATATGTTCAAAAATTTGAGTATTAATCATCTAAGTTCATATTATCTATTACTTTTTTAATATTTTCTGGACAAAAACCTTCTTTTATTATAAATTTATCATATATAGGGAGTCTCTCTTTAAGAAAATAATCCTTATCTTTACAAATTTTATACAAATTATCTATTTGAGGCCACTGATTTTCAGGATTTATATAATCTAATGTAATAGGAGAAATTCCACCAAAATCATCAATGCCCATATCGATAAACTCTTTTTCAAAACCAGCTATAAGATTTGGTGGTATTTGAATAGAAATTTCATTTTCAAAGATAATTCGAGCAATTCCTGTTATTTTAAGCATTTCTTGTAAGTTAATAGGCTTTTTTGGTTGATATGGTATGCCTTCTTTATTTACAAAATTCTGAATTATTACTTCTTGAATATGCCCATATTTTGTGTGGATATTTTTTATTAAATATAAATCTTTTATAATATCTTCAATAGTTTCTCCAATACCGATTAATAACCCTGTAGTAAATGGGATTTTTAGTTTTCCAGCATTAGTAATATGCTCTATTCTTTTTACTGGTAATTTTCCAAGAGAATGTTCATGTACCTTCCCTTTATTAAAAAAGTTCATACTGGTGCTTTCAAGCATCAATCCCATACTTGCATTAAATTTCTTTAATTCCTTCATTTCATCATAAGTTAAAAAACCTAAATTTGTATGCGGTAAAATTTTAAAGTCAAGTAAATATGTACAAATGTCTTTTACATATTCTATAAAATCTGAATATTTTAATTTCTCTAATTCCTTTTTCACTTCAGCAAAACTTCCAGGTCGTTCCCCAGACATTATTAAGGCTTCTTTACATTTGTATTGGAGCGCTTCTTGAGTTAATGTAACCATTTGATCATTACTAAGTAATATTACATTACCCTCACCATTTAACTTAGGGATTTTATAATTATAATAACAATACCCACACTGATTAATGCAATAGTTTGAAAGAGAAAGTGTGAAATTCTTAGAATAAGTTATCACCTTTTTCTCATCACTAGGTAATTGATCTTTTATTATTTTTACTTCTTCTTTGAGTTCTTTCAATGTGAGCTTTTTAAAGCTTCTAATTTCACTATTTTTATTCATTATTCATTCTTCTTGTATTTTAAAACCGCATAATTATCCCTATTTAAAATTTCAAGCAACTTAAACCTTGGTGCTTGAGCCATAGTTTCAAAACCCCTACCTTCAACAAGGCCAGTTGCATCTTTCCCACCAATCATCCATGGAGCAATAGTTAACCTTATTTCATCTACTAAATTTTTCTTAATAAAGCTCCAATTCAATATACCTCCTCCTTCTAATAAAAGTTTTTGAATGCCTAAATTATAGAAGTGTTGCATAAGCTCCGGAATATTTACTTTCTTGCCTTTACCAGCCTTTAATATTTTTACGCCTTTTGACTCAAAATCTTTAATTCTTTCCAATGATGCATTTTCAGTAATACATAGTATTGTTGGATATATATTTGGTTGAAATGTAATTACATTAGAATCAATTGGTATTGAAAGATTACTATCAACTATAATCCTATAATACCCATTATGTTCATAAAATTTAATATGAAGCTTAGGATTGTCTTTTAATATAGTATTTTTCCCAACAATGATTCCATCTACTTGAGTTCTAAGTTTATGGACTTCTTTCCAATCTTGCTCATCAGATATATCAGAATCTCCTGTTTTTGACGCTATCTTTCCATCAATAGTCATTGCTGCACTTAAAATTATATAGGGGCGCTTATCTTCTTTCAAATACTATCTCTCCTTTAATATAAGTCTTTATAATATTTTCTGATTTTGCTCTTTGAGTTATTAAATTATATATATTATTAGAATCTACTTTGGAAGAAAAAAGATTTGGATCGCAAAGATCGATTAAAAAAAGATCAGCAAATTTTCCCTTTGAAATTGATCCAAACTTTTTTTCAAGATTAAAATTTTTTGCAGCATTGATTGTTATCATCTTCAATAAATCTTTTGAGGTTAATTGAAGTTCCTTATTATAGCTGCATAAAATTCTTGAAATTCGATAAAAATATCGTATCTCTTCAAATAAATCAGTATTATTTACCATTAGATTATCTGTTCCTAAAGATATTGGGATTTTTAAACTCATAATCTCGCTGATAGGAGGAAAACCAATCCCAAAATATCCATTACAACGAGGACATAAAATAAGTGCTTTACTCTTTTTCATTACTTTTTCCAAATCATTTTTAATAAATTTTGTCCCATGGATGATTATATCAACAAGATTATCATTAAACATTTCATTTATTAGATTGCTATTACGAATGTTCTCAGCACAGTGACACGCAATGATTTTTTTAAATTTTTGTTTAGCAGATAATACGAATTTTCTATTTGAAGAATTTATTTGTTTATAACTCGATAATCCAACTCCATCTGCTAAATCAAAAACAGAATCTATTTCACTTTCATCCATAAATCGTCCTAAGATTAAATAATTAATTGAACTGTCAGAAAGTGCTTTTTTTAAAAGATTTATTCCTTCTACTCCTCCCTCTCTAAAATCAATGAAAAATGTAATACCATTTGAAAGCATTTCTAGAACAGCATTTTTAATTCCTTTAATTTTAGTGTCTTCTGAGGTTAGTCTTAATAATTTATGTTTAAGACCAAATGGTGGGGCAACGATATCCCCTAAGTCTTTATTAAAACCCAATTCTTTAGCAAAACTATCTCCAATATGGACATGAGAGTTTATAAATCCTGGAATTAATAAGGAAGACTGGCCATCTGGTAAAATTTCTAAATTTTTGGTTATATTATCATAAGAGATTTCTATAATTTTTCCACTTTGATCGATTTCTAGATTTACATTTTGTTTTAATTCTAAGTCCTCTCCAAGTAAAGCATACCTACAAAATAAATATTTATTTGTCATTAATTCTTAGACAATCTAAATTTAATTGAAATTAATATTTTATATTATTCCAATCCTTTTAAAGAATAGAACAAAAAAAAATTAATTTTTATTACTGGTGACTTAAAATTCACGAATTTAAAACAGATTTGCAGGATTCTGGTTCCGGGATAGATATTCCCATAGATAAAGTGGGTATTGTAGAATTAGAAAAAAAAGTTGAAATAGTTCAAGAGAATAAAAAATATTCATTTTATCCTAAAATTTCAGCATTAATTAATCTTCCCGCTGAGCAACGTGGTATCCATATGTCCCGAACTTCAGAGACTATAGAGGAAGTCATTAATGAAGTAATTTTCAAACCAACTCCTACTATCGAGCTTGTTGGTGATAGAATAGTTCGAAAACTGTTAGAACGGCACCCATACACTTCAAAAGCAGAAGTTAAGTTAGAAGGAAAGATTGTTGTTCAAGTCAGAGAAAATAATACAAGAAATATCCAAAAATCTTATGAAATTAGCTCTTATGTTAAAGCTAACAGAATATCATCTACCAAAATTGAATATTTATATTTTATTGGGGCAAGCGCTGTCGGAATGACGGTATGCCCATGTGCAAAGGAAATGTCGCAAGAATATGCGTCTGAAATCATCAAAACCAGAAAAGATATTAATGTTTCAGAAGAGGATCTTAAAAAATTAATCAATATTCTCCCATTTTCATCACATAATCAAAGGTCAATTGGCACAATTATTGTGCAAATTAAGGATTTATCCAACCATAAAATTGATGTGTTAGATATCATTGATGTAATAGAAGAATCAATGAGTGGTAAAATACAATCTGTGCTAAAACGACCAGAAGAAGCCGAATTAGTAAGAAGTGCTCACTTAAAACCCCTATTTTCTGAAGATGTCATAAGAGAAATGGCAAAAAACTTCATTTTAAGGGACTTTCCAAATATAGAAGATGATTCTAAAATAAAATTTAGTGTTGAAAGCTACGAATCTATACACGTCCACAACGTTTTTGCGTCGTTAAAATCTACAATTGGGGATTTAAAGAAAAGATTGAAAATAAAAAATAAAACTACTTAGAATTTTCCGGGAGTTAAAATTTAGAAATTAACTTTTAATGAATTTTAAAATCTATAAGGAATTATTATCTTTTCTTTAGAAAGTTTTTATAAATTACTATATAGTTTTTTACACTAATAACCTTAGGATTTCTTTTGTAACTTAATGGAATAGGCGCATTGCATCGAGAGCAAAGACCAGAGGTTCTAAGCCAATCTCTAAACTCATCTGCATGGGCAGGATATCTACAATTTGGACACAATATTATTCCTCTACCATTGTCTTTAGGATATTCTGGTAATCTAAAACAAAAAATACATTTAAAATCCTCTATTGACAAATTTCCCGCTCTTGGTCTATATAATTTAAAATTTACTTGTTTTATTGTATTTTGACTCCTTCTAATTGGTTTTCCTGATGTACTTCTGCTTGTAGATCGAGTACTTGTTTTAACTCTAGAACTTCTAGATTGAGCGTGTCCGGTAGGTGTTCTTCTGGATGATTGAGAAACAGTTCTTGAAGTACGAGTCACAGTTCTATTTGATGGTGTTGGAGAAGTTCTAGTTCGAGAAGTTTGACTCTGTGTTGCAGGAGATGAGCGTCTTGTTGGTGATGCTAATTGATTTAATCTTTTTGTACGTTGCGTTATATAGTCTCTGGTTAATTGAGGTAATTGCACTCTAGTTCCAAAAAATCCGAGAACAATTAATATGAGAATTGTACTAATAAGGAATATTAAAAGATTAAGATCTATTAGAAAGTGGAGAGGTACTAATACAGATTCATAGAAATCAACAAATGAATAAAAACTAATCCAATAAATAATTATAAAAAGAACAATTGAAATACTAAAAAAATAACCAAAAGTACGTGCTTTTACTGACTTCGTCCCAAAATAAATTACATTATATTTCTTAAAACAGCGATACAATGAAATTGAACCATATAATACGTAGGGAAATCCGAATAGAATACTCCACCAGCTTAAATATAAACTTGTTCCTTCTAGAAGATTTTCCCCTAATAAACCTGTAAAATTACCCCAAATTGAATAAAATATCCCTATGAAAACAGGACCGATTGTGAAAAAAGCAGTATTATGAGGAGAATTAAATTCGCGATATTTTTTGATATTTTTTATAACTTTAAAAGAATAAATTAACCAGATTCCGATTAATAACCAACTTACAAATACATTAAAGGAATTTAGAATAGCGCCATGTATAATACCGATTACCAAAAATATTACCAATGTAATTGCTATATATTTAATTTTAGTCTTCGTTATTAATCACCCTAGTTCTTATACTTCAATCTTCATCATATTCAAGGTATACCGCTTTCCCCTCAATTATAGGATTTATAAATTTTAAAATTTCTGGTAGCATTCGTACATCTAAGGATCCTTTAATTCCATATACCAATGGATACCATGTTTTAAATTTAAAATCTGCCTTATATATCTCAAATCCAGTAGATTTACCATCAATTTGATAAGGATCTATAACTAGCGCAACAGCTTTATCCCATAGTTTTTGATATCTTGCTTGAGTTCCCATATCTTCATTAGACATGAAACAACCATATGATGGATGTGAATGATACCATCCACATATAAACAATTTCTGTCTCTTAATATCTTTAAAAGCTCTCACATAATTTCTATAATCTTTAATCTCTGCATAAACTGCTGTACCGTGTCCCATTGGATAAGAATCTTCAATATGGATTATATTATTCCCATCTATTTTTCCTGCAAGAAGCCCAATAACCTCCACCCAACGTTCTCTTGGAATTTTAGAATTAGCATATTTGAGTGCATGACTCGCTATTTTAAGAATTGCTTTTACTGAAATATAAATCTCCTTTTGTATTTCCTCTTTTTTTTGAGTTTTGACTTTTTTATTTTCTACAATATTAGCTGTAGGTATCTTTGTAAGTTTAATAATTGGTTTGGCAGAAGATTTTTGTATAAGCATTGAAGAAATTTCTTCAGTCAATTCATCTTCTTCTAACTGAAGTTCTTCACAAATTTCATCTATTAATTCTTGTTTTATTTTTTCTTTTATCTTCCTTTTAATTACATCCTTAATTGAATAATTCGCTAGGTCTTTATCTTCCATTAAAAATCACCATTTTTTATTTGCGTACTTTTTAACAAGATTCTTTACTTTTTTCTCGAAAAATTTTTGATTTTTCATCATTTCTATTGCTGCTTTTTTATTAAAAACATCTGTTGGATTAACATATTTACCACGTGTGTTTAACATAGCAATTATCGCTTGAACAACGGTAACCGCAGTTTTTGAGGGGCTCCATCCACCTTTTTTCCCAACTAAAGAGGGATCTACTAAAGCTAGACAAATATTTCTTTGTCCTTTATATTCAGATGGTTTTGGCCAAAAATTTGGATGCCAAATTGGAGTATGCAATCTTACAAAAGGAGGTTGTTTAGGATATTGAGCAGGGAATTTCATTTCTAACCTAAAAAGACCACCTGCATAAACAGTACCCTTAGGTCCTTTAATGGAGATTGCTAAATGATCAATACTCTTCCTTTTAGGATTAAATGGTTTTAATTGAACAATACTACCTTCTTTAAGCATTTTTTTTAATCCCGCAAAATCTCGGGAAATACGACTACTTCTTATACTCATTTTTTCAACCCTTTTTATTTTTTTTAATTTAATATTGAAATTATTTCTTTAAATATTTGTTTTTTTCTTATAATTTTAATTTAAAACCTTTTTTGATTCGAAATTTGTTTTAATTTTAAGGTTACAAAAATTTCTTCACCTTTGAATCCTGCAGCTGTCATAAACTCGTAATTTCTTAATCTATTTTCACTAGGATTCTTTTCTAAATCAACTATCGTAACATCATTGAAATCTAATAAGGTTAGAATTGGCTCAGACTCTGGATCCAATTTAAATCCATTTTTCTTTAATATTTTAATAATGTTTACACAAGGTGATTGGGTTCTCAATTTTATAGTTACTCGGCGAACTTTTTTACCACATTGAGAACATTCTGGGTTTCTTGTTTTTTCAATATGATAAAATTTCATTGTAATTGCATTAAAGATTACATATGTTCTAATAGGTTCGCCTAATCCCTTATGACCCTTATTTAAGTGAAGGATTTTTATTACCTCATGTGATTGTAAAGCAGAAATAACTGCATTTATAGTTATAATACCCGGATCGTGTCTATCGATGATTTTCACAATATCATCTTTTGTATATTCAGGTAAGAAATTGTGTTTGTTTACTAATTCATTTGCAACCTTTTGAATGAATTTAATATCATTTACATTTTTTGGATTCGGATCTCTATCAAATTTTTCTTTAAATGCCATATCTCCTTTAAAAAGGCAATGAATCCTTTTTCGAGGGACGCCAACCACTGTACAAGCAGCCATCTCATCATTCTCTCCTACAGGCAATGGATTACATTCATAACAAGCATTTTTATAAGGAAATATTGTGTATACATGACCATAATAACCAGATACTCCTCCATCTACTAATGGTTTTTTAAACCTTATACATTGTGCATTTAAATTTAGACGTGCATTCATCGAATCAAGACCTCCAACAATAACATCAGCAGCTAGATAAAGTGCTGGATTCAATCGTTCTAAAGAAGTATGATATCCGTTTACAATAATATTAGGATTAATTTCTTTTAGTTTCCTTGCTGCAACAACAGCCTTAGGCTCCCCTATCTTCGCTCCTGTAAAAAGAACTTGACGATTCAAATTTGAATGTTCAATGATATCTAAATCAATAAGATCTAATTGACCAACTCCAAGCATTGCTAAGTTTTTAGCTATTTCACAACCTAAACCTCCAATACCAACTATTAGCACTCTTGAGTTCTTCACTAATTTCTGAGACCAACCTTCCAGACGAAACTGACGATCATACAGGTCTCTCTCCTCCGTTGATAATTCTTTTGCAAAAAAGTCTGAATCCTTATCCAATCTTATCACCATTAATATTTACAAAAAATAATAAAAAAAATTGAAGGGCATAACGCCCTTATATTATAAATTATGAAGAAAGTTTTATAAGTTTACCCCGCTGTACTCGCAGGGATTAATAGAATATCATCGCCATCGTTTACATCATAGTCTCTTAATGAGCTATTTTCATCCATTGTAACGCCGCCAGATGATAAATGAAAATCATTAGGATCAAGACCATATAAATTTCCTAATGTTTCCTTAATATCTCTTACGCGATTACTGTCGTTCACAGTTAATTTTTCTTTCTTTTCACCAGGACCAATTGTTGACATGAAGTATAATGTTAATTTCTTTCCTGCTGAAGGGGTTTTAGACGCGGGAGTTTTAGATTTTACTGGTTCTTCTCCACCCAAATTTTCATCAAATTCATCAAAACTCATTCATATCACTTCCAAATTTTTTATTAATT
>JAHQWK010000029.1 GCA_029856145.1 Promethearchaeia archaeon
AAAACATACTATATATGTACATTTAGATCAATTATTAAAGGAAAATAGGATTTCTAAGAAAGAAAAAAATGGAAAAACAGTTATTCTAATTAAAGACCAAACTAAACAAGAGGTAATTGAGAGAGCACTAATGGTTTTTGATGAAGAAACTAAATCTATCCTTTATAAATTTATTAAGCAAAAATCTATTAAAGATGAGAATATTTTACTGTTTTTTAAGGATACAATTCCAAAATTAACATGTTTTATATCAGATTTGTTAGAAGATATTCTACCTAAAATAGTTATACCTAAAGACTTTTCAAATAACCTGAAGGAAAATCTCCTAAAATTCTATTCAAATGAATATATTAGTTCTCAGTTATTTTGATGATTTTACAATTTGGTAAAAAATTATAAATATCTCTATACATAAAATAATAGAAAGCAATTAATAGCTTTAGAATAGATAACTATGATCTATAATGATATTGATTTACCTCGATATTTTGCTATATTTATTACAGATAATTTAATAATTGGTTGTGCAATTTTTTTATCATATAAACTTTTAAGAAGAAAAAGGAATAGAGCAACATTTACATTAAGTAGTTATTACCTTTTTTATAGCATAGGGTTGATAATTAATGAAATAATGTTTCCAGTACTTATAAATCCTATCGCTAGGAATTTTAATCTCTTTGCTACATTCATAGCTTTTCTTTCTTCACCTTTTCTATTAATATTTTTACTCAATCTATATTATACTGAACCAAAATTACATTTCAAATATCAAATTTTGATATTTTTAACATATGCTATAATTTTGATTTTAATTTTAAATTATCCTGGAGGTTTTCAATACGACGAATCCACAAATTGGAAGCCTCTCTATAGTTTTGAATTATTTATTCTCTTAAATATTTTTATAACTATTTCAACAATCACACCCCAATTAGTTTATACCATTATATTGTATAAAAATATAATTGAATCTGATTTAAGAAAGAGACTTAATTATTTTTTCTTTGGTTTATGGATTGGAAATATATTTATTTATTACGGAGGGATATTCTTCAATACTTGGAGTAATATAACTTTTCGAATAAGTTATAGTATAGTTATATTTGTGGTTACGATTCTTGTTAGTTTTTTAATTTTTTACGGCGTTGGTAAGGAAATCTAATTTATGCTTACTAAAATTACGTATAGATTTAAACTTGATATCTTTTTTTTATATTTAAAGCTTGATATGTAATCCGAGAAAAAAAAACACAAAAAAAAATTAATTTTCTAAAATTAAAAAAAGTGAAAAAATTTATGGAACAAAAAGTAATGAAGGGAGAAATTGATACAAAGTTTGATGAAGCACTTAAGCAATTTGAAGAGATTTTTCCTAAACTAAATCCTATTGAAGGTGGCTGTGCAGAAGCAACATTGACAGGCATTTTAAATATACTAGGAATCCAAGATGGATTAATCAATAACATTATGATTCCCTTATCGGGTGGACTAGGTGGGTATAAGTCTGAAAAAGACTGGTGTGGTCCTTGTGGTGCTATCGTTGGAGGGTGTGCTGCAGTAGGTGCAATTTTAGGAGGAAAAGGAAGAGAAAAGATGTCGAGTGATTTAGTTCCCGTTGCTTATATGAAATCGGCACAATTTGCGAAAGAATTCGAAAAGGAGTTTGGTTCGGTAATTTGCCCCAACTTATCTGGGTATGATTTCAGTGATCCAAATGTATTGATGAAATACGTTGAAGACGGTACATGGGGAAAAAAATGTTATAAGTATGTTTTATGGGCAATTGATCATATTAGAAAACTCATGGGAGAAGAATTGAAGAAAAATTGGTAGATCTACATCAAATTTCAAATTTTTTATTTTTTTTTATTAATCTAAGCCAATCAGAATGAATAAGAAGAGTATAATCTATAAAAAGGTGTAATTTGGTTATTATTTACCTCTCAATTTTCTTTTTTTAAAGGTATATAAAGCTTTTAGGGGTAAGGTTGAAAGAAATGCTATATATTCGCGTTCCTTTACTTCAGGATCGTTATTTTGTGCTGTTACTAATTCAATATTCTTTTTAATAAAATCTAGCTGTGCTTTCTTAAATTGGTTATAATATTTTTCACTGAAATAGGTCCAACCAAAAAAAGGTCCCAATTTCGAATCAAAGCTAAAAAATTTGTCATAAATTTTTGTAGCATTTGGGATATTATCAAGTTGTGATTCAAAACTATTTAATAATGGATTTAATAAGTCTAGTAGAATGTTAAAACTGTGAATGGCGACTCTAGTTAGATCAATTTTTCTTTTGTAGAATTCAACTAATTTTTTTGGATCTACTGGTGGTGATGGATTAATCGGACGATATTCAAGTACTTGTAGTATTTTTTTGTTTATTTGATATAATTTTGGAGGGATTTTTCCTTTTTGATGCTTATCAGCTTTTCGTGAAATAATCAAACCGTCTTGTTCCATGTTTTCAAGATGTCTAGCTACTGTAGATTTACTTTGTTCAACCATATGGCTAATTTGGGTTATATTCAATTCATCAAATACCCTTAAAATGTTCATAATATCAAATCGTATATTATGTTTACCAAGTAGATGAAAATAGTTTTCAATTGTTTCTATTTCTTTATCATTCAATTTTATTATAATTTCTTCTCCATTTGGTAAGGTTATAGTGAATTTTTGTTCCTTATCCACTTTTAGCTTATCCGGTACAACTTCACGGTGTTCTTTTTTAGACATTTTTTAATATCATCTCTCTAAAATTCATTAATTTTTTTCATATGTGCTAGTTTCAGTTTTTTTCTTTAATAATATTATAGCGTACTAATTTTTTAGTTTTTTGGTTTGATAGTCCGTTTCATCAGTTTATGTATTCTAACATTTAAGATGGTTTAGTCTTCGATATAATGGTTTTATTAGATATCATATCAGTGATAAGATTTAAATATAAACCGTCCCAATAATATAACGACATATCGAAGACTAATTTAAAAATAAAAAAAAAGTTGATAAAAAAAAATGACCGAAATTAAAAAACTTACAAAAATCGTACTTTTAGTGGATACTATTCTTTGGTTCATATTTGGGACACTCCTTACATTTCTATATGATATGACCATGAATCCTGAGGGTTGGACAAATCCCTTTCTCCCAAGATTGTTTGGGGGAGTTAATTACCTATCTGCTATTTTCGCAATTTTAATGCTTCGCAAAAAAGAATGGGAAGAAATTAAATTTACATTTGAGTATTTTTTAGGTTTAATTATAACGACATTAATCATTGAAGTTACTGTATTTGCTACATTTAGCTCCACTTTTGGAGCTTCGCAGATTCTAAACAATTCATTTACTATAACTGTAGAGGTTGTACTTTTAACGCTTGGAATTGTCACTTATATCAAACAGAGAAGCTAAACGCCATAAATTAAAAAATTTCTAATTTTTTTTTTTTATTTCTTGAATATTTTCTGTAATTTGGTAAATCTAATTAGATCTCTGACTATGAAAGAATTAAAAATTAGAATTCAAATTTTAATTAGAATTAAAAATTGAAATCGCTTAGATTTATATTTTTAAAATTTCTAAGATCATTATAACTTATATTATTTTATGTGGTATTAATGACAGAAGAACATACACAAGAAGAAAAACCAGTAGGCAGACTTACTGGTAAAACGACAACTCATACAGTTACAGTCGTATTGGAAGGTACTTCAGTTGAAAGGAATAACTATTTAGTGGTTTATGGTGAAAAAGATGAAGAAGGGAAGAAGCAATATTTTGTAATGTACATTACCGACATGTGGACTGATGAGAAGGGCCGTATGGCAAAGTTATCCGTATTAGGAGAGAGACCAACAAGACCTTTTGAAATTGGTTCGGATGTCTTCATGGCTAAAGAAGAGCAAATTTCAAAGATTTTGGGAATTTTCAATCCACCGGAAGAATCCGTCTCTTTAGGAAAACTCATTGGTTATCCTTACGAAGTATATTTATTAATAAAGAATTTTGGTAGAATTTTCATTACAGGAAAGTCAGGAAGTGGAAAATCCTATACAATGGGAATTCTTGCAGAGGAATTTCTTAAGAAGGGAATTCCTGTTGTAATATTGGATAGACACGGAGAATATAGCAGTTTAAAAGTTGCTGGCGAAGATCTACCAGAAGGTGAAAGTGAGTTTGTTGATAGCATAATTGAATTTTCTGATTTAAAGAAAAATAAAGGTGGAGATGTTGATATTGAGTATTTATTTTCATTAAACCCTTCAGATATAGTTGCACCTAATCTTTGTACTATAGTTAATTTAAATGGAATGGCCTTAGAAGTTCAAGAAGCAATAGCGGGCAAATTACTCAAAAAACTATATGATGCCAGCACAACAAGAGGTATACCCCCTTTCTACTTGTTTTTAGATGAGGCTCACTTATTTGCTGGTAAGAAACAAACAGAAACTTGCGCAGTAGTTAGATTATTTGCTCAAGAAGGGAGAAAGTTTGGAGCTAATATAATCATAGGGACACAACGTCCACAATTATTAGATACTACAATAAGAGCTCAAGCAGGAACTTGGGTTGTTCACAACCTTTCTGATATACGAGATATTGGAATTACTATTTCGAGCGCTGAAGATTTAAGTAATGAAAATAAATCAGATATTTCTGGGTTGGATAAAGGACAAGCGATAATCTGTGGAGAAGCTGCTAAGGGAATTCCTCTCTTTGTGGAAATAAGAAAACGGCGAACAAAACATGGGGGCGTTAGCTTTAATCCGTTAGATTTCCTCTCACAACAAACAGTTGAACAGCTACAAAAGCGAAAAGAAAGGCTTTTAGGCGGAAAATCTGCTGATGAATTAGAAACTGGAAAAACTATATTTGAAGAAATGAGGGAACCAAAAAAAGCTGCTGATTATTTAGATGAAATTGCATCGCTAAAAGTTAGAATTCAAGAATTAGAGGATGAAGTGTCCCGATTAAAACAAAAAGTTGCGGATGTAAAAGAGGGAAAAGATATCCCTCTTATTGCTACTGATGAGGCCATAGAAGATTTGCAAATTGAAATAAACGTGTGGAAGGAGAAATACAACTTTTTAAAAGAAATGGCAGAGAAGGGTGGAGAAGATATGGCCCCCTTAGATGATAACAGCGAAAGGGTATTAGATTTGAATAATAGAATAATAGAAATAGATGCACAGGTTAAGAAATATAAATCAAAATACGACGATGCGCTAATCTTGGCTGAAAAATCAATAGCTGAACTAAAAAAGAGAAAAAAATAATTTTTTTTATAATATTTCGTCCAAATTCTTTTTTTTAATGAATTTGGCTGTTTTAACTAATTTTTTTTAAATATCTTAAACTATATATGTAAAATATTAATTACACAATTATTAATTTAAAACATATTTACTTGTGAGTAGAATCAATTTGAATATTGAAAGTATTAAAGAATTACAGCAAAAGTTATCATCCATACTTGGTGTATCCGGACATGAAGAAGAAGTTAGTAATTTTATTCTTGAAGAAATTGAAAAGAGAGATTTAGTTGATAAAGTATGGATTGATCCTCTTGGAAATGTTTTAGCTATTAAGGAGGGAACTACTGGAAAAACTAGGATCTTATTAGACGCTCATATTGATGAAATTGGATTTATGATTTCTCATGTAACAGAGAAGGGATTTTTACGGTTTGTATCCATTGGTGGCTGGGATAATAGAATCCTTTTAGGACAATCAGTAATCTTGAAATCTGGGGATGGAAAATTATATAATGGAATTATTGGCTCAAAGCCGCCTCATCTTACCACTATTGAAGAGCGAAAGAAAGTAGTTGATATGGAGAATATGTATATTGATATTGGTTTGTCTTCCTATGATGAGGTAATTGAAAATAATATTAATATTGGGACTGTAGGTACTTTATTTAGTCCTTTTATAGAATTTCCTAATGGAATGGTTCGTGGTAAAGCATTTGACGACCGTAGTGCTTGTAATGTTCTCCTTCATACTTTAATGCTTTTAAAAGAAAAAGAACACTCTGATACTGTGCTCTTTAATTTTGCTGTGCAAGAAGAAACAGGTGGTCAAGGAGCTATAACTGGAGCTTATAACTTAAAACCTACTATGGCTCTTGCAATAGAGAATACAACTGCTGCCGACGTACCTGGGATTAGCAAAGATAAAATTCCAGTATATATTGGACAGGGCCCAGCAATAACAGTTGCTGACAGATCAATCATCTCAAATCCTAAAGTTAATCGACGATTGATTAAAAATGCTGAACAAGAAAATATTCTTTATCAATTTAAAAAACCTAGATATGGAAGTACCGACGCAGGAAAAATTCAAATCACACGTGGTGGTGTACCAAGTTCGGTTGTGTCTGTTCCATGTCGATATATTCATTCCCCAACGTCCTTATTAAAGTTGGAGGATATTTTAGAAACGGTACGATTAATAGAGGCATTTATAAGAAATCCTGCTAATATCTAATTCTATCTTAAGAAATAAATCTTCTTAAGAAATGTTAATTCTTATTTTGCTATAATAAATTTTTTGCCCATTCTCTTCCTTCCAAAAAAATTAACATTAATAAATTCTCAAATCAAATTATTTTAATAATAAAATTTCAGTAAAACAATTCAAATTTGATAAAAATGAAAAGAATTGAATTAACCAGAAAAAGAATAATCTTACTGTGTATGTTTTTAGCAATCTTCGTGATAGGTACGGTTCTAATTTTTATTACACCAATAAGTGTTAAAGCTACTTATAATAAAACAGTTCAAACGAGTGATGGAGTTACAATTTCTTTTAATGTGTTTGAGCCTAAAACTGGTGGAGCAAATAAGAAAGTCATAATTTTAGGACATGGGGTGATGTCAAACAAAGAAATGTTAAAGGGTTATGCTATAGACCTTGCTGCTGCAGGGTTTGTGGCAATACCATTTGATTTTAGAGGTCATGGACAGAGTACTGGTGTACTAGATTGGCAATTACTTACATATGATATCGAAGCGATTATAACATATATTAATTCTAGACCTGATATTGACTCCTCCAATCTTGGATATTTAGGTTATTCTATGGGGGGTGTCGGATTGCAAGTTGTTAATGAATCAACTGACTTTAAGTGTTTCATAGGAGCAGGAACTAGATTTTCTACTAATTTAAGGAAAGGAAGTTCTTCAGCTCCTCTTAATATACTAATGATTCTTGGACGATACGATGAATTGATAACACCAGAAGATTTAAAAATAGGATTATCTGATTACACCGGAATTCCAGTAGCAGATCTCGATGTTAATAAATTATACGGGAGCTTTCAAGATGGAAATGCTTCTATGATATATTTAGATGATCTTTCTAATCATGTATTAGGTAATTGGGATCCTGACTTCATTCGGGAAGCAAGAAATTTCGCAATGAATACTTTTCCAGACGTACAACCTATCGATGAGAATTTTTATGCAAATATAAGACTATTTATCCTTTCTTTCCAGCTTCTTGGAGGTTTTGGATTTTTTGTCCTAATTATTGACCCTCTTTCAAAGTTGATTCTAAAGCAGAGAGAAGAAGAATTTTTCAAATTAGATCTTGAAGATGGAAAAACTTTAACTATCGGAAGTAAAACATTGGGATATTCCTTAATTTTTGGTATACCGGGAATTATTATTTTTATTCCTATAATCCTCATTGTATTTTTAGCTACAGCAGGTTTCGTTTCCGCTTTATTATTTGGTCAGGCTTTTGGAATTTTAATTTTACTTTGGAGAATGGGTAAGAAAAAGAATATCAAGCTGACTGAAATCATAAGAAAACCATTTAAAATTTCAAGAAACAATCTTGTTAGACAATTCTTACTGGGATTAATATTAGCTATACTTCTAACTTTAATCATTTATCTTTCAGGTGGATTAAATTATATAGGAATGATTCCATCCGTACTAAAAATTCCTTGGATTCCCTTGTTTCTTATAATTAATTTCATCATTTTCATGATATTCGGTTTGCTATTTCATGGAGTCCTCCAAAACAAATTTGAAACTGACTTTAAATCTATTTTAAAAGTATCATCACTTATATTCGGATTTCCCTTTCTATACATGTTTACCTATCTTTTCATCGTATCGCTTCTTATGAGAAGCTTCTTTTATTTCGGATCTTTTATACCTTTTGCAATACCATTATTTCTAATGAATGCATTTCTTTCAACATTAATATACCAGAAGACAGATAATATAATTGCAGGAGCTATTGTTAATACATTATTCTTTACCTTAATGATTTGCACAATTTCACCATATCAAAGTGGATTAAG
Organism: Promethearchaeia archaeon; assembly: GCA_029856145.1. Classification (GTDB taxonomy): domain Archaea; phylum Asgardarchaeota; class Lokiarchaeia; order Sigyniarchaeales; family SOKP01; genus Loki-b32. Next base: position 8,324 of record JAHQWK010000029.1, read on the forward strand.
TTTCATTCTAGGCTTTTTTCGATAATAAGATTAAATACTCCCTTTTTTTTATTTTTGGAATAATAATTTGAAGTTTTTCTAAGGTAAAATTAAAAATTTTAAATTTGAATAAATCTTATTTTTTCAACAATGACTCAAAACCAGATACTATGTGTTACTTATTTTGATGAAGTCATTTGACCCAGTACATTATATTCTAGCGAACCACTAGTTGAATCAACTGATACGCCTGATTTAAACCGGATCCTTGAATTCAACGAGGAAGAAGGCACTTTTATTTTTGCTTACAGGAAATTTCAAACGGTTAACCATATATTTTATGCTGATTCTGAAATAGCTCGCGGTGGTAAAGAACTAATGATGATCACCTATATGATTAAAACTGCTATTTTTAAGGGTGAAATAGTAGATGTTTTTCGATATTTAGACTCAAAAGCACCAGTTTTAGAAGAATTTGCTTCAGAGTTAAAAAAATGTAATAACCTCTTTTCAATTCTACATCTTAAAAAGAGTGCCTTAACAGGTAAATATGTGCTAGAATTAGCTAATGAGGATTTAAAAAGTAATTTTTTAATGATTTTTGACAAATATTTTATGAAATTATCCCCGAAATATAAATTAGAAACTCCCATAAAGGATAAACGTCTAATAAAAAAGTTGTTTATAATTGGTGCTCCTAGAGTTGGAAAAACAACTTTTTTAAAGAATATTGAATTAATTCAATTTTTAAATATTAAAAGAAATGATTTACCGAGCAGAATTTTTGAGGTTGTTATTGAAAACCTTGAAATTTTAAAATACGATAACGTTTTGAGTGAATTTGAATGTAAGGAATTTGAAAATTTGCAAAATTGTGTGAATTTCTCTCAAGGTTTTATTCTTCTCTTTAATTTATCAGATAAAAATTCAGTTCTTCAAACAAAAGAAATTTTTAAAATTGTTGATAACACACGGCTAGAAATGGAAACAGATTTAGCTCCAATATTAATAATAGGAAATAAGTTTTTTGATAAAGAAGATATTACTCCTGAATTTGTTTATGAAACCTTTGAAATCGAGCAATTAAAGGAGCTTGGCATTAAAGTTCATTATTTTCCAATAAATATCTTAAAAGAAGATGAAAAAGTTATGGAAGCAATACGTTGGTTAATAAAAAAGATAATCTAAAATCAATTGTGAAAAAAAAGAAGCTTCCTTTAAAACTTATTACCATTAAATTAACCATCCAGCAAATCTTTTAAATTATTATAAATATATTAAATAAAAATATTCAAACATTCAATCTTAAATAATAATTTAGATCGGTAAAAATGGCACTCAAAGGGATAGCATGGGGAATTTTGTTCTTTTTTACAGCAGCTATATATTCAGTAATTCCCACTTACTTAATAGTAAGGTATTGGGTGTGGTTAAACAGTTTTCCAGTATATACTTTATCATTATTTATGTTATTTTTATGGATTGTAGCTCTTATAATTGTTTTAATATATATTGTAGCGATGATACGAGCTTTCATTCAAAGGAATAATGAAGAGGGTCTTGGGATCCCAAGGGGTGTAAAAGGTTTTGGATTGGTTTCTACAGTGATAATATTGTCTTTTATGTTAATCTGGTACTTGTTATTTAACCAAATAGCCTTTTTCTCTATGGTCCCTCCTTTAAAATGAAGGAATAATAGCAAAGAAAGCTATTATAATTTTATAGGATATGTTCCGTATTTCTTTAATGTATTGTGCATTGCTAAATAATTTTCTAATTTAACTGAGGGATTTATGCTATGCCCAGAGCTTAGGATAAATCCTCCTCCAGGAGCAAGCTTTTTCAGGAGATTTTTTGTATAATCTTCTATAAATTCTGGTTCTTTATCTGCGAGATCTTGCGGAGATACATTTCCAATAAAAGTAATCTTATTGCTGAATTTTTCATATAACTCAAAGATATTATATTTAGGATTTGCAGTCGTTGGCTCAATAGGATGAATTGCATCAACTCCAACTTTAACAATATCGTCGAGTAATTCACTTATATCTCCACAGCTGTGTAGTATTACCTTTAAACCGCCTTTATGGGCAATTTTACAACTTTCTTTTAACCAAGGCATCACATAAGTTCTATAATTCTTTGGACTCATTAAAAGCCCACTTTTATATCCATAATCATCCATTATGAGAATTGCTTCTGTTTCTCCCCAATCAATGAACATCTTTATTAAATTCACAAGAAATTTTCCATATTTATCAAATACATTCCTTATCTTTTTTGGATTAGTCAATAATTTGCTAAAAGTTGAAAAACCAAAAGCCTGCCATGAAGGTTCAAAAACACCCCATATTGCAGGAATAAGAGAGATTTTTCCTTGAGAATTATTATCTACTTTTTTCATTCCTTTAAAGTATTTTTCTCTACGTGGAGTTTCTGCCTCTAGGTTTAGTAAAGTTTCGAATTCATCAAAATTTTTAAAATAACCATCTCTGTAGTATGCTAAATCCATGCCATCGGAAGGATTCTTTCTTAAATCAAAAATTCTTCCATATTCATCAATAAAATGAGTTCTCTCACAACGAATAGGGAATAAAATATAACCAGTAAATGTGATGATTGCAAGATCAATTCCAATTTTTTTGTATAAATTAATATATATATTTAGAGAATTATTTATGTATGATCTCGTTTCCATAGCCTTAAGAATAGTTTTTGTTAAAATTTCAACATCTCCTTGACATAGATGGTATGTAGTATTGTAATTTTTAACTATCCCCTGAAATACATAATTTTCATTAAAATATTGGCAAATTTTTAGATTATCAATAAATAATTCAAAAGAGGGAACTCTATCTGGTTCTTCCAAATTTAAAGCTGTTTGGACTCTTTCTTTACTATCCATAAAATATCTTCCACGATTATTGTTTGAATTTCATTTGGTTAATATTTTCAATAATTGGATAAAAATAATAGGATTTTTTAAAGTAAATTTTACTAAAAAAGGAATTACTAAAGGATTCTTAATTAATTTGAATATTAAAGATTTTGGGAAATCCATATCACCATACAACGATATTAAATTCTCAATTTTACTAGTTTTTATTATTTGAAGTATCTTTTCAAAATCATTGTCAGTAAATTTTTCTAAAAGTATTCGAATTAAATAATGGATTTTCAATTCTTTACCAATTGTAGATTTACATGGAGTTTCATAGTATTTTTTAATAATACTCCGGGAAAATTTATTGTGCTTAAAACATTTTTTGACACAATTGGCAGCATATTTTGCCGCTGTTAAAAGCATTATAATACCCCCACCTGTAGTAGCTTTAACTTGACATGCAGAATCTCCTAGTAATAAAACATTTTCAAATGCTAGATTGTTCATTAAACCATAAGGTATAAGTCCTCCTTGTTGATCAATTTTAGATCCCTTTTTTATATTAAGACTATTTAAAAAAACACGAAAATTTTTCGCTAAATTCTTAGAGCAAGCCATGCCAATTCGATAAATAAAATTTCCTTCTGGAACTATCCAACCAAATAATTCCTTCCATCGCTGATTGAAAAACATTAATGCTTCATTTTCATTAAACTGATGTTTTATTCGAATTTGAACGGCATACAAATTCCGATTATGTATACCCAAAGTCTTAGCTACTGAGGATAAGGGACCATCGCATCCAATTAACATTCTAGATTTTATAATTCTCATTGATGTCTCAATAAATATAAACTTTTGATGATTTGATTTAATATATTTAAAAGATTTGAATTTTTCTCCTAAACTGTATTGTATATTTTTATTATCCTTCACTTTTTCAAAAAATAAACAGTCTAAAGCAATTCTATCTATAATATAAGGTCTTTCATCTCCAGATATTTTGATGAATTTTCCCGATGGTGCTACTATTTTAGCTATCTTTACACGATTTAAAATAATTTTACTTGGTAGGTCAATTATTTTCTTTAATTTTTGAGATATAATACCTGCACATTGAAGGGGTAGACCAATTTTTTCATGTTCCTCAATAACAAGGATTTTTAAATTTGTTTTTGATAATAAATAACATAAATAATTGCCAGCAATACTTCCACCAATGATACAGACATCGAAAGTATCTAAATTTCTATCCATTATAAAATCTAATGATATCAATAAATTAGAAGTTTTTGGAAGGAATTTTAGATTCAATTTAAATATTTCATCGAGCAAAAAGAACAGAAAACCCATTAAATAATTGATATCTATGAAAATTCAATTTTTTTTTATCACTTAGGTAAGTATTTAAATGGTGTTTCTATTTTTTTAACCATTAAAAATTAGATAAATTAATTAGGTGAAATTTAATGGTAGATACGAGAAAACATAAAACTAAAATTATCTTATTGCTAATTCTTATTATTGGTATCTACATGTTTTTTTCTGCCAATATGTTTAGTGTTTTTTTTTCTATAGATAGTATGATTACATCAGTAACAGAGCGTTTGATTTTTATAAATTATTTTAGTTCTGGAGTAGCTCAAATATTCTCTTTACTAATCGTTCCAGTAACAATAATAATATTATTAAATGTAAAGGAAATAGAACTAGAGAAAAGATATCTTATAAGCCGTATATTAGTAGCAATCTCAATACCAGTCACTCTAATCACTGCAGTCCTTTTTAATTTTTTATATTGGATTTTTGCAATTTTCTACTGGATTGAGCTCTTGGTATGGGGGCTGTTTATTTCATTTGCAGTAGTCTATATTGTTGAATTCCTACTAAGTTTAGCAGTTTTTCTATTAATGAGGGTAAAATCAGAAGAATAATAAATAAATTTTTTTTTTTTTATACAAAAATTTTTTAAAAGCAAAAATCTAATAATTTCAATTAATTGGAAGGTTATGAAAGGAAACTCATAGAACTTTATTTTAAATAAACCATTTCTTCTTTAGGTATTGAGCGAAAGCCTAAAGAAATCATCATTCCATAAACAATCCCTAATACTATATTGATAAAAAGAGGATTACTATCAACAAGTAAGTCAGTTCTTGGTATTAATTCTGGTAGAATTCGTTCAAGGATATATTTTGTTTCTGGCGTCTCATTATAATATTTTATAATTAATTCTTTAAATTTTCTCATAAATGATTCATGTTCTAAAATAATTTCACGCACGTTATTCTTGCCATTAACTATTCCAAAATGCCCAAAACCCGCCATTAAAGGGTCTAATTGCTTTAGGATTTCTAAAGTCTTCATATAATCTTTATGATTATAATAAATTGGCATGGATGTTGGCATGGTTAATAATTTAGAGTTATGATATAGAGTACCAGCAGCTTCTCCTAAAAAAATAAAGTCTATCAGATTATTTTTTATCAAAATAGGAGTTTGGTGATCGGGAGTATGTCCAGGTGTATTTAAAACTGCTAATTTTACTTCTGAACCATTAACATTAAAAATATCAATTACTTCGAGTTGATTAGGATTGAAATTTGTGCTTGGTTCAATAATCTTAAACGCCTTATCCTCAATAGATCTCATTTCACCCACGAAATTACCATATGTACTTCTTCCACGGTTTAAATGATGTTTATAATCGTTTAATAATGTCTTGGTTAAAGCGTTTGTAAGAATTTTGACATCAGGGTTAAATCTTTTTATTTCTTTATATAATTTCCACATTCCACCGTTATGATCAAAATGATGATGAGATGTTATCAGATATTTAAATGATGATAAAGGAATATGATTTTTTTTGAAATATCTTAGTCCTTTTTTAATATCCAAAGATGATCCACAATCAAACAGGATTGAAGACTCTTCGAATTCTCCTAAAAAAACAGACAACATTCTTGTAGAGCCATATGATCTCATGTCAATATGATGGAGGTATTCATTGACCTTCCCCGATTTAAGAGTAATAACCTCATTATCCATAGAAAAGGTAATTAAAACAACAATAAGAAGTATTTTATTATAAAAAATCAGAATAGGATTACTAAGCTTTAAAAAAGTTAAAAAAAAATTATTCACTTAGAGATCGAGTTTTTGTCTCCAAATCTTCATGGATAGTTTCAATTCTTCTCTTTCTGGGCGGCTTAATATTTCAGGATTAGGTTTAAGTTCTATACTCTTATTGTGAAGATTCTTTAATACGCTATTATAGCCCTCCAGCTTAACATAATCATTTTGAAATCTTTCTAGAGCTAATGAGATCTCTGTTCCAGTCATTTTTTCTAAATTATTTACAACCTCGTCAAACTGGTTTGATAAGATTACTGGTTTTGGAGCTTCAACTGCTTCTTTTTCTTCAGCTAATTCTTCCTCTGGAGGAATTGTAATCGCGGGAGTGGTAACAAAAGGCTCTTCTTTTAGAGGTTCTTCTCTTAAAGGCTCTTCTAATACAGGTGCTTTTATTGTCCGCATAACTTCCTTTCGAGCACCCACCCAAGCATCTTCAATTATCGGGACAAATATTTTGATATGTTCTTCAATTATACTCCCAATGCCTGCGATTTCAGTTACAGATTCTCCTCTAAATTCGGTTTTGGAAAGGACACACAATATTACTTCTTCGTAGTCTTTATTGATAGCCCAAAGATTCTGAAGGGCTCGATTTCTATAATCTACGTTATCCATTTTATCCATTTCTCTCATAATTGCTTCATGTTCGGGTATGGTTGGATCAATGTACGTAGCAATTCTGAAATTTATACGTGAGGGACGGGCTTTGATCGCCTCAATCTCAATATCGGAAAGATTAGGAGCAACAATCAAAACTCTCATCTTAGCTTTCGAAATCTCTTCATTAATATGGGCTTTAGCTGCTTCTGGAGAGCGAATAAACCAGATATCTTTCATAGTAATACCGCGTTTACCCTTAGCTTGCTCCCAAAATTCTCTAGTAGTAATTTCACTAACTTCTAACCGGTTCATAATATCCGATAATGTGTTATCTAATGTATCAACAATTCCCTTTCCAAAAATATCTTTTATATTCCCAAATGATTCAAAAATGCCTCCAGAAAGACCATCAATTCTTTCTTCTGCTAATTTTACGGCTTTATTGAAATTTTCTGAAAGCCCTGCAAATATTCTATCTTTATCTTCACCCGATTTTGAAGCAATTGAATCTATGTTTTTAACAGCATCCTGAAGTGAATCTTTTAATTTTGAAATAACCTCTGTATTCAACCCTTGAGTTACTTTTTTTAATTCATCTGCAAAGACAGTTTGACTTACACTTAATTGTACATTTAAATTATCAGTTATATCTTTTAAGCGAGAAGCAATAACTTTATCAATAACATCTCCTACCGCTTGTTGAATTACTCCTAAACGTAGTTTTTGCAAATTGTCTGTAATCGTATTTTTGATATCACCAAACTGATTTCTAAGATCATCAACTTGATTTTTAATTATTTGAGATGTTTTAACATTAAGATTTTCAAATTGATTTGATAAAGAACCCAGTTGATCATCAGTAAGAGTTTGTGAAATATCTCCAAGTTGAGATATGTCTTCTGAAATTGTTCTAATCTGATCAATTGCGGAAATTGTATCATTAAATTCTTTCTTTTGAGTTTGAATTTGAGAAAGCATTTTTTCTTTTAATCCAGTCATTGCTTCACTCGAATCTTTTAATCTTTCCATTCCTTCCGCTTCTGATTCAAGTTTAGTAAAAGATACGTCTAATTGTCTTGGGATTTTTGATTTAATATCTGAAATATACTTATAGAATTTTTGCAATTGTGCAACTAAAGCAGCATAAGGAGGTAAAGCTTGATAATGAGGTGTTGCTCCGACAATCTCTTTAAATAAGCCTTTTTCTACAAACTTTTCGGCGATTTTTTTTAAATCTTCTTTAGGTTTCCCGATTAAAATCGACATTTCACCAATAGATACTGCCTCTCTACCTGTAGTTCGAAAATAGAGATCAATTTCCTCATCTGTTAAATCAATTTCACTTAATACTTGTTTTGTCAACTCTTTCGAATAAGAGACATCTTCGGTTTTTTCTATCATATCCTTTATTTCAAAATTCTCAACCTCTAAATATTGGTTTAAAAAGACAATTAATTTATGAGGCGGTTCCCCGTGAACATCTTCTTTTCTAATTGGAAACTTTTTGATTTCTTTATATTCATCAACTGAAATTGGAAATTTAATCTCTTTTAAACATATTTTACATGTAATTGGAACCTCAACTACATCATTATCTTTAAATAGATACATTTTTTCTAATCATCTCTTTTTAGTTTTTAAACCTCAAAATTTTACTTTTTCAGGATATGTTATTTCTAACAAGCTAAGAGCTTTCTTCGCAATTTCATAAGTTATTGCTCCATCAGAATCTTGATTCTTATAGGCTGCTCTAATTTTAGGAAGCATAAATTCAGGAAATACTATCAAAGGTTTTATATCAGTTAATAGACATATCCATTTTCTGTCATTGTCATCTATAATCTCTGCAATAATATTAAGTTTCTTCAAATCATCTAACAAAATCTCAGTTACAGCAAATTCAGAAAAGATTTTTGGAATTTTATCTAACGGATAATGATTATGCCTCATTAAAATAAAGAAATCATAGATATCGGGGGATAGGAGGATTGATGCTAGCTTTTTGGTATCTTCAAGTGCTTCGGTATATGGATCATATTTTGCAAAGAAATCAACTACGTTTTGCTTATATGTTGGTAATAATTCATTTTTAGTTTCTTTAAAATGGTTTAATAGATTTTCGTTAGGAATCCGAGCAATCATTATATCCTTAACAAGGAATAAATATTCGCCCTGGTGTGTAATTTCACCTGTCTTTCTATTTTTCTCTCCTTTTATCCAATCTCTGCGAATAATATTTAGTTCTAAAAACGGTTGAAGTAGAATATCAACATTTATAGTAGAAGTCATTTTTTCTAATATGCTTTTCATATCTTTTTTTGAAATAGGAGCCTCTCTTAAAATTTCTAAGATCTTTAAGCGTTCATTACTATTATAGATCAAAGCTGCTTTCTGAAGTTTATCTAAATTAGATAACCTATCGACCTGGAAAATAGTGAATTTGACTTCATTTTTTAGTCTTATATTGATATTTTCAATTAAAGAGAGTTGTTTAGAATTTCTAGCCCGTGTTAATTTATCAAAGATAACATCTAATCGATTACCCATTTCTTTAATTAGATCATCAAAAATCTCAATTTCATCATCTAATTCGAATATGGAGATTGCTAGATACTGGGTTCCATCAGCAACTTGTTTGAAATATGATACTACTTGATAAGGAGTTTCTTTTAATCTTCCCTGATAAAAGTTACTATAACTATATTTGACTCCAAAAAGTCCTGTAGTATGCTGATAAAAAATCGCGAAAATATCATTTTGAACTAATAATTCTGAAAAATCTTCTTCATCAAATTTATCTTCCCGGAATATTAATTGAATTGGTTCAAATTCAGGTTCTATTTCGCCCGTTTCTTTTTGATTAATTTTGAACTGAAATGTCAAAATACCTTGGATCAACTATATCACTTTAAAAAGTAGATAAATAAGTTTTTTAATTAAAATTATATAATTATTTCTTAAGTATTATTTATTATTATTATTTAATTAAACTTTATTCAATTTGATTAATTATCTATATTAAGTATATCAAAACTGTTGGTGGTAAGTTTCTATTAAAAAACTAAAAAAACTAAGACAAAAAAAATATTATTTTCTTTTATTTATATTAACTTGTTTGTTTTTAAGCGTTTTTATATCTAGCTTTAATTCAAGTAATCCATTTAAACAAGAATTAAGTCCTAAAAATATTCAAACCTCATCAGTGCAATCCTTCAGTAGACAATGGCTTGCTAATAGGGATTTTGAGGACATTTCTTCATGGATATCTATCAAGGATGGTGATATATCAGACGTTGATGCGTTTATAAGTCAAGGTTGGGGTAATTATCTAATCCATGGTGATTCAGATGAGATAAGAATTGATGAGCCTCTTAATAATATCAATTGGCAAGATTATAACAATCCAAAATTCCCAATATCTCCCGATACTAATGGTAGTTCTTCAGCAGGATTATATATTACTCATCAATGGGATGAAAGTGATGATCAAACTCGAAATACACCGAGTATTCATTGGAAAAGAACCATACGAATGGGTTTTAACATGTCAGATTATATTATTACGGATGCCTCTCTTGATGTAATTTTTAATGCTACAGTCACTGCTGTAGGATCAAATCCATTACAACCACATATAGGTGGAATTGAACGTCCTGGTGATTATACAGAAGGTCAATTTCCAAATCCACCAAATAATGAAACACAGCTTGCTATAGGTGATTTTGCTACTTTTTATGTACTTATTTCTGATGTAGAAAATAATAATGTTTTTCAAATTGCAGTAAATAAAACAACTGATCTTGGACAAGATACTCCAGAAGTAACAAATTATACAGATACAGCTCTCGATGAGGTTCCAAAAAATATTTTAATTTCTTATTTAAACTCAGTTTTGGAATATGATAACTTTAATTTTACAATTACTTTAGGCATAGATGTTTATTGCGAAGACAACGAATATAACGTGGATATAGACACTTGGGACATGTTAATCATGAGATCATTTAATTTAACCTTTACATATAAAAAGAAAATAGACCAATTTACATCAATTTCATGGCAACAAACAGGAGACCAAATTACAGGAGAGACTATCCAAGTAACAGGTGCTCAGTTGAATTTTGACTTTAAAATTGATAATTCATGGCCCTCTAGCTTATCTCCTAATTCAGAAATTCGTGTGTTAATAAATAACAAACAAATAATCGAAACTATAAAATTAAGTAGAGCCACAGATTCTAGTCAAGAAGCTTACCCAGGTCGAATTGATGTAACATCATTTATATCCAAAGATATAGATATTACTCTTTCGATTCAAGTCTACTTAGCAGATGAGTTTGGGTTATCTAAGAATATTACAATTTCTATTGATAACGTTTATTTTCGAATTTATTGGAATTTATATACAGATGATATATTTTCAGAGCCACTTTTTTTCCGGGTGTTACTTATCGCTGCCAGTATTGCGGGTTTAAGCATCGGAGGATATCTGGTTGCATATCAGAGAGTTTTAAAATATTCAAAACCAGTAAGAAAAGTAAGAAAATATAGAAGAACTTTAGTAAGGAAGAAAGATCCATTAGTAAATATTATAAATAGAAAAGATGCTTTTAAGAAAAAGTATAAAAAAGAACTACATAAAACATCTTCCTTTTTAAGAGGAAAACCAACAGAAGAAACTAAAACATTAGTTCAACCAAAACAACCAATAGAAACAAAAAAATTACCTGAAGGTAATAAAAATTTATAGAAAATAGTGGAGGTAAAATATAATTTTATATCAAAAAATTAAAATTGAGAAATTACTCATTGTAGTGTTAATCTTTCTAATTCCATTATTTTCTCATATGATTTTTACAAATACGGTCATTGATAATTCTAAAATTAATTTAGAAACGGAAAACCTCAAGAATTCAAGGGTGGAATATCATCTGAATAAATCTTGGATTAAAAATCCTACATTTGATGGAACTGGACACCCTTGGGAATCAAGAATAGAAGGTGATTATAGGGATGTCATGGGAAATATAGCTCTAGGTCAAGCAAATTATAAAATATTCGGTGATTCTAGAGAATTAAAGATTGATGATCCTTTAAATGATACAGATTGGGAACTATTTAGAAATCCAGATTTACCTATCTTACCAAATGGATTGAAGAACATTACTGAGAGTGGGTGTGTAGTTTCACATTCATGGGATGAAAATGTAAATCAAACTCATAATAGACCGAGTGCTCAATGGAAAAGAACTATAAATGTGCCTGTCGATATAAGAGACTATATAATAACGGATGCCTCTCTTGATGTAATTTTTAATGCTACAGTAACAGTTTCTCCGTGGAATAACGGTGGAATAGACAGAGAGGGAGATCTAGGGTTAGATGATTATTCTACAGGTGATTACACAGAATTTTATGTTCTTCTTTCAGATGTGGAAGAAACTTTTCCATCAGTCAGAGTAGCTTATAATCATACAGGCGACCTTGGACTAGATGGTACTTCAGGTATTTACCCTGATACTCCTATGGAAATAGTTCCTAAAAACGTTTTAATAAGCATTTTATCATCGGTTTTGCAAACAACTGGTTTTAATTTTACGATTACTCTTGGTATAGATATTTACTGTGAAGACAATGAATTGGGAGTAGATATAGATACCTGGAATTCTTTAATAATTAGGTCCTTTAATTTAACTTTCTCTTACGAGAAAAAAATTGATCAACTTACGTCATTATCATGGGAACAAGTAGGTAATGCAATAACAGGAACCAATGTTCAAGTTACAAATGCAAATCTTACATTTACATATAAGATTGATAGGCCATGGCCAGAGATATCTTCACCAAATTCCGAAATTAAAGTTCTACTCAATAATAATTCAATGGCAGAAACAATTAAATTAAGTACAGCTAACAGTTCGTTCCAGATAGCAAAAGAGGGAGGATATGACGTTACATCCCTCATTTTAAAAGATACGAATATCACCCTAGCAATCCAAGTTTATATGGCAGATGAGTTCGGTTTAGATCATAATATTACGATTTCCATAGATGATGCTTATTTAACAATTTCATATGTTGAGATTTTTCCCGAATTTTTTTCTGAGCCATGGGTATTTGCAGCATTATTAGTTTTCGCTAGCATAGCTACAGCAGGTATTGGAGGGTATTTTATTGCATATCAAAGAGTTTTGAAGTATCCTAGACCCGTTAGAAAAGTGATGAAATATAGAAGAACTTTGAACAGAAGTAATGAGCCAGATGTCGCTATTATGCCTCGAAATGTAGCATTTAATATAGCATATAACCATGAATTAACTGCGACTTCTAAATCGTTAAAAATAAAACCAAGTGAGATAAAAAAACCGATCATTACAGAAAAAGAGGCTATTGAAAAACCATCAGATAAAATTTTAGATAAGAAAATAGAATCTGAAGAATTAATCACCAAATCCCTGGAAAAAAAAGAAGAACTTGATGAGTTAGTTAAAGATTCTATAGGAGACGCATCAGAGACAGATAAATCCTAATATAAATTACTCTTATCTTTTTAAACAAGCCATTATTGCAGCATCATGGTAATTCCCATGAAAATTTAAATATTCTTTTAATACACCTTCTTCATTAAAACCACATTTTTCAAAAAGAGTAATAGACTTCTCATTTTCTATTGCAATGTAAGCTTCAAGTCTATTTAATTTTAGATGATTATATCCTATGTTTTTAATCAAGTTTAGAGATATTTCTGCTAACCCTTTACTCCAAAAAGAAGGAACTAACCAAATACCAATCTGAGCTCGACGATGCTGCCAGTTAATATTCCAAAGACTAATCGAGCCAATTTTCACTTTATTAACTTCAAGAAACTCAATTATATAATTAAATTGAATATTATTATCCCAATATTTTAAATAACCTTTAATTAATCTTTTCGAGTGTTCTAATGTCTTTAATGGGCCCAAAGATAAATAGGTTATCAAATCCCTGTTATTTAGGCTTTTAAATACAAATTCTACATCATCTTTAGAAATTTTCCTAAGGAAAAGATTTCCATCATTAATTTCTTCCACAATTTCAGAGTTTCTTATCATAATTTAGATTTTAATATTATTATCTCATATAATAAAAAAAATATTTATATATTTTTAAAAAAAAAGATTAAAAAATGAATATGAAAAAAAGGAATATATTAATTTTTATATCCCACCAGTGAAATTTGGTTTTCTTTTTTCTAAAAAGGCTTTGATACCTTCACTAACGTCTTTAGATCCACTATTTACACCGAATCCTAACATTTCGAATTGACTACCTACTTGAATGGGTACTTGAGTCCCAAATTTTACTGCTTTCTTAATTACTAATAAGCTAGTTGTAGGTGCATGTCCTAACCATGAAGCCTTTTCATGAATAAGGTTTTCAAATTCTTCACCATCATCACATAGATAACTTACATGACCCCATTCATACATTTTATCTGCGGGTATTCTTTCTCCAAAATAAATCATATTTAATGCTCGGTTCACTCCAATACGTCTTGCCATTCTTTGAGTGCCTCCATTTCCAGGAAAAATTCCTCTATTTATTTCAGGAAATGCGAAAAATGATCTTTTAGTAGCAATTAAAATATCACAGACAAGAGTTAATTCACATCCTCCTCCAAAAGCATAACCATCTATTGCACCGATTACTGGTTTTGGAAATTGTTCAATTAAACTATAATATCTATGTTTTTGTTGCATAGCTATGGTCCAGTGAACAGGAATATTAAATTTTAATCCTTTCCCCATAGGAGAAGATAAATCTGCACCAGCAGAAAACGCAGGTTTCTTAGTAACATTTTTAGTTCCTCGAAGAACTATACATCTAACACTGCTTTCAGTTTCGAATTGTTCCATCGCTTCATAAATTTCTCTTAATGTTTGCGTCGTAAGTGCATTTAATTTATTAGGCCTATTAATTGAAATTACTGCATAATTACCTTCTTCATTTCTCTCTACCATTACATGTTCAAATTTCTTTTCTGACATTTAATCTAACCTCTATTATTTGGTTTAAACAATCTTTAATATGTAGATTTAAATTTAATTAGTATTATTTTTATTAAAATTAAAAATTTTCAATTTGAAATTCCTTAATATCCTTTTCCTCAAAAAAACTAAATAAAAAATAATAAAGAATAAAAAAAAAAAAGTAAATTCTGTTAGATTACTTTCTCATTTTAACAAATTCGCCAGATTTCATAAGTGCACAAGGTTTTAAGTATTCTTTTCCGGTCTCAACTACAAGTTTTTCTAGTAACGCCGACCATTCAGTATAATTTCTTTTACCTGCTCCAAATGGACCAGGTGTATTCATTCCAGCCATATTTGCATCATCAATTATTTTAAAACCACTCGCAACACCTTCTTCTAAAAGACGACAACCTTCGTTTAATGAAATAGCAAACAAAGCATTTATATCAAATAATCCTGCCTTGGTAGACATATCTGGTTGGGGTCTGCCTTTACTCCAATCATAGAATCCTTGACCAGTTTTTCTACCTAAAGTACCTTTCTCATACATTTCAGTAAGTACTTTTCCCGGTTTAAAGTCTGGATGTAATAGTTCAGCATTATAATTCATTCCATGTACAAGAGTATCAATACCAACATAATCCATTAACACACCTGGAGGCATAGCTGCGAGCTTACCCACATCGGCATCTATTTGATTCCATGGAATTCCTTTCTCTGCTGCTTGATCAAGAACCCAACTTATATAGATATTTCCTGGAGCGTTTAATCTATTTACAATAAAGCCAGGTCTATCCTTTAATACCGGAGCAATGAATCTTTTACCCCTCAAGACAGGAAGCGATTTAGCGACATCCATTGCGGCATTAAATGTATCCTCTGAAGTATCTGCTCCTTTAATTACTTCAATGCATGCCATTAAAGGAACTGGATTGAAGAAATGCATTCCACATACTCTCTCTGGAGCACCACTATCTTTACCGATTTCAGTTATGCTCATAAAGGAAGTATTAGAAGCAAAAATGATATGGGGGGGTCCGTTATCCATAATAGTCTTACATACTTCTTTCTTTGGAGCCATTTTTTCTACTATTGCCTCTATGACCATATCAGCATCTTTTACAGCAGAAGCTAAATCAGTTGATTTTTTACATCTTGCCATAACCTCCACGGTAGTAACACCTTCACCTAATTTACCCTTTTCCTCAGATTTTTTAACACCTGTTTCTATGCCTGAATAAGCTTTATTAACGAGTTCATCCTTGATATCAACTAATGTGACATTGTAGCCTGCCATTAAAGCTACTTGAGCAATTCCTTCACCCATAAGGCCTACACCTAAAGTTACAATATTTTTAATATCAGCCATTTTTTTAATTTCAACCTCTTAAAATTAAATTTAAAATTGAATTTAGTAATGTTAAATTTAACATCAATTATATTTTTTTTTTAAAGATATTGAGAATATAAAATAAATTTATTTATAAAAAATTAATTCTTCAACACATACGTCTTTCTCAACATCATTTTCAAGAAAGTTGATCTCAACTTTTTTTATTTTGTTCCCTAATAATTTCTGAAATGCGGTTTCAAAGTATCCCTTATTAGTTCTACAAAAATATTTTCCGTAATTTAATTTTTCGCGATGGCTGATTGGTGTACGTAAAAAGCAGTGATTTTCAATAACAATTCTAACTTTTTCATCATATTGTTCAATGTCTCTTACTTGGAGTGAATAAAATTCTTTTAATTCTTCCATCAAAATTACTAAAGCTTCCATTATTTCAAATTCTTCCTTACCATATTCCCTTTTAATTCTTTCCGCAATCGTAGTCCCAGGAAACACCCCTATTTGATAAAGAATGGAAAGTAAACTATTACGGCCAAAAACATCATAAACTTTATAAACTAACGATTCGCTAATTACTTCAAATCCTTTAATTGAATTGATATTTTTAATTGGATTTTGTATTCTCTCATTTATTTCTTCTATATATTCTTCCACTATAAAATACCCCTAATTTCAAAGAGTAAGTCTAAAAACTAATAAATTCTTATTAAATAATTATCGCTGTTGATCTATTTAAAAATTTCTTTAGATTTTTGACTCTAAGGACTCATTTATTTTAATTATTTTTCTCACCACTTTCTCAACCTGAACATCAATAACGGTAAGAACTTTTCTATAAGTTTCATTAGATGTATAATATGGATCGATAATATTAATATTGTGAGATTCTCCGTTAAATTCCTTTAGTGTAAATATTTTTTTTTTAATCTCTCGAACATTTATAAAGGTATTTTTAATATCCTTTGAATGCTTGTTTTCCATTGTAAGAACTAAATCCTGCTTTTCTAATAATCTACGATTTACTATCTTTGGAATAAAATCTGAATGTTTAACGCCTTTTTCATTTAAATATTTTTGAGATTCTGGCTGTATATAGTTAAAAGCATTAAAAAATCCACAAGAGTCGAATTCCAAATCTGCATCAAGTTTTTCAGCATAATAACGAGCTAAATATTCTGCTGCTGGAGATCTTGCAGTATTTCCTAGACATACAAAGAGAACTCGCCTAATTTTATTCATGTTTTTGTGATTTTTTTTCTTGATATTTCTTACAAATTAACTTCTAATTTATTATGTTCAATAATCTTTTCAACAGTTTTTAATACACCCTCCTCAATTTTTTCGAGAATTTTATTATACTCTTCTTGAGGTAAATAAAAGGGATCTTCTATTTCTAAATTTTTTTTTTCTCCTGCAAATTCCAATAGTAAGAATACTTTTTCATCTAGATCTTTAAGATTTTTAAACTTTCTTTTCAATTTATCAATATGATGTTTTTGTTCGAATCCTAAAACAAGATCTTGCTTTTCTAATAATTGAAAATCTATTCTTTTTGTTTTAAAATCATGAATATCAATACCTTTAGACTTTAAATAATTTGCAGTTCCGGGTTGAGCAGTTTCATAGTAATGATAAATCCCAGCTGAATCGAATTCTACATTCTTCAACTCTTCTTTAAATTTTGTTTCTTTCAGCCAGTTTGCAAATGCTTCTGCAAACGGACTTCTGCAGGTATTTCCTGCACAATAAAAAAGGACTTTCTTTATCTTAGACATTTTTAATTCTTCTTGTTCCTTATTCAATAGAAATATTTTCTGTTAAAAAAAAATTTTGATCAACTTCAAAAGGAAAAAAAAATATAGAACAAAACAGAAGACTAAAAGATTCTAGAATATTAAGGAATTTAGTATGGCAGATGAAATATATTTCAAGGAATATACAGAAGATATTGAATCATTATTTACACCAAAAAGAAATTACACTTTTTTAGTTGGGGCAGGAATCTCCATGGATCCCCCTTCAAATATGCCTTCTGCCCAACAAATTGTAAAGGGCTTATTAGAGTTATGTGCTCCCGTAGAAGAAATTGAGAATCTACTTTCACTAGAAATGTTGAGATTTGAATTAGTAGTAGAGAAAATTCAAGACGTTTTTGATGGAGAACTAAAGTTTTTAGATTATCTTGAATATATAACCGAGCCAAATCTTATTCATCTATTTTTAAGTAATGCTATTACTCGGGGGAACTATGTTGTTACCACTAATTTCGATTATTTAATTGAACGTGCATTATTAAGAGTTTTAGATAAGGATTGGCATCAAGATATAACACCCGTTATATCTAAAGAGGATTATATCATTTATCAAGACCCTAAAACTCTTATAGCATCGGATAAATATCCGCTTTATAAGATTCATGGCTCAAAACGTAATATTATTACTAATAGAGACACAAGAAAATCCCTTATAACAACAATTAGCGCATTAGGAAAAGATCGCGCAGAAGGGGAGACGTTCGCGATTGAACCTTATAAGAAATCTGCTATTTTCAATTTAATGAATAACCGGACATTGGTTATTATGGGATATTCCGGGAGTGATGATTTTGATATTGGCCCTGCACTAAGAGAAATGCCTTTCCTCAATCGCCTTGTTTGGATTGAGCATTCGCAAGAATCTCAAACTAAAATCATTAATATCAGTAAGAAGGAGAAATTAGCAACTCAAGAGATTTCTTATCATTTAGGCCAATTATTAGAAGAAATTTGTTCTAGAAGTGATTTTGAAGTAATATTAATTAAAACAAATACAATTAATTTTATTCAAAAAAAACTATGGAATATTTTTTTACCTTATCTTCCTCTAAATGAAATCAATTTATTTGATTCAGAAAAAGAAATTCCCAATTTCTCCGAATGGATTAAACCTATATATAAAGAAAATTCAATAATTCAAAAATATAAATTTGCATCCCAATTATTCTATCATTTGAAAGACATTAATGCTACGAAACGATGTTCTGAGAAAGGAGTTTTAAATGCTGAAGAAATTAATGATTTAGCGTCACAATCATATTTTATTAATATGTTAGGAATGATTGATCAAATCAAAGGAAATTATAAAAAAGCATTACAATATTATGAAAAGGCATTACAAATTGATGAGTCATTAAATGATATTGCTGGAAAAGCTACGGATTTAAATAAGATTGGATCAATCCATTTAACTTTAGGTGAATTTGATAAAGCACTTGAACGATATAATCAAGCATTAGAAATTGTGGAGAGAATGGAAGATTTATCAAGTCAAATCTCTTGTAAAAATAATATAGGAAGGGTATACGAAGTAAAAAATGAATTTGAATTGGCTTTAAAATATTATAGTGAAGGTTTAAAAATTACTGAGAAAGTTGGTGATCTTAACAGAAAAGCAGCGCTTCTAAATAATATTGGAATGATTTATAAGGCCAAAAATGAATTCAAAAAATCAATCGAATATTACAATGAAGCTTATCATATTTCCGATCTTTTAGGAGATCTTTATGGAAAAATAATTCTTTTAAATAATATAGGAAGGAATTATGATGAATTTAAAGATTATGATAGAGCTCTAGAGAAGTATCATGAATCAATAAAGATTGCAGAACAATTAGGAGATCTTTCTAAAATAGCAGGTTGTCTTAATAACATAGGTTCTATTTATTTGGCTCAAGGAAAACAAAACTTAGCATTAGAAAAGTATCAAGAAGCACTGAATCTCGAAGAAAGAGTGGGGGATCCATTATTGAAGATAATTTATCTTAATAATATAGGGATGATTTATAACAATCAAGCAAATTATATTCTTGCTAAAGAAAAATTCACTGAAGCTTTAAATATTGCCAGCGAGATAGGAGATTTATCAAAAAAGGGATTATTATTAGCTAAAATTGCAACTATAGAAATGAATTACGAGAGTTATTCAAATGCTCTTGAAAAATATGAAGAAGCAGTCTTACTCTTTGAAAGAAAAGGAGAGTTGTCTAATAAAGCCGCCAGCCTTAGTAATATTGGAAAAATCTATGAAATTCAAAAAAATTTCTACGAAGCCTTGAGAAGATATGAAGAAACTCTTGAAATAGATCAAAATTTAGAAGATCCAATGGGAATTGCAAGTGATTTCTATAATATTGGAAGGAATTATAAAATGCAAGGTGAGTATAGAAAAGCATTAGAAAATTATGAAGAGAGCTTAAATATATTTACACAGCATGGACAAAAGCAGTATATTGAAGTAATCAAATCTTATATTGACGAAATTAATAGAATAATTAGAAAATAAAGTCTAAAAAAGGATTTTCTTAATTTCATTGTAATAAAATTTTAATTTAATTAATTGTATTTTAAAATAGATTTTAATTATTTTTAGGAGATTTTTAAGAATTTCCATTGAAATTTAAAACAGATTTTTTAATTATTGGAAGTGGGATTTCTGGGCTTTCGCTTGCATTATATCTATCGAAATTAGTGCCAAAAGTAAAATTATTATTAATAACAAAAGAATCTTTACACGAAAGTAGTACTTACCATGCTCAAGGGGGAATTGCATGTGTATGGAATAATAACGATAGTTTTGAAAAACATGTTCAAGATACTTTAATTGCTGGAGATGGATTATGTAATGAAACTGTTGTAAGAAACATAATAAATAAAGCACCCGACAGAATTAATGATCTAATAGATTTAGGAATAAATTTTACACGAAATGAAAATGGGGAATACGATTTAGGAAAAGAGGGGGGTCACTCAGAAAGAAGAATTCTTCATGTGAATGACCAGACTGGCCAAAGTGTAGAGCAAATACTTATAGAACATGTAAAAAAATTAAATAATATTGAAATCAGAGAAAACTGGTGTGCAGTTAATCTCTATGTCAAAAATTTAAAATGCCACGGAGCATATATTTTAGAGCAAGACTCAGAGGAGATCCACAACATTGCAGCAAAAGCCACTATTTTAGCTACTGGTGGAGCAGGAAAGATTTATTTATATACCACAAATCCTGATATAATCTCGGGAGATGGTATTGCAATGGCTTATAGAGCAGGTGCTATGATATCAAATCTGGAATTCTATCAATTTCATCCCACATGTTTATATCATCCGTACGCAAAATCATTCTTAATTACTGAAGCTATGCGAGGAGAAGGAGCAATTTTGAAAGATATTAGAGGGAATGAATTTATGGAAAATTATCATCCTCAAAAAGATTTAGCACCACGTGATATTGTTTCAAGAGCTATTGATGCAGAATTAAAGAAATCTGGTGACGATTATGTTTACTTAGATATTGCATCCTATAGAGATTCCACTTTTATTAAGGATCACTATCCTGGTATATATGAAAAATGCTTAGAATTTAATATCGACATTACAAAAGAACTAATTCCAATAGTCCCCGCTGCTCATTATTGTTGCGGTGGTGTAGTGGCAGGTATTGATGGTTCAACAGAAATAAAAAATCTATTTGTTATTGGAGAAGCTGCATGTACAGGTTTTCATGGAAGCAACAGATTAGCTTCTAACTCATTACTTGAAGGTTTAGTTAGTGCCTATGAGTGTGCAAGTTATTTTTCAAAACACATTTCTGAGTTAAAAATTAAGGATTTTCCTGAATGGGAGCCTGGAAATGCGGTTCCCTCTTCAGAAGCTGTAGTTATAACGCAGAATTGGGATGAAATCCGTACGTTGATGCAAAATTTTGTAGGAATTGTAAGATCAGATATGCGATTAAAAAGAGCTCTTAAAAGAATGAATATTTTTTCAGAAGAAATTGATTACTACTATTGGAATTATAAAGTTGAAAAAAATTTAGTAGAATTAAGAAATTTGTCAATGGTTGCAGAGCTCTTAATTAGGTGCGCATTATCTCGAAAAGAAAGTAGAGGTACTCATTTTAATCAAAATCATCCTCATAAATTAGAATTAGCAAGAAATTCCTATATTAAAAGACCTTGGTAAGAATGAGGTGCTTTTTGTTCCTATAATTTTAAATGGTTACTCTCATTAATATTGATAAGTCCTAATCTATCAAGCATTATGAATGTCTATCGCCCTTTTAAGAATAAACTTGAAAATCTTTCAGAAGATCAGCAATTTGGAGTAATAATTTCATTTGAAGATCTCTCAAATCGAGAAAAATTCAAAAAAAAATATAACCAATTAAAAATTTTAGGTAAAACTGATTTTATTCCTTCAATTTTGGTTAATTTAGATAAAGAACAAATTAATAATTACGAAAAAGAAGAATTAATAAAAAATATTGAAGAAAATCAAAATCTTTACCCCGCAATGTTAGATGTAATTGAAATTTTAGAACTAGACGAGTATAAGAACTCTGAAATCTCATATTCAGGAAAAAATATAAAGGTTGGAATCGTTGATAATGGAATAAATAGAAAATTATCGGCAATTTCTAATATTTCTCTGAAAAAATATACGATGTATGAAAAAGAAAAAATTGTAAAAGAGAAAGACGGAAAAAGTGAGATCACCCATGCAACAATAATGGCAAGTATAATTAGCAATAGATTTGAGAGTAGTGATAGAAAATATATCGGAATTGCTCCAAATGTTAGTATTTTTGATTTTGATATTTCAAATTCTACTCAAGAATACTCTTTTTATCATATTTTAAATGTTTTTGATAAAATTGACAAGGAAAAAATTAATCTTGATATTCTTTTCATTTCTTTAACTACAAAAAACTCATCTGATGGTAAAGATCTTTTATCCTTAGCTTGTGATTTATTAGCAGAGAAAGAAATTATAGTAATTTGTCCTGCAGGAAATTATGGCCCAAATCCCTATACCGTAGGAAGCCCGGGTGCTGCTAAAAAAGTTATAACAATTGGTGCTCTTACTAAAGACCTTGACGTAGCAAATTTTAGTGGAAGAGGTCCCACTCTTGACGAGAGAACAAAACCAGATTTATGTTTCCCTGGTTCTAATATTATAGTGCCGATAACTAATAATTTGAGGCTAAAAGTTTCAGGTAGTAGTGTTTCTGCAGCAATATGTGTAGGAATAATTGCATTAGTTAAAGAATATGATCCAAGTATTTCTTATGATGGTCTAATGGATATGTTAAATGACTCAAGTGTAGATTTACAGTATAAGAAGAACGCTCAAGGTTTAGGAACGGTTAAAGTATCGCATCTGTTTACTAAACTGGATTTGTTTCATGAAAAATTAGTACCTTATAATTATTTAATAAAGAAATCTTTAAAAATATCTATTGAATTTTTAATTTTACTTATAATATTATTTTATTTTTTCTATTTTTTTAGAATATAATCAGTCTTATTCAAATTTTTATGGTATTTGCTTTGAGAAATTACGATGTTATTCTCATTCATCCACCTCGATTGTTAGAATCAAATAAAGATAAAAATTCCAAATTCATTCGAGGTTCTTATATTTTTATTCCAATGGGTGTTTTTGCTATTGCAGATTACCTTGAAAAAGAAGGTTTTGGAGTTAAAATAATAAATTTTCCATTAGAGCAATACTTAAATCACGAATGGTCATTGACAGGCTTTCTTAAAAATATAAATTTTAAGATATGTGGAATAGATTTACACTGGCTCCATAATGCGCATGGTGCTATAGAAGTTGTTAAAATAGTAAAAGAAGTAAATCCTAACAGTAAAGTGATTTTTGGAGGTTATAGTGCTTCATATTACCATGATCAACTTCTAAAATATTATAAAGAAATTGATGGAGTAATCAGAGGAGAAGGTGAAGTTCCTCTTTTAAGATATGCTCAAATGATTCAAAAAAATCAACGTCTTGATTCTGTACCAAATTTATCTTATCGAAATTCTTCTAAACAAATAAAAATTAATCCCATTACCTATACAGCAAAGAATTTAGATGATTTAGTCTTTACAAATGTATCTCTTCTAAAAAATGCGGAACAATATTTAAATCATAGTAGAAGGCTTATGGGTATCGCATATAATCTTTCTATTGGAAGAGGTTGCCCATTTAATTGTCCTTTTTGTGGAGGAGGTCAGAGAGCTCAACAATATTTAACAGGTAGAAATAACGTTATCTTCAGAAGTCCAGAAAAAGTAATAGAAGATATGAGTATCATACTTGATAATTATAAAGTTCCGAGTTTCTTCTTTGGACATGGTACATATTCTGCAAGTTTAAAATATTGGAAAAATTTATTTGCGTTAATTCAAAAAGAAAAATTTGATATTGGGGGAGATTTAGAGATATGGAGGTTACCTTTTCCTAAAGAAATGTGGAGAATATTTCATAAGACATTTCATCGTAAATATTCATCAATTAGCGTTTCTCCCCGAACATTATCTCCCAAGGTTCAAGATAGAATAGCTAAAATTTGTGATCCGACCTTTAAATTTCCTATAAACCAAATTAATGATCTAATAAAGAATGCAAATTTATATCAACGGACATTAAGAATTTGGTTAACAGCGGGTTATCCATTCCAAACACGTTCAGATATATTAAAAGATTTTATTTATGCAATGAAATGTCTTTTTAAATATGGAAAATCTAATTTCAAACCTATATCAATATATAATGAACCTTTTTATATTTTCCCCGGATCTCCAGCTCATAGATTTCCTGATAAATTTGGGATAACTTTAAAAGATAATTCTTTTCTACAAGTTGCTGAAGCTTTTAAAAACAGTAAAATCTCTTTTTTATATAATGTAGTAAATTATGATACAGAACATTTATCGGGAACATCTATTCGCAGTATGAATAAACTTTTTTTTTTAAGTACTTTTCTTATGTTTTTTACAATAGGATCCAACATTTCTGAGGTTAGAAATGAATAAGGAAAAAATAAAAAAATTATAATAATTTCTTATTTTCTTCATTTGATTTTTTAGATCTATTTTCCGGAGAGTGTTTTAGTATCTGAGGGATTGCCTTATACATAGTTACATTAAGTAAGTTCTTTTCCTAATTCAATTCGTAATTTTTAAATATAAGTTAAATTTATTTTTAAAATTGAAAATTATTAGTTTAATAACTAGGATATGAAATATTTAATACTGAAGTTATTAATTCTTAAATTGTAGTATGACTCAAAATGAACTACTTCATGTAATAATAGATAATAGAGAACAGAAGTTAAAGACATTATTAGATAAAAAAAGTGATATAATAACCTACGAATCAAAACAATTAGATATTGCAGATGTTGTCATTTCGAGTGAGGTCGCTATAGAAAGAAAAGAAGGATTTGATTTTGTTTCCTCAATAATGGATAATAGATTATTTGAGCAATTACTCCGTTTGAAAGACACGTATGAATATCCAATTTTGATTTTAGAAGGATTAAATAATGAAGTATTTGAGAATACCGGTATGAATATCTCATCAATTTATGGAGCGCTTTCTTTTATTTCATATAAATTGGGAATTTCGGTGATTCCCACCAGAAATTTAGAAGATACAGCAATAGTAATTGAAAGAATTGCTTATAGAGAACAAGTAAAAGATAGCGCACTAATTTTTTCAAGAAAAGCTCCCAAAAATTTGTCTAAAAGAGAGAGAAGGTCTTTTATTATAGAAGGATTAGTTGATATTGGTCCTAAAAAAGCAAAAGCATTAATTGATAAATTTAAAAATCCATATCAAGTTTTCAAAGCAATAAAACGAACAGAAATTCTATATACAAAAACAGGAAATCCCAAAGGTATTAGAGGCCCTCTAGCAGATCTTACTGGATTTGGTTGGAAATTTGTGGAAAAAAATCAAAGACTTCTTTTTGGGAAAAAGAAAAAAAGCCCTCAAAAGCGAATTAATGATGAATATTAACTTCTAATAAGATAAAACCAATACGCCTTTTAAATTCTTAATTATTTTTTTTAAAAATTAATTCATTTAAGTTTGCATATAATAGTTTTATATACAATTAGAACGTCTTTTTAATATAACAAAGGTGAATATAATGACTGAAGAAAAGAAATATGGACTTATTGTAATTGGCGGAGGAATGACAGGTCTAAGTACAGCTCTTACGTGGGCATTAAATCACGATACTAAAAAAGATCCAGTTCTTCTAATAGAAAAAGAACCAAAAACTGGAGGTTACGTTACTTCTTATGAACGCGAAGGTTTTTTATTTGATACATGTCAAATGATTCCAAATATTTCTGATATCTTAGATTATCTTGGAATAGAGATTGAATTAAAGAAATTTAAGGGCTATTATATGCGGATTTTCATTGTAGATCCTAAAACTGGTGAAAAAAAAG
This sequence comes from Promethearchaeia archaeon, assembly GCA_029856145.1. Lineage (GTDB taxonomy): Archaea > Asgardarchaeota > Lokiarchaeia > Sigyniarchaeales > SOKP01 > Loki-b32. The sequence goes on from JAHQWK010000029.1 coordinate 34,570, forward strand.
TACTAGAATTACCCTCTGGTGTTGAGACTTTTAAAAAGCAATTAATGGAACAATATCCTAATAATGCGAAACAAATCGAGGATTTTTTAGATTATTCTCGTGCTATGTATTTAGAACTTTATAACTTGAAAGTAGAACCCACCGTTTCTGAAATTTTTAAAACACTACGTAAATGTCCTAAGATTGTGAAAAATTCCTCTAAAACGTTCAAAGAATATTTTGAAAAATTCGAAATAACAGAACAGGAAGTAAAAGAAATTTTCAATGTATTCGCAGAGTTTAGTGCTCTTCCCTCAGAAGAAGTCTCAGCGATCGTACCAATTTCCGCAATGAATTCTTTATTAGATGGTGCTTTTCGTCCTACGAAAGGATTTATTGAGTTTACTAAAAAAATTGAGGATAGATTTAAAAGTTTGGGAGGAGATTTGCTTTTGAACACAAAAGTAGATAAAATACTAGTAGAAGAAGGTAAGGTACAAGGAATAAAATTAAAGAATGGAAATGAAATCTATTCTGATTATGTAGTTACTACTTGTGATCCTAAAGTAGCAATGATTGATATGGTAGGATTAGATATAATTCGAGAACTCAATAAAAAATATGCAAAAAAAGTAGAAGAGGTAAAGATGTCTTGTTCTTCAATGAATTTAAGTATTGGAGTAGATGACGACATAGATCTTGAAGCTTTAGGATTGGATTGTGGATACAATGTCATAACTACAGGAGGAGATTCATATGATAGATTATTTGATGCTTATGAAAAAGGCGAAATTGGATTTAATAATAATAGATTCCATTTAGGAGTAATATGTCCTTCATTGACAACTGGAGGAAAACCAAATTTGACTGTTAGAATTACACCTGTACCTTTAGGAAATTGGTTGGAATTGCGTGAAAAAGACACTGAAGAATACAAAAAAGAAAAACTTAGATGGGCAGAATTTTTTATAGATAAAGTCGAGAAATATTTAATTCCAGATTTGAGGAAGCACATTAAAGTATTAGATATTTCTACACCCGCCACATACGCTCGATATTCAGGTTCACCCACAGGTTCAGTTTACGATATGGCCCCCTATACAAATAATTTCGGAAGAACAAGACTAAAAATGAGGACTCCTATAGAAGGTTTATTTCAACCTAAATTCGTTCATGGAGTTTTTGGATGCTTGCTTGCTGGTATACAGGTTAACGATATGATTTTAGATGGAAAAATTATGAACGGTTACGCTCGTTATAAGCCCTAATTCTTTTATTTTATTAATATTCTATTTTTTTTTACCTCTTTGAAAAAGAGACTCTAATCTAAAAGCTTTTACCTTAAGAAAATTTTGAAATCTTATATATGATCATATATCTCTCATTAATCGCAATATTTTTCTCAAGTATGGTTTATGGAATTATTGGATTTGGTGATGCCTTAATTTTAATACCTATTATAACGCCAATAATAGGAATTAGAAATGCTGTAATATTAGTAAACATTTGGGGAACTTTTCCTGCTTTACTCAATTTTATTAAATATCGAAAACTCTTAGATAAGGGTTATTTTTTCCGATTTCTATCATTGGGTATTCCTGCAACAATTCTAGGAACTTTTCTAATTATAAATATACGAGTCGAATGGATAGAGTTAATATTGGGATGTTTTATCTTTTTATATTCTTCTTTAAAACTCATTAACTATTTTAAGAATCCTGATACTATTGAAATAAAAAATCAATTAAATACAACGCATCCACTTATTTTTCTTGGTGGTTTCTCGTATGGGTTGTTAACTGGATTAATTAGCGCAGCAGGACCAATAAATGTCGCATTATTAGAAAAAACTGGACATTATCGAGAAAGTTTTATTGAAAATTTTGCTGCTATTGGAACTGTGTTGGCTATTTCAAGAATCCCGTTTTATTTTACCGAAAATATTTTTCCTTACGAGCTATTTTTAGTTTTTCTACTAGCATTCCCTATTATATTCCTTGGAACTAAACTAGGTCATAAAATTACCCCTAAAATACCAGTTAAAAAATTTCAAATTATTATATTCTTCTTTCTCTTAGGAATTAGTTTAAAATCGATTATTACCTCTAGCATCATCTTACTTAGTTTATATTAATTAAAAAAGTGTAGAAATTTGGGGACATTTAACTTGCATTTTACATAATATTAAAAATTAATTTTACTAAAAAATTCAATATGAAATCTAAAAATAGAGATAATATTATTCTCATTTACTTCTTAATTTCTCTTATTTCAATCGTATTTGCATTCTATTATATCAGTCAATACTATGGGCCGCTATTTAGAGATCCAATCTATGTATTAGTAAACTTAATCGGATCACTTTTTATTGTAGTAATAATTGAATTTGTTGTTATATATGGATTTCTAAGATCACTTGATTTAAATAATAAAGATTTATTTCTTTCTGTTTTAATAGTTAATCTTGCAATATTTCTTCCCATTCAAATAGTTGCTTATCTTTTCTTGGCATTCTATATTATTTTTTATCCTTTCTATATATTGGCAATCTTTATTATAGGCCTTTGCTTGGAATGGTTATTATATCGTTTTGAATTTCAAAAACTCTTAGAAAAAAAATCATTAAACAAGGAAATATCCCCCAAAAAAATAATATTGATATCAGTATTAGCTAATTTGGCTTCTGGGGTTCTTACTAATATTTATCCTGGTCTTATCCTATTAATAGCATTTGCTAAATAGCCGGGATTATATCCTTAATTTACAGTACAATTTCTTTATTAAAAGAATTGGATTTGAATATAAAGAAAAAAGAAAATAAGAATATAAATTTTTAATTTAATTATAGAAGTCCTGTATACCTCTGAATTTGATGTTGAATTAAAAGAAGTTGTATATTTCTTGCACCACCAATTACTTCTTCAATTTTACTTACATCAACTAATTCATCTACGGGAGTATTGTCGGTAACGCTAACACCTCCCATATGCTGCTGCACTTCATAGCAAACTTCGTGTGCAAGTTTAGCTAAATAATATTTACCTTGAGAAGAAATTGACGCAACCCATTTTTCTGCCTCTTTAGAAGGTTTTTCTGTAAATAAAATTCTCTCATCGAATACTGTTGCGGCTTGAAGAGCTAAAGCAGTTGCGGCATTAGTTTTTGTTAATAAATCCGCTAATCCATATCCAACCCCTTGATATCTGATTACAGGTTTTCCAAATTGTTTCCTTAAATTGGTATAAATAATACCATAAATTAATCCCGCCCAGCAAATTCCTACACCACTGCCCATTATAGAAAGCCTTTCGGGAACTAAACCTTCAAAAAGTCTTTTATATCCAAGTCCATCATCTGCAAGTACATATTCATGAGGTACTAAGACGTTATCTAGTATTGTATGTGCAATCTGCACTCTTGGCACAGAGTTAATTTTTAACCGTTCAGTTCTTACACCAAATTCACGAGCTATAATAGCTTGCACCATAGTGTCTCTTGGATTTCCTTCATCATAAACCCCATAACATGCAAAATAGTCAGCAACAGCTCCATTAGTTGTATAAACTTTCTCTCCGTTAAATATTACGCCATCATCCGTTTTTGTACATTTAGTCGTTAAATTTACAGCATCAGAACCTCTTTCAGGCTCAGTAATGCCTATACAACCAATTTTTTGTCCTGATAAAAGCTCATCTTGCACTTTTGAGGGTATATCAGATTTTCCTCCATGTTCATAATAATGAAAAGTAGGATTTCCACATAATATCCCAGTTGCCAATCGTGCAAGTTCTAATTGAGGGTCTAACAACGAGAGATGAGTGCCTAATAATATTTCTTTTTTCATCCCATATGGTTTAAAGTCTTTCCAGGGATTAATTCTTTGAATATATCCACGTTTTCCAAGTTCGGGAAGTAAACCATATACATCCTTTGATTTATCAATATTTGGGTGTAAATCTAAGCTGAATTCTTGAAGTTCTTGACAATACTCTCGTTCCTCTTCATTTAACATTGGAAAAACGTTATCATTAAAGATTTTGAAGACATTTTCCAATGACATCTTTTCAAGAATATTATCATCTATAATTTTCTCTTGGAACATTTTTTCGTCAATTTAATTTGTAATTTTAATAATTTGAAAGTATTTATATTAATTAATCTAAATTTTTTATTACAATTAAATTTTTGAATTTAAAATGGAGTTAGAAAGAATTCTTTAGTAATTATTATAAATATAATTATCTCTCACATAATTTTGAACCCTTTTAATTTCAGCTAAATGAGTTTTAACTTTACCAAATATATAAAAGCGAACATCAGGTCCAGTACCGCTAGGTCGGAAATATAAAGTCGAATTTTCACTTTTTAATTGATAAATATCAATCATGTTATTGTTATCTGATAATGCATGGACTTTATAGTCTTTTTCGTTAATACTGATGGTTTTTCCATCATTTTTTTCAAAGTTTTTCATAATTCTGATTTTCTCTTCATCTACAGCAGGAATTGTACGATTGATACCTTTAATAGTCCAATCAATTGATTCAGAAATGATATAACCTCTACATATAAGTTCTGTTATTAACACTAAGGCAGGGACGGGGTACTTATCTGCTATAATTGTAAAATCAGTGGAAAAATTATATTCTTTGGTTTCATTATTCTTATAAACGTCCAAAACATTTAGGGTATGGCCCCCACTCTCTTCCCAATACACCATTAAATAGGATTCCTTCTCTATTTGTTGATTTTCCATTAATTTTATTATCTGTTGTTTAAGTGGTGTTGGTTTATTAATTTTAATTAGGGTTCCATTCTCATCTTCAAAATAAAGTATTGCAGTATCAATTTTTGATTGCTCTACTTCGACTCCGAGAAGAAAATACATAATCACCCCCAGATGTTTATATCCAACCCCCGTTAAAATGTTAATAAAACTTGTCTTATCTCCTCGTAAATCACTAGGGATTGTCCTTACATTTATGATTTTTTTATTAAATTCCTTTGCTAAAATATTATGCATAGCTGTGTAAATCTCATTTGGAATATACGTATAATATTTTCCATTCTGTTTAACATATAAAACAATTCTATCTCTATCAGCATCTAAAAGCAAAGCAATATTTGAATTAGCTTGTTCCATTATTTTTTGCAGTTTTTCCTCTTGTACATTTTTAAGAGGGTTAGGAGGATTGAGTTCCTCATCGATAACTGTGACATTGGCACCATAGTGCTTAAATAGATTTACAATACCTCTAGCCTTACCTAAATAAGGCCAAATTACTATATTCATATCTCTTATACTCTTAATTTCTATGACTTTTGATACCAAATTGATTACGTAATCATTGTTTTTTTGCTCAGCATCGAGGCTAATGGGTGTGAAGTCTGATTTTAATTGAATTTCATTCACATCAAGAGCTTTTTTCGAGATATCCTTAAATAAATCGCCTGACATTGGGATAGGGTAATTTATATATAGTTTTATACCGTTCCAAGATAAATCATTGTGACTAGCAGTTAAAACTAAAATTAAGTTTATGTCTTTGTATAATGCGACTGATGCCGCTCCATAGGGAGCAGAAATCTTTGATTCTCCGGGATTGTCTTTTTGATAATGAATCTTAAATCCATCATAAGCAAAAATTTCAGAACAAAACTGGAGCAAAAGATCCTTAGTTGGTCTGTTATCTGTAAAAATTAGTAAATTTAAATTTTGATTTCCCTTCATTTCTTTAAATTTTAAGCTAATCGCTTTAAACATCCTAAGGAATAGAAAGAACTTTCTCTTGGTCAGAACATATGATTCTTCATCTTCCTGTTTTTGAACTTCAAGAATTTGAATTCGTAACCCTGATGTAGGAGCAACAATAGGATTAATAATATTTTTTTCTTCTTCAGTTAGTTCTGGTAACTTTATAATCTTTATTCCTTCTTCTGATTGGTCTAATTTAATATCTTCGATTTCAAAATTAAACAAAAATTTCACCCTAAATTGATTTAAATTACATTATATTTAATTGAATCTTAAGAAATTTCTTTTATTGCTTCTTTCAAGATTGCTAATATCTTTTCTCGGTAAATAGGTTCGATTGCAATCATTCCATGAGTTTTTATGACACGGCTTTCGCTAGATAGAATTTTTTGGCAGAATTCTGGAGTTAACCTATTTGTTAAATCTTGTTTATTTGCTATACCAATTACTAGTTTATCCTGATAAAATTTATCTAATACTTCATGAATTATCTCTTTTGAGTTGTTAATATTCTCAAATGTAGAATCTGTAATAAGAAGAGTTATGTCCGTTCCTTGTAAAAGACTTTTCCATAGGGATCTGAATTGAGCTTGTCCCGCAAAGTCCCATAGAGTTATGGATCTCTCAAATTCATCACCCTCATAAGAAGCAATATCAGCAGTGATTGTTGGAACATATTCAAGATCTACATCCTTTCCACAGATCAACTTTGTTAGAGTAGTTTTTCCAACACCACCAAATCCTATAATGGATACTTTAATTGCTCCTAAAATGATATCATCTAACTCTGTTTCAAATTCAGTAAAGATACTTCGATTTCCTGCCCAGCTCCCATCCTCTAAAATCTTCCTATATTTCTCGAGAAATCTGGTTCTAATACTTAATATTTTAGAATTTACACTAACATCATCATCTTCTAAATCAGTGCAAACTACGATGATAATCATATCTATTATCGTATAAAAATATTTGAAATCCTCTGTTTGTGTGCTTTTAATATCACTTTGACTAATTTCTTTCATAAATCCCGAAAAAGCACTTAAGAAACCAGCTAATAAATCTCTATCTACTTCAGAAGTTCCATAGTTCCTGAATAACAATGACTTACCGTCTTTCGTAAGACAATTAACGTACTGGATCAACTTTTCCACTTAAGAAGTTTTTTATAATAGCACAATATTAATTAAATAATAAATTTCGATAAAAAATAAATTTTGTAAAAGTTCTTACTTTCTAACAATTAAAAACTTTTTTTATTAAAATAACTTTAAAAAAAAAGTATAAAATTATGAATTATTGATCTTTAAGATTTTCTTTCTCTTATAAATCATAGTAACGGCTATAATTCCTACTACTAATATTGATATTGTTGTGGATAAGGTATAACCTGGAATTTCAGGACCAGGACTTGTCATTACAAAATTCTCCATAACGTTATAAGTTCCAGATTCACTAAATTCTGAGCTGGTGAAATCATATTCAAAGATTATTTCTAGATCAAGAGGGAATAAATCGTTCGTTATAAGAAATGAATGAATACTATAATTATAAAGTAAATCTCCGAATTGGATTAAACTTGTACTATCAACTCCAACACCAGAGTGGTTATTCCAAGTTCCATCATAAGAGAAACTAGCATTAAAAGTTAATGTAGCTGTCAACATTGTGACAAATAGTGAATTCAAGGTGATAACAAAAACATCTGATACTAATTCCGAATGAGTATCGTCAAGTTTTACGAACATAGCTCCAAAGACTATGCTATAATTAAGCGTTGTCGTATCATAAACGAAAGTAAATGACTTAATCTCTTCAAAAATTTTTTGCGAAGCATTTTCATATTCACTACGATACGCACCTAAAACAGTAGTAGGACCACTTCCCAGTAAAAGGACGGAAAAAACTAATAACACCAAACTACCTTTACTTATTTTTTTCATTAAAAATCGCTATTTTTAATTGGTAGTTAATAAGTATGATACCATAACTCTTAAGCATGTTTGACATTAATGTTAAAGAAACATTTTCATAATTATATTATATCCTTTGGCTGCATCTAAAGATTTAAAGTCAACAACTATCTTACTCTTCGCTTGGAAGGTGGGGAAACTATAATTTATGTGAAAAATAACTATAATTTATAGGTATGACAAAATAGTAAGTTAGGAGTGAGATGAGCCTTTTTTCTTTATGAAATGTATTAGAATGAAGCAAAACGGTTTATGGGAACGCCCTTCGTTAAAAGAAGGGATAACTATTAAAGTTGGATTAGAAGAATTGAGTAATATTTTATCTGTATTAAAGCTTAGAAAAGATTCTTATAAACATTCCTATATTAAATCATCTTGAAGATGTATTTTATTAAAATATTACTGAAATCAAGTTAATTTTTTTTACTTCAGAAGTTTTTTATACGAGCATTATATTAATAAAATAATAATTTTATATGCAAATTAACTCTGTCTTTTTAACGTTTATCTCTTCAAATGCATATCAATAAGAGGAAAATTAATGGTAGATAAAAATAATTTAGAAAAAGAAGATACCGTTAAATTTATCAAAGAAGCTAATGAAAAAATTGATAAATTCGCATCGATCCTCGAGAAGTTTGGACTAGATATTATTACTAAGATGGGTCAAACAAACCTAAAAATTAATGTATTAACTGATAAAATCAATGAGTTAAGTAAAGCAACACTCGATATAAAATCATTAGTACCTCAATTAAATAATGTAATTGAAAACCAAAAGATCCTTGAAGCGGAGCTTGACTTAATTAGATCTTTAATCCAAAGATCAGAGATTTCATTATCCTCGAAACATATGGAAAGCGAAGAAATTGCACGAGATACATCCGTAACTGATAAAAAACAATTAATTATAGATCAATTCAACGATCTCAAAAATGAGGTTGATGAACTTAACGATCCAGAATTAGTGGTTGAACGACTTGATAATATCAAGGAAGACATATTTATCTTCAAAGGAGGCCATAGGATTCTCTATGAGATTTCACAATTTGTAAAAAAATTGAATGGATTAGAGACCATTCCAGATGATATAAAAGAATCTGTAAAAGAGAAAATTGTTTTTTGGATAAATAAACTTTAATCCCACCTAAGATATTTACTCTTTTTCTAATCCCGTCAAAATCTTCTCTTATTTATATTAATATTTTTAATTCTATGAAAGTAATTTTAGAGAGAATTAAGGAGAAGGTGTATTAAAAGAAAAATATGTGAAATCAATGAGATATTATCTTCTCTCTATTCGCTTAGTTTAATTGAGGTAAATAGTGATCAAAGTGGTTAATAGAAATTGTAATAATATCTATTTAAATCTCAAGATTTTTTGGAATGAAAGCATTTGCATCAAAAATTAAAACTCATAAAAGAAAGGATTTTAAAAAATAATTATTGAAAAAGTGAACCTGAAAAAAATATCCTTATTTTTCTTCTAGTTTTGAACGCAAAGTAAGTTCAGCAATTTTTTGAAATATAAGATGGGCTTTTTCCCCTGTTAACGCTGAAGTTTCAAAAAAAGGCGCAGCTATTTTTTCACTTAAATGTTCAGCCATGGGTAATATAATCTTTCTTTCGTCTTTAAGGTCAATTTTATTACCAATTAAAATACGGGGAATTCCTGAAAGGCCGTATTTCACTGAAGTCTGCCACCAATTGTTTATATTTGAAAATGAACTTGAGCGTGTTATATCATAAACTAACATCATCCCATCAGCACCGTTAAAATAGGGCCGATGTAACATGTAGAATTGCGGTTGTCCTGCTATATCCCAAATCATGAGATTTACTGTGGTGTCCTTGCCCATATCATCCTTAATTGTGACTGGTTCCTTTGTAATATTGACACCCACGGTTGGAATATATTCATAATCAAATTTTTCACCACAGAAATTCGTCAAAAGGCTTGTTTTACCAACAGCAGGATCTCCAATTACTATTATTTTGAAGATCATCTCAGTTTTTCCTTGAAACACTATTTTTCCTTTTTCTTTATCATCTGTCATGATTTTGGTAAAGTATCTTTTTGAAATTTTTAAGTTTTTAATTAATTAATTAATGAAATTCCAATATAAAAATTTTAATTATTATTCTTGAAGTTGTATTCGTTTTTTTATTTCAAATTTCGAAGTTTTGCTTTTCTCGCGAGAGATAAAAAATATTTCATTTAAGAGAAAATGAATTTCATTCCAATTGTCCTGTAAATTCTTCATTATGTTTAGAAGGTTATTTTTCCCTTGAATTTGACCGACGCTCAAATGCGGTCTAAATCCATGTTTATATTTATTTACATCATTACAATCGGGGATAATTTCTATAATTATAGCTTGTAAATTGTTAACCAATTCAACAGGTTCTGGATTGAGCCACAATGTATATCTTTGTTTTCCATGGTTAAAATAATTAAACTGCTCTAAATGAATTTCAAAAGGTTTAATAGATTTGCACTTATTTGAAAAATCTTTTTCAAGTGTTGGATATTCATCTTCTGGTCTAAATGGATACAATAAAGTAATATGGGGCATCCACCGATTAATTTGACGATCATATTTTTCACGAATTTCTTGGATTGGTGCCCATTTTTCTTCTGGTGGAATTATTACAACCGCAGAAGTATAGACTTTACTCATAATAATTCTTTTTATAATTTCAAATTAAAAGATTTTTATTTTAGAAAATTTTACTTCTAATTTGAAACATGAAGATAAAAAATAGGCATTTCGTTCGAAAATCCGAATTAAATCCCATAAAAGACGAAATCTTAAAACAGTACGATCAAAAGTTTATCGATCAAATATTTCCTAAAAAAAGTAATGTTGAAGTTATTGAAACAGAAGCAGGAGATACTTTATTTGCAGTTAATAATGTATTAAAGCTATGGAGATCGAAAGATGGATATATTCCAGTCCTAACCTTATTAATAAACAACCAGGTAGATTTGAAAACTATTGTAGTGGACTTCGGAGCAGTCCGTTACGTTACTAATGGTGCTGATATAATGCGACCAGGAATAACTAAGATAGATTCTTCCATTATAAAAGGAGATATCGTGAGAATCATAGAAGAAACAAAAAGTAGAGCTTTAGCCGTTGGCAAAGCCATGTTTGATGCTCCTGAGATGGAAGCAAAAAGTTCTGGAAAAGTTGTAAAGAATCTTCATACAATTCAAGATTCTGTGTGGGAATTTGAAAAGCAGTTTAAATAAATTCTGCTTTCAAAATTGATCCAAGTAGAGTTTTTTCTGATTCTGCTAATTCATTAATGGGATGGCTTTCTATTTCATAAGAATCCAATAGTGCACCACATTCTTTAAAGTTGTACAAGTTAATTATTATTTTTAGGCCTTCTTCTACAATTTTTTTATCATCAAGCTCACTTGAAGCGTACATTAACTTTATTATTGAATGAGATTTCCATAAATCATTCCCATAAAGTCTATTGCTTACACATAGAAAATCATCAAAAATTTCCCCAAAAAACTCTACTTCTGAGATCAATTTAGCCTATACCACCTCAACCCTTACGTGCTGAAAAATACACATTTCTCCCTTGCAATTGCAATTACAAGTATGTATTTATCCATTAATATATCCAATCCTTTCAGAGGTTTTTCGTTATGATAATACTAACATTTTAGATTTACCTATATATGTACGAAATAAATCACTTTTTCATATATTTATTTTCGAAATCATTAATTTTTACATTTTTTCTTTTCAATTTTGTTTATTTTGTTTAACTTTTTTGTATGTTAGTTTTCACATCTGAAATTATAAGAATGATTTAATAAATAAACAATTAAAACTCTAATAATATCCACATATCTATGTTAGAGAAAAAAATTGGATTTTGATTGTCTAAATATGTTTCTTCTTTTTCAATTTATAGTAATTAAAAATAACAATTATTATAATCGTACATGGAAGATAAAATATTTTTTTTATTATTCAATCTCGTAAGATATCGCTGTTAGTGATTCTACTTCATAAAAACCAAATTTTTTATAGAGATTTAGTGCTTTTTCATTATTAGCTTCAACACCTAATTCGATTATTTTACATCCCTTATCGATTAATGATTGAATTCCTAATCCTAAAAGATAACTCCCAATACCCTTATGATGATAACTATGAAGAACACCTAATGTATAAATGATTCCTACATGCTTTAACTCAGGATTGATATTAAGAAAGCAAATTCCTACAGGATTATTGAATTCTAGTGCAAACCAATATTCAACATCATATCCTTTCCAACCCGCATTGTGTATTGATTTGAATTCTTCTTCTCTAAAAGGTATGAAATCAAAATGTTCACTAAATGCATCATTAAGAATTTTTACATAATTAGTAAAATCCGTTAATTTCTGATATTTTTGAAAATCAAATCCCGGTGTAACATTAATTTTAGGAATTGAGTTAAAATTATCCATCCGCATCCAATAATCAAAGTGTATTGGCTCTAATCCCATTTCATTAAATTTGATTTGTAGTGGCGATTCTTTTAGAATATATTTACTTATAGCAAATCGGATTTTAGGAACATATTGTTTATTTGCAAGCTCTAAAATCGATTTAAATAATTGTACATAAAATTTCGACTTAAAATATAGTGGTAATACCTTAAACTCCAACCACCAAGAGTCCCGTTTAGTGGATTTAAAAAGTAATGCAAAACCTATTATATCTCCTTTATTATCTTCTGCAATCAAGCAATCTCGAGATAAAACAGTTTGGTCTCCCTGCACTGCGAGAGCGCTATCGAGTTCTTCTTCACTTATTGTCCAAACAGGATTTATATCCTTTACTATTCTATCCCATACTTCAATTAATCTCGTTTTATCGGTATTTACATTGAATGACCTGATTTTCATGTAATTTCACCTCCTATCATTATTGAATAGGGTTTTATTCAATAATCTAAATAAAGTAAGTTATAATGCTTAATAATCGTGCTCTACATTTGAATTATTATTTTTCAATGATTGGTAATTTATTTTTTCTTTAATAAATTCGAAATATTTTAAATTAGAATTTTAAAAGAAAAAAATCAGATTTTATTGTGTTATTTATCTATTTTTTTTTTTTAATTTATAGTGATTATAGGCAACAATTATTATGATCGTACATGGAATAAAGATTAAATAGTAATTTCCAAAAGGGATTTGATTTGTTTGTGGAATATTACCATATTTTATGTGATATCCAATTGAACCTTCTGAACTTACTTTATATTCAGTTAAAGTACCATTATCGTTAAAATTGAATGTGAAATCAATATTGGAGGTAATATTTTGCATAGTTAAAGTATTTCCATTGATATAATAATCATAAAACACCAATAAAGAAGTTTGGTTCAAATAATCTCCAATCCAGGTCAGATTTAATGGAGTTGGTATAAAAAATAACATTCCAAAAAGTACAATATGCCAATCAGTATAAAAGCCTGTGAATAAATCCCGTGTGGTATCATTGAAAAACATCGCACTTCCATTGAACACTACATCCCATTGAGGATTTATGTCATACGTACTATAAACCTCTATCGAATAATTAAGTATTGTTCCAGTGTAACTGGAAGCGTCCTCAGTCCATGTTCCATTATAAATCTCTTCGATAATTACTCTAAATTTTGAGCCTTGACTTAATCCTATAGCAAGATTACCGACCAAAACGGTCCATATGTGTTCTTCTCCTTCTTCAACGCCATAACTATAATTCATACCTAATGTATTGGTTGTGGATGAAATTGAAATAAAAATAATACTCAAAATAACTACTAATGTTTTTTTAACAGATTTCAAATTGTTTTCCTAGTTGCTAATTAATTTAGGATTTAAAGTAAATTTTAAGTTAGTAAAGGTTTTTCGCTTTTTAAATATACCTAAGGTTTCCATTTTAGGAGGTTTAAAAACACCTGGAATTTATGAGAGTAGTATTACTTATTTAATCGTATATGTAATGAAAGTGCGTGATTCCACTCGATTAAAACCATACTTTCTATAGAGAGCTAATGCTTTTTCGTTTTTTGCTTCTACTCCTAATTCAATTGTAGAACATCCCTTTTCAATCAAAGATTGGATCCCGTGTCCCAACAAGGAACTGCCAATTCCACGTTGATGATATGCATGTAGCACTCCCAAAGTGGTAATTGTTCCAATATGCTTTAACTCTGGATTAATTGTCGAAGAACAAATCCCCACTAATTTGTCATCATCAAAAGCAAACCAGTGCTCTAGATCATAATCTTTCCAAATACCTTCTAAAACTGTCTTGAATTCTTCTTCAGTAAGGGGTCTATAATCAAAATGCTTACTAAATGCATCATTACGAACTGTAATATAACTGTTTAAATCATTTACCACTTCTTGTTTTTGTAAAGTTATATTGATTGGAGTTAATAATTGTGGTTGTGAGCTTACGTCATCTAAACGCATCCAAAAACCATAATTTACTGGTTCAAGTCCCATTTTTTTTATCTTATTGTGCAGTGGTGTGTCTATAAATGTGTATTTAGTTGTCACATAGCGGAGTTCTGGAGCATTTTGTTCTTTTGCTAAAATTAGGGTCGAATTAAATAATTCTACCATTAGTTCCGATTTAAAGAATTCAGGCAACATATTAAGTTCAAGATACCAAAAATCGCGTTTGGAAGATTTAAAAAGCCCTGCATAACCAATTATGTCTCCTTTGTTAATTTCTGCTACTAAATAATCACGTGAAAGAATAGTTTGATCACCATCTACTTTCATATCTGAATCAAAGACTTCCTCATTCACTATCCATATTGGATTGATATCCTTATAGACTTCATTTAATACCGCTATAATTCTCAATTTATCTGTCTCTTCATTGAACGGTCTGATTTTTATGATATTTCACCTAAAATTAAAAGATAAAGTTACATAAGTCACAAAATTATTAAGATTTAGCTCTTTCACGTTAGTTTGATATATTTTATATTTGAGGTTAAGTTAAAGATATTATGAGCGATCAAGATTTCATTCTATATGAAGCGAAAGGGCGTATAGCAACAATAACTATCAATAGACCAGACAAAGCAAATTCGTGTAATATTTCGATGTTAAAAGCGATATATCAGAATCTAATCAGCGCAGATAAAGACGAGAAGGTTAAATGTATTATCATTAAAAGTACCGGGCAGAGGTTCTTTTCTGCTGGATACGATCTTAAAGACATACAAGGATCTCCCGAAAAAGCGGCGGGAATCACAGAATGGGGCAGAAAAGTTAACGAGAAAATGATTCTTATGAAAAAAATAATTATTACTCAGGTTCAAGGTATTGCTATTGGGCTAGGTTTTATGATTATATTGGGCTCTGATTTGAAGGTGTTTGCCAATAGACCTAAAGATAAATTATACTTAAGATTGCCAGAACTTGAAATTTCGGCATTTCCTCAAACTGGAGCAACTCTTTTACCGTTATTAGCGTTTGGATTGACTTATGCAAAGAATTTGCTATTTACAACAGATAAAATTGGTTTAGATGAGTTAAGGAATATTAACTTTCCAACTCGTATCTTTCCACTTGAGGAGCTTGAAACTGAAACTTTCAATTTTGCTAAGCAGATAGTAAAATATCAAAAGGAATTTAGTTTCTTCACAAAAACTATGCTAAGGATTATGAATAAAGCCTATATTAAATCATGCATGGATATGGAAGATGAATGTGGGAAAGCAGCTTATGATACTAAGAAAATGAATATGGAAGAATTAGATGATTTCATAAAGGGATTAAGTGAGAAATATCCCTAATTTTAAATGGTAATTTTAATAATTTTTTTAATTTATTTTGTTTTGGTTATCCATTCGATTAATCTACTATCGAACAATTTTTGTTCTTCGAACATTGGCCAATGCCCACTTTTTCCGAAAAGAAAATATGTTAAATCTGGAATCTCATCTATTAGATTCTCCCAAAGAATGTATGGTGCTGCGTAATCATATCGACCCATAACAAGAAACATAGGAATTGTAATATTTAAGATTTTTTGTGTGATATCCTTCCCTCTAATAATTTCAGAATAGAAATAATCAAAAAATTCCATATTAAGTTCGAGTCCTTCCCAGATCCAGGAACAATCATAGGTTTGATCATACCAATAAAAAGGAGAATTGGCTATATATTGTTGAGCAAGAGCCTTTGTAGGAGAAACCATATTTAAGAATTCTTCTGTAAGGGGTTCATTATTCTTTTTCTGAATCATTTTTCTCTCTTCTGATGCATCAGATTCCCAGAATTCTGAACCTTTTTTTAAATTTGTCTCAGTCATATTTGGTGAAGCAGAACCAATCATAATAATATGAGATGTGTGTTCTGGATATTTATAAGCATATTCAAGAGCAACAATACCAAAAACAGAATGGCCTAATACAGCAATTTTTTCAAAACCTAAAAAAATACGTACTCCGTCAAGATCTTTTACTATTGAATCCATTGATATTTCATTTACATCTATAGGAACAGAAGGGACAAATATTTTGAAGTCCACGAAAATAAATTTAATATATTTCTTAATTTCTTTAGAGAAAACAGGGGGATAAAAATTTGAAAGCATTCCAATAACTAGACATGGAACTCCATCCCCTTCAATGATATATTTGAGTTTAGTTTTATCAACGGTAATATGGCCAGAAGTCATATAAAATCACTAAACTACCTTTAGATGATAATATATATAAAATTTTGTTTTTTCACATCCTTATCGCTAAATTTTCCAATTGAAATTTTCTAGAAACAACCCCAAGTAAATTTTTTTTAGTAAATAGTTCTGGGTTTTTTACTTAGTGATTTAAAAGGTCTATTGGTAACTATAATTCTTGTGTAGTATAGAATTAAACTCTTATAATATATGCGTGATATGTTCCTTGCATATTACACGATATAATATAATTGATTTGAATTATATATTACTAGGATTATATGTCGATGGTCATAATGAGCATATTAATAAACATATCTCGATGACTCATCATAATTAAACAAAAAAGGTTGTGTGTGGTAGAGTGAGTATGTATCGATCATATTTATTAAAAAATAATTTTTGGGCAAAAAAAGGAAATGAGAAATATTCTGAGGCGGAAAAAGTGTTTATTAAGCATGATACAGAAGTAGGGGGAATTTATGCAATTCTTCAAAACGATAGGAAGGGAGTCAAAATTATGGTTGAAGGAAAGGACTATTTTTTTAATAACTTTGATAAGCTTGATTCCTTTCTAACACGACTTCAGCAGCGAAAAGATGATTTCATGAAAATTCTCAGAAGAAAGGATATTTCACAGAAATTAAGGATGTTAGATATTTAAGTTTTCTAATATCAAATTTTTATACTTTTTAAAGAAATGGAAGTACCATAAATTTAATTTTGGTTGATTTTTAATTTAATCTGGTTAGTAATTTATTTTTGTATAACAAATTTTTCTAATTTTTATAAATTGGCTGAAGTCCCGTTTGAAAATGTCTTAATCGCAATTCTGCACCTCGAGAGACCTTTACTTTAGGAATTTTATCTTTATTATTATAGATTTCTGTTATTGCTGCTACTGCGTAATCAATATGAGAAGCACTATACACATTTCGTGGCATTGCAAAGCGTACTAAATTCAATACACCTTTCCTTTGTTCCGGTGTTTTCTTATCCCACTCAAATGCGAAAGGACCTAATTCAACAGCTCGTATACCATAATGTTTTAGAAGTTCAATTGTAAATCCAACGCCTCCAAAATCATCGATCTTCATATCTGTTCCCTCAAAAAATTTGTTCATATTGAGGTATACAGCATGACCACCTGCGGGAAGAATAACAGGAATACCATTTTGACCAAGTTTTCTTGCGAATTCCCTAACTTGATTTTTTCTTTCATTCAAATAAGTTTCTTTTACTACTTCATAAAGGCCTGCAGCTAAAGCCATTATGTCTCTGCCACTCATTCCTCCATAAGAATCATTTCCAAATGTTAAAATCTGTTTTTCTTTTAATTTGATTCCAATATCTTCATTGATAGAAAATTTTTTGTGAAATAAACCTTTATCTTTAAAGAAAAACCCGCCTCCCATATTAGCTAATCCGTCTTTTTTGAAACTTATTGTAAAGCCATCAACATAAGAAAACATTTCTTGTACAATAATGGGGATTGAGCGATCTTTATACCCATCTTCAAATTCTTTTATAAAGTTTGCATTCTCACTAAAGCGACAAGCATCAAAGAAAAGAGGTAAATTATACTTTTTGGCAATTTTATGAACTTCTTTTATATTATTCATTGATACTGGTTGACCTGCGGCAGTATTATTTGTAATTGTAACATAAATTAATGGTATCGCCTCCACACCCTTTTCTTGAATCAGATTTTCAAGTGCTCTTAGATCCATATTACCTTTAAATGGATTTCTTTTGTCCATTTCGTCATAAGGAAAATCATCCATTAAATTACCTGAAAACAAATTCACTGCTTTGATACCATTGGCGACGATATTTGCCTCTGTTGTATCGAAATGTCCGTTATTTGGAATATAATATATTATATCTTTATTTTGTTTTAAGATAGGTGCGATAGTTGAGAAAAGTAAATGCTCAGCACATCGACCTTGTGGAACAATGAAAGCATTTGGTCGGGTTAATTGATGAATCCCTCCATTTACAAATCCTCCTTCATAGGTAGTAATGTAAAGTTCGTCCATAAGTTTTTTTACATTTGTTTCCCCAGAAAGAATTAAATTAATTGATCTTTTCGGATTATTACCTCGTTCGAAAGTGTCTCTTATCGCTTCTAAAAGGACATAATATCCCTTATTGCGGGCATAGGACTCATCCCCATGAAATAGAGCAGCCCATTGAAAATCCGTCATTGTTCCAGATCCAGAATCTGACAAAAAATCTACAAATATTAAATCTGCTGGAAAAGAGAACATACTATATTCAGTTTTCTTAAGTGCATATTCTCGTTGTTCTTTTGTAACTTTTTTTATTGTTCTAACTATTAGCGGCTTATTAGCTGGAACTGCTACACCTAATTCATCTTGCGATTTCAATACCTTTAACCTATAATTTAAAATTAGTATTTTTATTTTGAGTTTTTCAGCTTAACTTGATTTATAATAATAAATCATTAAAAAATGATTTGTAAACTTTCACGATTACAGCTAATTAAAGATTATTATGGATATGATTCGCTTTTGTTATTATAAGAATTTAATTTTTAAATAGTAGTATTTATATTATTAATATTGTTAATTTGCTAGTAAAGTTGTTAAAAAACTTCGCTTTTTATGGAGTAAAAGATAATTAGAAGAATCTGGTGTAATCTTTGATGTTAAATGAAGGTGAACAAAAACTTGAATGAACGAATTAGTAAATTACGAACACAAAGTCGTGAGGCAGTTCCTTATCTTTCGTTAGAACGTGCTCTATTACTAACAGAATTTTATAAAACTGGTGCGGCTCATAAGTTTTCTGCTCCAATTGCCAGAGCTAAAGTATTTAAATATATATTGGAAAATAAAAAGATCTGCATTAATGAAGGCGAGTTAATTGTTGGTGAACGTGGTCCAGAACCAAAAGCAACACCCACTTATCCAGAAGTATGTTGCCATAGTTTAAAAGATTTAGACATTCTTAATTCACGTGATAAAATTTCATTTAAAGTATCTGAAGATACAAAACAAAAAGCAAAAGATATTATCATTCCATTTTGGAAAGGACGATCTATTCGCGATAAAATCTTCTCTCAAGTTGATAATGAGTGGATCGATGTTTATGAGGCGGGAATTTTCACAGAATTTATGGAACAGAGGGCACCTGGCCATACTGTAGCGGGAAAGAATATATGGAAAAAAGGATTTTTAGATTTCAAACAAGAAATAAAAGAAAGTATTGATGGCTTAGATTTTTACAATGATCCTGATACATATAATAAAAGAGAACAACTAAGAGCAATGGATATTGCCGCAGATGCAATAATTAATTTTGCCAATCGTTATGCTAAAGAAGCTAATCGACTGGCAACCATTGAATCAAACCCAATTAGAAGAAGAGAGTTAGAGAAAATATCAGAAATATGTTCTTATATCCCCGCACGAGCACCTAGAACTTTTTGGGAGGCACTCCAACATTATTGGTTTATTCATTTAGCTGTCATAACTGAATACAATACTTGGGATTCTTTCAATCCAGGACGCTTAGATCAACACCTTTATCCATTCTACAAAAATGATATTGCAAATGGGATAATAACAATGGATGATGCTTTCGAATTACTTCAAGCGTTTTGGGTGAAATTTAATAATCAACCAGCTCCTCCCAAGGTTGGTGTTACAGCAGAGGAAAGCAATACTTATACTGATTTTTGTAATATAAATATTGGAGGATTGAAAGAAGACGGTTCTGATGGAGTTAATGAGATGTCTTACATTCTCCTAGACGTAATTGAAGAAATGCGGATATTACAACCAAGTAGTAATGTTCAAATTAGTAAAAAGACCCCAGATAAGTTCTTAAAACGAGCTCTTGAAATTGTGAAAACCGGTTTTGGCCAACCTTCCGTTTTTAATACTGATGCCATCATTCAAGAATTAACAAGGCAAGGAAAATCTATAATAGATGCACGCAATGCGGGAGCAAGTGGGTGTGTTGAGGCAGGCGCATTTGGGAAAGAAGCCTACATTCTCACAGGATATTTTAACTTAGTAAAAATTCTGGAAGTTACACTTCATAACGGTTTTGATTCTCTAACTAAAAAACAGATTGGATTGAAGACTGGTAATCCTACGATTTTTGAAACTTTTGATGATTTCTTTGAAGCTTATACTGAACAAGTTAAGCATTTTGTAGATATTAAAATTAAGGGAAATCAAATAATCGAACGTATTTGGGCAAAAAATCCAGCACCGTTCTTGTCAATACTGATCGATGATTGTATTAAGAATGGGAAGGATTATAATGATGGTGGCGCAAAATATAACACTTCTTATATACAAATTGTAGGAATGGGCAGTATTACAGATTGCTTGACATCTTTAAAGTATAATGTTTTTGATAAAAAAATCATATCTATAGAAGAATTGATAAAAAGCTTAGAGAATAATTTTAGTGGATACGAGGATATTCACCAGAAATTACTCTATAAAACTCCTAAATATGGGAATGATGACGATTATGCAGATTCAATAACCGCTCAAGTTTTTGAAATTGTTTATGATGCAATTGATAACCGTCCTAATACTAAAGGTGGTGTACATCGTATTAATCTACTTCCTACAACAGCCCACATTTACTTTGGTCAAGTAACTGGAGCTACTCCAGATGGGCGTAAAGCATATGCACCTTTATCAGAGGGCATATCTCCCGTTCAAGGAATGGATATTAATGGTCCAACTGCGGTTATAAAATCTGCTGGAAAAATTGATCATTTAAGAACTGGAGGAACCTTATTGAATCAAAAATTTACACCCCATTTTCTCTCAGATCAAAATAGAATTAATAAATTAGCTCACTTAATTAGAGCATATTTTGAAATGAATGGCCATCATATTCAATTTAATGTCGTCTCAGCAGATACTTTACGGGCTGCACAAAAAAATCCAGAAAAATACAGAAACTTGATTGTGCGAGTAGCGGGGTATAGTGACTATTTTGTGAATTTAGAGTTAGTTTTACAGGATGAGATTATTAAAAGAACTGAACATACTGTAATTTAATACCGTTTTTCTATTTATTCTCAATAATTTGGAAAACGTTGAAAGTTATAATTTTATAGTTTAAGGATTTTTTCTCTTATTATAAACATATGTACTTATTCAGTACATAAATTTATAAATGAATATTTCTTTAATTAATATATGTACATGATCGGTACATATTATATAATTTTAAAATAAAAAGTGAGGAGAGAAAGAAAATGAGTAAAGTAGAATTTAAAGATGTTTTCAAAATTTTAGTCCTTGGAGCACCTGGAGTCGGTAAATCCACATTAATTGAAAAATATTCTGAGAAACTTTTTCAAAAAGATGTAGCACCAATTGTTGGTGTAAATTTTTTTCTTAAACAGGTAACCATTAATGGAAATGATTATAGACTTCAGTTCTGGGACTTTTTTAATGAAGAAAAATTCGGATCACTTCATACATTATATTATAAAGGTGCCTCAGCTATTTTTTATGTGTTCGATTTATCTAAACCTGAAACATTTGATTATCATCAAAAATGCCTCAACAAAGTGTGGAATGAGGGTAAACTAAGTAAATGCCCTGTACTTTTAATTGGGAATAAACTTGATTTAGTTGAGAATGAGAAAGATATTGATAGGAAAAAATATCATGAATTTGTTAGAAAAGAAGGTTTATTAGGATATATAGAGACTTCAATAAAAGATATCGATAGTATAAAGAAAGAAGTTCTAAATATTATTCAAAGCACTTTAAAAAAGAGTTATCAAGTTAAGTTTTTAGTAAATAGCAAAGAATTGGAGGATATTAAAAGATTTGCAAAGTTTTCTCGTCAAAAGCAATCTGAGTTTATTCGTACAGCAATATGGGAAAAAATAAGGTCAATGGATCCTCTTTCAATGACTAAGAGTTTAAAGAAGGAAAAAATAGAAGAAAAAAATTTAAGATTAAACGAATTGAAAAGAATTCGAGAATTATTAGAAAGGTTAGAAAGCTAAGAATTTTAGTAAGGCGAATAAATAGTATTTAACTTTAAAGCATTTTTCTTTTTTTTTATAGCTATTTCTATTTAATAAGATATAAATTCAAGAAGTCTATTATGGAAATGTAAATTTGGAGATATAATTCGATATTGTTAATAAAAAAATAGAAAAGTACATGAACTTCGATTCAAAATTTAATAAAGGCAACCTTATTGATAACATTCCAGTTGATGAAAATTCCTATAGGGCATTAATTCAATTGTTAAAGAAAAAAACAGGGTTAAATTTTGAATATTATAATAAATCATTCATAGAAAAGCGTATAAAATCACGTATGATAAGAATCCCGTGTAAAACACTTAGTCAGTATTACGAATATATATCATCAAACAGTGCAGAAATTAAAAAATTCACTGAAGGGTTTACAGTAAATTACACTTTCTTTTTTCGCGATTATGATGTTTTTGAAACATTTCAAGATTTATTTATTCAAGGTTTATATGTAAACAGAAAGGATATAAAGAGTAATATAAGACCAGATCCTGCTAAGTTGGCTAAATTTCATACGAAAACTAATGCGGTTAAAAATTTGCATAAAATTAGATCTTTAACTGAAAAACCTGCAAGATATTACATAGATATCTTTATTTTCCTCAATCAACTCTCTTATTATCGAAAAATGAAACGCCCAAAAAGTACAAATAATTGTATTAATATTTGGTCATGTCCTTGTGCAACAGGAGAAGAACCTTATTCTATAGGTATGATTCTTGATAATCTTGAAACCCAAGTTCCACGTTTTCCTGATTATAAAATCGTAGCATCTGATATAGCTCCTGAAGCAATTGAAAAAGCTAATATTGGTGTTTACACGGACGATTCAATGAAAGAAATTTCAGACTATTACGATAATAAATATTTTACTAAACAAAAAACTCATTTTGGACATACTAATATCATAAAAGAAAGGATAAAAAATAAAATTGAATTTGTAGTAGAAGATGTTACAAAAGGTCACCAAATGCCCTATAAGTATGATATTATTTTCTGTAGGTATCTATTGATTTATTTTAACCGAGAAAATAGACATAAATTTCTAAAAATTTTAGAAAATCAATTAAATGAAAATGGAATTTTAATTTTAGGAAAAACTGAAACCTTATTTAATTCATGGGGGAGTTTACAATTAATCGATACAAATAATCGAATATATATCAAATCTCATTCTAAAATCAATTAGTAAATTTTAAAAATTTTCTTAAAAAATATAGGGAATTAGGGCCTTTCGATTATTGGGATAGTCTGGAAATGTTCTACTATACCATAAATGATTAGAATGAGCTCTTGGTGCTAAGTTTGCAAATGTCCACACAGCAAACACAAGCCCCGGAAGGGACCATGTCATTATTGCCCATCCAGTCCATTCTGTTATTTCCCCAAAATAACTAGGACTACTCACATATTTAAACATCCCACCATGTGGGATTTTATATTCAATTTCCCCAGGTTTTCTTAAATTACGGATAATGTAATCTGAATGGAGATTAATAATAAAACCAACTAAGAATATTATAATTCCCGCTATAAAAAGAGGGTTTAATAACCAAGTTATAGGATATGAAGGTGAAAAACTATAAATCCATCTTGCTTGCAAATATGTATTAACTCCATTAAACGTAATCCCCATCAAAATAATTATTATAGGCATAGGTAGTTTTCCACGGATTAACAATGGAAATATAAATGTACGCTGACAGTAATGCAACATCCATATAGCCATAAAAATCAGTGGAACAATCTCTAGTCTTCGATCTCCAATGAGATAATAAATAAAATAAATAATAACAGTAGGCACTTCCATTAAAAACCAACCAAGTTTAGTATTAATGGCGGGACCCCATTTCTTACTAATATGTTGTCCATATCCCGCAGGTATCCGAAATAAAATTATAAAAATTAATATTGAAGATAAACTAAAAGTTATCATCAAAAGATTATATATCAAAAATTCATCCATATTATCCACTTTATATTATATTGTCAAACTTTAATAATATATCCCCAAAATACAAATCTAAATTATTTCTAAGTTTTTAACTTATCCATTCTATGTTTATTTAAATTTCAAGTTAGATTATTAAAAGGTACTCAAATAATACTTTGATAGTATTACTTATTTACGTCACAGGGCAAAAAATAATAATTTACACACTTCTTATGTGCGAAATTATTCAAGGATATGGTGCTATAAAACAACTACTTTCTTGAATAGTTTATACGAAAAATTTTTAACACCTCCACCTTTTTAAACAGTATGAGTAGAGATAAGCAATTAATAGAATTACTTCAAACGGGTTCACTCCGTGCTATAATATTTGATTTTGATGGAACTTTACTTGATATAAGAGAAATAATTGAAAAATCAATTGAAGAAATTTTAGGAGAAAAAAAATTAGATATTGATATGGAAACAACAATACAAGAAATTGGAGCTTTATTAGAAACTATTCAAGGATATCCTCTACCTAAGGTTTTACTGGAATCTTATGAAATATTTAATCATATAACAGCACTTGAAGGACTAACTTACTTTAAGAAGTTACAAATTGCGGTAAAGATTTTTGCTAAATATCTTGAATATGCAAAAGAAGCCCTATTTTTCCCTGCTGTGAAATCCTTATTAAAAAAACTAGGTAAATCGTCTGACCTCTTTATTGTTTCTCATAATAAAACAAACACAATAATGGATCATTTAGAAAAAGTAGGGTTTGAGAAAGTATTTAAAGGTGTTTATGGAAGCGATAAAATACCTGTTCAAAAGCCAGATCCATTGTCACTTCAACCAACTTTAGAAAACTATGAAAAACGTCGTAGAGATGAATTTTTAATGATAGGTGATATGCCCTCAGACATTACTGCCGGTCGAGAAGCTGGTTTTTGGACTATAGGAGTAACAAGCGGAGTAAGTAAGCATGAGATTTTAACAGAATATAACCCTGACCTCTTAATTGAGTCTTTAGATGATTTATTAAAGATAGTAGAAAATTAATGCTCTTTCTAAGTCGTTTATTTAAAATTAATCTCAAGTGGCTTTTTTTGGTGGTTTTTAATTATTTCTAATTTAATTCTCAACAATCTCTCAATTTAAAACCCTAAGATAATCATACTTTTTCGCGTATGACTCAGATCATTAATTTTTTAAATAAACAAGTCTTTAAGTAAAATTAATTCAGCTGAGAATAAAGACTTATTATTAAATTTTAAAGCTTTTCTTAATAAAAAAAGTGAGAAATATGGAATTGGAAAAAAAAGGATACCAAATCGCAGAAGAAATGGAACGTAGAAAATCCACTGAAGATAAAATGCAAGAGGAACTAAAATACGAGAAGGAACATCAAGATTGGACATATAAAATTCTGAAATATAATCCAATTGACCCACTCAATGACTTATATCGATATATCATCAAACGATTAGAGCTGAAACCAATCGAGGGACGGCTTCAATGGTGGATGGCTTATATTTACATCAAATGGGCTGCCCGAACGTTCTGGAACTTCAAAGCAGAATATCCTAAAGGAAACATGTTCCCAGAGTGGGGTCCGGGCATCTTAGTCGGTAATCATGAAAGCCATTTGGACCCGTTCTTTTATGGAGCTGCGTGCCACAGGCGTATCCGGTACATGAGCAAATTGGATAATTTCAAAACACCCATTGTGAAAACTCTTTTTAATAATCTTGGTGCTTTTAAAATTGACCGAGAAAATCCAGAACGAGGATGGGAAAAGGCAAAAGAAATTATTAGAGGTGGAGAGTGGGTAGGGATATTTGCTGAAGCTACAAGGTCTAAGGATGGAGAGCTAGGTGAATTTAAAACTGGAGCTGTTCGGCTTGCTATTGAGATGGATGTTCCAATAGTTCCTATGGCTGTGATTGGTTCTAAAAATGCATTACCTAAAGGTAATCTAGTAATGAAACCAACTCAAGTAAAAGTACGAGTTGCTAATCCAATTTATTATCATGATTATGATATCAATACAATATCATATGAAGATATTCGTAGATTAACTGATGAATTGCGGAATACAGTATGGGAATTACGAGAGGGACTTTATGGAAGGAAAGAAGATGAGGAACTTTCCATAGGTTCCCCTGAAGAAGTTGAGAAAGCCCCCAAATTTAATTTCATGAGATATTTGAAAGATCAAGCAAAAGGGGTTATCCGGTTCATAGATGATTCTTGGTACGCTCTTTTAAGGAGTTTAGAAGAATTTGGAGTTCGAGAGCAATTTCAAAGACCGGTACAATGTTTCTCAGGAGATTTAGTTTGTGAGTGGTCTAACCTCATGATGCCGTATAGGGTAATCGATTTTGAGAAATATATCCCTGCGGAAGGTGCTGCGCTTATATGTCCAAGTCATAATTCAGAATGGGATGTGCTTATTCTAGCAGCAAGCATGATTCATCATCCACCAAGACGTGTAATGTATCAAATGGCAAAGCAATCATTATTTAAAATTCCACTTGTTAATTCGTGGGTAAGAAATCATCATGCCTTTCCATTAAAACGAGGAGAACATGATGTAGACGCTTATAATTATGGAAAGACACTTCTCGAAGCCGGTGAAGTTGTTTGTACGTATCCAGAAGGAACGACTAATCTTGGAGGGGGTCATCTTTTAGAGGGGCATACTGGGCCCATACGGTTAGCAATAGAAACACAAGTACCTATAATCCCTATTGGGATTACTGGAACCGAGGAAACTTACCCAAAACACGCAAAAATGTTAAAGTTTTACAAAGGTCAAATTTTAAAAGCTGGTCCACCATTTATGGAACATCAAAAATACTGGGGTAAACCAATGCCAGATTATGATGAGCTTAAAAGATTAACAACAAATATGATGGATCAAATCAGAGATTTATTGTATTATGACACTCCCGATATATGAATTTCTAGTCGAGGTCAATTATTCCAAATTTATCTATTTCTTTAATCCAAAAGGCAAGACATAACTATCCTAATCTAAATTCCCTTCTTGATTATGAAGACAGTGCTTCAAAGAAAAATTCTTTTTGTATTTTATTAAATCACAATCTTGTACTTTAGATTATTTAATTTATACTTAGAATAAATTTCAAATTAAAATTAAAATAAAAAAAAATTTTAACTAAGCTGTATTAACAAATATGATACTCCTAATGTATGAGTTATTGGGGAATTAAATAAATGGAAACAAGTGATTACTCAACCAAGAAAAAAAAAGTTGGAATTCCACGAGCCCTTCATTTTTATCGATATTTTCCTTTTTGGAAAAAATTACTTGAAGAATTAGATGTTGAACTCATTTTAAGTCCTCCAACTAATAAAAAAATAGTTGAGGAAGGTGTAACCCATGGATTTGGAGAACTCTGTATCCCTGTAAAGATCTATTATGGTCAAGTATTAAAGTTAGTACAGGACCATCCAGATTTAGACTATATTTTTGTTCCGAGATATGTAGCAGAGGTAAAAGAGGCATATTTCTGTCCTAAATTTATATCGCTGCCTGATATTATTAAAATTTTACCAGAAGTGCCAAAAATATTAAACTTCGAAGTAAATGTAAAGGAGTTTCCAATTGCGACTTCAGCAATCGAGCTTGGAAAAGAATTAGGGAGAACTCAAAATCAATCTTTAAATGCGTATAGAGAAGCTCAAAAATATTTTGATGAATATCATAAATTCTTGAGAGAAGGAGCCCCTGTCAATCATGCTTTAAGATTAGTAGAAAGAAATAGACCTTTCACATTACCTAAGAAAAAACATAAGGGAGATCTCAAATTTCTACTTCTTGGGCATGGTTATAATATTTTTGACACTTTTATTAATTTGGATTTCCAGAAAAAATTACATGATCAAGGTGTTGAGGTTCTAACAATAGAAAACTTGCCTGAATCTATTTTTAAAGTGCCAGTAATTATAAATAAACGTTTGAGGAACTACTGGAGACACGAGGAGGAGATATTGGCTGCAATCCGTTATTTTTTGACAAAGGGTCGTGATGAGATCGATGGGGTTATTTTTCTTATAAGTTTCGCGTGTGGTCCAGATAGTCTTATCTCAGAACTAATCATGCGAGATATGAAAGTTGTAGGTTTACCTTTCTTGGAGATTACAATGGATGAACATTCGGGAGAGGCGGGAATGATTACGCGT
Source organism: Promethearchaeia archaeon (assembly GCA_029856145.1). Taxonomy (GTDB): domain Archaea; phylum Asgardarchaeota; class Lokiarchaeia; order Sigyniarchaeales; family SOKP01; genus Loki-b32. The sequence goes on from JAHQWK010000029.1 coordinate 63,191, forward strand.
ATCGAGGCTTTTGTTGAAATGGCGCGTCGTAAGAAAAAGAAATTAGAATTGGACTCAAAAAAGACTAGTGCTGTTAAAACATTATGAATGAACGTTCGTTCAATTTCTTCTCATTCTTTATAACAAGGTAAAAAGAGCTGTATTTCTTTTTTATTAAAATTAAACAGATTTTTTAATAATCAATATTACTTAAAAATCTTTCGCTGATAAAAAAATTTTATTTATTTAAATAGACATTGATAATTAAAGATTTAATGAGCTTAATGTAATAATATCAGTAATCTTATTTTTCGTTGTAAAATGTTTAAATATATAATTATAATTTTATTTTCTTATTTATTTAAATCGATGACTATCTAAGTAAAGTGAAGATTAATGATATGGCAAAGCTGATGAATTATGGCAAATAAGAGTCTTTCTAGAATTGAAAAACGCGAAATCCAATATTTCGAAGGGTTAGAGATTGGAGCCGTTTCTGTAAAATGGGTTCGTAGAACGCAAAACGGAGAGATATTAAATGAAGTTGTGCGACATGAGGGTTCTCCAAGAGAAAAGATAAAGAAAATATTTGATCGTTATAATGTTGATATTAATTCAAATATCGTAATAACTGGTCAGGCTACAAGCTTTTTTCTTAATTTACCATATATTTCAGAAGTAGAATGTTTAGAAAAGGCATTATCCTTCTATAATCTGAAGCCTGACATTCTGCTCTCACTTGGGGGAGAAACTTTTAGTGTTTATCCAATGAAGAATGGAATTATTAAAAACATTATATCAACTTCAAAATGTGCTGCTGGTACGGGTGAATTCATTGTCCAACAACTTCAAAGGATGGGATTATCTATTGAGGAGGGCATTGAAGCTAGCTCAAAAGGGGATTTTACACAATTAGCGACTAGATGCTCTGTTCACTGTAAATCCGATGCTACTCATAAACTCAATAAGGGTGAATGTAAGCCCGAAGATATCGTAAAGACTCTAATCTACGATTTAGCGAGAAAAGTTAGTGAAATGATAGATGCAGCTCAGTGGCCTACAAGCTTAATCGTGATTTCAGGAGGAGTTGCGTTAAATAAAGTCTTCATTGAGAATTTATCGAGTTTTCTTCAAAATTCAGAAATCAAAGTATTGCCTGAAAGTCCCTATCTTGAAGTATTTGGAGCATCTTTATTTGCATCTGAGTTATCAGAATCCTTTATTCAATATGATAATTTATATAAATCATCAAAAGTGGAGTTTGAGACGTATGATTCACTTAGGAAAGCAGAGAATCTTCTGGATTACCGTGTTAATGCAGACAATAAAATAGAAATAAAAGCAGGACAAAAATATATACTTGGTATTGATGCGGGTTCAACTACTACTAAAGCTGTATTATTTAACATTTTAGATGATTCAATAGGGGCAAGTGTTTATTTAAGAACTTTAGGGAATCCTATTTTAGCTACTAAGAAATGTATCACTGAACTTATAGAGCAAGTAGGTGATAATTCTATAAAATCAATTCAATGCGGAGTAACAGGTTCTGCTAGAGAAATGGTTTCAGTTTATTTAGACAATTGTCGAAGTTTTAATGAGATATTAACACATGCCAGAGCCGCAACTGAAGAAGTCCCAAATGTAGATACTGTATTCGAAATTGGTGGTCAGGATTCCAAATTTATTTCATTTTTAAAAGGTGTTCCGATTGATTACGCGATGAATGAGGGATGTTCTGCGGGAACTGGTAGCTTTCTTGAAGAGTCTGCATCAGTGGATATGGGGATACTAGTAGAGAAAATCAGTGATATAGCAATAAAAAGTGAGCATCCGATAGCATTTGGTGAACGATGTGCCGCTTTTATCAATACTGATTTAAGAAATTCGCTTCAACAAGGAGCCAATCCTGACGATGTAGTTGCTGGTTTAGTTTATTCAATTGCAGATAATTATATTTCACGTATTGTGGGACCACGCCAAATAGGAGAAAATCTTCTTTTTCTAGGGGGTGTCGCTCTTAATAAATCAGTTGCATTAGCTATAGCAGCTCGTTCACAACGAAAAGTCATAGTCCCCGCACATCCTGAACTTATGGGAGCAGTGGGTACAGCTCTTATGACACGAGATCTTTTAGAAAATAATATAATATCTGAAGAAAATTATAAGCTTAAGAATCTAATGAAAGGGGAAATACAAATTAAAAATACTTTCAGGTGTAAAGCATGTGAAAACAATTGTGAGATACAGAACATTTCAATAAGAGGAAAGGTTTATCCTTTTGGGGGTTTATGCTCAAAATATAGACTTATACGCCAAAAGAACACAAAAATAAAAGAAGGTCAAGATCTTATAGAATTAAGAAATAATCTGATATTTAATGAATTTGGAGCTCGTTCCTTAAAGAATCCTCGTGGGACGATAGGTATACCTATGGCTTTAACTTCTCATATCCTATTCCCTTTATACACAAAATTCATCAACGAGCTTGGATATGATGTAGTATTATCAAATCCTTCAAAAATTGGTAATACTAAAACAAAGGCACCAATATGTTATCCTTGTGAATTGGTGCATGGAGCAGTAAATGACCTTATTAATCGCAATGTTGATTATATATTCTTACCTCATGTAATTGAAATGGAAATTCCAGATGGCCATATTCATGGATATACATGTCCTTCTACGACAACGATTCCTGATATCATTCGCGCAGCTTTTGAGGATGTAAGTGAAAAGATATTGTCACCTCATATCGGCCTTTCTGAAGCACTTATTGAAACAACTTTAAAGGAGTTTGGCAGAATTGCTTGTTTATTAGGATTAGAAAATAAAGTGGGTATTAATGCAGGGTTTGTAGCTTTATCTCATTATAAAATGTTTAGAGAAATTTACTATCAATTTGGGAAAAAAAAATTAAAGGATCTATTAAAAAAACCATCGGTAATTATTGCAGGAAGACCGTATGTTGTATATCCTCCAGATATTAATATAGCACTCCCTCGGAAGATTGCTAGTAGAGGATATAATGCAATTCCTTCTGATTTATTACCAATTTTAAATAATGATGCAACTCATACAAGAAATGTATGGGATTTTACTCAAGAGATCAACAATGCTGTAGGATATGTAAAAAAATATCCCAACTTATACATTTGTTTTGTTTCTTGTTTTTCTTGCGGTCCTGATGGCACTATGTATCATTATTTTCGGCAACAACTTGAAGGACACACTTTTTGTTATCTTGAAATAGATTCTCATACAGCCCACGCGGGTTTTGAAACAAGAGTAGGTGCGTTTCTTGATATTATTGAAGAACGCCATCAAAAAAAGGATAAAAATATTAAAAATTTATTAAATCAAAGTATTGCAGTCTAAAGATGTCTAAAATAGAACATTCCAAAGATTTAAAAGTATATCAAGTGAATAAAGTCAAACAAGCTCGATTTTCAGAAAATTATAAATACATTATTGACAGTGATGGCCAGAATATTGAATTTGACGATCCCAGAATCGTATATGTTGACCCAGAACCTCGTAATCAATACGGAAGGCGCCTTGTTAAAAATTTATTCAAGAAATATAATCGTAACATTAGAATCAGTAAAGAAACCGATGCATCTGTTTTACAATATGCTAAAAAAATATGTTCTGGAAGAGAATGTCTTGCTAGTGTTGCTATAGCAGGGGCAGTTTTAAAGGATATTAATGAATATAGAGATGAAAATGAGATCACAATTTATCGAACCCCCATAGATAACCATGGTCCTTGCCAGAATGGGGCATGGCCAGTTCTTTGGGAGACATTTGCAAAGAGGTTAAATGTTAAAAATGCAATTTTTTGTGTTTTCCCTAAATATACTAATAATTATTTAGGGTTGAATCGGGATTTATTAGCCTGGGAGAATATTTATTTTGTCATAGGGCAATATATTATCGAAGCAAGAAACGCATTGCATTGTGTTGCTGTAAGAAAAAGCATTGCTTTAGAATTGTTTGAAGATATAACTAGTGAATTTATCGATAATTTAAAAGAGGGAAAGAAAACATTAAACACTGGCTTAATAAAATGGGCAAAAGAGGTTGCTAGAATACCCGTTAAAGCTAAAATTGAAGAAACTCCAAAAGTTCTAATCTTTGGGGGGTTGAATTTAATGTTCGATCATTATCCAATAGAAGATTTTTTTCTTGAAAAGTGTATTATTCCGAAAGTTGTCGATATAGTTGAATCTATGAGTCTAATTTTAGCTGAAAGTACAATAAGATATGGATTTAAAAAAGGATTTATCACGCCTAAAGAGCAATTTAATAAACATTTACTTGATTTTCCTGATTCAGATGAGAATGATCAAAGAGAAGCTCGTCGAGCAAAGAGAAATAATAACGCTTTACAATTTTTAAATTCACAGTGTAAAATTATAAGAAAATTAATGGGAAAATCTGGATTATTATTTGATCCATTTATAGATTTTATTGATCTCTTTGAAGAAGGAAATAAATTTGTTTCTTCAAATAGTCTTAGTGAAACTCCGGTAATAACTGGCAGGTTTTTACATTCAATTAAGGAAGGAATTTATGATGGTCTAATAAATTTAGGTACATTTAATTGCCAGCCTGCAATGAACTCACAAGCAATTATTCGCCCCTTAGCTAACAAGAGTGATATTCCTTATGCTGCTATTGATTGTGAAGGCCCATGGATCTCAACAAATCAACGTAGACTTCTTGAAACTATTGCTATTCAAGCAAAGAGAGTCCGTAAAAAGAAGAATGAACTATGAACTTAAAGAACTTAAAAATTAATACAAACTTAAAAATAAACTTTAACTAACCTTTCTCTTAATTTTTCCTTTCAACCAGAGCCGATTTTATTTGTATTTATGCCATCAAATTCATTAACATACGGTTTTATATCCAATATGGGTGTTTTATCTAAGAGATCGACATTTTGTACATGTATCTTATTTTCTTCTATTTTTAGAATTTCTAAAATTGAAAGACCTAAAGGATTGGGACGGAACGGTGTTCGAATAGCAAACACACCTCTTGATTCATTATCTAAAAAAGGTTTTGATTGAAGTGGGACTGGAAGTTTTACCATATCAAAGAAATATAAGCAATAGAGATGAGAAAAACCGGATAGTTCTTTTAAACCAGCTTTGTATTCGGAAAAAATTTCAATAGTGCCATTTGTATTAGACAATGATGATTGAGTCGGAATACCTTTAAGAGATTTGAATGGCGTGTGAATAATACCTATTGGTTTAAAACAGATTTCTTTTGGAAATTTTCTCTCCTTAAAATCAACTATTTCTCGATTTATGATTTCCTTATTAATAAAAAGAATTTGAAAGAAGATAAGATTTTTTTATTTTAATCTAGTTTTTTTAGAAGATTTAGAAGAAAATTCCAAGTTCTTTCCACTGATTTGATTTCTAATCTTTCATCTGGAGAATGAAGTCCTTTAGCATTAGCACCAAAAGCGATAGCTTCAATCCCTGGAATTCGATCTATTAAAAGAGTAGCTTCTAACCCTCCATGAATTATTTTTATACCTACTTCTTCTTTAAATAATTCTTTATAGGCATCTTGAGCGATTTTTAAAAGTTCAGATTTAAAATTTGGTTCCCAAGGAGGATAGCTCCCGCGGAACTTGTTTTCCATCTCTAGACCTGAAAGTTGTAATAATATTAGAACCTGCTCATAAGTATCATTATTAAAGTATTTACTTAAGCTTCGATGGAGCCATCTAAGTTTAATATGATCTTCTTTCGTCCTAATTTTGCCTAAATTTGTTGAAGTAAACATCAAATCTTTAAATTTAGGATGAAAAGTAATAGGACCATTAGGAAATATATATAAAAGATCTAGAAGTTTATTTTGAACATTTTTAGATATTGATTCATTATTCGTAAAATCATCAAGTTTTTCTATTCTTATATTCATGTCTTCTTCAAGTCCATTAAATTGCTTTTTAATCTCGTTGAAAATCTCAAGAATATACGATTTCATTTCTTCAAACTGGTTTTGCGTAATAAAATATGTGGAATTTGCCTCTCTAGGAATAGCATTTGCTGCACCACCTCCATGTATAGAATTAATATGAATAATATATTTCTTATTTAATTTCCATAGAATTTGAGACAAAATACTGACTGCATGTGCTTGACCCTCATTACATCTTCCAGAATGTCCTCCAACTAGCCCAAAAATGGAAAGCTTAGTTGGTAGAAGTTTTAGTTCATCTAAATCTATAAATATAGTTTCTTTTTTGATTCTAGTATGAAAACCTATCCCTCCTGCACAGCCAATTGTAATTGATTTTTCACCAGAATCAAGATTTATTAAATATTTACCTTTTGTAAGGTTTGGATCAATGTTTTTTGCTCCACCCATATCATATTCTTCACGGACAGTGAATAATAGATCTAATCCAAGTGAATCGAACTTTAACTTATTCTCGTGAATTTTTTTCATTAGAGTCAATAAATAACATATTCCTACGCCATTATCCGCTCCTAACGTTGTTTTTTCTGCTGTGACCCATTTCTTGTTATCAATTTCTATGATTTTTAGTTTTAGAGGATCTTTTGAAAAATCGTGGATAATGTCTTCATTTTTTTCACAAACCATATCCATATGACATTGCAAAACGCATTTTAATTTCTGATTCATTGCTGGAATTTTAACGACAATATTACCTATTTCATCAATTTGAGATATGAATCCGAATTTTGCTGCTTCTACTTTTATAAAATCTCTAATTTTATCTTCATGCCTTGATTCCCTAGGAATTTTGGAGATTTGATTAAAATAATCCCAAAACTCAGTAGGGTGTCCCAAATCTTCTAAGTTCAACATTAATATCGCCGTAAAGTATAAAATTTAATATTTGATTAAAATAAATTGTAAAATATCACTAAATATAATTAAACTTTCACATATTTAAAAATAAATTTCAAAGGATTTTGATTATGCCACAAGTTGGTTATCGAATTGTTGGAACAATAAAAGAAATAAAAGGGCATTGTCATGCAGGTCATAATGTAGGAGATAAAATAGAGTTAGATGGACATGACTCAGGAGGATTATGTGGATTCTTTTATCATGACATTTTTCCTTATGTTATCATGCTTCAATTTGGGGGTTCTTTACCTGATTCTTGGGGTGAAGATCCGGATATTGTAGAATGGGAATGTCCTGATAGAACTAATGCTGTGAAAATTGAATTAAAACGAATTAGAGATTAAATGTGGAATCATTAATATCTTTACGGTTTAATGGATGATTAAAACTTCTCCATATTTGTTGGAAAATGAATGATACAAACTTTTAGCATTTATTTCTATTTTTCTATGAAAAGGATTATATAAATATGAATTAATTAATATCAATTATAATAAAAAAAATATAAATATCTCCTCTAAATTAAAAAATTATATAAATGAATGATATAATAAGTAGTAATCATACCCAAAGTCAAGAAGATTTATTTAAAAAGATATTAATAGTATGTCCTGAGTGTAAAAAACAAAAAATATTAAATATTCCTTCAAAAATAATAGAACAAAGTCAACACATCACTACAATTAGCATTCCTACTGGATTAGTCTGCGCACACCACTTTCAAGCATTTGTTGATAAGAATTGTGCATTAAGAGGATATCAGTTAGGAGATTTTGAATTTTCAAAAATAGAATATATTGAAAGCATTGATGTTGAAAATACACAAGAAAGGGATGAGGATATCAGTGAATTTACTTCACTACCATTATTTCAAGAGATACTTACTCTTTTAAGAAAAAGTGTAGATGATAGAGAAATATTAGGGTGTGCAATATTTACTTCTAACGGAAAAGTTATTTATTCATCGATTCCACATAACACCTTACTTAATACAATTAAAGAATTTGAGGTAAGAAACGAGAAAAAGCTTCATAGTATAACAAAAATGTTGCTTGAATTAAGAAATCAACAAAAGGTTTGTTCAGAATACATTAAAATTCTCGATAAAGAATTTATTTTAGTTATACTGTTTTCAGAAATCGTAAACTTTGCAATTGGGAGTATGTATCTAAAAAAAATTGTAAATAAAATGATAAAATTAACTTAATTTTTTAAATCAGAAGAAAGATATACTTCTCCTTTACTTAAATATGAAATTAAATCTGTAAATTCTTGACTATAATTTTCTGAGTTTTGAAGATATCTTAAGACCGATTCATTTTTATTAACATATTTTTTGGATAATTTGGTTGTGTATGGAACTATTCGAACAATAGAAGGGAATAGGAATAAAGTTAAAATTTCTAATGAGTAATAAAAAAATCTTTCTAAATAAGGATTAATTGTTGAAATAATCTTTTCAAAATTTTGATTTGATTTATTTGTTTTAAATGTCAGATATATATTATTTAATTTTTCTACCTTTAATTTACTATAGTAGTATTGAGTTATACTCTGCTTCTCTAAAATTTTTTGATAAATCTCCTTAAGTTCAGTATTCATAATATTTTCATCACCTAATCTGAGAAAACATGATCTATATTCAGAGTCTCCAGTCATAATAAGAATTTCTGGAATATCTTCTACTTCCACTGTTTTTAATATTTTTAATAATTCGAGATAGCTTAGAAGTCGGGAATCAAAAATCTCTTCCATTGATTTATCATCTTGATTATTTGAGGTATATTCTAAATTCCGTAATAAGAATAGATCTAAGTTTTTAAATTCCTCATTTTCCTCAAAGATTATGCCTAATATTCCCTCTTTTTGAGTTCTTCTATCTAGACTTCCAGTATAACACGAAACGCTTTTATAGTGATCAAATTTGATTTCAATTAGATGAGATGATTCAAAGCTTGCATGTGACATATATAATTTCGATATAAATTCTTGGGGTAATGTAATTGGACTTGTAAAATAAGAACACTTAATTTCCGGACCCCTTATTTCATTGTGAATTAAAAAAAATATACCTCTTGGCATTATATCCTTACCTCTTATTCAACCCATAATTTTCTAAGTTGTTGAGTAACTTCTTGGCCTACGCTTTCTATTTCCTTTACTAAATTGTTATTCAAAGCCTCTGGTGATAAAATAATTATAAGTATTAAATCTTGATTTACATCAGTTATTAATAAGCTATTTGATTCAGTTTTTAATTTAAACTCCTTGAATTTTTCAAATTCCATATTCTTTGTTACTTTATCAATAGTAACAATTAATAAAGAAATCATCCCGATAATAACGTCTTCTTCCATTACATCAATCGTAGATCCACATGCGAGTCCGGAGCTTCTTTCAATTACTAATGAATCTTTGACTCCATGTTGATTTTTTAATTGGTTTAAGATTGAATTAATAAATGTACTTTTAGGAGAGAGTTCTCGAATTATATCACTCCACGCTTTAAATAGGGATTCATCAAATATCGATGTTAAGTTATAAAAGATATCATACGATATATTTTTAGAAAGAACATTTTTTATATGTGAAACAACTGAATCTTTGTCATGAATAAGATCTGATTTATGCAAGAAAACATTTAGTTTTGCATTCGGATTGTGTGAAAGGATTTGATCAACAGCCCATTCAAATTCAATCCTGGAATTCTCAAATCGATCATAATCGGTTATATCAATTACATATAGTAATATTGAAGCTTTTCTAAAGATATTATCTCTTAAAGGCCCATGATATTCATCAAGGTATTGCTGTTGACCTCCTAGATCCCAAATAACTGGTTTTGACATGGAACCAATTTCATAGTCTTTATAGGAAATTCCTTTGGTGGCTGCTTGATGTACTAATTCCCAAGGCTTTTTTCCTTCAAAAACACGTTCATAGATACAAGTTTTTCCAGCATTCGCGAGCCCCATTAATACAATTTTTTTCATATTGTTTGTTGGAGTTGCCTGAAATTCTTCAAGCATTTCAGAGACGGTACTTTCAACAAAGGATATATCAGCTCCAGGACTCAAATCTTTTAATTCTTCTTTAACAATTAATTCTAGCCTATTACGAGGAATAGTCAAATTTTTAATTTCAAAAAATTTTTGTATGTTTTCTATAATTTCTTCTTCTGTTAGTTTTGACTTCTCAAAAATTATCTGATTTCTATACCACATTTTTAGATTAAGTTTATCGTCACTCGTACTCATAATCCCTATATGATATAATGTACCTGGAATTTTCTTCATGATTTATTTCCTCTTTTTTTGTTTAATTTTGCTGAATTTAATTACTTTAATTTTTTCTTTAAATTTGTCTATATTATAGTTTTCTTCTACTCTGCCTAATTGAAGTAGAATGTGAGAAATTTCTTCACAATTTTCATAAAGTTTTACTGCTTCTTTAAATAGATTTTGATCGAAATAATATTTAGCTTGTTCTTCCAATTTATTTCGTTTATCCTCTAAATCAGAGATCTTTAGATTTCTATCTTCCACTATTTGAATTAACTCATGTTGGTACATTTTCGATGTGTCAACATCTTTTAAATTTTTAATGATTTTAATTAAATCAATATATATTTCCATTACCCTTAAGAAATTATTGCTACTTTTTTCATATTCCAAATTTTCTAATTTGATTTCGTGTTCTTTGCTCAATCTTTTAATTTCTGCGACTAAATTTGTATAATATGCTGCTTCATCCTTTTTTCCTATCTTTATAAGATGTTGTTCTGCAAGTTCAAATTGCTTTTGAGCTTCTATATAAGCACCTTCATCAAATAATTCTTCTCCTAATAACTTAATTTCATCTAATTGTTTTTCTAAATCAGGTTTTTCAATTAATTCTTCTTTATCTGTTGGCTCCTCGTAAACATTTTCTTTATATTTATCCTTTTCAGACACATATTTTGAACTAGCAGAGATTTTGTTGATATGAGTAAGTATCATTTTCAATGGTATCTTCTTTCTAGGAGGATGTATTTTATTGAGAATTCTTTTTCTTAATATAACAATTACAGCGACTGAGCCAATTACGCTACCTAATATGTAGGGTAATAAGTCCAAAACTGTAAGTCCATTTCCTCCACCGTTTATCGATAGAATATTAAAAGATCCCATTGTGTAATTGCTTTTTAATCCCGCTCCATCAATTTGAAGTAAAAAATAATAATATGTGCCAGGAGCAAAACTTTCAGTTAATTCTAAATAACTGCTGATAGAGCCTGTATAGGTAATATTAATGTTGTACATAAATCCTGGGGTTTCATCTGGATCAGATTCATTATCAATAATGAAACTATAGGATGAAATACCAGAAAGATCATAACCATCTTCCCAATCAAAAACTAAAGTACTATATGTTCCATTAGTTGGCGCACTAACTATTATAGGGGAATTTGGCGGTGTAGTATCAACCACATTAATTGAATCACTAACTGAATTCCAAATTCCACAATTATCTTCAATGTGTATTGTATATACATAATTTCCCGTATTAGATGGAGTCCATGAATCATATTGCCAAATATCACCCAAAATATTTGTCATAGAGTCATTAGTACCCTCAAATTCAATTTTGACTTGTCTAATTCCAGATAAATCAGTTGCATTAATCGATATAATTTCTGTATCTCCCAATTCTAATGTATTTGAACTTTCAGTTAAGTTTGAGTAAATTGGAGGATCAATATTAAATTTCACCTCTTGACTAATATTACAAAAAGTTTCAGGATCGTTTTGATTATGATATGAGGTGTTAAATGATTCGGGTATTCTCAAAGTATCTGAAATACGGAGTTCATCGATGATTCCGTCAAAATAATCCGTTAACGTCCTCCCTAATTCCAGATTAGTAATATTTATCCCTTCTGTATTAGTTATTACTATATATTGCCAATTTGTAGATACCGAAGACTGTTTATTTCCATCTATATAGATAGTTGTTGTATCAGGAAAATTTGTAGTTAATAATTGCCCCTCAACAATTTCAATCCGTGATATACCGTTTAAATCGGCGATTCTCATAAAATCATAATTATAATAAACCTTAACATATATACAATCAACAGCTAATGTACCAGAGGCATGAGAACTACGTCGTATTCTTACTCGAAAATTATTGTTATTAAGTTCATCTGATGTCCAGGTGTGCCCCCAATCGTTTGCAGGACCTCCAAATGTCTCATTATTATCACCTGAAACATCCCATGGTTTGGACTCTGAGGTGGTATAAGTATTTCCACCGTCCCAAGAAAGTGCAACTAAGCCCTCCGTAGGAGAGGAATATGATGCTTCAATCTCTAGTTCTATTCCATTAATAGTAGCTCCATTTGGTACATTCAAGGAAAAATTATACCAATCTTGATAAGTATTTTGAGATCCTATTGAATAAGAATCGTTACTTTCAAAGGCATATTTAGGATTACTCCATTGATCATGGTCATCTCCAGTTGCAGATGGTCTTTTCCAACTCGTTTCAACTGAACCACCACTACCAAGATTACTTGGTTTCATCCAAAACTCAATTGTTTTTATCTCCGGTCCTACGTTGCCTATGGCAATAAATTCATTAACTCCTTCAAAATAATTCGAGCTACCAATTTTTCCATCAAGATTTGAAACCCCCCCGTATTCGGTTCCATCTTTTTGATTGGATGTAGAATCTAGAGCGTCAACTTCAGTCATATGCCAGATTCCTTTATAATTATCATCCCATACTTCTGTTGGATTTTCTTGGGAAGATAAATAGGGATTACCGTAATACATTGTAATATTAGTATAGTCAGAAACACGTAATAAAGGAATTTGTACCCATGCTATAAGTTGAGCATGAGTTCCATTACCAACTTGATCGAAAAGCTCTATTTCGTGATTTAACCAAGCAGTATCATTAGCAAAGGCAATATCATTACCACTAGATTGAACTTTGGTATGTAAATCTGCGTCATAAATTGAGAAAAGTACTGGAAAATTAGTATAATTACTTGATCCAATGACTTTTGAATGGTTAAGAGTAATTATTTTATAGTATTTGAAATTGTATTTACCCGTTGGACCGTTTGTAGATAAATGAATCCCCTTAAATTCATCTAGATTTTGTTCAAGGTCATAATCCTTTTCAGAATTAAAGCTATTAAAATCATTTAAATTAAATGAAATAAAAAATATTAAACTTAAATTTGTGAGAATTAATAATAAAATTAATGAAGTTCTTTTATTCCTTTCCATAACCCAAATAGTCTCCTAAAAAAATTTTAGCAATCTCTTATACAAAGATATTTAGCATATCTTCTATATTAAGAAAAGTAATATATTAGTATATGGTATGATAATATTAATTTAGTTATTTAAATATGACATAAACAAGTATCCCTATAGAAATTATAAATAACAATTAATGACCAATAGGTTGTTATACTTGTTATAGAATTAGATTTTCAAATAGAGAGAAACATATAAATTAGCCTTTATCAGTCTCAAATTTCTTCACTTCTTCAAACATTTGCTTTTCCCACATAAAAGTATCTTTCTCTTCTTTGAATTTTAGTTTTTCCGTTTCAAATTTCTGTTTTTCCTTCTCAAAAGCATATTTCTCTTGTCTAATTTTATGTTTTCTTTCTTTGATGTTCTTTCTTTCTAATTGAAATAACACTTTTATTTCGTCTAATTTTAATTTGTCCTGATTAAATGCATCAATTTTCTTCTTGAAATTCGACTCTTTTTCTTCGAGTTCTGATCTGGTTTTGCTTTCAGTTTTGTCAATTTCTGGTTTTACTTTCTCTTTGGTTAGGTTATCGTCTCTGTCTCTTTCCTTTTTTTTCACTTCTTCAAGCATTTGCTTTTCCCAATTAAATGCTTCTTTTTCTTCTTGAAATTTTTGTACTTTGAGCTCAAATTCTCTCTTTTCTTCTTCAAATTTTTGCTTCTCTTCCTTCATTCTATCAATTTCTAAAGTTCTAATTCTCTCTTTATGAGTAATTCCATTATTTTTTGCGTTATCATCTTTTTCAATATGTCCAATAAAGTCCAAATCTCCAAGTTCTTCAGGAACTTTCTCCTTTAACGCAGTTTTATTCAATTTACTTTTTATTAAATTAATGAAATTTTCTTCAGTTTTTATTGTCTTAATTAAATTAGCTTCTTTAGCTAAATCTATTATTATTTCTGCAATTTGAATTGCTTCATCAAACTTCTTTTGTGCATAATATTCATGCCTCTTTTTTTTTAATTCGGCTATGTGTGTATCAATGGATTGTTTAGGACTAATTTCTGCTTGGATCTGGTCAATAAACCTCTTTTCTTCGTTTATTATAAGATTCATACCATTAGTTTTCGCAATATCAATGATCTTTTTAGCAACTTCAATTGCTTCAACCTTTTCTCCACTTTCTAAGTAATTTTGTTTAAACTCCTTTAATTCTTCAATTCTTTTTTTAACTTCACTAATCGCAATTTCTTTCTGTCTAGTTTTCTTTTCGTCTTCTGTTGGTTGACTTTTGATCAATCCCCTTCTTATTTTTTCTTCAGTTATCCTAGTTTTTGCCTTGCTAATGTTATCCAGTTTATCTAACATTGAAAGAATACTTTTTTTTTCCGTGTCTTGTTGAATTTCAACATGCCCTTCAGCTTCTGGGACATTAGATCTTTTCTTCTTTTCCTTCTTATCCTTTTTTTTTGCTTTCTTTAAGTCAGGACTCACGTGTTACCATCATTCCATATATTCTGTGATTTGAGTTTTCATGTAGATTTTTATATCTAGAGGAACAATTTGAATAAAAAATTTTGTTAACCAAAAATGCAATTAATATCAAGGTTCAATTATTCTCTTTCAGTAAAGAAAAAAAAAATAAATAGGAAAATATAATTATTTTAATTTAAAGTCAATTTATTCATAAAATCGATGTGGTACAATGAGGAAAATTGAAAAGAAATTTTTATTTTTAGGACTAGGTTTAACAATAATTATTATTTCTGGAGTCTTTATCATTTTAAGTGCTTTTCAAATAAATTATCAACAGACAATTATAGAAGAGCAAAAACAAATCATGGATGAAAATAGACAATGGGCAGAAAAAATTACATTCTGGGAAGTTACAGGTGGATTAGGAGAGGATATTATTGAAGGTGAAAAAATTTACTATGATGCGCTTGCAAAATACTCAACAGCAGTACAAGTACAAACTTTAACAATACTATTCATTATTATGTTAAGCATAATGATTATCACTACAGTAGGAAGCTTAATAATTAAATTAACTTAGATTTTATTAATTAAAACTGAGATTTTTAATAAGAGAATTCATACTCTTGATAATTTGTTTATAATGGGTAATTTTTTATTGTTTGCTTTGTTATTTAAACAAAAGTTTATTTAAGCAAATGTAAAATAATACCTTTAAAAATAACTAATAGAATCGAGCAGAGTAAGGAGATCTGCAACATATGATATTATCCTTCCCGAACATGGGACCAAACTATGTAGCATTTAAAACATTATTCGAGCAGCGTGATATAGAAGTTGTGGTTCCTGATCCAACCAATCGTGAAGCAATTAAGATTGGTGTTAAATATAGTCCAGAGTTTGTCTGTTTTCCATTTAAAGCTACTTTGGGTGATTTTGTGAGTGCCATAAAAAAAGGAGCGGATACCTTAGTTATGGCTATTGATTGTGGACAATAATCCCAACCCTGTGTTTGACATGAGCGAAGAAAAACTAGCAATACATATAAGAAAAGTAGAAGCGATCTCTGAAATGGTTAGAAATGCGTACGATAACGCGAAGCCGGGGGAATATTTCTCTCTAAAAAAGGCGAGCGTTTCCCACATGGCTCCACAGCCGGATAACCCGATCTATAGTGATAAGCCGATAGACGTGAAGTCACTTACAGACATTATTGAGATAAACACGGATACAAGGACGTGTATTGCAGAAGCAGGGATTACTTTTGTTAGGCTTGCAAGAGAAACCTTAAAGTATGGGCTTGTACCACAATGTGTTTCCGAG
>JAHQWK010000030.1 GCA_029856145.1 Promethearchaeia archaeon
TGTTCAGTATTTTATCATCTTCATTTAAATCTTTTTTAACACTTAAGAATTTTCTAGCACCAAGAGTAGGTTTTACAGCCACTTGCTCTGTCTCGGGTTTAGTTTCTATCCTCGGTTTTTCTTTTTCCTCAGAATCTCTTACGATAAAGACTTTCCTCTTTTGTATAGTGTATTGAGATACTTTTTTGAGTTTAGCCAAAAATAACACAGCATTCAAATTAATTGCATTAAAAGGTTCAATTTTAATATATCCCTTTTCAGCGGCGTCTTCCATGATTTCAGTGCCAATACCAGTTCTAGAAAACACGGTATTTTTATTTGCTCCACTCCCAACAGAGCCAATAGAGAGGTCTGCATTTTCAGCAGTCAAATCTGTACAAAAATTGCAACTCGAAGATTTAAACTTATCCAATTGTTTAATAGTGTATGATTTAATTGGTTCTCCCTGTGGAGAATCATATATGTGGAATTTCCCCTTATTAATATCCATTTTTACTACTTTTGATAAATCTATACCTTCTTTCTCAAAGAACGGATAAATAGCCTCAGGTGCAAATGAATCCATACAAAATAGTCCGATTTTAAGAACATGACAACGCATAAAATATTTCAACATCCCGGTTGGGCTGTCGAACATTTTTGCAACCGCATCTATATTACATGGAGTTCCAACAAATGCAATCGACCTAAAATCTTGTCTAACCGCATCCATAAGAGCTTCGACTGTTTGAGAGTGACAATAAATCGACCCTGAAGATTTTATAGCATCATCTTTGCTTGTAATTATTTGAGCAACTGGATGCCAAGGGTTTTTTGGGTTCTTCATGGTGACCACTGCTGCGTCAATTAGATGTTCATCGAATAGATAACATAATAAGCTCGTTACTGTTCCACCATCTTGCCCACCAATAACCTCAGGTATACTAGTATTCGACACATAACCTGTTCTAAAATCTCCCATGAGTTGATAAGGATCTGTAATCGTTCTTGGACATTGATTATAGCAAATCCCACACCCGGTACATTTACCAACTAACTTCGGTTGTCCTACGAGATGATCCCATTCTAGAACAGCACAGACCGCTGCGCATGTACCGCACTCAGTACAGATCCCAGTTCGTACGATCTCTTTCATCAGCATGCCGAACGAATCCTTTGAGCCTTGGAGCTTCTTCTGAATATATTCAAAAGAATATTCATATGGCGTTTCGGATTTATCTGATTTATCTTCAGTCATGATTTTTTATTGAAACACTAAATTGATTATTAAATATTTGAAAGTTCCAATTAATAAAATAGGCTTTGTAAAAAAAATATTATTAAATTGAGGAAAAATAAACTAGCTCTTTTTGAAAAATAAGTCAAAAAAGTTAAATCATAACTTCTGCCAAATGCACTAAGAATTTTCTAATTCAAGTCTTTCCTCAATTTTCTTAATCGCATTTGATGCATAAATTCGCACAACTCTGTGGAAATCATTAACCCTTTTGATTAATGCATTAAGAGCTGGCTCTCCACCAAAACTTTCTAATAGTTTGATTAAACTAAGTTTTACTTTATAGTTTTCACTTTCTCTTGTTCGTAAGAAATCTGCAAGAATTGCACTATTTTTATTTAATATTCTAGTTATCTCTTGCTCACTATCTTTTACCCTATACCAATTTCTTTGAAAGATATTATACATAGCATCAGTAGCAACTTTTTTAATTAACCAGTAAGATTTTTCATCTTGCAGGATTTTAAATAAATCTTCTAAAGCTTCGATACTCCCGATTTTTCCCAAGGCTATTATAGTATTTTTTTTTACATCTAAATTCCTTATTTTTAATAAATCTATTAATGGCCCTATAGATTCTTCGTTACCTATCTCACCTAAAATAAAGGCAATGCTTTCTTTAATTGTATTATTATCTTTAGCTAAAGATGAATATAAGTAATCAAAGGAAGCCTTTTTATTACTTATATAAACCTTTTTTATCGCATCTAAAATATAGAGCTTCATATCTAAATCGGTATACTCGAAACTTATATCTTCGATATCTAGGATGTCAATAAGCTCTGGTATTGCGGACAAATCTCCAATTTCACCTAAGGCTTCAATTGCCGCTATACTTACTTCATTATAAATATTATCCAAATTAGAAATCAATAAATCTACAGCATCTTTAAGTTTTAATCTCCCGCATAATACAACGGCATTTTTCTTAACAATAAAATCATCACGTAGCAATAATTTAAGAAGGTCTTTCTTAACCTCCTTTTCTAATAATTTTAAAATTGAAATCGCTGAATCAATTAAACTGGAATCTTCTTCTTTTAAAATTTGGGTAAGAACTTCTAATATAACATCTTTATTTTGTATTAAATCAGATAAAATTTCTGGATATTTTATTTTAATATAGCTTACATCTTCGAAAGAAACGTTTATACTCGAAATTTCATATCCAATTAATTTTATCAATTCAACTTTATGATTATTAGAAAACTTCTTGTTTTTTAACGAATCTAATAGCAAATTGATGAGTCTTTCTGGACTTAAACTTAATAATTGAATTGATACATATTCCTTAATTGAATTATAGCTATTATCTAATTCATTAATAAATAGTTTTATTTCAGGATCTTCAAATCTCGTTTTTCTTATGGCTTTTAAAACTGAGTTTTTGATATTATAATCAGTAAGTCCTTGTTCCAATACCCATTTTAATGGCTTCAACGCTTTTTGATGTTTTATCCTCCCTAATGCTTTTGCTGCTTCACACTTAATCTCAATTATATCGTCAGAAATTAATAGATTCTCAAATGTTTCAAAACACTCATTCTTTAATTTTATTGAATTACTACTGACTAATCCTAAATATTTAATTGCTTCTCTTCGTTTATTATTATCTTTTTCTTTTTCGATAATTTCAGTTAGCATATTAGCTGAATTTTCTAATCCAAACTCTTCACTTCTCTGATATATTTCACGAGGCTGAATTTTTACTTTTAGCATAACCTATTACTTAAAACATGCTTTTTTAAAATAAAACTAATTTTCTGATTAATTATCAATTATTGATCACTAATTATAAAAATATTACTAGATCCAAACATAACGCTAGTAATGACATACCAAGACTAGTAAAAATAATCGAAATTGATAAGCCCTTAAGAAGAAAATTACGGATCGCTACTATATTCTAAATTTATCTCATACTGAAAGGGAAATTTTTTATAACCTTCTGAGATTTTTAATAACCTTTTATCAAATATATTTTAATAAAAATAGATAATAAACACTACTATGACAGTACGTCAATCAATTAATAAGGCTAGAGCTAAGTTTTACAATGTAGTAACAAATTACAAATTTGTTAAGAAAATTTCTCTTTTTGTTATATCAGTTTATCTTTCTCTCCTTTTAATTGCGGTAGTAATCGCAGCAATATGGGGTCCTTATGGATATAAGATTTGGACACGTATGATTTCAGACTTAGGAGGAAGTAATTATACTCCTGTACCAATCTTATTTGATATCGCATGTGTATTTGCAGGAATCCTGACCATCCCATTAACATTTTATATTGAAAATCTATTTGCACCATTACCAAAAAGGAAAAATTTAAGAGAGCAACATTTCTCTCGTTTGAGATTTAGACTAGGGAGTAATGCATTTTTCTTTAGCTTAATGGGAAACATTGGTTATATTTTTGTGGGGATTTTTAGCGAAGATCGGAATTATCCATTATTAGATTTCGCTAGTTATCATGATGTATTCTCCTTTTTCTCATTCACAGGATTTGCGTTTGGAGCCTTCTTCATTGGATGGATAATTGTACTTTATGATACTAATATACCAAAATTATTTGGAATTTATGGGATAATAGGACCTCCTAGTATGCTATTCGCTTTCCTCTTTACGATGGAAGCATTATGGGAATGGATATTATTATTCTCGATTCTTCTGTGGATAATACCACTTGTATTTATGATAATGCGGAAACCAGAATTAAGACCAATATAAAAAATATTAAATCTCTTTTTTTTATAAAACGCTTTTTTTTACTGAAAAAAAATATCTAAAATATAATCATATTTATATTGGCTTAAATTGAATATGATTAATAAAAATCGAAAATGAACATTAAAATGACAGTACGCGAATCAATAAATAAAGTTAGGGCAAAAATGTACAAATTCGCAACAAATTTTAATGTTGTGAAAATCTGTGCAATGGGTGTTATGTTCGGATATATACTATTACTCATAATTGGGGTTATCGTAGCAGCACTACTTGATCCAGATGGATATACTATTTGGGAGAACTGGATTTCCGATCTTGGTTCAATTAATGACACTCCCGCTCCAATCTTATATGATATAGCATGTATTGTAGCAGGTTCTATGACTATTCCACTTACATACTATATGGAGAAATTACTTGCTCCATTGCCGAAGAGAACTAAAATGAGAGGAGAGCATTATTCTCGATTGCGTTTTCGATTAAGCAGTTTTGCATTCTTCTTTAGTATTATTGGGAATTTTGGCTATATTGGGGTAGGAATCTTTAGTGCGGATCGTGATTATGATTTCTTATCAGTTTTAGGAATGGGACCACACGGTCTTATGTCATATCTCGCTTTTGGTGGTTTTACTTTTGGAGCTTTCTTTATGGGCTGGTTAATTATTTTATACGATACGAAAATACCAAAAATTTTGGGAATCTATGGAATATTTGGGCCATTAATTGTTGCTATTTTGAATTTAATAGATAGTACTCCATTTTTGGAATGGATGCTACTTTTCTCAATATTGATCTGGGTAATCCCTCTTTCACTTATTGTACTAATGAAACCGGAGTTAATCCCTAAGAGAACAGAAATAAAAAAATAAATCTTAACATTTATTAATTTTATTTTTTTTTATAGATATGAGTTAAATTCTATTATTTTTTGATGAATCCAAGATGGTAAGATTCTGTACGAATTGTGGAAGTCCTTTAGAAGAAGATACTAAATTTTGCGTCAAATGTGGTAGCTCTATTCCCAAAGATGTTTTGAAAAGAAGTGAGACAACTAAAGATGAAATTAGCCCCTCTAAAAAAAAGATAAAATATGCTCTTAGTTCTACGCAACGCAATATCTTTTTACTAAGAGTTTTACCAACAATATTAGCAGGTTCAATAATTTGGTTAATTAGTGAAATAATATTTAGTTCAATCTTTATAGAAATTGAATTTAATGAGATATTTTTAGCTTTTTACATTAGTATGATCATAATTGAAGCACTTTTATTTACTTCACTATATTTTATGTCTAAAAATAATAAAACGTATATAGCTCTACTTATCTTCTTTTTGTTTAGTTTTATCGCAGGTATTCTTAGTCTCCCTATAATAATGATGACAGAATTTTTACTTCAAGTTCATATGTTTGTGAGCCTTTCTGTTGGAGCCTTATTAATCATTTGTTTTATTGGATTAATATTAAGAGATAATTATTTTGGGAAAGGATATATATGGGCTCATATTGTCCTATTCTTAATTGGTACAGCCTTAGTAGAAATTGTTTTTATTTTAATTTTTGATATACATAATTTTCTATTAACCATTTCACTTTCTTTAGCATACATACCAATTGTAGCACTTACAACCATGTTTTACGGCTCTAAGGTTGTGCAGAAAAATGAAAAAAAGCCTTGGATGTTAATTTTTTATAGAATAGAAGGGATATTACTCCTTTCTTTAATCATAGCCGCTGTTATTGCTGCTATAGTACTTGTTCTTGTAGGAATCGGTATTGCTTGCGGTGGTTCGGATTTTGATCTCTCAGGATTAGGAGGAGGAGGCTCCAAAAGGAAAAAAAAGAAAAGCAATTAGAATTGAACGACTCATCAACCAATCTCTGTTAGATTTATCTTTATTGTAAAAGGATCTTTTAAATTTTAAATTAATCTTAATTATATTTTCCAAAGAAAAACTCCATTGCTGTATTTTCTGCTTTCTTTAAAAGCTTGTTAACAGCGGAAACTGAAATTCCAAAATATTCTGCTATTTTAGATGCACTAATTTTTTTTGGTGATTGAAAATAACCCTTTTTAGCCGCATAATTGGCTATATCTTTCTGACGTTTTGTAAATTCTGGAAATGGCATTGCAGATCTCCAGAGTGTGTTATCAAATTTATCTAATTTATCTACATCTGTCATCCCTATGATTTTATAGTTTTTTGTAAATGATGAAATTATTTTAAATAATTTATCAATATATTCATTTTGAGAAATAATATTTATTAATAATACCTGTTGAGAGATGTGGATTGGGAATAAGAGAGCCCAAGGTCCTGAATCAAATATAGGAAAAAATCCCGATGATTTACTTTGATTCATAATGCATATTATCTCTTTACCAGATTGAGCTAAAAGTTGAAATGCTTGTGGTTGAAAATATTTTCGTATATATTTATCAATTTCCCCAAGTACTTCATGTTTAAATCTAATTTTTTGTAAAGCAAAAAAATGCTTCTGATCATATTGAAATGCATTTAATATTTCTACAAAATCCAATTCTTGAAACAAATCAGCAAACCCAATATGCTCAAGAAAATTACCCGGGATTTGCAATCGTATAATTTTCATTATAAGTTTATTCTTTCAAATTGATTCACTTTATATTTATATAAGTCCTTATACATTATTATAGGTTGCGATCACAACCCTAGAACATAAATATAAATTCTTTTATTACTTTATTAAGGGTCAATAATAATTTCTACCAGAAGAATAAAAGTTGGCCATATAAGAGTACATCTACTATATTCATTAATGTTCAACGTTAATCTACTAGTTAATTTTAGAATAAAAGGTGATAAGGATGAAGGTTTTGCTTACGGGTGCATTTGGTAATGTTGGATTAAGTACGTTAAAAGAACTCATTAAAAGAAATCATGAAATTCGAGTATTTGATATTAGAACCAAAAAAAATAAAAGACTCGCAAACAAATACAAAAGAGACATTGAAATCGTTTGGGGCGATTTAAGAAACTATAGCGATGTAGAAAAAGCTGTTTCTGATAGAGAAGTAGTTATACATGTTGCTGCGATTATTCCTCCTCTTGCCGATAAAAAACCAAAGTTCGCAGAATCTGTAAATGTTGGAGGAGCAGCTAATATTATTGAAGCGATGGAAAATCAGCCTAAAAAACCAAAACTTATTTTTACATCTTCAGTTGCAGTCTATGGAGATAGACTTGAACACCCTTTGATAAGGCCTGAAGAGTTACCAAATCCAAATCCAGATGATGAGTATGCTAAGCAGAAAATAAAATGCGAAGAATTAATTAAAAATTCTCACTTAGAATGGGCAATCTTTCGGTTAACCTATATCGTCTCATTAAATAAATTAAAAATGGATCCACTTATGTTTGAAATGCCCCTTAATACTTGTATCGAAATTTGTGATACAAATGATGTTGGTCTCGCACTCGCGAATGCTGTAGAAAATGCTGAGATCTGGGGAGAAATAATGCATATAGCCGGAGGAGAACGATGTCGGATTTCATATAGGGAATATCTTAATGAAATGTTAAATATTTTTGGTATTGGTTTTAAAGAATTACCTGAAGAAGCTTTCAGGCGAGATAGGGGATTTCATTGTGGTTTTATGACAACAGATAAAAGTCAAACACTTCTGAATTATCAAAGATATACTCTCGATAATTATTTCAATGCGGTGAGAAAAAAAGTCGCTTTTTCAAGGATCTTTACTACGATGTTCAAGGCACTCGCTCAAAAATACCTTTTAAATAAATCTAATTATTACAAAGAACATTTAAATAGCAATTCTCCCGGATCTCTATAATTTAATTGAAAACTTTTAAAAATAAGTCGAATGAAAAAATGTGCGAAACCATATTAGAAAAATTAAAACTTAGAAAAGCGGAATGGTTATTAAAATTTAATTCTATACCTAGAGAAATCATTATCATAAATTCTCACATTTTTGTTTAAATTTTTTCATGAAAATATGCAAAAATGATCAATTCTCCCTTTCTTTCTTAATGCTTATCGAAATTTCTTGTTCTTAAACTTTCATTAAGATAAAATTTGTTTTGAATCTATAATCATAATCTAAAATTTTGCTTACATAGATAAATAGTAAGAAATAAAAATATTAAAAAGAATAAAATCTAAAAGATATAATATTAATTAATGTTATTAAATTAAGATTCTACAATCTTGTATAAAAAAATTAGAGGTTGATGTGATAAGAGGAATGGAAAATAAAACTCATCGGATTGGATACTATGCTTGTCAATGAGGCGTAAATATTAAGACTAAAGTAGGTTGCGATGAATTAGTGGAATATGTGAAAAATCTTGGAGATGAAATCATTATATCAAAGAAAAATTCATTTCTTTGAACTGATAATGCTCAAAACGAAATAATTGAGGATATTAACGAAAAGAATTTAAACAGAATTGTGGCATCAGCTTGAACACCGCGCACACACGAGGTGATCTACCGAGGGACCATCGCTAAGACAGATTTAAATCCTTATTACTTTCAAATGGTTAATGTACGGGAACATTGTTCTTGGTGTACAGATAGTAAAGAAGAAGCTACAGAAAAGGCAAAAATCTTAGTGAAAAGTGGTATTGAGAGAGCAAAACTATTGGAGCCAGTTCCTATTAAAACTGTCCCTGTCACTAAAGCTACTTTAGTTGTAGGAGGTGGAATTGGCGGTATGAATGCAGCTTTGGATCTTGCTAACCAAGGTATTAAAGTCTATCTTGTCGAACAAAAAACTACGATAGGGGGGAGAATGTCTCAACTTGACAGAACTTTTCCTACAGATGACTGTGCGATATGAATTTGCGGGCCTGTTATGCTCAATATCAATAGAAATGAGAATATTGAATTATTAAGCTTTAGCGAAGTAAAGAAAATTGAAGGATATGTGGGTAATTATACTGTTACCATTGAAAAGAAACCACGTTATACAACAGATGAATGTAATGGGTGTGGAGCTTGTGCTGAAGTGTGTCCAGTTTACACAACAAATTATTTCGACGAAAATTTAGGGGCACGGAGAGCAATTGACATATCATTTGATCAAGCAGTACCGTTTTTATATGATATAGACAGGAATGCTTGTATAGAATGTTTCTCGTGTGTAGACGCTTGTGAATTAGATGCTATTGATTTTAGTCAAATACCAAAAGAAGTCAATATTGAAGTTGGGACAGTAATAATAGCAACAGGTTGGGATATTCATGAACCTTATGGTGAATATGGATATGGTGAAATCGAGAATGTTATAACTCAAGTTCAACTAGAACGGATTTTAGCTCCAAATGGACCACTTGAAGGCCATGTGCACCGAATTTCAGATGATAAAGAGCCTAAAGAAATTGTTTTTATACAGTGCGTGGGAAGTCGAGAAACAGAAAGAACCTATTGTAGTGGTGTATGTTGTATGCTTGCATTAAAAAATGGGCGATTATTACTGGAAGAATTTCCCGATGCGAACATAACAATCTGTTATATTGATATAAGAACTCCTGAAAAAGGATTTGAAGAATACTATGAACGAGCTAAAGATGCAGGTATTAGAATGATTCGTGGAAAAGTTGGTGAAATCTCTGAAGATCCTGAAACTAAAAATGTGAAAGTTCGCGTATATTCATCTCTCACAGATAAGATTGTAAAAATTGATGCTGATTTAGTTGTTTTATCTACAGCAGCACTCCCTTCAAAAGGTACTGAACAGATTGTAAAAGTATTAAATCTTGATACTAATATGTATGGCTTTCTTACAGAATCACATTTCGGTTTAATGCCACAAGAAACAAAGGAAAAAGGAATTTTTATTGCTGGATTTGCTCAGGGACCGAAAAATATTTCTTATTCAGTTTCTCAAGCTAGAGCTGCGGCTAGTAAAGTTGCTGAGTTAACATCACCAGGAGAAATCGATATAGAACTTATTACTGCGGAGGTGGACAGTGAATTCTGCATTTCTTGTAGACGATGCGAAAAAGAATGTCCTAAAAATGCCATTAGGATTGAAAAGGATATCGGTGCGTTTATTGATGAAATAAATTGTGACGGATGCGGTATTTGTGCTACGTGTTGTCCTACTCAAGCAATTGATATCAGATATTATCGAGATCATCAATTATTTGCTGAAATTGATGGTCTTTTAGGAGGTGGTTAAACAAACATGAATAATACTTATAATATGATCGTGTTTGCTTGCTTAAAATGAGGATATAGCGCGGCTGATTTAGCTGGGGTTTCCCGATTAAAGTATACTCCTGCGGTAAAAATTATCAAAGTAAGATGTACCGGTAGAGTTGACATTAAGCACATTTTGTATAGCATTCGTGCGGGAGCTGATGGTGTTATGATTGTCGGTTGAAGACCTAATGAATGTCAATTTAAAAACGGTAATTTCACAGCCGAAAGGCATGTTGATTTAGCAAATAGAATCTTAGAATCTAGAGGTTTCGGTAGTCAAAGAATAAATATGTATTGGTTAAGTGGAGGAGATGCTGGGAAATTTGTCGAATCTGTCGAGGATGCTTACGAAAAGGTAAAAAAAGCTGGACCAAGTCCACTGAACTTAGAACCCGAAGAAATGAAAGTTGATACAAAACAAGTTATAACTACCCCTACAGAATGATTCTTATAAACAAATTCTAGTTATAAGAAGACTAACCTTGCAAGGGAAGGGGTTTTTAAATAGTATTCAATTAAAAATAAAAATTTTTATAGAAAATGTAATCCAAAAGGATGAAAATATGGTTCAAATTTCAAGAACTATCAATTTCAATGGAATATCGCCAAGAAATTTAATGGATGCCACCTATAAAGCAGTCGAAAACTTTCAAATTAGGGCATTTTTCGAAGCAAAAGATGAAATTTTGAAAACTGGAAAATATTCTGAAGAAGAATTTTATGAAATATTAGATACTATGATCGATGCTGAAACAGAGCGTAAATTAGTGTTAGAGGCATTAATAGGTAAAGAACCGTTATTTTTAGAGGAAATTTCAAAAACTCTAAAAGATTTTCCACCAGAAAACGTCATTCGTGATATTATTTATCTTAAAGAACAAGGATATATTGAAGAACATATTGAAATAAAAACTAAAACAGTCATTAAGAAAATAAAGGGAGAAGAAAAAGAAGTCGAGGAAAAAGAATATTTCTATAGGTATCAAGTTAAAGAGATACCTGATGGTTTTATTGAACATTTTTTTGAAACCGTTTCTATTGTGTTTGATTTTAAAGTATGCTGTCAATGTGGTTGGTGCTCATCAATTTGCCCTGTTAATGCAATTACAGTCACCGCAGACACTTTAGAGATTGATGATGAAACTTGTATAAAATGTGGCTTATGTTATTCTGTTTGTCCGAGATCTTTTTCAATTGAACAAGCAGGTAAAAGTATAAATAAACTTGATAAATCTTTAAAATTTTCAGAAAAAATTAATAGTTATATTAATACATATTCTGCCACCACCACTAAGGATGAAATTAAAAAAGTTCGACAAGATGGTGGGATTGTAACTTCTCTACTCGAATATTTACTCAAAAATAAATTAGTTGACGCCATTGTAGCAGTACAACATTCGAAGGACTTATGGAAACCAGAACCAGTAATAGTAGAAGACATTAAAGATTTGTACAAAACTAGTGGAACTAAATACGCAAATGCATCAACATTAAGTATAATCGATGAAACAAAAAAGTACGATAATATTGCGATTGTAGGTGTCCCGTGTATGATGAACGCTTTAGAAAAAGGAAATTTATTTCCAAGTAGACTGCCTTTTTTCAAGAATATCAAATATAGAATAGGACTTTTCTGCATGGAATCTTTTCCTTACGAGGGCGTCCTTAACTTAATTAAAGAACAATTTCAAACAGATTTTAAAAAAGTAACAAAAATGGATATAAGTGGAGGTAAATTCATTATATACTTAGATTCTGGTGAGGACTTAAGAGTACCCTTAAAGGAAGTTAAATCTTATGCTCGGTACAATTGTCATTTTTGCGAGGATCTAACATGCGATTTTGCAGATGTCAGTATTGGCTCAATTGGTTCACCCAGTGGGTGGTCTTCGGTAATAACGAGAACTAAATTAGGCGATAAACTTTTTAAGGACGCTATTAAGAAAGGATTAATTGAATCTAAAAGTTTAAAGGATGTTAAACCTGGACAACCCTTACTTGAACGGATAGCTGGAATAAAAAGAAAAAATTGTAAACCAATCAAATTGGAAAAGGAGTAATGTAAAAGTTATTATTATGAGTATAAAAACTTTTCAAGATTTAATTAAGGAAGTTCACGAAAAAGGAATCTGCCAAGAATGTGGAGGATGCACTTCTTTCTGTTCAGCAGCATTCGAAACTGTTATAGGCTTCAAAAAACCTAATTCTCCTCCTGAATACATAAACAAAGATGCATGCCTTGAGTGCGGTATATGTTATTACTTATGCCCTCAAACACATATCTTAGATGATGACCTAAATAATACTTATCAATTCACTGATTTTACATCAATGCCTTACGGATTTGCTGAAGATGTCTATTCTTGTCAGACTATAGATGAAGAATTTCTTAAACATGGGACAGATGGAGGTGTGGTAAATACACTTTTAAATTTCTTATTAGAAAATAAAATTATCGATGGAGCAATAGTCTCTAAAGTTGAGAGTCCATTTTCTCGAGAAGCCATGTTAGCAGAGAATAAAGGTGACCTAATTAAAGCATCGGGTACAATTTTGAATGTATCTCCACAAGTAGATGAAATACAAAGGTTTAGCACTTATACACGCTCAATTCCTCAATTAAGTCATTATAAATTTAAAAAGTTAGCAATTGTGGGAACACCTTGTCAAATTTATACTATTAGATGTATGCAAACTTTAGGTGTTACCCCTTCGGAACATATTGAGATTTGTTTTGGTTTATTCTGTTATCATAATTTTCTATTTGAAAAATCTCAAATCGAGAAATTTGAAAAAGAGTTTAAGGTAAAATTTGAAGATATAAAAAAAATAAACATTAAGGAAGATTTAATTCTAAAGGTAGAGGATAAAAACTCAAAAGAAAAGATAATTCATATTCCTTTTAATAAATTAGTTAATTATATACGCCCAGCTTGCCATTCCTGTCTTGATTTTACTAATGTTTATTCAGATATTTCGTTTGGAGGGCTTGGATCTCCAGACAAATTTACCACTGTAATTCCTCGTACTGAAAAAGGTAAACAATTATTCCAAAAAGCATTAGATAAAAATATAATTAAGAATCTAAAACTTGATGAAAATGTAAAAAGAAATATGAAAACCCTAATAACAAAGTTTTCTAAATCAAAAATTGAACGAAGAAATGAATTCATGAAAAACTTAAAATAAGGAAGTGAATTTTATAGTAGAAATTGAAAGATCTAAAAGGGCAAAATTGGAAGCAGATGAATTTGATTCGTACTTAAGAAAGATATATGAACCAAATTTAATTGATTTATTGAAAAAATGCTATCAATGCGCCCGTTGCTCAGGTGTATGTCAAATCAGTAAAGTTCAAAAATTTACACCTAGTAGAATCATTCAAATGATATTAGAAGGTTTTGAAGATGAGATAATTAATAGTCAGGTATTATGGGATTGTTTAATGTGCAATAGTTGCTTACAACATTGCCCTAAAGATATTAATTTTGCTGATATTGTCAGAATGGCTAGATATAAAATGCGAACAAAAGATATCCAAAATCCTGATCGTTCTATTGCTCATAAAGGTATTTATCCTCTAATGTCAGAACTTATGATTCAAAAAAATATTAAAATTGAAAGACCTTTAGATTGGATTCCAAAAGGCTGTAAAATTTCAAATAAAGGAGATATTTTATATTATGTAGGATGTTTACCTTTCTTTAATTATGAATTTCAAGACTCAAATTCCATAGCAGAAAGCACTTTAAAGATTATTTGTCAATTAGAAAAAGATCCAGTAGTTATTCTTAAAGATGAAATATGTTGTGGTCACGATTTATATTGGGGTCAAGCAAAATTCGAAGTTTTTATCGAATTAGCAAAAAAAAATATAAATATCTTTGAAAAAGCAGGAATCTCAAAAATAGTTACTGCATGTGCTGAATGTTATAGAACTTTTAAAATTGATTACCCGAAGCTTTTTGAAGATTTTAATGAAAAATTTGAAGTTAAACACATAATTGAATATATATATGATAAGTGGAAGCAGGGAAAAGTCCAATTTAAAAATCCTAATGAATCTAGTGATGTTATTCCTTTCACTTATCATGACCCTTGTAGATTAAGTAGATTTTTACCAAAGGATAATAAAATTATTGAGAAAGTCCGAGAAATCTTCAAACATTTGAAGACAATAGGATATAATTTTAATGAAATGGAACATAATAAAGAAAATTCCTATTGTTGTGGAGTAAATTCTTGGATGAATTGTAATGAAAAGTCTAAAGCTTTACGATATAAGCGTCTTTTAGAAGCTAAAGCTGCTGGAACAAAAATGATTACAGCATGCCCAAAATGTCGAATGCACTTAAATTGTCTAAAAAAAGACTATGAAGACTTCTCCTCTATTGAAATCTTAGATTTTTCAGAATTCTTAGTGGATTTTATAAAAATAATAGAACCTAATCAAACAGTTGAGGAGAAGTAATGGAGAAAGTCGGCGCTGTCTTAGTTATTGGTGGCGGAATTGCAGGGATCCAAACTTCTATAGATTTAGCAGATTCAGGTTATAAAGTTTATCTAGCAGAATCGACAACCAGTATAGGTGGGGTTATGTCTCAATTAGATAAGACATTTCCAACTAATGACTGTGCAATATGTATACTTGCCCCAAAATTGGTACAAACTGGTCGACATGAAAATATCGATATTTTAATTAATTCATCAATTGAAAAAATTGAAGGTGTTCCTGGTAATTTTAATCTTGATTTAACTCAAAGAACGCTTCTTTTGGATCATAATAAATGTACAGGGTGCGGGTTATGTGCTCAACATTGTCCTATAGAGGCTATAGATTTTTTTAATGAGAAGCTTTCTAATATTGCAGCAATATCTGTAAAATTTCCTCAAGCAGTTCCATTAGTGTTCTCAATTAATAAAGAAAAATGTATAGGTTGCGGTATTTGTAAAGGAATTTGTAAAGCAAAAGCTATAGATTACGAACTTCAAAATGAATTAATTAACCTCAATGTAGGAGCTGTAGTATTAGCAATTGGGTTTGATGAATACGATCCTACACCTTTAACGCAATTTGGTTACGGTAAGCATTTAAATGTGATTACTAGTATTGAATTTGAACGTATACTCAGTGCTAGTGGACCACACTCAGGTTTAATAATTCGCCCTTCTGATGGAATTATCCCTAGAAAAATTGCCTTTTTACATTGTATAGGGTCAAGGGATAGAAAACATAGAATTGAATACTGCTCTTCTGTGTGTTGTATGTATACTACAAAGGAAGCAGTAATAGCAAAAGAGCATATGAATATTATAGAACCAACTATTTTTACAATGGATGTCAGAGCATATGGTAAAGATTTTGATAAATATATTGAACGAGCGAAGAATGAGTATGGAGTAAGATATATCAGACGTAGAATATCTTCTATTAAGGAAATTCCGGACTCTAAAGATTTAAAGGTTTATTATGAAACAGGAAATGGAAAAATTATTGAAGAAATTTTTAATCTAGTCGTCCTTTCTGTAGGAATGCAACCTAATCAACAAGCAAAAGAACTAGCACAGAAATTAAATATCCAGTTAAATGAATATGGGTTTTGTAAAACTGGAACTTTTAACCCAGTAGAAACTTCAAGACCAGGGATTTATGTTTGTGGGTCTTTCGCAACACCTAAAGATATTCCAGAAACTGTTATTGAAGCTAGTGCTGCTGCTGGATGTGTAAATGTTCTTTTATCAGAAGCAAGAAACAAATTAGTCTCTAAGAAAGAACTTCCCGAGGAAATAGATGTAAGTGATCAACCACCGCGAATAGGAGTATTTATATGTCATTGCGGGATAAATATTGGTGGGGTTGTTGATGTTCCTGATGTAGTTGAATATGTGAAAACTTTACCTGATGTAGTTTATGCAGAACATAATTTATATACCTGTTCAGCAGATACTCAGACTATTATTAAAGAAAAAATCGAAGAAAACCAACTCAATAGAGTTATCGTTGCCTCATGTACTCCAAGAACACATGAACCTTTATTTCAAGCAACAATCAGGGAGGTTGGTTTAAATAAATATCTTTTTGAAATGGTTAATATTCGAGATCAATGTTCATGGGTTCATATGCATGAACCTGAAAGAGCAACCGCAAAATCAAAAGATTTATTGCGTATGTCAGTGGCGAAGGCTAGTCAATTAATCCCGTTACAGGAACAAGAAATCACTGTAATAAATAAAGGGCTAATTATAGGCGGGGGTGTATCTGGAATGTCAGCAGCATTAAATTTAGCTTCTCAAGGGTATGAAGTTTTCTTAATTGAAAAGGAAGAAGCTCTAGGTGGGCTTGCTAAAAATATTTATCGAACCCTCGAAAATGATGATACCCAGGAATATCTTGAAAACCTAATTAAAAATGTTGAAGATAATCAACTAATTCAAGTATATAAAAATGCTCAAATCAATTCAATATCAGGATATATAGGAAATTTTTCCACAAATGTAAGCTACGGAAATAATAGCAAAAGTGTTGATCTAGAACATGGGATAATCATTGTAGCTACTGGCGCAAAAGAATATCAACCAAAAGAATATAGTTTCGGGCAAGATCAAAGAATTATATCTCAAACTGAATTTGAAAAAGATCTTTTTACTACGGATAAAATAAAAGGATTGAAATCAGTTGTTATGATTCAATGCGTTGGATCTAGAAATGAAGATCACTCCTACTGTAGCAGAATCTGCTGTTCAGAAGCCATTAAAAATGCGTTGAAAGCAAAAGAAATCAATCCTAATATAGAAATAGTGATTCTATATCGTGATATTCGAACATATGGTTTTAAAGAAAAATACTATAACTTAGCACGAGATAAAAAGATTATTTTCATTAGATTTGATGAAACTAAACTTCCTGAATTAAATATTAAAAATAAACAGTTAATAATAACAGTAAACAATCCAGATTTAGGAGAACTTGAAATAAATCCAGATTTAATTGTGTTAAGTACGGGGCTTGTAGCACCCATAAAAGAAAACGAAGAGTTAGCAAAAATGTTAAAAGTTCCACTTAATGAGGATAAATTCTTTTTAGAAGCTCATGTTAAATTGAGACCAATTGATTTTGCAACAGACGGTATATATTTATGTGGGTGTGCACATTCGCCTAAAGATCTTCGAGAATCAATTGCCCAATCTAATGGAGCTGCTGGTCAAGCAGTTAAAATCTTAAGTGCTAAAAAACTTGTAACATCTGGGCTTGTAGCTGTCGTAATAGAGGAAAATTGCATTGGCTGTGGAAGCTGTATGGAAGTCTGTCAATTTAATGCTATAGAATTAATAGAGGAAGAAAGAACATTTGAAGATTTCACAATGACTATAAAGAAATCCCACATAAATCCAGCGCTTTGTAAAGGTTGTGGCACATGTGGTGCTCAATGCCCTAATTCAACAATAGTTATTAAACATTTTGGTTTTGAGCAAATTCACGCTATGATTTCTGCTCTTTTAGTCCAAAGTTAAATTATAAGGTATTAATTTATGTCTAAGTCAAAAAAGAAAGTAAATAAAAAGGATTTTCACCCTAATATATTGTGTTTTTGTTGTAATTGGTGTAGTTATGCTGGGGCAGATTTAGCTGGCGTATCTCGTTTTCAATACCCTCCCACTATTAGAATAGTAAGAGTAATGTGCTCTGGTAGAGTAGACCCGGCTTTTATTTTAGAAGCATTTAGAGATGGGATTGACGGAGTCATTGTGACAGGCTGTCACATTGGTGACTGTCATTATCTGAAAGGAAATGAGTTTGCAAGAGATAGGTTTGAAAATTTTCAGGAAGTTCTAAAAATATTCAATCTTGAAAAAAGATTTAGACTTGAATGGGTTAGTGCGTCTGAAGGAAAAAGATTTGCTGAAGTTATTACGGAATTTACAAATGAAATTAAAAAACTAGGTCCATTACAAGCAATTTAACATACAATTTTTATTGATTTAAAAAATTCCATCTCTCTTTCTTATTAACTTTAAATTATATTAAAATTATCCACCTCTACAGACACGTATGAAATGGTAAATTCAGAGTCTGATTTCAATGAAAACTCAATGAAAAATGATAAAGTGGTAGTCTAAAACTGTAGAAAAAGAAATATAAAAAAAAGTTTTAATACGAATTTAATTATTGTTTTCTTTTCTTTTTTCTTCTAATTAACAATATGCTTGCTATACCTATCACTGCTCCTCCACCAATAATCGAAGCTAGAATAATTAATTCGATAGGAATAGCTCCATCTGCTGTTATTTCTCCAACAGTCATAGTAACTGTGTGGGTCGTAAAATGACTATAAATATCCGTAAAATTCACCGTATAGATATATTGACCTTTGGATAGACCATCTGGAACATTATACGAAATTGCCGTGCCATTTGACCACATACTCGGACCAACTACGATACCAGACCCCTGAAGCTCAATCGTGAAATTGCTTGGGTTTGGATCTACTGCCGTCCATGAAATATTTTGCCCTGTATAACCGAGTTCTACACTGAAGTCACTTGGTGAGCTTGTTAATATCGGGTTTACAACATGACTTCGAATTTGAATGATGGCCAAACCTGGATAAAAATCTGCTAAATAGGCATAATCTCCGCTCACCCAAATGTCTGTAGAGATTCCATCCGTATTTTCGTATATGGGCATTCCTGGATTGGTAGGGTCAGAAATGTCAATAACCGCTAAACCTGAGGTACCATCAGCTACATAGGCGTAATCTCCGCTCACGTGAACGTCCCGTGCTACACCAGCTGTATCCATATATATAGGTACCCCTGGATTAGTCGGGTCGGAAATGTCAATGATCGCTAAGCCTGAAAGTCCATCTGCTATATAGGCATAATCTCCGCTTATGTAGACATCATTTGCAGAATGAGCCGTATTTCTATATATGGGTGTCCCAGGATTGGTAGGGTCAGAAATGTCAAGAATCGCCAAGCCTGAATTTTCAACTCCTACATAAGCATAATCCCCCTCCACGTAAACACTAAGTGCAAAACCAGCTAAGCCTACGCCTTTAGGCAGTCCTGGGTTGGTTGGATCAGAAACATCAATGATCTCCAAACCTGGGGTACCATCAGCTACATAGGCATAATCTCCGCTCACATAAACATCATTTGCAATAAAACCCGTATCTTCATACACGGGTGTTCCCGGGTTGGTCGGGTCAGATATATTAATGATCGCTAAGCCCGACGTATCAACCGCTACATAGGCGTAATCTCCGTCCACGTAAACCTTACGTGCAGCTCCGCTTGTACTCTCATGTATGGCTATTCCGGGATTGATTGGATCAGAAATATCAATGATAGCTAAGCCTCCAAGACGAGAAGCCATATAAGCATAATTACCGCTAACATAAACTCCATCTGCATGAGAATTAGTGTTTTCATATACAGGGGTTGTTGGATTTATCGGTTCGGAAATTTCAACGACTGCTAAACCCGCATTTTCCTCAGCCACATAGGCATAATCCCCGTCTACGTAAACTCCATGTGCAGAATCCGCTGTGTTTTCGTATACATGCAGTCCTGGGTTGGTTGGATCAGAAATGTCAATAACCGCTAAGCCTGAAAGACTATCCGCTACATAGGCATAATCTCCATATACGTAAACATCATATGCTGATCCGGTCGTATCTTCATAAACGGGCGTTCCCGGGTTGGTAGGATCGGAAATGTCAATAACCGCCAAGCCTGAAAGACTATCCGCTACATAGGCATAATCTCCGGTCACATAAACGCCCACTGCACTTCCGATCGTGTCTTCGTAGATGGGTGTTCCTGGATTGGTTGGGTTGGATATATCAATGACCGCTAAACCTTCATCTCCATCTGCTACATAGACAAAATCTCCACTCACGTAAACATCAAATGCAAGTCCGATCGTATCTTCGTAAAAAGGCGTTCCCGGGTCAGTCGGGTCGGATATATTGATAACCGCTAAGCCTGAGCCATAATCAGCCATATAGGCAAAATCTCCGCTCACGTAAACATTATATGACGATCCGGTTGTATCTTCGTAAAATGGCGTTCCCGGGTCAGTCGGGTTGGATATATTGATAACCGCTAAGCCAGACCCATAATCTGCCACATAGGCATAATCTCCATACACGTAAACATCATATGCTGATCCGGTCGTATCTTCGTAAAATGGCGTTCCCGGGTCGGTCGGGACTGAAATATTAATTACTGCTAAGCCCGAAGAACCATCTGCTACATAGACATAATCTCCACTCACGTAAACACTTTTTGCCTGTCCAGTTGTATCTTCGTGGAATACATTAGATATTTTAAGGATAGATGTAGTAATATCTTCTATTATCTTTGCGTTACTTCTTCTATTACTTGCTAATAAATTTGGGATTATGACTAATGTTATAAAAATCGTGATTACAAACCAAATATTTACTTTTTTCCTCTTATTTGTTTTATATTTGCAATTTTTCATTAATTCGCACCTTTTTCTAAAATTATGTAAATAGTCCATAAGCTTGATCGTTTATATGTTTTTGTTAAATTTTAAATTATTTTACATTAAGTTTTATTCCTTTTTAGAATATGTAGGACAAATTCTTAACTATTAAGATTAGAATTTTGTAAAATTCCTGAAAGGTAAATTCAGAGTCTGATTTTAATGAAAATTTAGTAGAAAAAGAAAAAGTGTAAGAAATAATCACAGAAGTATTGCTTTAATAAGATGGAAAAATAGTAAAAATAATATATCACATTTGTTTTTTTGGAAATCCTATCCAACGTGATACTTGATTCATGTAATCTTTATATTCTTCTTCAAATTCTAATATCAAGTATTTTTCTTCATAATGGGCAAAGTATGAATAAAGTGCGAATATTCCCATAGAATAAATAAATCCAATAACTGAAAATGTCGCGATATTAAGACTAAAATACAATAATATAGCGCTTAAATACATGGGATGACGGGAGTATCGAAATGGTCCATTTCTAATCACATGTGGAGGTGTTCGAATCTCACCATATATAATTTTCAGACTTTTTTTTGCAATTCTAAGAGCAATGATGATAATTGGAACAGCAATTATTAGTCTGAAATACCATTTTAAGATATTTTGAATTGATGACATCAATTGAATTAGATTTAAATCTATTAGTATTGCAATTATGAATCCAGTAAAACAGATTATTTGCTTTAAATCACATTTTGATGAGGTTTTTCCCAAATCAATACGATCTTGATATTTAACTTGATTCGCTTTTAATCCTTTACTGCTTGAATTTTTGTTTGTTATCATTTTGTTTTAGGTATATTTTTTATATTTACTATAATATTAATATTTAATACATTATTTATAAATCAAAAAGTGCGATTTGAATGAGTAAGTATAAGTTCTTATACTTACACTATTTTAATCCAAATTTCATGGGTGGTAAAAATGGGATATTCTTTAGAAAAGAAAAAAGAGGAATTAAAAGAAATGATTGAATTAATTCCAAAAATGCAAGAATCTGTTCGAAATGGATTAAAAAAGCATTTCCAAGGATTAAATAAACAAAATAAGGGTTCTATTGAATTTGAATTACATTCATTACGAAAGGCGATAGAAATTCTTGATTCAAAATATGTTTTAGACATTATATTCGTTTTAAGTAGAGAGGGGGAAAGTTTTTTTTTTAATGAATTAAAATCCATGTTATCTCATGTTAATGTAGGAACATTATCAAAACGGCTGAAAGAATTGGAAAAGGATAAAGTTATTGATCGAAAAGTGTATCCTAATGAACGTCCAATTCGTGTGAGTTACAGCTTAACTAAAATGGGGTATGGCATGTTTTATTTACTTCTTCCAATGTTGGTTTATGTTACCTATATTGATGAATTTCTTAATTGAACTAATCCTCCCTAAAATCGATATAATGGCTAAGTCATGTTGTATTTGGTAGTCTATCTCTAATTTGATTTAATATCTTAATAATAAACTCTTCTCCAGTAGCAACATCAATGCTTTCTCCATTTTCTGCATTATTTTAATGATTCTTGATCGATTCTGCTAACTTTAATGAGAAATGTGTTGGAGATGGATCATAATATTATTTATTATTATCATCATCTAACATTATGTAGACAATGGACAATTTTAAAATATTCTCCTACTCAAATCCATCATTTCCACAAGAAAAGTTCCCAATTTGGATCTCATTCTTTTAATTACTTAACAAAAACGAACAAAACATTCAGAAAGTCTAAAGAAAGATGGGAATTATGACCGATTACGAAAAATCAAACACAAAAGATGTTTGGGACTGATCATTCACAAAGTGAAAAATGTAGGATATTGATCATTTATTATAAAAATATTTATATAATTACATTTCTTTATTTTTTAATCAACGGAAAAAAAGATGCGGAAAACAACTCTTTATCAAAAAAATTAAAAAGTGTTAAATAATGGAAGGATCAGTATTAGTTATTGGTGGGGGGATTGCAGGGATACAAACTTCTTTGGATTTAACTGAATTAGGCTTTAAAGTTTACTTAGTAGAAAAGACTCCTTCAATTGGAGGAAGAATGGCTCAACTTGATAAAACCTTTCCAACAAATGATTGCAGTTTATGTATTCTTGCCCCTAAAATGGTGGAAGTATTTAGAAATCCTAACATTGAATTAATGACTTATCATGAAGTTCAAAAAGTCTCTGGAAAGCCAGGAAATTTTGTGGCTACAGTCTTTAAGAAACCTCGTTATATTGATGAGACTAAATGTAAAGGATGTGGTGACTGTGCTACTAAATGTCCAAAAATTGAATTCCCTAACATATTTGATATGAATCTAGGTAAAAGAAAATCTATTTACATTCCATTTCCTCAAGCAGTACCCCCTGTATATTTAATTGACCCTGAATTATGTTTAAAACTCACTAAAGGAGTATGCGGAGTTTGTGAAAAAGTTTGTAAGGCAGAAGCAATAGATTTTGAACAAAAACCTCAAGAAATTAAATTAAACGTTGGTGCTATCGTTGTTGCTACTGGATATGATGTATTAGGAGAAGAGTTAACCTCAAGATGGGGTTATAATTATAAAAATGTAGTAAATGCTTTAGAATATGAAAGGATGCTGTCTGCGTCTGGTCCGTTTGGAGGTCACATTTTAAGACCAAGTGATGAGAAAGAGCCAGAAATAATAGGATTTATTCAATGTGCGGGGTCAAGGGATTTACGCGAGGGAATTCCCTATTGCTCTTCAGTTTGTTGTATGTATATAGCTAAGGAAGCAATCATAACTAAGGAACACTCTGAACAATCCAAATGTTTTGTATTCAGGCATGATGTTAGAGCTTATGGTAAAAACTTTTATGAATTTACCCAGAGAGCTCAGGAAGAATATGGAGTAAAATATTTCCAGACTAAAATTAGTAGAATAATAGAAGATCCAGAAACAAATGATTTAGTAATTCATTATGAAGATCTAAAAACGGGTGAATTTAAGGATTTTAAGGCAAATCTAGTGGTGTTAGCTACACCTCTTGTCCCTTCAGCTGGAACTAAGGAATTAGCGAAAGTTGTAGATATCGAGTTGGATGATTATAATTTTTTTAAAGAGAAATCATATTATAATAAATCTTTATCCTCTAAAGAGGGCTTTTTTTTAGCTGGTTTTTGTCAAGGTCCAATGGATATACCAGAAACGGTAGCTGACGCTAGTGGGGTAGCTTCACAAGTAGCGATTCTACTTAATTCCTTTAAATTTACTGAAACAAAAGAGAAAATTATTGAGATACCAGAAAAAATAGTTAAAGAAACAGATATAACCAGAATTGGAGTCATTATCTGTCATTGTGGTATCAATATTGGAAAATACATTGATATTCCTCAAGTTATAGAACACATAAAAACATTGCCTAATGTAGTCTTTTGTGAAGATAATTTGTATTCTTGTAGTTCAGATTCTCAAGAACGAATTAAAGAAGTAATAGGTGAATATAATTTAAATAGATTTATTGTAGCTTCTTGTACGCCAAGAACACACGAATCTCTATTCCAGGAGACATGCCAAGAAGCGGGATTAAATAAATACTTATTTGAAATGGTGAATATCCGTGATCAATGTTCATGGGTACATATGACAGAAAAAGAGCTTGCTACGGAAAAAGCAATTGATTTAATAAGAATGGGTGTTGCTAAATCAAGATTATTAAAATCACAAGAAGAAAAGAAATTGAAAATCACTCAAACTGCAATGGTAATCGGTGGAGGAATATCCGGAATGACTGCTGCATTAAACATAGCTAATCAAGGATTTATTGTTTATCTTATAGAAAAAGAGAAATATTTAGGTGGAAATTTAAGATACTTAAATATGCTATATCCTACTCAAGAGGATGCTTCAGTCTTACTAAACGAAACCATAGAAAAGGTTGAACAGAATAAGAATATTCAAATCTTTTCAAATTCTGATTTAAAAGATATTAATGGATATCTTGGTAATTATAATGTTTCACTTATCGATTCAGATAATAAAATTCATGAGTTAAAAATTGGCACTATTATTGTTGCCACTGGAGGACAAGAATTAAAACCTAATGAATTTTTTGAATATAAATATACGAACCACAATGTAATTACACAATTACAACTAGAACAGAAATTAAAGGATGAAGATAATTCATGGCTTGATAAACTTAATCACATTACTACTCTATTATGTGTTAATGCTAGACAAGAAAAAGGGATAACATATTGTTCAAATATATGTTGTGAAAGTGCTATAAAGAATATTAATATCTTAAAGGAATTAAAGCAAGACCTTAAACTAATTGTTCTTTATAGAGATCTTCAAATGGCAAAGAAAGAATTTGAAAGATATTATCGTGAACGAAGAAAAGATGCCATTTTTTTGAGATATGATTTAGATAATCCGCCTGTAATTAAAGAGAAAAATAGTGGAACAAGTAAGTTTGAAATTAAAGTATTTGATACCAATTTACAAGATAATATCAAATTTGATACAGATTTATTAGTATTATCCACACCTATGATTCCCGCTGACAATTTAGATGAGCTAGCAAAAATGCTCAAGGTTCCTCTAGACAAAAATGGTTTCTTTTTAGAGGCTCATGTTAAATTGAGACCGTTAGATTTTGCTACTGATGGAATATTCTTATGTGGATGTGCCCAATGGCCAAAAAATATACAAGATTCAATATCACAAGGAAATGGTGCCGCAGGAAGAGCATGTAGGTTTTTAAGCGCAGAGGAAATTACCACATCTGGATTAATAGCGGAAGTAGATCCAGAGATGTGTATCGGATGTGGAACATGTGAGGAAGCATGTTCCTATAGCGCAATAGAAATTATAAGTGTCATGAAGGAATTTGAAGAAGTAAGTCTACCAATAAAAAAATCTTCTGTAAATTCAAGTTTATGCAAAGGATGTGGTACTTGTGCGGTGAATTGTCCAGTTGGGGCAATTTCTATTAAGCATTACGATTTTGAACAAATAAATGCTATGATTAGGACATTAGCAATGTAAGGTTAAATTAAAAAGAATTTAACGCTATCATATCTATAATTTCTCATTTGACAATAGAGTTATTAATTCTAATCAGAAAAAATAAATTCTTTCTATTTTTTTTCTAATCATTATCAATTCAATTTTTAAAATTTGAATAATTGAATGAAGTGAATATTATTACTGAGACTAAAAAAACAGATGATTCAGAAGAACTCAGCGATG
Organism: Promethearchaeia archaeon; assembly: GCA_029856145.1. GTDB lineage: Archaea > Asgardarchaeota > Lokiarchaeia > Sigyniarchaeales > SOKP01 > Loki-b32. The sequence goes on from JAHQWK010000030.1 coordinate 25,969, forward strand.
ACATCAATTCTTACATTGAAAAAGTTTATGAACCAAATATAAGGAAATTATTGTATAGATGTTATCAATGTGTTCGCTGTAGTGGTGTCTGTCAACTCAGCAAGGTTCAGACTTTTGAACCTAGTAGAATAATTCAAATGATATTAGAGGGTTTTGAAGATAAAATTATTGAGAGTGGCATTTTATGGGATTGTTTAACTTGTAATGCTTGTCTTCAAAATTGTCCTGAAGGAATTAATTTTGCAGATATTGTTAGAATGACAAAATATAAAATGCGAGAATCGTATAATCAAAACCCGGATGATTTTATTGCTCATAAAGGTGTATATACCACTATCTCAGAGATAATGAGTGAATCTCATATAATTCCAGAAAGATCCCTTGAATGGGTTCCTAAGGGATGTGAAATTTCAAAACAAGGAAAGATTATGTTTTATGTTGGGTGTTTACCCTATTTTAATTTTGAGTTTGAAAATTCAGATTCTATAGCAGAAAGCACTTTAAGCATACTTTGCCAGATTGAAAAAGAGCCAATTGTAGTTCTTCAAGATGAAATTTGTTGTGGACATGACCTTTATTGGGGTCAAGGAAAACTCAAAGAATTTATCAATTTGGGGAAGAGGAATATTAAAAGAATTGAAGAAACTGGAGTTAAGACAATAATTACGGCATGTGCTGAATGTTATAGGACATTTAAAGTAGATTATCCGAATTTATTTGAAAATTTTAATAAAAAATTCGTTATCAAACATTTAATTGAGTATGTCTATGAAAATTGGAAAGCAAATAAAATTGAATTTAAGAACCCATCTGAAAAAGAACAACCAATTCCATTTACTTATCATGACCCATGTCGTCTAAGTAGATTTTTACCGAAAGATAGTAAGATAATAGATAATGTACGTGAAATTTTTTCTCATTTAAAGCAAATAGGATATGAATTTTCTGAAATGCTACATAATAAAACTGATGCTTTGTGCTGTGGAGTAAGTTCCTGGATGAATTGCAATGATCGCTCAAAAGCCTTACGCTATAAAAGGTTATTAGAAGCAAAAGATGCAGGGGAAATAATGGTCACTTCATGTCCTAAGTGTAAAATACATTTGTCTTGTCTACAAGAAGACTATGAAGATATCGCATCAATAGAAATAGTAGATTTTTCTGAATTCTTAGTTAATCTAATAACTATTGTAGATTCTAATCAAAAGGTGGAGGGAGAAAAATAATGGAGGGTTCAGTGTTAGTCATTGGAGGAGGTATAGCAGGAATTCAAATTTCTCTTGATCTCACCGAATTAGGATTTAAAGTTTATTTAGTGGAAAAATCACCTTCAATTGGAGGAAGAATGGCTCAATTGGATAAAACATTTCCAACATTAGATTGCTCTTTATGTATCTTAGCCCCAAAAATGGTTGAAGTGTTTCGGAATCCCAATATTGAATTGATGACTTACCATGAGGTTCTTCATATTGATGGTGAACCTGGTAATTTTACTGCCAAAATTCTAAAGAAACCTCGATATGTTGACGAGGAAAAATGTAAAGGTTGTGGTGATTGTGCTAATAAGTGTCCAAAAATTTTGGCTCCAAATCCTTTTGAAATGAATATTGGTAAAAGAAAATCTGTATATATTCCTTTTCCTCAAGCGGTACCTCCTATCTACTTAATTGACTCAGAGATGTGTTTGTATTTACAAAAAGGAGTATGTCAAGTATGTAAAAAAGTATGCACTGCAGAAGCAATCGATTTTGAACAGAAACCTGAAGAATTTGACATTAAAGTTGGAGCTGTAGTGGTCGCAACTGGTTTTGAGATGCCTGCTGAAAACTTATCTTCAAGATGGGGTTATAGATACGAAAATGTTGTAAGTGCTCTTGAATATGAAAGGATATTATGCGCATCTGGACCATTTGATGGGCATGTCATGAGATTAAGCGATGATAAAGAACCTGAGGTTATCGCTTTTGTTCAATGTGCAGGTTCAAGAGATCTTCATGAAAATGTACCTTTTTGTTCTAGCGTTTGTTGCACTTATACGGCAAAACAAGCAATAATAACCCAAGAACATTCGGATAATTCAGAATGTTATGTCTTTCGGCATGACATTCGTGCGTATGGTAAAAATTTCTATGAATTCACACAAAGAGCGCAAAAAGAATATGGAGTAAAATATTTTCAATCAAAAATAAGTACAATTAAAGAAGATCCTGATACTCAAGATCTATTCATACATTATGAGGATTTAAAGACAGGTGAATTTAAAGATTTTCGTGCTAATTTGGTTGTTTTAGCATCACCCTTAGTTCCATCAAAAGGAGTTAAAGAATTAGGATACTCTTTAGGAATTGAGTTAGATAAGTATAATTTTTTCCAAGAAAAGTCATATTTTGATAAATTAAAGTCTTCTAGAGATGGAGTTTTCTTATGTGGATTTTGCCAAGGACCAATGGATATTCCAGAGACAGTTGCAGACGCTAGTGGAGTAGCAGCACAAATTGCTAATTTATTAAATTCCGTCAAATTTACTCAAATGAAAGAGAAAGTATTTGATGTACCGGAAAAAGAAATTAAAATTACAGATGAACCAAGAATAGGAGTAATGGTTTGTCATTGTGGAATTAATATTGGAAACTATGTAGATGTGCCAAGAGTAGTAGAATATGTTAAGGAATTACAAAATGTAGTGGTTTGTGAAGCAAATTTATACTCTTGTTCTTCTGATTCTCAAATAAGGATTAAGGAATTAATTGCTGAATATGATTTAAATCGGTTTATCGTAGCATCTTGCACTCCTAGGACCCACGAATCATTATTTCAAGAAACATGCCAAGAAGGAGGTCTGAACAAATATCTTTTTGAGCTTGTAAATATTCGAGATCAATGTTCCTGGGTTCACATGACAGAAAAAGAAGCAGCTACAGAAAAAGCTATAGATTTAATTAGGATGCATGTTGCTAAATCAAAATTATTAAAGCCACAAAAGGAAGATAAAGTTGACATTACACATACAGCATTAATTATTGGTGGGGGCGTTTCTGGTATGACCGCAGCGTTAAATATTGCTAATCAAGGATTTAAAGCATACCTTGTCGAAAAGGAAAGCGAATTAGGTGGAAACCTAAAATTTCTAAATGTTTTGTATCCAGTTCATAAGAATGCCTTAGAATTTTTACGTGAATTAAAAGAGAAAATAGATAAAAACAACAATATTCAAGTATTCTTAAATGGTGGAATTAAAAATATCAAAGGTTATGTTGGAAATTATGACGTAGTTATAAATGATTCAAATAACGAAATTCATGATGTAAAAATTGGAACAATAATAGTTGCTACTGGAGGCCAAGAATTTAAACCATCAGGTCTTTTTGGGTATAATGATAAAAATAAGAATGTAATGACTCAATTGGAGTTAGAACAGAAATTACAAAATAAGGATCATTCATGGTTAGATCAAATTAATCGAGTAACAATAATTTTATGCGTAAATGCTAGACAAGATGAAGGTATAACCTACTGTTCTAATATCTGTTGTGCGAATTCAATAAAAAATGTTAGAATATTAAAAGAATTGAAGCCTGAATTAGAAATTGTTGTAATTTACAGAGATTTACAAATGGCTAAGAAAGAATTCGAGGAATACTATCGTGAACGTAGAAAGGACGCAATTTTTCTTAGATATGACTTAGAAAAGCTACCAGAAGTAAAAAAGAAAAAAGGTACTCCCGAAAAATTTCAGATAATAGTATTCGATACTAATTTAAAAGACAATCTTGAATTTGAAACAGATTTAATATTACTTTCGACACCCATGATTCCCGCAGATAATTTGAAAGAATTAGCAATGATGCTTAAAGTTCCATTAGATAAGAATGGTTTCTTCTTAGAAGCACATGTTAAATTACGACCTTTGGATTTTGCTACAGAAGGAATTTTCTTATGTGGATGTGCTCAATGGCCAAAGAATATTCAGGATTCAATTTCACAAGCTAATGGTGCTGCCGGTAGAGCAAGTAGGTTCCTAAGTGCAGATAAAATTACCACATCTGGATTAGTAGCTGAAGTCTCAGAAGAGAAATGCATTGGATGTGGAAAATGTGAAGATGTATGTCCTTATAAAGCAATAAGTCTCATAGAAATAATAAAAGAATTTGAGGATATCAGTATTAAAGTCAATAAATCTAATATCAATGCTGCTGTATGTAAAGGTTGTGGAACATGTGCTGCAACATGCCCCGTTGGAGCTATAATGGTAAAACATTATGATTTTGATCAAATTTCTACAATGATTGATTCCTACTTATTAGAAAAGGAGGAAGTTAAGAATTAGTTCTTAGGTGATAATCATGTCGAAATCAAATAAGAAAGCAAAACAAGAAGGATTTGAACCCAACATTTTGGTTTTTTGTTGTAATTGGTGTAGCTATGCTGGAGCAGATTTAGCAGGGGTTTCACGATTTCAATATCCCCCCAATATCAGGATAATAAGGGTAATGTGTTCTGGACGAGTAGATCCTTCATTTGTGTTAAAAGCTTTAAAGAACGGTGTTGATGGAGTCCTTGTAAGTGGATGCCATATAGGCGATTGTCATTATATTACAGGAAATGAATATACACAGGAAAGATTTGAAAGACTACATTCAATTTTAATAAAACAATTGGGAGTAGATCCTAAACGAGTACGACTAGAATGGGTAAGTGCGTCTGAAGGAAAGAGATTTGCTGAAGTAATAACAGAATTTACTAATCAAATTAAAGAATTAGGGCCATTAAGACCTTAGTATTTCTAATGCTTCATTGATAGGTAAATGATTTAACTTAATTGCTTTATTATAATGTTTTTTGCAAAACCATTCCGCGTTTGGTGGATGTCCTACGCCTCCAATTTTTTCCATTCTTTTTTCCCATTCTATATCAGATGGACGTTTCTTAAAGTATATCAACCCGCCATCATCCATATCCACTAATTTCTTATCACATATTCTACATATAGGGGGTTTCATAATATCAATTTTTTAAACATTTATTTAATATTTTATTATTGATAAAAGAAATTTAAATTAAATTATCTAATTTTTAAGTAATTTAAGTTAAATTTCATGAGTTGATCAATATGGAAAAAAAATATCAATTTATCAATATTGAGAAGAAAGGTAAAATCTCAATAATTAAATTTAATCGCGCAGAAAAGAAAAATGCTTTAAGTGAAACTATGAGAGCAGAAATTATTGAAGCTTTAAATTCACTTAAAGATGAAAAAAGAGTTAAAGCTGTAATTTTTTATGGAGGAGAAGAATTCTTTTCCGCTGGATTTGATAGAGATGAAGTACAAGCAATTGTACAAGGAAAGGGGGATTACCAGCAATTTATCGATTCTAATCATCTTTTTCATCAGACAATTTTTGAGTTTCCGAAATTATTAATTGCTGCCATCAATGGGTATGCTCTAGCAGGAGCATTTGACCTTGCTGTTATTTGTCACCTTCGGGTTGCTTCAAAAGGTTCACTTTTTGGACATCCTGAGATAAGATTCGGTGCATGTCCTTTGTTTTTTCCCTATATGACACTTGTGGGGCGCGGAAAAGCTCTAGAACTTACATTAAATACAGGAAATCGAGAAACTTTTCTCACCGCTGATGAAGCTTATCGTTTGAACATTATAAATAAATTAGTTGAAAAAAGAGAGGTTTTAAATGAAGCAATTAATTTGGCAAAACAAATCACTCAATCACCTGAATATGTTATAAAACAATTGCTTCAAGTAAACAATATTTTCTTCGATCAAGTTAAAATATTTGACACTGAAATCAAAACCATCCTTAAAAGTATGAGTACGTTATTAGGGATTTAAATTCCTTTTTTTTTACATTTTATTCCTAAATTTACAAAAAGTATATTATTTTTTTTAAATAAATGATATAAAAGAAGAAATATTTTGAGATGATTATTCTATTAGAGCTGCTGTTATTGAAGATATCCAAAAATTAGTATATAAGGAGGATTATCCAAAACCTATTCCGGGTCCAGAGGAAGCCTTGGTTAAAGTTCATTACTGTGGAATTTGTGGAAGCGATATTACAAATTTCAAGTATAAAATGTATAATTTTCCATTAATAATGGGACATGAAATCACAGGTGTCGTTGAAGAAATTGGAGAAAATATTTCGAATGTAAAGGTGGGAGATAGAGTTATCTGTGTGAACGTATCACTTGATGTTAGCCAAGGTCAATTAAAAGGGATGGGTATGTTTCAAGATGGGGGTTTTGCTGAATATGTAAAAGTTCCAAAGATATCTTTATTTCCAATACCTGCAAATACTACAATTAAAGATGCTGTAATGGTAGAAACATTTGCATTAATAATGAGAGCTTTTAAACTTTCGAAAATTGAGAAAGGGGAAAATGTGCTTATTATTGGAGGCGGAAATGTTGGGTTAGCAGCTCTCAAGACATTATTAATTGAAAAAAGTCCTAATTATGTTGTTGTAGTTGAACCCAATGAGTTTTTAAGGAAAGAGGCTTTAGCAATGGGAGCAACTGATGCGGTTGGTACAAGTCGAGCTAAAGTAAAAAAGGCTACTAAAAAGCTTGGAACACCTAATTTTATATTTGATTGTGTTGGAAATGAAGAAACAATATCTAATGCTGTCAATTTCATTAAAAAAGGCGGTACGATCCTACTAGAAGGAATTCATAAAGGAAGCATAACATTCCCTTTGTTTATGTTAAATTCTAAAGAGGTCACCTTGAAAGGATGTCTAGGTCATGATCGAGATGACATAATAGCTGCTATTGATTTGTTTGCTAAGAATAAAGTTGATGCTAATGAATTTATTTCTGAAGTGATTCGTTTAGAAGATATGCAGAAAACATTTGAAAGATTTCTAAAACCGAGTGGTCGGAATTTTGTTAAAATTTTAGTCGATATCAAGTAATTTTTTACTCGAAATTATCTTTTTTATGATTTTAATGTAATGATGAGAAAAGATATATAGATTAAAAAACAAGCAATTATTTCTGAAACTATTGCTTAATATACATATTATCAAGATTAACCTCTATGTAAGATCATCATGTCATTTAAAGGGATACAGAACGCTTATAAGAGAATTAAATCACATGCTAACAAAACCCCAGTAATGACATCTAGCACGTTAAATAAAATAACAAATGCTAAAATCTATTTTAAGTGTGAAAACTTTCAGAAAGTAGGTGCTTTTAAGTTCCGCGGAGCTTTTAATGCATTAAGTATGCTTACAAATGATCAAAAGAAGCGTGGTGTTATAACACATTCCAGTGGAAATCATGCTCAAGCTGTTGCCTTAGCAGCATCAATTTTAGGGATTGTTGCGACTATTGTAATGCCAAAAGGAGCCCCGAAGAACAAAATAAATGCAACAAAAGGATACAATGCTAAAATTGAATTTTGTGAGAATACACTCGAAGCGAGAGTTCAAAAAACAGAAGATATAATAAAACAAAAGAAACGTATTTTAATTCATCCATATGATAATGATACTATTATTAATGGTCAAGGAACTGCGGCTTATGAATTAATTGAAGAGGTTAGTAAATTAGATATTGTCATTACTCCACTTGGAGGTGGAGGTTTATTAAGTGGGACAGTTATCGCTACTAAAGGTTTATGTCCAAATGCAAGAGTTATTGGAGTTGAACCATCATTAGCAGATGATGCGCTTAGGTCACTTAAAGCGGGTTATATCATACCAAGTACCTATCCAGATACTATAGCTGATGGTTTACGTACTTCTCTTTGTGAAAGAACATTCAATATCATTCGAAAAAATGTTGATGATATAATAACTGTTTCTGAAATGGAGATAATCGAAGCAATGAGATTTCTCTGGGAGCGTATGAAGATTGTCGTAGAACCTTCAGGAGCAGTTCCATTAGCAGCTATATTATCAAAAAAAGTCTCAGTAGAAAGTAAAAAGATCGGAGTGATTTTGAGTGGTGGCAATATTGATGTTGAACCTTTCTTTCAATTATTAGAAAAAAAAATTGTATGAATTATGTTAGACTCACTAAGTAAATTATTTAAAAACATAGAACTTTCTTGGATTGATTCAGTAGCTAATATTGATAGTTCTGATGAGTTTTCTGATCTTATCTCAATATTTCCAAACTTAGAGAGAATTTTTCAAGACGCTCGAGAGAAAAATAGAGATGAAATTCAAAGAACAATAAGACACATATTTAGATCGTATAAAATTTTCTTTTTGATAAAAAGTGGAAAGTTCTCTCATGAAACTCTTTCACAAGAATCTATAACTAAAATCCGAGAAAAAGTTTTGAATCAACATTCTAAAAACCAGTTAATCATCCCAATAATTTTAATGTATCATGATATTGGAAGATATGTTGATAATAAAAAACATCCATATCATAGTTATAATCTTATATCACGCATGGATTTGCTTGAACTATTTGAGCTTTCAGATATCGAGAAATTACTTATCAAAAATATAGTCCACTATCACTTACTTATTGCTACTATATATACCGGAGAATCTACTTTTTATGGAATCTATTCACTATTTAATGATCCTGAATTCATTAAGCTCCTCTCATATGAAAATATCATTAACAGATTCATTGATCTCTTAGAAGTTTTTACATATATTGATATTCTTGGCTACTATTATACTAAAATCTTTGACCATTACATTAAGTATTATGATGAGATCAGTTCAAAATTGAAGATGATTTTGAGGTTTTTACCAGATAAAGAGTTGGCTTTAAAGAAAGCAAAAGAATATTCACATGAATGGTTAGAATGGAGGCTTGCAGGTGCCCTTAGAATATTCCAATTTGTTGAAACAAAACCACATTTAACCAAAGAATTTTATTACAATAAATTAAAAGAAAGTATAAAGGAATGTGGTAATCAACTACTCAGTGAACTCAATTGGGATTCATTAAAAGATCAATATTTAACCCATTCTTATAAAATTCAAATGAGATATTCTCTAGCTTTGTTAATGATTCTAGCATTTGGGAGCTTTCAACGCATGGGATTAAAAATTAATACTGGTGTTTCATACAAATTAATTTTATTTTGGACTCTGCTTTCTAAAGAAGTAAAATCAAGATCCGGAAATAATTCTAAATCTCTATGGAACGTATTTTTAGAGGGCATACCTCATTGGTCAAAAATTGATAAATCATTTATTGAAAAAATAAATGAGGACAAGATCGAAATTATAATTCATAACGCCAACCATGAATTTGATGAAACTAAAGGAGAATTTACCTTATACTTAGATTTTAATCAAGTTGCCAATTAAATCATCCAATTCTTCAAAGCTTTCCGATTACACAAATTAATTAATTACATTTTCTTCAAACATTTTTTACTTTTTTTTCTAGTTAAACTTTTAGAATAAGAAGGATTTTTTTCACTTGAAAAAAGAATAATTATTTTCTTTAGAACAACAATTGGATTGGTTGCATTGTCGGATATATTTAATAGATCAGTGGAAAAAAACCCCTCTGAGTTTTTATGCGTTGTATATGTCATGTTTTTCGATGAAAAACGTGGACAGGTACCTTTATTAATGTATCCTGACGACAGACTTAGAAACGATAAAAGATACATGCGACCAGTAAATTATCATCCGGTCTGGTTTTTAGAGACTGAAGAACTTGATCACATTGATTTGGAATATAAAGGGTATGCATTTTTTGGGAAAAAATTTCTTGTAAAATCAGAAAGACCAAAACGTAGGGCTGGACTTGAGGAGGAAAGTCCAGAGACGATCGTTATTATTGTTTCTCTTCCTGTTGAAATAGAGATTTTTGGTGATGATCTCATTAAAGTATTGACGGAAAAATTACGTGAGAACTTCGAAGATCAGGTATCTGACGTCATAGAAAGCGAGATTGCTTCTGAAACTGTGATAAAGACACCGAAAATTCAAGAACGTATATCTAAAGGAACTAAAATTAAGGTATTTATGAGGGAATTAATTGACAAGACTATTAAAGGATATTTTTCAAAAACTATTGAAAAAAGATCTGAATCCCCTTCTCTTAAAAACCAAAAAGCAATTTCTTATTTCTCTCTAAAGGGTTTTGAGTTTTCTCCTCTTAGTAGTTTAAAAGGAGAAAGTGGATTTGCTGATGTAGATCTTTTTGATCCTATAAAAAAAATAAGTGAAGAGCTTGCAACCAAACCTTTACTTTCAGTTACTAACATTAATTATATTGAGAATAGCCAAGAACTTGAAATTACAGTTCAAAATAATATAGATAAGGAATTGAAAAATTTAGCTATAACAATAACACATATCAAAGATTATTTTGAAAAAGAAGTAATGCATCAAGAGGTTAACTTTTGGTTCCCTCAAGAGGAGCTCTTGTTTGTTACACCAATAGTTCCTCATATTGATGAATATTTGTTTTCTATTAAGAAAGAAGATGATAGTGGGAATGATCTAAAGGTCTTTACCCAAAGAATTGATTTAAAATTAATTAATAAAATAACAAGTTAAAGATGGAAAGTATAATGTCAAATGATGAAATTAAAGAAGAAGATATTATAATCAGGAATTATCGTACTTCAGATTATCAAGTAACTTTAGAAATTTTAAAAGAGCTTCAGGATCAGTATGATATCGGCTTTAGTGAACAACAATGGAGAGAATCTTCAGGATTAAGGCAATTTAAACCAAATCTAAAGCGAATCACATTAATTGCGGAATTAAAATCTACAGGTCAAGTTGTAAGTATGGGAATGGTTGAAGCAGTAAAAAATACACTTGGACGCTATATTGGTTATTTAGACAATTGGGCTACTAAAAAAGAATTTATTGGTAAAGGTATAGGTAAACTTTTAGCAGACAGAGCTACTCAAATTCTCGAGTCATGGGGTTGCGATTCTATCAGAATTAACCTTGCATATAAATCAACAAAAAAATTACTTGATGTTTTTGGTAAAGCAGGTTTTCAACCAATTATTACCATACTTGAAAAAAGGTTTTAGGTTATTAAAGAGTAAGTTGTTCGAATCTAGCCTGGAAAAACCGCAAATGTTTAGGCTCAAAAACCATTTTCAAGCCAGGTATGGTATCTCTCTTCTCATAGAGTCTAGCTATAGAATCCGCGATATATTCCATATGCGTATTAGTATAAACTCTACGTGGAATTGTAAGTCTAACAAGTTCTAATTTTGGAAATATATTATCACCCGTTTCTTTATCTCTGCCTTTAGAGACGGCCCCTCTTTCCATAGTCCTAACAGCGGAGTCTTCATAGATGGCAGCTGAAAGAGTTTGTGCTGGCCATTGGTCCCGTGGAAGGTGAGGCAAGAATTTTAAAGCATCAAGAAAGACACCATGACCACCAATTGGTTTTACTATAGAAACTCCCGCTTTCATCAATAACTCGCCTAAATAACGCACTTGATTAATTCGATATTTCAGATACTCATAATCAGCACCTTCCCTTAAGCCACGAGCAACGGCTTCCAGATCTCGGCCCGCAAGCCCACCATAGGTATGAAGCCCTTCAAATAAAACAACCATCCCCCTCGTATAATCGAAAATATCTTTACTATGGGTTGCTAAAAAGCCTCCAATATTCACTAGACAATCCTTCTTCGCACTGTATATACACCCATCCGAATAGCTCATCATTTCTCTTAGTATATCGATAATGGGCGTACTTTCATAACCTTTTTCTCGCTCTCTAATAAAGTAAGCATTTTCACTTGACCTAGTGGCGTCGAATATTATTTTTAGTTTATATTCATCACAGTATTCTTTTAATTTTCTCAAGTTCTTCATTGAGACTGGCTGTCCAGCTGCCATGTTAACGTTTAATTCCACGTTTACAAACGCAATCTTTTCTGGTCCATACTCATCAATTAGATTTTGAAGCTTTTTAAAATCAATATCTCCTTTAAAAGGATTTTCATTCTCAGGATCATGAGCGTCATCAATAATAACATCAAGCATGGTTCCTCCTGCTAATTCTACATGAGCTTTTGAGGTCGTGAAATACATGTTTCTAGGAACAATTTGTCCAGGATTAGTAAGATGACCATACATTAAATGTTCAGCACCACGTCCTTGATGAGTAGGTACAACATATTTATACCCTAAAACATCTTGTATTGCTTTTTCAAGGTTATAAAAGTTTTTACTGCCTGCGTATGCCTCATCTCCGAGCATAATGCCTGCCCATTGGTTATCAGACATAGCAGTAGTTCCAGAATCTGTTAATAAATCAATAAATACATCATCAGAATAAAGTAAGAATGTATTAAATCCAGCTTCTCTAATTGCTTCTTTTCTCCTCTTTTCAGAGGGTATTTTTACATGTTCGATCATCTTAATCTTAAAAGGTTCAACGGGACCATTCACAATAATTCTCCCTCAAAATTTTTTTTATTTAATTAGATAATTATATCACAACTGAAAAATATTTCTGTAATGCCTTACCCACTTGTTTCCCCTATAAATACGATAATGACCAGTATTAACAATTGAGGTAAAATTCAGAAGAATAGAACTAGAAAACAATAATTACTTATGTGTAAAATTTTGATTATTAAATTTCTCACTCTGATTTAATGAAATATATTAATTTTAAAAAATTCAAAATTATAATATAAATTAATTTTCAAAATAAAAAGGGAGAAAAAATAAATTGATTGGAATTAAATCATATGGAGCTTATTTACCTAAGTATTTATTACCTAGGGATTTAATTGCTAAGGCTTGGGATTTTCCGTCTATGCCGGGTACTAAAGCACTAGCTAATGCTGACGAAGACAGCATTACAATGGGAGTTGAGGCTGGTTTGGATTGTTTATATGGGATTGACCCTAAAACTATTGATGGTCTTTTCTATGCTACAACCACTCAGGTTTATACTGAAAAAAATTCAGCATCGTTTATTGCTAACGTCTTGGATTTAAGGGATGATATTGTAACTACAGACTTCACAGACTCGTTAAGGGCAGGGACAACTGCAGTATGCAGAGCAGTAGATACTATAAAAGCAAATAATGATATAAAAAGGATTCTTGTTATTGCTGCTGATACTAGAGAACCTGAACCAGGAACATTTTGGGAATACGGTTTATCTGATGGTGCTGCTGCCTTACTTATTGCCGAAGAAGATTTACTACCAATCTCAATTGAGGATTACTATTCAGTTTCGGCAAATGTTACTGGTCCTTGGAAAAATGTTGGAGATAAATTCATTAAAACATTTCAGGATAAAATGGATAATAAATTTTATTTTCAAAGCTTAACAAAAGTTATAACTGTACTTTTAGAAAAAAATAATCTAAAACCTGAAGAAATTGCTACTGCTGCATATCATTATCATGATCCTAGGGTACTTGGCGGAGTCGCGAAGATGGTGAAATTTCCTCCAGGGGTTGCTCAAAATGGGTTATTCCTTCAAATAGGTTGTACTGGAACTCCAATGGCATTCTTACTTTTAATAGCTGCTCTGAGAAGACCTAAACCTGATGCAAAAATAATTTTCGCAGGGTATGGCGATGGAGCAGATGCGATTTTATTACAAGTAAGAGATAAAAACCTTTTAAAAGACGCTTCAAAAGGTCGAATGGGTTTATTAAAACATCAGAAATCGATGAAACCAATAGAAAATTATAATACATTGATTGAAAATAAGAAGCTTATTGAAAGAAATAGATATACAAGAAGGAGTTCGGCTGTTACAATCTGGCGTGACACGAAATCTTTATATCAGATGTATGGGATTAAATGCAAAAAATGCGGAACTATTCAATATCCAATGATGTATAAGAGTTGTTATAATTGCAGAACAGATGACCAGTTTGATCTTATAAAACTTGCTTTAAAGGGTACTGTTTTTACTTATACCTTAGATCATTTATATGGAGGTGCTTACTTAAATACTCCTGTTCCGAGATGTGTAATTGATCTGGAGGGTGGTGGTCGTGTAATGTTAGATATGACTGAAATTGAAAAACCAGAGGAAAATGTCAAAATTGATATGCCTGTTGAATTAACCTTTCGGTTAATGCATGAAGGTGGAGGATTTCGTAATTATTATTGGAAATGCCGCCCTGTGAGGGGGAGGCCTTAAAAGAGGTGAAAAAAAATGGTTAGAAAAGGAATTGCAGATAAAATTGCTATAATAGGGTGCGACGCAACAAAATTTGGTGAATTATGGGACAAAAATCAATATGATTTACTCTTCGAGGCAGTTCAAGGTGCTAATAAAGATGCGGGGATAACTAAGGATGAGATAGATGCGGTTTGGGTTGGAATATTTTATTTCTTTACAGGACTTTCAGGTGCTACAGTAGAAGATATTTTAAGATTAGATGGTAAACCAATTACTAGAACGGAAAATTATTGTGCTTCGGGGATGGATGCTTTCAGAAATGCGTGCTTTGCTCTTGCTAGTGGTGCCTATGATGTTGTTCTCGCTTGTGGTGTGGAAAAACTAATGGATGAGTCCTCTAGTGGATTACCCGGCTTTGATTTATTTGGCCATCCAACATTACCTATACCTTCTGCCCCTGCGATGTTTAGCATGGCAGCAACAAGATCTTTTCATGAATGGGGTTGGAGTAAGGAAGATTTAGCTCGAGTTGCTGTTAAAAACCACGATAACGGATCTCATCATCCTAAAGCACATTTTCGAAGACCAACTACAATTGAAAAAGTAATGAGGGATGTTATGATTGCGGACCCATTGGGGCGTAGCGATTGTTGTGCTATGAGTGATGGTGCTGCAGCACTGATTTTAACAAGAGTAGAAGATGCTCCAAGTTATGCTCATTCAGATGACTACATTGTTGTAAAAGCGAATGCTATATCTTGTCAAACAAATACTCCTTGGTATCAGCCATCCCATACCTTCACAAAATTCCCAGCAACACTAAAGGCAGGGGAAATGGCCTATAAAGAAGCAGGGATTACAAATCCTAGAAAACAAATTGATTGTGCAGAAGTCCATGATTGTTTTACAATTACTGAACTTTTAAACTGTCAAGATTTAAAGTTTTGCGACAGTGGAATGGCAGCTGAAGAATTAAAGAATGGTACATTTAATTGGGATGGTGAAACTGCTGTTAATCCCTCTGGAGGCTTAAAAGCCTTCGGACATCCAATAGGTGCTACTGGCTGTAGAATGTTACAAGAAGTAACAAAACAACTTCAAGGAAGAGCAGAAGGAAGACAAGTGCCAGATGCTAAAATAGGATTAGCACATAACCTTGGTGGAGCATTTTGCGTTTGTAGCGTTAGTATTTTAGGTCAAGCAGATTGAGATATTAAAATTAAACTTATTTTTCTTTTTATTTCATTTAAAATCTTTAAACCTAGTCTTTAAATTAGAGTGAATAGATTTGTATAAAACGCTTTCACTTTCTACTAAATTATTTTCTTCCAAAATCATTTTTGCTTTTTTAAAGTTTTTTTTTGCTTTTCCAAAGGATGAGCTTCCTAGATTATAATCTATTGTTATAAGTTTATCAACTCCATATGCATCGTTTAGGGGTATTTTATTGATATAAGTTAAACCAATTTGATTGTAGATCTTTGCTTGTTCAGCATGCAAACCCATTTCTTCATATATCTTTTCAGCCTTCTTAAAGTGGTTAATGGCTTGTTTAAACTTATCTTGAAGATGTTTCACTCTTCCTAATTTAAAATGATTTTCAGCTAATATCCCATAAAATTTTTTTTTGGTTGCTTTTTTAATAGAAGAGTTATAAGCTTCATATGCTTCGTCAAGCAACCCAAGTTCAAAATTGAAGTCTCCCAAATATTTATAAAATTCATGAAGATTCTGAGAAGCAGAACTTTTTTTACTAAGCTCTATTGCTTCTTGAACATATTTTAAACCTAACTCATTAGCTTTAATTTCATAGCATAATTCACCTAGTTTTAATAAAAAATGAAAGATTTCCGAAATACTACCTGAATTTTTAGCAATTTCTAAAGCTTTCTCCAAATTTTTTAACTTTTCATATGGTTTTTCTTCATTTGGATTACTCATATAGAACACTAATATGAATTATAAATAAAATAATTTAAAACTTCTCATATAAAGAACTATTAAATTTACTATCTCATTAGGTATTAAGTTTTTTCAATAAGTATTATAGGGAAAACTGAATAATAAAGAAAAAAAAAGATGTATTAGATTTTTAAGACTAGACTTTTATTCAAGTCCTATTTTCGCAGCGTACTTTACTATAAGAAATATTATAAGCGCTATAATTATGAAATTGATGAAAGCTGCTATGAAATTTCCTATCCCAAATACACCAATTCTAATATCCTGAATACTTTCAAAACCAGGGATAAATATTCCGATTATTGGTGTTATTATATCTTGAGCTAATGATATAATTAGCGCATTTACAGCGAGACCGAGAATAAACGCTGAAGCTAATCCAAGAACTTTATATTTCTTGATAAATTGTAAAAATTCAGCAGCAAGATTCTTTGGTTTTTTTGGTTCAGGTTCTGGTTTTGGAGTCAAGAGTTCGCGAATTTTCTTTAATTCATCTAACATATCATTTTCTTTTGACATACTATTTTTCTCCTTAATTTAACTTTTTATGAAATTTCTATATATATAAAAATATTGTAAGTTATGATTTTTTCACGATTATTTAAAACTTATCTCTATTTTTTAGAAAAAGGAATTCTTATAGAACTTGTTCTTAAAAAAATAAGTCCATTATGTCATATAATTCGATAAGTTTCTCTATAGTAAGATTTGCTTCTGCCTTTAGATCATCTAAAGTTTTGTTTAAGAGAGATTTTTGCTCTTTCCAAAACACGGTATAAATCAATCCAAGATACTTTCCATAGACTAATAACCCTCCTTCGAAATCGGAATCTCTTTCTATGGATATTGCTCCAAAAGTATTATCTTCTTCATACTCAGTTAAGAAATCAACTAAAGATAAATAAAATTTAGAACTCAAAAATGCCCTATCTGAAACACTAGCTACTTTATGTTCAAATCCCCTTCCTCCTTTCCGAGGGACTTTAAGATGGTAAAATCTTATATCATCTTTTAACTCATTTATTCGATTTCGAGCATTTTCAAGTAACTGATCATTAAGAGAAATTTCTTCGTCAGCTTCAACATCATCTATTTTTTGAGAACCTCTATGCTTGCCATTGTTATCTATAAAAGCAATAAAAGGAGGACAGCTTGAATTATCTGAATGATTTTTTATTAATATTGTAAAAAGACCACTCTTTTTTTCATATTCTACATGCTTTCTGAAACTTTCTTTGCAGTAAGGACAAATCATATTGATCAAAGTTGAATCTTCATAACTATTCATGTCTTCTCAAAACGATAATCAAGTGAGAATTTATAAATTTTAGTAAAAAGAAAAAGAATCAAGTACTGATGCATGTTTAGTGGAATTATTTCATTTCTTGATTTATTAAATTGAATTTAATAAAAAATATCAAAAAAATATTTAATTTTAAATTAATTTCATTTAATTATGAGTAATAAGGGTTTTAATAAATTCAAAGGAGACGTTAAAACTGAGAATGTGAAATATCTTGCTGACCCTCAGCTTAGAAATATTGTAAATGTCTCAATAGCTCTAGCACGCCCTTTATTAGTAAAAGGAGAGCCAGGAACCGGAAAAACCATGCTTGCGCATGCCATAGCTGAAAGTCTAAATAAAAAATTAATGATTTGGAACATTAAAAGCACAAGTGAGGCCATTGATGGTTGTTACATGTATGATACAGTTCAAAGATTGAATGACAGTAGGTTTGGTTGTGATGACCGAGATGTTGATAACATTCATGACTATATAACTCTTGGCCCATTGGGAGAGGCTTTTGTTTCTGATGAACAAGTTGTTCTCTTATTAGATGAGATTGATAAAGCTGATATTGAATTTCCCAATGACCTATTACAAGAATTAGATGTTATGGAATTTTATATTAAAGAAACTAAAGAATTCGTGAAAGCTAAAACTAGACCAATTGTAATAATTACATCCAATAATGAGAAAGAATTACCTGATGCTTTCTTAAGAAGATGTGTATTTCATTGGATAGAATTTCCTTCTAAAGACTTTATGGCAGATATTTGTAAATTACATTATCCTGACTTAAAGCAACACTTACTGAATCAATGTTTACAACATTTTTATGCATTAAGGGCTATAACAAAAATGAGAAAAATGCCTTCTACTTCTGAACTTCTTGATTGGATTGGAGTGTTGTTGAAAAGTGGAATCACAATGGAAGAACTGAAAAAAGAAATACCATTCTTAGGAGTTTTAATTAAAAAGGAAAAAGATTTTGAAATAGCATTGGATAAAGTAAAATTTCCTACATAAAGATAAAATTTCTTTTTCTTATTTCTTGTCATTAAACATGAAAAGAATTATGTTTATACTTTCTAATCGCGTCTAAATATAACTTCTTTATTATTTTCATAAAATGGTAAGTTAATCTTGACACAACGTAATATCAAGAATAAGAGATACAATGTTTAAAATTCTTTTAAAAGTTGAAATTTAATCTAAAACTATTAGAGTAATTTTCTATCAAAATCTTGAATAAAATATTTTAGAAAAATAAGTTAGATTAAAATGGAATCTTATAGTACATATTTAGATTTTAAATATAGATATAGAACAGTTTCTGTTGATCATTTAGAAGAGTTGCAAGAGGATATCGATAAATTGCGCCGTGAGGGAAAACTCAGCAATAATGAAGTCTATAGGAGCTATATTGATAGTAAAAAGTTTGAAATCCCCGAAAACCTTCCTAATGCTAAATCGATAATAGTACTTGCGATATTTAGCAAGTTAGCATTAGTAAATTTTCATTTAGATGGTAAAAAACATGAAATTATGATACCCCCAAATTATTATAATGATGGAACAACATTCGAAGACTTCGAGAGTCTCATATTAAAAGAGATAATAAAGGAACCAGGCTTTAAAATTGAATATACAAATAAACTTCATGTAAAATTATTAGCTGTCAGAAGTGGGCTTGGAAAATATGGTAGGAATAATATTTGTTATGTTGATAAATGGGGTAGCATGATAAATTTATTTGCTTACTTTACGGATTTTCAATTTAAAGAAGATAATTGGACTGAGATGAGAATGATGGACCAGTGTAAAAATTGTTCTATCTGTATTAAAAAATGTCCCACCGGTGCAATCCCAACACCCTCTGATGAGAATTTTGTAATAAATGCAGGTAAATGCATTTCTGTGTATAATGAAATAAAAGGGATAATTCCTGATTGGGTTCCTTCTGATGCACATAACGCTTTAATAGGTTGTATGAGATGTCAAAAACTTTGTCCAAGCAATCGCGAAGTAATCGGGTTGACAGAAATATTTGAAGATATTACAGAAGAAGAAACTAAAATGATATTAGATGGAATCAGTGATCAGAAATTGGTAGATTCTCTCTCTAAGAAGCTCAAAATGTTCACTCCTTCTGAGGCAGAACGAGTACTTCCTGTTATTAAAAGAAATCTTTCAGTTTTGGTGCAATAAACTTCTTAGAATTTATTTGGGTTTATTTTAAAATAAATATAAAAATTGTATTTTTCAATTTTATTGAAGTAAATTAGTATGGATATGTATAAACTTCTTCAAGATATAAATCAAAAGATGATATGAGTCGACTTACAATATAATCAATAGATGAATCCGAAATTTTTTCAGCTCTTTTTATCATAGAAACTTTTCTAATAAATTTGAGTTAACAAAAAAAATTAGTTAAATCAGCATAAACTTTAAATAATACCAGTTAATTATAATTAATTAATCTCAATTACATTTAATTAAATATAATTATAATAATAAATATCGGTTTAATAAAAATGTCAATTGGTTGGGAAATTGGAAAAGAGGCGCAAGAATTAGATGAAAAATCAATTAAAGAAAGAATGAAGATCGAACGGCGTTCTATTAAGAGGGTCGGTTTTGCATTAATCCTTTATTCTATAACAATAATATTATTCTACTTCTGTTTATAAGGTTCTACCCTCATGGAATTATTTTTAATTATTATCATTTTAGCCTTTATCTTTGAATCTATGGATTCTATGGCTGGTATGGGTTTTGGCACAGCATTATCACCGCTTCTATTCTTATTAGGGTATACTCCACTTCAAGTTGTTCCAACTATCCTCATTTCAGAAGCAATAACTGGCATAGTTGATACTTTTTTTGATCATGAATTTAAGAATGTTCAATATTCTTTCCGTCCCTTAAATGATGCCACAAAAATAGGGCTAATAATGGCTTTCTTTGGATGTATAGCTATATTTATATCGGTTCTTCTAGGCTATTTTGCTATAAAATTCCCTGTTATTGTAATTAAAACCTATGTCGCAATATTAGTCCTTTTTATGGGTATTTCAGGATTCATTAGAGTTAAATTAAGAAAAATAGAGTTTTCTAAAACACACCCTAAATTACTTATTGGATTTTCGGCATTAGCAGGTTTTAATAAGGGAATTGGAGGAGGAGGATACGGCCCCGTAATTACCATGGGACAAATTTTTTCTGGTGTTTATGAAAAAAGCGCAACGGCTATTGTATCATTCTCAGAATCAATAGTTTCAGTTGTAGGGATTTTGACATTTTTTTTAGTTAGTTTTGCAGGTGTCCAAATAGATTTGGTTCTTTTACCATCAATATTTACAGGAGGGTTTATAGCAGCGCTTTCAGCCCCATATTTAGTAAGGGTACTACCAAATAAAATTTGGAAATATTTCATACCATCATATGCATTTGGAATTGGAATATTTTTATTAGTAAAAATAATAATGCTATAAATTGTAATCTCTAATAAGGTGTCCAAATTAATTTTAACTCGACTAAAGATTATAATAAAAGGAAAAAAAAGAATCTCAAGATTAATTTATGTCTAGGTTAAAAAATGAATAATTTGAAATATCACTACAAAAAAGACCAATCCACATACTAATCCAACTCTATCTTACAACCAATACATCACATCGAGCATATTTTACAACTTTAGTCGAGACAGTCCCCAATAACACTTCTTTTATCTTAGAATGGTATCCCTTTGAACCCAAAACTACAAGATCAAAATTCTCTTTTTCAACAATTCGTGCAATATATTCCTCAGGCGATTCATCCTCAATTAAGCGAGTTTCGGCGGGAAGTTGTGATTTATCGAAAACCTTTTTAGTCTTTTCAAGTAAAACTTCTCCTGCTTTTTTACTAACTTCTTCAATATTACAATAAATTTTTACAGGAAGAAATGCGTCAGGATATAATGATTTTGGAAGTTTATGATGTTTTATTGAATGAAATATCACCACCTTGCAATTCCATAACTTTTGGAATTCTAGAACTTGTTCAGTTGCATTATTGGAATGGAATGACCCATCAACGGCAAGTAAAATCTTTTTATATATCTTTATCACCTTGAATTGATTAATTATTAAACTTAATCCTTCAACTTCGCGAAGCAATCTTCACAAAAAAAAATCCTTCGTACTTTAGTAGCATCCCAAACCATATGACCTGATTTATGCTTCGTTTCGCAACCCCAACACAGTTTAAATACTTTAGTATCAACAAGATAAACATCTTCTGCTTTAAAAATATCGTCTTTTATTATCTCTTTATAACTTTTCAATTTTTTAACAACTCATTTCTATATTGATTTTGAATGAATATTCAATATTATAGACTATGTAATATATATCAGTACAGCAATTTAAGAGTTGTGAATAATCATTCAATTTGTAGTTATAAATGCTAATCATTAAATTTAAGTTTTAAGAATAATTATTCACAAACCATAATTGTTTTTTTTAAAAATTTAAAAAACAATAATAAGAATATGTGTGAGAAATATGAATAGAATAATTGGAATTCCTTCTGATGGCCCTGAAACTTCTGATAGCATATCACCCCATTTTGGACATTGTAGCTATTTCGTTGGAATTGAAATCTATGATGATGGTAAGTTCAAAAAGGTTTTTGCATTACCTAATGGTGGTGATTCTGGCTGTAAGGAACCGGTTATGAACATGAAACAAAAAAATGTTACCGATATGATTTTAACTGGTATAGGGATGCGTCCATTCATGGGTTTTCAACAAGTTAACATAAATTTATTTCAAGGTGTCAATGGAAGCATTGAAAGAAATGTGAGAATGTTATTAGATGACCAATTAACATCTTTAAACAACTCTAGCTGTGGAGATAACTCAGAACATGCTCACACTCATTAATTTGAAATAAAAAATTATATTTTAAAATAGATGAATTTAAATGCCAAGTTTTAAAGAAACATATGAAGCCATTAAGGCAGATTGGAATGCTGGTGAAAAAAATTTCAATGTAAAGTGTTCAATGCTTAATGAGGGAATGCAGTGTGAAGTTACTATGGGCGCAAAACCACATGTAATGATAATTGATGCCCCGGGTGGATTAGATGGTACTGATGAGGGGCCTTCTCCGTTATTAGCAATTTTAGGAGCCATTGGTGCTTGCATTATAGCAGTAACAAAATTTTGGGCAAAAATAATGGATATTAAGATTAATGAACTTGAAGTTTTTTCACGAGGACATATCAACCTAGGTGCTCTCTTTGGGATTGATGATTCAAAATTAGCAGGTTATGATAAACTTGAACCTGTCATTAGAATTAAAGCAGATGCTCCCGAAGAAAAAATCAACGAATTGATGGATAAAGTTCTCACCCATTGCCCTGTAATTACTAATTTTAATGGAGCTTCTCCAATCAAACCAAAGGTTCAGATTAAAAAATAAATAATATTCTCAATTTTTTTTTATTTTAAATTAGAAAGTAATTTCTTTAATTTATATAAAATTATCATGGAAGATGAGAAACTATTTCCTATATATATTAATCCAAATTTATGCGTATTATGTCAGCGATGCATGTATAGCTGTCCAAGTAAAGCCATTTTTTTTAGAAATTCACTCCGATATGTGAATTATGATAAATGTCAAGGATGCTTAAAATGTGTAGATGTATGTGAGCATGGTGCCATTGAGGTTATCTCGATTAAGGAAGGGAAATTAACAGGTTTTCACATTGATCAAGATAAATGCGAATTATGTAAACTCTGTCTAGAGGAGGATTTCTGCTTTCAAAATTTATTTGAACTGAAAAAAAATAAAAATACTGATAATGAGTGGATTGAATTTCGGAAAGAAAATCTTTCAAATTGCTTCAAATGCTTAAAATGTTTTAAAAATTGTCCAAACAATGCAATAATTCCTGAAATTATCAATAAAATTATTAGTTAGCAAAATTATTATTCTCGATATAATAACTATAATAAAACTAGGTTGAAGGCTATAAGCAAAATTGAAACCTAAAGATAAAACATGTAAATGGTATCAAGGTTGCCCAATTAAACTTTTTGTTGAAAGTGGTAAACTAGACAAAAAATGGGTCGAAGACTATTGTTTAATTGGAAATAAAGATTGTGTGAGATATCAATTAGAAGAAAATGGAAAGTATCATCCCGATAATCTGCTACCTAATGGTGATATTAAAAATGATCTTTCTTAGTTCTAATTAATCATTTAATCATGATGATGATGTTCATGGTTATCATCAGCATCAGTATGAATTTTTTCAACACCATATCCTTTACCACCCCCTGGAGCACAAAGACTTTCTCCTCCTTCTAAAGTTCCGTCTAGTATCTTTTTGATAACATCATCAATTTTACCAGAAATTCCTACAATTACTTCAATTCCATATTGATTAAAAAAAGCTTCAGCTCTGCGACCCATTCCTCCCGCTATCATGTATTTCGCTCCCTGTTGGTTTACAAATTCGGGTATACTGCCTACAGAATGACCTGGATTTTGAAGTACTTCTTTTTCTATTACTTGGTTATTTTCGATCGTAACAAGAGTAAACTCTGGCGCTCGGCCAAAGTGAGCGCAAACATTTCCTGAATCTGTACTAATAGCTATTTTCATTTTTTTATCAACTCTGTTATATATTTGATTAATATATAATTATATTTATAATTTATGAATAATTATTCATAATAAATATTATGTGTATAAATTTGTATAAAACCATATAATATATTAAGTATAAAGATGAAAAGAACTAAAATATTTCTTTATAAATATTTTCTTATAATTTTGAATAATTAATAATAAAAATCTAAATTAATACTTTTATATAGTATATCAATTGGAAATATTGTTATAATCATTTTTTTGGTGATTCGATATAGGAAGAAACAGACATCGACGATGGGTTAATCAAACTCCTAATAATACTTATTTCCCTGGAGATTCACCTAAAACCCAAGATTCGATAATAATAACTGTTGCTGAATTTGAAGCTATGAGATTAAAACATTATTTAGGCTTGAATCAGAAAGCAGCTGCTGAAAGAATGGATATAAGTCAACCTACATTTTCAAGAATTCTTGAAAGCGCTCATCAAAAAAACACCTTAGCTCTGCTTGAGGGGAAAGAAATTAAAGTCTATGGTGGGAATTTTGATTATAAGTTAAGCTTTAAGGGATATGGATGTCATAACTGTAATCATGAGTGGGAAGATCCTAATGCGTCCAAGAATGGAAAAGTTAATTGCATTAAATGTAATTCCAATAACGTATATCATCTTATTAGAGAATACATGTAGATTCTTATTTTAAATAAAAAGATTAAATTAAAGTTTTATTCCATAATATTTCTTTTAAATTTTGATAAATCATTTTAATAGATAAACTTGCTTTAGAATCTGGGGCAAAATCTACAACTGGTTCAGCAAAAGACATTGCTTTCGGGATTGATAAGTCGAATGGAATTTTTCCCAAGATGTCAAACCCCGTATTGTCGATGTAATCCTTGAATTTATCTTGAAAAGGGCTTTTCAAATCAGATTTATTAATTATTATCCCAAACGGAATTTTAAATTGCTGTACGACTTCTATCGCCCGTATTAGGTCGTGTAATCCAGAAGGAGTAGGTTCGGTTACGGTAATGACATAATCCAAGCCTGAAACGGTCGCAATTACGGGGCAGCCAATTCCCGGAGGGCCATCTATTAATGTTAAATTGGTTTCTTCGAACTCTTTTAAGTTCTTCACAAATTCTTTAGTATCCGAGACTAACTTTCCGGATGTTGAGCTTCCTAAAATGGTTTTGCCATAAACTAGCGGTGAGCCCATCTCTGAAATGTAAGAAACGATAACTCCGCTTTTAACGGAATTTATTTCAAAGGCGTGCTCAGGACATAAAAACTTACAAGCCCCACATCCCTCACACGCTAAATAATCCACTACTGGAACTTGATTATCATCGTCCCATCCTAACGCGTGAAACTCACAAAAATGCTCGTCAATGCATTTCTTACAATTAACACATTTTTGTTCGAGGAATGTAGCTTTTAGAGTAACATAAATGTCTTGACTCTTTATTGTATCTTCAGCCATCGCCGGAAGTATTAAAGATAGATTAGGAGCGTCTACATCACAATCAAGTACGATTGTTTTTAAATCCGGATCCTTATTGGCTAAACTTGCCAAGGATGCAACCAGAGAAGTTTTACCTACTCCACCTTTCCCCGAAATGATTCCAACATTCTTTTTTTCCATTACTTTAGCTCCCCTCACCTTGTTCTTTAGTTTCCATCCATTCGATTAAATTCTCAAATATCCTTTTAAATGCTTTATACCCCTTTCCATTCTTGTCAGTTTCGCTATTTCCATCCATTAAAGGCACGCCTATACAATACGAATGTACGATGTCGTCATCTAAAGGAATGTCGCCAAGAATTATTATATTCTTTTCTTTTAACTCCTTTAAGAATTCGTCTCTGAAGCCCAATAACGAAGATCTATTAACAATAGCTCGATGATCTTTATTCAATAATTCAATTAGTTCTATTATCCGGATCAAGTCTAACTTACCAAACCTAGTTGGCTCTGTAACGGGAATTACTAAATCGGCCTTATTGATTAAGGCTTCTACATCACAATGCGCCCCTGGAGAGGTATCTAGAATGACTACATCGAACCTATCCGGATCATCTTTTATAATCTTGTCAAGTTCTTCGAGGAGCGTTTCTACAATTGCTACCGAACGAGCCTCTGCCGGTTTTAATTCACCTATTAAAAGAGAAATCCCGTTTACTTTTGTCGAATAAGTCCAGCCTATTACTTTTGAATCAGCTTCAATTGCCTCTTCCGGACATATCTTATAACATAATTGGCATCCAGAACATAAGGCTAATACTGGAATGGGAAATGAATCTGTTATGTGTAATAAAGCATGCGGCGCACAATTTTGAGCACATAATCCACATTTAGAGCATTTACTTTCAATAATTTTAGGTTTGAAAAATGGAACATCTCTCTTATTTTCAAGCCTTCCATTTAATAATAAATATGTATTAGGATTTTCTACATCACCATCAATAAGAAGAACCTTTTTTCCCTCATTTTTAAACATGACAGCAAGATTAACAGCACATAAAGTTTTACCAGTTCCTCCTTTACCTCCCGTAATACAAATTATTTTGGATTTATTGCTACTCATAAGAGATATCTTTTTTTTCTAATTATCTTTTAGTTCTTCTAGGGTTGATTATCTCTTCCCATACCTTGACCTCGTCCTCCCATGCCTCTACCACCACCCCCCATACCTCGACCACCTCCCATTCCATAGTGTGAAGCGACATTTGAGGTAGCAATCGGTTGTAATTTTCCTTCTATATAGAGATTCATAACTTCTTTTATCGTAATTGCTTGATTTGGAGCTTGAAAGATTTTTATATTTAAAGCATTAAGCCCACTAGCTGCATTAGGACCTAAAAACCCTACGATTATAACAGTAGCACCATTATTACCAATTATTTGAGTAGCTTGTACACCAGCTCCCCCCATCGCATTTGCTGCAGGATTTGGAACCGCTTTAACGGCTTTAATCTCGTTATTTTCCAATTCAACAAATGTGAAACTTACACATCTTCCAAAACGAGGACTCATTTGATCATTTAAGCCTCCACTTCCCATTGAAGGAATTGCAATAATACTCATTCTTTTTTACACCATTTTTCTTTTTTTTTTTTAGTAACTTTTTTAACTTTTGAATAATTTTGAATAATTATTCATTACTAGAAAAAACTTGAAAATATTTAAATTTAACTTATTTAGATTAAAATTACATTTAATT
The DNA here is from genome assembly GCA_029856145.1 of Promethearchaeia archaeon. Lineage (GTDB taxonomy): Archaea > Asgardarchaeota > Lokiarchaeia > Sigyniarchaeales > SOKP01 > Loki-b32. The sequence goes on from JAHQWK010000030.1 coordinate 53,183, forward strand.
TAATAAAAATTAAGAGGTAAACGAATATTCAAGAAAAAAAAATTCCAGATATTGATTTAAAGAAGACAGTTGAACAAGGAAAGAAAGAAAAAATGGATGAATTAACGGAGAATATTAACAAAAACATGGATAAAATTAAGCACAAAATCGTTGTTATATCAGGTAAAGGTGGAGTCGGAAAAACCACAGTAGCTATAAACCTTGCTATGAGTTTAGTAAGCGTTGGATTGAGGGTTGGAATCTTAGATGTGGATATAACAGGTCCAAATGTACTGAAGATGCTGGGTATTGACCCAAATCTTAAACCGAGGGTTGATGCTGAAAAGAAAAGATTTTATCCCGTTAATGGGCCCTTAAATCTTAAAGTAATGAGCATGGCTTTTCTCATTGAAAGTTCAGACTCACCAGTTATTTGGAGGGGTCCAATGAAAATGAGTGCAGTAAGACAGTTTTTAGGGGAGGCTATTTGGGGTGAATTAGACTATTTAATTTGTGATTTACCACCAGGAACATCAGATGAAACCTTAGATATTTTACAACTTATTCCCGACGAGAATGTTATCGTAGTTTCGACACCTCAAGAAGTTGCGTTAATGGATGCTCGAAAAACTATTAGAATGGCTCAGATAATGGAAAGAAAAGTACTTGGTTTAATAGAAAACATGTCTGGCTTCGATTGTCCTCATTGTGGAGAACATATTGATTTGTATCCCCCCGGTGGTGTAGAAAAGGCATCTCAGGATTTTGAAATTCAATTATTAGGTAAAATACCTTTTGAAGTTGAAGTAAGCCAGCAAGGTGATAGGGGCTTACCTTTTGTATTAAAATATCCTGAAAGTAAATCATCCAAAGCATTTAAAGAGACAGTAAAAAAGATTCGAGGAATACTGGAAAATTAAAAGAATAATTTTTATAAATTTTCAAAATTTTCAAATCAATAATAAATCAAGCTTTTATTGAAAAACCTCGAAGTAGTAATAATAAAATGCCACCAGATAATTTAGATAAATGGGTAGAAGAAATTCAAAAAGAAATCATAGAAGAGGAAATTAAAAGATATAATAAATATATTGTTGAATTACTTCAAAATCCAAAAAATTGGGGTAAACCAAAAGATGATGAAATAAGTGCATGGCATACATATGAAGGATCATGCGGGGATACAATGCAATTCTTTCTGAAGATCAAGGAAAGTATAATTGAAAAAGCGAATTTTATTACAGATGGCTGTGGTGCTACAGTAGCAGCGGGAAGTCAAACTACTATGATGGTAGAAGGCAAAGTATTAGAATTTGCTGAGAATTTACAACCAATTGATGTCGAAAATGCTTTAGGTGGCTTACCTGATGATCATAAACATTGTGCTGAATTAGCAGTAACTACTTTAAAACGTGCGATTGAGAAATACAAAATACAAAGTTCTTGATAAAGGTTCTTAATAGAAAAATATGAAATATGTATATGGACCTGTTCCTAGCAGGAGATTAGGAAATTCATTAGGAATTGATCCAATCCCTTCTAAGACATGTAATTATCAATGTATCTATTGTCAATTAGGTAAAACAACTAATTTTACTAATATCCGGAAGAATTACTTCCCGAAGAAAGATATCACTGCTGAAATCGAAAAAGCAATCAAATTAAATGAAAATAAATTCGATTATATAACCTTTGTAGGTAGTGGCGAACCTACATTATATAAAGATTTAAAGGATTTGATAATAAAAACTAAAGAGTTATCTGAAAAACCTTTATGCGTGATTACTAATGGAAGTTTACTTTATGAAAAAGGAGTTCAGAATGCTTTAATATATTCAGATGTAGTTTTACCTAGTTTAGATGCTGGAGATGAAAAATCATTCCTAAGAATAAATCGCCCTCATCCCTCTATTAATTTTGAAAAATTAATTCAAGGTTTTATAGATTTTAAGAAGAAATTCGAGGGGAGATTTTGGATAGAAGTGATGTTAATGAAGGGGATTAATGATTCTAAAGAAGAATTATTCAAAATTAAAGAAAAAATTGATATAATAAAACCAGATAAAATAGATATCAATGTTCCAATAAGACCTCCAGTAGAAAAATGGGTTGAAATTCCTGATAACAGTATATTTTTGATTTTAAATGAAATTTTTGGTGATTATTCTAATATAAGTTTTCCTGAGAAAGGATTATTCAGGACCCATTCTTTAGATTTCGAAAAAGAGGTTCTATCTATACTTGAGAGACATCCAATGAGACAAGATCAAATAATTGAAACATTTTCTACTTCTGGTTTGAATAAAGAAATGATTATAACGGGATTAAAAAAGCTTAAATCTCAAGAAAGAATTAAAGAGATTCTCTATAATAAGCAAACCTTTTGGAAATTAAATCTTGATTAATATTCAAGTATTAGATTTTCTAATGCATTAGATACTTCAGGATTTAAATGATGTTCAATTTCACAAGATAATTTATGGACAATTGATTCATTTTTCAACTTTAGAACATGTACAAAAAACTTGAATAAGCAATTATAGTTTCTAATAGTGCTTAGAGCAATTCCCTTTCCTTTTTTAGTTAATCTTAAAGATTTTCTAGGTTTCCATGCAATGAGCTCATTTTCTTTTAAATTATATAACATGTTAGTCACTGAGGATGGTTTGACGTTTAAAAAATTTGAGATTTCAGAATTGGATGTCCAACCACCCTTATTACCTTTTGAAATTAAATAAATTGCTTTGAGATAATTTTCATAACTTTCATGAATTTCTGACATTTTATCACTTAATATTTAAAAAAAAAAAATAAAGAATTTATTCTTTCTTTTCTAAATCTTCAATTCTTTTAGAGATATCATCCATTGCGCTTTTAATTCCATTCATTTCTGATTCTAGATATTCTTTTTCTTGCTTAAGCATCGTTAACTGATTCTCTGGCGTGATTTTTGGTATAATACCTGATGGATATGGAGCATAAACAGGTGCATAGATTGGAGCTCTATAACCCAAACCATAACCTCTACCATACCCATAACCTCTACCATACCCCATTCCCCTACCTCGTCCCCAACCTCGACCAAGTCCCATTCCAGGACCCCTTGTATATCCTGGTGAATCATAACCCGCACAATATCCTAAACCTCTACCAGTCATTGAACCTAATCCTCTAGGTCCAGTTCTATCTCCACTTGGCATATTTTTTCCTCCTAAGATTTTTTATGAATGATTATTCATTATTATATATTATAATAATAGTATTAAACTACTTATTTAAGTGTTATGAATATATATTCAGAATACCTTAAAAATTTTATCATCAATTATAAAATTTTACAATAATATTCTAACTCATTTCTATAATATTAGAATAAATTGTTGCTGAAATTTAAATATTGTCGAAATTAATAATAATCTAATTATGGATTGATTCAATTTTTCATCGATTTTAAGAAAAATATAAAAAAAACAAAAGAAAACTTACATTTATTAGGCATAACTAATAACTTTAAATATAATTAAACTTATATTTCAATAGGGAAAAAAAAGTTATTTTTCACAATAAAATACCATGAAATCAAAATTCGAAAGTTCGAAGGTTCATTTCAAGAGAAAAAGAAAAGTTGAACCACTAATAAATCGCTTGATTGACTGTCCAATCGGAGTAAAACTAAAAGTATTAAGAGTAAATACCGGTCATCATGGTCATCATGGTCATCATGCTAAAAGAAGGCTTGCTAATTTAGGAATTATACCAGGTGTTCAAATAATTAAAAGAAAAGCTGCTCCTTTTCGAGGTCCTATTGAAATAATTGTAAAAGGATCCTTATTAGTTATTGGCAGAGGTTTAGCAGCTAGAATAATTGTAATTAATGAAAATTCTGAATAATTCTTTTAAAACAATTTGATAATTTAACCATAAAATATCTATATTTTTTAGAAAGAGAAATGCAGATCAATAAAACTAAGAAAAAGCAGAATACGAAACCCAATAAAGTCAAAAATATTATTAATATTGCTTTAGCTGGTAACGCAAACGTTGGCAAATCAGTGATTTTTAATCAACTTACTGGACTTTCTCAAACTATAGGAAATTGGCCTGGAAAAACTGTAGAAAAAATGGAAGGACATTTGAATTTTTTAGGGTATAGATTTAATATTGTAGATTTACCGGGAATTTATTCCCTATCAACCTACTCACTAGAGGAAATTATTAGTAGAGAGTACATAGTATCGGAAGAAGTAGATATTATTATTAATGTAATAGATGCTACGAATCTTGAGCGTAATTTATTCTTTACATTCCAACTATTAGAATTAAAAGTCCCGATGATATTAGCTATCAATCAAATGGATATATTACGAAAGAGAAATCTAGAACTAAATTTTAAGAAGTTAGAAGAGATTTTCAAATTACCTGTTATTCCTGTTGTAGCAGTTCATGGTATAGGTGTTCATCAATTACTTGAAGAAGCAATAGAATTAGCAGTTTATCACCAACCTACTTCCCATTATACTCAAGATGGCAAAAAAATTCATGATAAATTATCTCATGATGATAAAAAATTCAAAAATAAATTATCTACTAAAAAAACCTTCAAATTTCCAGATTTGTCTTCAATATTGACGTATGGTAAAGAAGTCGAAACTAGAGTAAATGAATTAATTAGAAACATTGATATGTATCCAGAATATTTCTCAAGATTTAATTACGTCTCAAAATTCTTAGCTAATAAGATTTTAGAAAACGATGAAGAAATTGAAAAAATTTTCAAGGCTAACCAGGAAACATCTTATATAATTGATTTAGCTGATAAATATCGAACAGAGTTAGAAGAAATACATGGGGAAGATATCAGTACAATCATCTCTTCTGAAATTTATACAAATATTCATAAAATCATTGAAGAAGTTGTCATTGTTAAAGGTCGTGGTGAAAAAAAACTTGGTTGGGCTGATAAACTAGATCACTTAACTACTCATTCTCTTTGGGGTTATGTCATATTAATTTTAATCCTTTTTGGGATATATTATTTTACGTTCCTTATTGGAGATTTCTTTGGTGGAGTTATTGAGGATTTCTTTGAGGTTTTAAGCAACATTATCTATGATATTTTTGGAGAGGATGATTTGGGGGTTAAAATATTTTGGGAAGGTGGTATAGGAGGAATTTTTGGAGCATTAGGTGGTGTTTTGGTATATGTTGTCCCTTTCTTTTTAATTATTGAATTTTTACAAGATTCCGGTTATTTACCACGAGCAGCATACCTCATGGATAGATTCATGCATTTCTTAGGTGTTCATGGAAAAACTATTATTCCTATGATATTGGGATTTGGATGTAATGTTCCTGCATGTACTGGATGTAGAATCATGGAAACAGAACGGGAAAAGAAAATTTCAATTGCATTAACCTCTCTAGTTCCATGTGCAGCAGTAATGACTGTAGTTTTAGGCTTGGTTGGACGGTATATAGGTATAACTTGGGTATTAATATTGTTTGGAATAAATTTCATTGTCATAATAATTACTGGAAAAATATTAAATAAGGTTTTACCTGGTCAATGTACTGAGTTAATTATGGAAATGCATGAATATCGTGTTCCAAATTATTCTGTTATTGCAAAACAAACCTGGGTAAGAACTAAAGAATTCATCTTTAAAGCAATGCCTATTATTGTTATATCAGGAGTCTTATTAGAGATTTTCTTTATGTTCCGATTATTAGATCCTATCAATTTCATTTTATCACCAATTACTGTCTTTTGGTTAGGATTACCAGCTATTACTGGAATCTTTTTAATATATGGGATTCTTAGGAAGGAATTAACTTTAGTTCTTTTAGCTTTATTAGCAAATTCAATGGGTACTACTCTCCTAGGATTACTTACTCCAGTCCAGATGATCACATTCAGTTTAGTAACAATGCTTTATATCCCTTGCTTCGCAACTGTAGTTCTAATTGCTAAAGAAACTAATTGGAAATATGCTATACAAATAGCTGGTCTTGAAATAGGAATGGCATTATTAATAGGAGGAGTGGTTAATTGGGGATTATTCTTCTTTATGAGTTTTTAAATTTCACTTTTTAGAACTAATTAAAAATCATTTTTCCCTCCAAAATATTCATTTTTTAAGATTAGTATTGAAAACTACATAACTAAAAGAGTTTTTAACAAACAACCTAAAAATCTTAATTTTTCTGATCTTAAATAAACTGAATAATGTTCGATTCAAATAATTATATCTAACATATCGTACGATGATATAGGCAATAATCGAATTAACTTCGATAGGTTTAAATATTATAATCTATATATTTTATATTAGAGAAACTAAATTGTTATAAAATCAAGAAAAATAATAAATGAATTTTATTCAGATTTATAATAAAAAAAAATTTTAAATTTTAATTAATACAAACGAGTTGATTGTTTTGGTAACCTGTCCTAAATGTGGAGAAGAATACTCATTAGGTAGAAAAATTTATCATAGTTGTGAAGGGTTTTCAATATCTCACGGTGTTGTTTTTAATGATGATCGTGAAAATCGTCCTTGGAATTGTCATTCTATAGATGAAACGGATAAGGAAATTTTAAATATTTTACAGGAGAATAATAAAATTTCATATCGGGAATTAGCAGAGAAGCTAAAATTAGCTGCGAGTACGATTCATAATAGAGTACAAAAGATGATTGAAGAAGAAATAATAAAGCAATTTGGAGCTATAGTAGATCCCGTGAAAATTGGCTATAACACCATAGCACTAGTAGGCCTTTCAGTCGATCCAGTAAAAATGAATGAAATTGCAGAGATAATTGCATCATTTGATGAAACTCAACTTGTAGCGATTTCATCAGGAGATCATGACATTATCGCTCAGATCATTGCTAAGGATGAAAAATCACTCTGGAACTTTATAAATATAAAAATAAAGACAATAAGTGGAATAAAACCTCAAATTCATGTATCAAACTTTCTAGATATATTCAAATCTACACATTCAATAAAAATCGCCTAATAATAATTTAAATAAATAAAATCGTTTTATTCTTCTTTTTAGAAACCTATCTTATATTTAATCATCCTCAAAATGCTTTACAACTGTAAACCAAAAGTTTATTATTGAATTAATAATTCTGTAAAATTCCTTCATTTCTAAAGGTTTAATTATATAACAATTAGCATGAAGATTATAAGCTTTTATTAAATCTTCTCTTACATCAGATACTGTTAAGATTACCACAGGAATCCTTTTTAATTCTTCATCATGTTTCATTTCTTTCAATACATCAAAACCATTCCTCTTTGGCAAATTTAAATCTAAAAGGATTAGGTTTGGTTTACTAGCATTAGAAAATTTACCTCTCTTCTTTAAGAAATCAATCGCTTCAGCACCGTCCCTTACAATATCTAAACTACCTACAATTTTATTCTCTTGAAGAACTTTCTTGGTAAGACGAATATCTGCAGCATTATCTTCAACGAGTAAGATTTTAGCCTTAGTTCTTTTATATTCATTCATAATTATATACCATTATTCTTTATTTTTTTTTTGGAAAAATTGTAAAGAAGAAGGTTGATCCTTTACCAAATTCTGATTTTACCCATATTTTTCCACCATATCGTTGTACTATCTTCTTACATATAGGTAATCCTATACCTGTACCAGGATATTCTTCTTTAGTGTGTAACCGGTAAAAAATATTAAAAAGTTTATCAAAAAATGTTGATTCAATACCTATGCCATTATCTTTTATAGAGAATAACCACTCATCATTAATTTTTTTTACTCCAACATGAATTTTAGGTGTTTCTTGGCTTCGGAATTTTATAGCGTTACTAAGTAGATTCTGAAATAATTGTATAAATTGAGTTTTATCAACATTTAGTATCGGCATTTTGTCATGAGTTATAACAGCACCACTTTCTTTTATTGCCTCTTGTAAGTTAAATAAAGCATCTTCTAAAATCTTCTCAAGATTAGTTAATTTTGAAGGTTTAGCATGTGTAGTGATCCTTGAATATGATAATAGATCTTTTATAAGAGTATTCATTTTTTTTGCGCCGTCTGTAATAAAGTGAATGAATTCTTTACCTTCCTTATTTATTTGATCTTGATATTCTTCTTCAAGAAGTTGAGAAAAGCTTACAATTGCTCTTAAAGGTTCTTGTAGATCATGAGATGCTACATAGGCAAATTGTTGTAAATCTTCGTTAGAACGCCTTAAATCCTCCATTATTACATTGAATTCAATTTCTCTTTTTGAAATATGCTCAGATAGGAATGATACTACTATTCCAACAATTATTAATGAGATAGCTCTCAGAAAATTATTAATGGTTTCTAAATTAAAAAACTCATTTTCTGGGATAAAATGAAATATAATTATTATTGCAGCTAATAAAACCGGAATAATTAAACCTTTTCTTTTCCACCATAAACATGCTAAAATTGAAGGAAAATAAAAAAAATGCGCAACTAGAATAGAAGTTCTAAGTACTACATCGAAATAATAAATTAATAAAAATGATAAAATCATTAAAATAAAAATAATTAATATTCTCAATCTCTCTTCTTTAAGTTTCAGGTTCATTACAATCATTTCTCATCTTTTATTACATATTCTTTAATATGTGATTTTTTTAAAACGAATTGGTAAAAAATCATAGGAAAAAATCATAATTAATAAGAATATTATCCAATATAAAATAAATTTTATCGAACAAAAATATCACTAATTATAGTCTAGAAAATGAGCTTTCAGTTTAAAAATTAGAAAAACAATAATAGTATTCTTTATACATTTAAAAATTTTATAACTAAAATGATTCATTTGAATTATAGATAAAATAATTATTTATATTAAACTGAATATTATTCAGTATAAGGAAAATAGAGATGGAAAAAATTTTAATTTTTAAAATGTCCTAAAAACATTTTCGGGTGAACAAATATAGAGAATAAAAAACTCGATATCCTACTAATTGAAGATAATACTGCTGATGTGCGCCTTATTGAAAAATTATTAAAAACTTCCGCAGAATTCAAATTTGATTTAGAAGCTTATCCTAGACTTTCAGAAAGTCTGAATCATCTTAAGACTAAAAACTTTGATATTATTTTATTAGATTTAACTCTACCAGATAGCGAGAGAGAATCTACTTTAGAAAGAGTTTTAAGTTTTACTGTTGCAATTCCTATAATAATTTTAACTGGATTAGATGATAAGGAATTAGCCTTACGATCTCTTCAAAAGGGAGCCCAAGATTATATAGTAAAAAGTGAACTTAATGGACAAAGTTTAACACGAGCTATCTTATATGCAATTGAACGACACAGAATTGAAAGCGAAAAAGAAAGAGATAAGGCGTTTAAAACGCAATTTGATGAAAAAGATAAAGAAATTCTTAATTTTCTACAAGAAAATTACAAAATCTCTTATAAAGATTTAAGTAAAAAAGTAAATCTAGCTGCTAGTACTATTCATAATCGAGTACAAAATATGATAAAAGAGGGAATCATAAGAAAATTTGATACACTCGTAGATCCATTTAAAGTTGGATATGAATCTATAGCTATTCTTGGTCTATCTATTGATCCAATGAAATTGGATGAAGTCGCAAAAAGGCTAACCGAATATGATGATATACAATTGGTTGCATCATCAACTGGAGATCATAATTTATTAATAAAAATTATTGCTAAGGATGAAAAAAATCTCTGGAGATTTATTAATGATGAGATTAAAATATTAGATGGAATTCAACTACCAATGCGTGTATCAAGTTTTATTGATATTTTTAAAATGACTCAGAAAATAAATTTTGATATTGGAAAAAATAATAAATCCTAAGGGAAAATTCCTCTCAATTCAATTGCTTTAGCTAATCTTGATATAGCAATCATATATGAGGCTATTCTTAGACTAGCATTCTTTTCTTTTGATAGATTATAAACATCCTCGAATGCACTAACAAGAATATTTTTTAATTCCTGATTAATTCTTTCTAATTTCCAAAAATAGCTATGAATATCTTGAATGTATTCAAAATACGAGACACATACGCCTCCAGCATTAGCAAGAATATCAGGGACTACAATTATCCCTTTTTTCTCTAGAATATTATCTGCTCCTGGAGTAGTTGGACCATTAGCACCTTCTAATATAATTTTACAATTTATTCTATTTGCATTTGATCGGGTTATTTGGTTTTCTATTGCAGCAGGAATTAAGATATCACATTTTAAAGTAAGTATATCTTCATTACTGACGAATTTATAGCCTTTACCTTGAAAATCTTTTAAATAATTACTTTCATCTCTCCATTTTAATAATTGGTCGATATTTAATCCGCCTTTGGCATATAAACCTCCACTAATGTCTGACACAGCTATAATTTTACATCCTTTCTCATATAAAATTTTTGCAATATTTCCTCCAACATTGCCAAATCCTTGAATAACAATATCCTGGGGGTTTAGATCTAAATTAATTTTATTGCATAAAGCTTCGAGTACAAAAAATAATCCCATTCCAGTTGCAGATTCTCTCCCAACTGAACCTCCTATTTCTATTGGTTTCCCCGTAACGACCCCAGGAACAGCCCTCCCTTTATGCATCGAATAAGTATCCATAATCCACGCCATGATCTGAGGATTTGTATTTACATCAGGAGCTGGAATATCCTTATCGGGGCCTATAAAATTTATGATTTCTGAAGTGTATCTCCTAGTTAGCCTTTCTAATTCCTCTTTTGATAATTTTCTGGGGTCAACACATACACCACCTTTTGCTCCTCCAAGAGGTAAATTTAATAAGCTACATTTCCAAGTCATCCAAATAGCCAACGCTTTAACTTCATCAAGGTTAACATTTGGAGCAAATCTAATACCTCCTTTACCAGGACCTCGAACTGTTGAATGTTGCACTCTGTAACCCTCAAATATCTTGAGTGTTCCATCATTCATCTTAATTGGAATAGAAACAATTAAAGAACGTTCAACTCTTTTGAGAAATTTCTTAATATTATTATTCAATCCCATCTTTTCGGCAACAATGTCAATTTGTTTTTTTGCCATTTCAAATGGATTTGTTTCCATTAATAATTCTTCCTTGACCGTAACAGAAACGTCAGCAGCAACTAAAGCTTCGGGATAAATTATTTTCATTTGTTCCTTTTTCTTATTTTCTAACATTTTCGAATAGAATTCAATTTCATTCTTTTCAATTTAATTGATTAGATAATATCTCTTCATTTTATATATGTCATTTAATGCTTATAAATGTGTCGAACAATATCCTTTCATCAGTTTATTAAAGCGAAGAGAGTTCGAGCATCCCTATATCAAACGAATCTAATTCAATTAAGCATATTAATCTTTATCATGATATTTTAGCATACCCAACTAATAAAAAAGATAAAATTCTTAGAAGATAAGGGATTAAAAGATCTTAAAGATTTTACAAAATAGACTTATAATTTCAGATAAAGCTTTTTGAAAATATCTTCGAGCTAATGTAATATTTTCTCGAGAAGGAGAATAAATAACACCTCCTGGAACAAGTGAAATCAAATGAACAGATCTTCCGCCAAATAATTCATTTATTTCATTTCCAACTTTAATTAAATCATATAAATTAGATGTTAATTGAGGATTATTATTCCTCATGAGTTTTTAAATTTCAACTTTAAAAAAAAAAATTAATAAGAAATTTTTATTTCCCTTCCAAATAGTATTTTTCTAGCTTTCTCAAATGCTTCATTATAATCAAAAATTTTTTTTCCTTTAGTAGTCGCTGCTTCTTTTAGAATTGAAGCCTCAACTTCTGATTTAAGAGTACCAACTGCTAATGCTCCTGTTCCAAATATAGCTGGAAAAATTTCCTTATTATTATCTTTAGGCTTTAAACCCTCAATTCCATAAGGAGGTACTAAATTAATATCAATTACAATTTTGTTTTTTAATTTAATCATGAGTTCTTTTGATAATACTTGAACTCCTACTGCGGCTAAGGACCATATTATCTCAGCGTTTTCTATAATCTCGAATTTTTGATCGTCATTAACAGCATATATACCCTTTATTAAGGTAGCATCTTCTCCAGCTTCAGTAGATAATTCTTCTGCTAAATTCTGAATAAAATTCTTACTTGATTTATTCCATGTTTCAACAATAAAAGTTTTACATTTTAATTTTGCTGACAAAATGGCAGCAATTCTCGCAACTGGTCCTGCTCCTAAAATTACAACTTTCTTTCCTTTTAAATCTCCGATGTTATGCATCCTAGCAAACTCCATCGTTTTTGCTACTATGCAGGGAGCGGTTGTGTGTGAACCTCTCGGGTCAATAATTATAGGGCATTCAAATGGGGGGACTAATGAATTTATTACTTCTTTAGCAATTTTATATCCTTCTTTTACATTAGACCCCCCAACAAAAAATGAGGTAGGAGCACTAGGTTTGCGAGAAAAAATAGCATCTTGTACTAATTTTGGTACTTGATCAGCAGAAATTTTACTAATTGGAATTACAATATCAAATCCTGCGTCATAAGCCATATTAATATCAAAAGGGGAAGCATTTTCATCAGTATCGAAAAAATAACAAATTTTCTCTAGTTCTTCTTTTTTTTTAATTTTAATTGGGGTTAAATTAATTGTTTTATTAAGAATACTTTTTATCGTAGAATTTTCAATATTAGTAGCAATTTGAGAAATCCTTTTAATTTTGATTTCTTCGATTTCTACTCCTAATTCTTCAGCGTATTGTTTTATTCCATCAAAATGTTGTACGTCACATATAAAAAAAGCTGTTAAATTTTTACTTTTTGTCTCTCGTGCTTTATTCATAATTTTCATCATCATCCACGCTTCTCTAACTTTAAATCTTACTTCATTTTCTTGTTCTTCATATTCTTGTTGTAGGTATTGTTTCCATAATAAAACTCTTTGAAATTCAAAATTATTTTTAAGAAATTCTTCTCTTAAATTTGAGTTGGTATTAATTACATTCTTTAGTTGCTTAATAAGTGATCTATGTTCATCTAAATTAGCATTAAGATAACCTTCTGCATTTTCAGAAATATCGATTATTTGATATGGAATATTATATGTTCTAAATAATACTGAGATTGGGTCATCTTGTGATATAACCTCTTCCCATCTACTTCCTTTTTCTTCGACTGCAAAATTAGGTTGATATTTTTCAATAATACTCTCAATTAATTCAAGATACTCTTTTGAGATTAAATGTAAATTCCAAGCTAAATCATGCTTTTTTTCAGCTGGACCTTCAAACCACCAATCAATTGGAAATTCACTTTCAATTAATATTATTTTTAATTTGCTCCTCTCTAGTGGTATTAATTCTAAAACTTCCATTTTCTCTCAAACACCTCTCATATTTTTTTATAATGTTTAAATTTAAACTTCCTTTGTAGATTTTCCTATATCATATTATGTTTCTATTGCATAAAAACTTATGTATTCGAAAGTATTAATACAATAAAACGATCATCAAATGATCACTAATCTACAATTTTTAAGTTAAACTTTTTCTTTTGAAATATAAAAGTGAGATTTATTAGATTTAGAGACACATAATCTATAGCGCTAATTTATTGAAAAATCAATGTATCTTTACAAAATAAATTTTTAAAAAAAGAGGTGATAAGTCATAACCCAAAATGAAAAACATATTTTATATGTACAAACTTCCCATGATCCAGAACGCCAATATTCACCATTAGTTCTAGCTCAAACAGCTAAAGCAATGGATATCAAAGCAACAGTCTACTATTTAGGTACCGCATTAAAAATTTTAAAACCAGGAGAAGCTGATAAAATTAAATTAGGTAGTTTTCCAAGTGTGAAAGAAATGATTGATAAAACTATGAATATGGGTATTGAAATCTTAGTTTGTGAAGCTTCAAAAAGAATGTTAGGTTTGGAAAAAGTGGATTTAATTCCCGGTGTTAAGATTGTCGGTGCTGCTACTTTAAATGATTTAGTTTTAGAGGCAGATGCGACTCAATGGTTTTAAGATAAAACAAATAAAAAATAAGTAAAAAAAACTAAGTAGTTATTAATTCTTATTGTATGAGTTCTAGAAATGTTTTATTCCCAATCATATTTTTCTCTGGTGGGACATTATCTCGCACTTTAATCATTTTTATTGCATCATTTGGACAATTTGCTGCGCAAATACCACATCCAATGCAAAGTTCTTCTCTTAATACCATTCTTTCAATAGGATCAATTTCAATTGGAAATTTATGATAAATTGCTTCATTGGGGCATTTTCTCATACAAGTTTCACATTTATTACAGAGTTCAATATTAAATTTAGGTGAAAAATTAGAGGGAAGTGCACCTTTCTCATGAAATATTTTTGCTGGAAATAAAGATCCACAGTGGCAACTACAACAATTACAGATAAAAACAGAAGATTCATAACCTTTATCAAAAATAGCATTATGTACTAAGCCTCTTTTTTCAGTCTCTTTAATGAATTCAATAGCTTCTTCTTTATTTAACAATCTTGCACCACGAATGCCATCAGACACCATCATAACACCAGCAGATCCTACAATAAAGCACCCCATTTCAGAAGGTGCAACTTCACATGGTTCTCCTGATAGTTCTCCAATCAAACGGCATTGACAAGATATTACAGCAAACTGGTCATTTTTGTCTATAAGGGTTTTTACTGATTCATAAGGCAATATTTGTGATTGAATATCAAAATCTTTATTGATTTCAATCAATTTTTCTTCAGCTTCTAATGGAAGCATTGGTCGAAAAAGATTCCATTCTGTATCATTTAGCTGATTTCGTTGAGGCATAATCTCCTTCATAATATCCCTATATAGCTTAGCTGCTTTACTTATGTTCTCCTCTGTATCCTTACTTTTCATAAAGTATTTTTCAAAAATCCCCGGAATGATAGGATCAAGACAGTATTTTAATCCTTTTTTCGATATTGTTCCATTCTCTACTGACCTTTTTAATAGGTTTTTAATCTTATCTTTTGGTAATCCCGATCTTTCCATTAGTTGTTTTATTGAATTCCACTTATCAGCACTGTCAAAATGAAAAAGTAATTTAATTTCCTCTTCATTCCAAAAAATTTTCAGTAATTTAATTATTTTCCGATGTTTTGGTGCTGTTAATGGGCCTAATACTAGTTTCTGTCTTACAATATCATAATAATCTGGTTCAGCCATAGTCTTTATTATAACATTATTTTATAAATACTTAAGTGTGAATTTTTTTCAAAATCGTAAAAAAATTATTATACAAAATAACAATTAACGTAGCTCTAATTAATCAGAATATTGTCTAAGTGTAATTTATTAAAATTAAAAATTCTCTCTGTTATCTAAGACATATTAAAAAACATGATCTTATTCGGATTTGGTATGAGGAGATATATCATAAATAAACATAAACCTAAATTTAATGCTTAATTCATATCAATTAATAGAGAATATACTTGAAAATTCTATTTAATGTTTGTTGAATATTTCTATTATTTAAAAGAACGCTTACCAGTTAGCATTACAGAATACATGACTTTAATGGAAGCTCTCAATAAAGGGCTTATCCACAACATGGTTGAGTTTTATTACACCTCACGCTCAATTCTATGTAAGAATGAGCACCATTTCGACATTTATGACATCGCATTCGCAAACTTTTTCAAAGAGGCAATGTTAAAATTCCCAGAAGATATTAAACAAGAGATCTGGGATTGGCTCAATAAAGATATTACTCTCCCGGAACTTATAGAGGGCCTACAACTAATTCTACGTGAATACCAACAATATATTAATATTGAAAATTTAGAACAATTTCTCGAAGAACTTTTGGAAAAATATAAGGGGAAATTTGGTAATAACTTATTAATTAATGCTCCAAATGAAATAAAGGATGAAATCTGGAAATGGCTGGAAAAAAACTTTGACCTCTCGGAAATGCAGGGTTCATTCCAAGAGATGATGAGTCAATTCTTTGATCTCGAAGAAATGCAAAAAAGATTCGAAGAATTAATGCAAAAACAAGACGAGGAACATAATGGAGGGAACCGTTGGATTGGTACTCAAGGACAATCCCCTTTTGGTCATGGAGGTCAAAATCCTATGGGTATGAGAGTCGGGGGCTCCTCTGGAGCGCGAACGGCAGTTCAAATCGCGCAAAAACGCATCTTTAAAGATTACCGAAAAGATATCGTGCTCGATACAAGACAAATTAAAGTTGCTTTAAAACGTCTTAAAAAACTTGAAGAAATAGGGAAAAAAGATGAATTAGACTTGGATAAGACGATTGATAAGACTGCTAAGAACTGTGGAGATATTGAAATTGTATTTGATAAAAAAAGGAAGAACAATGTTAGAATGGTTCTCTTAATGGATGTTGGGGGTAGTATGACCCCTTATGCTCATTTGGTCAATCTTCTTTTCTCAGCAGCTAATAATATGTCACACTGGCGCTCATTTGATTTTTTCTATTTTCACAATTGTTTATATGAGCAGGTCTATTTCAATGCTCGAAGGAATCCAGATGAAGCAATTGAATTTAACGAGTTCTTAAAAAAATTTGATAACAAGTATAAAGTAGTACTTGTTGGAGATGCCGCAATGGCGAGTTGGGAACTAACCGAAAAGTATGGCTCGATTTATTATTATCATCGAAATGAATTTCCCGGAATATTCTTTATTAAAGAACTAGCTAATCATTTTAAAAATAACGTAGTTTGGTTAAATCCCGAACTTATAAGACCTGAATGGGCGCCGTGGACTCGAAAGATTATTTCAAGCATCATCCCAATGTTTGATTTGACTGTCGAGGGAATTGAAGACGCAATGGATTATCTTCGAAAAGGAGGTAAAAATATGTACACAACTGTTCAAATGCTTAAGGGCTTAAATTATTAAAAACTTTAATTTTATAATAAAGAGGATTAGGAAGGTCTAAATCTGAAAAGAAATTAAACATCGTAAATCGGTAGTTAATAAGGTTTATTTGCTTAATCTTTCATTTGAATACTAGATAGTTCAAAATGCACTATTTAAAATCGTAATATTTCAACCAATTTCGAATCTTACTCATATGATCCCTTTGATTGAAGAATTTACCTAATTTTTCTTTAAATACTATCAAATTATTTTTGTCTATTATTGGTTAATTGATTAAATTTTAGTATAAAAAAATTAATTCCAGAGTTTTTGAAGGAAAGGTAAATTCAGAGTCTGATTTCAATGAAATTTCCATTAAAAAAGATAATCAAAAACAATAAACTCAATAAAACTGGCTCGAAAAAGCTTTTGATTAGATTCTAGGATTTCTTCTTTTTTAAATTCTTTATGATACTTTCATCATTGTAAGCTTCAAGCATGATTCGAAAGATAGAACATAATACTTAACTTTTTAATAATAAATTTCCTATATTTAAACATGTTAAAAACAACTAATTTTAGAAATGCAATTTTATTCTCTCTATTACTAACTATTTCCATACATCTTGGAACCTTTATCCCCATAGTAAGTCTCTTTTTCTTACTTCGATTTTCCAAAGCCAATCCCGACAATAATTATTTGGTCTCAAAAAGTCTTAGCGTAATGAATGATTTTGCTATTCCCTCTTTCGGATTCTAATAATTATTAATCTTATAGAGAGGAAGGGAAAACTAAAAAAGCGGAAGTTTTACAAGAATTTGATAATTTTTTAATTTTTTTTAGTGAATTAGATAAACTTATCAATTACTTTTTGATACCTCCCCGAAAAAAATTAATAAAAAGAATTAGTTATAATTACCTTACTATTGTTTTGGGAATCTATATTCTATTTCTAATCCTACTACAGGTTATTTATTCTATTAAAATTGGGATGGAAAGGTAAATTCAGCGTCTGATTTCAATGAAAATTCCTTTGAAAAAGCTTATTGCTTATTTATCAATATACATTTTTTCTTTTATATAGCCATGAAGAAGGATAAAGTTATAAGGATCAGAAACCCAAAACTAAGAATCATCAGGAATAATTTGAGAGAAATTATTAAACAAGCAAAATATGCGAAATCTAAGCAATTACTCAACAAAATCAAAAGATTAGAACATGTTATGGAATACAGAGATGGAATAAAACCAACGAAGGAAGGACAAAAGCAAGCTCAGAAATTGAAAATAGAAAGAAGTAAACTTGATAATGACTTTAACAGGTCCATAATTTATTGTTAAAATTGTAAGAGTTGGGATAAAGATATGAGATATTTTACGAAATGGGCAGAGTGGGTATGTGTTGATTGCTATGATGAGGTTGTTAAAAGAGGGGAGCATGCTGAGAAGTATCGTAAAGAATCTGAAAAGTATGAGTAGTAATAAGTGGGATTTGCGGAAGTTTGAAGGTATTTGAGATGGAAAGGGAAGTGGAGTATGTTCATGAGCAGAATTTTACGCATTCTTTCTTTTAATTTTTATGAAAAACAACTGATTAGACTTCTAATATGTTAGAGAAGTCTTTTTCTTTATAAAGGAACAAAATAATTCAATATTAATATTGATTGAATCAAAAAATATTATAAAAATAACATAGATGTTGTATTAATATTAATAAAAAAGGGTGGTTTAAATTGGACAAATGGGAAGAATTGATTAAATACACAATTATTCTAATTTTTTCCTTATTTATTGAATATGCTGTTTTAGGTCCAATTGTTCAGCATTTCGTTGAATTAGGACTAAATAATGAAATAACAGTTGGAGGAGTAACTGCACCTGCGAATGAATTAATTGATCCAACAATTCTTTATTTATATAAATCGATGTGGCACATAATAGATATAATCGGAATATTTGGTACGATTTCAGGTATCCTTTATTATATTAAAAAAATGAAATAATAAAATAATAATCTATGGCTAGAAAGTGTCTCACTCTATGAGGATAAGTGAAATATCACTTATGAGCACTCAAATGTCAAATAACATATAGAGAATAATTTCATAATTTTACTCCTAATTGATATATCACGCAATTCAGGCTAAAATTTCGGAAGGATTAATTCCCGCCCTTTATTCAATCGGTGAGAGCTCAGTGGAGGATCCGCTCCTATGTAATGCTAAAAAGATCAATTACCACTTCGAGCAATGACATTTTACAATTAATTTGGAACATAATAACTGGTACTTATTGTCGACTCAAACCCTTATCTAAATTACATTGGATTTTAATCTCCCTCCCCCGTGGTGTCCTCCTAATTACTTGGGAAAAAGGAATAGGAAAAGCTAGCTCAAGGAATAAGTACCCCGGATTAAGGGCTTAAACTATTAAAAACTAGAATTTTACAATAAATTTAATGCTTTATTTTGTTTGTTTTTTTTCACATTCTGGGCACCAACGATTAAATGATTTTAAATAATTTGGAGTTGCCCACCATTCATGATTACATAATCCACAACGCCATTTCAATTGTTCTTTTGAACTCCAGGAATAATATATGTAATCTCCAAATAAGACTCAAAAGGATTAAAATATTGAATTGAATTATAATCCCTGTAGTGAATCAGGAAATATAGAAAAAGAAATAAAAAAAAAAAGGAATTTTTAACTTAATCATGGTATTGAAATTTTTGAACCATATATTATTTTACCTTAAACCGCGCCATTAAGCCTATATATATTATAAAAAAGCTGATTTTGAATGGTAATATCTGTTAATACCTCAGCGTGATCTATACCTACATACCCGTTATGATTCCTCGCATCATTAGATGTACCCGTTATGATTGAAAACAAATGAGTAATTGGAGCCAATGGATGAAAAATTACCCAAACCCTATTATCAAGTGCAACATTCCAACAAGGAACAATAATATCCAGAAGGTCTCCCGAATATGTAGAATAACGAATATCGGCATAACTACTTGAATCAGATACGCTATAGGGTGTTCTATCTCCTGTGTTGAGATTATTTAATAAATCATGAAAACCCCAATAAGAAGCCATCTGGAAACCTTGGGTAGTAAATGCGAATCCACCAATGGGAGCACCAAAGTTAGGCGTGGCGAGCGTTGCTAGGTGTCTGACGGTTAT
>JAHQWK010000031.1 GCA_029856145.1 Promethearchaeia archaeon
ATTTTTAATATCGCTCAAGAACTCTACAATAATGGTAAATTAGAAGGCATTTTCTATGAGGGTGAGAGAAGGACGTTATTTTATACCCCTAAGGGCATTACCAGTCTTATTAAAAAACATCAAATTTACTTTTCATATTCTGATCTGTTTCCAGGGAAAGAATTATCAGAAAAAGATATTGAACTTATCACCAGCCTTATCAAGAAATTACTTACCAATAAAAAATTAAAGGGAAAATTCGATGAAGAAAGACACAAATTCTCCAGCTATGATACGATTTATGCCCAGAATACTGAAGACTTAATACGCCGATTTAACGATTTAATTTCGGAATATTTCCAAGAATTTGAAAAAACACACCTAAAAATTAAAGAGATTCTACTAAAGGAAGAAGAAGTTATTCGCCCTCAAATTGTTTCGACCATCACAAAAATTATTAACAACATCCAATCATATTTCACGTTTTGGGGCAGTGAAATAGACAAAAATTTTTACAAAGCCAATAAAGTCCTCAATGAAATATACCCCAAACCAGAAGAAAAGGAAGACCAGAAGAATCTGGAAAAATTTACACTCCAGGATGAACCTGAAATTCAAGAGTTATTAACTATATTTGACGGGTGGACGAGCTTGTTTAATACTCTGGAGCAGAAATTTAAAAGTGTAATATTCCATAAAAAACAGCTGCAACGTGAACCAAATAATCTTGAGAGTAAACGAGCATTATACGAATTATTGAAAGAATTAAAAATGGATTAGAAATCTGAATGAGATGCTCTAATTATCATATTACATTTTTTATATTTAAAGGAAAGAATTCTCTTCCTCAGGTTGAGTTTATTAATCTGTCGCCCCCTTCTCTTATAAAACTAGCAATTTCTTCTTAAATCCCTAAGATTAAAGATTTTTTCTTTAAATAATCTCAAAAGATAGATAGTCCAACTCAATATCAATTTGAAAAATATGCAAAGGTAGTTGTATGGCTTCCGAAAAAGATTTTGGGATAAAGAGGAGCCCAACTCAGAATCCTCGAAAAAGTCCTGTAAGAGAGACTGAACCCCAAAGGAGAGAGTGTTATATACAGACGAAATTCCGTGAAGATATAAGACATATCAAGAGTTATCTACATACTGATATCACTAAATTTCGATTAGGAAACCCAATTATTAAGGAATTTATGTGGAATTTTCAAACTACATTTAATACTGCTCACCTTCAATCTGTCTCATACTTTCTTACCACATTAGGTTTTAGAGAAAAAGTGGATGAAAATATGCCAAGTTTAACTGTATTTCGCTTTTCTCTCCCTATTGAAGAGCAATCCATCCATGTAAAAATTACTGAGCAGACAAGTAGAATTATAATCCATGCTCATCTGGACAGAAAAATTCATACAGAATTTAAGTATAACGATTTTACCACATATCTTTTATCTGAATTAGAAAAATTCTTGCGAAATATATACAGACCATCATTTATGAATCGCCAGATGAGAATAACGCCTCAACCGTTAAGTGAGTCAGAGCTTCAAGAAATCCAAGAAGAACAAATGTACACAGAAATCACCTCAGAGACGAAATTTTCACTTATCAAGAAAATTAAATTTCAGTTTACACAATATATTTCTGAGATTAAAGCCCAAAGTTTCGCTGAGTCAAAATCTCAGAAAAGATTCATCTCAAGTAGAAGAATGTTTGAAATAGCATTTAGCTTAATAACCTCTAATATAAATCAAGAAGATAATCACCTTTTAGAACAGATAGAATTCAATATAAAGCTTTTTCTTTTTGGTGAAATAAATATAATTTATCCTGAATTACGAGTATCATATGAAGAATCAATTAGACCAGAAGAACCCAAGGGTTCTAGTCCACGATTTTTTCCTAAGATCCCCGTAGGAAACAACACAATAACAGAAGAGACTACATTAAGCCCTCTTTCTGAAAATTCGGATCGCTTACAAAGAACTAATCCCCCAGAAAAAGTTAGCAAAGAAAAGCAAGGCACCATAAGTAATACAAGATATGGAGAATCTATAAGAAAAGCTCCATTCGTAAGAGATGGTAAGAAAGAAGAAAAGATTGATTCTGAAATTACAAAGCGAGATCAAAGGATTAATTTTTGGAAGCATGAAGTTCTTTCCAAATTTGCAGAGCTATTAAATGAGGATTATGAAGAAGCAAGAATGAACAATAGATATGCGATCAATATTAACAACGTTAGGAATAACGTAAGAGATTACTTTCGAAAAACAATTAAGTCAGAATCCACCGAAGAACAAGCTCATTTTAAGAAAGCATTAGAAATTCTGGATTCAAAACAGGTTCAATCTCACTTTAATAAAGCAAGAAAATATTTAGAAATTGTAGTAAATGAACAAGTTGAAACTGAAAATCGTGAAAAAGCTGAATTTAATACCTTTTTCAAAGAATTTTTGAAAAGAAAGTTTGAAGAATGCTATAATAAAGCTTACATGGAAGACCGATATGATCTAGATATAAAAAACGTTAGATCTCAAATAATTACTTCCTTAGAGAAGGAAATCATTGAAGAAGAATTCCAATTTGTAGATAATTATATTAATAATGCTAAAAAGCATCTTTGGTCCAAAGATTTTGAGAGAGCTTTTAGAGATTTGAGAAAAAAATTAAAAACAAATATTGAAAAGTCTAGGTATAAGGCTCAACGCGAGAAGGAAGAAAATAGAAAGTATAAGCTTAATAGTTCTTCTTGGGTTTTGGGCTTCATATTAGGTTTTTCTCTATTGGTTTTTGGCATTCTAGCTATTATAATTTATCTCCCAAAATAAATCAAAAAGATTTGAAATTAAATCACGTTTAGATTAGAGTTACTATCAGGGTAATTTTTATTATTAAATTTTTTCACTCTAGAGCCTTATTACTGTTTATACACTTGATATAATTGGTTGTAGAAAAATCCTATATGAATGCTTGTGGTGAGCATAATATCTTTTTCTCATAGGGTTTTTACAACCTATTTTTCTTTTGTGTGACTTTTGCTTTTTCCGTGTCACGTTTTATATATAATATGATAAATTAACCCACACCACCTTTTTATATACACAATCTTCCTTCAATTCATATTCAAATTTACTTAAAATAGGAGGGTAAAGGCAAAATGCAAGATAAATTATCAAGTAAGCCAGATCTTATTATTTTAGGATTCGACAACACACTTTATGAGAATCCTAGCCGTGAATATTCCATCAATATTAGGGAATATAAAATTTTACCTGCTAACTATTTCTTTCAGCAGTTAGCACAATCAGTAGAAATATTTTCCAAATTCGAATTTGCTCACAATACTCAATTTTATCTCATGAGTAAACGCCCAGATTACCATCAAAAGACCATTCTTAACTTGCTTCATACTAAAGGATACAAAATTGATAAGTCCTATTTCTGGAACTATAATTTTTTTAAAGATCCTCATGTGCGAGTCAATTTCGACCAAAATAAATTCAAAATTCGCTATTGGTCAGAAAAAGTGGGTTTAATTCACTCCCTACATCGTTCTAACAAGTTTCATTCCATCACAGTAATAGATAGCAGTAAGGTGATTTGCTCCATGTTAAAAAGCCTTCATTATAAAACTGTGAGGTCAGAGATTAGAGGGTATCAAGTCTTTTTCGAGCCTTTTAATCAACAATCAAATTCTCAGTTAATAGAACGTGAGGCGATGATACATGGTTAAGAATTGTCATGGGTTTATTCCTAAGAAGTACAAACCGAAACCACTATATTATCGACAGCGTAAGGAGAATTGGTGTGCGATATTTCAAGTTCCTCAGACACTAATTCATTATGAGATTCAGATATTTGCCGATTTCATGGATAAATTCCGTACTGGGAAGTATCTTTATCTTTACAAGAAAGTGGACGGAGAAAAAAGACAGAATCTTGATAGCTTTACTTCTATTAAATCGGCAATGGAGCGAATGCGAGAGGAAATGGATCTTCCCCCTGAAGAATTTCTTGATAAATCAGATGCACAATTTTGTGATATATCTAAATGGACACATGGAGGATTAAAATAGGATTATGCCTGCAATTATTCGTTTATATGAACGCAATGAGGAGTTAGTTGATTCCACCAGAGGAGAGTGTCCCGATTGTCCTAAAGGATTGCTTTTTATAGACATTGATAAGAGTTTTAAATTAGTTGTTGGGAATAAAGATTTTAGCTTTGATGTTATTGTTTGTGATAGATGTGATTATATTCTACTTGAGAAATGGATTTCTCCAACAGATAAAATTAAAATTAATTCTGATTAAGCAGGTGATCCCATGCCAACTTTTAGCTCTCAGAAAAGGTTGGAAAAACATAATTTAATAAAATAAATATAATTTGAATGAACACTTGCCTACTACTTTTTTTCTTCTTTCTTCAGGTGAAAATTTCAATATGTAATTTAGTTCATTCAGATCATCATGCAAGATAATCATCCTTATTTAAATAGACGAAAATCTGAAAATTATCCCACCATTCTCTTATATAAGTAAGAAATTACTTTATACTATATCGAAATCAAAATAAATAAAGGAGGGTTAAGAAAGTATGGAAATTGAAAATTATGAAATTACTCCGGAAGGAGAAATCATTACATTCAGAAGGCAACAAATCCAAGAAAGTGGGAAAGAAAATTGTTGCTACGCCTTATGGCAAGACAATCGTACTAAACACCTTATTTTTGGACTTTTGAATTCTGCGAAGACATACGGTGTTGGAATTTCTGTGAATGATCACCATAACCTTATTATTAATCATATTCAAAAAATAATCAATTCAAAGAGTGTGTTTGTAATGTATCGGTATATTCCAGCTCCACCCGAAAGCTACGGAAACGGTGTTGTGTGCGAAATTATTCCTAAAGAAGTCAAAACTGAAAGAGAAGTTTCCGATGATGTTATCTCCCAATTCAAACAAATTTTACACATATTAAATGAGTACAAGGAGTGTATCTAAAGGATGGAAGGTAATAGGTTAGAACAAGAAATTAAGAGTTTGATGAATTTAGGGTACACCACCCTTATTTCACAGCATTCTAAAGATATTGAAGAATTTAAGACACAATCCAGTAAATTTCAAAAAATTCTTAAACTCACATCAAATGATGTTAAACAGCATCTTCATTTTAATTGTCCTGAATGCAATAATCCCATGAAAAGAAATATCTCACTTACCACTCATAAAATTTATTGGTTTTGCAAATGCTATGGTCATTCTTTTGACACATTAGAGTTAATCCATATAATTAATCGAAAGAAAAGAAGATAAAATAAAAATAGAGGACATAGAAGAAAATGAATGATATTCCAATCCTTTCCAACCTTGAGAAAAGAATTATATTGGTATTAGGTGAAGATTTACATTTCTATAATGAAGTAAGCAGATACACGATAACCGATATTAACAGAATTTTAAATGAATTCAACCAAAAATATAGTAACCCCATTAGGTTTTCCCCACCATCTTCTACAGTTAAGAATCTGCAAAATAAGGGCTTAGTAGATTCTGTATCCGATACGTTTCAAGGCAGAAGAAGTGATGATAAATGATAATGGTATATATCAAGGAAATGTTAAGCATTTCAGAAAAAAAAATTAAATCCATAAATTTTTTAATTTGTGATCCCTTTATTATTTTACAAATAGATTATGTAATTTTTTAAGAACTTAAATTCACATAAGAACAATGAAGTGGAGAATAGCTTTTGATATTTCTCATAAACCAAGAGGTAAAATTGATGAAAATCTTACTGAACTTCGAGATTATCTAAACTCAAATGATTTTATATGTTATAATTTTTTAGAAGTACCTATTACAGAAGATTCTTTAACACCGTATGATATTCTTGTTTTTGTATGCCCTGATTTTGCCAGACTCTCTTCCCTGGAAATAACAGCAATTGTAAGTTGGGTTAAGAATTCAGGAGGAGGAATATTATTATTATCACATGCGGGAGGAGATAGAGGGCGTGGAAGTAATTTATCTGAAATTTCAGAACAATTCGGAATTGCTTTTGAAAACGATCAGGTTTTAGATAATAAAATAAATTTAGGATTAGAAAATATCCCTTTAATTTCAATATTCAATATACCTCATCCAGTTACTACTGGAATAGGTACTTTATGCTATCGATCGGGGTCTTCTCTTTCTATTATCGGAAGTGGTGCTTTTTCAATAGCAGATTCAAATGAAACATCTGAACCCTTTTCTTGTCCTCTTATCTGTGTTTCTGAACCAGAAAAAGGAAGAGTCTGTTGCATTGGAAGTTATGAATTATTTAGGGATAAAATAGGAGGGGGTTTTCAATGCAATGATAATCCCCAATTAGCATTAAATATTTTTAAATGGCTTGTTTCTGACTATCGAATGGAACTAAGAGCTAATTTAGATGTACCTGTGCCTATTCCTCAAACATCTGTTACTCCACTAGAAGTACCAGAAGAAACAGAGATTTCTACCTCTTATGTTTCTCCAGAGAAAAGAACAATAGATATTGATTTTTCAATGAAGATTACTAAAAAAAGTGAATTAGTAGAGCTATTAAAAATATTTCAAAATCAAATTAATACAATACAATCTACAATAGATAAATTAATTGAAAAAACAATTGCTTCAGAAAATGAAATTTTTGAAATAAAAAACTCAGAAGTTACACAAAATTCTGAACTTGTTAAACCAATTGAAAAAGTTAAAAGCGGAGTTTCTCAAGTTGATGAAAAGCCTAGGGATGAAATAACGATTCAAGAAGAACCTACATTAACAGCTTTACCTCAGAAACCAGATAGTTTGAAAAAAGAAGATATAGAATCAGAAGAATCTTTAAAACCACCCCCTAAACTTAAAACAAAAGGTAAAACTAAAAAAGAATTAAAAAATGAAAAACAAGGCTTAGAAACAAAATTAACTTCTGTTCAAGATTTAATGAAATTCATTGATAAAAAACACTCATCAGGAAAACTGAATAATAATGAATATGAAAAACGCTCTAAAAAACTCCAAAGCGATTTAAAGAAAACGAAAAAAAAGATTGATATTATCAACAAGCTTTTAGAAAAATAAATTGAATACAAAAATCTTTTACAATCTTTTTTTATTTAACTATTACATCTCTGATTGTAATGATTATTAATTTGTATAAATTTGGAAGAGTCTTATTTTATCACATCTGTTATAAAGCAAGTTTCTACGATCTTTACTCCTTTTATTGGGGAAATTTTTTCTTCAATTAAAGGATTAAATTTTTCAATCGATTCGATTTCTACTTTCATAAATAATCCACAATCCCCAGAAAGTCTCCAAATATTCGTTATTTCTTCAATTTCCAATAATTCTTTTAAAATCCTTTTAATTTCTTTGAAATCAGGCTCCACTTTTACTGTAGCTCTAGTACGTGGTTTATTATCGATGCTATATTCAATAGTAAATCTTTTAATGACTCCCTCCTCACTCAATTTTTTAACTCTTCTTCTAACTGTTGCTTCAGTCTTCCCTACATTTTCAGAAATATCATTAAAGGACATCCTACTATTTTCTTTAAGTAATTCCAAAATTTTAAGATCAACAATATCCATTATGTTTAAATCACGAATTGAACTTTTTATTCTTTTTTATAAATAATTCTTTTTAATTATTAAATATGATGAATCATTTATCAAATTTTATTTAATTAAAACTTCAATTTTATTCTTTTTTTGCAAAATTTTGTTTACATTATTACAACCTTATGTCAATAAAATCTAATAATAGTTTATCAATACATTAATATTCATATCCTATTTTTCTTTTTTCATCAATTCAAAATAATTAATTAAGAAATTTAAGAATTGGTTGTGTTGATGATTCAATTACTGAAATAAACAATTTTGTTTTCTAAAAGTAAAGAAAAAAATAAGCAAAAAAAAATATTCCATTATTTTCTTTTTGAGATTAACAGTAGAACAATACCAAGAACTCCGACTACGCTAATAACTCCTCCCGCTATTGTGAATATAAAGAAGATATTATTGCCTAACGTGTAATTATCTACTGGTAAATTTGCTTGAGCTTGTATATTATCTAATACTAGAGTATCTCTGATATTTGCTAACCATGATAGGATTGCATCCATTTGATCATAAGTTAGTGAAGTATCATAATAAGTAAGTCCTACTCTCACACTTGAGGTATTAATGTGTTCTAGTAAAAAATTATATGCACTTCCGTTATCCATTGCACGAAACCAGTATGATATACCTTTCCAATTAACTAAAGAATAATCTTCATCTACATTCCATAACAAGTATGTTGTGTAATAAGAAATATTGCTTTTCGTTGGAACACCTATTTCCCATCCACTAATAGACGGTATTCCTTGAAATGGCACTATATCCAATCCATCTTTGTAGATACTACCGTTCGACCATTGACGATAAAATTCAATTTGTGTATATGTGTACATTCTAGTTCTGGTATAACGCCAAGTAATTGAAGGAGTGATATTATATCTCAATGTAGTAAATAACCAGTCATTTATCATGTTGAATTGATCTAAATCCAAATTAAAAGTAGTAATTAATTCGGTCTGAGCGGTGGAATCTCCTTCATACGCATCAATCCATTTAATAATCCCATTTCTATCAATGAATGATGAAGTGTTTGATGGGTCAAGGAGAGCAAGTGCTGAAGCTACTGAAATATTTGATTTTGTTGGAATTCCTATTTCAAAGGGCTCTACATCTTCTCTTAGATTAAACCCTTCTTTTATCTGTGTACCATTAGCCCATTGTTCTACATATAGAATATCAGAATATTCTTCTATTGACATTCCAATTCCTATTGGATCTGGGAGGGTATAAATTAGCTCAACTATGTTATTTCTTATAGTAACGAATAACCAAGAATAAATTCTACTTGTTGATGCATTATTTAGTTTAAAAGCAGTTTTTAGTCCATTTTGAACAGATAGATTACCATTCCTCGCAGCGAACCATTTCAAAATCCCTTCATCGTTAACAAAAGATGAACTATTCAGGGGATCCCAGAGATTCATTGCTGAAGTGTAATTAATGTTTGTTGGATCATTTATACCAACTTCTAAACCAGTTAAAGTGGATGTGATATGTTCACTAAAATACATTAAATCGAATCCACTTAATATCCAAGATGCATTAGCCCATTGATCATAGAAGACAAGTTCGGCATATGTTTCAAGTTCCATTGGAGCATAATCATTTTTTACTATAACATCCCATAAGTATGTAGTAATATAAGCTGAAAAATTTTGGAGCTGACCAGATGACCAGGTACAATTGTAGACAGTCTGCATTAATGATCTATTAGTATCGATATCATCTTTAGCGTTATAATAAAATTCAAGCCAATCTGAAAGTTCAGTTCCATAGGTAAGATCATTAAACAATCCTGGGTAATCTGTATCATTATATGTTCGCCCCAATAATAGATATCGCGCAGCTGCAATAGTGTAATTAAGGCTTTCTGTACCTCCCATCATATGTTCTGAAACACCTTCTATTGTAGAGTAGTAATCATCTTGAAATGTATAATTGTTGAAAAATATTTCTCTTGCAAGAGGTAATGTGGTTGAATTATACGTATTAACATCAGATATTGTATTAGCAATAGCTGAAGCAGCTCTGGATGCGTTAATATATTCTGGTAAAAGTTCAAGTGTTACATTTTTAAGATATAATAAAGTTGAGGGTATACCATAAACTAACGCAAAATCCCTTTCTATCTCAATAATGTGCGTATCGTATATTGCTGGAAGGACATTATAAATTCCTAGGCCGAGATAATTAGCTTCCATATCGGAGTTAACCTCATCTTCTAAAGTAATTAAAAAAGGTGAAACCTGTGCATTAACGGTATCCCGTAGATAAGCTTTAATGAACAACCCAGAAGGGATAAGTCCTAATCCAATGATTAATAGAATTAATGATAAGTTTATTTTAGATTTATATAGCATAATAAATATTTTGAATTGTATAATATTATTAAATATTTCTACTGAAAATACAATGAATTCTTTTATTGAAAATTCATCAATTATTTGATTTTGATAATATATAATAATCTAAAGTAATTAATTGGATCTTTATTGTGAAAAATCTTTTTTTATAAAAAAAAACTTTTTAAGGAGTCTATATTAAAATGATTAATTATGCAGAAAGTAACAATTTTAAAATTTTTTCTACCCATTGCAATCTTGGCTAGTATTTTTTCAGGACCTCTCTACAATCTTTTATTATTCTTAAATATCTGGGTTATTGAAACTCATTGGTCACTTTTTTTTGATCCCATATTCTTTTCAACTTTGATGGCTTTGAGTTTTATTCTATTTACAGTAATATTCATTATTTCAACAAGATATATCGAAAAATTAATGAAAGAACAGTTCATGATCTTAGGGATACTCTTAATAGGTTTTTGTTGTATTTTTGCTAGTTTAATTTGGGTATTGGAAATTGTTATAATGGTATTTTTTATTACTAGTGCAGCAACCGCTTTCCTAATTCCTATATTTCTTAAATATACTTCTAATATAGCACAAAAAAAGTATGAAAACAAACAACTATCATTCATTTTACCGTTAAGTGCATTGATTTGGATCTCTATTTCGTTTCTACTATTTAATATGATTGGAATACATTGGAGATTTCTTTACTTAATTACCGGCGTTATCAATATTTTATCATCATTAGTATTTGTATTTATATAGATTAAAACTTTGAAGAATAAAATCACATATTCGAAATTGCTAATAAGCAAATAACAGATATCATTATTTTTTTCTTACTTTATGATAAAAATCATAGCTAATTCTAAAGAGAGATAATATTAATACTATCCTTAATATTATTATTTAATACATTAATTCTTTCAAATCAGTATGAAAATGTTAGAGGGGTAAAATAATGTCAAATGAAATCCCGGACAATGTAAAGGTATCTTTAAGATCCATAGGTCTTACCGATTATGAGATCTCAATATATCTCACATTAATAAGTAAAGGACCTATGGATGCAAGAGAGCTTTCTGATGCTTCTGGTGTCCCATATTCAAGAATTTATAATATACTAACTCAACTTGAGAAACAGAAAATGTGGCTAGTTAAAGAAGAAGAATCGAGACCTAGTCGTTATTTTGCTAAAAGTCCTGATGAGGCATTGGTTATTGCGAAGAAACAATATAGTGATAGTTTTTATGAACATTCAAATAGAATAATCAATACGTTAGCACCAATTTATCAATCTCATGATACTCCAATTAAAATTGCTCTTTATATTCATCGTGGTAGGGATGTATGTATTAATAAAGCATTATCATTGATTAATTTGGCAAAAACTGCTATATATCTAGTCTCTACCAAATATGAATTTTTGGA
Source organism: Promethearchaeia archaeon (assembly GCA_029856145.1). GTDB lineage: Archaea > Asgardarchaeota > Lokiarchaeia > Sigyniarchaeales > SOKP01 > Loki-b32. The sequence continues at coordinate 11,414 of JAHQWK010000031.1, forward strand.
AGTGTTTTATGAGGATATAAAAAAAGCAAGAGCACGAGGTGTAACTGATTTAAGGCTTCTCATAGAAGCCGAAGCTTTAGAAGATAAAAAATTCCGTAGCTTAATTAAAAAATATGCTTCACTCTGCGAAATAAGATGGAGAGATCAAATATTTGGAAGTGCAGTTATTATAGATGAAGGGGAAGATGCGTTTATTATGCTTTCGGAGAGCTTTTTCCCTAAAAAAATGTCGTATTTTGGTGTTTTAACCGATCATGTGGCTTTTGGCCCTGCTTCTTTGTATTACTATGATTATCTTTATAAATCCGCAAAGGAAGCCAAAATAGATTAAACTTATTTTGAATAAAAAGAGAAAAAATTGATTGTTAAAATCCTAACTATTTTAAAAAAGTGCGCTTACCTAAATAAATAAAAAGTTCTGATAATTCAAAAATTGTTAAGGGCATTATTAACTGAGCCATACTTGTACGAAGTTCCTCTTTATCTTTTCCTGCTAGTATTAATCTTCTTATATCTTCAACGTAATCATCCATATTCAAGAATAATATCTCGATTTTATCAACTCCTGTCAATTCTTCGATATCCTTATCTAAGTGCTCTTCAACTTTATTAAGTAACCCTAATTTTAACTTTGGGCTTAAATCATGCTTAATTATAAGACGGTTCATCTCTTCGATAATAATATTTAAGCTTAAGTTCCAATCGGCATTTTCTGTATATTTTGGAATCAAAATTTCACTAATTATAACCTCAAATAGAGTAGTTGGTGTTTTTTTATCAAAATCAACTTCTGTACCATTACTTAACTGGATTTTTTTTACCTCTGACATATCAAATCTCAACTTAGTTGATTATTTTTGTTAATTCTTAATAATTAATGGACTACGATATAATAAATATTTTTATACTCAATATAAATTAAAAACTTTCAAAAATTAAAATGTACATGTTTATAATTTTGATTCAAATAAATTAAAAAAATGTTGTTTTAATAAAATTAATTAAAAATCATTTAATGATTTGACATATGAATAAATTCGAAAAAGCTCAAAAATTACTCCAAGTTATAAATGGAGATGGGTGGTTAATAATTTGTAATGAAGATAATGATATTCATTCCCGTTATTTATTAGGAGTTGGTTCTCATGCTCTTCATGCGATTTTTATTGCTGCTGATGGAAAACATAAGGTTCTTCCTGTAGTAATGGAAGCAAATATGATAAAAAATTCATTTGAGGAAAAAGGAATTGACGCAGAAATTATTCCCTTTAATTCTTTAAATGATTTTGTTGAAAAATTAAAGCCTATTGTCAACAAACCTAAGATAGCTCTCAATTTTGGAGAGAATATTTTTGAGTCAGACGCAACTTCATATGCAGATTATATACCATTTGGGACTCATCTAGCTTTACAAAAGTTGGCACCAAATACAAATTTTATCTCAGCAGCACCTATTATATATGAACTTAGAAGTGTTAAATCACCAAAAGAATTAAAAGATTTACGGAATGTATGTAAAGCTACTATTGAATTATTAGAAACTATTCCAGATATGGTAAAAGTTGGGATGACAGAACGAGAAGTCATGGCGAAATTAGAATATGAATATTCAAAAGTAGGAAAACCTTCTTTTCCGGCAATAGTGGCTACTGGAAAATATTCTGCGGACCCCCATCATAATAGTTCAAACGAGAAAATAAAACCTGGGCCTCTTTTAATTGATACAGGAATGCAGATTGAGGATATGTGTTCAGATATTACTTGGACTTACTGGGTGGGTAATAATCCTCCAGAAGAATTTATAGATGCGTATAACGCATTATATGAATCAAAAGAAATTGCTAATAAATTTTATATTGATGGTACTCCAAGTCGTCTACCCGCTATAAAGTGTCGTGAATACTTAGCTGAAAAAGGCTATGATCATGAGAAATTGTTCTTTCACGGGTTAGGGCACGCATTAGGTTTCGAAGCTCACGGTGTTGGTCCTCGAGTAAGCTGGAAAGCTCCTGAAAATTCTATACTCAAAGAAAATATGGTATATACAAATGAACCAGGGCTATATTGGATCGAAAAATGGGGAATTCGGCTAGAAGACGATATTATAATTGGGAAAGAAAAATGCGAACAAGTAACTTACAATCCTAAAGACCCTATTGTGATCTAAAAGCATAGCAGTTTCAGATCTCTATCTGGGAATATTACTGGTAAAAAATGAAAAAGACGGAAACCATGATACCCCGAAGGAAGATAATTCTATTATAATTTTCCATCAGTTAATGAAAATAAAGACCATGAAGACCAAAAATTTAAGGAATTTGAAAAGATATTTTTTCCAAATGAGAATTTAAAAATTTTAAACATTTTCAAATTAAAAACATTTATCTTTTATGTAAAGAAGCTCTAATTTATTAGTCCGAAAAATAAATTTAACCCAATTTAATAAATCTATTTATTATATTGTTACTTCTATCAGAATAAGCTAAATTTTAAGAATTTTCTACAACTATGTTTCTATACTTCAAAGTCATCTTTGTCATGTGAAAAAAAAGGAAATTCTTAAATATGAATAAATTTCAATATATATTGTCAAAAAATATTTAAAAGGAACGGAACACCATGATCAAAAATATATTCTTATACCTAATGCCGTTAAATCGGCTAAATACCTCAGCGGGAAGAGATTTTTTCTTCTCGGGGCAAACCCTTAACCCTGTTATTAGATAAATACGTCTCCTCTTTTTACAATTTTGAATATCATGGTTTCCGCTTCTTTCCTACTCCTTTTTTGACATTTCGGTTTAATGACTTAACTAGATCTGTTTCATTACAGAATTTAATGAATATCACTTTTAAATCTTTTTATAAAGGCAAAAAATTCTAAATAATAATTAAATATTTTTTTTTCTAATTTGATACCATTAAGCTTTACTCAAATTAGGTAGAAATTTCTCATCTGAGATTTCAATCAGAGATTTTGTATAATCAATAATTTTTTTCGCAATTTCAGGATGAGAAAGCATTTGAACTTCTACTTTTTCACCCCTATCCCACAGTAAATAGGGTGTATCTTCATAAGGGGCATTTTCTTTAGCTTCTTTTATCCAACTATCTGGTAATTCATTTTTTAATTCTACATCGAGCATTCTTGCTAAAAAAATTGTCCATGCTCTAGGGACTACAGTCATTAAATAACCACCTCCTCCTAGTGCCAACCATTTATCTTGGCAATATTCACGGGCAGAAGTTTTCATAGTTTGAGCAATATCCCTGTAAACTGCCAGGGAGAAACCCATTTGAGTTAATGGGTCATCAAAATATGTATCAACTCCGAGCTGGGTTATTAAAATATCTGGAGCATATGCTTCTAATAATTTTGGCACTGTTTTTCGAAATAAATTTATGAATGATTTGTTATATGTTCCGGGAAGTAAAGGAAAGTTGATAGAAAAACCTTTTCCTTTCCCCTCTCCGATCTCACTAATATTTCCCGTCCCTGGAAAGAGAAATCTTCCATCCTCATGATAAGATATTGTTAAAACGTTAGGATCATCATAAAACAACCATTGAACACCATCTCCATGATGACAATCAACATCTAAATAGGCAATTCTAATATCTTTTTTTAAATTCTTAAGATGCTTTATAGCAACTCCAATATCATTAAAAATGCAAAATCCTGAAGCTTTTTCCTTCATCGCATGATGTAGACCACCAGCAGGATTAAAAGTAATTTTAAATTCTTCATCATTCCACACAGTATCAGCAGCTATAATTGATGCTCCGCATACCAAAGCAGATGCTTCATACATCCCTTTAAAAATAGGATTATCTCCTGGACCTAAGCCATAACGATAAGGAATAATACTGCTATCTTTAGGATTTTCACTTAATTTTTTTACAATTTCGACATAATCTGGCGAATGGAGTCGTTCAATTTCGTGTTGTGTAGCTAATCGCGGTTTCATGATCGTAAGTCTTTGGTGCTCTAAGAGCTTTAATTTTTCCATTAGACTATATGTCAACTTAAGTCTTAAGGGTCTTAAAGGGTGATCTTTGCCAAAGTTGTATTTCTGGTAATCCTCAGTATAAATTATACCGACTCTATCTACCATAATTGTGATTAAAAGTAGAAATCCTATTAATTATATTAATGTAAATTATAATTCTCTTTTAATTTTCTAGGTAATAAATGATAAATTCGAAAAAAAGTAGTAATAAATATGAGAACTTGTATTATCAAAATATCATAGAAAAAAATAAACGTATTTGTAGATAGTTCATATAAAATTATTTTCCATCTTAAGAGAATGAGCCAAAACTTTCGAAAATTCATCACTCGAGTCGGCCAACAATCTGAATTTAAACCTCTCAAAAACCAATTACTTAATTATTTAAAAAAAGAGAGCGAAAATAAATATAAAAATTACCCTCGGCTTTTAGAATTAATGCAAAATTATTGGCCTCAATACAAAGAACGTTCTCGCATTTCTCATCTCTTAATAGAGCATCATGAGGAAATCTTTTCCTTTTATTTGAATTCCTTTTTTCATTTTCGGAAGAGAGGCTTATCATTTTCAGAACCAGAAGCTCCAACTCCTGTTGATTTTAAATTAGTCTTTAAATATCATTATAACGATAAAGAAATCGAAGTTATTGAAGATGTAATAGGGCAGTTAAATATTCAAACAAGTACAGAATCTATTCTGAAAAGAATTTTCATATTTACAATAAGTTCCTTCGGTTTTATGGTCGAGCAAATATTTGGAAGACCTTTTGCTTTCCAGTTTTTTGATATATCAGCAAATTCTCTTCCTAATAATGAATGGGAAGTAGTAGCAATTATTTCTGGAAGAGAACAATAAATTAGAATTTGATTATCTTTACTTAACCCTTACTAAGAAATGAGCTTAAATCCATCATATCATCCCCTCGTTTCACTTGTATCTTTGATTTTATCCCTTTGGCTTTCCGTTCTAAATATATAATTGCATCGAGGGGTATTTTTCTTGGAACTCCTCCTCTACTTTGGATTATTGCTAACAAATAATCTATATTTTGTATCACATCAGGACTTATAAGCTCATTATAAACGGCTTGGTATACATAGGGTTCATTATTTTCTATATTCTTTAAATGATTATATGCCTCTGGAACTAAAACAACTTTTAATACATAATCAATTTTTTCTGAAATTGACACAATTCTTTCCTGAGCTGCTTCTTTTCTTTTTTTAGCCTCCATCAATACCTTCATTTTTCTCATTCTAATTTTCTCTAATTCATGTTGGTCAAGATTATTTTCGTTCTCGTTCATAATTCTTCTTTCTCCTTCTTCGCTTTTATTGATCCGCAGCTCTTAATAATTTAAAGTATTAATATTTAATCCATTTTTTATAATTAAAATAATGAGGCTATAAATAAGAATTTTGTGTTGGTTAAGATGGAATTTGAATTGGATGAATAACTAAACATATTAAATCAATGGACTTAAAATTTAAATTGAAAAAAATAATTTTTTTTTTAGTCTAATTTTTATAAAAAAGTCTGCTTAATATGAAATCTAAATTTCATGTAAATTTTATTTTAATTTTAATATTCGTGTGTTTTAATGGTATTTTTTATTTGGACCAACATCCATTAATTTCGGATGAAATATTCAGAGTTCCAGATAACACTAAGAATGAATTCAATAAACTTCCTAAACCATCCTCCATTGATGGAGAATTCTCTCATTATAATATTTCAGTTATTTTTGATCCATCCACATCAAGCGTTTTTGGAAATATGACAGTAAATTTTTATAATAATGATCCTATTAATATTACTCGAATTCCCTTCCACCTATTTTTATCTGGTATGCAATACCTGAGCAGAATGGGAAATACTGAAATTTTAAATGTTCAAACCATTAGTCAACCTAAAACTCCTTTAACTTTTGAAGTAAATGAAACCGCTCAGCTTTTATGGGTCAATTTAAACACAGAATTAAAATCAAATGAACGAGTATTCTTTGAAATAGAGTTTAATTCAGTTATACCAGATGGAGGAATCGATAGAGCAAATTCCCACGGCTCAGGTAATAGTAGAATATATAAATTTTCCTGCTTTTATCCCATGCCATGTGTTTATGATAGCTTTGATGCATGGAATACAGATCCTTATTTAGCAGTCGGTGATCCTTTCTATTATGATATGGCGTATTATAATGTTTTTATTGAAGCTCCTTATGATTTTGTAATTGCAGCCACAGGAAAATTAATAGAAATGCAAAACAAAAGCGAGACAATTATTTATCATTTTGATCCATTATATCCTGTACGAGAAATTACATTTTCAGCATCACAATGGTTTATTGAAGAATCTACTTCAATAAGTGGAGTAATAGTTTCTACCTATTTTTTACCAAAATCTCAATCCTTGTGGCAAATAAACGCATTAAATTTTAGTAACCAAGCTTTATTTTTGTTTAATGATACTTTTGGCGAATATCCCTATCCTACATTGAATATTGTTGAAGAATATACACATTATGGAGGAATGGAATACCCTTGCCAAGTTTATATTAGCGAATCAATTGATAGTTGGTCAGATCCCCTCTTGTATTTAGAAAAAGTTATTGTCCATGAAATCGGACATCAATGGTGGTATAATTTAATCGGGAATGATGAAATTGATTGGGGCTTTTTAGATGAAGGTCTCACTTGTTGGTCGACAGATTATTATGGAGAAATAATACATGGAAATTGGGAATATTTTCAATATTATCCATATATCGACGAAGTAAGGACATATCATTTAATTGTGGGATTACCCTCAAAAATAAATAGCTCTGTTTACGAATGCATTGACACAGGAATGGATTACTGGTATATTGCTTATCATAAAACTCCACTGATTTTTGAAAAATTGCGTAAAACTATTGGAAATTCATATTTTCTTGCTGGATTACAACGATATTTTGAAGAAAATAAGTTTAAAATCGCTTTATTATCAGATCTACAACAAGCTATGGAAAGTACATGTGTTTTTTCGTTGGACTGGTTCTTTTTTTCCTGGTTTGATAACCTATATATTCCCAAATATAATGGTAAATATAATTTTCTTAACGAAGATCAAACATCCTTATTAATAACAATCAATGATCTTAATGAACCCTTAAATAATTATGTCTACTATCAACAAGTTCAACTTATAATTGAAAATGCTAATGAGATTATTTACAATGAATGGATCTGGATAAATGGAACCACAACTATTGAAATATCGTTAAGTAGCAAACCCGTAACAGTGAGGTTGGAATATGGGGATGAAGTAATAGTCCAACTAAATTCACCTTATTCAACTTTTTTATATATAAAATTGGAAGAAATACCAAATATTTCTGGCTATAATATAAGTATTCTAATTTTTTGTTTATTACTGATATCATTTCTATTTAAGATGTATTCATTTCATAGAAAAAATAAATCTAAAAATTAAATTTTAAAATTAGTTATTTTATTTATATTAAAGAAGAGTGGTCCCTCCCCCCGGAATCTAGTGGGATTCGATTCAAATCCTTATTTCGAGCCGGGGACCGCTCGGTTTCGGCTGACGTAACTTCATTAGCTACAAGCTTTAGTTCGCGATATTATCTACAGCCGAGCACTCTGACCACTGAGTTAGGGAGGGATTATTTTCTAAATTAATTAATTATAGAATTAATATATTTTTTACGTTTTTCTAAGTTAGGATTAGAATTCTGCTTTATAAGATTATTAACCTAAAATTTTAACACTGAAAAACCACAAAATACTTTTGTTGTGAAAAATTTTTAATATATTAATCTATAATTTTATAAAATTAAACTAATATAACATTTACAATTTAAATGCAAAAATAAAAGATTGGTGATAATCATCAGAGAAGAAACAGACTATACTGAAGCAATCGAGGCGTACAAAAATGAACCCCTCGTGATTTTAGAACCGTGGGGTAGAAGTATTGATCATTTAAGACTTACCATTATTGGGAAAAAGGGAACCCCATATTCAGAAGGCAAGTTTGTATTTGAGATAAAATTCCCTGAAAATTACCCTTTCGCTCCTCCTTACGCATACGCAGTGACTTTAATGTGGCACCCTAATATTGATTCTTCAATTCCACCGGGAAAATTAAATATCTGTTTAGATTTAATTAATCCAGATTTAGTAGGAAAAGTAGATGCTAGCACAGGAGCTTCTGGTTGGACTCCAAGCAAAACACTCACAAATATTATAGAAGCATTAAAGGGTATGATGCATGTTGAACCTCCCTTCTTTAATCCAGGAGATCCATTAAATCATGAGGCGGGAGAGCAATACTTTAGAGCTCAGAAAAAATTCGAGGCGAAAGCTGCCGCCTGGACTAAGAAGTATAGCATGGACTAAAGGATATTAATTATTTTTTATCTTCTATTTTTATTTTTTAAGTTTTAATAATTTTGGTGCAAAATATTAAAGATATCACCTTATAGATTAATATGAATGTTTCATTCAAGAACACAGAGGTCATAGTTTTCGATTTAGATGGAACAATCGTTAATTTAACAGCTGATTGGATGTCTTTAAGAGACATTTTAGTTGAGATGTATAGAGAACAATATAAGGAAGATTGTAATTTTGAAAGGGTTTCAACCTGCCTTAATGAAATTGTCCAAAAAGAAGATGAGGAAACCTTACAAGACTTTATTAGTGTCATTCGGGAGTATGAGCTTGAAAACATAAAGGATACCCAACTTATCGAAGAGACTATTTATTTCATTAGTAACAAAGAGTTATTTGGCGTCAATAGTGAAGTAAAATTTGCAATACTATCACTTAACACTAGAAGTACTATAATACGAGCTTTAGAACTCGCAAATATCTATGATAAAATAGATCTTATAGTAGGTAGGGAAGATGTGAGGAGATGGAAACCTGCACCAGATGGTCTTTTAAAGATTCAAGAATATTTTAAGATGAAAAAGGAAGAGATGATCTACTTCGGAGATTTGGAGAAAGATGTTCTAACGGGTAAAAATGCTGGAATAGAGGCATACTTAATAGATGAGTTAATAGAACTAGTAAAGAAAAAACATACATACTAATAAAAGTTTAGCACTCTTTTTTCAAGTCTTTCTATACTTTTATAAAATTAAAAACCTCATCTATCCTCTCAACAAATTTAAATAAACCTATGCTAGATATTTTTCCTACTATTTCATCATCTTTAAAATGATGATCATCTACTGAGAGCCACCCCTCTTTTGTTAAAACACGGTGTAACTCTTTTAAAATACTCTCTGTATCTGAGAGATCATGATAAATATCTAATAATAAAACGACATCGATTATGTTATCTTCTAAACTCGTATCGCAATCAGTTAAAATAGTTTCAACATTTTTAAGGTTCTTTTCTTTTGCCCTCTTTTTTACCTCTTCGATTGCTAAAGGATGAATATCAGCAGCATAGACTTTTCCTGTGTTACCAACAACCTCTGCTGCCGTAATTGAGTAGCTACCTGGCCCACAACCATAATCTAGTACAATACTCCCCTTTTTAATTTTGGTTTTCTCGATTTTATTTATTGGGGGATATTTCTTATCACGTTTTTTAAAATGTTTTTCCATAAACTTAAAATGTGTATTACCCATTGGCTTATCTTTTTTAGATTTTTCTTGAATTGCTAACACCTCTTTTGAGATATAAGTATTAATATAAAAAAAAAATTATTACATAAAAGTGATTATAACGTTATATTTTTTAATTTCTGATTCTGTGAGGGCCTTTCCTAAAGGAGTTATACTAATAATATCGTTACTTTTTATTTTTAATGAAGTCAATTTAACATCTGGATCTTTCATTGAAGGCATATAAGGATTCCAATAGATTTCTTTAGTCATTGGATTGGTTATCATCCATAATTCTGGATCTAATTCATAACCAGTTATTTTCATTGCGTTAAAAATATAACCCACATCTGCATCAAATGGTACAACAATCTGCACATTTTCTTCACCTTCAATTTTTCCACAAGCAAGGCAATCCTCCCTTTTTATAATATTCAAATGATCGAATTGTCCATATATCCCATTATAATTTACATAAGGAGGATCCATTGGTGCTCCAATATTCCTACCATTAACCCTAAATAGTAGTTTTAAGGTTTCTTGAGATTGGATACTTGCTATAACAGAGCTGACTGTTTGTATTGCAGCGATTTTATTTCCAAGAATATTTTCCATTTCTTCAAATTTATAGTCTGGTCCAAAAGTTTCTTTTATATTTTGTTTCCATTCCTCAATTTCTTCTTCATTTAATGTCTCTCTTTTTTCTTCGGGTAAATTTTCATTAAAGACTCTTTCTCTTAATTTTTCTAACTCTACTTGAGCTAATTCCTTGAATTTAAGTACTTCATCATCTAAATTAAGATCTGGTTTATGGCCATAACTTTTTTCAAAATTTACTTCAGCTTTTATGACACAATGATTTCGATTACGTGGTAAGCCTTTTAATGTGCATGCTGCGACGAGTTTATCATCAGCAGGAGGTATTGGTACTAAACACCTATAACAAGGAGTTTGGTCTAATAATTGAGGAGCATATTTCCAATCAAAAACCATTTCAATTTCTTTTCGAAACCTTTTAATTAATGGTGATATTTTCTCTGCTTTTATCCTTTCAATTTCTTCTTCCAATTCTTCTATTCTTCTCTGTGCTTCAAAGTAATTAGGATATTCCCTTTCTGTTATTTCCCAAAGTCTGGCTTCGACTAAATTCTCTATCTCTCTTTCTTTTTTTTTATATTGTAATTCAGAACCTTCAGGAATTACAATCTGTACATGACCCTCAAAAGCATGCGTAGCTCCTTCGACCATAGGTTTTTTTAGTCGAAGACATATTTTATTTAAGTCTAATCTAGCATTAAAATTGTCTAAGGCAGCAACTACTATATCAGATTCTTCATAAACAGACATTGGTAATTTTTGAAGCTTCTCAAAATAATAGTCGACCTTGAGATAAGGATTCATCTCCTTCAATTTTTCAGCGGCAACTTCAGCTTTAGGACGACCCTCATCACCAGGTTTGAAAAGCATTTGTCGTGATAAATTGGATGTTTCAATAGTGTCTAGATCAACAAGAATCAGTTTCCCAATTCCCATAAGAGCGAAATCTTTAGCTATTTCGCAACCTAAGGCGCCTACACCAATTATCATAATAGTTCCCTTGTCTATAATCTCTTGATCCCAGCCATCAATTAATTGTTGACGGGCATACATTCGTGCCTTAACAATATCCTCAGTTTTATCAGTCATATTAAACAAATCTTATTTTTTATGATTATAATATTATTATTTCAAATTCAAAATATAAACTCTTTTAGTTGCTTTCTTACTAACAAAAAGTAATTAAGATTAGTAATAATCACTTTTAAACTTAATAAGATAGAAATAGATAAATAATTCACTTTTTCTTCTTTTCAGTTGCTTCTTTAATCATTTTTTTAAGGCTATCAACTTTTTCTCTCTCTTTAGCTTCCTCTAATTTTTCTTGGAAATCTCTTTTCCCATCTTCCTTCTTCGCTATTTCATCCATAAGTTCTTGTTTAATTTTTATTAAATTTGTCATCTCCTTGCGAAAGTCTCTTGCTTTAGCTTTAACCTTTATTTTTTGCTCTGATTCCGCTAATTTTTGTTCTTTTCGACTTTCTTCAATCAAACTTATTATATTATCCGCTAATTCACCAACTTCTCCAAGTGTCTCTTTTAATTCAGCTCCTTCTTTTTCTCTACGCTTTAATTCTAAAGATCTTTGTTCTTCTAATTGTTCTTGAATGCCTTTGATTCTCACTTCTTCTTTAATAACTCTTTCTTCTAATCTCTTAGTATTTTTAATTTCTGTTTCAATATATTTTATTTCTTCATCCCAACCAATTTCTTTGAACTTAGTGATGGCAGAGTTAAAAATTTCATATGATTTGTCAAAATCATGGTATGCTGCCCATTTTTTCCCTTCATCAATAAGTTTTAATCCATCATCTCTTATCTGTTCCGCTTGCTGCCTTTTAATAACCAAATCTCTATATTGACTTTCTTGTTCTCGTTTCATTCTTTCTTGCTCTAATCGTCTTCTTCTCACTTCTTCTTGAAATATAGCATATTCATTTTCCCTCTGTAAGCGTACTTGTTCCTCCAATCGTCTCTTTTCAAGAAAATTAGTTTGTTCTTGTTGCAGATCCTTAATTAATGTATCTAAATTTCTAATTTCAGGTTCCCAGCCAATATTTTCTGCTAAAATGTGTCTTGCTTGAATATATAATGAAATTGCTTCATTGTAGTTAGGTATATGATGTCTCAAATATTTTCCCGCTTCTTCTAACAGAGAATATGCTGATTCCCTCACACTCATTTGTTTTTGTATTATTTTTTCTCGCTCCTGAAGAGCTAATTGCTGAGCTTCCTTTTTTTCCCTTTCTTGCCTCTTTCTTTCCTCAATAAGCATAGATAATGCTCTTTCTTCATCTAGTTTTTCTAATTCTTTGTGAACTTCTAAATTTTCTAATTCAATTTTTTGATTTTTCAATTTATTAATCTTAAATATCATGTTGCTAATTGAATCAGTTGGAAATTGCATCTCATTTAATATAATTCCTGCTCTTCTATAACATATTACTGCATTATCATAATTTTGTTCTTTTAGAAATTTTTCTGCCTCATCTAAAATCTTGAATGCTTGTTCCTTTCTCTCTTCCAGTCTTGATTTCAATTCTTCCATTTTAAATATTTCCAATTCCTTTCCTTTCAATCGTTCTTGTTCAACCCGTAAATTTTCTGCCATTTTTTGTTGAAGTTCCCATTCTTCTCGTTCTTTTTGCGTTCTTAATTTTAAGTCATTTTGCTTTTGTAGTTGAGATTCTCTTTTTTTCTCTTGGACTTTAAGTATTAATTCTCTGATAGTATCAGTTGGAAAGGCAATTTCATTTAATATTAATTCAGCTGCATGGTAGTATTCGAGAGTTTTATCATATTGTAATTGTTTCATATAAATTTCTGCTTCTTCAAGAAGACTGAAAGCTTGATCTTTCCTTTTTTCCATAAAAGCATGAGATTCTTTTTGAGTCTCAATTTCTATCTGTTTAGCTTTCAATTTAATCTCATTAATCTTCATATTTTTTGTTATCTGTTGTTGGAAATTAAATTCTTCTTGAGCTTGTTGAAGTTGAATCTCTAGGTTCTTTTGTTTTGTTATCAATTCTTCCTTAATTTTTTCCTGAACCTTATGAATCATTTCTCTAATCGAGCTTGTAGGAAACCCAATTTCATTTAATATCAATTCTGCTTGCCTATATTGTTCAATTGCTCGGTTATATTGCTTTTGATTAAAAAAATTTTCAGCAGTGGATAAGATTTCAAATGCTTCTGTTTTGCGCGTTTCCATTAATTGTTTTATTTTTTCTTGTTTTTGGATTTCTATTTTTTTTGTTTTTAATCTTTCTTGTTCTCTTCGCATATAATTAGAAATTTTTTTCTGGAATTGTTCTTCTTCATGTTCTCGTTGCTTTAATGATTCAATTTCAAATTCTTTCTCTCTTTCTATATCCCTTTTTCTAACTTCAATTGCTTTTATAGTGTCTTGAAGCAGCTTTAAATAATCACTTGTCCACCCAATTTCAGATAGGAAATTCATGGCAATTTGATAGTTCTGTAATGCATTATCATAATTCTTTTGATGAAGTAAAGTATATCCGTTATCAATGAGTTTAAAAGCTTCTTGCTCTTTTTCTAAATTTTGAGTAGTAAGTAATTCTTTCTTTTGAAATCTTTCTCTTTCTTCTAGTGCTTTTATTCTTTCACTCTCTCTTAAAATTCTTATTTTTTCCATGAAAGCGTAGTTTTGTTTTTCCTTTTCTATTGCTTCGCTGATAGATTTCTGTTTTATCAAGTCCTTTTCTCTTTTCTTCCCTTCAATATCTTTTATTGCTTTATTTATGATTGGAATTTCTTTAGTCCATTGAATCTGAGCAAAAATATTAGCAACACTTTGATAAAGTTCAATCGCATCATCTAATTTACCTAAGGAAATATAATTTTGAGTTTTTTCTAATATATTAAATGCTTCTTCCTTCCTAGTTTCCCTGTAAGCAAGTTCTTTTTCTCTTTCTCTAAGTGTGATTTCTTTTCTCTTTAACTCTTCACGTTGTGATTTCATTTCTCTAATAAGTTTTTCTTGAAACACTCTCTCTTGTTTTTCCTTTTCTATAGATGATTGTAAATTTTGTTGCTTTCTAATCTCAGCTTCTCGCTTTTTATCCTCAACTGCAATAATGGAATTTTGAATTAATTCTATTTCTTCATCCCACTCAATGACTCCAAAAATGTCTGTTGCTTTATGATATAACTTAATTGCTTCATCATAATTTCCTTGTTCAATTTGTTGTTGAGCTTCTTCAAGCACATTAAATGCTTTTTCTTTTTCCTGTTCTTGGATTATTCTTAATTCTTCTTCTTTCTTTAGTTTCTCTTGCTTTTCTCTCATTTTGTGTTCTTCAAATTCTATTTTCTTTAGAATTTGCTTTTGAAATAGCTCTTCTTCTTGCTCTCTTCTTATTTTTAATTCTAATTCTTTAAATCGATTTAAATCCTCTTCTCTCTTTTTCTCATGAATTTTTGAAATCATCTCTCCAATAGCTCCCGTGGGGAAATTAATTTGATTTAATATTAATTCTGCTTTATGGTAATTTTCAATTGACTTTTCGTATTCTCCTTGAATTAATAGAGTTTGCGCATCATCCATTATCTTAAACGCTTCTGACTTACATTCTTCCATAAGTTTTACTAAATCTTCTCTTTTTTGTATGACTATTTTTTTTTCTTGTAGTTTTTTCTGTTCTTTAAGCATATATTCACTAATTTTCTTTTGAAACAAATCTTCCTCTTTTTGACGTTTTAATGAGATCTCAAAATCTTTTTGTTTTTCCTTCTCTTTCTCTTTCTCTCTTATTTTGATTGTTTGAATTATCTCATTTAATAATTTTAAATATCGTTCCTCCCAACCAATATCTTTTAGAAGGTCTATGGCTTTATTATAATTAGCTATAGCGTTATTGAAACTTTCTTCTTCAAAGAGTTTGTCTCCACTTTCTATTAAACTAAATGCTTTTTGCTGTTTAGCTAAATTTTGGGCAGAAAGTTGTTTTTGTTTTTCAAATACTTCTTTCTCTTTCAAGAGTTCTGTTTTTTCTCTTTCTGTTTGATATCGTATCCGTTCAATAAATGCTCTATCTTCAGCTTCTTTTCTAATTGCCTTCTGTAAAAGCTTTTGTTTATTAAATTCATCTTGCCTTTTTTTATCTTCAATAGAATGGATTGCTTCTTGGATTATTGGGATTTCTTCAGTCCATTGAATCTGAGCGAACATATTTGCTACATTGTAGTAAATTTGAAGGGCATCATCAATCTTTCTTTGAAAAAGGAAATCCTGAGCCATTTCCAGTAAGTCAAAAGCTTCTTGTTTCTTTCTTTCACGATATGCAAGTTCTTTTTCCTTTTCTCTAAGTACAATCTCTCTTTTCATTAATTTATAATGTTGAACTTTCATTTCTTTTGTGATACGTTCTTGAAATGCTTTTTCTTGTTTTTCACGCTCTAATTCTGCTTGAAATTTAATTTGATTTTGTATATCTTCTTCCTTCTTTTTATTTTCAATCTCTACTATAGAATTTTGGATGAGATTGATTTCATTCTGCCATTGAGCATCAGCAAAAAAGTTAATAGCATATTGAAGTATTTCAATAGCTTTATCGAAATTACCTTCTTTAACATTATTTTGTGATTCTTCGAGTAATTTAAAACCTGCTTTTCTTCTTTCTTCACGATATTTTGATTCTTTCTCACGTTCCATTAATTCAATTTTCTTTTTCTTTAATTGTTCACGTTCTTGCTGTAAATATTTTGAGATTTGTTTTTGAAACTCTTCATCTTTCTTTTGTCTTTCAATAGTGTCTTTTAATTCTTTCTTTTTCAGGATGTTCTGTTTTCTTTTTAGTTCTTCAACATCTCTTATTGAATCTTCAATTATTGGAACTTCTTCAGCCCATTGAATTTCGGCAAATATATTTGCGGCATTCTGATAATTTAAGATCGTATTATCATAATCACCTTTTTTTAGGAAATCTATAGCATAATCTAAGAATTCAAAGGCAACATTTTTCCTATGTTCAAATAATTTGATCTCTTCTTCACGATCTTTAATAACGATTTCTTTCTTTTTTAAGCGATCACGTTCTTTATTTATTTGAGTAGCTATTTGCTTCTGAAAATCTAATTCTTCTCTGCTTCTTTCCTCTAATTTCTTTTGATCTTCATATTTCTTGCTAAGCTGTGAGTGTTTAAGCTTTTCTACGTTTGAGATTGTATTTTGAATCATAGATCTATAAGGTTCCCAACTGGGCCCTAAATCTGTGAGGATTGGTAAAGCTTTATAATATATATTTATAGCCTCTTCAAAATTCTTTCCCTTTAGAATTTCATCTGCTTTATCTAATATTTTAAACAGATCTTCTTCTTTCCTTACGTCATCTCTCCTTTTTTCTTCATAATCACTTCTTTTTTTGTCTAATTCTTTTGCGGATTCAATGAATTGGTCCTTTTGTTTTTGATATATTGAATCTTGAAGTGTTCTTAAATCTCTTTGTCTTTTCTCTTTTAATTGATTAGAGATTTCTTCTCGGTTTTGTTTATTTTTTACATTTTCAATTAAATTTGTAATTGGTTGGATATATGAATCCCACTCTATCGATCTAAGAAGTCGAACTGCTTGATTTAATTTATCAATTGCTTGATCATATCTTTTTTCTCTTTCAAGCCTATTTCCAATATCTATTAAATTAAATGCTTTAAGTTGAATATCTTCCTCATGTCTTTTCTTCGTTACAAAATCAATTAATCTTTCTTTTTTCAGTTCTGCCTCTTTTTCTAAAATAATTTTCTGTTCTTCAATGTCACTTGTCAATGGTAATGGCTTCTCTACTTGATGAGCCTCAAATTCTAATTTACCTTTCTTAAGCGTTTCAATTAATGTTTGAATTTTTTGAATTTGAACATTCCAACCAATAGAATTCAATAATTCCACAGCCCTTTCATAGTTCATTATCGCGTTATCAAATTTCCTATCTTTTTCAAACATTTTAGCAGCATCAATATGAGCAAATGCCTCATCTTGTATGTTTTCTTCATGTTGTTTCTTTGTCCTAAACTTCTCTAGGATTTCTGCTTTTTCGACACTACTTTTTTGCCCAAACATGCCAACAACTTGGGGTTTCTCATCAGGAACTATTTGACGTACTTCTTTTTTTAATTCAGTTTCCTGTCGTTGATATTGTTGATCATATTTTTGTTGTTCTGACTCTCTTGCAAGCTCATTAATTTTTGATTTTAAATTCTCTAATTGGCTTTCAGTCCAACCGGCATCAGCTAACAAATTAATAGCAGATAAGTATTGCTGAATAGAATCTTCAAAAAAACCATCAAATTCCAACTTCTTCGCTCCTTCTAGTAAAGTAAAAGCTTGATCTTGTAATTGCTCAATTTGTGCTTTAGTTTGAGTTCGCTGATATAATGTTTCTTTTTGAATAAAATCTTTTAATTCGCCAATTCTATCATAAATTTCTTGAATTCGATGCATCAAAAATCCACTTTGTTTAAGAAAATCAGCTGCTCTTTGATAATTTGAGATTGCTTCTTCTATATTTTTCTCTCCTTCAAATTTTTGAGCAATTTCTAACAATTTTAAAGCTTCTTGTGCTAAAGCTTCAGGATTCTGCATTTTTAACAAACCCGTTAAGTATGATTTTGAATTATAAATAACATATATTTTTCTTACTTTAATTTAACCACACTAAGTAATTAAATTTTTTATATTATGATAATTATTTTAACTAAATTATTGAAAAGGATTAATAATTTTTAATTTACATGAATATTGAATCCAAATTTTTAAAATAAAGATTATTCATTAATGAAACTAAGATATGGAAATAAAAGAAAAAAGTATACTTATAGATTTTGAACCAATTTCAAGAAGGTTGTATGTTTCAAAAGAGAGCTCTATCTATGAATTATTAAATGAAATCAATATACCAATTAGATCTGTCTGTGGAGGATTAGGAAAATGTGGAAAATGCAAAATTTTAGTTCAGAAAGGCCATGAATATCTGATTGGTCCAACTAGTAACGAACAAAATTTAATAAATGAAACAGAAATTGAAAATGGATGGCGTTTGGCTTGTGAAACGAAAATTAAAATAAGTATTAAACCACAATTAACCAAGGCTCAAACACCTCAGATCAGAATTTTTTTACCTAGTCAACTATTACTTGAAGATTTTAAGATTCTTACTTCAGGTATTAGTAAAAGTATAAAATTACAACCAACTATCGAAAAAATTTTCTTAAATGTAAAAAAACCATCATTAGAAGAACCTAATGCAGATTTTGAAAGAATAGAAAAAGAAATTATCCCTAAAATAAAAAATTTTAAGAAAAATAACAAGATTAGTATTGATTTTAATATTTTGAATGATATCCCGAATATCCTAAGAAAAAACCATCATAAAATCACATCAGTTTTATGGAATAACAGTAATATTATTGCTTGTGAGCCTGGTAATACGATTGAAAGCAACTTTGGTATTGCTTTTGATATTGGTACAACCACAATAGTAGGTTATTTATTAAATTTGAATAACAGTAAAATTTATGCTGTGGATTCAAAATTGAATAGCCAAACCGCTTATGGGGAGGATTTGATAACAAGGTTAACATATATAAAAGAAAATAAAGAGAATCTTAACAAATTAAATTCTGCAGTAATAAATGATTTGAATGAGATTATTTCAAACCTATGTCGCAAGGCAAATATCAAACCTTCTCATGTTTATGAGGCCACAGTTGTAGGAAATTCTGTTATGCATCACATATTTTTAGGTTTAGATCCCGTTAACATTGGATTAAGTCCCTTTATTCCAGTTATTCAAAAAGATTTAAATGTTAAGGCAGAGAAGTTAAGACTTAAAATCTCCAAAAATGGAAATGTTTATACCGCGCCTATTATTGCGGGATTTGTTGGGGCTGATACTATTGGTGTAATACTCTCTTCACAAATTTATAATGAAAGACCACTTACTTTAACAATAGATATTGGTACTAATGGTGAAATAATTATTGGCAACCGAAACGGTCTATTTGTTGGTTCCTGTGCAGCAGGATCTGCTTTAGAAGGTGCACATATTGACGATGGAATGAGAGCTGCTGCGGGGGCTATAGATACTATTAAGATTGACACACAGAATTTAGATGTTTCTTATACAACAATTAAAAATAAGAAACCAATGGGTATTTGTGGATCTGGATTAGTTGATGGTATAGCTGAGATGTTAAAATCGAAAATTATTACAAGAAGTGGCAATTTCAATCGAGAACTTATTGATCAAGAAAGATTTATCAAAAAAGATAAAGAAATAAAATTTATTATTGTTGGTAAAGAAGAAACATCTATAGGTAAAGAAATTTCAATTAGTCAGAGTGATGTACGCCAAATTCAAATGGCAAAAGCAGCTTTCTATTCTGGAATGCGAATTATTTTAAGTCATCTAAGAAAAAGTCTAAATATTGAGCAAATTTTCCTAGCAGGAGCTTTTGGGAATTATATCAATGCCCATAATGCAAAATTCATAGGCATGATCCCCGATATTCATGATAATAAAATTTTTCAAATAGGAAATGCTGCTGGAATTGGAGCACAACACTGTTTATTAAATAAAAATTTAAGAAATAAAGCACAAAGTCTTTTAAGCAAAATTAAATATGTCGAAATTGCCGTAGAAAAAAATTTTCAAAAAGAATACGTTGAAGCAATGTATTTTCCTCATTTAAACCTTGATTTTTTTCCAAATTTGCTTGAATATAGGGATATCCCTAAAAGATAAAAAAAAGAGTTTCAGATTTTACTTACTTGTTTCTATTTGTTTTTAATTAATTCAAAATCAATAGAAATGAATAAAAATTAATTTAAGGTTATGTAAAAATATTTAAATTTAGAATTTATTTTATCTTTAATTTAGTCCATATTAAAAAATTAAATAAATTCTTAAATACCATTTATAATATTAATTTATATACACAACTTAAAAAATAGAACGACATGAGTGAAGCTTTATGTCAAGTTTTAAACTAAAAGTATTATTAACTGGGGCAGCTGCTGTAGGAAAAACTAGCCTTGTTCAACGTTTTATCAAGAATAGATTCCAATCTAACTATAAATTAACTGTTGGTGTTGATATTTTAACTAAAGATGTTGAATTTAGGCAAGGAGAAATTGCTACATTGAGTATTTGGGATATTGGAGGTCAACAGCGTTTTGAGTTTATAAGATCAACATTTTACAAAGGTGCTGCGGGAACATTATTAGTATTCGATTTAACAAGAGAAAATACATATACAGAAATCCGAAAGTGGCTTACGGAGATAAAACAATTTGCAGGTGAAAATATTCCCTTCGTGTTAATTGGAAATAAAGTAGATTTAATGGAAGATGTGGGGGTAGTTATAGATCGGGATGAAGCTCGCTCTTTTGCAGAAAATGAGGGAAGTATTTACATTGAAACTTCTGCTAAGACGGGTATTAACGTTGATGAAGCTTTTACTGAACTCACCCGTCGAATTATTGATTCAAGAACTTAAATTCTGAAATTAAATTTAAATATCTAAGTTCACCGCTTTCTTTTAAAATATTTGGTACTCTAAATATTAATTATATTTCATTAGATTAATTTTATTCATTTCAATTTGTTAAATAAAACTAAAATCTAATTATAAATTTATAATTATGATGATTGATCTTCATTTACATTCAACAGTATCAGATGGTTCAGATACCCCTTCCCAGTTAATACATCAAGCTATGAATCTAAAATTAAAAGCGATTGCTATAACCGATCATGATACGATAGCTGGTGTAGAAGAATTCTTGTCCATCGGAGAATTAAAAGAAATTATTGCAATTCCGGGAATAGAGATTTCAATTAGACATGAACCAAAAAGAGAATTAATAGATATTCACATTATTGGTCTAAATATCGATCATACCTCCACCAAACTGATTAATACGATTAACGATCAAATTGAAGGAAGACTAGAACAAAAAAAAGCTATTTGTAAACGTTTAAGAGAGGAATTTGGATATGATATCTCATTCGAAGAAGTAAAAGCAGTAGCTGGAAGCCTGGTTGTAGGGCGACCTCATATTGTTGAGATTATGAAAAAAAATAATCCTAAGAAAGTTCAAGGAAAATCTAAGAATGAATTATTCAAAATGATCAGTGTTGGCGGTACTGCATATGTGGATAGAGAAGTGGAGTTAAACCTTGAAGAATCAATTGAATTAATTAAATCCGTTGGAGGGATCCCCATTTTAGCACATCCAGGAATTTATAATGTTTCTGATCATAAAAAATTTATAGAAATGTGTATTAAAGCTGGAATTAAAGGCATTGAAGTAGAATATACATATGCGAAAAATAGACCATACTTTGGAACAGATAAATCCAAATGGGCTCAAAATTATTTTCCTGATTATTTCCGAAAGATTGCGAAAGAATATAATCTTATCAAATCAGGAGGATCAGATTATCATGGAAAGAAAAAAAATATTATAATGGGAGAAGCCAATGTCCCAAATAAGTATTTAAAAAGCTTTATTTAATTTTATGTTATTTTCAATATAATAGATCTCTCATTCATCAAGCATGTTATCAATTTCTTGAATTTGCTCATCGATTTTATCCATCATTATTTTTACTTTATCCTTTTTATCTTTGAGTTCTTCTGATGTTATTTCGCCTTTAAGTTCTTGCAAATCAAAATCCAATGTCATTTTAGTCAAATGCGTTTTCTTAATCTTTAGATCTATTAGAGATTGTTTCAATCTTTCTTTTTGTTGGGGAGTTATTATTGAAGGTTTTTTTTGTATCTCACTAGATAATGGCTCTTTTTTTATTTCACTAGATGATACTTCCTTTTGTATTTCGCTGGTTCTTGGAGTTATATTCTGTAATATTGGTTTTGATGTGGCTTTAGGGGCAATTGTACTTTTTGGTTGACTTGGAGGACTTGATTTTGCTTTTTCGTCCATTAATTTTAATGGTGAAACAGGTACAGGCGCTTTAGATTCTTCTCTTTTATTAAATTGACTATCTGAAGTCATTTTTAATTTAGATTTTGCATCCTCAGGAACAAATCTTACAGTTTTTGGCCTAGCCCTTACCATAAAATCTTCTGGGTTTAATTTTAAACGGAGAGATTCTTGCTTAATTTCAGATTCTATAGCGGGAGCTATCTCTTTAACATTTGTTTGTGTTTCCTGCAACTCTATGCTTGAACTTAAGATTATGGGAGGTTGCTCAACTTTAGGTGTTTCAATTGGTTTTGATGGTGGTTGTTCAGGAGGTAATTTTGGAGGAAGTGGAGTTGTTTGGATGGTTTTTTCTTGAACTGAAGCTTGCTCTATTTTTTCCGGTGCTGTATATGTTTCAGGAGATTTCTGTTCTTCAGTTTCTATAGGAGTCGCTGGCACGGGTGGTGGAGCACCTACTTTTTTGAGCATATCTTTTATTTTTTGTGATTTTTCAAAAAATTCTCTGCCTAATGAATCATCTCCTAATTCTATACATAAATCACTTATTTTATCAAATAAAAAAGCTGCTTTATTAAAATCAGCATTTTTCAAGGCTCTCACTGCTTCTTCAGTAAATTTATCCCTTTCAAGTAACGGTTTTAAAAGAGGAGAGACTTCTGCACTCATTTCTAAAACGTCAGCTATTATTTGAATCATTTTATCGCGATTATTAGGATCCAATGCAATCATGGAATAAGTTTTTAACCCTAGAATATTTTCAATTTGAACAGGGGTCATTGCTACTTTTAAGTCTTGTTTATTGCCTATTACAGCAGATTGAGCATTAGGTGCTTGTTCTTTAATTAATTCTAAGAAATATTTGCTTTTTTCAACATTTTCTAATGTAGAATTAGTAATTAGAAGTACTGCATCACTTCCCTTTATAAAATTATTCCATAAATAACTAAACTGCTCTTGACCCGCGAAATCCCATAGGTGAAAATGTAATTTTCCAATTTTTATCGTTGCTATGTCTCCTGTAATTGTAGGTATATGTTGCATAGGAATTTCGTCTGCTTTGATTAATCTAGTAATTGTAGTTTTACCAACACCAGAAAATCCAATTAATGATATTTTTGGACGCAAATTTCTATGGATAGAATCTATAGTTGGATCAAATACTTCAAAAGTCTTGGCATCAAAACGATGTTGCAAAATATCTTCAAATAAGTTTAGGAACTCATTTTTACATTTAACTAGTTCCTTTTTTATATTTTCAAATTTATCTGTTAAGCTTGTAACAAATAAAAATATGAGATTTGCCTCTTTTTCTGTTATGAAAGAAACTCGAAATTTATAATAATCATGATAATCTATTTTGGATTCACTTCTTATCAATGCCTCATCAATGATATCTTCAACTAAAAGATTTAAAGCCTCTTGTTTCATAGCTTTTCCAAAATGCCTATAATATAGAAGTTCATTTCCTCTGTACACAAACACTTGTCTTAGAATAATCTTTCACCAGAACAATCAGAAAAAACTTTTCTTAAAAATTAATTTGAAATATGTTTAACTAAATCTTTAATAATCGAGTATTTATCTTTTCTAATTTTTTCTCCTTCTAAAGATTCTTCAATTTTTGAAATTTCTTTTGAAAAATCAAACATAGAAAATTTTTTAATCTCCTCTTCTGTTATACTTACACTTAGTTTCTTTAAAAATACACTAATACTAGGCATAAATTTTGCCAAATTTACAGTTAAATCTAATTTGGAGATCAATATTAGTTGCTCACTAAAAGTAAATATATAATTATATTTTTGTGCTTCTAATGCAAAAGAATTTATCTTTTTCAAATTTAATTCATTGGCAATTTCTTTAGAATTAGCAATCAAAGATAATATTGCCTGATGAATAACTTTTCCTTTAGCAAATTCCTTTATTAATGAACCTAGTATAATTCCATATTTATTTGCTATAGCACATTCAGCGTTTAAGTCAGACTTTAACTGTGAGATAATTTCCTCGTAATTAATTTCCTTCATCTTTAAGAGATATTGGTTTTAAATAAATAATGAAAATCTATTTATTTATATTTGTTTAGTTATTAGACTCATTATACTAGTAATATTTTAATATTATTAAGAAATTGATTTGAAAACTTACAGAACACATTTTTCAGAAAAAGAATCTGATATTTCTATTATATCTGATTCAAAAAGAGCAATTTTAAAGGCAAAAGAGAGCTTTTATTTCCATCGAAGGAACTTAGAGAGATATATAGCAAAAGATAAAGATTTCCTTAATTCATTTTCTCCAATAAGAGTAAAAACAGAATTTCAAATCATTAATATTATGGCAGAAGTAGCAGAGATATGTGATGTTGGACCAATGGCTTCTGTAGCAGGAACATTAGCAGATTTAATGTTAAATTCAATGAAAATTCAAAATACTGGCAAAAAATTTGATATTTCTCCATGCAAAATTGCTTTAGTCGAAAATGGAGGTGAAATATCAATAGATACTGAAGAACCAATAACAGTTGCATTATATGCCGGAGAAAATGAATTAAACTTAAACATTGGTTTTTTAATAAGAAAAGAAGATTGTCCAATAGGGATAGGAACAAGTTCGGCAACTATAGGTCATGCAATTAGTTTAGGACAAGCTGATACGGCAACTATTTTTGCAAAAAATGCGGCGTTAGCAGATGCAGCAGCTACTAAAATAGGTAATTTAGTTAAAGGAAAAGATGTGGAAAAATCTATAAATATAGGTTTAGATGCTATAGATAATATTGATGGTGTTATAGGCGCATTTATATCTAGAGAAAATAAAGTAGGTAAGACGGGAAAATTACCTAAATTAATTAAGATTGAAGGAAGTAAGTATCACATTTTAAAGAGGACAAAAGATTTTTCATTTGTTGGTGTAAATGAAATATTTAAATAACCCAATATAAAGGAACCTCGTTACCACCCTCTGTTTTAGTAGAGCAAATTTTATTCAAATAATTAAGGCTATAATACATTTCCATCTCTTCACTAGTTAAACGACCAAATAATTCTAAACTTGATATTAAAAGAAAGCTATCAGTTAAAATTACATAGACATCTGTTTCTAAATCCTCTTTTAGATCAACAAGTATATTCGTACCATTTTGAATATGCAGATTAGGGTTTAGATACTCATTTGATGCTGCAAGAAAAAATACAACTGAATTAAGTGAAAGACTTGCATTTTTTTCTTCAAAAGGATAATCATAATAAACTATAATTGAGCTCCATCCAAATTCTCCAATTACAACATTTTGATTAGGAGAAAAATCAGAATACCATTGGATGATACTTACTTCTCGTCTTTTCAAATTATAAAATTCAAATGAGGAATATATTTCATAATTTGTAGCTAATAAGGAAAAGGAAACGATAAATACCATAAGAATTTTAATCTTTAAATGTTGGATTGATTTCGTTTTCATCAATTTATAGAAATAGGATACGAATCCAATAGAAATCATTATTGACGATAAATAAAAAATCCTAGAAGAAAACGTAAAAGAGCCTGTAAAGAAATCAAATAAAATACCCGCCATTAGGATAATTCCAAATGCTAATCCCCATAAGAATAATGGTTTTCCTCTAGGTTTATATTGGAATATTAGTAATCCCCATATCGCAAATGAGCAAATGATGATTATTTCAAGTCCAGTAAAAACAGCAATAAAGTCAAATTTAAATAAAAATAAATTTGCAATACCAAAAGTGAACGCTAAAATTATTGCAAATGTAAAAATAAGAGGAAACAAAAATCTTTCTTCTATTTTTTTAAAAACTCTACTTTTTTTTCCCGATAAAATTAAAGAAAACCTTCCTTTAGTGAAATCCATTGATTTGCGATAATGTAAAAGAACTAAAGCTTCCAATATTCCAATTAGAATAGTCCCAAATAAAATATAATACCATGGTAGACTACCTAATCTCATGAAAACGGTTAAATGCCCTGTACTTATATTTAAAAAATAAAAGATGACGAAAATACATAAACAAATACATAATAATATAAAATCAAAACCTCTCCTATAACTTTTAATAAAATAAATCGAATAAACCAATAAAAAAGAAATTAGAAAAATCATTGCGATTAATGAATGAATTAATATACAACTAATAAAGATACCAATAATTAAAAAGTAAGAAAAATACATATTTGAGAAAATTTGATTCTTGTGTGGTTCTTTTTCTTGAGTAAAAGATTGTAACCTTGTATATAAAAGAAAAAATATGGTAATTCCTTGAATTAGCGCTAAGCTGGAGGGCCAAAATTGAAACATCAAATTTAAGAATCCTAATGATGAAAATCCTAAAACAAAAATTCCAAATATTGCTAAGTTTTTATTCCTAAAAATCCTCATAAAAAGGTTATATACTATAAGAGCGGTTATTGGAAACGTATAGAACATAAAAAATCTTGGTATTAAGATAATCTCCATACCTGAGAAAAAATAGATCAATGCTCCAAAAATATGAAAACCATAAGTACCAAAATAATCACCTAAAGGTAAATAGTTAATATCAGTTATAAATTTAATAACTGAAATGTGCATCCAAGGGTCTGTGCCTATAAATATACTAGACCCAAAAACTCCCAAGATACAAAGTAGAAAGATAAAAATACCTAATAGAACTGAGTTTGAAACTCTAAACCTTTTTATTAAACTTAAAATTGAAAAGTTATTAATAAAATCTTCCTTATCATCGGAAGTAAAATCATATTTAAAAGTATTAAACTTACCTTTTTTTATGTCGACAATTAGAATCCAGAAAACGATTATCATGTATACGACTATCAATATTATAAAGAAAAACCATTCTGTTAAAGCAAATCCCAAATAAAACCCACTAATTCCTATAATAATATAAAAGGATAAATTTGCAACAATCGTAATTGATAATTTTTCTAGAAAATTCAAATTTTTTTTTTTAAATATTATAAAAATTATCGGGTAAATTGGTAAAAATAGAAGGGTAAAGATTGCGCTGATATAAACAATAAAATGAAAAAACCAATTCAAAAAAGGAATTTCTGATAAACCAGAAACAATATTAAAATTTATTATTTTAAGAAATACAAAAATTAAGGATATCGAAGATATTAGTATTAATACTAATTTAATCCTTACTTTTATATAAAAAATTATACAATTTAAATTCAAATTCTGAATTCTCATTCTAATAAAAGCTTTTACTCAATTTTTAAATTTATTTGATAAAAATACAATATTAGTTTTTTAGCTTATTCTCTTATAATTGTTAAAAGATTTAATTGAGCCATCAATATTTCTCATTAAAAGAATATTAATTTTAATTTAAAATTTATCTTAGACCATGTTGAAAAACAAAACTATTATAATAACAGGCGCTGCCGGTTTTATTGGCTCCCACTTAACTGAAATATTATTGAAAAATAGTAATTTTTTGATATTGATTGACAATTTTAATGAATATTATTTAGGTAAAGAAGAACGATTAGAAGCGATATTAAGTAATTATCAAAGTAATAAAGATTATATTGTAATTAGAGAAGATCTCACAAAGAAATTATTTATTAATAAAATTCATCATGAAATTGATTATATTTTCCATTTTGCTGCTCAAGCAGGCGTAAGATATTCGATTAATAAAGCAGCAGAAGTAACCCAGAACAATATTATAAGTACAGTGAATATATTCGAATATGCTCTAAAAAATGATAAAATTCAGAAAATTGCTTATGCATCATCATCATCGGTATATGGAAATCCAATTTATACTCCATGCGATGAAGATCATCCAAAAAATCCTATTTCACCATATGCAGTATCAAAATTATGTGGAGAACTCTATGCAGATTACTATTATAGAGAATATAGTTTACCAATTACATCATTAAGATTCTATACCGTTTATGGACCAAGAGGTCGACCAGATATGTCTATAAGTAAGTTTTTTAATTTTATGCTTAAAGATAAAGAGATCTCTATATATGGAACTGGTGAACAACTTAGAGATTTTACATATATATCAGACATTATAAATGGATTGATATTAGCATGTGAAAAGGATGCATCAAATGGAGAAGCCTTTAATTTAGGTAGCTCAAATCCTATTAGTGTTAATGATTTAATTGAAAAAATGTACACTATAACGAATAAGCCAAAAAAAGTTAAATATATCGATAAACAACAAGGAGATGTTGATATTACATATTCAAATATAAATAAAGCTAGAAATCTTTTAAAATTCAGTCCCAAAGTTGATATTGAAGAAGGACTAATGAATCAATATCAATGGCAAAATAAAGAATTATCAAAACATTGAAAAATATATAAATTTTTTCCAATTCAGAAAAATAATTAATTTACATTTCAAATTAAGCATCAATAACTTCTAAATCCGAATTAGTTTAAGAAATTACTAATTGAATAAATTTTAAATTTAATAATATTAATATTTATTAAGTAAAATTCTAAAAAACTTAACTTTAGAAAGTAGAGATAAAGCAAAAGGCGCCTTATTTTTGAAAACTTTGGATAATAAAATAAATCTTAATGCTTTTGTAAATGGGTTAAAATCGACTAAGGGTAATTTTGAACAACTATATCAAGAGTTTTATGATTATCTAAAAGGTTTCAAAACTAAAGAAGATGACGTAATCTTAACAATTGTTTTACCAATGCTAAACGAGGAAAAGACGATAAAAGCAATTTTAGAAAGTTTGCCTTATGACAATTCCATAGAGATTATTGTAGTTAATGATCATTCAACTGATAACAGTCTAAAAGAAATTGAAAAAGTTAAATTAAATAGGAAGATCAGAGTAATAAATCATAAATTAAATAGAGGCTATGGAAGAGCGATAATTTCAGGAATTTCGCAAGCGAAAGGAGAAGTTATTGTAACTATAGATTCAGATGGTCAACATAGTCCTGATGATATTTTTAATTTAGTTAAGCCCATTTTTGAGGGGGATGCTGATTATACAATTGGTTCACGATATAAAGGAACTTACTTTTATAAATTACCTGTATTTACTAGAGTAGGAGAAGTTATTGTAGAAAAATTAATACAATTGCTTTTTGGGCCAAAAGTGGTGAATAATCAAACCGGATTTCGCGCTTTCAATAGAAAAGTTGTTCCAATTTTAAATAATACTAAATATCCTGGGTATGCTTATTGTACAGAACAAATTTTGAGAGTATCAATATTAGGGTTTAAAATAAAAGAATGCCCAATTAAAGTATATAGTCGTCAATTTGGATCATCAAAGATTGTATTAAGAATATTAGCTGGTAGAATTTTTTCATGCATAATCTACTATTATATTCAAAAAATTAAATTTATGATGAAAAGGACAAAAAGAATTAGTTCTCTTTAAAATCCTAATCCTTGTAATCTAAATTTATGTGTATTAAAAACCATTTCTGTTTATTATGAAATATAGTAGTATTTTGTTTTAGAATTATAACTGTTAAACATTAATATGTACCAAAAAAAACAAAAACTTTTTGAAATTTTAGTGCTATTAAAATTCTATGAAAAAAATTATTACGTGTATCGGAATTCGGCCAGATATTATTCGCCTTTCCCAAATCATTAAAAAATTAGACTTATATTTCGAAAATATTCTTGTTGATAGCGGTCAACATTATGATTATAACTTAAATAAGATTTTTTATGATCAGTTAGGAGTTCGCAAGCCCGAATATAATTTAAATATAAAAAGTGGTACCCATGCCTCCCAAGTAGCAAAATTAATGATCGAATTTGAAAAGGCTTTAATTAAGGAAAAGCCTAGTTTTGTTGTAGTCTTAGGTGATAATAATAGTAGTCTGGGTTTTGCTTTAGCTACTTCAAAATTAAATATTCCATTAGTTCATATAGAAGCCGGAATGCGTAGTAAAAATTGGTTAATGCCTGAGGAGAAAAATAGAGTTATAATTGATCATTTAGCTGATTTGAATATTTGTTATTTGACTGAGCATAAAGGTAATTTACTGAGAGAAGGGATAAATCCTCGACGATGTTGGGTAGTAGGGAATCCAATTATAGATGTTGTTCACGCTGTAAAAACGAATTTTAAACAAGATTCTCCTTTTTATTTGGTAACATGTCATCGTGCGGAGAATACTGAAAATGAAAAAAATCTGAGAATAATTATAACTTTTCTTGGAGAGCTCTATAGAAAGAAAAATGTAGAGATAAAGTATATCTTAATGCCTAAAACACAGCAAATGATGGAAAAATATGAGATAAATTTTCCAGAAGGTCTTAATCCAATCCCTCCCCAAGGATTTCTTGAATTTTTAGGTATGGAAAAAGAAGCAGATTTAGTGATCTCCGATAGTGGAACCGTAGTTGAAGAGTGTGCCATTCTAGGAACAGCTTGTCTTACTATTCGTGAAAGTACTGAAAGAATTGATCTAATTGAACTTGGAGTAAATGTATTAACAGGAATGGATCTAGAACAAATGTTATCTGCTGCTGAAATGGCAATATCCCGAAGGAGAGAACCAGTAACCCATTATGGCAAAAATATTGCTGAAAAAATATGCAATATTTTAATTGGAAATTCTTTGAATTTTTATAAATTTAGAGAGAGATAATATAGGAAGTTAAATTTGAAAAGTATCACTTCTCTCAATATAATCCAATAATTCATTTAGAGCAGTTTTTAAATCAAACTTACTAAATAAGGTTGAAAGTTCTTGATATTTGGTTCCTAGTGACCGGTCAACTCTTTCCTCTGGTTTATTTACACGATTAATTTTTAATTTTTTATCAAATATATCATTAAAGATGTTCATTAATTCATATTTATTTACAATAGAATTAGGGAGAAAATGATGAACGTGTGAAATTTTTACTAATTTATCAAAATAATTCATTTCAATTACTTTCTCACAAATTTGAGCAAATTGTAGAGTTGTTACACCGTTCCAAGTGTGATGTTCCCAACCACTTATTGTTCCGCTTTTCTTCTGGTTGAGGAACCACTCTAAAAGAAAAGTAACTTCTTTTTTTAATTCAGGACCAATAATTGAACATCTAATAATTAATGTTGTGCCATCAAAAACTTCTCCGAGACTTTTTGATTTTCCATATACATCTAAAGGATCATGAGGATCGTCTTCATTATAATTGCCTTTTTCCCCACTAAAAACACAATCAGTGCCTATTTGTACTACTTTTATATTATATTTTTTAGCATACTTTGCCAATTCCCATGGGAAATTTGAGTTTATCTTAATTGCACGAATAACTCCCGCAGGATCATCATCTTTAGAAAAAGGTTTAGTTATTCCAATACAATTTATTATGTAATTTATTTTTAAATCAACAAACTTTTTTTGTTCTAATTGAGTTGTATCGTGAGCATCAAAAAGAAATACACGATTAGTTTGATATTTTGAGTTTCTAACTGTACCATAAACATTAAAATCATTGTTTTTTGATAGATAATCAAAAACCATAGCTCCTAACATTCCACTAACTCCGAGTACCAATATATTAATCATTTTGAAACCCTCATATAATAAAATTCACTTTAACGATTCTCCACTTTCCAAACTTCATCTCCCCAATAGTCTATTGGATAACGGTAATCATCGCCTTTACTTTCTTCTAAAGAACTTGTTGAAAAGAAAATAATTCGAGTGTCAGAGTCTAGTGCTCTAAATCCATTCGCGTACTTAGGAGGTATAAAAAGTACTTGAGGATTCTTATCAGAAAGAATAAATCTATTAATTTTTAAGTGTTTTGATGGTGATTCAATATTATCTAATTTTACAGCAGCAACAATAGCGGATCCCTTTGCAACATATACATATTTTGCTTCGTTTAAATGGCCATGAAATGCCCGTATAGTATTTATACTGAAATTTTGAACCTGATAAAATCGTTTAACTCCATAAAAATTAAAATCATTAGCAAAGTTTAAGTTACCTCTATCATCAACAGCGATCCCTCCCTCAATCAAGCGTAGATCTTTTTTGCCAATTGTTCGTGATATATTTACACGCTCAGCCAATTTAAGGTTAGAATAAATTCCTTTATGAAAATCTAAAACTGTTGGTGATTTGATGATTTCTTTAACTGCATCCTTAACAGTATATTTAAACTCAAATCCAGTATTTATAATCTTACTGCTATCTACCATGTAACTCCTTTTATCTACTATATTTCTATTTATCTCAATCTCACAATTCGTTATTTCTCTAATAATCTCTCCTAATTTCAATAAGCTAATATTTTCCCCTTTTACATTATAAATTCCACGCAAATTATTTTTAATAACATGAATAATAGCTCTAGAGATATCACGGATATGAACAAAAGGACGTTCCTGCTCTCCACCAAATACAGTTATTTTATTAAATCTTGCAGCTCTCGCTGCGAATGTGTTGACAACTAAATCATAGCGCATTCTAGGACTCAATCCATAAGCTGTACCTAATCTTAGAATACAATGATTATCATCACATATCTCTCTTATAAGGCGTTCTTGAGTATATTTTGTCTGCCCATAGAAATCAATAGGAAATCCTTCATCTTCTTCTTTTACAATAACATTTGGTTCACTTCCATAAATACTACATGTGCTAATATGGACAACAAATTTTTTTAGTTTCTTACAAATTTCAGCGATATTTCTTGTACCTATGCAATTTATATCAATACTCAAATTAGTGTCTATTAAACAAGCGGGATCACCCACAATTGCCGCTAAATTCACTATAATATCGTAATTCTTAATAATCTTCTCAATCTGATCTTTATTTCGTGTATCTGCTTCAATAAATGGATTTAAGGGATGAAGATCCTTATAAAGATGATTATCTACAATATCAACTTCCCATTCCTCCTTTTTCATAATCTCATATAATATACTTCCAATATACCCAAGTCCACCTAAAATCAATATTTTATTTGGCATAGTTCCTTCTGTCTGTTTTTTATTCATAGAGTATTATCTATGTTCTATTACTCATTTTATTACTAATTTAAATTCAGCTAATAATAAAAATTAATTCAATTTAATAATTTATTCATCGATAATACGTTTCTAAATTCTGTTTTCAATGAAGAAACCTAGATTTTATATTCCAAAAAGCTTTTATTTGTTATGTACTATCTCAAATTTTATATTTTTTACTGATTTTTTATTAATTAACATAAAATTTTCATTATTTTTTAAGATTTTAAATTTAATCTACTGATAAGAGTTATCTGATGAATATTCTAGTTCTCCAAGAAACAGATTGGCTTACTCGGGGGCCAAATACACAACATCACGTTTTTGAGAGGATTTCACAAAATCCTAATATCAATATCACGGTTTATGATTATGATATTGATAAAATAATGCGTTCTAGTTCAATTTTCATAAAAAAACGTATCTTTACCAATATCCATCGTGCAGTAGATAATTCAAATATACGTATTATTCGTACAGGTCATGTTCAAGTTCTTTATCTTAGAAGAATAACTTCATTAATTACAAATTTCTTTCACATGCTTAAATCAATCAGGAGAAATCGACCTGATATTATTGTCGGATTTTCCTTAACTAATGGAATAATAGGTTTACTTTTCTCTAAGCTTTATAGTATTCCTTTTGTTTTTTATTATATTGACAAGCTACATACATTAGTAACTGTTCAATCAGTTAGAATAATTGCTATAATCTTTTCACGTTTTTTGCTTAAGTATTCAGATAAGGTAATAGTTGTTACAAAATCCCTTCAAAAATATGTTTTAAACGAAGGTGTTAAGCCGAATAAAGTAAGCATTCTATTAAACGGGATCTCTTTGGAAAACACATTAATAAACAATAGTAAACTTGATACATTAAAACAGAAATATGCAATAAAAGAAGATGAATTTGTTTTATTTTTTATGGGATACTTATATGATTTTGCTGGGTTAAAGGAAATTATTGATTACTATAACACAGATGTAAAGACTGGTAAATTAAAGTTTCGATTTATAATAGTTGGGGATGGGGGGATATATAAATCTTTAGTTAAATATGTTAAAGAAATTAAAGCAGATTGGGTAATCTTTACTGGTAGAATTCCTTTTTTTGAAATTACTGAATATATTGAATTAGCTGATTTATGTCTCATGAGTTTTGCTTTAAATGAGATTACTAGAGAAATAACTCCAGTAAAGATTATGGAATATATGGCAATGAAAAAACCAGTCTTATCAAATAGTTTACCAGGGGTTATTAATGAGATTGGAAAAGATAATGGGGTGATTTATGCTAAAAATCAACTTGATCTTATAAAAAAAATTGAAATATTAAGTTATAACAAGGAAAATTTAAAGGATATTGGACAGAAAGGTTACCGATTAATAGAAGATTATTATACTTGGTCAAAGATCCTAAAAGACTTTAAAAGACTCATATTAAATGTAATAAAATTAAAGAAAATACGTGATTAAATAAAAATTTGAAACCAGATTTAATAAATATCAAATATTACAAAAATTTTTACCAATAAATTTTATTAAAATATATTAGAAATAGGTTTAACAAACTTAAGGACATCAAAAAAAGGATTTATTATGAAAATCATTATTGTTATTTCTCATCTATCAATTTATGGTGGAGGTGGGAAATTTATTATGGATTATGCTAATAGATTCTCTGAAAAAGGGCATGATATAACTATAGTTGCCATAAATATAGATAAAAATAATTATAAATTTGATGAAAAAATAAATCTTATAGAACTCGGGGGACCTTTACCGGCAAACCCTTTATTTTGGTTTGAATTCAATAAAATAAAAAAGAAATATCTAAGAATAATAAATAACATGGAAAGTGATTTAATTGTAAATATCCATTTTCCAACGAATTACTATCTCTCAAAGATGAAAAAAAACAATAAAATAAATTTTGTACATTATTGTTTAGAACCTTATCGTTTTTTTCATGATAAAACTTTTTATTCAAGAGCATCATTATCCTTAAAACTAATCAGCCTTACTCTCAGAATCTTTTTCAAAAGGTATGATATTATTGGAATGCGTTCTGCTGCTGAAATTATTTATATCAGTAAATTTACTGGAAGACGTGTAAAAGAGTGGTATGGTAGAAATGGTATTTTACATTATATTGGAGTTGAAACTGATAAAGTAATTGATAAAGATAATAAATTTGATCTAAGAAAGAGATTAAAACTAAGAGCTGAGGTTCCAATTATATTTACTTTAGGATTATCTACACATCTAAAAGGCGCTAAAGAATTAATTCATATTTTTGAAAGAATAATAAAAATAAACCCCGAAACGGTATTATTAATTGGAGGACGTCCAGCAAAAAGAAATAAAAAGATTATTAAAAAAGCCATAAAAAAATTGAAAATCCCAAATCAAAACGTAATTTTTTATGGCTTTATTGAAGAAAATCTAATAGATTATTTTTATAATCAATCAACTTTAACCTTTTATACGGCAATAGAAGAATCTTTTGGCTTAATTCCGTTAGAATCCATGCTAAATGGTACTCCCGTAATTGCTTTTGAGGGAGGACCTTCAGAAACTGTTTTAGATGGTAAAACAGGTTATGTAATAAAAACAAATGATCTTAGTAGTTTTGCTCAAAAAGCTATCAGGCTTATAGAGGATAAAGATCTGAATAAAGAATTTTCTAAAAGAGGTAGAAAACATGTTATGAATAATTTCAGTATAGAAAAAGGTATATCCTCTTTAGAAATGATTTTGCAAAATATAATTAAAAAATATCATTGATTTGATAAATATATCTTTGTCATTGTTTAATTACAAAATCATTTGCTTCTTTAATAGAATTCGAATCAATAGGTTTAAAATAAGTATA
The DNA here is from genome assembly GCA_029856145.1 of Promethearchaeia archaeon. GTDB lineage: Archaea > Asgardarchaeota > Lokiarchaeia > Sigyniarchaeales > SOKP01 > Loki-b32. The sequence continues at coordinate 47,476 of JAHQWK010000031.1, forward strand.
TCCTATTTGTTCTAAGAATCTAAAACATTTTTGTTTAACTAGGGCACCATGAGTCTCTATTATTATTATGGGTTTATTTTTTATAAGAAAATTTTTTGCTCCTTCAAGAACTTGCAACTCTGCACCTTCTACATCGATTTTTAATAGATTTGGTCTTATTTTCCTCTTTGTTATGAAACTATCGAGTGAAATTGTTGAAACACGTTGAGTTCCACTAGCATCCAAAGTGCCTTCAGCAACATTAGAAGCTGTTTTAAACCAAGAAAGCCCATTTTTATCCGCTACAGCACACGGGACAATTATCACATTTTTAACTTTATTTAATTTGAGCATTCTATGTAAAAAGCTAAGATTACGAGGAAGTGGCTCAAAGGCGTAAACTAATTTAGAATATCTTGAGAAAAGTAATGAATAAATACCAATATTAGCTCCAATATCAAAGCATATGAAATTTTTTGAAATCAGATCTGTCGTTATCTTTAATCGTTTTGGTTCACTAAGGTTGAATATAATAGAGATACCTTTTCCACTACCCGCAGGTGCCCCCATAATTAACTTATATCCTTTTAATGCTCCTCGTAATATTACTAAAGGCATTCCTGAAGGGATAAATTTTGTAAAAAGTATAGAAAATTTGGAGATTAAATTTTTAAAATTCACTTATCTCAACACTATTTTTTTTAATGATCTTTGAAATCTAAAGTCATTCCCTATTTTAAAATGCTGTTCTTATTTATTAATTCAATCTAAATGATTATATGTTAGTGATAAACTTTTATTTTTATCTAGTTTAGTAAAAAGTACAATTTTTAATAATTTTTTAGAATTTTTATAATTAAATTAAATACAAAGCATTACTTATGAATAAATATGATTATGAATAACCTTATCCCTATAAATAGTGTAATAGAAGAAATTATTCGGGCTAAGGATCTTTAATAACAAGGATTTATAATTAAAAGCAAGAATATTGACGAGTACAAATGATGAGTAAGATCCTAAAAAGCTTTTGGATAATATTAGATAATCTTCCAAGATTAAAAGAAAGCATTTATAAATTTTATGCATGGAGAATTTTTGAAATCGTTCCATGGTTTAAAAAAATTATCTATAAATTTTATGATAAATTTTGGTATTTAGAGCTTTCTATTGATAGTAAAAATCAAGATCTCTCAAAAAATTTGCCTAATGAATTTACTATTGATATAAAACGACTGAACTACTATATAGACTATAAAATTTATTTAAAAAATAAAAATCTTAATATCGATAAAAACTGGGATAATTCGAGCAATTTAAATAAGATTGAAGAGTCAAACGAGTTTATTCTTCTAAAGGAACATTTTTTAAATAAAAAAAAATGGAAAGAAATTGATTTATATCATATTTTGAATGATCAATTAACTCAATATAAGAAGATAATTGAAAACTCTGGCGGAAATCAATTTGTAGAGTTATTAAATTCTCTAGATAAATTATATCAAAATTTTAATTTAGAAAAAATTAAAACTAAAATTAAAGTAGGTATTGGAAGTAGAGGGGAATTTATTTTAATAGAAGGAATTTTTTATGTTTCTCTTCTACGAATTCTTGATGAAAATATTATTCCAATAGTAGTTATTGTTAGACATCCCCAATGGATAAAATTTTGTAATGAATTTTTAAAATTTCAAGCAATCCATGGGGAAGTATATCAACCTTTAATACACCCTGATTTGAATTTGAAGACAGCTTATTATTCTGATGAACGCTTCAAAACTATCAAAGATAGTGTAAAAATTAAAACGGGGAATGTATTAGATATTGGGGCAAATTTAGGTTTTTTTTGTCATAGCTTTGAAGATCTTGGATTTAATTGTTATGCTGTAGAGGTTAGATCTAGTAATGTTTATTTCATGAAAAAATTAAGAGATATTGAAGGTAAGAAATTTAAGATTATGAATAAATCAATTTTTGATTTGAAAATCGAAAAAGAATTTGAGATTGTTATTGCTTTAAATATTTTTCATCATTTTCTAAGAGAAAAAAAGTTATATACTGAGCTAATTGAATTCTTGAAAAAATTAAAAATGAAAACTATGTTTTTTCAACCTCATAATCCTGATGAAAAAATTATGCAAAATTCTTATGTTAATTACAACAACCGTGAATTTGTTGATTTTATTATTAGGTTTTCATGTTTAAATAAAGCTATACTTTTAAATGAAAAAGTTGACAGTAGAAATAGACCTATCTATAAATTAATTAAATAAAGATAAAATTATATATTAAAAATATCTTTTAAGACTATCCCGTCCATTTCTGAAGGAATAGGTTCTCCAATTAAATAGAGAATTGTTGGTGTAATATCGTATGGGCTAATATCTTTAATTTTATTACATTTTTTTATTTTTGGACCTTTGCATATAAAAACCCCAAAATTGTCATTATGGCCTCCAGAATGGCCTGGATTGAAATCTATTATCTTATCCAGAGTTAACTTTTTTCCATTTGATAATATAACTTTAAAATTTTTATTATTTCCGAAAAAATCGTTTATTCTCACCATTAACTTTTTGGAAGATGATTTAATAATAAAAAGAGGTTTTCCATCACAGGTAATATTCTCCATAGTTCTCTCAAAATCTTTGATAGAGCGTGATGAATCAGGTCTCATCTTAAAAATCACACTTTGGGTCATATATATACCATATACATCATAGTAGAAGTTTAATTCTCTAAGTAGGTAAAGAACATTTATAGTTCTAAAATCATCTCGATATTTTTTATCTATTTTATCAAAACCATGATCTGAGCAAATAAATAGATAGTAATTATTCTTTTCAGCAAATTTTTTAACTTTTCCAATAAATTTATCAACAATTTCATAAGCATTGGGAAGAACTTCACTATAATTTGATTTTTCCCCTTTACTTCTCCAATATATATGGCTAAGTGTGTCGAAAGAATAATCAAAAAATACAGTAAAATGAGATTTATATTTCCTAAGTAATTTGTAATATAAATTTGTATGAATAATTAATTCAATTTCTTTTAGAAGATACATTCTTTCCTCTAATCCTTTTCGAAAAGTCAAAATGATACCTCTTTTTATTATATGTAACAAATTTTTAAGAGGAAAGTTAAATTTAATAAGTTTCCAAAAGATTTGAATTAAGAATTTAAAGGAATATTTTTCGGATCTTGCTCTCTTGTCCAATTCACCTATAAATGATAAATTTTTGGGATAGGTTTCCTTTTCTAATAATAAAGGGTTTGGAATACAGAAATCATAAAACTTTTTTGCACTCCAGACACTTAAAGGTCTATATACACCCACTTTAAAACCTTTTAAATGTAAAATATCCCAAATTTGATCAGAGCATAAATCTTCTTCTTTAGAATAAAAATCTTTAATCCCATGTTTCTCTACCTTCTTCCCAGTAAAAATAGAACAAAAAATTTTAGGAGAACTTAAAAAATCTTCAGCTCGTAATACACCTGAAGAACCATTATCAATTAATTCCTTGAGGTTTTTACATTTATTATTTTCTATTAACTCCTCAATTAGATTCCAACTTAGCCCATCTAAAGCTAAAAAAATAACCTTTTCCATTAAATTCTGATATTCTTTTATTAGTCTTAATATTAAATGTTATATCTTGTTTTCCATTTTTAAAATATAATTTTAAATCATTCCTTTTTGATAAAATTAATTCTTAAGATTAACAGAAGATAGAAAAATTTTTTCTGATCTAAATATAATTAAAATAATATTGAAAATAGTTAATTTAAATCAAATATTATTATATTTACATTTTCTTTTAATCAGAAAAATAATATCAGATAAAAGAATTGTCTTTAAATAAGAAAAATAAACCAGTTCGAAATTAAAATGAGAAATAAAGAAGAGGCTTTTAAGAGTTTTTTCATAATTTCAATCTCTTTAATCGTTGCATTTATTTCTAATTTTCTAATTGTTTTAATATTAACCCATAATTTTCCTCCAGGAGAATATGCGGTGTATCAATTTTCACTAACTTTCTTAACATTTTTTACAATTTTTTCAAATGTGGGCTTGAGTACAACAATAATACAGCAATTATCAGCGGAAAAAGATAAGGGATCCAATAAAATTGTTAAATTATTCTCTGAGGGGTTAAAATGGATTATTTTGTTTACACTATTATTTTCATTAATTCTTTTTTTTTTATCCGATCTATTTGAAATATTTTATGAAATGCCGGGTTTAGGGCTCGTTCTTAAGTTTACATCCTTAATTCTATTTACTAATAACATAGTTAATTATTTTGAAAGTGTATTTCAAGGACTTTGGAATTTTAAACTTTTTGCCATTTCATTTATCTTCTCTAAAGTGATAAAAGTAGTTATTGTTTGTTTTATACTAATCATAGATATGTCATTGTTTCAAATTATTGCGTTATTTTCCATTGCGTCATTAATTCAACTGACTGTAATTTTAGTTTTTTCTCAAATAAAATACAAGTATTTATCTTCTATTTTTACTTTTAAGCGGGAACTTACCAGAACTCTTTTAAAATTTTCAGTCTTCATTTTTTTATATGTATTTCTTCAAAATCTAATAACTAACTCAAATCAATTTATTTTAGCTGCTTTTGTTATTCCTGCTGAATTAGCTCATTATACAATCGTTCTTTGGATGATAGTTAGTTTCTCCATCCCAGCAATAATATTTTCAAGATTTATACTTCCTTATGTGTCTCATTATATCCAAAAAAAGGGAGAAGAAAGAGGAAAAATTCAGACAATGTATAATTTAATTTTTAGATATGGTTTGCTTTTAACCATTCCAATATCTTTTTATTTTCTATTTTTCTCAGATCCTTTGATTGCATTAATTTTTGACCCTAGTTATTATCCAGTATCTAATTATCTTAAATTGTATATATTTTTCTTAAATATAAATATAATTGATGTAGCTGGGGGGCATTTCTTGTGGGCTTCTAATGAACCAAAGCTTGTTTATAAACTTTATGCTGTTACCTCTTTTTTCACAATCACTCTAAGTTTGATCTTGATTCCTCTGTTTTATACATTTGGAGCAATAATATCTATCATGATTCCACACTCAATATATACAATATATTCAACTATGTTAGCAAAAAAGAAAAATAAAATAGAATTTGACTCAAATATGTTTTCCACAATATTTAAATATATAATTTCAGCATTTTCTGTGATTTTATTCCTTTATCTAATCAATTTAGTTTTTCAATTTAATCTAAATAATATAATTATTTTAATATCTTTTTCAGGAATATATTTTGGTATGTTTTGCATTATAATCTTATTATTAAGGGCGGTTACTTTCACTGAAATTAAAGATTTCATTAATGTATTGAAAAATTCAATTTCTAAAAATTAATTTCTATAAATAATTTTCAAATTTTCTCTTTTTTCAATTCTAATGCATATATTGAAACGAGAAAAATCAAAAAATATCGATTTCCTTTAAATATATTCTAAGATGTACAAATACATTTAAGAATAGAGTTTATTTTTTTAATAACGAATAAAAATTATTGGTCTTAATGTGACTTTTATGGATAGACAAAGAATATTAAGAGAAGCTCAAAAAATTTCAAAACAATTTTCATTTTGGATGGTTTCGGGCGATATATCACACTTATATGGATACGTTTATGAAACTCCTGAAAAAAAATATGAGTTAGAAATTAAATTCAATGAAGAATTTCCAAATACTCCGCCACAATTAATTTATCATAATGATATTAATGAATTATTAGGTACTTTTCAGCTCAATTTCTTAAATAATTGGACACCTAAATCCGATGTAGTTGATATTGTTCATGAGCTTAAAGAGGCTATAGAAAAAGCTTTAGATATACCAAAAATGATTTCTGAAAAAATTATGATTCCCATTGAAGAAGAACATGATACTTCTGCTGAAAAAGAAGAATTTTTAACACCAGATCTAAATGCGTATCCACCAGATTTTGAATATAATGAATTTATTACCCCTTTAGATCCTACCAATGATATTTTTTATACATCAAAAGATCTCAAAACTTCAATAATTGAGAATTCAGTTGATGAATCTAAAACTCCTCTCCGACAAGATTTTGTTGATGAAGGAGCACCAATTAGTGTTGAAATCAATACTGAATTGAGTTTAATTCAGCAAGAATATGCTTATGATCAATACAATACTAAAGAAGCTGAAATAAATGTTTATGTTACTATAACTCTTACAAGTACATTTATAATTACAATAGATTTTACGAGGTTCCCAGAAAGACCAATTATTACATTCCCAAATGAATTAGGCAAAATTTTAGGGGACCCTTACAAAACTTTGGACACTTTAAGACAATGGGATTCTAAAAAACCATCTCATATTATTGATATCCTGCATGAGTTAGAGAAAAAATTATTTTTCATTAAAGAAATTGAAGTTCAATTAAAAAAAATATCAGGAGAATATCAATGTGAAAAGATCCCTAATAGCTTGACTGCTCTAAAAGTTCATTTATTAACCTACGGTTTTAAAGAATATAATTTGAGTATTGATCTTGAGGCTTATCCTAAACCATCAACTATTGATTTATCATCAGAGTTGCAGGAAATCATTCATATCCCAATTACAGAATTAAACACTTATAAAAATTGGAAAGAGAATGAGTCTGAACCAGTAGAAATTTTAAGAGAAATATCTTGGTTAGTTGATAAAAATTCAAGAATTAATTTTGAAATTGATTTATTAAAAGATCATTACAAAAATATAAAATATGACCCATTAACAGCAACTTTACACATCGAAATGAAAGGTAAAATGAAAACTGAAGATCTTACTTTTGAATTTCAGATTAATTTGCCAATTGATTATCCAATGAAAATGCCTGAAGTGAGAGTAGTAAATGAATTTGAACTTGAAGCTCATGAAAAAATAAAGAATGATTTACATGCTTCCTTCAGTGACTTCTTTGGAGAATGGACGCCCTTTAGTTATCTTATTGATTTATTTAATTTAATTTCTAAAAAGATTTTCGAAGTATCAGTAGTTTCATGTGTCATATGTCATAAAATTGAATGCCCTAGCTGTACAAAAAAAATAGCTGGTGAGGACAATTGTCATGCGGAATGCCCACATTGTAATCGAGCATATCATAAACACTGTTGGGAACAAACAATTAAATCATTTGGCAAATGTGGTTTCTGTTTAAGGTAAAAGTGATTTTCATTTATATTTAATTTATCATTAGTATTCAGAATTGAATCGGTTAATATACTTATTTTCAGTAGAATTAAATTTAATTGATTATTGTTCAACTTTTAAAAAATTTGAAAGAACTAAAAAATGATTTTGTTCACAGGAATTCTAACTTAGAATAATGCCCAATTCAAAGATAGAACCTTCTATTGAATGATATTATGTTATTCTTAAATTTAAAGTCCCCATATATAAGTTTTTAGATGAATTAATTAAATTTTTTAATTTGTACTTATTATTATAAACATTCACATTTTCACTAGATGGTTTTCGTGGAAGAATTGGATAAAAAACTGAATTTAATAGATCTAGAAGAAAAAATCCTAAATTACTGGAAAGAACAAGATACATATTCTTTAATTAGGAAAAAAGAAGAAGGAAAGGAAATTTGGCGATTTATTGATGGACCTCCTTATACTACTGGAGCCATTCATCTTGGAACAGCATGGAATAAGATTTTAAAAGATTATTTAATAAAATATAAACGGATGAATGGTTTTAAAGTTACAGATACACCCGGTTATGATACTCATGGATTACCAATCGAAGTTCAAATGGAAAAGGAATTAGGTATTAAAAACAAGCAGGAGATTCAAGAATATGGTATAGATAAATTCATTAAGAGCTGTAAGGAATTCGCTTTAAAAAACTTAGCAATAATGAATGTTCAGTTTAAAAGATTAGGCTGTTATTTCTGGGATTGGGAAAATCCTTATATCACTTTTAGAAATAGTTATATTGAGGGAATATGGTGGACTTTGAAGAAAGCTTGGGAAAATGATTTACTTTATAAGTTTTATCGCCCTTTAAATTGTTGCCCTCGATGTGCAACAGCTTTAGCAAAACATGAGCATGAATATAAAAATATTAAGGATACAAGTTTATTCTTAAAAATTAAATCAAAAGATATAGATGATACATATTTTATTATTTGGACTACTACACCTTGGACATTGGTAGCTAATTCAGCGATAATGGTAAATCCTATTGCAGAGTATGCTAAAGTTTATATAGAAGATCTTAAAGAATATTGGATATTATCAAAAAATTCAATAACCCATTTAATTTCTGGGGAATTAGGTCATAAATATAAAATTATAGAAGATTACTTTGGAGAAGAATTAGAAGGAAAAAAATATATACATCCTTTATTGGATGAGGTTCCGTACCAACGAGAACTCGCAAAAGAAAATGAAAAAGTCCATTCAATAATCCTTTCTGAAGAATATGTTTCAGCATTAGAGGGAGTTGGCTTAGTTCATATGGCACCCGGACATGGACCTGAAGATTTTGAAGTCGGTGTAGCAAACAATATACCGATTTTCAATCCTGTAAGTATTAGAGGAATTTATAAAAAAGAGGCAGGACAATTCTAGGGAATGTATGTTTTTGATGCCAATAATAAGATTTTAGATTTACTAAAGAAGAAGGGAATGCTTATTTTAACTAATGAAATCGAACATGAGTATGCACACTGTTGGAGATGTGATTCAAGATTGATTTATAGAGCTACACATCAATGGTTCTTTAAAACAGAAAGTTTAATTCCAAAATTACTTGAAAAGAATGAAGAAATATATTGGATACCTGATTGGGCTGGAAGTAGATGGTTTAAAAGTTGGCTAACGACTCTAAAAGATTGGTGTATATCAAGACAACGCTTTTGGGGTATTCCTTTAAATGTTTGGATATGTGATAATGAAGAATGTGAAGATATTATAGTAATTGGATCTAGAAAAGAATTACAGGATATTGCTGGGGAATGTCCTGAGGATTTACATAGACCTTGGATAGATCAAGTTACATGGAAATGTAAAAAATGTAATAAAGGTACCATGAAAAGAATTCCTGATATTCTAGATGTATGGTTAGATTCTGGATCAGTTATGTGGGCCGCTCAAGAAATTTATGATGGTGAGAGTCATTATGATACTTGGGTGCCAGCAGATTTTATAATAGAGGGAAAAGATCAAATCAGAGGATGGTTTAATAGTTTATTAAATAGTGCCATGGTATCCTCAGGTCGTAAGAATTACAACGCTTGTTATATGCATGGTTGGGTGTTAATGGAAAAAGCTAAAATGAGTAAATCAAAAGGCACGGCAATAAATCCTGAAGATCTTATAGAAGGTACAATTCCAGAACTACAGAAAAAAAAGTCTTTCTCTAATATTAAAGGAGCTGAAACATTTCGATTTTATTGTATCGGTGTAACTCAACCTGGTCGAGATTTCAATTTTAATCTTAAAGAATATACGGATACATACAAAACTATTAATACAATTTGGAATGTCTATGTGTATGCCAATGAAAAACTTAATTTAGCTGAATTCAATCCCTCAAAGAATAAATTAGATATAAAAATGATAAGTAGATTAGATAAGTGGATAATCTCAAGATTAAATTCTGCTATTAAGAAGATAACAGAATTGTCAGATGAATACAAGCTTCCATGGATTACAGGGGAACTAAGAGATTTAATTGTAAATGATATAAGCAGATGGTATATAATGTTAAATCGAGAAAAACTCGATATATATTCAGAAGATCCTAATAAATTATTAATAATGGCAGTTCTTTATCGCGTGTTGTATCAGGTTTTATTATTATTAGCACCCATTAATCCAATGATAAGCGAAGAAATTTTTCTCAAAATGTTTAAATCACACTTAAAATCAATTGGTTTTGAAGAAACAGAAAGCATTCATTTACAAGATTGGCCTGAATATGATGAGGAAATGATTCAATTAGAATTAGAAAAACAAATGCATTTTACACAGGAATTAATAGAAATTATTAGGGCAATAAAGGGTGAAAACAGAATAAGATTACGGTGGCCAAATAAAAAAATCATTATAGAGGCAAAAGAAGATATGCCGGAAATAGAATTTCCTGAGATTATTAAGAAAGTTGGAAATGTAAAAGAATTAGAAATAGTAAAATCAGTTAAACCGTCAGATCATTTTATTAAAGCTGAATCTAAATTCTGTAACGTTTACTTAGACACATCTATTGATGATGCCCTATTATCTGAACGAATAGTAAATGATTTGATAAGAAATATTCAATTTATCCGCAAAAAACACGGATATAAGGTTGGAGAAAAAATAATCTTGAAGATAGGAACTGAAACTGAATATTTGAAAGATTTTCTTGATAGAAATCAAAGAATAATTGTAGAAAAAATAAATGTTGAAAACCTTGAAATCCTCTCTGAAGATCTTTCTGAAGAGAAAAATACAATTTTTGGCTATTTAAATACATGCCCAAATAGAGATTGCTCTGCGGCTTTAAAAGATAATATAATTACGAAATTAAAGAAAACACCTGAAATCGAATGCCCACATTGTAAATCTAAAATAAACGCGAATATAATTAAAACAATTAAATTTAATTTTAAGAGAAAATAATTTTCTTACTGAATAGACTAAACTCCATATTTTTTATAATAATCTAACCAATACTCAAACATATCTCTGAGAGTTTCTTCTATCGGAATCGAAACATCCCATCCTAATTCATTTTTAATTTTTGAATTATCCCCAAGAATAACATCTTCATCAGTCTTTCTTAATTTATGGGAGACGTTTTCCTTTACTTCAATTTTTTTTAAAGAAAAACTTAGAGCAATATCTAAAATTTGGCGAATTTGAAGCTTTTTGCTAGAGCAAATATTATAAGTTTCTCCAGGTATTCCCATTGTTGCTGCTAACCAAATTGCTTTAAGTGAGTCTTTTATTTCAGTAAAATCCCTATAAGGCTCAAGATTTCCCACTTCTATTACGGGTTCTGACAAACCTAATTCGATTTGTGCTACTTTTCTAATAAAATCTGAAGTTGCATCTCCTTTCCTTCTAGGACCTGTTTGATTAAAAAATCTAAGATTGATAACTTCAATTCCAAAATTAATAAAATATTGACGAGCAAGTAGTTCAGTTGCTACTTTACTAATTCCATAAGGATGAATCGCTAATAGCGGATCAGATTCTTTTAATGGTCTATTGATTGATGTAGTCGTTCCATATTCCGCACTTGTGCAAGCAACTATAACTCTAGTTTTAATATTATGTTTTTTAATTGCTTCAAATACATTTATAGTTCCTATTACATTTGTTTCTATAGTATCCACCGGGTCTTCCCATGAAGGCATTACTAATGGTTGTGCTCCAAAATGAAATAAAAATTTTGGTTTAGTTTCTGCTATTATTTTTTCTAATAATTGAGCATTTTTTATATCGCATTCAAATATTCTTAATTTTTTATTATTAGTTGGGATTTCAATGTTTTCGTTGAAAATTCTTGTCTTTTCATTTTCTGAGAAATTTAGTTTTTCATCTGTATAATGAGATAAATTTCTATACATTTGATTAGGTCTCTCTAAACCATATACCGTATAATTTTTTTCAATACAGAAATCAGTTAGATGAGACCCTATAAAACCGTTTGCTCCTGAAATGAGTATTCTTTCCATTTTAAAATCCTAATAATTTTTATTCAAACGTTTTATTTTAATAATCCTTTTTCTTTTAATTCTAACATAGCCTTATGTGAATGTTCTTGAAAATCCTCTTTTTGAATTTTGATCCATTCTATTAAATCCTCTATCCCTTCTTTAAAAGTAATTGTTGGTGAAAATCCTAATTTATTTTTTATTTTAGAAATATCTGCAACGCAATGTCTAATATCACCAATTCTAAATTGCTGGTTATAAATGGGATTTAATTTTGGATTTATTTTCTTTGAAATAATTTCTGCAACTTCCTTTATTGTAATTGGTGTGCCTGTACCAACGTTAAAAATCTCACCATTTGCAGCATTTTTTTCTATAGCAAGAATTAAGGCTTGACACACATCATTTACATTTACAAAATCGCGTGTTTGATTTCCGTCCTCAAAAACAATTGGAGGTTTTCCATGAAGTGCTCTGGTGCTAAATATTGAACAGACTCCTGTGTATGGGTTTGAAAGGGCTTGTCTTGTACCATAAACTAAGAAAAATCTTAAAATTGTTGTATTAATTCCATACGTATTACCAATCATAAAACTCAGTTTTTCTTGAGCTTGTTTAGAGAAGGCATAAATTGAACTAGGATTTAATGGTGAATTTTCATCAGTCAATAGAGTTTTAACTTTGGATCCACATTTAGGGCAATTAAGCTCCCAATCTTTATGTTTCAATTGATCTAATAATCTTAATTTTGGGAAAACTACTCCACATTTATTACATTGAGATTTAGCTTCTCCATATACCGTGTTAGAGGATGCTATAATAACTTTTTCAACATTATGTTCACTATTTACTAATATATCAAACAAGTTCGCCAAACCATGTATATTATTGTCAACATATTTTTCTATTTGATACATTGATTGTCCAACACCAACACTAGCTGCCAAATGAAAAATAATCTCATTCTCTTTTACTAAATCCTCCAATTTTTTATAATCAGTTACCGAACCTCGGAAAAATTTAGAATCTTTATTTAAGTAAGAAGGAGGATTATCAGTTTTTCCGTGGACTTGTTCTTCTAAAGTATCAAGAATTGAAACTTCATACTCCTTTTGCTCAATTAATTTATCAACTAAATGTGATCCAATAAAACCTGCTCCACCAGTAATTAATACTTTTTTTGTCATAAATTGTTTTTAAATCTAATTTTAGATGTTTTAATTGTTCATAAGTTTTTATTGAAATTAAAGAATATGATAAATGTGAAACATTTTGGAGAGTATTTACTGAATTTAATTAAACTAGAAAACAGATAAGTTATAAAATTAAATAATAATCAAATTTTTTAACGATTTAATATGAAAGAATTTGATATAACAATATTTTACCACTAATAGAAAAAACTATGATTATTCGTTCAAAAGCACCATTTAGAGTTAGTTTTGGCGGTGGAGGAACAGATATGGCTCCATATTGCATTGAACATGGAGGATGTGTTATAAGTACAACGATAGACCGTCATGTCTATATAACTCTGAAACCTAGAACTGATAAAAAGGTATCCCTTTTTTCAATTAATCTAAATAGACAATTTATTTTTGAAATTGGAGATAGGGATTATTCTACCGAATTTGAATTATTCAAAGGTATTTTTAATGTTTTAGAAGTGAAAGATGGATTTGATATCATATTTTATTCAGAACTTCCTGTTGGTTCTGGAATGGGAGGATCATCATCTTTGTCTGTGGCATTAATAGGTGCTTTAAATACATACTACAAATTAGGACTTTCTAAATATGAAATTGCTCAAAAAGCATGTGATATTGAACGAATTGAGTTAAAACAGAAAGGAGGATATCAAGATCAATTTGCTGCAGCTTATGGGGGTTTTAATTTTATAGAATTTACAGATGATGTAAATATAGTTCCCGTAATTGCTAGCGAGGAAATGATCAATGAGCTCCAATTTCGTTTAATCCTATGTTATGTAGGAGGTTCTCATTTCTCTTCTAACATCCAAGATGAAGTATTAAAAGGTTATGAAATTGAGAAAAAAACCTATATGGAGGCCATGCAAGATTTAAAAAACGTTGCTCATTCTATGAAAATTATTGTAGAATCCAATAATTTAAATCGATTGAATGAATTTGGACAACTCTTACATGGAGGATGGTTAGCAAAAAAGAGTTTAAGCAATAAAATATCTAACAAAAATATTGAAAATTTTTATATAACTTCAAGGAAGTTTGGGGTTCTTGGAGGAAAATTATTAGGCGCTGGAGGTGGAGGACATCTATTACTCTTTTCAGATTCTAGCAAGAAACATATTGTTATTCAAGAGTTGGAAAAAATAGGTGGAGTAATTGTTAATTTTCATTTTAACCCTAAAGGACTTGAAGTGTGGAAAATAATTTAGAATTATTATAACTTAATAAAAGAGATGATAATATGGAAAATGAAATTATTTCAATTTTAGATGAGAGTATTAAAGTTAAAGAAGCAATAAAAAACTTAACACCGACTATAGCAAAAATCTCCGAAGCAATAGTAAATGCTTATAAGAAAAAGAAAAAAGTTGTTCTCTTTGGTAATGGTGGAAGTGCTGCAGACGCACAACATATAGCTGCTGAATTTGTGGGAAAATTCTACAAAGACCGAGATTCACTTCCTTCTTTAGCATTTAATACAAATACTTCTGTTCTTACAGCAACAGCTAATGATTATGGTTATGATTTAGTATTTGAAAGGCAAGTATCTTCGTTTGTAGAGAAAGGAGATATTGCTATTGGAATTAGCACTTCTGGTAATTCACCGAATGTGATAAAAGGTTTATTGAAAGCTCATGAGAAAGGAGCAGTAACAATAGGCTTTACAGGCCAAAAACCAAATAAAATTGAGGAAATAGCTGATCTTTGCTTAAAAATACCATCAACCGATACTCCAAGAATCCAAGAAGGGCATATAACAGTAGGACATATTATATGTTATTTAGTTGAGAAAGAACTTTTTGAGTAATCGATTATTTATGAAAAAAATTGCAGTTTCTATTCATGCTATAGAAAACTTTACTGTGGATATTTTAAAGGGGCTGGAAGGTTTCGATTACATTCATGTAGATTTCATGGATGGTATATTTGTAAATAATAAAAATAAAAATCTAGATGTTTTTCAAAAAATAAAAGAAACTTATAATATTCCTATAATAGCCCATTTAATGGTAATTAATCCATTTGATTATATTAAAAAAATTATTAATTATATTGATATATTCTTATTTCATTTTGAAATTGATAATAATAAAGATGTTATAATAAAAGAAATAAGAAATTATAATAAAAAAGTTGGTCTTGCTATAAATCCAGAAACAAATATTAGTGAAATTATACCCTATCTAAATAAAATTGATCTTATCTTAGTAATGAGTGTAAAACCTGGTTGGTCAGGTCAGAAATTTCTAATGAGTTCTATAGAGAGGGTAAATAAATTAGCTCAATATAAGAATAAATATGATTTTATTATTGATATTGATGGGGGAATTAATCTAACAAACGCAAAACTATTAAAAAACACAGATATATTGACAAGCTCAAGCACCATTTTAAAAGCTAAGGATCCCAATAAAATTATTAAATTGCTTAGATTTTCTGATGAAAATGAGTGAAAAAAAGAGAGCTATTTTTTTGGATCGAGATGGGGTAATTAACAAAGAAGTTGGTTATCTTTCAAATCCAAATAATTTTAAATTTATTGAAGGATCAATTGAAGCTTTAAACATTCTTAAGCAAAAAGGTTTCTTACTTATTGTTATTACCAATCAAGCTGGTATAGCACGGGGTTTTTTTACAGAAGAAACACTTAGAGCAATTCATGATAAATTGATTAAAAGATTAAAGCAAGATGGAATTGAATTAGATGATGTTTATTATTGTCCTCACCATCCTGACTTTACTGGTCCATGTGATTGTAGGAAACCAAATCTGGGGATGATTTTAAAAGCCGAATTAAAACATAATATTGATTTAACTAATTCATACATGGTTGGAGATACATTAAATGATATTCAAACAGGTAAAGCAGCAATATGTAAAACTGTTTTAGTCTTAACAGGTTACGGAAAAGAGGAACAAAAAAACATTGGCTCTATAATTCCGGACATGATATTTAAAAACTTAAAAGAATTTGCTATAAATATATAAAACAAATAATTATTATAATCATCAAAATTAATCGTGAAGAAATATGAAATTTTTTATAGACACTGCTAATTTAGAACAAATCAAAGAAATGCAGGAACTTGGAATAATTGATGGGGTGACTACTAACCCAACGCTTTTAGCAAAAGAAGGGGCAGACCCCATGGAACAATTGAAAAAAATCTGTGAAATTGTTGATGGACCTATAAGTGGAGAAGTTATAGGATTAACTACAGAAGAAATGGTTAAAGAAGCTCGTGAATTAGCTAAAATTGCCCCAAATATAGTAATCAAGATTCCTTTTACGAAGGATGGTATTAAAGCTGTTAAAATTCTTGAACCTGAAGGAATAAAAACCAATGTAACTCTTGTTTTTTCACAGAATCAAGTTTTAATTGCAGCTAAAGCTGGAGCATCTTATATAAGCCCTTTCATAGGAAGGTTAATGGATAATGGCCAGAATGAAATTGATTTTCTTTGGGAATCTATGGATATTTTAAATGCATATGATTTTAAATCTGAATTAATCGTAGCCTCTGTGAGAAATACCAGACATGTTATTGAAGCCGCTAAAATAGGTGCACATATAGCTACAATTCCTTTTTCTGTACTTGAAAAAATGTTCAAACATCCAAACACAGATCTGGGCTTGGAAGCATTTCTAAAAGATTGGCAAAAATTACAAAGAGAATTAAAAGAATAATTGAATAAAATGGCTCTTATTGATGAGATTTCCAAATGGAATAAAAGAAAAGTATTAGTTATTGGAGATGCATTAATAGACAAGTATATTTTGGGTTATACTGATAGAATATCTCCTGATGCTCCTGTCCCAAACGTAAAAATAGAAAACCGTAATATTTATATAGGAGCAATTGGATTAGTCCTGCAATTTATACAATCTTTAGGCGGAGTTCCCGAAGTTTGTACGATTGTTGGTAATGATTTTGAAGGAGAAATTTTTCTAAAAAAGATTAAAGAGCTAAAACTACAGTCTTCTGGCATTCTTGTAGATGAAAAAATTAGGACTCCTCAAATAACTCGAATAAAGGCAATGAATCAACATCTTTTACGGTTAGAAACAGACTATAATAGTGATATTTCTCAATCCGTTAGAGAAAAATTCAAGAATCTAATAGCTAACAGTTCTCAAGATATAGGAGCCATATTAATTTTAGATTATGGATTAGGCGGAATTTTTAATGATCAATTTATTCAAAAATTATTACGTTTTTTAAAAGAAAACTATAGAGAAATCCCAATAATTGCTCGTCCTACAATATCAAATTATTATCTTTATGAAAATGTAGAGTTAATCAAAATGAATCTTCAGAAAGCGTTGGATACGTTTTCAATCGACTGTTGTAATGAGACAAGCATTATAATTGCAGGAAAAAGAATTTTAAATGCTTCTAAATGCAATAATGTTCTATTAAATTATTTAGAACTGGAATCATTTCTCCTTTCAAGAGAAAATGATAAAATAGAAAAGATTAAACCAATTTTACATCAACCAGTAAGAAGTTATGTAGCAGTTGGTAGTGTTATTATGGCAATTTTAGGCCTATCATATGCTTCGGACATTTCAGTTTTAGATGGAGTAAAAATTGCGCTTTTTGCTGCTGCACTCACGGCTACTCTCCCTCCTGTAGAATTTTATCATCAAGAAAAACTCCAAGATTACATATTAACAAAAATGAATAAATTATAATTTACTATTTTAAGTGTTAGAATGCAAATATCTAAAGCGGATGAACAAAAAATCTTAGTTGATATTTTAGATATCAAAAAAGATATTTTAAAGATGATATATAAGGCTCAATCGGGTCATCCAGGTGGTTCATTATCATGTGTCAATATCATATATCTCCTCTATCATAATATTATGAAGGTAAATCTTCAAAATCCTGCTTGGGAAGAAAGAGATATATTCATATTAAGTAAGGGTCATGCAGCACCTGCATTATATGCTGTTTTATCAAAATTTGGTTTTATAAAAAGAGAGGAATTATTTACTCTAAGAGAGTTTGATTCAAAATTACAAGGTCATCCTGTTAAAAACCCAGAATTTGGAATAGAAATATCTACTGGTTCTTTAGGAATGGGATTATCTATCGGGGTTGGATGTGCTCTATCTGCTAAATTGGACAATTCTGATAAAAATATTTATGTTTTATTAGGAGATGGAGAATTAAATGAAGGTGCTATTTGGGAAGCAGCTATGTCTGCAAGTCATTTTAAACTAGATAATCTAATCGCAATTGTGGATCGTAATGGGCTTCAGATAGATGGTTCAACAGAAGAGATAATGGCTTTAGAACCATTAGCAGAAAAATGGAAAGCATTTGGTTGGGAAGTTATTGAACTCGATGGATTAAATCTTACAGATGTGTTGCAAGGATTTGAACGATCTAAAACTATAATTGGAAAGCCTAAGGTAATAATATCTTATCTAATTAAAGGATCTGAAGTATCCTTTATGCAGCATACTCGAGAGTTTCATGGACGGGCACCTAACAAAGAAGAATATGAAATTGCGCTTAAAGAACTTGATAATATTAAAGAAGAATTATTGAGAGGGTTTTGAATGGTTCCAGAACCGCCACTTAGAGATACTTTTGGAAATTATTTGGTTGAAGAGGGTAAAAAAAATAAAGATATAATAGTTTTAGATGCTGATCTTTCTGCCTCTACAAGAACAAATAAATTTGCCAAAAGATTTCCTAATCGATTCTTTAATATGGGAATTGCTGAACAGAATATGTTAGGGACAGCATTGGGATTTGCAATCTCTGGTAAAATTCCTGTTGTAAGTGGGTTTTCTATATTTACAACGGGCAGAGCATGGGAATTTATAAGATTTGCTTGCCATGATAGTTTAAGTGTAAAAATAATAACTACACATGGAGGGATCGTAGGAGAAGATGGCAGTACTCATAATGCTTTGGAAGATTTTAGTCTAATGACATCGCTCCCAAACTTAACGGTGTTGGTCCCGTCTGATAACATTGAACTTACTAAAATATTAGAATATGTATTTAAAACAGAAGGTCCTTTTTACATCAGATTACCGAGGGGTTCATTTCCAAAAATACATGATGACAATTATAATTTTATTATTGGAAAACCCGATATATTAAAGGAAGGAAAAGATATTTGTTTAATCGGAACCGGTTATGGTAGCGTTTTAGCTTTTGAATCCGCCTCAAGTATTGAAAAGGAACTGAATTTATCGATTAAAGTAATTAATCTTCCAACTGTTAAACCTATAGATGAAAGATCTCTATTAAATGAGATTAAAGAAACTAAAGGAATTGTTGTATTAGAAGAACATAATATCTACTGTGGTTTTGGAAGCATAATTGCTAGAATCATCTCAAAAAAATATCCTAAAATTATAAGATTTATTGGAATTAATAATATATTTGGTCAATCAGGTAAAAGAGAAACAGTTTTAAATGCATATAGATTGAATAAACAAGAGTTAGTAAGACAAATTAAAAAAATTATTAGTTAATTCTTATTTTTTTTGCGAATATATGATTGAATTTTTATTTATGCTTATTAGGTAAATATCCCATTGAATCCAAAGCTTTTAATACAATCTCTTTGCTTTCTTCAACCGTCTGTTTATCTGTTTCAACAATTATATTCGCACTATCTGGGTCTTCGAAAGGATGATCAATTCCAGTAAAATCTTTTATTTCACCCGCTCTGGCTTTGGCATACATCCCTTTAACATCTCGCCTTTCACATTCTTCAAGAGAACACTTTACATAGACCAGAACATAATTTCCAATCTCTTCTCGAGAATATGCTCTAATCTTATTATATGGCGATACGAAGGATGCTAGAACTGCAACTCCATTTCTAGTTAATAATTTTGCAACAAAGGTGACCCTTTCAATATTCATATTTCGGTCGTCCTCAGAAAACCCTAAATCTCTAGTTAAACTTTTTCTAACAATGTCCCCGTCAAGTCTTTCTACTTTCATTCCCTTCGATTTTAAATCTTCCGCGACAGCATTTGCAAGAACACTCTTACCTGAGCAAGGAAGTCCTGTAAACCATAACGTAAATCCTTTATGTTCCATCTCTTTTCATTTATTTTTTTTTAAAAATCTATTATATTACCTTCCATATCTTTAGGTACTTCAATTCCTAAAATTTTTAAAGAAGTTGGAGCAATATCAAGTATGCTCTTGACTCCTAAATTTTTTCCCCACTTATTTATAGGGTCATGAATAATAAAAACACCAAACCAATCATGAACTGCGTCATCTGGGCCAGTATCATTTTCATCCAAATATATTGAATCATATCCAACGGTTCCAGCAGATCTCCAATTTAAGTCGTCAAAATAGACCATCAGGTCAGGTGGATCTCCATTTAAAACCTCAAATAACTCCTCAGGTTTGTAAACGATCGTGTTCATTGGCTTACCATTATCGTCCTTTATGGACTTTAATTTCTTAATGACGTTTTCTCTCATTTTTTCATAATCTTTTTTCTTAATAATTCCATGAGGTTCTCTTCCTTTTACATTAAGAAAAATTCTTGCATAATAACCTCCCCAACCCCACGCATAAGTATTATCCCAATCAATATCGGCGTCTGCTAATCTTGTTCTGGGTTTTGGTTTAGATTTAAATTTTAATAATCCCAGTTCTTCAAGAGCCATGTTTACACATACTAACCCTTTCATTGCCTTAGCACCATGATCTGATACTATCATAGCAATTGTATTTTCATCAATTAAATCTAAGATCTCTCCAATTTCTTGATCTAAATATTGATAATACTTTTTCATTTCTCCTTCAAATTTATTTCCTGGTTCATATTTAATGTGATTTTTATCATAATACTTCCAAAAAGCGTGATGAAATCTATCTAATCCAATAATTACAAATTTGAAATAATCCCAGTCCTTGTTCTGTATTAAATATTTTACCGTTTTAAATTGAACCCTTGTCATTTCATAAATTTCTTTCAATAAGATTGTCTTATCATCTACTCTGAAATTAGCATCCAAGATGTATTTTCCAACATGTTCTTTAATTTCTTCTTTAAATTCTGGTGGATAAGTATATTCTGAGGTTATATCAGGGGTTATAAAACCTGAGACTAAATATCCGTTTAGCGGTTGAACTGGGTATGTTGGAGGTAAACCCAAAATGCAAGATTTTAAACCTTTTTCTCCGATTATTTCCCAAATTTTTGGTTCTTTAATTTTATAAGATGTTGCAATCCAATAATCATTATATGAATTCTCCTTTCTATGCCTAAATCCATATAACCCTAGTGTACCTGCTTTTTTACTAGTAGACATCACCATCCAAGCAGGAATTGTAATTGGTGGATTACAAGTCCTTAATTTGCCATAAACTCCATACTCTACCATTTTCTTTATGTTAGGGCAATCATCTAAGAAGTCTTCGAATAAAGTTTTTGGTGTAGCACAATCTAATCCTATGACAACTAATCTTTTATTGTTTTTATTCATCATTTAATGCATATTATTTTCTTTTTTATAAAATTGAGAAAAAAAATTAAGAAACAAATGGGTTTTTATATTGCAGAATAACACTAGCTACTTCAGGGCGCATTACATCTGAACTCGGAGCTTTTCCTGACTGTAATGCTGCCCGTATTTCTCTCCCAGCAAAAAAATTTTGCATCTCTGGCGGATGTGGACAAATTTTGTCATTTACTATTGAATCACATTTGCTGCATTTTGAAAACGATCTGAATTTAATTGGCTCTATACCAAGATCAGGGAAAAGGTCAAAGATTTTATGGGCATCATAAGGTCCATAATAATCACCAACTCCTGCATGATCTCGTCCTATTATTATATGATCACATCCGAAATTCTTTCTTGCTATTGCATGAAAAATAGCCTCTTTAGGTCCAGCATATCTCATCTCTGTCTCGAATGTGCTTAAAACAACCCGATCTTTAGGATAATATTCTTTTATTAGTATTTGATATGCTCTTATAATAACTTCATCTAAAAAATCACCAATTTTCTTCTTTCCTATTACTGGATTTATAAAAAGTCCATCAACATATGTTAAACCTGCTTTTTGAACATATTCATGGCCTAAATGGGGGGGATTTCTTGTTTGAAATGCTACTACTCTATCCCATTTCTTTTCTTTAAATAACACTCTTGTCTCAATTGGTTTTAAATCTAATTCTGGATAGATAGATTTTGGTTCATTAATTAAGAAAATCTCTCCACCTAATAATATGTCTTTCATATTAAAAACATTGTTTACTCCAGGATGATTTTCATCCATAGTCCCATAAACCTTTTCAGCAAATTCTTTTTTATTATAGGTGTATTTATCTTCAACATCCATTAATGCAATAGGAGTATTTGCTGAATCAATTAACAAAACTCTATCATCATTACTAATCAATTTTGCTTTATTTTCATCAACATCCAACACAATTGGAAATGGCCATGCTACATTGTTCTCTAAATACATATGTTCCAGAACATATCTGTAATTGTTTTCATTCATAAATCCTTCTAAAGGACTAAACACTCCAAAAACAATGCTTTTAATTACCTTAATTGTCTGGGGATTTACTTGTATCTTTTCAAAATCATTAAGCTGGTTTAAAATTCTTTCTTTCTCAAATTTAGGTAATTCTTTATTTATTAAAGTTCCACCATGTGGTTGTATCATTTTATTTTTCCCTTTTTTCTTTTTAAAAAGTTTTACATAATCGATTTTTTAATCTATATATCCTAAATCTCTTAATCTTTGTTTGACTTTCTCTTCTTCTTCCTTTGTAAAT
>JAHQWK010000032.1 GCA_029856145.1 Promethearchaeia archaeon
ACCATATGATGAGTCTCTTGGATTTTCTAAACTTGTAGATTTGTATAATCAAATGGGTAAGTACTTAAATCCTGAAACAACCTTTCATATAACTGAAGAGTTAGCTCGTACATTCTTGGGTAAAGAAACTGTACTTTCAAGAGATTATTTAACTTTTGAAAATAAACAAGGGGAAATTATTGCTTTTACCGGTTTATCCATTACTCCAATGGTTAAAGACGATTTTGTCACTGTCTATGCAGTACAACCGGAATATATTGATTCAGATCTCCCTGGAAAATTAATTGATGCTACTTTGGATCTTAAAAAGAAGTTAAATGTTCCAAAATTTTTATTTCAAACAATTGGAGATCTATCAGCACCCTTTGATGAGAAATTAGACAGTTTAGGATTTAGTCCAGTTAATTACACTTGGTCAATGCGTTTAGATAATTTCGATTTATTTTCACACCCGGGGATTCCAGAAGGTATTATCATTAAGAATCTAAAGGAGATGGATGATTTTGCCAGTACTGTTAATGTATTAAATGAGGCTTTCGCAGATTCTTTTATGTATAAACCAATTACCAAAATTAGATGGAAAAAAATAACGGAAACTTTTAAAAAAAATCATATTGTTGAACATTGCGTTGCATATGAAGATGATAAATTTATTGGAATATGTGATATTTATCTAAATCCTGAACAAGATCAAAGTGGACTAATTGCAAATTTTGGTGTTCTTCCTGACTATCAACATCGTAAAATTGGGAGCGCCCTGCTCGCATCTGGAATTGAAACCCTTCGTAATAAAGGATGTAAAAAAATTAAGTTGGGTGTTGATACTAAAAACGAAAAAGCCTTGGGACTCTATAAAAAGTTTGGTTTTTATGTGAAGAATAATTTGACCCAGAAAACATATCAAATTATATGATTGAATAATACATTCTGTATCTCTTATATTAAAGATTTATTCGTTGAAGGAAGAGGTTCAATCACCTATTTTTTCTAGGAATAATGCTTATTTAATTCATTATATTTAAAGAAAATAGTAAATATAATTCATGTTAATACAATTCAAAAAAATAAGTTTAAATGATTACCCTTGTTTAGAAGAAAAGTAAAGATTTCTAGAATAAAAAAAGGTAAGAAAGAAGAGACAGATGATATCATTCTATATGAAAGTCCAATTGATTTGTATATAAATTCTAATCCTTTAGTAAATATAATTTGTCTTGCTAAAGATCTAAAAGAACTCTCAATAGGGTTTTTGTTTTCAATAGGGGTAATTGATTCAATGAAAGACATTAAAGAAATCAAGGTGAATGAATTAGAAAATGCTATTTTTGTGGAATTAAAAGAGGAAGTTAAGTTTAATATTGAAAACCTTGATATTAATCCAGTAAGCCGTGTAGTTGATACAACTTGTGGCATTTCATCTCCATGGCGTAATGTTATTAAAGAAAGTTTAGAAAAATCAAATGTAAAAGATGCCATTAAAGCAAAGGATTATATAAAAATTAAAGCAAGCACCATCTTTTCTGCCATAAAACAGATGCAAATAAATACTCCGCTTTATCGAGAAACTGGTGGTTGTCATGGAGCCGCAATTTTTGATTTTAATGGAAATTTATTAAGTGTTAAAGAAGATATTGGTAGACATAATGCTATTGATAAAGTTATTGGAGAGATGTTACTGAAGGACCATGATTTTAAAGGAATCTTTCTAACCTCAACAGGTCGATTGACCGGAGATTCGGTTTTAAAAGCTATTAGAGCTAAAATTCCTGTTGTTGTTTCTCTCTCTGCAGCAATAGAGTCTGGAATTCGATTAGCTTTTGCTTATGGAATTACTTTAATTGGTTTTGCCCGTGGAGCTAGAATGAATATTTATTCTCATCCGAATAGAATAGAACTTTAATGTTTTTATTAAATCTTCCAAATTCCTTCTTTATATATAATTTTATCATCTGCTATTATTTTTGATCCTGGTTTCTTCATATCTTTTAAAATGTCCCAATGAATTGCGCTTTCATTTTTAGACCCTAATTCTTTAAATCCATCCCCGAGAGCAACGTGAATTGTACCTCCCATTTTTTCATCAAAAAGCATATTTTTTGTAAATTGAGTAATACTATAATTAGTGCCAATTGCAAATTCACCTAATCTGTCAGCATTTTCAATTTTTAATATTTCTTGAAGGAATTCTTCACCTTTATCTGCAGTAGAATTTACAACTTTTCCGTCTTTGAACTCTAAATAAACATTTTCAACTTCATTGCCTAGATGTATAGCTGGATATGTAAACCGAATATGGCCATTTACTGAATCTTCTACTGGACATGTACATATTTCACCATCTGGTAAATTTTCTTGCCCACTACAATTATCCCACTTTCTTCCTTTCATAGATAATTTTAAATTAGTATCCTCTCCTATAACTTGTATTTCATCTATTTTATTCAAATATTGAGTATATTTTTCTTGTTCTTCTTTGATTTTTAACCATTCTTGTATAGGATCTTCTTTATCTAAAAATAAGGATTTTGTTATAAAATCAGTATAAGAAAATAGATCCATGTTAGCTTCTTGAGCTAAAGAATGGCAAGGAAAAGGAATACCTATCCACCTAGCTTCTTTATTTGAAACTCTGTCATAAAAAACATCCCAAAGTTCTTTTATTTCTGGTGAACCATAACGCTTCGATATCAATTTAGGATTAATTAAACTCAAATTTTGTGTGTTATACTCACCAGCGATAGCAATCATACAATCAAATTCCTTATGTATTGTTTTCCTAATATCATCTACATAGGTTAATTGCTCTTCAGAAGCATATTTGAATAACATTTCTTCTTGGCCTTCAATATATGGAAGCAAGAGTGGATGCCCCCCCGCTTTTATTATTTCAATATATAAAGCTCGGAAAAGCTCCTCTGCTAATGGTGGTCCTAATACAAATACTCTATCTCCTTTTGTCACTTTAATCGAATAATTTACTGCTAATTTTGCAAGTTTCTCAAAGAAAGGATTAATCATATTTGGATTAATCACTAATTCTTTATAATGCTTTCTCATTAGAGATATGCTATATAAATTCTATTAGCTCAATTATGGATTTAAATATAGCCAGAATTTAAATAAAATTTCTATTTTATTATTTTATATTTAAAATAATATCGAAAAGACTAACATTTATTGGTATATTATAATGGAGCATAAAAAAGGAGTAATTTTGTGTATAATTGGTGGGGCCGTGATGCTAATTAGCTCACTAACGGGACGTGTTGGTTTCTTAGGAACAATTCTGAGTTTACTTTCTGGATTTGTTGGACCAGAGATACAAGCAGTTATAGAAATAATTTTAAATGTATTTAGTTTCATTGCATTGGGTGGTGGTATATCAGTCATTATTGGGGCATTAATTGCGGGTTACAGTTCAGATTT
Source organism: Promethearchaeia archaeon (assembly GCA_029856145.1). GTDB lineage: Archaea > Asgardarchaeota > Lokiarchaeia > Sigyniarchaeales > SOKP01 > Loki-b32. Next base: position 3,427 of record JAHQWK010000032.1, read on the forward strand.
TGCTGGTAGATTAATAGTGGGGATAGGAATTGGTTCTAGTTTAATTAGTCTAATTATTCTACTTATTACAAGTATTTTCGGTGGAACTACCATAGGTGAATTACCTTTAATACTTCTAAACACTTTTAATGGAATTTTTGGCCTCGCGGGTGTTATTTTAGCTATTTTTGCTAGAAGAATGTTAAAGGACTAAAATTTTACACCAAAATTGTTAATACTTATTTTCAATATTTTTTTTTTTAATTATAATATTATCATTCTAATTTAATAGAGAGAAGATTTTTAAAAAATTCAATATTTACAAATACAAATTAATGTTAATATCAAATATTATAAGATGACTTAAAATGGCTAAAGCAAAAGAATATAAAATGTTTCAAGGATGTGTTATAGGCAATAGAATTCCTTTTATTGAAGCTTCAGCAAGAAAAGTATTTGACAAACTTGGAATACAAACTTCTGATGCGGCATTTGCATGTTGTCCTGATCCAGTAGGATTTAATAGTACTGATCATCTCAGTTGGATGGCAATGGGTGCACGAAATCTTACCATTGCTGAAGGAGAAGGAAAAGACATAATATCTTTATGTAATGGATGCTTTCAAACATTGAAGCTTGTTAATGAAGAATTAAAATATGATGATCATGAAAAGGAACACATCAATAAGATCTTAAAAACAGTTGGAAAGGAATTTAAGGGAAATATTAATGTGAAGCATTTTGTAGAAGTATTACATGAATATGTTGATAAAATAAAGGAAAATATAACCAAAGAACTAAGTGGTTTGAAAGTTGCGTGTCATACTGGTTGCCACTATAATCGACCCTCAGAAAAAGTTCAAACTGATGATCCTATGAATCCTGTAAAATTAAGAGAAATCGTTGCTGCAACTGGAGCAACTCCTGTTGATTATGAAGAAGAGATGCTTTGCTGTGGTACTGGTGTGGGAAATTCTGAGGAAGAACCAGCAATGCAAATATTAGCAAACAAGTTAACAAGTGCAACGAATGCTGGTGCTGAAGCAGTAATTGTAAATTGTCCAGCATGTTTCCAACAATTTGATAACAATCAGAAGAAAGCAGGAGAAGTTGGAGGGAAAACATTTGGTATTCCCGTTTTATATGTAACTGAATTACTAGCTCTGGCTTTTGGTGAAAAACCTGATGATCTGGGCTTGAAATTCCATCGAACTAGATTAACTTCGTTTTTAGAAGAAAAGGGTCTAAAATAAAATCAGAATCCTATATTTAATTTTATTTACTTTACCAATTTATTTATTAAATTTGATAAATAAGTAAAACTCTAATTATTTTGAATTAATAACTCTATCTCAACTAATATATTTTCAGGCATGTTCTCTAAAATCCCTTGGGAAGATTTAGAATTTCCTCCTCCCTTCCCTCCACATTTTTGGATCAGTTGTTGTAATAATTTGTTGGAATCTACTATTTCATTTGGAGAGAGTAATCTAATTTTGTTACCTTCAAATGTTACAATAATAAGTGAATTTGAAGGAAAATTTTCTAAAGATTTGTTTAAAACCTTTATATCAACATCAAAATCGATATAAAATAGTGAAACATCGTTGATTTTTTTTAAAGGCGATTTAGAAATTGACTCTAATAACTTGATAGATAATTCTTTATGTTGTTCTTGTATATTATCGATAAAATCTAAGCGTTTTTTAAGTAATTCCTTCAGTTTTATTAAAGGAGAGTTGATGTCATTGGCTAGTGTTATTACATCTAAATCGATACTTGAACTCATTTCTAAAGCTTTATTTCCTACAACATACCGGATTGCATTTCCCTTTTTAAATTCATAGATAAACACAGTACCTATTTCTGTAGAATTTTTCACATGAGTTCCCCCACAACATACTAAATCTAAATTGTGAATTTCCATTAGACGTATATGAGATTCATTAGGAATAACACTTCTTATTTTATTAGAGGATTTTTCAGCTTCTTTATATGGAATTATTTTTGCGTTGATTACTAAATTATCAGAATTACAAATTTTATTCACATCAATTAAGATTTCTTTCAATTGTTCATAATCTATTGTTGGAGAGATTTGGAGAAAAACCTCTTCAAAATTAAGATTAGCACGAACCGTGTCAATATTATATTTATTTTTTAATAAAGCTGAAAATATGTGTTGAGAAGTATGAGCTTTCATTATTCCATAACGATATTCCCAATCAATTTCTCCATCAACCTCATCTCCAATTTTTACCTTGTTTTTAAAATCAGAAGAAATATGATGTAAAATACTTTCTCCATCTTTAGTTACCTTATCAACTTTAAATTTGAGGTTTCCTATTGTTAAATATCCCCGATCACTAGCTTGATTCCCGCTTTCAGGATAAAATAGAGTTTTTTCAAGCAGTACCCCTTCGTCATTAACCGCTATTATTTTTGCTACAAATTTGGTCTTATATGCATGTTCCCAGTATAATTTTTCAGACATTATAGGAACCTTGTTTTTTATTCTTACTTCTTTAATAAAATTAATATTAAATTATATCAATTAGTAATTACACTTATTTCTATTTTTAAATTTCAAAACAGCATCATATTAAACTGATATATAAAATTTTTTTTAACTAATTAATCATAATATCTATCTTGAAATTTAAAATCAAATTAATAATTAGGAAGTGAGAGTTAATGCCAATTATTATGATTGAAGGACCTCCTCGTGATATTGAAACAAAACGGAAACTTGTTAATCAATTTACAAAGTTATTTAAAGAAATTTATGGATATCCTGAAGACTTTACTCATATTTCAGTAATTATCCGGGAAAATAATCCTGAAAATGTAGGTGCAAATGGAGAATTATTAATAGATAGAAACAAAATGTAGAAGAAAAATATTTTTTTTTTTTTCAAAAAAAATTTATTTTTATTAATAATCGCATATTTTTTAATCAAATAATTTTCCCAAACAAATTAAACCCCTCAACTTTAACTATTTTAATGTTAACAAATTTGCCGAATTCACCATCGTAATTAGCTATAAATATATTTTTATACGCATAATTTCTGCCAAACCCTTGATTTGGCTCTGTACCTTCATGTAAAACTAAAACCTCTCCCTCCCAGCCTTTCCACTTTTTATTTATTTCACTTAAACTATTTCGGAAAACGCTGGATAATCTTATAGATCTTTCTTTTATTAATTTGCTACCTAATTGTTCCATTTGTTTTGCCTTAGTTCCTGGTCTAGCTGTGAATTTTGAAATATTTAAAATCTCAGGTTTTAGCCATTTTATGAAATTAATAGTTCTAAAGAAATCGTATTCCGTTTCACCTGGAAAACCACATATTATATCAGTGGATATAGTTAGATTCTTAAATTCTTTCCTTAAAAAATCAATGTTATCAATAATGTCAGAGATTAAATATTTTCTTTGCATTCTTTTAAGGACATCATTACTTCCGGATTGAATTGGAATATGTAAAAAACGGTATACTTTAGGTTGGTTAAAAATTGATATTAACTGCTCTGTATTATTAATTAAAAAGCTAGGATTAATCATCCCAATTCTTAGAAAGAATTTATGATCTATAGAGACAATGTTTTTCACAATATCTGCTAATGTTGTTCCATTATAATCATATGTGCTACAATCTTGAGAAGTTAAGTAAATCTGTTTAATTCCCTGTTTTAATTGGTACCCAACATTTTTTATAATGCTGTTAGGTTCATAACAGTTTAACTTCCCTCTTGCATTTTTTACACAACAATATGTACAAGAGCCTAAACATCCTTCTGAAATCGGAATAATTCCTGTGATTTTTCCACGCGGATGATAAATTGGATATGCTGCTTTATCAATTAATTTATCTGATTTGAGTACAAGATTTTTCTTTCCGCTTTTGATTTCTTGAAATATCTCTGGTAGATCTATAATATTATTCAAATTGATTATTGCGGCAAATGAAGGAGTGATTCTTTTAATGACTTCAATGTAATTAGTGGCTATGTGAGGTAAGCACCCTGCAATAATGATATGTTTATTAGGATTTTTGTGAAATTGTTTATGTAAATTTTCTAAACGTGCTTTTATTTTATTTTCGGTTTGTTCTTTGACAGCACACGTATTAATAATTAAGAATTGAGCATTTTCCAACGATGTTTGAGTGTAATTCGCGTTCATCAACACATTTATGATTATATATGAATCTGCTTTATTAGAAGCACATCCATAAGTTTCAATATAGAATGAGTTTTCTTGCACTTTAGTCCATTTTTAAAAAATATAATAATTTATAAAAAGAACTTGATTATTAGGTATTAAAAACGTTTTTTAATTAAAATAATCTATTATTTAAAAAATACAAGTTAATCATTTAAAGATTGGTTAAAATGACAAAGAAAATCAAATATGCTTATTGTAAAGGTTGTAAACAAGAAGTTGAAACATCAGCGAGAAAACCATTAGATACCATGCAAAAAGTAGCTTGGGGAATGGCAATTATAGCAACATTAGGGATTGGAGCCATTGCATACGGAATATATTTATCCAACAGACCAAAAACGTATTGCTCGACGTGCTTCACAAAACTAGAGTATTCTGATAAACCTTTTGTAAAACCAAAAAAGAAACGTGAAGATATGACACCAAAAGAAAGAGTACTAGATAAAGCAGGATTAATAGAAGAAGAACCTGAGAAAGAAGAACCTCCTAAAAAGAAACCAGAAGCAAAGAAAAGGAAAAAAAAGGAAGAAAAAGAAGACAAAAAGTCAGTCTGTCCATATTGTGGAGAAACATTGGATGAGGAATACGCAACTTGCCCCTTCTGCCAAGTTCCATTAAAATCATAAGTTATTAAAAAGATATCAAAAAATTCTAATAAAAATAAATAATAGTAAAACTAATTATTAAAATATATAATTTTGAAAACCTAAACTAAATTTAATTTAAAAATATAATAAGATGAGATAATTATGCCACGTGCATCTCGTAAAGCTCCTGATAGAGAACCAGATCCACTAGATTTATATTCCACATGGGATCTTAGAATCGCAAAAGTAATTTTTTACGGTCTTATAGTTGGTACAGCCGTTCTTGTGCTTGGAATATGGTTTGTAATTATCACTGCTATAGGTCCATCTTGGGAATTTTTCTTAACGCTCCATCTTGGATTTCAGATTGCTTTAATAGCTGGTGTTGTTACTGGGCACCTGTTTTTATTGGTTTTATTCTATACTTTATTTCGAGGAGGTATGGTTAAACTATGTAAATCACTATTTAAAGACCGTCGATTGGCAAAAAAGTGGGAAGACTATTCAACTCTAAGATTACTTGTTGGTGTTGCATTATTTAGCTTATATTTTACTATAATTGCACTTTTAATTGGTATTCTTCCATATACATTTTGGAATGCCATTTGGAATTTATGGCTATGGATGCTGGCGCATTTTGGGATTGGATTATGGATCCTATGGGTAGGAGCTATGATCTTTGCTTTCATAGGGATTGTCCTCATAGGATTTATTCTTTGGAATCATGGTGTATTCTGGGTCCTCAAACATGTAAAAACAATTGAAGATGAAATGGAAGTTGAAGAACGTATCAAGAAAGAAGCCTTAAAAGAAATGGATGAAAGAACACTTCAATCAATATATAAAAAGGAAACTGGTAAGAAACCAATACACAAAGGAAAAGAAACCAGAGGCTATATTGAGTGGAAGAAAAAGCAGATGATTAGTTAAACTTTAATTCAAATTTTTTACATTATCTTTTTTTTAAAATTCTTAAAAATCTTTAAATTTTTTTGCCAAAATTATTGAAATATATCTGAATTAATACTTTCTTAAATTCTTAAATCTTTTCCGCAAGATTTACAAAAGTCAGCATCTTTGCTGATTAAAGCGTTACATTTAGGACAATTAATTTTATTAATATTAAGTTTATCTTCACGGATTGTTATATTTTATATGTATTAATTTTTCAAAAAAAAAAAGTAAAAAAAGGGATATTTTAAACGTTTAAATTTTACCTTCTCATCATTCTTGGATTCCTAAATAAGGTTAACTCTCCTCTAGGAATGGTATAATCTGTTGTAGCAGTTTTCTTCATCTTTTTATAAAGTTGCTTAATCATCTTTGTTGCAACTCTCATAAAATTGCAGATACCCGCGAATAATATCATATAAATAATAAACATCTTATCTTTTGCAAAAGCTTCATCAAATATTTGAATTTCAAAATTTTTCTGAATTCTTTGACCATCAACGCGAGCTATTTTTTGATCACCAATATAAATCCAGTAATTTCTTCCGGGACCTACGATTCCTTTAGCCCGAACCACTTGTAACTTATCACCCTTTTGTTCTGGAAGTAATGGCCATGTCCACCGTGTGCCTACTAATCTCCAACCTCTCGTAACACGAGCCAAATATATTGATCTTGGGATTTGCATAATGAATACAGGAGCAGGATGTTTAATTTCATAGCTCTGGATTAATGAATGGGAGACACTTAATTCAAAACCTCCTTTGAAATTCCCGCCCTTAGCAGTACGTGCATCTGTCATTTTTTCTTCCATAATCGTGAACATACGACAAGTCAACCTTTTTTCTTCGAGAGGTTTTTCTTCCCAATCGTTTTTACTAAAAGCAATGATGTATTTTTTCTCACCATCTTCTTCTACAACTCCTTCGATATCAAAATTCTTGCTAAACCAACGAGTTTTTGCTTGATATTTGAGTTGTTGATGTACTCCTAATTCTTCGTCGTGTAATCGAGTACGCCAAAAGTTCACTTTCAGCTTTTTATAAACTGCTTTCGAAGGTTTAGGTTTAACTTCAGGGGTAGTAGCTGCTTTTTTAGAAGGCTTAGAAACTTTCTTTTTTGTTGGAGTCGTTCTTGATTTTGCTCGAGGCTTTTTTGCTGCTTTTTCTGCAGTTTTTTCTATCTCCTCGACCGGATCCTCTTCTGTCATTTAAAATCACTTCTATAATTTAATTTTTAAAATATTTTAATGTTAAATTTATTTTCATTTGGATAATTTATATGTTTTTACTTTAAGACATCTCTTATTTTAAAAACTATTTAGTCTTTTCTATTAGGAATCTCAATTAAATACAAAATAATAAAACTTAGAATTTGCAAAGTTTTTTAAATTCTAAAAATCAAATAAATTAAAAAGACATATAATTTATAATGTCAGAAGAGAGAAATTTTTCACTTACATCAATTTTTATTTACATTATCATACTAATTACGGCTATCTTAACTATTTTAAGAATAATCTTTTATTTGCCAATATTTACTGATAATGCATTAGCAATTTTAAGAGATTATGATTACAGTATATTTATTCATGAGAGCAAATTGGGAATAATTGACTTCCATATGCCGGATGTGGGATCGTTCTATCTTTATTTTTGGTATTTTATTTTTTTCCCATTTTCATTAATTCCAACTGAAATAGGTGTTTATATTTGGGATATTGCTAGGCTCGTTGCTGTAATATATATGTTCAAAAATGTAGATAAAATCTCAGATAAGAAAAAGAATATAATCGTATTCCTCGTATTAAGCACTATTGGCTATTTTGCTGATGCTTATCTCAATAATTCAAATTGGATTGTTGGATTGCTTCTTTTTGTGTCATATGTTGAATTAGAAAAAGATAAAAAATGGATCTCAGGCATATTATTTGCTTTAACACTATATAAATTAACTCCTATTTTGTTTCCAATAATATTACTGATTGTTAAAAAAATTAAACTGAAAGATATAATTTATTATATTGTTCCTTCGATGCTTATATGTCTTCCGTATATCATTTTCCCCGAATATTTCTTTAATTTCTTGCATAATTTGACAATTATCAGAGGTGTTGATCCTGCTACAATACCTGAATTCATTAAATTCTTACGGATTGTAGTAAAGGCTTTTCAAACAGGTCACATGATCTTTTATAGTTTTTTGGTACTTATTTTTCTTGAAAATATCAAGGATCCTAAACGGAGGAGTATTTTTAGAATTATCCTGTTTTCATTTCTATTATTTATTGGTTGTTTAGCCCCTATATTCGCAATGCTAATATTTGGTTAAATAAATTATAATAAAAGTGTAGAAGATGTGTATTATTGATCTTTAATTTGTCTTGTGAGATTTTCTCGTGAGTTTCTTGTACTCTCAATTCTTCTGGTTAAACTAACACTTAATTTACTTAAATGATATTTAAGTGAGGCTTTTTCACTCCATTTTTTATAGATAACCCTTAGTAATAAACCAAGGGCAATAAATGCTCCTATCATGAAGAACCAGATATTAAACAGGTTCAATTGATTAAAAAATAAAAAATATAATAGATTATGTCCTAAATAAACTGTAAGAGAATAATAAGAGTAGTAAAAGAGTAATTTGTAACTTTTTTCTCTCTCCATAAATCCAAAAATCTCAAAAGTTAATAATACTGTAAACAAAAATAAATCAATCCCAAGGGTATATACCAGCCAAGGTAAACTCCTTCTCACTAAAAATTCTGGAAATTGAAATAAAACGTTAAATAGTATTAATAACACTCCAATTACCATAGATGGGATAAAGAAATTCTTCTTAAAAATCTTCCTTCTGTTTTCGGGATTATTTCTACTGAGAATTTCATAAATTACATCTCCTACAACTGTTCCAAATAGAAAAAAAGGAAAAAAGTGTAAAATAGGGTCTAGATTCTTTTCATTATATAAAATGTAACATAGAACTCCTAAAACATTAGTTTGTCCTTCATATAATATCAAAATGTTAAAAATAAAATTATTTCCAATCCATATAACAACACCAATAGCTAATCTTAAAAGTTTAGAGGTTTTTAAGAAAGGCCAGGCGATAAAAAAGGAAATTGAAATTGTCAGCAAAATGAACCACGACCAAACCCAAGTAAAATTTTTGAGAGTAATAGCTATAGTAAGATTATAGATTAAAGCAATTATTAAAATAAAGAAAGCACGAAGAAAATACTCGTTCCTAATCGTTCTTTTAGAATATTGCTCTGAATTTTTAGCTATAGTAAGCTTTTTTCTATAAGAAAGCATTATACTTACACCTGCAATAAATAAAAAGCCAGAAGCACCAATTGGATCTAAGATTACGTTAATAAGATTAGCTACCCAAAAATCCTCCCCTCTTATCCACCATCCTGATAAGTGGCCTATAATCATCCAAGACATACATAGTCCACGAAATGTGTCAATACTTTTTAGTCTCGGAAGCATCATCTTTATTATAGTTTATTTGTATTGATCAATTATTCAAATTTGAATTATCATCAAAAGAATTTGATTCTATATATACTATTAGCTGATAAGTTAATATATTTCATTAATAATAAGTTATCCAAACAATTCTAATCAGGTCTTTCTGATATTATCTTTACAAAAAAAAGTTAAATAATTTAAAATCTCACTTCGCAAACTCCATCCGCATCACAAAATCGCTCCCCAATTGCTCTATCTCTTGTTTCATCAAGATTAAACGGTTTAAGTTTACTGATCATTTCTTCAAACTGTTCTTTAGTAATCTCCTCATAGGGTGCTTGCTTATACCCATGTTCTTTTATCGGTAAGAAACTGACACTCTTTAGTTTGTCTTCACAAAATTGGAGAACATGTTCTATTTGATCTGCTTCTTCTTCCTTAAATGTAATAGTAATACTGACCTGATTATCACTCCATCGCGCCTGGTAATCAATAGCATTAGCTGCTTGTTCCCAAATGGAAACTTCATTTTTTGAACGATCAAAATATTTTTCATGAATAGGAAATTCAGCAACTACTGTATTAGGTGAATATGAATCCTCTTCAATCTTATATCCAGCATTTTTAATATGTTCAATAAGATCTGAGTTCTTTGAGAGCCGAATTCTTCTTATATAATATTCTGAATGCGGATAGTGAATTCCTGGAGGTACCCCTGGGAGTAGACTAACTGTTCCACTAGGTTTTACTGTCGTTATCTTGATACTCTTGGGAATACAAAGCCACCCGGAATATTGCTCATCTAATTCTTGTAAATAATTATATGCTCTACTGCACCATTCCAAAACAGCTCTCCTTCCATGCTTAATAAATGCTTCGATAATGCCCGTTTGCGAAATGCCCATTCGTCTATTTTTTAACATCACAGCATTAGTCTCTTGCCAATGAGTATTAACAATGGTGACCGATTTTGAATAAAGATATGCGTATTTTAAGGTATCTTGAAATTCCTCATATGAATCATGCCTTGAAGGAAAAGTCTCAACAAGACAGCACAATTCAAAAGATTCTAAAGTTTGTTCCCCACATGGGTTAACTCCGGCTGCCTTTTTATCCTTAAAATCGGGTTGATCACCCATCCGAGAATAGGCTTTAGCATTTTCGAGCCAAAGTATTCCGGGTTCTCCATTTACTGCAATTTGGTTGGCTATAAATGAATAATCCAAGCCTCTAACTGCGAAAATTGAGTTATTACTTGCCCACCTATGAGAATACAATGCCTTTTCATCTTGTTTACATGTTACGAAATCTAAATCTGTTGGATCACCTAACGCAATTTCAGCACTCCTGCGCACATTCCCCGCAACAACACATTTACCTACAAAATTCATAATATCTACAATATCAACAGATGTAACTTTTTCACCTATTCTCGATTGTAGTATTTTTTGAATTTCTTTCAACATATCTTTTAAAGGTCCTGGACCGCTAGCAACTCCACCAAATCCTCTTATAGGCTCACCAGCATGTCTAATTAGAGTAAAATCAAATATCGGTACTTGTTTACCTAAGAAATAAGCCTCTAATATTATCTTTAAAGATTCTACCCACCCTTCTCTACTATCAGGGATTTGAAATTCGAAATTTCCTTCTTTAGGTTGTTTTATCGTTATTTTTCCAGCACCTTTAGTATCGAAACCTACACCTACACCGAGCATCAAAGCATCCATTACAAATTCAAACGCTTTCGAATGTTTGAGATTTATATCTTCTGTCGAAGCAAAACCACAGTTATTAAGAGACATTGACCCATGACGAGCAATGAATTCAGTTCCCATCATCCATAAACCGCGCCCGGGAGGGAGGAATTTGAAATTCCATATCTTTTTAAACATTATTTGAGCAGATTTTTGAGCTTTATCATCATCCCAAGGTAAGCTTAATTTGATACAATGTTCTTTCTGGATTGAATAACAACCCTCTACAACTCTTCTTATTGTTTCCCAAAATTCTTCTTTTCTATTTTCCTTTTCGATAATCCTTGCATAAGTTCGCTTATAAGTGATATAACCAAGAGGGCCCCAATCTGGTTGTTTACCTCTGTATTCATTAACGAATTCTTCATCAATTTTAAAGGAAATATTTTCTAAATTAATCGCTCGAGCAAAAAGATTTCTATATTTATTCATTCCTCGCTGGGTTAATTCAACACAGACTAATTCTCTGATATAATTTGTAGTAATTTCTTTAACTCCGAGACCAATTATTTTTCGAATAACATCTTCAGCTACTTTTTCCGCAATATGTATATCAAGTCCAGTTTCTTTGTTTAATATTTTTGCTATGCTATTTTCATCGAATTTTTTCTTTTCTCCTTTTGAATTAATAACATATTTCGGATACAAATCTATTAACGAGAAGGAATTATTAGACATTTTCTTCATCAATACTTATGTAAAATATTATTCTTGTAATTTTATCGGCTAAATAAATTATTATCTAATTTTTTTTGCCTTAACCTACCTATAAATTTATACTTTCTTTTAATTTAAAATTAATGTTTAGTTTCTATTAAGCTATTGATTAATCTCTCTAATGTTTGATTATTTATGGTTTGATAAATCTATGGAATATACACAAATTTGTACATATATTTTTATTGGTTTTGTTTAATAAAGTCTTTAATAGTTTTTCGTCGGGAATTATGTTGGAGATTCTATATAATACAAAATAATCTGTTATATTTAAACAAAAATTCAGATTTGAATTACTAATTTTCAATTATCTTAGTTTTTATAAGATAAAATAATAAAAAGGCAATTCAATTATTCTTATTAACTAATTGAATTATAAGCGCAGGTAAAGTGTCGAATTAAATATGTCATCTATAGAAAGTATGTTAATTATTATCGGATATTCTGCTTTATTTCTCTTTGGTTATATATTCATTGCTTTTATTGTTGGAACAATAAAGAGAAACAATGGAATTATGGATATATTCTATGGACCGGGTTTTTTTGTAGTGGCTTTAACCAGCATGGTATTTTATTTCATTTTGAATAATACCATAAACCTACGCCAAATTATAATAACAATTTTAGTGTTGATATGGTCCTTAAGACTAGCAACTTATGTATTCATAAGAAACAGAGGGAAACCAGAAGATTATCGTTATAAAGCAATGAGAGATAGATGGGGAACTAATATAATATTAAAAAGTCTCCTAAGAATATACATTTTTCAAGGAATTGTTATCTTTATAGTTTCTGTTACTGTTTGGTTTACTAATAGCAGTGCCAATCCCCCTTTAGATAACCTATTAGATTTTTACGGAATTACTTTATGGCTCGGAGTAATAATTTGGTTAATAGGATTCTTATTTGAAACTTTTGGAGATTATCAGCTCTATAAATTTAAACAAGATCCAAATAATAAAGGTAAAGTATTAGATCAAGGGTTATGGAAATATACACAACATCCAAACTATTTTGGTGAAGTTACTCAATGGTGGGGGATTTATCTCATGGCTCTAGCTGTGCCTTTTGGTTGGATTTCAATTTTTGGACCAATTTTCATCACTTATATGATAATAAAAGTCTCAGGTATAAAGCTACTTGACAAACATTATGAAGGCGATGATGAATATAACAATTACAAACGAAGAACTAGCTTGTTCTTTCCTTGGTTTCCAAAAAAAAATAAGTAAAATATCAAATAATTCAAACTTCTTTTTTCCAACTATCACATAATTTTAATCTGAAAATTTTTAAATATTCAAAAGTATATATACAAAAAAGTAATTGAAGGGCTCTTAATAAAGAAATTTATAACTTCTTTGGGAAAAAAATTGGCATCATTAAGTTCAGATCAGAAAAAAAATTCTGAAAACAATATTATTAAAGAAGAAATTAGTTTAAATTTACGTTTATGGCTGCCTTTGTTCTATGTCATTTACTATTGTTCTTTTTTAATACCGGGTGTAATTTTCATGCTCTATATAATGTTGTTCTATTTACCTAATTTCTTAGAAGTTGGAAGTTTTATTTCTCTTTTTACTAATTTACCTTCCCTCATTGCCTCTTTAACAATACCGTTTGTAATAATTCTTTGTTATTTAATACATTTATTTATAGTAGCGTTAATTACTCGATGGTTTTGGAGCTTCTCAGAAAAGAAATCTCCTTCTAAATCCGGGATCATTCCGAGAAATATACCTAGTAAGACTTTAAATTATTATCATTTTCGCAGTTTTATTATCAAGTATCCTAAAAACGCATTTTCTCGAGGTCCATTTCCCTGGTTATTAAAGTGGATGTTTAACTTTGTAGGGACTAATAAAATAGGAAAAGGATCTGTCATTGAGGAACAACTTGCGGGGGATCGATTTGTAGAAGTTGGGGAAAATTCTTATATCGGGACAAATCCAGGTATCAGTTCACATTCTGTAGATGGTGTTTTCGGTAATATTTCATTTGCTAAGATTAAAATTGGAAACAATGTTACTGCTGCGGGATTTAATTGTTTTGCCCCTGGTGTGGATATCGGAGATAATTCGTGGTGGTTACCGATGACAGGAGCAACTAAATATAACATTTTGAAAGGTAATAACTTCTATTTCGGCACTCCCCTCAGGAAGATTTTCAAAAGAAAGGTAATGGAGTACTTGCAAATTTCAGAAGATGATTTGAAAAGGGTAGAAGAACTTAATGAAAAATTGAATTTATCAAAAAAAAGAAAAAAAAAGATGTGAGAAACAACTAAATGAACTCTGATACTAAAGAAGAGAAAATAAATAATAGTAAAATTGATTACACAATTGACTTTATAACTACAAGTGCAATAAGTAAAATTGGCTATAAATTTCTTGTTTTATATCTCCCAATTTTATGGGTTTCTGGATATATGACTGTTGCTGTATTCTTCGATGTATCAAGTTATATCCCATGGTATATAAATATGTTTTTAATCCCTGTATGGTTATTCATTTTATATTTTATTTTCGTTTTTGGAATCACGATTTTTACAAAAGCCTTTATCTTAATAATAAATATGCTTCATAAACCTAAAGAGGGAGTATTCAGAGCTGAAGAAGGTGATCGAGATTATGAGTTTTGGCGATTAAGAGTAGAATTGAAGAAATTAGTTTTTTGGTTTATGAATAATGGTCCTCTAACATGGATAGTAATGTGGGGCTTCAGATGGATGGGTATTAAGGTAGATTTTTCAAGTCATGCTCAAGATTCTTGGTTGGATGAGAGATTTATTGAATTCGGGCGAAATGTTACTGTAGGCCAAGGAGCTGTTGTAATGAGCTCTCAAATCGTCGGGAAATATTTGATAATCAAAAAGATTTTTCTTGGAGATCACACAGTTGTAGGTGGTTTATCACTCATATCTCCTGGCACAATTATGGGTAAGGAATCTGTAATTGGCGCATTTTCTGCGACAATTCCAAACCAAAAAATAGACCCGGGTTGGATTTACTTAGGGCCACATGCAGCTAGGAAATTAAAACCAAATAAATTTGCGGAACAACGTCGAGATCTAATATATGAGAAAAATGTGGATGATGAAGTAAAATTTGAAGTTAAACAAGAAGTCAACATAGATGAAGATAAGAAAAAGTTCTTAAACAATAATAGAGAGGATTAATGAATATGTCAGTACCTTCGAGTTTAAAAGTAGGACCAAATACGACTCTTATCTTAGCAAAGAAGAGATATGTAATCTTTTACGTCTTTTTAATTTGGATTAGTATTTTTACAATACAGTTTGAATTTTGGTTGTTCTGGAAACTTTATGAGCCGAAATTCATTCATTTTTTACTTTTCTTACCTTTATTAGTTTTTGTTATGTATCTAACATCAATTTTAGTATCCTTAATCTTTGCTAAAATAATTTTAGTAATCATTAATCTTATTCATAAACCACGAGAAGGAGTGTTCTTAAGACATCACTCGGATAAAGATTATAGATATTGGAGTCTTAGAAGTATTATAAAAAAATGGCCGTTTTGGCTATCACACAAATTTCCTTTTCCTTTTATGAATAATATATGTTCTAAAATGTTTGGTATAAAAACTAACTACACCAACTCTTTATTTGAAGGATGGGTTGATACAGAATTCATTAAATTTGGAAAGAACGTTGTAGTTGGACAGGGGGCAATAGTCCAGTCATCCATTATTTTTGGAAATTTATTTATTATAAGAAAAACCATCATTGAAGACAATGTTATGATTGGTTCCCAAAGTGTTGTTATGCCTGGAACCTATATGAAAAAAAATTCTATTTTAGGAGGTCATTCAATGACCATAGTAGGTCAAAAATTAGAAGAGAATTTTATTTATTTAGGAGCTCCAGCTAAAAAGTTTAAAAAAAATGTATTTTATGAAGATGGATTGGAAGATATTATTAAAAATCAAGGAATAGGAGATATTAAAACAGAAGCAAAATTTGAAGGATTATATACTGTACGTAAGGATAAAGAGATTATTGATGATTAGAAAGACATTATTTTCTTATTGAATGTTTTTTATCCGTCCATGGCTTTGAAAAGAACAAAGGATGGGATTCATTCTCCCCAAAAAATCAACTTATTTATAAATTCAAACAAGTAGGACCTCCAATTGGATTAAAATCTATTTAAAAATATCCAGATGTGTCTATTTAATCTAGTTATAATATATGAATTTAGTTTAATAAAAACTAAAATTTGATTTGGTAAAGTGTGGCTAACTTTAAAGAATAGAATCTCATTTTTATTATTTTATTCCCACCAAATCTTTATATTTTATTAATTTTTTCAAGAACTTGTAAAATTTCCTCGTTTTCTGGGATATCATGCATATTTTTTCCATAATATGCGTATTGAATTATCCCTTTCTTGTCAATTATTAATAATCCAGGCATTCGCCCAAGTTTTATCCACCTTTTTTCTTGTTTTAACATTGTAGCTACTTTTTTTGATTCATCATAAAAGACAGCGTATTTTCTTGCATATTTTTGTTCCATTTTTTTAGCATTTTTTTCGTTATCTACTAAGATTGGATACAAATACCCATCTAATTCTTCAAATTTTTCGATATCTCTCCTTAATCTAGCAGCATGCCATCGACAGAAAGGTCAATTGATATCTCTAAATAACACAATTATTACATTTTTTTTATTTTCAAGATCTCTGATATTGACTGTTTCACCTCTAGAGTTTGGTAGACTAAACTCAGCGATCTTAGTACCAACTATATTGAATTTATCTTTCAATTTGATATCACTTTTGTTTTTATTTATATTTTAAATAAAGAATAAATAAATATTCCTTAATTATATATTTCTTTAAAATTATAAATTTAAATTGAAAGTCTATACTGTGGTGAAAAAATGGCTCTTGATATAAATTGGATAGCTTTTGTAGTTGTAGCATTGATATATTTTGCAATCCACTTTTTTTGGTATTTTCCTTTTGCATTCGGTAATTTATGGCTAAAGTTAGTAGGCAAAGAAAGTGAACCGAAGTCTAAAATTATTAGAGACACAATAATAATGATTCCTACTAGTTTTATAACAGTTCTTTTCATCGAGATAATGATGGATTTAACTGGTATGAATGATATTGTTTCTGCTTTATTACTTAGTTGCATGTTATGGCTCGGTTTTGTAGCAACAATTGCTATTAACCAAAATAATTTTAATGACAGAGGAATTAAGCTATTTTTATTAGAATATGGTTTTTATCTTATAGGTTTTATAATTAGTGGAGCGATATTAGCAGTTTGGATATAATCTACTAATTTATTTATTTTTTATTAATTAAACTCATTTTTTTTTTCAAATTTTAAAGAATAGTATGAAATAAATTTATAATTTTGAGGGATATGAGTTAAAATCTAATTTTGTATATATTTTCTTATGAACTCTATTGAAAAATCAGAAGATGGTTGGCTAATACCAAAATCTCCAATTACATTTGATTATCTAAAAAGATTCAATCGAAATATGGGTATTTTACATTTAGTGCAGGGTTTACTAATGGTCCTTTTTGGCTTTTTACCTCAACTAGCTTTTTCCAGAGACCTTTACACTTTTTACCTAAAATTTGAACTTATTGGTCCAGATTATATTATCTCACCAAATCCTACGGTACTTTTTGTCTTTAGTGCTTTAGGGGCATTTGTTGGATCCTTTTTATTGATGTCTGCTATTGCCCATCTATTAATTGCTTACCCACTTAATAAAAGTTATGTCAAGAATTTAAAAAGAGGAATAAATAAGATACGTTGGTTTGAGTACGCCTTTTCAAGTTCAGTGATGATTTTCTTAATCGCTATTTTTTTTGGCGTGTGGGATTTCTGGGCATTGTTTATGATTTTTGTCTTAAATGCTCTGATGAATATGTTTGGTTTAATGATGGAATCATATAATGTATATACGAGAGAAAAAAATGAGAAGGTTAAATGGGGTCCATATTATTTAGGTGTTATTGCCGGAGCCGTTCCTTGGATTGTAATTACTGCTTACTTTATAAGTACTGAAACAATTGGAGGAGAAGTACCACTATTTGTCTATTTGATTTACGGAATAGAACTATTTTTCTTTAATACATTCGCTATCAACATGATATTGCAATATAAAGGAGTAGGAAAGTGGAAAGATTATCTCTACGGTGAAAGAGTGTATCAACTTTTAAGTCTTGTATCTAAAACATTTCTAGCATGGCTTGTATTTGCAGGAGTATTTAGTCCAACATAAAAATTAAGTTAAAAAAAAATTTTTTTATTTTTTGAAGGAATTTAAGCTTCTAATACATAAAGTGGCCATTTTTTCAAAACTCCTTTAGGATTTTTCCCGCTTCTAACTTTCTGTAACATTTCAGAGCGTGTCGCTAAGAAGTCTATTGGATTATTCTTAATTAGTTCTATTTCTATTTCATTATTTAAAATAGCTTCTTTAAACTTTTCATTTCTAATACAGTTAAGTAAAATTTTGCTATAATTCTTTAAATTAGAGCAATTTTTCCTATCGTTTGAATAAAGAAATAATTTCAAACTATTATTTACAGATTCTTTATAGATTAATAATAATAGAGAATCAATATCTAAGACACATTTGTCTTTTAAACAATTTAATAGAATTCGCGGATTTAAAATTTCGAAATTAGGAAAAGTAAAGTAATCACCAGCATAAACTTTATAATTCAATTGCAATCCTATCTCTTTCGATAAGTTTATTGGATATTTTAATTGAAAACTTGAACGTAAAATTTTTCCATCAATTTGAGGAAGACCTTCCTGATTTTTAATAGAAATAACGTCACCCAAATCTATATTAATTAAAACTCCTGAGTTATTAAGTCGTGAAACATAAAGCCTACCAAATTTATTTTTGGTCCTTGAAATTAACTCTTTTTTTCCTTTATAATCTATTACTGGAAGAGTTAGAGGAAAGATATGCATTCTATTTAAGCGTGAAATTTCAAAATCTCCCATGTTTATGCTTGCAGCAAATGGGCCAATTTCAGAAGCTACATAAAGATTTGTAAATTTTTCTTTACCCTCTTCCCATTTCATAAATTTACGAATTAATTCCCAATCTGATTTTGATAATGAACTTATACTAAATACCAAAGTTGCTTTCGATATTTTTTCAGATAATTCTTTTTGAATTTCATATGAAACACTATCTAATCCATTCTTTTCAATTTTTAATAGAAAGTCTTCAAGTTTTGGATTTTGAGTTTTATTTATTAAATAAAGTGATCTTTTTATCCCATCTTGGAGTCTAGTAATATCTGCCCATCCTAAAATTGTTATTGCTGGTGCAGAAATAACTGAGATATTATCCATTGTTAAAATTTTAGATATTATATCTAAGTTTCTTGAATTTTTATATTCATAAAACAGATATGCTTTTGGTTTAATAACGGATAGCATGATTCTTTGAGAAAATTCCGAGGAGTAAAGTGAAATATATTTCTTATCTCCTTGTTTTTGAATCCCATCAAATTTAAGCCTTGAAGGAACAAAAATAATAGCAGAGGAATTTAAATCTAACCCACTCGATTCAAAAATTGCTTGCATACCAGGAGCCCATTGTCTTTTGACAATGTCTTTTGCCATATGAAACCATTTTAGTTCTGATAATTTACTATTTGTAGTCCCTGAAGTATGACAAAAAATTAATGCGTCAGAAGCTTTATCACTATTGAGAAAATCATCTATATCTATTGAGAAACTTCTAGAATCAGTTGTTTCAGATTTTATCCTATTGAAAAGATCTTCAATAGATGATAGCTCTGAAAGCTTTAATGACAATTCTTCATATTCCTCTCGAGAATCTATTTCAAGCCAATGTTTCCAATTTATCCTTTCTATATCTGAAAAAGATTTATTGAAGTTATTTTGAACTTTTTCATCAAAGTCATAAGATACCAAAATATTCTCCTACACTGTAAGTTCTATTTTAATATATTGATGGTTAAAAATAACGATATTATCAAAATCTAATTAGAATAAATAAGGAAAAAATGAATTATATTGTTTTTCGAAAATATTTATTTGTTTTAAATATAATGTAAAATACCATATAACCCAGACTCAGGATCTTGGAATATAGGCAAGTGTGGTGGCAAATAGGTAAATATTATTAAAGAAAGTCCGAATCCTAAAATAATTATCCATGACATAATACTTATCCATCTTGGTAATTCATTTAATGTCAATATTTTATAGCTAACTACTTGACCAATAATTACACCAAAATAGAAACTTAAAATGTCTATTATAAGAAGTTCTGTCCCAAGAATAGCTGTATATGAGTAAAAAACAATTAAAATGGTAGCAATACTTATTATAGCAGCAAGACTTTTTGCAATGATAATATTATTTGCTTTTTCTTTTATAAACTTATATTCGATTAAAGAAAATATTACAAGCGGCCAATAGGGGAGTTTTAGATGTTCCCACACACTTTCATTAACTGCAGTAATTGCTCCAATGGGAGGCCAAGAAAAAAGCCATTCAAATACAAAGTGGAATAAAGAACCAACGATAATGATAAAAATCATGCCCAAAATTTCCCATTGTAATAGTTTATTTTGCATCTTTTCACCTTTAAATCTTTAAAAATGTAATCTAATTAATTTTGGTTAAATTGAAAATATAAAAAAGTGCATATTTCTGTTTTATATAAAAGATTATATTAAAAAATAGTTCTGCTTTGATTCTATAAATTAATTCTAAACTGTGACTTATCTTTATTAGGACTTATATTAATTTCTTTATTATTTCTAGATTGTAATTTGCTAATTTTAAATGTTAATAAAATACTAGTTTGATTTGAAATGAAAGCAGCGGTATATGATGGAAGTAAAATAAATATAAAAGATATACTAATCCCACAAATAAAAAATAACTAAATGAGCGGTTTGTGCAAACTGTATTTTGATTGAGTAAAACCGCCTTTTTTAATACTTATAGGGATTCTTCGACAACTTCTTTACTTAACATTTCAAAAAGTTTGTCAATGTTTTCTTCTCTTTTCGCTTGGGACTCCCCAAGAGCAATTTTTAAATTAACTTCACTTTGCTTTTCATCGACCATCACTCTATACCTTATATTATTACGGACTCTCCTTAATCTAAAGATATTTTTAATTGGAATCTCATATCCATAAAAAGCTATATTTGGGATATATCTATTATAAGGTCCTTTGAGCTTACCCTGTGCAATCATTCTAGCATTAGTAATGAAAATACTTGCAGAATTTAAAAAAATGGGTTCAGTCATTTTTCTATTTTGTGTTATGTTCCCATTAAATTCAAGAAGTATTTGTTCTCCCTCAGTTAAATAATATTTTTCAAGAATATATCTTTCCATTTCCTTTAGCTTCTCATCTCCAATAAGTTTCCCCATTTTATTCCTGAAAGATTTATAGAGTTTTTTCATAAAAAATTCGGGTTTTATTTTGAATGTTTCCCCGACAATGTTAAAAAAATCAGAATCGGAAAGCTGCTGAAATTCTGCTTTTCTTCGTAAGTCCAATAAAGTATTTAAAATTTTACTAGAAACTGGTTTTGGTCTTTGAAGTTCTTCTTTAAGAATATCCAATATTTGACTACTTTCACTCATTTTGATCCAGCCTATTTAAAAGTTTATTAGTACATAATTAAACCAAATTTTATTTATAATTTACTCAAAAAAATTTTAGTTTGTGTAAATAAAACCAATATTGATTTATCCACTTATCCTATGATTCTTAATCTGAAAATTTTTAAATACTCACAAGTATATAACAAAGAAACATTAAAGAAAACCGCTAAATAAAGAAATTTAATAACTCTTCTGTGATAAAATTGGAATCAAATAGTCCAGATCAAAAAGAAAATACTGAAAATAACATTATTAAAGAAGAAATTAAGTTACAGTTGCATATATGGCTACCTACATTCTATGTTATTTACTACTGTTCTTTTCTAATTCCGGGAATAATCTTCATGATGTATATGATGTTATTTTATTTGCCATTCTTCTTAGAGGAAGCAAACTTTATTTCTCTTTTTACTAATTTGCCTTCTCTCATTGCCTCTTTAACAATACCATTTGTAATAATAATATGTTACCTAATACATATATTTATTATAGCTCTAATAACTCGGTTGATTTGGAGATTCTCAGAAAAAAAATCTCCTTCTAAATCCGGAATCATCCCAAGAAATATCCCCAGTTTAACGTTAAATTATTATCACTTTCGTAGTTTTATTATAAAATATCCCAAAAACGTGTTTTCCCGAGGCCCATTTCCTTGGTTATTAAAATGGATGTATAATTTCGTCGGAACAAATAAAATAGGAAAAGGATCTGTCATTGAGGAGCAACTAGCTGGGGATAGGTTTGTAGAAATTGGAGAAAATACTTATATAGGAACAAATCCAGGTATCAGTTCACATGCAGTGGAAGGAACTTTTGGTAATATTTCATTTGCAAAGATAAAAATTAGAGATAATGTTACTGCTGCTGGATTTAATTGTTTTGGCCCGGGACTGGATACAGGAAATAACTCATGGTGGTTACCTATGACTGGAGCAACGAAATACAACATTTTAAAAGGTAATAACTTCTATTTCGGCACTCCCCTCAGGAAGATTTTCAAAAGAAAGGTAATGGAGTACTTACAAATTTCAGAAGAGGATTTAAAAAGAGCAGAGGATTTTAAAAAAAAAATTGAATTAAAAAATCAAAAGAAAAAGAAGAAGAGGGAGATTCAAATAAATGAATGAAAATCTAGAAGAGAAAAAAAATGACGCAACTAAAGTCGATTATACTATTGATTTTGTAACAACTAGTGCGATTAGCAAAATTGGCTATAAATTTATTGGTTTTTATATCCCAATCTTATGGATTTCTGGATATATGGCGATTGCAGTATTTTTTGATGTCTCTAAGGGAATTTTTGAACTAACTGGTCGATTTACCAGTGTGATAATCACCATGTTTCTTATACCAATATGGTTATTTGTTCTATATTTTATTTTTGTTTTTGGGATTGCTATGTTTACAAAAGCATTCCTTCTAATAATAAACATGCTCCATAAGCCTAAAGAAGGAGTTTTCAGAGCAGAAGAAGGTGATCAAGATTATGAGTTTTGGAGACTACGAGTAGAATTAAAGAAATTAGTTTTCTGGTTTATGAATAATGGGCCTTTGCCTTGGATTATAATGTGGGGTTTTAGATGGATGGATATTCATGTAGACTTTTCAAGTCATATGCAGGATGCATGGTCAGATGGTGGATTCATTGAATTCGGCCGAAATGTCACTGTAGGGCAAGGAGCAGTTGTAATGAGTTCAATGATTGTAGGAAAATATTTGATCATCAAAAAGGTTGTTCTAGGAGATCATACTGTCGTAGGTGGGCTATCACAGATCTCTCCGGGTACAATAATGGGTAAAGAATCTGTGCTTGGTGCTTTTTCTACAACAATTCCCAGTCAATTTTTAGAACCAGGATGGATTTACTTAGGCCCTCAATTTGCAAGAAAACTAAAACCAAATAAATATGCAGAGCAACGTAGAGATGTTATTATTGAGAAACATGTGGATGATGAAATAAAATATGAAGTTAAACAAGAAATTAATATAGATGAAGCTAAGAAAAAGCTCGTAAATAATAATAAGGAGGAAGAATGAACCATGTCAGTGCCTTCAAGTTTAAAAGTTGGGCCAAATACAAGTCTTATCTTAGCAAAAAAGAGATATCTAATATTCTATATTTTTTTAATCTGGATTAGTATTTTTTCAATTCAATTTGAATTTTGGTTATTTTGGAAACTTTATATTATTGAGAAATACATTCATTTTTATTTCTTCTTGCCTCTTTTCATTTTTATAATGTACCTTACGTCAATAATAGTATCGCTAATTTTTGCAAAAATTCTTCTTCTAATCGTTAATCTTGTTCATAAGCCACGTGAGGGTGTTTTCATTAGGCACCGATCTGATAAGGATTATAGATATTGGAGTTTGAGAAATACTATTAAGAAATGGCCAATTTGGATATCTCACAAATTCCCGTTCCCATTTATGAACAATATATGCTTCAAAATGTTTGGAGTAAAAACTAAATATTCTAATTCTTTATTTGAAGGGTGGGTTGATACAGAATTTATTGATATCGGTAAAAATGTGGTAGTTGGACAGGGCGCTGTTGTCCAATCAGCCATTATAGTTGGCAATTTATTTATTATTAAAAAAACTATTATTGAGGATAATGTCGTAATTGGATCTCAAAGTGTTCTTATGCCCGGAACGCATATGAAAAATAATTCTATTTTAGGAGGTCATTCTATGACTACAGTAGGGCAAGAATTAGAAGAATATTGGATATATTTAGGTGCACCTGCAAAAAAGTTTAAAAAAAATGTATTCTTTGAAGAAGGTTTAGAAGAGATTATTAAACAGCAAGCAGAAAAAAAAATAGAATCACGAAAAAGATTTGAAGATTTATATACAATGCGCAAAGACAAGGAAGCTAAAATTGATTAATATAAATCTCTTTTAAAATTCTATTAAAATCTTAAAGTTGACTAAATATGAAAGTTGGATATATTCAAACATCTCCAATTTTTGGAGAAAAAAGGCAAAATTTTAAGAAAATTGAAAAATTGATTACAAAATTAAAGGCAGATTTAATTGTATTACCAGAACTATTCGCTACAGGTTATGCTTTTGTCTCTAAAGAAGAAGCGGTCCCTTTAGCTGAAGATTTCAACGGTGAAACGGCTCAATTTTTAATAAAGATGGCCAAAATTACTGGTGCAATAATAATTGGAGGATTTATCGAAAAAGAAGAAGAGAAAATATACAATTCCGCAATGATTGTTTCAAGTGAAGGTGTTATTGGATCATATCGGAAGATCCATCTATATTTTAAAGAAAAGCTCTGGTTTTTTCCTGGAGATAAACCTTTAAAGGTATACGATATTGATGGAGTCAAAATTGGGATTATGATTTGCTTTGATTGGATTTTCCCGGAAACAACTCGTACTCTTGCTCTTCTTGGTGCAGACATCATTGCACATCCAACTAATTTAGTATTACCATATTGTCAGAAAGCAATGGTAACACGATGTTTAGAAAATCGAGTTTTTGCTGTAACTGCAAACAGAATTGGTGAAGAAAAACGAGGTTCTGATCATTTTACGTTTACAGGAAAAAGTCAAATAACTTCTTATAATGGTGAAATTTTATCTTCAGCTCCAAGAGATGAAATTTATGTAGATTTTATAGATATAGATATTCAAAAAGCAAGAGACAAAAATCTAAATGAGTATAATAATTTATTTGAAGATAGACAGGTAGAATTTTATTATAATACTGATAAACCAAAGTAATTTCATGAAGTGCATTGTAAAAGTACCAATATAGATAATCCCATCAAGTCCATTATGTATTTTTCTAAGTATTATTAGAACAAATTATTAATGATAGAAGGACAAATTTTTACTTAGTTTAGTCAGGTTTCATTCAATTAAAGCCATGATCATATCAAAATCTTACTATTTAATAGAACTTAAAAATTATAAATGATTTCGATTTGCATGGATTAATATGGTAAACTCCGAAACACCTTTAATTGAACACGATTCAGAAAAAAAAGTTATTAGAGAAGATATTAAATTCCAATATTTTTGGTATCTTGTTGTCTTATTTACGATTTACTTAATTTCATATTTAATTCCTGCTATTTTATTCATGATTTACTTTCTATTTTATTTTATCCCTTCCTTTTTAGAAACTACAAATTTCCTATCAATTTTTATTAATTTAAAACCTCTTTTGGCATTAATATCCATGCCTTTGGTTATTATCGTATGTTATCTAATCCGCTTATTTCTGATTGCATTAGTTGCGCGCTTTTTTTGGAGATTGTCAGAAAAAAAATCCCCTTCTAAACCAGGCACTATACCAAGAAATTTCCCAAGTAAAACGCTAAATTTTTATCACATAAGATCTTTCATAATAAAATATCCCAAAACCGCTTTCACTAAAGGAATTTTTCCGTGGTTGTTACCATGGCTATATAATTTTGTAACCACGAGCCAGATTCAGAAAGGGACGACAATGGAAGAATCTTGTGTGAATGATAAATTTTTAGAAATTGGGAAAAATTGCTACATCGGTGTTAATTCAGTATTTACTAGTCATTTAATTGATGGTATATTTGGAAATATTGCTTATTTTAAAATTAAAGTAGGTGATAATGTTACCGCTGCGGCAAAAAACCTAATTGGTCCCGGTTCTGAAATTAAAGATAATTCCTACTTACTCCCTTTAGCTTCCACACCAAAACATAGCATATTAAAAGGCAATAGCTATTATTTTTCAGCAGGAGCAAAACCCCTCCAGAGAATATCTAAAAGAAAAATTAAGAGCTATTTGAAAATTGACCCTGAAACATTAGAACAAATAAAAGACGTTAAAGATGCAATTGGTTCTTCACCAGTTCAAACACAAGAAACGAATGAGGAGAGAGAAAAAGATTTATCGATCAATTTCGTCACAAGCAGCGCAATAAGTAGAGTTAATCTAAAATTTTTAATTTTGTATATCCCTATCTTTTGGCTTTCTGGGATGTTAGACGCTATAATCTTTTATACATATACTTATTATGTTCAAAACGGGATTTTAATGGTCTTTTTTTTACCAGCGATAATGTTTTTTATGTGGTTTGTATTTATTTTCAGCTGTTTAATTTTTAGTAAACTGTTTCTAATCTTAATAAACTTGACTCATAAGCCAAAAGAGGGAATCTTTAAAGCTGAAAAGGGCGATAATGATTTTGAATTTTGGTGCTTACGGATCGAATTAAAGAAAATTGTGTTATGGCTTGTACGAAATTGGCCTCTTCCTTGGATGGACATATTAGTTTTCAAATGGTTTGGAATAAAAATAAATTTTTCATGTGGCTTGTGGGATTCATGGTGTGATGCAGAGTTCATTCATTTCGGACGTAAAGTTTTAATAGGGCAAGGAGCAACGGTCATGTCTTCTATGGTTATTGGTAAATATTTAATTATCAAAAAAGTGATATTTGATGATTATTCTCTTATCGGTGGTCATTCTATTATCTCTCCAGGAACAATAGTAGGAAAAGAGACATTAGTTGGTGCTTTATCATATTCTTTATATAATCAAGTATTAGAGCCCGGATGGGTATATTTTGGAATGCCCATACAAAAATTGAAGAAGAACAAATATGCCGAGGAACGACGGAACAAAATAATGAAAAGAGATGTTGATGAAGAAAAGAAATTTGAAATTGATCATGACATCAATATTGAAGAAGATAAGAAAGAGCTTGCTTAACTTAAATTTCTGAAAAATTCGAATTAGAAAACATATATTTTTAAAACATTGTGTTTTTTAGAAAAAATATCTTAATTACTAAATATAAATCAAAATTGAAAATTTAATGCTATGACAAAAACGGAGCAACAATCAACTGAAAATGTTTCAGAGGATCAAGTTCCCCAAGAAGAAATTAAATTTCCATATTTTTCGTTTTTACTTATATTTTTTATTATTTATTTGGCTTCATTGATTGTACCAGCACTAATATTTTTAGTTTATATATTCCTCTATTTTTTACCTCAATTTTTAGAAATTACAAATTTTTTTGCTCTTTTTACAGAAATTAAGTCCCTAATTGCATTAATAACTATGCCTCTTGTTCTCATTTGTTGTTATCTTCTCCGGTTATTTTTCATAGGTCTAATTACACGTGGATTTTGGAGATCTAGTGAAAAAAAATTACCTAGTAAAAATGGGATAATACCAAGAAATGTTCCAAGTAAGGCATTGAATTATTATCAGAAGAGAAGCTTTATGATCAAATATGGAAAAAATTCCTTTATAAAAGGGGCCTTTCCTTGGCTTAGTAATTGGTTTTTCAACTTTGTGGGGTCAAATCAAATTGGAAAAGGTACAACCTTTGAGGAAAGTTCTGGTAATGACAAATTCGCAATTGTAGGTAAAAATTGTTATTTTGGTGTTAACTCAATGTTAGCTAGCCATTTGGTAGATGGAACTTTTGGAAATATTAATTACTTTCAAATAAAAGTAGGAGATAATGTTACAACCGCCGGAACAAACCTGATTGCACCGGGATCAGAAGTACATGATAATTCTTATTTATTACCTATAGCTTCGACCCCAAAACATAGTGTATTAAAAGGAAATAATTTTTATTGGGGGTTACCACTCAGGAAAATATTCAGAAAGAAGATAATGAAATATTTAGGGGTAACTCCAAAAGATTTAGAGATGAATGATAATGTTGAAGGTTACGCTGATAAAAAATTATTGGAAAAATTGAAAGCAGAGAAAGAATTGAGACAATCTGAGATTATCCCCAAAGAGGAACAAATAAAAGTAAATTTAGGAGAGGATGAAATTGACATAAATAATTTAACAGAAAAAAAATTAGCAATTGATTTCACGACAAGTAGCGCGATTTCAAGAGTTAATATAAAATTCCTAATCTTATATATCCCTATTTTTTGGCTTTCTGGGATGTTAGACTCTATAATTTTTTATACATATACTTATTATGTTCAAAACGGGATTTTAATGGCTTTTTTTCTGCCAACTTTGGTAATCATTATGTGGTTTGTATTTATATTAGGTTGTTTCTTTTTCAGCAAGTTATTTTTAGTTTTAATAAATTTGATTCACAAACCTAAAGAAGGTATTTTTAAAGCAGAAATTGGTGACACTGATTTTGAGTTTTGGTGTTTACGGACAGAAGTGAAAAAAATTGTGATATGGCTTATACGAAATTGGCCTCTTCCTTGGATGGACATACTAGCTTTTAAATGGTTTGGAATAAGAATGAGCTTATCTAGCTCTTTATATGATTCTTGGTGCGATGGTGAATTTATATCATTTGGGCGAAGGGTATTAGTTGGTCAAGGAGCCACTATCATGTCTTCGATGGTTGTTGGTAAATACTTGATTATAAAGAATGTTATATGTGGTGATTATTCTCTTATCGGTGGACACACCACTATAGCGCCAGGGACTGTTATAGGCGAAGATACTTTTGTGAGTGCAATTTCAAATACAATATATAACCAGATTCTTGAGCCCGGGTGGCTCTATCTTGGAATACCCGTGAAAAAACTCAAGGAAAATAAATACAGGAAAGAGAGAAGAGATATAATCATGAAAAGAGACGTAGACGAAGAAGAAAAATTCGAGATTGAACATGAAATTAACATTGAAGACGACAAAAAAGATCTTACCTAGGACATCTCAACTTTAATCAATTTTCAAGGTAAATTGCTGTTCTAAAAACCTTTTCAAATTCGAACATGTAATTTTTAGACTTTGTTTTGTATTATAAAATTGCTCCTTTCTAGGGCAATCATCATCAAGTAAGCATTTTTTTTTGTTAATATCATAGATTAATGGATAAAATCGGCATCCTTGAGGTCGAAATTCATAAATTTTACATTTCTTTGCAGAGTAGTTTAAAAAAACGCAATGACCATCAATATTTTTTAGTTGAAATTGCTCATTTTTATTTTTAAAAGCAATATCTTGTTTCTTTATTTTATTCGGATAACTTTTTACTATTAAGTCAATGTCTTGTTGAGAAAGTATCATTTCTGTTTCTAAACAACACTCTCCGCAATTTTCACATATGTTTTTCAATTTCTGCCTACGAATCATAAATTTAAAAGGAAAAAAAAATAACTATTAAAGTAAATAAGTATCAATTGCTTTTTAATAGAAATAAATAAGTTGATCTAGGATTGACTAGTCAAAATGAGTGAAGAATCTGAAGAAAGTGATCTTCCAAATAATAATGAAGTTATAAAAGAAGAGGTCAGTCTTCAGTACCATTTATATATCTTTATTTTTGCATTAATATTTTATGGTTCATGGGTAATTCCCGGGATTTGCTTTTTTTGGTATTTGCTTCAAGTATTCCTACCATATGTATTAGATGTTACTAATTTTTTCCTTATCTTTATTCAATTGGAGTCATTAATCGCATTTCTCTCAATGCCGTTAGTTCTTATTGGATGTTATTTGTTGCGTTTATTCTTTTTAGGACTATCTACTAAGATTTTTTGGAAGATATCTGAAAAAACCTCTCCATCAAAAGCGGGAGTGATTCCACGAAATATTCGTAGTAGAGCGGCAAATTACTATCATTTAAGAGGTTTTATGATTAAATACGGAAAAAATACCTTTACAAAGGGAGTTTTTACTTGGCTCAGTAATTGGTTTTTTAATTTTATAGGAGCATCCAAAATAGGGAAAGGTACGACGTTGGAGGAATCTGTAGTTAATGATAAATTTATTGAAATTGGGAAGAACTGTTATTTGGGGGTAAATTCTGCTTTAGGGACTCATGTAGTGGAGGGAATCTTTGGTAATATCTCATACTTCAAAGTTAAAGTTGGCGATAACGTTACCGGGGCAACAACAAATTTAATTGGGCCTGGATCAGAAATACGCGATAATTCATTTCTGCTTCCTTTAGCTTGCGCGACAAAACATAGTATAGCAGGAAAACCTCCCTTAATTAATTACTATTGGGGCATGCCATTAAGACGAATATTCAGAAGAAAGATAATGCAATATTTGGGTGTATCAGCAAAAGACTTAGAGAAAAATGAAAATATTCAAGGTTATGCTGATAAAAAATTACTGAAAAAATTAAAAGCCGAAGAAATCATTGATAACACTCACAATAAGCAACATGTAGTTAGTAAATTACCTGAGGATAAAATAAACGTAAATGCTTTAACAGCAAAAGATTTAGAAGTGGATTTTACTACGAGTTCTGCGATCAGTAGAGTAAATATAAAGGTTTTAGCTGTTTATATACCAATATTTTGGCTAGCAGGACTAGTAGTTTCGATCTTTTGGTACTGGTATCTTTCTGATGAGAATTGGGCTATGATTTTAACCTTTCTCCCCCTTGCTTTATTTGGTTCAATTTATTTTTTTATTTTTGCTTGTATGCTCTTTAGTAAATTATTCTTAATTTTTGTAAATTTAATTCATAAACCCAAGGAGGGTGTCTTTAAAGCCGAGATTGGTGATAAGGATTTTGAATTCTGGATGTTTAGAACTGAATTAAAGAAAATGATTTTATGGTTTATGCGATATTCACCATTTCCATGGTTAGATGTACTAGCTTTTAAATTAATTGGGGTTGATATGGATACATCTAGCCATCTTAATGATACTTGGTGTGATGGTGAATTCATTAAATTTGGCAGAAAGAATTTAATCGGTCAAGGAGCCAATATTATGTCGAGTACAGTAATAGGTAAGTATTTGATCATTAAAAAAGTAATATTTGATGACTATGTAATGGTTGGAGCTCATACAACTATAGGGCCTGGAACAATAATAGGTAAAGAGACAATCGTTGGTGCGATTTCCACCACCACATTTAATCAAGTTCTTGAGCCTGGGTGGATTTACACAGGAATTCCTGTCACAAAATTCAAACCAAACAAATATGCTGCATCTCGTAGAGAAATCCTTGTAAAAAAAGATGTAGATGAAGCAAGAAAATATGAAGTCACACATGAAGTAAACATAGATGAGGATAAGAAAGAATTAATTAAAACAGAAAATAATAATAATGTTCATGATTCTTCTTGATAATATAATTAAAAATTTGAAAATTTTATAGAACAATTTAAAAAAGAGAAGGAGAAATGTAAAAAAATAAGAGTGATAAAAGATGTCGGTTCCAAATACAATGCGTGTAGAGTAAGATGCGATTCGAATCTTGCACACTAGGCCTTTCACGCCCTCGGTTTTGGCAAAAAAAAGATATTTAATTTTTTATATATTTCTGATATGGGCAAGTATAATCCCTTTACTCCTAGAATTGTGGGTGTATTGGCGGTGGTTATGGAATTATGATAGGCCTGTCCATTTTTATACATTCCTTCCTCTTTTAGGTGTACTGATGTATGTAACAATTGTCTTTTCAGGAATAATATTTGCTAAAATACTTTTGATTTTTGTTAATGCAATTCACAAGCCTCGAGAAGGTGTATTTTTGAGAATTCCAGAAGATCGAGATTATCGATATTGGAGCCTAAGAAATACTATAAAGCGTTGGCCGGTTTGGCTTGCTCACAGATTTCCATTTCCAGGAATTATGGATAATGTTTGTTTTAAAATGTTTGGAGTAAAAACTAAAATAAGTAATTCCTTATTTGAAGGATGGGTAGATACAGAATTCATAGATTTTGGTAAAGATGTAGTAGTTGGGCAAGGAGCAATTGTTCAATCTGCTGTTATTATTGGTAATTTGTTAATAATCCGAAAAACAATAATAGAAGATAATGTAAGGATAGGTTCACATGCTATAGTTATGCCTGGTACTCATATAGGGCAAAATTGCATTCTCGCAGCAAATTCAGTAACAACAGTTGGACAAGAGTTAGAAAGAGGTTGGATTTATGTAGGGATTCCAGCAAAACAATTCAAAAAGAACTATTTCTTTGAAGATGGATTGGAAGATAAGATTGGCCATGTTGAAGACGTTGAAAGTTTGAGAGAAAAATACGAAGATATCTATATTAGACGAAAAGATGAGCTTAAACGTAAAGATCGTAGAGAAATTAAGAAAGAAAAGAAAGAAGAAGAAAAGAAGAGATTTGATTATGAGGCCGAGGAATGGGAAGATATTGATGACGGTTTCAGTATATAAATGTTTTAAATAAAACAAGCAGTTTCTTACTAATAATATACTTATGAATTATTAAGATTTTAAAAGAAAACAGAAAAAAAAAGATATATAGAATGAAGGAATAGTGGTTTAGGTGTGGCAATTCGAGAAGCCGTTTATCTAAACTTATTCCTCCAAGGTCTATATTTTATTTAGAAAATTCAACCCTCTTAGATTTCTCTCCCAATTTGATCGCTTTTTAGTATTTGAGGTTAAATATGCGAATTGTATTCATGAAGAAGTCTGATGATGAGCCGAAGGGCCAATAACCCCAGCCTGGGAAACCTCCACCTATTTGATCATCAAATTCAGCCAAATGCAAGAAGAATACTTTTACTGTTCCCCCATCAAGAACTGCATCTGGAGGGAATGGCTCGCCTGGAGCAGGCCATCTCCATCCGGGTTCATAAGTATAAGCATTTCCCATACCAATAAGCATCAAAGATTTTAGATGGATTCCCATTTCTTCGGGTATATATGAAATCGCATCGAAGTATGGAAGCATACAACCCGCTTCTCTTGTTCCTGGTGGAATACCCCATGGTTCGTAACCATCATATTCAGCGTCAAGTATAAATTTCAATCGGAAGTAATAATTTGCATAACCAAATGAAAGTAAATCTCCTGTATCTCCGAAATATTGCATACTCCAGATTGGGTCACCATTTTCATCGTATAAAGCATCATACATCTCTATATAAATATCTTTTACGAATAAATTTACTGTAATTTCTATTGATCCGTCGCGCAGAACTTTCTCTTTAACATACCCACTATATTCATACAGATTTCCTGTAAACGCTCCAAATAGAGAATCAATCCACATCCAATAATGATTACCCTTTCCATCACCACCAACATATGCAGTCTCCCATGGTACACCAATCCCAAACGGATTATTTACTACCCAATCGTCAATAGGTCTGATATTTACATTTACTCCTTGTTTCAAGCCATAAACTGCTGGTATGAAGCTAAAGACACAAATTCCTACAAACGCTAATACAAGCAATCGGGTTTTTATTGATTTTTTCATTTTTTTCACTTTTTTTTTCTAAATTTTAAAACAATCACCTGAAAGATGATCAATATGTAATGATGACTTGGTTCCATATATAGTTTTTATTATCGGAGTTTCGTGGCAGTTCCGAGTTATCATGGGAATATTGTAAAATAAATATAAATAGAACTGTTACTTATTTTTATTCATAATCGATTTTACTTAGTCTAATGAGAAATGCCGCCAATAAATTATCCTCCTCAAGAGATTATTGACCATCCAATAGAGGAAAAGAAAAAGTATGATCATACTATTCTCTGGATGTTATGCAATAACGAAGAATGTGAATGGTCCGATTTTCTTCGGAGACCGCTTGAAATACCTACATCTTCTTTATCTCGTCACCTTAATATGTTAAAAACTGAAGGATATCTAACAAAAATATCAAAAGGCCATTATAAAATCACAATAGAAGGAAGAAGACGATTTCACGACCTATCTAAAGCGGCTATAAAGAAAAGAAAGTTAAGTTATCCTCCTGAAACGATATTAAAAAGTGGAAGGAATTACGGGCATTGGATTTTATGGATGGTATATAACAATACTTATTGTAAGTGGTCTGATTTTCTCGAAGAACCTCTTTCTATTAATCAATCATCATTATCAAAAGCAATGAATTTGATGATGAAAAATGGATTTGTCAGAAAAGATTCTGAATCTAAAGAATATAGAATAACTCAACTGGGTAAAATTGAGTATTCAAGGATACTTCATTATTATGATTTAGATAGACAAACAATTTTAGATGAAGAAAGCAAGCGAATAGAAGATATTACAAAAAAAACAGTGGAATTTTTTGATACTTATAATATTAATGATGCACGTACTCAATTTAGATTTCTTAACAATATTTTGAAATTAGATTACAATAGAGTTGAATCTATGCTAAAAAACGAGGAGAATTTTCATAAGATTTTATTTTTCCTTTCGATAAATCATCCTAATCAATATCCAAATCATATTTCTCCTGAAGAATTTTCTAAAGAATATGGAATTAAAGAGAATACGCTTACTTATTATATTGATGAAATTGTGGAAAATAACATATATCCAATAAGATTTTTTGAATTAAAAGCACCATCAGATAAACACTATTATTTTCAGGAGAATGAAAAACTAGAAACAATGATAAGAGCAATTATAGAGGATCATATAACAGAATATACCTATTTAAACAAATTATTTGGCAGATCGATGAATTTTAATGTTATTATCGATGAAATTTCAGATGAAGTGTGTGAATTTTTGCTTGATAGAGATTTAAAGAAAGTCTTAAAAGAGTTTTTACCAGAATATATTAATTATTTAGCATATAAAATCAAAGATGAAAGAAAATTAATAGAATTATACGATAAATTAGAGGGGATCATATGGCAGAACGTCTCGAACATCGTTAAAATAAAAAGTTCAGAAAATACTGAAAATCAATATGAACAACAACTTGAAGAAATTAATAAAAAAATTGAATTAAATCCTAAAAAAATTGATTTGTATTATTCAAAAATTCAAATCATGATTTACTACGGTCAATTTGATGATATTTTTAGGTTATTAGAGGATATGATTGAGATTTTTCCCGAAAATGAAAAAGACATTAAAATGAAAAAAGCATCTATACTTAAGAGAAATGATGAAGTTGAAGCAGGATTTGAGATTATAAATGAATTATTACAGAAAAATCCTAAGGATGTTGAATTACTTGTTTACAAGGCTTATTGGATGCAATATTTGAACAAAAAGGAAGAATCATTAAATATTATTCGTAGTCTTATACAACAAAATCCAGATAAAAGTACTTACCATGATACTTATGGAGAAATTTTAATGTATTTTGAAGAATATCAAAAAGCAGTGAACCAATTTCAAAAAGCAATAGATCTAGCTAGTGATGAATGGTATATTAATCAAACTCATATAAAATTGGGAATATCTTATAAAGAGCTGGGAAATAATGAGTTGGCCGTCAAATTCCTTAGAATAGGGAAAGAATTGACAAATTCTACTTCAGATGAAGATAATATTAAACAGAAATGGTTTAATATAGCTGATATTTTCCTTGCAGAGATGGAAGAGTTATAAAAGGTTTTAAGCCTTTTTCTTATAAATATCTCATGCTTTTTTTTCTTCTAATTTAGAGTCATTATCTTCATTTGTAATTTTATAAGAGACAATATTATCGAAGGGAGGTTTTTTTTCTTCGATTTCTTGTTCTTCAATCTCTATAATTCGAGGATGCGATTCTTGAAAATGGGAATCATTCTTTTTCTTATTCAAATTAGAACCACAATTTTTTCTAAAATTAGATATGATTTCTCTTACGGAAGAATTTTAAATGATTATTTTAAATAATCAATCAAACTATTATTAAATTAATTATTCATTGAATAAAATTCGACCTATCCGATGATATCTAAGGTACTAGTAATATTATCTAACGGAATTCTGTGCTATTCAAAAACAATTTTTGGTCATAACAATATTGATGATGATTTTGTAAGTGGCTTTCTGACAGCAATCCTCGATATTTCTCATAAGATTGGTGGAGGAGAAATAAGATCTTTAAACTTCAGAAATTTTAATATTATTTATTCTTATGATGACGAAAAATATTGTATATTTATACTACTCGCTGACATCAAAGATCCAGAAGAAGAGATAAGAGAAAAATTAGAATTACTGAAAAATGAATTTATAACCCGATATCGTAATGATTTAATAAATTGGGATTCTGATATTGCAAAATTTGAAGGGTTTGATGAATTTGTAGGAAAAAATATTTATATTCCTCCTAAAATATTATTGGTTGGTGAAGATGGAGTTGGCAAGACTACAATAATGAATTTATTTCCAGGAGAGCTAATAATTGAATTAGATGAGGACATGAATGAAATTATCCAAAAAACTATCAATTTATCTAATTCTAAAAAATTAAAAAAGTGTATATTACGAGAAATTAACTTAGAAGACTTAGTAAACAATTCGAAAATATATCGGCAACTTTTAGATTCTGTAGATATTATTTGTCTAGTTACTAATTCTGGAGCAACTAATTTAAACAGTACAAAGAGATTATTCTCATTATTACAACCGAAAGTAGAAAGAGCACAATTCTATGTTATTGCTAACTTTCAAGATATGAAAAATACTTCTTTTGAACTTGAAAAAATTGAAGAATTTTTTGGAGAAAAAACATTTGGTTTTTCAGCAATAATAAAAGAGGCTAAAGAAAATATTTACTCAATAATTACTGAAATGTTAAATACCACAAGTACAGAATAAGATTTAAACAGATAAAAAGAAAAAAATGAAAATTCAAGAAGATTTTGTTTTCCCTGTATATATTTATGAAAAGACGATTGAGGAAATTAAATTATTGTGCAAAAGTTCAGAATTAGAAATTTTTGGATATCTTATAGGCACCACCTCAAAATGGAATGGAAGAATTTATACTTTAATAGAGGAATCACTATTTCTGCTTGGAGCGATATATAGTCATAAATCCTATACCTCTCAAATAGAAGGAACTGCCGGATTATATCAGAAAAAATTTCAGAGAATTAAGAAAAAAAGAAAAAATGAGAATTTAAAAATTATCGGGTGGTGGCATTCACATCCGAATTTAGGATGTTTTTTATCTTCTACAGACTTGTTGACTCAGAAGTATTTCTTTTCTAAAGAATATCAAGTTGCTCTTGTTATTGATCCATTTCGAAATGAATTTGAATTTTTTTCTTTAGATAACAACTCAAAAAAAGGTTACAAATCATTAAGTTATGCTGTTTTAAAAAAAACTAGTTAAGTCTAAACATGTCAAGAAAAAAAGAAGATTTTAAAGATTATACTGTATATGGGATTGATTCTATAGATTCAGATATATTTGATCGCCAAAAACGTATAAAAGGATGGGATCAAAGCAAGATTTCTAACGCAACAGTTATGGTTATTGGTGCGGGAGCTATAGGGAATGAAGTTATTAAAAATCTAGTGTTAACAGGTATAGGTAATATCATTTTAATTGATTACGATTTTATAAATACCTCA
Organism: Promethearchaeia archaeon; assembly: GCA_029856145.1. Lineage (GTDB taxonomy): Archaea > Asgardarchaeota > Lokiarchaeia > Sigyniarchaeales > SOKP01 > Loki-b32. The sequence continues at coordinate 41,017 of JAHQWK010000032.1, forward strand.
AACTTAAATCGATGCATTCTATTTAATGTAGAAAATGCTCAGCAGAAAGAATATAAAGTGGATGCTATAAAAGATGCATGTAAAAAACTCAATCCAAATGTAGAGATTATAACAGTTAAAAATGATTTAAATGACATTGATAAAGCATTTTATGAAAAATCTGATGTTATTTGTTCATGTGTAGATAATATTGAAGCAAGACTAGAAGCAAATAACTATGCATTTTATTATGAAATACCATTTGTAGATTCAGGAATTGACGAACTCTTTGGTAGTGTTCAATCAGTTTATTCTGAAATAAAAGATGCCGCTTGTCTTCAGTGTAATGTTTCTGACATGGATTTAGATTTGATGTGGAAAAAATTTTCATGTACAGGGCAAGAAGTTGAGAGTAAAAACGGTGAAACTATGGGAATAATACCAGCCATTATTACGACCACTTCTATTATCGGGGGATTACAATCACAACAAGTATTGAAATTTATATTAGGAATTGATTATTTTAAAGAACACAATAAATGGAATCCTCATATTGGCCCGCCTTTGATTGGAAAACAATTGAATTATAATGGTCTATTAAATAAATTTGAAGTTATTGAGAAATTAAAAAATCCAGAATGTTGGACATGTTCATTTAAAAAAATAATTTATTAAAAAAGAAAAATAATGGGTGAAGCTGTTTGCCAGAACTTCCTTATGAAATATGGAAAGATAGAATTGATAATGAACTTAGTAATATGAAAAAGTTAGGTAATCTTGAAGAAAATTCAATAAATATGAATAGTAATAATATTGAATTAATTTTAAATATAACAGCGTTAGGGTTTGTCAGGGAAAAAGCAGACTTAGTACCAAAAAATTCTCATCGTATATATCTTAAAATAAATCGATCCTTTCCCTACCCTGGTGGTATAGATTTTTCTTGGCTATCAAAAATATTTCATCCTAATATTCATCCTATTGAATTATCATTTTCAAATGAACCAGGAACAGGATATATATGTCTAAATATTTTAAAAAAATGGTCACGATTATCCGATTTAGTGACTACTGTTAGAGCTTTAAAAATATTAGTCGAAAATCCCAATCCTCATGACCCTCTTGATTATCCTGAATGTCTAGATGCTGCTAAATTTTATAAGAAAAATAATATCACGGAACTTAAGAAAAAGTATTCTTCTGAGGAGGGTTATAAGGATTCTGAGAGAAAAGAAGATGATGATATTAAAATCATAGAAGAATAAATAAAATCGCTATTCTTTTAAAAAACCACCTATAACTCTCGTCCATAAAATTAACTTCTGGTCCTCTTTTAATCCATATTTATGGATAATATCCTCTATTGTAATTTTATTTGGTAATTCTTGATTATTAAGAACTAAAGTATAAGAACGCTGTTCAGTACTAATAATACCCATATGTTTTACAATTATATCAATAATTCTTTCAATTTGATGATGGTTTTTAACATCCAATTTAATAATTCTTCCTGTTCTTGAATCTTCGACTGAAATTCTCAAAATCCATTACACTTTCGATTTCAATTTTATGTTTTAAATATTATTTAAAAGCATTTAAAAGTTGATGTTTTTATTATTTCTAAGCTTTTTTAATGAAATTATCGTTCTAATCATTAGAATTAGTTTTTTTTCGAAAAATCAAATATCTAATAAACCCAATGAAAAATGGAGTTATCCAAACGATTAAAACCCAAACAGCAGCGTTTATTCTTTTCTTTTTAGCGTCCTTATATACCCAAATTGCAATAAAAATTAATACTATATAAGGAATTAATAAAAAAATTAAGAGGAGTAGTGCAATCAAGAAATTTAAATCGCTATATATTGAATAAATATTAAACAACGTGTATATCATCTTTATCTCCTCCTTTTTCCTTCGATTTTCCTTCTTCAAAAGGTGTTTCACATACCCAACAAGCATTCTCTAAGGTACTTAAAGTATTTGAACATCTAACGCAATAAAGAACCTCACATTCAGGGCAAACATAATTTAATCGTGAAACCTTACTTTTGCACACAAGACACATTTTCTTTTCTATAGAAAAATTAACTTCTTGTTCAGTAATCGTTTTTGGTTTTGTAAAGATCTTAAGAAAATCTTTAAGTTCCTCTTTTTCTTTACCCAATGGAGTTTCTTGAACTCGTAAACTCTTAACTACGTAATTTATTATGTAAATTATAACCATAATAAGGACAAAAGATGATATCAAGATTAATATTAGACTTATCATAGAAAGGGATAAATTGGTTAAAGAAATTAAACTCAAAAATACAAAGATACAAATTATTAATATTAAAACTATCCAATTAGCTAAAGTCCTCGAAAATAACTCAAAATTAACAATTAATGGAGATAATGCTACTATTGCTCCTATTATTACTATGATTGGAGGGATTGCAGGAGGAACTACATTTAAGATCTTAAGCATATTTGTTTCAAAAACCCATCCAATCAAAAATATAGTAAAACCAATAGTCATCACTGAAGATAGTGATTGAAATTCTTGTTTAGCCTTTATAGAAAACCATATAAACATTAAACTTAAACAAATTACATTAGCTAGGATATAAATAAAAATATATAAATAGAAGTAAAGAAAGATATAATTTACAATATCGAAAGTTTGAATAATAATACTTAAATCTCCTGTATAAGTTCCTTCTAAAAAATAATCAGAAAAATAAAAGAAAGCTCTTGCTAAAGCAATACTAAACCAAAAACTTGCAAACCCATACATTAAGATTTTTTCATGCTCAGCTTCTCTATTACGTCCACGATTTATATAAAATATACTACAAACAAATAAAACAATGATGGCGATACTCGAAAAAAAACGTTCTAATGGATCATAAATAGTAAGAAAAATTGTTTTGAATCACCGACACAAAATAAGTTTACTCGATTTTATTATTACATGCTTAGAAATTTCATCAATATTAAAATAATTTGGAAGGATTAGTTTAAATATATTTTCTCCATATAATTATTTATAAAATTTTTAATCTAATTGATATAGATTTTATAATGGCAAATAAACGGCTCTTAGCTATTATTATCATATTTATTTTTGTAATAAGTCTAATTACTGCTGTTCCAATTACCTTTCTTTTCGTGGTCCTCTCATCCTATAGTAAAATTCATGAAAATCGTGTTTTGAAATATTCAGCAAGTAATTCTTCTCCTATAGTAGAATTGAATATTAATAGTGAAATTGGAAACGTTGAAATAAACTATACATATCCACCTATTAATTATTATGTGAAAGTAGAAGTAAGTATTGAAATGTTTGGTAAAAATATTGCGGGGAAATCATGTTCAGATTATTTTGACATAAGTTGGAAAAACGATAGCTCTCCTGTAAATTTTAATATGAAGGTTAAATCAGATGTAGATCAAATCGGACTATTATCCCTAATAAAAGATGCCACTGTTACTATATCGCTCAGAGCAGACATAATTTTTGACATAAATACAAATGTAATATATGGTAATGTAGAAATAAATGCACCATTTGGGGTTTCCATTAATGAAGTTAAAATTAATAATACCTACGGCGATATTTTATATGATTTTAATCATTGTACAATCGAAGGAAATATTACAGGAATTAATAATGAAGGAGATATAAATTTCAAAACTTATAACGTGGAATATTCTCAAGATTGTTCATTTTTCCTCGATACTGAAACTGGTAATATTACTGTAGATATATATCAATATAACCAAATGGGTGCAAATGTTAGTGGTATAATAAAAAATGCTGGAGTAATTAACCTAATTTATGAGGACAACTCAGCCAATATTGGCGCATTGTTTTTATTATATAATACTTCTCAATTTTGGACATTTTGGGATAAGTGGGAAGGTTTTCCTGAAGACCCTGGTATCTTGAAAGGAGGAAATGGATATTTTTTTCAGTCTTTCGATTTTCCAACAAAAAATAACTATAATTTATCGTTTTACAAAAAACACTGGTTAGGAAGGTATTATGTCAACTTGATAAGTGTACCTTTCTCATAATTTATAAGATTTAAGAGAAGATTGTGTCCAAAATAATAATTTAGGATAAGTTTTGACCGATTTTCTTTCAATTCTTATCTATTAATAAAAAATTAGGATTCCTAATTTATTTTTTAAATTATAAAGATATAAAAATCTATTCAAAATAAACGCCTTTCATTACAAATTTATCTGGATTAGAAATCGTTTCAATTCCTCTTACATTTGGACCGAAAACATCAAAATATATACCCACATCCACCCATACTACAGGATATAATTCCTCTATAAGGTGCTGTTGGATGTTATAGTATAAATTTTCTCTTTTAGTTTTATTTACTTCTATTACTGCAGCTTCTATCCATTGTTGCACTTGCGTATCATTTACTTGACCTATATTGTACGAAGGTTCTTTAGTATTAAATAATCGAAGTGTATTGTGAGGATCGAGATCTGGTGCATGCCAACCTACAAAAAGAAGTTCTATTTTGTGTCTGTGTAGCTCTGGATGGAAAATAATATTATCATATTCTACTCCTGAAACATGAGCAGCTTCTAATTTTACTCCAATTTGTTTAAGACTCTCAGATGTAATATTAAATATTGTTTCATAGTACTCCCAACCAGCTATATACGTGAAATTATAGGTTGCAAGGGGTTTTTCATCTATTACTAACTGTTCCCATTCATTTCCAGAACTGATATCACTATTAGCTGTCAAGTTAGTGGTGCCATTCCATCCAACATCTTTTAAAACCTGTCTAGCAGTTTGAATATTATAATTAGGTACATTAAAAGCGCCCCATTTAGAATACAGCATACGTGGCATAATGGGTGAAAGGCATCTTGTACTCAATTCACCTAGAAATATAGAATAATTAAATGCATGAGAGATTGCTTTTCTCATCGTCACATTAATTATTTCATTGTTCATAATAAGGTCCCAAAATGTAAGTGATGTAGCATTTACTAATTGGAGTCCAGGTGTGTTTTGAAATGTTTCAAGTTCCCCATAAGGAGCCCAAGTTCCATCAATCTCTCCAGATACCATTGCTTCGACCCTGAGAGTACTATTGGAAAAATATCTTAAAATAATTTTTTCAATTTTTGCTTTTTCAGCCCAATAATTCGGATTTGAACGCAAAGTTACGCTAGTTATAAATTTACCAATCACATCAACAGTAAATTTACAGGAATCGTAAATAAAAGGACCTGTCCCGACTAGAATGCCAGTTGTTATATCAATGTAATCATCTTCAGGAGTGGAGTTCGGCGAAAACATGTACGCCATACGAGAACTCAGTAATGATAGAAAGGGAACATAAGGATCATTTAACACAAATCTTATAGTATATTCGTTTATAATTATAGTTTTATTAATAATTGTTCGACCATCTGAAAGTTGCCATAAAAAACCATAAGTTGTATTCAAAGGTAACCTAGAAATTCTATCTATGTTCCATTTAACTGCTGTAGCGTCAAATGGTGTTCCATCGTGGAATATAACATTCTCTCTTAGTGTGCAGGTGACGTTTAAACCATCAAGACTCCAATTAAAATTTGTTGCTAACTTCGGAATAATTACAGTTTCTCCATGTGTAACATTATAATCAAATAATCCTTCAGCAACATGATCAATAATTAAAAAGGCTTCTTCGTTAGCAGTTGTAAGTGGATCTACTGTGTAAAAGCCATTTCCCAATCCGTAGATAAAAATATCCTCCTCTGGAAGAAGATTAAAGATATATATACCCCCAAATATACCAGCTAAAGCAACTACAGCAATTAAACCTCCAATAGCTAATGGTTTTTTTTCAGTAAAAACTTTTTTTATTTTTGAGCCTTTTTTCTTAGGTTTTTTATTCTCTAAATTCATAATAGCTCCAATTTAGATTTTTTTTATTGATTTAATTGATAATATAAATATATTTACAAATACCTCTATTTTGCTATAATTTAGTTATTCAACAGTTGTTTTATTAAAGTTTTCGATCATCAGTAGTTAAAAAAAGATGAAAATCATAGAAAGCCAGTGCTAACTCTTGATTATTCTTAAATTGCTTGAGATTTATAATATAATTTCTCAATAATAGCATCGAAAGCTTCATGAACTCCCTGGCCAGTCTTGGCTGAGGTTATATAATATCCAAGAAAGTAGTGTTCATTAACGATTTCTCGAATTTCAGAGTGGTCCAGATTATCCATATCAATTAAATCAATCTTATTAGCAAAAAGCATAATAGGGATATTTCCACAAAATCGTTTAATATCTTCATGCCAATTTTGAATATGCTTAAAACTATTTCTTCCTAGAGTGTTCTCTTCAAGGCTATACACAATTATAGCAGCGTCACTTTGTCTATAGAATGAGGGACGTAGAAAATCGAGATCTCGTTGTCCTGCAATATCCCAAAATAATAACCGAACATGATCTTCATCGATTTCTTTATCGAATTTTGAAAATTGGGCACCAATAGTCTCAACATAATCAGTCTCAAAAGTGCCCCGTGTGAATTTTTTGATTAGGGATGTTTTCCCTACTCGTCCATCTCCAATTACCGTAATTTTAAATCTTAACTTTTTTCCAGAATTGCTCATAGAATAAAAAATATTGTAGAAGATCGTACTTAACATATGATTAGCTTTTCAATTATAAAAAACTTTGTCATAACTCTTAATCTCTATCAACAATAATATTAAATTATATTAAAAAAATTGTGGAGAGAAATATCTGAAATTTGTTTGATAAACATCTCAAATATAATTAAGAAATTGAAAAATCTTCTTCACTATTTTAACACAAAGTACATCCGTCTATTGTCTTTTCCTTTATTTACTGTTTTTGTTACCTCAATTTTACCAATCTCCTTTAAGTGATTGATATGAGTTCCACCGTCAACTTGTTCATCTATATCGCCTATTTTAACAATGCGAAATTCTTTAATATTCTTGGGTAATCCTACTGCTAAGCGTGCTAATTCTGGTTTTCCTAAAACTTTATCTCTAGACAAATAATCAATTGTTATCGGTAAATCATTCTCTATAAATCTATTTGCCTCATCTACAAAAACTCGCAATTTTTCGGGAGAATAATCTTGCATTGAAAAGTCCATTCTTGTTTTATCTAACTCAATTTGATTCCCCGTAATTTTTGCGTTAGCTCTTTTGTAAAGGATATTACTAATTAAGTGAGAAGCAGTGTGATATCGCATAAAAGTATACCTTCGTTCCCAATCAAGTTCACAAGAAACTTCATCTCCTTCTTTTAACCCTGGTTTATCTAATTCATGACTAATATTACCTGAGAATTTACCAACATATATAACTTTATATTTTTCAGTTTCCTTAATAATAAATCCCTCATCCCAAGGTTGACCACCACCTTTAGGATAGAAGGCGGTATTATCAAGAACAACGTATTTATCATCTGTGACACTTACTACTTTAGCATTCCAATTCTTAATATAAGAATCATTCATATAGAGTGCTTTTGCCATAAAAAGAAAAATAATTCTTTACCTTATAATTTTAATCATTTTCATGGATTCTAGAAGGTTTTACACCATCTAATATTTCTAATTTCAAATTTTACTTTAAAATAAGTTTTTAGGAAAAAAAATGAATAAATAAGAAGATTTACATAATTAGTTATACCTATTTAATAAAAGTTGTAATCTCTTAGAAAGTATAACGGCGTAAAATTTATGAAATCTGTTGAAATAGCAGGTAATAAATTCGAAATTAAGGGTGGATTCCTTGATTTAGGTCTTTTAGAAATAAAGGATATGGACGAAATAATAGGATTATCAAAATTAAAAGATTTAAAGAATTTAGAACTAAGCTCGAATCAGATAGTGCATATAAACGGTCTTGAAGCCCTAAATGAGTTAGAAATATTGAATTTGGGAAGTAATAGAATCATCCAAATTAAAGGATTGGAAAGTTTAGAAAACCTCAAGATTTTACACTTAGTAAGTAATCAAATAACAGAAATTAAAGGATTAGAAAAGTTAGAAAACTTAGAAGAATTGTATTTACGAGGTAATCAAATAACAGAAATTGAAGGTCTAGACCACTTAAATTCATTAAAAAGGCTAGATCTTTCGTGGAATAACATTAATGAAATTAAAGGTCTTGAAGGATTATCAAATCTTGAAGTTCTATGGATCATGGGAAATCAATTAGAGCAAATTAAAAATCTCGAAAGGTTAGAAAACTTAGAAGTATTAAATCTCGGAGGAAATCAAATTAAAAGTATTGGTGGAGTAGAACATTTAAAGAATTTAAAAAGTCTTTATATAAATAACAACAAAATTCAAAAAATTCAAGGGTTAGATAATTTGGAGAATCTAGAGACTCTATGGCTGAATACAAATCAAATTTCAGAAATTAGAGGCTTAGAAAATTGTAAAGATTTAAGAATTTTAAATTTAAAACAAAATGAAATAAATAATATAAAGGGATTATATAACCTGACTAATATAGAAAACCTTTTTCTCTCAGAAAACAATATTGGAGAAATCAAAGGTCTTGAACCACTTACAAAATTGGAAACACTTGATTTAAGCCAAAATCATATTATTCAAATAAAAGGTTTGGAATCTTTAATGAATTTAAAAGATTTATGGCTTGCAGATAATCTTATCCCCCAAAAAATATTAGATCAATTGGGAAGCTTGGATTCTGGTGGTTGTGCAAATGACCCAATGCAATTTGTTCAATATTGTCTTATTAATTTGTAATATTCACTAGATTTTTTTTACCATTAAAAAATAATGTATAAAAATCATATTTTCTTCACATAACATTAATTATACTATTTTTAAAATGAACATGTTTTTGTAGGTGAATTTTTTGGAATTAAATCCATTTGAAGTTGCTAAAAAGCAAATTGATATTGTCGCTGAAGAGATGGGGTTAGATCCAAATGTTAGGGAATACCTTAAAAGAGTTGAGAGAGCACTAATAGTAACAATCCCTATACTGATGGATGATGGTTCAATTCAAATTTTCGAAGGTTACCGGGTTCAGCATAGCACGGTGAGGGGTCCTGGAAAAGGAGGGATAAGATATTCTCCAGAAGTCACATTAGATGAAGTTAAAGCATTAGCTATATGGATGACTTGGAAATGTAGTCTTTTGAATTTGCCTTTAGGTGGTGCTAAGGGTGGAGTTTGCGTGGATCCTAGAAAGTTATCTAATAGAGAATTGGAACATCTAACAAGGAGATATACATCTGAAATAATAAATATGATAGGTCCTGATATTGATATTCCTGCTCCTGATGTTAATACAAATGCCCAGATCATGGCTTGGATAATGGATACTTACAGTATGAACAAAGGAAGATCTGTACCTGGAGTTGTAACAGGTAAACCCATTGAGATTGGAGGATCTGTGGGCAGAGAACCTGCTACAGGAATGGGATTGTATTATGTACTTGAGGCTATGTGTGAAAGACTAAAACTTGACTTGAAACCATTGAGTATTGTGGTTCAAGGGTTTGGAAATGTAGGTGGTACGATTGCTGATTTATTATATAAAGAGGGATGTAAAATAATGGCTGTTTCAGACATCTCAGGAGGAATTTATTATTCTGAAGGATTAGAAATTGATAAATTATTAGAATGGACTAAACAAGGTAAATATTTAAAAGATTATGAAGATAAGAAATATAAATTAATTACAAATGATGAATTATTAACTCTTGAATGTGATGTTTTAATTCCGGCAGCTCTCGAAAATCAAATAACGCAAAATAACGCGGATAAAATTAAATGTAAAATTGTATTAGAGGGTGCGAATGGTCCTGTTACAACTATAGCAGATAAAATATTACTTGATAAGGGAATCAAGGTGATTCCAGATATTCTTGCAAATGGAGGGGGCGTGTGCGTTTCATATTTTGAATATGTACAAGATATTCGTGCATATTTCTGGGAACTAGAAAGGATTAATAAAGAATTAAAAAAGATCATATTAAAAGCATTTGAAGCTGTATATACGCTTTCGAAGGAAAGAAATATATCGCTCCGTACAGCGGCATATGTTATCGCAGTATCAAGGATTGCCAAAGCAATTGAACTACGAGGAATTTTTCCATAACTTAATCATAAACTATTTATTTATTAAATAAAAATTAAAAAATTAAAAAATTAAAGATTGAAATTTTAAATATTACTCTCCTGAAAGTTCCCTTAATGTATCTCGCATTATTCCATTAATCTCTCCATAGGAGATTGCAGCTTGAAGATCACCATCAATTTTCAATTCTCCACTCATATAAGCACCTGTGCGGTCGATCTCCCCTGTTCCTAACCCTGTCCATGTAGCTCCCGTCGCTTTCATAGTAACACTCGGATCTTCTGCTTCACCCTCACCATAATCTACTGAACCTTCACCAACCTTTACCCAATATTTATAGTCTACATCTGTATACTCAAATTGAACAATAATTTCCTCCATATCTTCTACTTCTTCTTTTATTTCGTCATTCTCTTCAGCAAGTTGTTTTAAAGCTTCTGCTAATATTAAAGCATCGGAAGGTTTTCTCTCTCCCTCTCCATCTCTCAATTCTGCTAACTTTTTTAGCAAATTTATATCCATTTTTAATACAACCTTTTTTTCAATGGTGTAGAATATCTTGTATATAAAGATATATAATTAAGTTTTAAATATATTAAAAGGTTTTATTTATGATACGAACGCTGTATTTCACCTAAAACCTTCTAAATTTAGTATTAGTTAAGGAATTCTTTCAATTTCTAAATTTATCATTCATAGCTTTTTAATAATTGATTTAGAAAATTTTTTCGCATTTTCAAGGTCATCTTCATTTGGCCGTCCTTTAAGCCTTTTTTGATGTTCTTCAGCTTCTTTTCTCTTATCTGGAGGTAATTTTTCTAACATTGATTTAATTGTTGCTTCCGGTATCCCAATATTATCACCCATACAATCAAATTCGCCTAAAATATTTGAACTACTTTTCTTAAGCGCTCTCTTAACTAATTTGAACCCATCTTGATACCCTTTAACACTAGCATGAGTACAAAAGAACACAAAATTTTGAGGTAATACTTGAGCAGCAATTATTAAATCTGAAAGTGATTTGTTAACACGGCTTGCATATATACCAGATCCTAAAAAAATTAAATCGTAATCTTTTAAACACAACGGGTCAATATCTTTAACCGGTTTTAATTCGATCTCTTGACCTTCTAAACCTTCCTTAATACTTTGAGCAACCCTTTCTGTATTTCCTGTTTTTGAGAAATATGTAATTAGAATCTTCAACATTTTCATCTCTATCTGCTTTTTTTAAAAATAATTTGATAGTTGATGAATTTAATTAATTCTAATAAAAAAGTTTTTAATTTTCAATTTTCAAATTGAAGAAATTTATAGCATTCTCTATTGTTTTTTCACTTACTAGTGTTTGAGGTATATTATGAGAATATGCTATAGCTGCAATCGAATATCTTACATTTGAGGGAACATTTAAAGGCCCTCTTTTATATGGATGTTGATAATAAGAATCGGTTTCAGTTAATAATGATTCTAAAGGTGAGAATTTTGTAACCCTACACCATCTGTTAAAACCATATGCTGAGCTCGGTACAGAAAGTTTGAATCCTTGTTTTGGTAAATTTCTTCCATATTCTTCTGGACCAGAAAAACAATGCCATAAAACTCTTTGAGGAATTATTTTAAATTCATTTAATATTTTAAGAATCTCTTTATTTGCTCCATCTTTTTTGTTAAATCTATGTTTTGGATGTTGTCTATCAAATTCATGCTCAGCAGCATTTCTAACATGTAAAACATATGGTTTATTAAGATTTCGTGTTATTTCAATTATCTTTCTAAATTCTTCAACCTGTTTCTCTCTTTTCTCTAATATTTTAGCGTGGTGGAAGTCTAATCCAATTTCTCCTATAGCTAAATATTTCTCTTGATTTGCTTCAATATAATTAACCCATTCTTGCCACTCTTTAACATATTTATTTTTGGGAGTATAAGTCACCGTCTGTGGAGCCCAACCGCAGGTAAAACCAAAATTTTTATCAAATTCTTTCATAAAATTTAAAGTTAAACTTAGTGTTTGCATGTCTATTGTGCTAGTAATTAAATAATGCCCCCCCATTTTGAAAAAACTCAAATACTGTTCTTTATCAGAGGGTAATCGATCGTTTTTAGGACGGTGAAAAGGCAAATGGCAATGAACATCAATAAAATTTAACCCTGGCTCGGGTTCTGGAATGACAATCTTTTTAGGCATATTAACTCTAAGTTAACTAATATTATCAAAAACTTTGATTGGTTAAATTCTTAAATAAATAGCAGTATTAAGATTTTATCAAATCTTTAAATAATGTCCTTTATTAAAAACTATTATGGATGATCAGTTGAAGTCTATACTTAAAGAGTTAGATATAAAAAAGAAAAAACTACAACCAAAAATAGATGAGATTAACGCAAAAAGAGAAGAAGAAATCCAAAATGTAAATAAAAAATATGACCATATGATATTTGACATTAATTATACCGCTGAACAATTAGAAAATGAATTTTGTAACGATCTAATTAAATCTTTTATACAGATTGTAACAAGAGAATTTGATAGAAAAAGAAGTTCAGATATATATGAAGTGTCACGCGAATTTAAAGATTACAGAGAGTCTATTGGTGAATTCGATATGTTCCCTGAAGAGTTGATTAATAAAATGCATAAAGTAATAGATGGGGGGCCAATAGAAGATATAATGTACGATCTTGAAAAGATTCAAAAAAAATATTTGAGACCTTAATTTTTATATCTTTTAGAACTAAATTATCAGGATTTACTTTTGAAGTGATTTGAAGATGCTTTTTTTAGATATTATTTAGATATTACATACGTAAATATGTATATTTGAATCTCTTGGATTATAATAAAATTATAGTTTTAATAATGTAAAGATGGAGTTATTTGAAGAAGAAGTGGAAATATATAACTCTAAAATGAAAAACTTATCGTGGGTTTACGATGAGCTACGAATCCAACCCGAAATATTGAAAGATATTATTAATGATAAAGGGCAAAAATTACCATTAAACGTATAAATCCCTCTTTAAATGTATCTTTATTATTGATCTTAATATCATCTTAACTTTTTGAACATATTCAGAAATGTTTCCCTTATCTGGAATATGAATAAAGATAACTGGATATTCCTTTTTTGAAAGAGAGAGCGCCCAATAATAGAGACAATTGCATAAATACAATCCGGGAAAGTAAGATATTGAAATTTTTGTTTTATCTTCAAGATTCGAGTAAATTTTATTAAGATTTAACGTTGTTTTAATCCAAGGAGGAGAATATACTTTTATTGGTCCAAATTTAAACTTTTTTTCTTTATCATCACCAACCTTGAAGTTCCATCCAAATTTTTCAAGATAAATCTTATCACCTGAATGAATACCTAGAAGGACTACTAAATCAGGTTCTGATTTCAATTCTGATAAAAGAGTTTTATAGGATTTAATACTCTGTTTCCAACTTACAGGTATTATTTCTCTTCTAATCTGAAATGCTTCATTATCGAATTGAAGCTTTTTTACAATTTCACTACTTAAATTTGTAGTGTATTTACCATATGGACCAAAACCAGTTAATATAATCACAATTAGATTAAATATATTAATTGTAAATAAAAAATTAAAAAAATTTGTGAAAAAGAATATGAATATTAGTACAAGACTTTATTCTTCTGTAATTTCTTTTGCTTTTGCTTTATCTAAGGCAACTATCTGCTTTTCTAACTGCTTTATTTCGCTTTGAACTTCTTTAATCTTATTTTTCTTTTCGTTTTCAATTTCTTTTAATTTACCGTTTAAAGCTTTTGATTTTTCGTTTTTTAACTGAGCAAGTGCTTTATCAGCAGTTTTGGCGGATGAAAGCTTTTCTTTCTTTTTTTGCGTCCATTCTTCTGCTTTTTGAATAGCTTCTTCACGTAATTGTACTTCTTCATTGAGTTTTGTTTGTGCTTCTTCAATTCTAAGATCAAATTCTTCCTCAATTTCTTTTTCAGCAGATGCGTCTTTTTTTGAAGCATCCTCTTCAATTCTAGTTATCTCATCCTCTTTTGCGCTAATTTGGCCTCTAATATGTTCTTCAGACATATAACATCAATTTTTTAATTTAAGAATCTATTTATTGTTCGATATCTTTGTTAAACTTACAAATCTTTTAAATTTTAAGCTTGTTCTAGAAGTTTTAAGATAAGTAGCTTTTTAAACTTTTTACAAAGTAGTTTAAAAGATATTTTGTATCCTTTTACAAATTCTAATTAGATGTTATAGTAAATTCCCACGCACACCAATAATCATCTGGGTGATTATCTGGAGGACAAGCTATACACTTTGTTTCTATTCGAGGATCTATGGTTTTTGCAAATAAACCATATTCTATAACACCAACTTGCTTACAGGGAAAATCTGGAAGTCCTCTACGTTTTCTAGCAGATTGAACACGACAATCAATCATCCTAAACACGCATCTATCTTCCGAAACTTCAAGAATTTCTTGTATATTAATATTTGCATATACTCGATATTTTAAAGCTTTCATTAAAGCTGGAATGCCACCATTTTCGGAAATATTAAACCTGTGCATAATTCTTTTAGCTTCAATAATTGTAAAGCGTTTCCATTGCTTAACGTCAAGTTCTAAAGCCTTTTCGAGACCATATTCCGTTTCAACTGCTTGAAACCACGTACCATCTATAGCTAACCAGTTTTTAGAAATATCTTCAACATAATCCATCAATTCCTGCTTAGAAAGTGATTCTAAATCTTCTCTCATTTTATTCAACCTATTAAATTAAAAAAAACTTAATTTTGAAAATTATCTAAACCTTAAATAGGTTAACTTAGTTAATTGATAAGTATCAAAATAGTACGCAAAAAGGGATAAAAGTGGGTGAAATCGAAAAGAAAAATTTAATAGTATTTTAATTTTAATTATTTTAGTATCTTTTTTATCCAGAGATGCATAAATATAGAAAATAGTTGAAGAAAATGGGAAAAACTTTAACAGAAAAAATCTTAGAACAACATTTAGTTGATGGTATCTTGGAGAAAGGAACAGATATTGCAATAAAAATTGACCAAACCTTGACTCAAGATGCTACTGGTACGATGGCATATTTACAATTTGAAGCTATGGGTGTCTCTTGGGTTCAGACAGAATTATCTGTAAGTTACGTTGATCATAACACATTGCAAACTGATTTTAAGAATCCTGACGATCATAGATATCTACAAAGTATTGCGGCGAAGTATGGTTTATTCTTTTCACGTCCAGGAAATGGTATTTGTCATCAGTTGCATCTTGAACGATTCGCACGTCCAGGGAGAACATTACTAGGAAGTGATAGCCATACACCTACAGGAGGGGGTGTAGGATCAATATCAATCGGAGCTGGTGGACTTGATGTAGCTGCTGCCATCGCAGGAGAGCCCTTTAGATTAAAAATGCCAAATATAGTAAACGTATATCTTACAGGAAGCCTCCCTGATTTTGTATCTGCTAAAGATGTAATTTTGGAAGTCTTAAGGAGGATTGGTGTAAAAGGAGCTGTAAATAAGGTTCTAGAATACACTGGACCAGGAATAAAAACACTAATTGTTCCTGAAAGAGGTACAATTACGAATATGGGAACAGAAACGGGAGCTACAACATCGATCTTTCCCTCCGATGAAATAACAAAGCAATTCTTAGAAGCCCAAGAAAGGGGAAATCAATGGATTCAATTAGAACCAGATGATGATGCAGTGTATGACGAAACGATCGAAATAAACTTAAGTGAATTGGAACCACTAATTGCTGAACCTCATAGTCCTGGGAATGTCAAAACTGTAAGAGAATTAGAAGGGTTGAATGTAGATCAAGTTTGTATTGGTAGTTGTACTAATTCTTCTTTAAAAGATCTTAAAGTTAGTGCAAATATGTTAAAAGGAAAAACTATTGCTCTAAATACAGTTTTAACAGTATCTCCTGGTTCTAGACAGGTGGTGGATCATATGGTTGATTCAGGTGAAATGGGTTATTTAGTTGAGGCCGGAGCAAGAATATTAGAGAACGCTTGCGGTCCTTGTATAGGAATGGGCTTAGCTCCTAAAAGCAATGCGGTATCTTTAAGAACATTTAACAGAAATTTTCTTGGAAGGTCAGGTACTAAGAGTGCTAATGCGTATCTAGTAAGTCCAGAAACAGCAGCTATAGCTGCTATCGAGGGAAAGATAACAGATCCACGAAAATTCGGTAAACTTCCAAAATTTGAAATGCCTAAGAAATTTATGGTAAATGATAATATGATTGTGCCACCACTACCTCCTGAAGAAGCTAAGAAGATAGAGATCATAAGAGGTCCTAATATTAAACCATTACCTGAATTTAATCCATTACCAGATAAATTAGAGGGAGAAGTGCTTCTAAAAGTTGAGGATGATATAACAACGGATCATATAATGCCTGCTGGAGCTAAAATTTTACCATTTAGAAGTAATATACCAGAAATTAGCAAATTTGTTTTCAATATGGTTGATGAATCCTTTCATGATAGATCTCTTGAAAAAGCAGGGGGCTTCATTGTTGGAGGAGATAATTATGGGCAAGGTTCAAGTCGTGAACATGCTGCTATTGCACCTAAATATCTCGGAATCAAAGCAGTTATAGTAAAAAGCTTTGCACGTATTCATTTAGCTAATCTTGTAAATTTTGGAATTGTACCATTAACCTTTGTGAATAAAGAAGACTATGATAAAATTGAACAAGGAGATCGATTTGAGATTGATCTAACTGCTATTAACTCTGGTAGAGTCTCATTAAAAAACCTTTCCAAAAATTTAGATATCGAATTGACTCATTCTCTTAGCGAACAAGATTTAGACGAATTAATGGCTGGTGGGAAATTAACACTTATAAAGCAAAAACATGCTAAATAGAAAAATAAACAATAATTTTTTTTATTCTTTTTATATTTATCATTTTGATGTTTGATAAAAAATTCAAGCACGATCCGAAAAAACGGTTTTCTTCAAGAGTAGAAAGATACATCAAATATAGACCCGGTTATCCTCAAGGAGTAATTAATTTCTTGAGAGAGAGAAAAATCTTTTTCACTAATTGTGTAATCGCTGACATCGGATCAGGAACAGGTATATTGAGTGAGCTTTTTCTGAAAGAGGGGAATTTGGTCTATGGAGTGGAGCCAAATATTAATATGAGAGAGGCAGGGGAAAAACTCTTAAGCAAATATTCAAATTTTGTTAGTATTGATGGATCAGCAGAGACTACAACGTTAAAATCAAATGATATTGATATTATAATAGCAGGTCAAGCATTTCATTGGTTTAATTTAGAAAAAGCTAGATTAGAGTTTTTACGTATTCTTAAGCCAGACGGATGGGTTGTATTAATTTGGAATCGTCGAAAAAAGAAGACAAATGAATTCTTAAAGGAGTATGAGAAGTTTTTATTGAAGTATGGAACTGATTATAAAGCTATCGAGAAGAGTAAGCTCGATTTTGATAAATTTTATGGTAGGAATAAATCAGATATAAAATATAAAAAAACAAAATTCGATAACTTTCAAATATTTGATTACAGCGGTTTAGAAGGGCGACTACTTTCTACGTCATATATCCCTTTAGATGATCATCCGAAACATAATGATATGTTACTTGATTTAAAACGATTATTTAAAAAATATCAAGAAAATGGTCTTATTAGATTTGAATACGATACTGAAGTTATCTATGGTCAATTAATATAAATTTGAGAAAAAATTAAGATTCTTTTATATAATAATTTATTGAGCCCTTTATCATTTTAAACTTTTCAAGTGAAGGTTTAAATTCTCCCTTTTTTAATAAATCTAATCCTTCATTGTTTAATTTCATAACAGCTTCCTTAAGTTCTTCAAAGCTAAGATCTTTTTGAAGTTTTATTAAAACTTTTGAATATTCTTCAATTAAATTAGTCTTTTTTATAGATTCAGCAAGTTTCAAAAGATTCTCACATTGTGAAATCGCGGTTTCAAATTTCTTATCTTTTTGAAGTGTTTTAATTTCTTCTACTAGTTTCTCAATGGTTAGTACAACATTTGAATAAGCTTTTTCTGCATTTATAACATCTGTGAGAATATATTCTAATTCTTGTAGATAATCTTTTATTCCATTTTCATTTAGTTGTGTGATAATTGTAGTTAATTTTGGTTTAAGATCATCAAAAAGGTACTTTTCTTTTAATTCAATGCTTTCCTCGATAACTTTTTGAGCAATGTCAATAAGTTCTTTTCTAGTTTTAGTCGCTAAATGTTTGTTTTTAAGATCTTTCCATTTGTTTCTTAAATCATCATCATCAAGTTGAGAAAGTAAATTTTTTGCTTTTTCTATTGTATCCTGTGTTTTTAAAAAATCTTCTGCTATTAAACCTGCGTTAAAACTATGTTCTAATTGATTTAATTCAATTTTTAATTTTTTTATGTTTTCTAGCCTTAGTCTCTCTTGTTCAGCTCGCAATTTTTCCCTTTTTCTTTCCTCTTTCTCTTTTAAAAGCTTTTTTATTCGAGCAATTAGTTCTTCTTGTTCCCTGATAAAAGATTTTAGATTTTCTGGTTTTGCTAATTCTATAATTTCATAAGCAAGTGATAATGCTTCCTTTAATTGTCCCTTTATATATGCTTGGCCTTGAATTGCAAGTCGATTGTCAATTTGTTCTACAACTCTAATTTTTCTTTTTTCTTCTTTTTCTTTCACTTCCTCTATAGGTTCTGTTTGATCTTCAGTCAAATTTTTCACCTTTTTTCTCTTTTTAAATTTTATACTCCTGTATTTGTAAAATAATTTGCTCAAAAAATTCTAAAGAATCTAAAGAGGAACCTTTATTTAATGCTTCCATACCGTTTTTACTTAATTCCTCTATGTTTTCTAATAATTGTTTAGCACTAGTGAATTTAGCTTTAAAATCAACCCATTTCTTTTTAATATCGTCTTCTACAATCTCAGAGAGGAACATGGATCCATTTTCAAGGATATCGTTCAATTTCTTAATGTCCATTGCTTTTAAAGATAACTTGAAGTTACCTTCTAATTTTGAAAGTTCTGCATTAAGTTTTCTTTGTTTTTCCTCGAACTCCTGTATTTCTTTAATTTTCCTTTTGGTTAATTCTAAAATTTTATTATAATTCTCAACTAATTCCGTTTTTTCTATTGAGTTAGCGAGGGTAATAAGTTTGTCACAATCTTTTACTACATCATCTAGATGATTATTTTTCCTATTGTTTTTGATCTTATTTTCTAATTCTATAATTTCTGAATTAATATTATTATATGACTGTTCAGCAGAATCCGTTTCATTATTCAGCACATTTAATTTAGTACGATATTCTGGAAGATCGATTTTTTCTACTTGTTTAATTAATTCTTTAATTTTTGATTTTAGTTCTTTATATTGATGATTTCTTCTTAATTTAGCAATTTCTTTAGAGAATAACTCATATTTTTCAATAAATTCTACTTTTTCTTTAGTATCTTGTATATTATTCTTTAATCCTTCCCATTTAATCCTAATTTTTTCATCTGTTAGATTAGAGAGAAGACCTAATCCTTTTTCAAAAATCTCCATTGCTTTAGATAAATCAAGATTTTCTAAAGAAGATTGTAATTCTTTTTCCAATCTTATAACATCATTTCTTAACTTCTCTTGTTCTGAATTCCATTTCTTTTTTTCTTTTAAAATTAGTTCTTTAGCACTCGGGATTAACGATAAATCATATATAGTCTCATATTTTTTAATGAAACTTTCAACTAAATTATGAGCTTCTAATATCTTTTTAGAATTTACTAACTCATTATATTCCTTTTCAACTTTAGTAGTTTCTTCTTCAATTTCAGAGACTATTTCTTTATTTTCATATTTTTCAGTTAAATCCGAAATTAATCTTTTCTGTTCTGTTACAAGAGCATCGTCTTGTATTTTTTTTGCTAATTCTATTATTTCTTTCAATAAGTCAATTGCATTTTTATATCGTTCTGATTTTATCAATTTCTCTGATTTTTCTTTTAAAGTATCTACTTTTATTAAAATTGGAAGAACTGTTTTTTCTTGATAATTAATGATTTCATACAATTCTTCTTTTTTCATATTTAAATTATTGAAGAATTCTGATGGCTCAGCTCTCATATCAAAAGTGAAGTTTCTAATAATTCGAAAATCAGGGAATTCATCCTTCAATAATACACGAATTTGAGAAATGTGGTTTTTTAAGGCTTGAGTAGCGTTTCTACCAATCCATATATACATTGTTTTTATTTTTTGAATATAAATAGCTAATATATTTACAATTGTAAAAACTTCTTTTATGTTTTCATAAGCTACCTCATCAAAAGTCCCATCAAAATTAAGCTTGAAAGTTTTTATTATATTTTCAACCATCTAACCTCATCTTTAAACTATGCAATAAAATAGTTAAAGAATTTGTTTTTAAACGTTTGCGATTAGAAAGTAGAATTTGAGCTATACTTTCATAAGTAGAAAAAAGTAATTAATTAAAAGAGATTATTCCAATCTTAAGTTGTTTGATATTACTAAATTTTTTTTATTTCACCATTTTCTTCTAAAGTTTTCGCAAAATTCTGAACCTTACTTGGATAAAACACATGTTCGTATTCTAATGTAAGCATAGCACTAATCTCCTTAAGATTTAAAGATAAATCAATAAAATTTATCATTTCACGGACTTCGCCTCCCCAAATATCAGGAGGTTCTGGAACTTTGAATTTTTCATAAGCACTTGAAAGCAAAATTGGCACATAAAATTTCAAATTCCTACTCCCTAAGAAGGGTAAAGCCCATTTTTGACTAAAATAGTTTGGTTCATTAATAAGGTCAATGTCAATAGATATATGTTTACATAAAGTAATCCATTGTGAATGCAATTTTTTCTTCAATTGATCTAACTCACTATACTTTTCTAAAATCAATTCTTTAATTATTGAAGATAATGAAAAAGATTGCTTTACTACATCTAATATTTTTATTTCATGGTTGATAAAAGCATCTATTATAGCCACTCCCATTAAAGTTTTCTCATCTCTTGATATTTCTGAGTCAGTACTTCCTAAATTAAGTTTATTAAAAAGATTGAGCAATATTTTTTTTGTTTTACCAAGTCGTTGGTAGTATCCTTCTTCTATAATTGGCCATATAGTGATTAATGATTCACTGTTCTGTATTGAAAAGATATAACTGGTACAGAACGATATAGCAATTACTCGCTGTAATTCGGTAGAATCACACTTCTCTATAGTATCAAGTGAACTATGCCAAAAAGGGTCATTGTGCCCTATCATTAGGCCAGGTATTCTTATAGGGGTTCCAGCAAATATAGTATGGTCACTTCCACCTGAATAGGGCGTAAACCGATATCGCATCCGTTTGTTAGTACCATTTACAGCTACCCCTTTAGGATGATCTGCGATAATTCTCGTAAAATATTGAATAATATCATTTAAAATTGAAGGTCTTGAATATGGGGCCAAACAAATCTCACAAGGTTCTCCAACTATTATGGGGTGTTCCCCAATCATGTCCAAATTTATATTAAAAAGTGCATTTTTAACTATTTCTTCGTGTTCTTTAACCCATGGAAATGTCCCATGAAATTCAGGAACCCAAAGAAATCTTATTGTTCTTTTAGGTGGTTCTAATCTTTTTTGTTTTATTAGGACTGAGAGTGAGCGTGCTAATTCTATTAATCCCCCAGATCCACTGGCATTGTCATTTACTCCTGCAGCAGGATGACAAATATGTGCTGTTAAAATTATTTCTTCTTGAGGTTTTTCTGTTCCGTAAATAGCGGCAGAGATTACCTCTAAATCTCCATTGTATACTTTAGCATTAAGTTTAGCATGGAGTTTAACGGGACCTTTTCTTAAAAGTTCTTTTAAATATAGTCCTTGCTCAAAAGTGATACTAAAACCAAAAGTTGTTTTTTCTAAATCTTCAGCGATCGCAGGAAACCTATTATAAATTGTCATACCTTTATGACCCGCTGCTCGTTCCGGATTAGGATATACTATAACCCCTAATGCTCCTTTTTGAACATATATGGGAGGAACTATTATTCTTGGTGCTTCCATTAATATCATTTTACCTTTTACATCCTTTCCTTCAAAATCTTCTTCACTCATACCTTTTCCAACATAGATTAACTCAGCATTAACATCACAACCTTTTGATCTCCCCAAAACACACATTGGAATATCTTGAAATCGACATAATATTTCTTTTTTTGGTTCTACTAACCATAATTCCCCGGATTTTATTTCCCAACTTTGAGTTACTATCCATTCCCATGTTTTTGTCTTTCCATCTGCGGGATATTTATGGACTTTTATTTCGTCTAAACCATACGATTCTAATTCATTAATTACTTGCTGTACAATTTCATGATAATCTTGGGAACCTACTACTCGATTATAGTGCGATATCTTCGCTACCCAATCCAAAGCATATTTTCCACTTACTTCATTGAGGACAATATCAATCAATTTAGAAAGATCTTTCATATTCAGGCCACCAAATAAGCAATTTTATTTTTATTTAAATTGATATTACATTCTATTAAGATATAAAGCTTATGAATGAAAACTAATAGACTTACTTTAAATAATTTTTCTAGGATCTAATAACTCATCAAGATCTCCTTCAATCTTGATCCCTAATTCCTTTATTACCTCTTTAATTGTTTTATTTTCTTTATACGCTTTTTGAGCAATTTCAGCTGCTTTATCATATCCAATTATAGGATTTAGGTTAGTTATAATCATCAACATTCTGTCTAGTTGAGAGTCTATGGATGCTATATTAGCTTTCAAATCTTTTAAACAATAGTCTATAAATGAGTTTACACCATTATTAAGGATCGTAATTGATTCAAGAATGTTATAGATCATTAGTGGTTTGCACACATTCAAATCTAAGATACTACCATAAGCCTCTCCAAATGAGACTACTGAATCATTTCCAATTACTTGGAGACATACTTGGATCAATGATTCTGATTGAGTTGGATTTATTTTGCCTGGCATTATTGAAGATCCAGGTTCATTTTGAGGTAATATTAATTCGGATAACCCTGCTCGAGGACCACTCCCCATCCAGCGTATATCATTAGCCATTTTTAATAAAGATAAAGCTAATAACCGAAGATTCCCACTAACATTTACAATTGTACTATGCGAAGCAATTCCTTCTGCTTTCACAGGATTAACTTTGAATGGTAAGTTAGTGAGTTTAGAAAGATGAGAAACAGTAAGACTAGCAAAATCTTTATGTGCATTCAATCCTGTTCCTAATGCTGTACCCCCAATTGGAATATTATATAATTCTTTACAAGTAATTTTTAATCTCTCTATATTAGTTTCAATTTGCTTTCTGTAAACCTCAAATTCTAAAGATAATGGAATTGGAACCGCATCTTGAAGGTGAGTTCTTCCTACTTTAACAATATCTTTAAATTCTTTAATTTTATTAATTAAATGTTCTATTAACTTCTCTAATGTTGGAAAAAGTTTTTGAATCATATGTAACGCAGATAAATGCATTGTACTAGGGATTACATCATTAGAAGATTGACTTTTATTTACATGGTCATTAGGGTGTATTGGATGTTTTTTACCTAATGGATGACCTAAGATTTCACTTGCTCGATTCGCTAATACTTCATTCATATTCATATTTGTCTGGGTTCCTGATCCAGTTTGAAAGATATCAATAGGAAATTGATCTAGATGTTTGTTTTCCTCTAAAATTTCATTAGCAGCTTGAAGGATTGCATCACCCTTTTCTTTATCGATTAATCCCAATTCCATATTTGCTAATAAACACGCCTTTTTCAATTGAGCCAAAGAAAGTATGAATATTTGAGGGAATTTTTTACCACTTATTTGGAAATTTTTAATTGCCCGTTGAGTGTTCACCCCCCAATACACATTATTGGGAACCTCAACTTCCCCTAAAACATCTTTTTCTATTCGAAAACTCATTTCAGTTCCTGCCTTATTTTGCTTTTTAATAATGTAAAATGGAAAAGATACCTAAAAAAGTTGATTAGAAAAAAGGGAAGACCATTTAAGAATTTTCTAAGAAACTTATAATTCTTTCAATTTTTTTATCTATAGTTGTTAATAGTTGGATAATTTTTTTCCATCATCTTTAGTCATATAGAAAATCGGACTTTTTTTACTAATTTTTGGTTTATCCTTCATCTTTGGCATTACTGCTATAGGATCTGAAAAAGACCTTCCCTCTTTCTCAATATTTCTCACATAATGCATGTCATCTAAGAATTCTGTAGCGGGCATTGATTCTAATCCAAACGCATCTAAGAATTCCTGAGCTTCGTCCCCTTGATCGACAGATACTATTCTACAATTCTCTGTTAACTCCTCTCTGAGATTAATAGCTACTTGAGAACTTATAAATCTTTTCTTTACAGGAGCCGCAGAACCTTTCCATATAAAAATTCGTTTTAAATCCCTTCTTACGATAATAAGCACTTGTTTTGAATGTAAAAAAGATTGTAGAGTTTTAGGAGTAATATTTTCTAATAATCTTTTCTCTCCTATGTCCTCTAATTCATAAACTAAAAAGTTTTGAAATTCTTGGATTTCCATTTTTACCTAAAGATAAAATATGTTAGAAGAATATATAAATCTGACTTTCTTGTCTAATCCTCGATTATCTTGATAAAATTATAAAAAATAAAGACAAATGGATTATTCTTTCATCCATTCAAATCTAATAAGATTTTTTTTATATTTATTTTTATTATCAAAAAGTATAATTAAAGTTTAGAAAAAAATGCATTTTCTATGAAAAGTCAAACTACTAAAGACTCATTAGATGATAATAGAATTAGGGAGATCATCAAAGAGATGTGTAAAAAAATAGAAGAATATTATGTTTTTCCTGAAATAGCAGAAAAAATATCACATTTCTTATTAAATAAATTAGAAGAGGGTTTATACAACGGAATTATAGATCCAGTTAACTTCGAAAGGGTAATTTCAAATGATATGGTTAAAGTATCTAACGATTTGCATTTTTACTTTGAATACGATCCTTCAATGGCTCAAATTTTATTACAGAAGGGTGATGACGAGAAAGAGGAGAGTGAAGATGAATTTCTAGAATTCAAAAGCCATCTTAAATATGAGCAATATAAAAATTTTCATATTATTAAAGCTGAAAGATTACCGGGGAATATTGGTTATATTAAATTGAATGACTTTCCACCAGCAGAATATGCAGGAGATGCAATAGTTGGGGCTTTGCAATTCCTAGGAAACAGTAATGCCTTTATTTTTGATATTCGGAATAATGGTGGTGGATATCCATCCATGGTGGCACTAATAATTAGTTATTTCATGGCACCTGATACAAAACTACTTACTAGTATTTATGAACGGAAAAAAGACGAATATTTTCAATCACTAACACTTCCTTATCTTCCAGGAAAAAGATTCCCAGAAACCCCTATTTATGTGTTAATCAGCCCACGGACAGCTTCAGGTGCAGAAGAATTTGCTTATAATTTAAAAATGATGAAAAGAGCAACCCTTGTAGGCGAAACTACACGTGGAGCAGCAAATCCAGTTGATATTTTCCCAATATTAGATAAATTTGTAATATGGCTCCCTATTGGACGCCCTATAAATCCAATCTCAAAGGATAATTGGGAAGGAAAAGGTGTCTCTCCCCATATTAAAATATCTCAAGAAGACGCATTAGAAAAAGCCCATATGCTTGCTTTACAAAATTTAGTTAAGAAAGAAACAGATGAAGAAATAAAAAAAATGCTTGAGTTTGAATTTGAATATAGTGAAACTAAATACAACCAAATTAAGATTGATCTCAAAGCTTTACAAGATTATCAAGGACAATACGAAAGGTATAAAATCTTCATCCAAGATAACCAACTATATTATGAGCGCTCTAATTTAAAATTTCCAATTATAACAAAGGATAATAAAACCTTCTTTGCAGATGAAACACTCAAACTTTGGTTTGAGGAGGAAAACAAGGAAAAAGTACTTGTACTTGAAAGACGAGATTTTCCTAATCTGTTGAGATTAGAAAAAAAATAATTATTTTATTGGTTTTAATTTCCAAATTTTATATGATTCTAAAATAAATATTATTGTCCCTAGAATCAAAAAAAATAACAAAAGTAAATTAATAGGGTCAGAGAAGAAACCTATGCCTTGAATCATGGCAAGGATTAAATAAATAATAAAGCCCAAAAAATAGATTATTAAGTATAATGAAATTCTAGGGATTGTTCGCTTACCAATACGAATAAAAAATCTTAATATTCCTATTTTTACTTCCTCATTTAAATAATATTTTCCTTCCTTCTCATCTTTCGATATAAAACCTGCTTTTAGTAATTTAGTGATTTGATAAGAAACTGTTCCAGAAGATGAAATATTCAATGCTTTCTGAATTTCTCTTACACCAGCAAGTTTATGAGTAAAGAAATACCAATAAACTTGAAGTGTTTTTCCTTGTAATATGTTTTCAGAAATTTTAGGTTTTATCTCTGTTATAATCTCTACGGTTTGAGTAAGTTTAGGAGTAATTTTCTTAATACGAGGTCTTTCGAGCAAATGAATTCCATAAATTAAAAATCCATAAAAAATGAAAGTAATAATTGAGAAATAGAGGAAAAAATCAATAATATTTTGATCGATAACATTTTGAGTATACATAAGCAAAAATAATATCGTCATTATCCCTTGTAGAATAGTGAGATTATGAATAATCCTTTTGAGATAATAACTTAAAAGAGATTTCGTATAATTTTTTCGTGATTTAGATTCTGGAGGTCCTTCAAATTCGTCTTCTTTATGATTTAATTCTTCAAATCTCATTATCACTTATATTTTTCTCTAGTATTGATTATTCTTTTTCGCTTCTTATATATTATTGAATTCTTTAAAATAAATTTTATTACTTCAAGCAATTGTTCAAATATTTGAACAAAAATATATATTTAAAGCTAAAATTGATATTTCTTTGTGAAGACTAAGTAAAATTATTGGTCTAAAATTATGACATGTCAAAAAAAAAGAGAATATGTCATATTTCAACCGAATATTTTTAAAAAAATAAAACAATGGTGATTTTATGAGCATGCTTAAGTATCTTTTAAGGAGATTATTAGCAGCTATACCAGTCGTATTTGGAGTGTTAACATTGACCTTTATCCTCTCTAAATTAATGCCTGGAGATCCTGTTTATGCGTTGTTAGAAGCCCATG